>CAVRMG010000051.1:0-25037 GCA_963721495.1 uncultured Actinomycetota bacterium | reverse complement strand
TGCGCGGCTCCATGTTGCCGACGCCGCAGGGCATTTCACCCCGATCGAGTGTACCGAGCAGTTCGCCGAACTCATCCTCGCTCAGCAGCCGACGTAGTTCACCGATACGTTCACGGCAAGCCCACCGGTCGACGTCTCCTTGTACTTCGAACTCATATCGCGTCCCGTGGCGCGCATCGTTTCGATCACCTCGTCGAGGCTGACGCGGTGGTCGCCGTCGCCGCGCAGCGCCATACGCGCGGCGTTGATCGCCTTTCCAGCTGATATCGCGTTGCGTTCGATGCACGGAATCTGCACAAGCCCAGCGATCGGGTCGCAGGTCAGTCCCAGGCTGTGCTCCATCGCGATCTCGGCCGCATTCTCGACCTGTTCCGGTGTGCCGCCGAGGATTTCGGCCAGACCGGCGGCCGCCATCGATGACGCCGAGCCGACCTCACCCTGGCAACCGACCTCGGCGCCGGAAATCGAGGCCCTCTCTTTATACAGCGATCCGATCGCGCCCGCGGTGAGCAGAAAGCGCACCGTCACATCATCCGGATCCGATGCCCCCGCCTCGGTGTAGTGCATCGCATAGTGCAACACCGCAGGAATGATCCCGGCTGCGCCATTGGTCGGCGCGGTCACGATGCGCCCGCCCGACGCGTTCTCCTCGTTGACCGCGAGCGCCACCAGGTTCACCCAATCCTCGGCGAACCGCGGATCACGGTCGGGGTCTTCCTGGTCGAGTCGCTGATGCCACTGCCCCGCCCGCCGGCGTACCCTTAACGCGCCGGGCAGCAGACCGGTGCGGCTGATGCCACGCTGCTCGCACTCCACCATGACGTCACGCAGATGAAGCAGCTGATCGCGGACGTCGTCGACGCTACGCGTGCGGCACTCATGAGCGAGCATCACCTCGCTGATCGACCTGCCGGTGCCCGAAGCGAGCGCGAGCAGTTCCGCGGCCGACGAGAACGACGATTCGTTGTCGCCGACAGTGGTATCGCTGGCGATCTCGCCCTCGGTGACGACGAATCCGCCCCCGATGGAGTAGTACGTGCGCCGATGCAGTGTGCTGTCGTCGGCCGCATACGCCGTGAGCGTCATGCCGTTCGGGTGGAAGTCCAGCACAGTCCGCGTGTACAGCGCGATGTCTTCCTCGGACAGGGCGATCGGCACCCGCCCGCCGAGCATGATCTTGCCGCTGCCGCGCAGCCGCTCTCGCCCGGCTTCCATCTCGTCGGACTCGATCGTTTCGGGACGGTACCCCTCGAGCCCGAGCAGAACTGCCGGCAGCGTGCCATGGCCGCGGCCGGTCGCCGCCAGTGAGCCGTACAGCTCGACCTTCACATCGGCCACCCGAGCGAGAACCCCGGACGCGTCGAGATCGGCGACAAACCTGGCCGCCGCCCGCATCGGGCCGACGGTATGGGAACTCGACGGACCGACACCGACCTTGAAGAGCTCGAAGACACTAATGGTCACTGACTGTCCCCCTGACTACAGCTGTGCATAGAGCGGATGACGCTCGGCGAGCTCACTGACCGCCCGCGCCAACTTCGCGGTGTCCGCGTCCGGCGCGGCGATCAGGCATTGTGCGATCAGATCGGCGACGGCAGCGAAGTCCTCCGGTTGGAAGCCGCGGGCCGCGAGCGCCGGCGTGCCGATGCGAAGTCCCGACGTCACCATCGGCGGACGCGGATCGAACGGAATAGCATTGCGGTTCACCGTGATCCCGATCGTCGCCAACCGGTCCTCTGCCTGCCGACCGTCGATCTCCGCGTTGCGCAGGTCTACCAACGCCAGGTGGACGTCGGTGCCGCCGGTGAGCACCGCGATCCCCGCCTCGCGGACATCGGGCTGAGACAGCCGCTCCGCGAGGATCTTCGCGCCGTCGATGCATCGCTGCTGACGCTCGACGAAATCGGGCATCGCCGCCATCTTGAAGGCGACCGCCTTGGCCGCGATGACGTGCTCCAGCGGTCCGCCTTGCTGACCGGGGAAGACCGCCGAGTTGATCTTCTTGGCGATGTCGGCGTCCTTTGTCAGGATGATGCCGCCGCGCGGACCACCGAGGGTCTTGTGCGTAGTGGACGTCACCACGTGGGCATGCGGCACGGGTGACGGATGCAGCCCGGCCGCCACGAGGCCCGCGAAGTGGGCCATGTCGACCATCAGGTACGCCCCCACCTCGTCGGCGATCTCCCGGAATCGGGCGAAGTCCTGGTGCCGCGGATAAGCTGACCAGCCCGCGATGATCATCTGAGGCCGGTGCTCGCGCGCCGCCTCGGCAACCTGATCCATGTCGATCAGGTAGTCGTCGCGCGAAACACCATAGGCCGCAACGTTGTACAGCTTGCCCGAGAAGTTCAGCCGCATCCCGTGGGTGAGGTGACCACCGCAGTCGAGCGAGAGCCCGAGGATGGTGTCGCCCGGTTTCAGCAGCGCGTGCATGACCGCGGCATTGGCCTGCGCACCGGAATGGGGTTGCACGTTGGCGAACTCCGCGCCGAACAGGGACTTGACTCGATCGATCGCCGTCTGCTCGACGACGTCGACGTGCTCGCAGCCGCCGTAATACCGCCGCCCGGGGTAGCCTTCGGCGTACTTATTAGTAAGGACCGAACCCTGGGCCTCCATGACGGCGAGCGGCGCATGATTCTCCGACGCGATCATCTCCAGGCCGGTGCGCTGGCGTTCGAGTTCCTTGCCGATCAACTCGGCGATCTCGGGATCGAAGTCGGCCAGACGTTCGTTCAGGACGCTCATGTCGATGCTCCGTTCGCGGGGACCTTCGGGGGTTGAATACCAGATTGGCGATAACTGATATATCAGTGTGTGATCGGTATCATAGCTGCGTGCGGCTTTGGCGGTCAAGAGCGCCCTCTGCCGCCTTGTTACCAGCGAGTTTCGTTTCCGCCCCGCTCTTGACAGTGACGTAGGACACGGTTCACTCTGTTGCATGTAGAGGGTTCCATTGCGCAATACGCAACATCTAGGTTGCAGGGTGAGAGGCCGAATAGGTGGCGGAACACCTGAATATGTTCATCGCGGGTGAATGGCGTCCTGCACTCGACGGCGCTCGCCGCGAAATCAGATGTCCGGCTGACGGCCAGCTGGTGGCACAGGCCGCTGAGGCATCCGCCGAGGACACTCACGCTGCGATCGCAGCGGCTCGCCAGGCGTTTGACACCGGCCCGTGGCCGCACATGCCGGAACATGACCGGGCGGCGGTGTTGTTTCGCACCGCCGACCTGATCGACCGCGACCGCAAGGATTTCGTCCGCGCCGAAGCGCTCGACACCGGCAAGCGGATCGTCGAGGCCGAATACGACATGGATGACGTCGCAGCGTGCCTGCGTTACTACGCGGGCATCGGGGGCACCGATGCCGGCCACGTCGTGGACACCGGCAGGGCGGATGCGATCAGCCGCCTGGTCTACGAGCCGGTCGGCGTCTGCGGATTGATCACCCCGTGGAATTACCCTCTGCTGCAAGCTAGTTGGAAGGTTGCCCCAGCGCTGTTGGCAGGCAACACCTTCGTGCTCAAACCGAGCGAACTGACGCCGTCGACCTCGGTCCTACTCATGCGGGCGTTGGAGGAAGCGGGTCTGCCCACCGGCGTCGCCAATCTCGTGCTCGGCGCCGGGCCCGCGGCGGGTGCGCCACTGTCCGAACACCCCGACGTGGACATGGTGTCGTTCACCGGTGGTGTGCCGTCAGGCACCCGGGTGATGGCCGCCGCCGCGGCGACCGTCAAACGTGTCGCGCTCGAACTCGGCGGGAAGAATCCCAACGTCGTCTTCGCCGACGCCGACTTCGAGACCGCGGTGGATTTCGCGCTCACCGCGGTCTTCCTACATTCGGGTCAGGTGTGTTCGGCGGGTGCTCGCCTGATCGTCGAGGAGTCACTGCACGATCGGTTCGTCGACGAAGTAGTCCGACGCGCCGAGCGGATCACCCTCGGCGGACCTTTCGACCCGGACGCCGAGACAGGGCCGCTGGTCTCCGCCGCGCACCGCGAGAAGGTCGAGGCCTACGTGGCCGCCGGACTGGCTGAAGGCGCGGTGCTGCGCTGCGGCGGGCGCCGACCCGACGATGTGCACCTAAAGGATGGCTTCTTCTATCCTCCAACGGTTCTGGATCGCTGCCACTCCGGCATGTCCGTGACCAGGGACGAGTCATTCGGCCCGGTGCTCACAGTCGAGACATTCACCGACGAAGACGATGCGGTACGTATCGCCAACGACACCGACTACGGGTTGGCAGGCGCGGTGTGGACCCAGGACGCAGGCAAGGCTCAGCGCGTCGCGCACCGGCTACGGCACGGCACAATCTGGATCAACGACTATCACCCCTATGTGCCGCAGGCTGAATGGGGCGGCATGAAGCGCTCGGGCAATGGCCGCGAACTCGGCCGAACCGGACTCGACGAATACCGCGAGATCAAGCACATCTGGCAGAACACCAACCCGCGCCCCGAGCGGTGGTTCCGTGGCTGACCTGCAGACCACTGCATCTTGAATGACCGACAGCCCAACTAGTTAGGAGATTTCGGTGGCCATCCATACAGAGAGCGCGCCCACAGCGGTGGTCGCCCCGCCCACCCCACGCCGCAGCGACGCGGAGCTGAGCGTCGACGGACTGTGGAAGGTCTTCGGCGCCAAGGCTTCCGATGTCGCCTCCGACGACAGCATGGGACGGATGAGCGTCCAAGACATCAAGAAGAAGACAGGGTGCGCGGTCGCCGTGCGCGATGTCAGCTTCGACGTCGGCTGTGGCGAGGTGTTCGTCGTGATGGGCCTGTCCGGCTCCGGAAAGTCCACGCTGGTGCGATGTCTGACGCGACTGATCGAGCCGACGAAGGGCCAGGTGGTGTTCCAGGGCACCGACATCATGTCCGCCGACGAGAACGCGCTGCGAGACCTGCGGCGCCGCAAGGTCTCAATGGTCTTCCAGCATTTCGGCCTACTTCCCCACCGGCGGGTGCTCGACAACGTCGCGTACGGCCTCGAGGTCAAGGGTATGCCGAAGAAGGAACGGCTGCAGCGCGCAGGAGAGGTCACCGAACTGGTCGGACTCGCGGGATATGAGTACTCCTACCCGGATCAGCTGTCGGGCGGCATGAAGCAGCGCGTCGGACTGGCCCGTGCACTGGCAAGCGATCCGGACATGCTGCTGTTCGACGAACCGTTCTCGGCGCTCGATCCACTGATCCGGCGCGACATGCAGAACGAGGTGATCCGATTGCACCACGAGATGGGCAAGACGATGGTGTTCATCACCCACGACCTGTCGGAGGCGCTCAAGCTCGGCGATCGGATCCTGATCATGCGCGATGGGGCGATGGTCCAGGTCGGCACCGGCGACGAGCTGGTTGGCGCACCGGCCAACGACTATGTTCGCGAATTCGTCAGCGACGTACCGCGCTCGCGGGTACTGACCCTGAAATGGATCATGCGTGACAAGCGCCCCGATGACTCGATGGATGGCCCAGAAATGGCGCCCACCACCGTGATTCGCGATGCTGTCGACCCGGTGCTCGCCGCCGACAAACCAATCAAGGTGGTGGACGACGGCAAACTGCTCGGCATCGTGGGCCGTAGTGAGATCCTCACGGTGATCGGCAAGGTCGACGAGGGCGGCGCGTGATGGCCACTCTCACGGTAGGCGCCCCACAGGCACCGCCGGCGACGGATTCACAGCCGCAGACGTCGTGGTTCTCCGAACGTGGCCCGGCGCAGTTCCTTGCGGCCATCGGCGCAATCGTCGCCGTCTGGGTCATTCTGTACCAATTCCTGGCAGGACGCGCCACACTCGCGCTGGCACCGGCCGATACCAAACCGCTGCACGTCTGGCTTTCCGATCTGCAGACCCGCGTCGGTGAGGGCCGAAACACCAACCCGCTCTTCACCTATTTCTTCAATCCGATCCGGTCGGTGATCGACGCGTTCGGCACCGCGATCGCCGACCTGATCGCGCACCCCGTCGACGCGCGACCAGTCCCCTATATCGGTTGGCTGGGTGTGGTTGTGCTGTTCACGTTGCTGGCGTGGGTGCTCGGCAACTGGAAGGTCGGGCTGCTCACACTGTGTGGATTGTTGTTCATGGGGCTGCAAGGCCTGTGGCAGGACAGCATGGAGACGCTGGCGCTGACTATTGCGGCGGTGACGATCTCGCTGCTCATCGGAATTCCGCTGGGCGTCTGGGCGGGCATATCCGATCCGTTTAATCGATTGATCACCCCGGTGCTGGACTTCATGCAGATCCTGCCGTCGTTCGTCTACCTCGCCCCGCTGACGCTGGCGTTCCTGATCGGGCCGGCCGCGGCGATCATCGCGACGGTGATCTACGCCGCTCCACCCGTCATTCGCCTTACCGCCCATGGCATTCGCTCGGTGCCTGCAGAGTCGCGGGAAGCGGTCGAGTCGCTCGGAGCCACTCGGCGCCAGGAGTTGTTCGGCGCGCTGCTGCCGATGGCCAAGCGCACCATCGTGCTCGGCATCAACCAGACCATCATGGCCGCGCTGGCGATGGTGACGATCGCCGCGCTGATCGCCGCACCCGGCCTCGGCCAGGTGGTGATCCAGGCGTTGTCGACCCAGGACGTCGGCACCGCGTTCAACGCCGGTCTTGCGATCGTGCTGTTGGCCATCATCCTGGACCGGACCACCACGGCCGCGAGTGAGCGCGTCGAGACCCAACAGCGAAAATCGGCCGAACCCAGCAAGTTTCGGCGTCCAGGCATCGTGATCGGTGGCATCGTGACCGCGATCGCCATCTGGCTGTCGTACACATATCAGCTGGTCGCGCTCTTCCCGTCGTCACTACAGCTCGGGTCGGTCCGCATTCCCCTCGATGTCGGCACGCCAATCGTCAACGCCGCGAACGCCGTAACCAACTGGGCGCAAACCACCTTCTCAGGGGTGACCAACGGCATCAAGGACGTGGTGACCGCGACGACACTCGATCCGTTGCAGAGCCTGCTCGACAACTCACCGTGGTGGCTGACGTTCGTCGCCATCACGGCGATCGCCCTGATTGTCGGAGGCCGCGTCGCAGCGCTCATCACTGCCGTGTGTCTCGGACTGATTCTCTGGCCGCTGGAGCTGTGGCAGGCGACCATGGACACCCTGGCCGCAGTGCTGGTCGCCACGGTCATCGTCGTCGTGCTCGGGGTCGTGGTCGGTGTCTGGATGGGCCGCAGCCCAACCGTGGACAAGTTCGTGCGCCCCTTCCTGGACGCCGCGCAGACCATGCCGTCGTTCGTGTACCTGGTGCCGTTCCTGGCGCTGTTCTCGGCGTCGCGGTTCACCGGCATCGTTGCGGCGATCGTCTACGCCGCGCCGGTGTCGATCAAGATCATGGCCGACGGCATCCGCGGCGTCTCGGCCGAGACCGTCGAGGCGGCGCGCTCGGTCGGCTCGAACACCTGGCAGGTCATCAGCAAGGTGCAGCTGCCGATGGCGGTGCGCTCGCTGACCTTGGCCACCAACCAGGGCCTTATATATGTGCTCTCGATGGTGGTGGTCGCGGGCCTGGTCGGCGGCGGCGCGCTGGGCTACCTGGTGGTGGCCGGCTTCGCGCAGACCAGCCTGTTCGGCAAGGGCTTGGCGGCGGGGCTGGCGATCGTGCTGCTGGGCACGATCCTCGACCGAACGACCGCCGCGGCATCGAAACGGATTGGACGGGCAAGCGAATGAAGCGAATTGCCATCACGGCTGGCAGCGATTGCGCTGCTTCTATCGGGCTGCAACGCCACCAAGGTGTCGGACCTGCAGGCCCGCGGCGAGCTGAAGCCGGGCAGCAGGCCGTGCGGCACCTTCAACCTGGCCGTCAATTCCTGGGTCGGGTACGAGGCGAATGCCGCAGTGATCACGTATCTCGCGGAGAACGTGTTGGGCTGCTTCGTCAAGCAGAGTCACATCGCCGAGCAGGTGTCGTGGCAGGGCATGTCGACCGGACAGGTGGATGCCATCCTGGAGAACTGGGGTCACGACGATCTCCGGCAGCAGTACATCGACAACATGGGCGTCGCGCAGAGTGCGGGCTCAACCGGCATCGAGGGAGCGATCGGCTGGTACGTGCCGCCGTGGATGGTCGAGCAGTATCCGGACATCACCGACTGGCGCAATCTCAACAAGTACGCCCACCTGTTCAAGACCTCCGAGTCCGGCGGCAAAGGGCAGCTGCTCGACGGAGATCCGGCCTACGTGACCAACGACGACGCATTGGTGACCAATCTCGGGCTTGGACTACAAGGTCGTGCAGGGCGGTAGCGAGACGGCGTTGATCTCGAGCATCCGTCAGGCCCAGCAACAGCGGAAACCGCTGCTCGCGTACTTCTATTCGCCGCAGTGGCTGTTGAGCGAAGTGCCGATGGTCAAGATCAAACTGCCGCCGTACACCGATGGCTGCGACGCCGACCCGGCCAAGATCGCCTGCGACTATCCGGCCTACGACCTGGACAAGATCGTCTCGACCAAGTTCGCAGAATCCGGGAGCCCGGCCTACACGCTGGTGAAGAACTTCCAATGGACGGAACGAAGACCAGAACTCGGTCGCCCGCTCGATAGCGATGGACGGGATGAGCGACGACGAGGCCGCCAAGAAATTCATCGATGCGCACCCGCAGCTTGTCGCCAAGTGGCTGGCCGGCACCGGGGCCGAAAACGCCGCGTAATCCGCTGAAAACGCGAGCTAGCGACGGCAAAACTCGCGTTCTGCAGCTCTTGACAAGGGCAGGCGATTTCCATCAGGCTGTTGCATAATACGAATCACGTTTCATAATCCGATACAACTACGTCACACCGGGGAGGTCACGGTTCGTGCTCGAAATCTGTCCACTGGCGGCCCTGCCTCGCGGTGAGTCGCGCAGGGTCGAAGCGGATCCGCCGATCGCCGTGTTCCACACCGACGACGGCGAGGTGTTCGCCATCGACGACACCTGCACGCATCAGGACGCGTCGCTGGCCGACGGCTGGCTCGAGGGCTGCGAGATCGAATGCCCGCTCCACGCTTCACGGTTCAACCTCCGCACGGGTGCGGTCGACGAACCGCCCGCGAAGCTGCCCGTGCGCACCCATGAGGTGGTCATCGTCGACGGGGTGATCAACGTGGTGCTCGACGATGCCCCGCCCAACCTTCCCCCCGGCGTCACCACCCGCGCGGCTGGTGAGGCGGCGCAGTGAAAAGCATTGCGGTGATCGGCGCCTCGCTGGCCGGACTGTCGGCGGCTCGCGCGTTACGGGCGCAGGGCTTCGACGGCGACCTGACGGTCATCGGCGGCGAGCAGCGCCGTCCCTACGACCGTCCCCCGCTGTCGAAGGAGTTCCTTACCGGTGACATCGGCGAGGATGCGTTGACGCTCGAGGCCGAGGACGACAACCTGAACGCCGAGTGGCTGCTCGGCGTTCATGCGACGCACCTCGACGGCAGCGCGGCCGCCGTGCAGCTCGACAACGGCGCCGCCATCCAGGCGGACGGCATCGTCCTCGCGACGGGAGCGCGGGCACGGACGTGGCCAGGTTCGGAGGGCCTCGCCGGAGTGCATGTATTGCGCACCGTCGACGATGCCGTGGCGCTGCGCGACGAACTGCGGCCCGGCGCGCGGCTGGTGGTGATCGGCGCTGGCTTCATCGGGGCCGAAGTTGCTTCCACCGCAGCGAAGTTGGGTCTTGATGTCACTGTGGTCGAAGCCGCGCTGGCCCCCCTGGCGGGTCCGCTCGGTGTCCAGCTGGGGGCCGCGGTGGCACGTCTGCACACCGAGCACGGCACTCGGCTGCTCTGCGGGGCTCCCGTCGCGGGCCTGATTGGCGACGACCGGGTCACCGGCATCGAGTTGGCCGACGGGCGTCGCCTGGCCGCCGACATCGTGCTGGTCGGTATCGGCGCCGTGCCCAACGTCGAGTGGTTGCGCGACAGCCCCGTCGAACTCGCCAACGGCGTCGTCTGCGATGCGGGCGGGGCGACCTCCGTTCCGAATGTGGTCGCGGTCGGCGACTGTGCGGCATGGCATGAGCCGTCCGTCGGTTGGCCCCACCGCGTCGAGCACTGGACCGGCGCGCTCGAGCGCCCGGCCATCGCCGTCGCGACCCTGCTTGCGGGCGGCCGGCACAACGGCAACCCGGCCAAACCGCCGTACTTCTGGTCCGATCAGTACGGCCGACGCATCCAGTTCGCCGGCATCGCCCACACGGGCGATGAGATCACCTTCGAGGTGGGCAGCGCGCGCGATGCCAGCTTCCTCGCCGTGTACCGGCGTGGCGGCGAACCGGTCGCCGTGCTTGGCATGGACCAGCCCAAGCTGTTCACCCGATGGCGTCGCCAACTGGCCGTCGTCCCCGTCCCCGCCTGACTTCTATTCCTGCAAAGGAGATCTCGATGACCACCGTGGGACTGCCGCAGAGCCTGATCTCTACCCTGCCCGGCAGCTACTACACCGACGCGACCATCTTCGCGATGGAACAGTCCCAGATCTTCGAGGCGATGTGGTTCTGCGCGGTGCGGTCCGCCGATCTTGACAAGCCGGGGGCATTCAGGACCGTTCAGGTCGGCAACGAGAGCGTACTGATCACCCGGTCCCGCACCGGCGAGGTGCGCGCATTCTTCAATGTTTGCAGGCATCGCGGCGCGCAGCTCTGCACCGACGAGAGCGGCGAAGCCAAGCGCGCGTTCCAATGCCCTTACCACGCTTGGACATACGACTTCGACGGTAAGCTGGTGGCGGCGCCGAACCTGACCAAGATGCCCGACATCGACCGCGTCCAGTACGGGTTGCGCCATATCGCCGTGCAGGAGTGGTTGGGCTACGTGTGGGTCTGCCTTGCCGACAACCCGCCGTCGTTCGACGACACGGTCCGCAAGGATGTCGGCGACCGGCTCGGCAACGTCGCGATGATCGACCATTACGACGCTGAGCATCTGAGCGTCGGACGCCGGATCCGCTATGACGTGAAGGCGAACTGGAAGCTCATCATCGAGAACTTCATGGAGTGCTACCACTGCGCCACCATTCATCCGGAGCTCACCGAGGTGCTGCCAGAGTTCGCCGACGGGTTGGCAGTGCAGTACCACGTCGGCCACGGTGCCGAATTCGCGGAGGACGTCCAGGGATTCACCGTCGACGGCTCACAAGGACTCGACCAGATCCCAGGCGTCACCGCGGAGCAGGACCGGCGCTACTACGCGATCACGGTCAAGCCGCAGGTGTTCGTCAACCTGGTGCCCGACCACGTCATCGTGCATCGCATGTTCCCCATGGCCGCGGACCGCACCGTCGTCGAATGCGACTGGCTGTATCTGCCCCATGTGGTCGAATCCGGCAAGGACGTCGGCCGCTCTGTCGATCTTTTCCACCGGGTCAATGAGCAGGACTTCGCTGCATGTGAGCGCTGCCAGCCGGCGATGAGCTCACGCACCTACCGCGACGGCGGTGTGCTGGTGCCCAGCGAGCATCACATCGGCGAGTTCCACCACTGGCTGCAAGCGAAGCTGACGAAATGACCGTCGCCGTCCGGTCAGTCGAGGTGGCCCATCCGCTGGCTGATCGCCGCCGCGGCGGCGACCACCTCGGGCGTCACCTCGCGCATCCGCTCTTCGGTGAATCGGTAGACCGGGCCCGACACGGACAACGCCGCGATCACGCCGCCGGTGTGATCGCGGACAGGTGCGGCAACGGCGTTCAGCCCTTCCTCGAGTTCCTCGACAGAGGATGCGTATCCGTCGCGCGCAGCGGCCTCGATCTGCGCCTCGAGCTCTCGTTGCGACGTGATGGTGTGAGGGGTCAGTCGGGCAAGTCCACTCGAGGACAACATCTTTCGGCGTTCCTCGGGTGCCATGTAGGCCAGCAGCACCTTGCCGCTCGACGTGGCGTGCAGGGGCGTCAGTTCACCGACCCAGTTGTGTGTGGCGACCGCACTCGGCCCGCGCGCCTGATCGATGTTGACGACGAAGTGCGAGCGCCGCACCGCGATGTTGACGGTTTCGCCGACCTGAGAAGCGAGCTGTTCGCACACGGCACGGGACTGGTGGGTGACATCCAGTTGGCCGGGCACCGCGTTGGCCAGCCGCAGGATGCCGAAGCCCAGCCGGTACTTTCCACGGTCCTGAGTCTGTTCGACGAGTTCGCGCTCCTCGAGGGCGGCGAGCAATCGGAACGCCGTCGACTTGTGCACGCCGATGTCCGCGGCGACCTCGCTGACGCCGGCTTCGCCACGTTGGGCGAGAATTTCCAACACGCTGATGGCGCGGTCGACAGACTGCACACCGCCGGTGCTCTCGCCCCGCTCGTTGCTCATAGCGCAACTATACGAGATTCAGTTGCATATAGCGAAACTTGATGCGTATCACGCTTTGCAGCCATAGCCTTTTAATGACGATCTGCAGGAGGACAGCGATGGCCGGAAAAGATTCCACACGATACGACTTCGTAATCGTCGGCGGCGGATCGGCAGGCTGCGCCCTCGCCAACCGCCTTTCGGCCGAACCGGCCAACAAAGTGCTGGTACTGGAGGCGGGCCGCAACGATTCGTTGTGGGACGTGTTCGTGCACATGCCCGCCGCGCTGCCGTTTCCCATCGGAAGTCGGTTCTACGACTGGAAATACGAGTCGGAACCCGAACCTCATATGCATGGCCGGCGCGTCTACCACGCCCGCGGCAAGGTGCTCGGCGGATCGAGCAGCATCAACGGGATGATCTTCCAGCGCGGCAATCCGATGGATTACGAGCGCTGGGGCGCCGATCCCGGCATGGGCGACTGGGACTTCGCGCACTGTCTGCCGTACTTCAACCGCATGGAGAACTGCCTCGCGTCCGCCCCCGACGACCCGTACCGCGGGCACGACGGTCCACTGGCACTGGAACGCGGACCCGCGACCAATCCGTTGTTCGAGGCGTTCTTCACCGCAGGCGAACAGGCCGGCTATCCCCGCACCGATGACGTAAACGGCTACCGGCAAGAGGGTTTCGCGAAGTTTGACCGCAATATCCGCAACGGCAGGCGGCTGTCGGCGGCTCGCGCCTATCTGCATCCGGTGATGAATCGGCCGAACCTCGACGTGATCACCAGAGCGTTCGTCGAGCGTGTCGTGTTCGACGGCAAGCGTGCGGTCGGTGTCGAATACCGGCATCTGCCCGGCGGCACCAAGCGGGTCAGCGCCGGCCAGGTCATCCTGTGCGGCGGCGCCATCAACAGCCCCCAGCTTCTACAACTCTCCGGCGTGGGTAATGCCGCCGAACTGCGGGCACTTGGCATCGACGTGGTGCACGACCTGCCAGGTGTCGGTGAGAACCTGCAGGACCACCTCGAGGTCTACATCCAGTACGCGTGCAAGCAGCCGGTGACCATGCAGAAGTACCTCAAGTGGCGGTACCGGCCGTGGATCGGCGCCAACTGGTTGTTCCTGCGTCGCGGTCCAGGCGCGACAAACCATTTCGAGGGTGGCGGCTTCGTGCGCAGCAACGACGACGTTGCATACCCGAACCTGATGTTCCACTTCCTGCCGATCGCCGTGAGGTACGACGGCTCCCAGCCCGAAGGCGGCGACGGTTATCAGGTCCACGTCGGCCCGATGTACTCCGACGCTCGCGGCAGCGTGAAGATCACCAGCCGTGACCCGAAAGTGCATCCGGCACTGCGGTTCAACTACCTGTCGACCGAACAGGATCGCCGCGAGTGGGTGGAATCCATCCGGGTGGCCCGCCGCATCCTCAACCAACCGGCCATGGCGCCGTTCAACGGTGGCGAGGTCTCCCCAGGGCCGAGCGTGGAAACCGACGAGGAGATCCTCGACTGGGTCGCGCGCGACGCCGAAACGGCACTGCACCCGTCGTGCACAGCCAAGATGGGCACCGATGCCATGTCAGTCACCGACCCCCAGACGATGGGCGTGCACGGTGTGGAAGGGCTGAAAGTCGTTGATGCGTCGGTGATGCCGTATGTGACGAATGGCAACATCTACGCTCCGGTGATGATGGTCGCCGAAAAAGCGGCAGACCTGATTCTCGGCAACACGCCGCTGGCGCCCGCGACGGTGCCGTTCTACCGGCACCAGCCCAATCAGCAGGCCAGCGACCAGGAACCGGCCGGCCGCAGCTGATCCCGCAGCCTCAGCTGCCGCGGGCGATCCACTCCTCGAGGTGCGGTGCCTCGGTGCCGATCGTGGTGCCGTCGCCGAGCCCGGTGTGCACCCGCGTGTCCTCAGGCAACGTGAACAACCGATCTCGGATGGAGCCGACGATCGTGGGAAAGTCCGAAAACGACCGTCCAGTGGCGCCGGCGCCGCCGCTGAACAACGTGTCGCCGGAGAACAGCACCCCGGCCTCGTGCACGTACAGGCAGCACGACCCCGGTGAATGCCCAGGGGTGCGAATGACCTCGATCTCCGTGCCCGCCAAGCCGATTCGCTGCCCGTCGTCCAGCTGCCAGTACGGTTCTTCGGGGTGGGTCATCTTCCACAGCACATCGTCGCCGGGATGAAGCAACACCGGGCAGTCCAACCGCTCGGCAAGCTCCGGGGCAACGGTCACATGATCGTTGTGGCCGTGAGTACAGACGACCGCGGTCACGTTGCGGCCGGCGACGGCCTCGACGATCGGCTGAGCGTGGTGTGCCGCGTCGACGATCACCACCTCGCTGTCGTCGCCGACGAGCCAGATGTTGTTGTCGACCTCCCACGAACCGCCGTCCAGCGCGAAAGTTCCTGTGGTGACCACATTCTCGATGCGTAAGCTCACAGCACGACCACCGAACGCAGCACCTCGCCGCGATGCATGGTTTCGAACGCCTCCTCGACCTGGTCGAGCTTGATGCGCTCGCTGACGAACTTGTCCAGCGGCAGGCGGCCCTGCTCGTACAGGTCGACGAGCGCCGGGAAGTCACGCTCGGGCAGGCAGTCGCCATACCATGACGACTTCAGTGCGCCGCCGCGCGAGAAGAAGTCGATGAGCGGCATCTCCAGCGTCATGTCGGGAGTCGGCACGCCCACCAGGACCACCGTGCCCGCGAGGTCGCGGGCATAGAAGGCCTGCTTCCAGGTTTCCGGGCGGCCGACCGCGTCGATGACGACGTCAGCGCCGAAGCCGCCGGTCAGTTCTCGCACCGCCGCCACCGCGTCCAGCTTCGATGCGTCGATCGTGTGGGTGGCGCCCAATTCCACTGCCATCTGCAGCTTCTTCGGGTCGCGGTCGATGGCGATGATCGGCGAAGCGCCCGCCAGCCTAGCGCCCGCGATGGCGGCGTCGCCCACTCCACCGCAGCCGATCACCGCGACAGAGTCGCCACGTGAAACATTGCCGGTGTTGACCGCCGCGCCAAGACCGGCCATCACACCGCAGCCGAGCAGGCCTACGACGGCGGGGTCGGCGTTCGGGTCGACCTTGGTGCATTGCCCTTCGTGCACAAGGGTTTTCTCTGCAAACGCACCGATGCCGAGTGCTGGGGTCAACTCAGTGCCGTCGGTCAGCGTCATCGGCTGGCTGGCATTGAAGGTGTCGAAGCAGTACCACGGCCGGCCGCGACGGCATGCCCGGCAGTTTCCGCACACCGCTCGCCAGTTCAGCACGACGAAGTCGCCGACCTCGACGTGGGTGACCGCGCTTCCTGCCGCCTCGACAATGCCCGCCGCCTCGTGACCGAGCAAAAACGGGAACTCGTCGTTGATCCCACCGTCACGGTAGGTCAGGTCGGTGTGGCACACCCCGCATGCCTGAATACGCACGACCACATCGTTCGGGCCGGGATCCGGGATGGTGATGTCGACGAGTTCGACGGGGGCACGCTTGCTGCGGGCGATGACACCCTGTACCTGCTGTGGCATGACAAAGTCCTCTCTGATCTGGTCGTACGCGATTCTTGAAAGCTGATGTACGAGCGGGTTACAGCGCCAGGCACAACCGGTACGCGTCGAACACCGCCGCGTGTATGTTTCGGCTGGCCACGGCATCGCCGATGCGGAACAACTGATAGCGGCCGGCCGGATTGCGCTGCACTTCCTGTGCACGCAGGTCGAGCAGCGCCTGTTGGTCAACCTCACCGAGATTCGACGATCCCGCCACCAACGAGAAGTACAGCTCGTCCGACGGCAGAGTGCCGTGCTCGACCACGACCTGATCGACAATGCGTTGCCGAGTGACGTGTGCGTATTCGTTGTACAGGTCGGCTTCCAGCCGGCCGTCCTTGCGGCGCACCGCGGTCAGCCGCTCGTTGAGCGTGACCCGCACATCATGTTCGGCGAACACCTTGAAGTAGCCCGGGTAGTTGACCCCGCCGACGTCGGGAGCCAAAATCCGCTCCGGCGTGACGAATTCGATGTTCGCGCCTGCCCGGGCCAGTACCTCTGCAGCGTCGAGGCCCGGGTGCTGACCGTTGTCGTCGAACAGAAGCACATCGCCCTTCGTACGGAACGAGCCGCTCAGCACATCCCAGCCGTCGGAAACCAGTTGCGCTCCCTCGGTGAGGAATTCAGTGTTCGGAACGCCGCCGGTGGCGATCACCACGAGGTCGGGCTCCTCAGCGAGCACATCGTCGGCCTCGGCGTAGGTGTTGAACCGGATGTCGACGTCGAAGTGCTTGCACTCGGCCAGTCGCCAGTCGATGATCCCGATCAGGTCCCGTCGGCGCGGCGACGAGGAAGCGAGCCGGATCTGGCCGCCCGCAGCATCGCTGGCCTCCAGCACGACCACTTGATGCCCCCGCAGCCCGAGCACCCGGGCCGCCTCGAGCCCGGCGGGGCCCGCGCCGACGACGACCGCCTTGCGCGGCGCGCCAGTGGTCGCAGGTACGCGGTGTGGCAACCGATCTTCGCGACCCGTCGCCGGGTTGTGGATGCACTTGGCGTCGCGGGCCTGGTAGATCTCGTCAAGGCAGAGGCTGGCGCCCACGCAGGGCCGGATTCGGTCCTCTTCTCCCGCTTGGATTTTCGCGACGATGTGCGGATCAGCGATGTGCGCTCGGGTCATTCCGACCAGGTCGAGCAGTCCATCGCGGATCGCGTGGCGGGCAGTGGCCACGTCGTTGATCCGGGAGGCGTGCATCACCGGCACGCCCACTTCCCGTTTGATGGCGCCTGCGAACTCCAGATGCGGCGCAACGGGCGTGCCCATCGGCGGGATCACCCGCGACAGCGCTTCGTCGCTGCCCATATAACCCCGGATGATGCTGATGAAGTCGATGCCCTCTGCGACGACCTGGTGCGCGATCGCGAGCGCCTCCTCGCGGCCCAACCCGCCCGGCATCTCCTCGTCGAAGGACATCCGGATGCCGACGGCGAAGTCGGCGCCGGCCGCCTCGCGCACCGCGCGAATCACGCGCAGCGGGAAGCGCATCCGGTCCTCGAGGCTGCCGCCGAACTCGTCGTCGCGGTGGTTGGTCAACGGCGACCAGAACGCGTCGAGCAGGTGGGTGTAGGCCTCGATCTCGACACCGTCCAGACCGGCTTCACGGCACCGGGCGGTCGCGTCGGCATACGCCCGCACGATGCGGTCCATATCCCATTGCTCGGCGACCTTCGGGAAGGCGCGGTGCGCCGGCTCGCGTAGCGCCGACGGATACACCACCGGCAGCCAGTCACCGTCGTAATTGCTCGTGCGGCGGCCCAGGTGAGTGATTTGGCACATCACCGCCGAACCGTGTTCGTGAACGCCGTACGCCAACTCGCGCAACCACGGCACGATTTCGTCCTTGTAGACGTGCAGGTTGCCGAAGGCGGCCGGGCTGTCCGGCGCAACGACGGCGGATCCGCCCATCATTGTCAGGCCGATGCCGCCCTTGGCCTTTTCCTCGTGGTAGAGCCGGTAGCGCGCTTTCGGCATCCCGTCTTCGGTGTAGGACGGCTCATGCGAGGTGCTGACCACCCGGTTGCGCAGCGTGAGGTTCTTCAGCTCGAATGGCTGCAGCAACGGGTCGATGAGCTGGCGATTCATAGCGTGTACTCCTCGGCTGCGTCGAGTAACCAATCGGCGAGGTACCGGGCGAATGACGAGCGGACCAGGATGCGGTACTCGGCACCGCTGCCGTCGACCGCCAACAGGATGATGCCGGCCTGGCCTAGGGTCGTTTCCGCGGCGGCGCCCTCGCCGAATGTCCGTGGATGCAGATCGAGTGGGGTTCCCTTGGCCAACACGTCGCGGCTGCAGGAACCACTCAGCCTGAGTGTGGTGCGCTGCCCCGACACGTCGACCGCGGCGCCGCCGTGCGGACCGACGGCCTCGCGCACCCGCGCTTCCAGCTCGGGCCCGGCCAGTGTGGTGCCGGTCACCAGCCACTCGTCGGGTCCCAGCCAGATCACCGTGGTATCACCGATGTTCGCGTATGTGGATGCCGTCGTCGGCAACTCGACACCGAGCAGCTCGGCGGCCGCCTGCGCACCAGGCCCCGCCGCATCGACGCGCACGTCGACCATCGTGACGAAGGGTTCCTCAACCATCGCAACCGAATTCGACAGCCGTGCGAAATGCTCGGCCCACGGCCGCAGCGGGCTCGTGCGTTCCAGCGTGTCAGCCATCGCGGCGCGCTCCTTCCGGGTCGACCAGTACCGAGCCAGTCACTTCCACCGGGACAAGGGCCCCGTCGACGGGCACATGCAGGGTTTCCCCGATCCGGGACTTGCCCCCCTTCACCAACGCCAGCGCGAAGGTGCGGCCGAGCTCGGCGCTGCGGTAGCTCGACGTGACGTGGCCCAGCATCGGAACCGGCGGAGGCGGAAGCGCCTCGTCCTCGTAGAACTCGACGATCTGCGAACCCTCCGGCAGTCGCGTCACCCGGTCGACCGGCAACAGCCCGACAAGCTGCTTACGGAATGGATTCTGGTTCTCGACGCGACTGAACGAGCGCTTGCCGATGAAGTCGGGCTTCTTCTTCGACACCGCCCACGCCATGCCGAGATCGTGCGGCGAGACCGTGCCGTCGGTGTCCTGACCGATGATCGGGTACCCCTTCTCCGCGCGCAGCACGTGCATCGTCTCCGTGCCGTATGGGGTGATGCCGTAGGGGCGGCCCGCGTCGAGCAGCCGCTCCCACACCGCCGGTGCATGCCACGCGTTCACGTTCACCTCGTAGGCGAGCTCACCGGAGAAGCTGACGCGCGCAACGCGAACGGGAACGCCGTCGAGCCCGGTGTCGCGCCATGTCATGAACGGAAACGCCTCATTCGACACGTCGAGATCGCCGAACACCGCCCCGATGACGTCGCGGGATCGGGGCCCGACGACCGGGAACGTCGCCCAGTGGTCGGTCACCGACGTGAGCGCGACCTGCAGGTGGGGCCACTCGGTTTGCAGCCACTCCTCCATCCACTCGAGGATCTTCGCCGCGCCGCCGGTGGTGGTGTACACCAGGAAGCGATCCTCGGCCACGCGCAGCACGGTGCCGTCGTCGATCACCATTCCGTCGACGCCGCACATCACGCCGTACCGGATCGAGTCGACCTTCAGGCTGCTCATCAGGTTCGTGTAGATCCGGTCGAGCAGCTCGGCCGCGTCGCGGCCCTGGACGTCGATCTTGCCGAGCGTCGAGCCGTCGAGGATGCCGACACCGCGACGCGCCGAAGCACATTCGCGCAGCACCGCGGCGTCCATATCCTCACCGGGATGGGGGTAGTGACGTGGCCGCTTCCACTGCCCGACGTCCTCAAACACCGCGCCCTGCGCGACGTGCCAGTCGTGCAGAGCCGTGGTCCGAACGGGATCGAACAGCGCGCCACGGTCACGCCCGGCCAGCGCGGCGAACGCGACAGGCGTATAGGGCGGCCGGAATGTGGTGGTGCCCAAGGCTTCGATCGGCAGACCGAGCAGTTCGGCGGTGATGCCGGAGGCGATCACTCCTGACGTCTTGCCCTGGTCGTGTGCTGTCCCGATCGTCGTGTAGCGCTTGATGTGTTCGACCGACCGCATGCCCGCGCCGACCGCGCGCGCGACGTCTGCGACCGTGGCGTCGCGCTGCACGTCGACGAACTGGCGTTCTTCGCGGCCAGGCACCCGCCACAGCACCAGACCCGGAGTGGCCTCGTCGAGCGGGACGTCTGGCAGCGGCGTCGAATCACTGGTCGGTAGCTGCAACGCCGCTTTCACGGAGTCGCGACCTTCGCGCAGACAACCCGCCAGGCCCATCACACCGTTGGCCGAACCCGCCACACTCGCCCCGGCGAGGTGCTCGCCGGGAACGAAACCGCCGAGCGCCGCGTCATACCGCAACGCGCCGCGGGCCTGACTGAACAGGTGCACGGCCGGATTCCAGCCGCCGCTGACCAGCAACGTGTCACACGAAAGCGGTTCGGCCGCACCGGCCTTCACCCCGTCGAAGTCACCGACCAGGGCCTCCACGACACGGTCATCACCTCGGGTACCGGTGACCACCGCGCCGGCACGCAACACAATGCCGCGTCGCTCGCACTCGCGCCGCAGGCGCTCGGCCACCTCTGTGCGGGCGTCGACGATCGCCTCGATGCGCACGCCCGCGTCGGCCAGGTCGAAGGCCGCCGAGTAGGCGCTGTCGTTGGTGGTGAAAACCACCGCGGCGCGCCCGACCAATACGCCGTAGCGGTGCAGGAACGTCCTTGCGCTGTGCGCCAACATGATTCCGGGCAGGTCGTTGTCGGCGAACACGATGGGCCGCTCGTGAGCACCAGTCGCGATGAGCACGTGGCCGGCGCGAATCCGCCACACCCGCTGCCGAGACAATCCGGCAGGGGCCGTGATGCCGAGGTGGTCGGTGCGTCGCTCGAGGGCGAGCACGAATCCGTCATCGTAGTGCCCGAACGCGGTAGTGCGCTGCAGGTGTCGCACCTCGGGGTAGGTCGCGAGCTCGTCGACGACAGCGCGCACCCATTCGGTCGCGGCGGCCCCGGCGATATGGTCGTTGCCGCCGAGTAGCGAACCACCCGCTTCGGACTGCTCGTCCAGCAACACCACCCGCGCGCCGGACCGCGCAGCGGTCAGAGCGGCGATCAGGCCCGCGGGGCCGGCACCGACGACCAGCAGGTCGGCATGCGCATGCATCGCGTCGTAGCGTGCGGAGTCGGCGATATCGGCCAGCCGGCCCTGACCGGGAAGACCGCGGGCAGCCAGGCCGTCGTGCAGTTCGACCGTCGACGCCAGCAGCATCGGCTCCGGGAACGGCGCCTCGATCTGTACCAGTCCGCCGGTGTCTTCGGCCCATGCGGCCGAAATGCCGCGCGGGCGACCGAGTTTGACGCTCATCGCGATCTTGTGTACGCCGTGCGCCAGCAGCGCCGACGCCAGCGTGTCGCCGCGGTGGCCGGTGTACGTGCGGCCGTTGAAGGTGAATTCGTACCGGGTGCCGCGGTCGATGCGGCCACCGGTGGCGGTGCGATACGGCGCGGTCACGACGTCACCGGTGGCTGCTCGCCCATGCGGTAGACGCCCTGGAAGCGGTAGGTCGCGGTGTCGCGCACGGCATTGAACCAGCGACGGCATCCGGCGCTGTGCACCCAGCGCTCGGCGAACATGCCTTTGGTGTTTGCGCGGTAGAACACGTAGTGCGCCCACTGCTCGTCCGTGAGCGCGAACGGGTCATCGGGATACGCGACGTGTGCTTGGCCACCGTAATGGAACTCGGTCTCTTCCCGAGGCCCACACCACGGACATTGGATGAGTTGCATTGTTGTCCCAGCCTTTCGAAGTTTCAGTGCGCTACTGCGGCGGCGCCGTGTTCGTCGACCAGCGCGCCGGTGACGAAGCGGTCGAGACTGAACGGAGCCACATAGTGGTGCGGCTCGTCGTTCGCGATGGTGTCGGCCAGACACCAGCCGATGCCCGGCGTGGCCTTGAATCCGCCTGTCCCCCAGCCACAGTTGAGGTACAGGTTGCGATACGGCGTGCGGCCGATGATCGGCGAGGCGTCGGGTGAAACGTCGACGATCCCGCCCCAGCTCCGCAGCAGATGCGCACGGGCGAAGATCGGGAACAGCTCGACGGCCGCCGCCATCTGCCGCTCGATGATGTGGAAGGCGCCGCGCTGACCGTAGCCGTTGTAGGAGTCGACGCCGGCGCCCATCACCAGCTCACCTTTGTGCGCCTGCGACACATAGACGTGCACGGCGTTGGACATCACGATCGTCGGGTGCACGGGCTCGAGAAGTTCGGAGACCAACGCCTGCAGCGGATGGCTCTGCAGCGGCACCCGGAAGCCCAGCATGTCGGTGAGCACCGAGGTGTGCCCGGCCGCACACATCGCGACCTGTCCTGCCGCGATGTCGCCGAGCGTGGTCCGGACACCGGTCACGCGGTCACCCTCCGTGACGAACCCCGTCACCTCGCAACCCTGCAGCAGATCCACGCCCGCCGCATCGGCCCGGCGTGCGAAACCCCAAGCGACGTAATCGTGTTTGGCGATTCCGGCGCGCGGTTGGTAGGTGGCGCCGAGCACCGGGTAGCGCAGATCGGCCGAGATGTTGACGATCGGGCAGAGCTTCTTGACCTCGTCGGGCTCCAGCCACTCGGCGTCAACGCCGTTGAGCACGTTGGCTTCCACGCGGCGCACGCTGTCGCGGACATCCTGCAGGCTGTGCGCGAGGTTGAGCACGCCGCGCTGGCTGAACAGGATCGGGTAACCGAGGTCGTCTTCCAGCCCCTCCCACAGCTTCAGCGCGTGCTCGTAGATCTGGGTGCTCTCGTCCCACAGATAGTTCGACCGGATCAGCGTGGTGTTGCGGGCCATGTTGCCGCCGGCGAGCCAGCCCTTCTCGAGCACCGCGACGTTGGTGATGCCGTGGTTTTTCACCAGGTAGTGGGCGGTCGCCAGACCGTGGCCCCCGCCACCGATGATGACGACGTCGTAGGACCGCTTCGGCTCGGGATTGCGCCAGAGGAAGTCGGGATGATCGGGCAGGTGCGCGCCCGGCGCCTGTGGACTCACGCGGCTCTCCATCGAACAGTCGTTTTGTGACTGATATATCAGTTGTGGGCCACAGTATGGTAGGTTGACATCCGCGGTCAAGAGTCAATTCGAACGGGAGACGACGATGAGCGTGGAGCTGGCCGAGACCGGCGACGGGCCTACCCCGTCCAACGCCGACCTCGCGTATCAGATCATTCGCGAACGGCTCATCATGCTCGACATTCGCCCCAGCGAGCCGATCAACGACGAGAATCTGGCCCGCCAACTCGGCTTCGGCCGAACCCCCGTTCGCGAGGCGCTCAAGCGACTAGAACGGGACCGGCTTGTCATCGCCTACCCACGCCGGGGCACGTTCGCCACGACCGTCGACATCACCGACCTGGCACACATCCAGGAGATCCGTCGACAACTCGAACCGGTGGTCGCCGCCCGTGCCGCACGTACGGCGCCGCTGGAAACCCGGAGGCAGTTGTCCGCACTCGCCGACGAGATCGCCCGACTCGACCCGAATGACGACCCGCGGACCCTGTTGCGGTTCGACGTGCGGGTGCACACCGCGATCTACAAGGCGTCGGGCAATCCGTACCTCGAGGACGTATTGGTCTGCCAGGACGCGCACGCCACCCGCATCTGGTGTCTGTTCCTCGACCGGCTGTCCAACGTCGCCGAACACGTCGTCGAACACGTCGCGCTGCTGCGGGCGATCATCGACGGCGACGAGGACTTGGCGGCCAAGCTGGCGTCCGAACACGTCATCGGGTTCGAACAGGCTGTGCGCGCGGTTCTTTGAGTTCCGCGGCTTGCGCGCCGAAGTCCGGCCCCGTCAACGAGATCCTCTAGATCGGCCCGGATCGACTCTGCCGAAGTTGGATAGCCGCTTCCATCGACGTGGTCGCCCGCGGGCGTTGTTTCACCGGCGAATCGGTGCTCGTCCCCGAAGTGGAGATCGGAAAGGTGGATTATCCGCAGCGACCGGCCACCTCGGCCCGGTCCTTCATGCTCCGCCACTCCCGAAATGCTAGCCCGTCAACGTCGAGCGACCACTTAAGATGCCCGCGTTGTGTCGTGTTGTAAAGCTTGATTATTGAGTACCAGGGGATTATCCCCGCCCGGTGCTCGCTGGCCGGTTGGTTATGCGTCTGCCTTCGCGGTGATGCCGGTTGTGCCGCTGCCGCGCTGGGCTTTCGGTATGGTCAGGTCTTTTCCGTGCGTGGGGGTGAGACGCTGTTCCTCAACACTTTTCTGCCCGCCAAGGATGCTGCCGAGTTCAAGCCGTCGGCGCACAATACCCTTGATGAAAAGTTGTCGACTCGGCCCTTTGATCTTTCTCTGTGGCGATGTGATGACCGGTCGTGGAGTTGATCAGATATTGCCGCATCGCGGAGATCCGCAGTTGCGGGAGCCCGTTGTCGCTGACGCCCGGATCTATGTCTCGCTCGCCGAACAGGTCAACGGTGAGGTGCCAGCGCCTACCGAATTCGCGTGGCCGTGGGGGGAAGCGCTGGACATGCTGGATGGGTTCGCACCCGATGTCCGGTTGATCAATTTGGAAACGACAATTACCGCCGCCGGCGAGTTCATGCGCGGCAAAGCGGTGCACTATCGGATGCACCCGGACAACATCGGGTGCCTGACCGCAATCCGACCCGACGTCTGCGCTCTGGCCAACAACCACATCCTCGATTTCGGAACCCAGGGACTGGCCGGAGCGCGTGCAGGCGCTGACCGGGCGGCCTGCGCGGTCTCGGCGCAGGACTCGATGCCGAACGCGCAGAACGCCCGGCCGTGGTGCCGCTACTCGATGAAGGCTGCGTCGTGATCGCTTCGCATGCGGTGTCCGGAATCGGCGGCATTCCACGCCGGTGGGCGGCGGGGGAAGGCCGCCCGGCGTTGCCCTTGTTCCTGACCTGTCAGACCGCAGTGCCGCTGCGGCGGCCAAGCGCGTGGTCGCCATGAAACGGCCCGGCGACATCGCCATCGTGTCGGTGGGCTGGGGATCGAATTGAGGATGGACGCGAACGAAGAGAGCCACGTTGATTTCGCCCACCGGCTGATTGACGCTGGCGTCGACATCGTGCGCCAGGGCACTGTTCCGCACCATCCGCGGCCGATCGAGGTGTACCGCGGAAAGCTGATCCTGTACGGATGCGGGGACACAATCGATGATTACGAAGGCATCAGAATCTCCGATGTCTTCCGAC
>CAVRMG010000050.1:0-110514 GCA_963721495.1 uncultured Actinomycetota bacterium | reverse complement strand
AGGCCGACGAGGTGGCAGCCGTGGTGGAGATTTGTCGTCGCCTCGATGGGATTCCGTTGGCCATCGAGTTGGCGGCCTCGCGGATGGCGTCGATGACCGCGAGGGAGGTCCGTGATCGTCTCGATCAGCGGTTCCGGTTGCTGGTCGGCTCGCGGCGGGCCCTGCAGCGGCATCACACGCTGCGTCATGCGGTGGCGTGGTCTTACGACCTGCTAGACGATGCCGAGAAGGAGCTGCTGGAGCGGTGTTCGGTGTTCGCAGGCGGGTTTGACCTTCAAAGTGCTTGCGCCGTTGTGGGACCCGAAGGCGTCGATGACTACGCCGTCCTGGATCTTCTCGACGCGCTGGTGCGCAAGTCGCTGCTCGTCGCCGACAGTTCTTCGGGGCGGACCCGGTTCTCGATGCTGGAGACGATTCGGGAGTTCGCCGAGGAGCAACTGGTCGCCCGCGGCGAGGCAACCGAGGTCCGCACCGCCCATGCTCGCTACTTCGCCGGGCGTGAAACCGACATCATGGCCCTGTGGGACAGCCCCCGGCAGCGCGAGGCGTATGACTGGTTCACTGCCGAGCTGGCCAACCTGCGCGCCGCGTTTCGGTGGGCCGCTGACCACGGCGACCTCGATGTCGCCGCCCCCATCGCCACCTATCCGGGGTTCCTGGGCTTTCTGGTCGAGAATTATGAGCCGATAGTCTGGGCCGAAGAGTTGATCGAGACCGCCCGCGCCGTCGACCACCCCCGCCTCGCAGCGCTCTACGTGATGGCGTCATTGTGCTACATGGCCGGACGGCCCGAGGCCGCTGTCCGCTACAGCGACGCCGCCCAGACGGTTCTCGGCAATGGCCGCGACGAGGTGCTTTACGGCGTTGAGGGCTGGGTTGGCGGCGCATACGTGTACATCGGCCAGCCCGAACGGTGTGTTGAGTGGTGCCGCACCCAACTCGCGCGCGGTCGCGACACTCGCACACTCGCCACGGCAACCCTGGTCATCGCGCTGAAGATCGCGGGTTCCGAGGATGAGGCGATGGCTGCCACGAAGGGTCTGATCGACGCCGCCGAGGCGACCCGCAACCCCTTCGTGCTCTCATATGCGCTGTCCGCCTACGGCACCGCTTTCCTCGACGCCGATCCCGACCGTGCGCGGGAGGCCATACGTCGGGGCGTGGTGATCGCTCAAGACAGCGGCAACCGCACCTTCGAGACCTACCTGGCGGCCAGGCTGGCTGAACTAGAAGCCAAACACGGCGATCCGCTGGCCGCGTTCGAATACTCCGCTGTGGCCATCCGCCACCTCCATGACTCCGGCAACAGCACCACGATCCGTGCCGTCCTGGCTACCCTCGCCGCCCTTTTCAACCGGCTCGGACGCTACGAAGTCGCCGCGACCATGAGCGGATTCGCCGACTTGCCCTACACGCGGTCAGTCGAGCCGGAGATCAGTACCGCGATAATCCACCTGCGCAAAGTTCTCGGCGACGAAACCTATGAATCCTTAGCTCGCAGAGGCGAACAGATGACCACCGCCGCTGCGGTGACCTACGCGTTCGACCGAATCGACCAGGCCCGCACAGAACTCGAACACCCGAGCTGAAACGCAGCCGGGGGAGCCGCCTCGCTCACGCGGCGGCCCGCGCTCATGACCGGTCCCCGCGGGCGGCTATCTCGGTGATGCGGTTGCGGGCGGCGGGCGGCTCGGCCTTGGTGAGGTCGTCCTGCCACCAGGCCAGGAGCACCCCGAAGACGCCGAGGATCAGGCCGGCGAAGAAGCTCACCGCGCTGTGGCCCTTCCTGCCCGCGAGATGGCCCCGCCATGCAGCAGGCCCAGATCAGCCAGAGGATGATGAAAGTGGACATCGGAGCTCCTTGTAGCTTCGGTGTTCGGCCCCCGTCCCCCTCGCCGACGCGAGGGCCACCCCTCCGGCGGGCGCCAGGGAGGTTTGCCGACTGTCGGATAATGACGCGGATGACGATGGACGGCGACCTGAGATAAGGCGCGCTACGACGGCGGTTGCGTCTTCGTTACACGGAATTAACAGCCGGTGCCTACGCTGCGGATATGGATCGGCAGAAGGAATTCGTGCTGCGCACGCTGGAAGAACGCGATATCCGCTTCGTCCGGTTGTGGTTCACCGATGTGCTCGGATACCTGAAGTCGGTCGCGATCGCACCAGCCGAACTCGAGGGTGCTTTCGAGGAGGGAATCGGCTTCGACGGATCGGCGATCGAGGGCTTCGCCCGTGTCTCGGAGGCCGACATGGTCGCCCGGCCGGATCCGTCGACGTTCCAGATACTGCCGTGGACCACCAGCGGCGGCGATCATCACTCGGCGCGGATGTTCTGCGACATCACGATGCCCGACGGATCGCCGTCGTGGGCAGACTCCCGCCATGTGCTGCGCCGCCAGCTGTCCAAGGCCAGTGACCTCGGCTTCTCCTGCTACGTGCACCCCGAGATCGAGTTCTTCCTGCTCAAGCCGGGCGAGAATGACGGTTCGATTCCGGTGCCCGCGGACAACGGCGGCTATTTCGACCAGGCCGTGCACGACGCGGCGCCCAACTTCCGCCGCCACGCCATCGACGCGCTGGAGCAGATGGGCATCTCGGTGGAGTTCAGCCACCACGAAGGTGCCCCGGGTCAGCAGGAGATCGACCTTCGCTATGCCGACGCCCTGTCGATGGCCGACAACGTGATGACGTTCCGCTACGTCGTCAAGGAGATCGCCCTCGGCGACGGTGTCCGTGCGTCGTTCATGCCCAAGCCGTTCGCCGAGCACCCAGGGTCGGCGATGCACACGCACATGAGCTTGTTCGAGGGCGACACCAACGCGTTCCACAGCGCCGATGACGTATTGCAGCTCTCCGACGTCGCCAAGTCGTTCATCGCAGGCATCCTCGAGCACGCCAAGGAAATCAGCGCCGTCACCAACCAGTGGGTGAACTCCTACAAGCGGCTGGTGCACGGCGGAGAGGCCCCGACCGCGGCGTCCTGGGGAGCCGCCAACCGCTCGGCACTGGTGCGCGTTCCGATGTACACCCCGCGCAAGGCGGCCTCGCGACGCATCGAGGTGCGCAGTCCCGACTCGGCGTGCAACCCGTACCTGACCTTCGCCGTCCTGCTCGCGGCCGGGCTGCGTGGCATCGAGAAGAACTACGTGCTCGGCCCACAGGCCGAGGACAATGTGTGGAACCTCACCCCCGAGGAACGGCGCGCGATGGGCTATAAGGAGCTGCCGGGCAGCCTCGGCGTCGCACTGACCGAGATGGAGAATTCGGAGCTCGTGGCGGAAGCGTTGGGCGAGCACGTCTTCGACTACTTCCTGCGCAACAAACGAGCCGAGTGGGAGAACTACCGCAGTCATGTCACGCCCTTCGAGCTGAAGGCCTACTTGTCGCTCTAGACCGACGCTCGCGCTACCTTCGTGTAGTGGCCAAACCCGCGACGCAGCGCCCGAAGCTGCCAAGCGTAGGCCGGCTCGGGCTGGTCGAACCCTCAGCGCCCGCCGACCTGGGCCGGCTGGGCTGGAACACCGACGCCCACGTCGAGTTGCTGTGGTCACTGTCGCGCGCGCCCGATGCGGACACCGCGCTCGCGGCGATGGTGCGGTTGGTCGACGCGCTGGGCACCGGCTGGGGGGAGCTCAATCAGGCGCTGGTTACCGACCGCGGCCTACGCGGTCGGTTGTTCGGTGTGCTCGGTTCGTCGCTGGCGCTCGGTGACCACCTGATCGCACATCCGGACGCCTGGCATCTGTTGGCGGGCGACGTGACGCTGCCGTCGGCCGACGATCTTCGTGCCACCTTCGTCGACCTTGCCGAAAAGACAACGGACGCAACGGATGCGCTGCAACCGCTGCGGACCCTCTACCGCGACCGACTGTTGGTGCTGGCGGGTCTCGATCTGGCGTCGACCGTGGAGAACGAACCCGTCCTGCCGTTCACGTCCGTCGGTGAGCATCTGTCGGATCTGGCGGACGCCGCGCTCGGCGCCGCGCTGACGGTCGCGAACAAGTCGGTGGGTAGCGACGCGGCGCCGCGGCTGGCCGTCATCGCGATGGGCAAGTGCGGTGCGCGCGAACTGAACTACGTCAGCGACGTCGACGTGATCTTCGTCGCCGAGAAGGCCGACGCGGTCGCCACCCGGGTGGCGGGCGAGATGATGCGATTCGCCGCGGACGCGTTCTTCGAAGTCGACGCCGCATTGCGGCCCGAGGGCAAGCACGGCCAGCTGGTGCGCACATTGGACTCCCATGTCACCTACTACCAGCGGTGGGCCAAGACATGGGAGTTCCAGGCGTTGATGAAGGCGCGGCCCGCGGCCGGCGACGCCGAACTGGGCAAGCAGTACATCGATGCGCTGATGCCGATGGTGTGGACGGCGTGCGAGCGTGAGGACTTCGTTCCGGAAGTGCAGTCGATGCGCCGACGCGTCGAGGAACTGTTGCCCGCCGGGGTACGGAGACGTGAGATCAAGCTCGGCACCGGCGGACTGCGCGATGTCGAGTTCGCCGTGCAGCTGCTGCAGTTGGTGCACGGCAGAATCGATGAGTCACTGCACGTGGCGTCGACGGTCGACGCGCTGGCCGCCCTCGGCGAGGGCGGCTACATCGGCCGCGACGACGCCGCCAACCTGACGGCGTCCTACGAGTTTCTGCGGCTGCTCGAGCACCGGCTGCAGCTGCAGCGCCTCAAGCGCACCCACATGCTTCCCGACGAAGACGACGACGAGGCGCTGCGCTGGCTCGCGCGCGCCGCCCACGTCCGCCCCGACGGCAGGCACGATGCCCTCGGGGTGCTTCGCGAAGAGCTCAAGCGGCAGAGCATGCGTGTGTCGCGGCTACACGCGAAGCTGTTCTACCAGCCGTTGCTGGAGTCGGTTGGCCAACCGGCGCTTGGTCTTTCGGTGGGCATGACGCCGGATGCCGCCGAACGTCAGCTGGCCGCACTGGGCTATGAGGGGCCGCAGAGCGCGCTGACGCATCTTGCGGCGTTGACCAGTGCAGGCGGCCGGCGTGGCCGGGTGCAGCAGGTGTTGCTGCCGACGCTGCTGGACTGGCTGTCCGACACTCCCGACCCGGACGCCGGTCTGCTGGCGTATCGACGCATCAGCGAGGAGCTTTCCGAGCAGCGGTGGTACCTGTCGACACTGCGCGACGAGGGCGCGGTGGCCAAGCGGCTGATGCGGGTGCTGGGTACCTCCGCGTATGTGCCCGAGCTGCTGATGCGGGCTCCGGAGGTCATCCAGCTCTACGCCGACGGCCCGGAGGGGCCCAAGCTGTGTGACGTCGACCCCGACGGGGTGGCGAAGGCGCTGGTGGCCTCCGCCGGCCGGCACGCCGATCCGGTGCGAGCGATCGCCGCCGCGCGCACGCTGCGCAGGCGGGAACTCGCGCGGATCGCGTCGGCCGACCTGCTGGGCATGCTCGAGGTGACCGACGTGTGCAAGGCGCTGACGTCGGTATGGGTCGCGGTGCTGCAGGCCGCGCTGGAGGCGGTGATCCGGGCCAACACACCCGAAGGCGGTGTGCCCGCGCGCATCGCGGTGATCGGGATGGGCCGTCTCGGCGGCGGCGAGCTGGGCTACGGGTCGGACGCCGACGTGATGTTCGTCTGCGAACCTGTCGAAGGGCCTGCAGGTGCCGATGAGTCGGCGGCGGTGCGGTGGGCGGTGACCATCGCCGAGCAGGTCCGCACGCGGCTGGGCACGCCGAGCGCGGACCCCCCGCTGGAGGTCGACGCCGGGCTGCGGCCCGAGGGTCGCAACGGCTCGCTGGTGCGCACGATGGACTCGTACGAGGCGTACTACGCGCAGTGGGCGCAACCGTGGGAGATTCAGGCGCTGCTGCGGGCGCACTGTGTCGCGGGTGATGCCGACCTGGGGGAGCGCTTCCTGTTGATGATCGACAAGACGCGCTACCCGCCGGGCGGTATCTCGCAGGAGACGATGCAGGAGATCAGGCGGATCAAGGCACGTGTGGACGCCGAACGGCTGCCACGCGGCGCCGACCCGAACACCCACACCAAGCTCGGGCGCGGCGGACTCGCGGACATCGAGTGGACGGTGCAGCTGATGCAATTGCGCTATGCGCACAAAGTGCCTGCGCTGCATTGCACTTCGACGTTGCAGGCGCTCAACGCCATCGGTGCCGCAGAGCTGATCGCCGAGGGCGACGTCGAGTTGCTGCGGCAGGCGTGGCTGACGGCCACCCGCGCGCGCAACGCGCTGGTGCTGGTGCGCGGCAAGCCCACCGACCAGCTTCCGGGGCCCGGCCGTCAACTCAATGCAGTGGCGCTGGCCGCGGGCTGGGACAGCGACGACGGCGGCGAGTTCCTCGATAACTACCTGCGGGTGACCCGCCGGGCAAAAGCGGTGGTGCGAAAGGTGTTCGGCGCATGAGCATGGACTTCGGGTTCGACGTGATCAGCGAAGAGGAGTACCAGCGACAGCGCGCACTCTACGGACCGCTCACCGAGTCCTTGCGCAAGCTCATCGACGCAGCGCTTCACACCGAGGTCGACGAGCGCACCGTGAGCGACGCCAAAGGCAGGATCGAGGCGCTGAGCGAATTGCTCGACAGTGAGCGGCGCACGGTGACGACGACGCTGCGCCACGAAAGTACCGGGCGGCCGCTGGCATGGGCGAATCCCGCTGTCGGACTGCGCAACGCGATCGCGCCTCCGATGGTCATCCACCACGAGGACGACGGGCGGTGCTGGAGTGAGTTCTCGCTCAGCGGCGCCTATGAGGGACCGCCCGGATGGGTGCACGGTGGCATCTGCGCATTGGTGCTCGACCACCTCCTCGGCGAAGCGGCCAGCGACGGACTGACGAAGCCGAAGTTCACCGGCACCATCTCGCTGCGCTATCTGCGTGGCACACCGTTGGGGCCGCTGCGCGCCGAGGCCGCCGTCGAGCGGGAGGAAGGCGTCAAGACGTTCGCCAAGGGCTATCTCATCGACGCCGACGGTGTGACGGTGGAGGCCGAGGGCGTCTTCATCAGGCCGGCGTGGGCGCGAGACGCCGGATGAAGTTTTATGTCAGCCTGGCGTTTCTCGATACGAACGAAGTCACCGAAATCGCTAGAGCCGCTGATGATCTCGGCTACGACGGCCTCGGCATTCCGGACCACGTGATCAATCTCGAGACACTGAACACACCCTATCCGTACACCAAGGACGGCAAGCGGCGCTGGGAGGCGTTCACCGACTGGCCCGACCCGTGGGTGCTGATCGGCGCTCTCGCGATGGTGACGACACGGCTGCGCTTCGTCACCACGGTCTACCTGCCTGCGATGCGTGATCCGTACTCGGCGGCGAAGTCCATTGGCACAGCGGCACTTCTCGCCGACGGACGGCTGGAACTCGGCATCGGCGTCGGCTGGTGCGAGGAAGAGTTCACCTTGATGGGGCAGCGCTTCGACCGGCGGGGCAAGCGCACAGACGAAATGCTCGACCTGATGAAGGAACTCTGGAAGCCGGGCTGGACGCAGTTCGACGGCGAGTTCTACCAGACCCCGAGGCTGGAGATGCAACCCACGCCACCGGACATCCCGATCTACGTCGGTGGCCTGTCCGACGTCGCGCTGCGTCGTGCCGCCCGCCACGACGGGTGGATCGGCGACCTGATCACCACCGATCGCGCTCTGGAACGCATCGAGAAGTTACGAGACCTTCGCGCCGAAAAGGGCCTGTCGATGGACGATTTCACCGTCATCACGCCGCTGACCGATGCGTTCACCCCGGAGCACTACGCGCGCGCCGAGGCCGGCGGCATCGACGGCATCGTCACCATGCCGTGGATGTTCTACGCCGGACCGCAGGCATCAGTGGTCGAGAAGATCGACGGCATGGCGCGATTCCGCAAGGATCTAGCGCTGGACACCTAGCGCCGGAAGCGACTCATCAGCCCCCGTCGGGGCGGTGCTGGCGCGGCTCGACCGGTGACCACACCGCCGGCGGGGGCTGTCGCACGCGTTCGACCCACACCGCCGCGTCGTCGCGCGTCGACTGACCAGGCGCCCGCGCCCATCCCCGCCAGCAGCAGGAACGCGAAGCAGAACATGACGGCCAGCTCGCCGCCGTTCGCGATCGGCCAGAAGCTCGCCGAGGTGTCGCCCTTGAGTATCGGCCAGTGTTGATAGAAGTACGCGAACGCCATCTCGCCCGAGGCGATGAACGCCGCAATGCGGGTGAAGAAGCCGAGAGTGATGAGCACGCCACAGACCAATTCGATCAGCCCCGCCCACCAGGCAGGACAGGAGCCGACGGGGATCGGCATCGGTGTCGGGGCGGGCCATTGAAACAGTTTCTGTGTGGCGTGCAGGATGAACAGCAGGCCGAAGATGATGCGAAAGATGCTCAGAAACGGTGAGGAGTATCTCGCGAAACGGGCGTCCAGATTGGTCGTCATGTCCCTTGACCCTACGCGTGACGTGCAGGAATTTCACAGGACGCGTGCGAGTGACTCATACCAATCGGCGACTATCTGGTTACACGTCGTAGTACAGCGCGATCTCGTACGGGTGAGGACGGATCTGAACCGGCAGGATCTCGTTCTCCCGCTTGTAAGAAATCCACGTCTCGATCAGATCCTCGGTGAACACCCCACCCTCGGTGAGGTATTCGTGATCCTCCTCGAGGCGGTCGATCACCGCGGACAGAGAGGTGGGTGCCTGCGGAATGCCCGCAGCCTCCTCCGGCGGCAGCTCGTAGAGGTCCTTGTCGACCGGGGCCTGCGGCTCGATCTTCTTCTTGATCCCGTCCAGGCCGGCCATCATCATCGCCGCGAACGCCAGGTACGGGTTGCCCGAGCTGTCCGGACAACGGAACTCGAGGCGCTTGGCCTTCGGGTTGTTGCCGGTGATCGGGATGCGCACACACGCAGACCGGTTGCGCTGGCTGTACACCAGGTTGATCGGCGCCTCATAGCCCGGCACCAACCGCTTGTAGGAGTTGACCGTCGGGTTGGTGAAGGCCAGCAGTGACGGCGCGTGGTGCAGGATGCCGCCGATGTAGTGGCGCGCCGTATCCGAAAGGCCGGCATAGCCCGACTCGTCGTGGAACAGTGGCTTGCCCTCCTTCCACAGCGACTGGTGGGCGTGCATGCCTGAGCCGTTGTCACCGAAGAGCGGCTTCGGCATGAAGGTGACCGTCTTGCCGGCCGCCCACGCCGTGTTCTTGATGATGTACTTGAAGAGCACCAGATCGTCGGCCGCGTGCAACAGAGTGTTGAACTTGTAGTTGATCTCGGCCTGGCCGGCGGTGCCCACCTCGTGGTGACCGCGCTCCAGCACGAAGCCCGCGTTCTGCAGGTTGGTGGCCATCTGGTCGCGCAGGTCGACGAAGTGGTCATACGGCGCGACGGGGAAGTAACCGCCCTTGGGACGGACCTTGTAGCCGCGGTTCGCGCTGCCGTCGGACTCCACCGGCTCACCGGTGTTCCACCAGCCGGCCTCCGAGTCGATCTCGTAGAACGTGCCGTTGATCCTCGAGTCGAAGCTGACCGAGTCGAAGATGTAGAACTCGGCCTCCGCCCCGAAGTAGCACGTGTCGGCGATGCCGGTGCTGGTCAGGTAGTTCTCCGCCTTGCGGGCGACGTTGCGCGGGTCGCGAGAGTATGCCTCGCGGGTGAACGGGTCGTGGACGAAGAAGTTGAGGTTCAGCGTCTTGGCGGCACGGAACGGGTCGAGGCGCGCGGTCTCGGGATCGGGCAGCAACATCATGTCGGACTCGTGAATCGACTGGAAGCCGCGCACCGACGAGCCGTCGAACGCCAGGCCGTCTTCGAACACGCTCTCGTCGAACGCCGAAGCCGGGATCGAGAAGTGCTGGACAACGCCAGGCAGATCGCAGAATCGGATGTCGACGTACTCGACCTCGTCGTCCTTGATCTGCTTCATGATGTCGTCGGCGGTCTTATCTGCCACTGCGTACTCTCCTTATGTCTTTGGTAACCCGCGGGTTGACGCTATGAACACGATGTTGCACGGTCATCAACCGCATGTTGCGCCGAAGTTACGCAAATGTCGCTGCGGCATGGCCGACGGGGCCGTCGCGTCCCCGCATATCCTGACACTATGACCCGCCCAATGGGGTCCTGGCTGTCGGGGTCCGGATCGGGCAGCGACGCCGGACCCAACGGCTATCCCGGCCAGCGCCTCGGATTGCCCGAGTCCGGGTCCGGATCGATCGCCAGGTTCGGCAGGCGCCTTGCGGCGTTGCTGATCGACTGGTTCATCGCGTACGGACTTGTCGGCCTCGCCGTCGCCGCCGGACTGATCAGCCAGCAGACCCTCCTCTACACCCCGCTGGGTTCGACGTCGATCGCAGTGGTCTGGGTGGTGCTGGGCATCATCTCGGTGCGCCTGTTCGGGTTCACGCCGGGTCAGTTGGCACTCGGGGTGCGCGTCGCGTCCGTGGACAACCGAATGCACGTCGGGATCGGGCGCGCGACCGTGCGCGGGATTCTGGTGTTCTTCGTCGTCCCGGCCCTGTTCACCGACAGCGACCTGCGCGGCTATCAAGACCGCTTCACGAACACCGCCGTCGTTCGCCGATGAGCGCTTCGAACGTGAAGGTGTGCTCGCCCTCGTCGCAGAATTTCGCTTATAGGTTCACGTTGGAGCGATGTCCGCTCCGGCAGCGCGCAGCGCCGCGGCTGTACGCACGACGATGATCGCAGGCCTATACCGCAACATGTCGGCATTGACTCGGATGATCCGCCAACCGAGAGCCTCGAGTTCGGCTTGGCGCTCGATGTCGCGGTTGCGTACCACCGGGTTGGTCCAATGTTGGAGTCCGTCATATTCGACACCGACTTTCCAGCGGGGCCATCCCATGTCGATACGCCCGACGAAGTCGAACCTGTCGAACACCTCGATCTGTGTATGCGTCGGCCGCGAGCCAGCGGCGGTGAGGACGAGGCGCGTTCGGGTTTCTTGAGGCGACTCCGCTCCCGGATCGGCAAGTTCGACTGCCTCGCGAAGTTGGGTGATGCCACGTGCGCCGCGATGGCGTGCGATGAGCGCTTCAACCTCCCTCGTGTCGAGACCGGTTGCCTGCAGGAGCGCGTCCAGCCTGATCACGGCCGTCGTGCGGTTGGGTCGGCGGCCGAGGTCGAATGCCGTGCGCGCAGGCGTGGTTGCGGTAACACCGTCGACGGTGCAGAACTCGTCGTTGTCCAGGCCCTCGCTGGACAGCAAAATGCCCTTCGTCTTGTGCCGGCTGGCCTGATTGAGTTCAGCGGGCAACGCGGCGTCAATCCACCGAGAGCCATGTAGTGCAGCGGCGGAAAGGCCTGCGGCGGTTGCTCGTCGCTGCGACCACAACCACGCGCCGATCGCCTTGTCGACGGGCGATATCGCCTGTCCCTTCGGGACGTAGACGTTGCGGAATATCGCCTCGAAGCGGGTCGCGAGCTGGTACCGATTAACGACTCCGGCGGCTAACGCCTCGGTGCCCACGAATGGCCATTCCACGACCATTCGACGACCTGACAGGAGCTGCGGTTCCCTCGGGTCGAGCGTGAAGGTGTGCTCGAAGAATTCGCCGAATTTCGAACACAACTACACGTTCGCCGGTAAGTGCCGCCGTCCAGCGCTGACTACTTGCGGCGGACCGTGCGCTGCACGCCGCGCATCTTGGCCTGAGCGGGCAGCGGCCCCTTCGGCATCGCGGCGGGCCCGACCTTGGTGCCGAGTGCGGCCAGTCGCGACTCCAGCGAGTCCATCTGTTTGACGGTGATGTTGGCAGGCAGCTTGTTGAGATGGCGTTCGAGCTTGGCCAGCGGGACCTCGTCCTCGCCGTTGCCGATGACGACGGCGTAGATCGGGATGTCGCCGACCAGGCGGGCCGTGCGCTTCTTCTCCTGGGCCAGCAGCGGCTTGACCCGCGTCGCGGAGCCCTCACCCACGAAGATCACGCCGGGCCGCCCGATCACCCGGTGCACCGCGTCGAAGTGACCGGTGGCGGCCACACCGGGAGTGACCCGCCACTTGCCGCGCAGGTTGTCCAGCGCCCACGCCGCCGCACCGGTCTGGCCCTCGGCCTTGCGGTAGACCGATTTCTGCGCGCGACGCCCGAAGATGACGAACGCCACCAGTGCGCCGAGCACGACACCCAGCGGGATCATCATGTACGTCGTGAACCCGCCGGCGAAGATCCCGAGCGCCACAGAGGCCGCCACGATCAGCACGAACGCACCGATCATGTAGGGCAGCAGCCGCTTGTCCTCTTTGCGCTGAATCTGGAACGCCTGCCACAGCTGACTGCGTCGCTCCTTGGATGCCGCCTTGCGGGCCGCCTTGGCCTCGGCCTTGGCGGCCTTCGTGGCAGCGGGATTGCGGGTTTTCGCCATTATTGAGCCCTCGCGGTTTGTGTCGGTACTGAACCATAGACTTCTGTTTGGGCCTGGACTGGGCCTTCGGGCGGTACCGGAGAGACAACCGGGCGCACAGCCGAGAAGAGTCTGCGGTCGTAGTCGAGGGCTTCGGCTGCGGCCGTCAGAGAAGTCACTGGTTCAGGATACGGCGCCTTCAGGGCCCGCAATCCGAACGGATGCGCGCTGCGCGGCTTGCGCGTAGAGCCGGCCCGCCCGGTACGAAGACCTCACCAGCGGGCCGGCCAGCACGCCCGAGAACCCGACCGCCTGCGCGAATCGCTCGTGCTCGACGAACTCCTCCGGCTTGACCCAGCGCTCGACCGGGTGATGCCGCACCGACGGCCGCAGGTATTGCGTGATCGTGACGATGTCACAGCCCGCGTCGTGAAGGTCGGTCAGCGCGACGCGGACCTCCTCGGGCGTTTCGCCCATGCCGAGAATGAGGTTGGACTTGGTGACCAGGCCGTCGGCACGCGCCGCGGTCAGCACCGAAAGGCTGCGCTCGTAGCGGAACCCCGGCCGGATCCGTTTGAAGATGCGGGGCACCGTTTCGACGTTGTGCGCCAACACTTCTGGGCGTGCCTGGAAAACCTGCGCCAGTAGCTGCGGGTCGGCGTTGAAATCCGGGATCAGCAACTCCACCCCGGTGTCCGGGTTGAGCTCCTTGATCGCGCGGACGGTCTCGGCGTACAGCCACGCACCGCCGTCGGGAAGATCGTCGCGGGCCACCCCGGTGACCGTCGAATAGCGCAACCCCATCGCCTGCACGCTCTCGGCGACGCGGCGCGGCTCGTCGCGGTCGAGTTCGGCCGGCTTGCCCGTCTCGATCTGGCAGAAGTCGCAGCGGCGGGTGCACTGCTCGCCGCCGATGAGGAAGGTGGCCTCGCGGTCCTCCCAACATTCGAAGATGTTCGGGCAGCCCGCCTCCTCGCAGACGGTGTGCAGGCCTTCGCGCTGAACCAGGGCCTTGAGCTCTTTGTACTCCGGGCCCATCTTGGCCCGGGTCTTGATCCACGGCGGCTTGCGCTCGATCGGCGTCTCGGCATTGCGCACCTCGAGACGCAGGAGCTTTCGGCCTTCCGGAGCCGAGCCGGCGACATTGACCCAGAGGTGACTGTCACTGCGTCAATGCTACCGATAGGCGGCCGTCGAGGGCGTCCGCAACGGCCTCGGCCACCGGGGCGATGACCTCGTCGACGCCGACCCGGCGGCCCAGTTCGGCGGTAAGCGACGTGACTCCGGCGTCGGCGATGCCGCACGGCACGATCGCGGAGAAGGCGGACAGATCGCATTCGCAGTTCAGCGCGAACCCGTGCAGCGTCGTCCCTCTGGACACCCGGACACCGACGGCGGCCACCTTGCGGGGCGGAGTGGCGGCCGGCCCCGAAGAAGAGGCAGGCACCCACACCCCGGAGCGGCCGTTGATTCTGCCGGTCTCCAGACCGAGGCCTGTGCACACCTTGATGAGTGATTCCTCAAGGCGCCGAACGAAATTCACGACATCCAGAGGTTCGGCCAGCCCGATGATGGGGTAGCCGACCAGCTGCCCCGGTCCGTGCCAGGTGATCTTGCCGCCACGATCGGTGTCGATCACCGGGGTGTCGTCGAACGGGCGTTCCTCGGGCAGTGTTCGCCTACCGGCGGTGTAGACGGACGGGTGCTCGAGCAGCAGCAGTGTGTCGGGGCCACCGGCGATGCGCGCATCGGCCAATTCCCGCTGCAACTGCCAGGCCTGCCGGTAGTCGACGGTGCCCAGTCGCCGCACGTCGATCGGCGTGGTCGCCGACCGAATGGACATCATCGCCATATCTGAAACGGTACGCGCTACGTGTTGTTCGGCGCGGTGGCGAATGCCAGCGCCTCGCCGATCGTGTTGTGGTGGAACTCGAATCCGGCCCGCTCCAAGGCAGCGGGGATGGCTCGCTGGCCGCCGAGCAGGCCCTCGTCTGCGAACTCGCCGAAGGCGGCCCGCAATGCGAAGCCAGGCACCATCAGTGGTGTGGGGCGATTCACCGCGCGTCCCATGGCGGCGGTGAACTCCGCATTGGTCACCGGCGCCGGCCCCGTCAGATTCACCGGACCCGACAACGCGTCGTGGGTGATCGCGAACAGCACCGCGCGAACCTCGTCCTCCAGGCTGATCCATGGCATGTACTGGCGCCCGTCGCCAAGCCGGGCACCCAGGCCCAGCGAGAACAGCCTCTTGAGGCGGCCGAGCACCCCGCCGGCCTCCGTCAGCACCAGGCCGGTGCGCAGCAACACCACCCGCGCGCCGTCATTGTCGGCCGGTGCCGCCGCGGCCTCCCAGTCCTGGCAGAGCTGGGCCAGGAATCCGGCGCCGGCCGGTGCGGTCTCGTCGACGGTACGGCTGCCGGTGTCGCCGTAGTAGCCGACCGCGCTGGCATTGACGAGTACGGGGACCCCGGCCTCGACGACCGCCGAGGACAACACCTCGGTGGGCCCGATACGGCTGTCGCGCAGACTCTGCTTGAACGCGCCCGACCACCGCTTGTCGCCGACGTTGACGCCGCACAGGTTCACCAGGGCGTCGACCCCCGTCAACGCACTGGGATCGAAGTCGCCGGTGTCGGGGTTCCAGAACACCTCGTCGGCGCTGGACGGCGCGCGGCGCACGATTCGCAGCACCCGGCGATCGGTGGCCCGCAGCGCGTACACCAACGCAGAGCCGATCAGACCGGAGGATCCGGCGATCGCGATCACGGTGTCGGACACGACAGGCGCCAGTCCTTCCCGGGTTTTTCCTACAGGCCCAGATCGGCTTCGAAGGCGCCGTCTTCGAGGCGGCGCTTGATGGTCGTCACGAAACGTCCGGCGTCGGCACCGTCAACCAACCGGTGGTCGTAGGTCAGCGGCAGGTAGCAGACGGACCGCACGCCGATGGACTCGTTGCCGGAGCCGTCGACGATCACCCGCGGTCGCTTCACGATCGCGCCGGTGCCCAGCATCGCCGCCTGGGGTGGGACCAGGATCGGTGTGTCGAACAGTGCGCCCTGGCTGCCGATGTTGGTGATGGTGAATGTGCCGCCGGACAGTTCGTCGGGCTTGAGGTTTCCCGAGCGTGCGCGCTCCGCGATATCGGCGATCGCGCGTGCCAGCCCGGCCAGCGACAGGTCGCCCGCGTTCTTGACCACCGGTGACAGCAGGCCCTGCTCGGTGTCGACCGCGAAGCCGAGGTGCTCGGCGTCGTAGTAGGTGATCTCCTTGGTTTCCTCGTTGTAGCTGGCGTTGACGTTCGGATGGATCTTCAACGCGTCGATCACCGCTCGGGCGATGAACGGCAGGTACGTCAGGTTCACCCCTTCGCGCTCGGCGAAGGCATTCTTCGCGCGGGCACGCAGCGCCACGATCTTGGTCATGTCGACCTCGTGAGTTTGCGTCAATTGCGCTGTGGCCTGCAGGGATTCGCGCGTCTTCTTGGCGGTGATCTGCCGGATCCGGTTGGCCTTCTGGGTGGTGCCTCGCAGATGCGCCAGAGCCGGTGCGGGTGTCGGCGCCTCCTTGGACGGCGCACTGGGCTGCGTCGCAGCGGTCGGCGCGGCGGGCTCGGGCGCCTTCTTGGCCTCCGCCGCCGCCAGTACGTCCTGCTTGCGGATCCGTCCTCCGACGCCGGTTCCCTTCACCGCCGAGAGGTCAATGTCGTTCTCCGCGGCGAGTTTCCGCACCAGCGGAGTCACATAAGGTGAGCCGTCGCCGGACGGCGCCTCCTCGGTTGGCTCCGATTTCGCCTCGGGCTTGGGTTCGGGAGCGGGCTCGGCCTTGGGTTCTGGCTTGGGCTCGGGCTTGGCTTCTTCGGCCGGTTCGGCTTTCGGCTTGGGTTCCGGCTCCGGCTCCGGTTCGGACTCGGGCTCGGACTTGGACTCGGGCTCGGGCTCGGGCGTGGATTCGGCCTCCGGCTCGGCCCCGGCGTCTCCGATCTTGGCCAACTCGCCACCGACGGCGACGGTGTCGTCCTCCTCGGCGGTGATCGAAACCAGTGTTCCGGCCACCGGAGACGGGATCTCGGTGTCGACCTTGTCCGTCGACACCTCAACCAGCGGCTCATCGACCTCGACGGTGTCGCCGACCTTCTTGAGCCAACGGGTCACCGTGCCTTCGGTCACCGACTCGCCGAGTTCCGGCATCACCACTGGCGTTGCCGAGCCCGACGACTTCGCGGCGGGCTTCGATTCCGGTTCGGGTTCCGATTCCGGTTCGGGCTCGGGCTCTGCTTCCTGGTCTTCGGCGGCGGGCTCCTGTTGTGCGGCGGGCTCCTCGGCCGGCTTGGGCTCTTCTTCTTTTTCGGCGGGCTTCTCCTCGGGCTCCGAGGCCTGCCCGTCGGATTCGCCTTCCTCACCGATGACCGCCAGCTCGCCGCCCACCTCGACGGTGTCGTCCTCCTGGGCGACGATCTTCTGCAACACTCCGGCCGCGGGCGAGGGGATCTCGGTGTCGACCTTGTCGGTGGAGACCTCGAGCAGCGGCTCATCCCGTTCGACCGTGTCGCCCTCTTGCTTGAGCCAGCGGGTGACAGTCCCCTCGGTCACGCTCTCGCCGAGTGCGGGCATCTGAACGGAGATGGCCATGTTTTCGGGCTCCCTCGAACGGTCTGTCGCAGGTGGTCGAATTATCGGTTCCCATCCTGTCATGTCCGTACACACAGTTCGCCGCAGACTCAGTGACCCGCGGCTCTGGCACTATCGAGGGAGGTAGATGAAGGGAGCGCGACCCAAGGTGGGTTTGTTCGACAGGTTTCGGCGCGGTGCGCGCAGTAAAGGCGGCGGCAACGACCCGGCCGCGGATCTGAAATACCTCCGTGGATGGGTCGCCGAACACAACGGGGTCGAGGCGTACGTCGAACCGAGGACGACCGTCACCGACGTCACGGTGGTGTTGGTCGCGGCCGATGGCGAGTGGACCCGGCGGCGTGCCGGGGGAGACGCTGGAGCCCGCCGGCTCTCGCAGCGTCTCAACATCCCGGTGTACGACGTCCAGAAGGTCGGTTATCCGCAGCGGATGCGCGACTACGACGCGCGACGCCGGATCGAACGTCAACGGGCCGCCCGCGAGGAGCTCGAAGAGCGCTAGCCGGTAGGGTCAGGACAGTCGATACCAGCGGTATGAGCTACTGACAGTAACACCAACCATCGCGGGAGGTCTGATGCAGTTCGTCGACAGCAGTGACGGGGTTCGGATCGCGGTCTACGAAGAAGGCAACCCCGACGGTCCCACGGTGGTGCTGCTCCACGGCTGGCCCGATTCCCATGTGCTGTGGGACGGCGTCGCCCCCTTGTTGGCTGACCGGTTCCGCATCGTGCGTTACGACAACCGCGGTGTGGGGCGATCATCGGTGCCGAAACCGGCATCCGAATACCGGATGTCCTGTTATGCAGATGATTTCGCCGCGGTGATCGACGCCGTCGCAACGGGTGAGCCGGTACACGTGCTGGCCCACGACTGGGGTTCGGCTGGCATGTGGGAGTACCTCGCCCGACCCGATGCTCGTGACCACATCGCCTCGTTCACGTCGCTGGGCGGACCGAGCACCGATCACATCAACCGGTTCGTCATCGGCAGCCTCAAGCGGCCCTACCGTCCGCGCCGGTTCATGCAGGCACTCAGCCAGATGGGGCGACTGTCCTATATGGCTGCGCTCGCCGTGCCCGTCCTCGCGCCGTTGGCCGTCCGCAAGGGCGTCGCCGACTACGTCACCCGGATACTGAAGGTCCGCGACGGCATTCCCGCCGACCAGGTGCACCACTCGGAGACCTACAAGACCGACGCCGCCAACGGCCTGAAGGTTTACCGCGCCAACTTCTTCCGTTCGATCGTGTCCGCCAGAACCGATCACTTCGTCGACGTGCCGGTCCAGGTCATCGTCAATACGAAGGATCAGTTCATCCGACCCCACGTCTACGCCGACACCCACAACTGGGTGCCGCGGTTGTGGCGCCGCGACATCCACGCCGGCCACTGGTCGCCGATGTCGCACCCGTCGACGATCGCGCGGTCCGTGCACGAGTTCGTCGACTTCCTCGAGGGTAAGCCTGCGAGCCGGTCGCTGCTGCGCGCGCAGGTCGGCCGTCGGCGCGAATACTTCGGCGACACACTGGTTTCCGTTACCGGAGCGGGCAGCGGTATCGGCCGCGCGACCGCCCTCGAGTTCGCCCGCGAGGGTGCCGAACTGGTGATCAGCGACATCGACGAGGCCGGCGTCAAGGACACCGCCGCCCAGATCGCCGCGCACGGTGGCGTCGCGCACGCGTACACCCTCGACGTCGCCGATGCCGAGGCCGTCGAACGGTTCGCCGAGCAGGTGAGCGCGGAACACGGGCTGCCCGACATAGTGGTCAACAACGCCGGTGTCGGACAGGCCGGGCTCTTCCTCGACACGCCCCGCGAGGAGTACGACCGGGTGCTCGACATCAACTTCGGCGGGGTTGTGAACTGCTGCAGATCATTTGGGCGCAGGCTCGTCGATCGGGGAATGGGTGGGCACATCGTCAACGTGTCGTCGATGGCCGCATACTCGCCACAGCAGATGATGAATGCCTACGCGACGAGCAAGGCCGCGGTGTTCATGTTCGGCGATTGCCTACGCGCAGAACTGGACTCGGCCGGGATCGGCCTGACGACGGTATGCCCCGGTGTCATCGACACGAATATCGTGCACACCACCCGCTTCGACGTCCCACCGAACAAGGCGGGTCTAGTCGAAGCGCGTCGTGCACAGCTCGAGAAGGCGTTCTCCGCGCGTCGATACGGTCCGGACAAGGTGGCCAGAGCCATCGTGTCCGCGGTCAAGAAGAACAAGCCGATCCGACCCGTCGCGCCCGAGGCGTATCTCGTCTACGGCATTGCACACCTGCTGCCGCAGGCGATGCGCAGTTCGGCCCGCGGCAAGCTGCTGTAGCGCCCAAACGGACGTTTGGGCGGATTTGTGCCGAGTACCACCGGCCATTTCGTCGATCTCAGCCGCTCGCGGCCTTCGTTCGATCAGCCGCTCGCGGCTCTGGTCCGATCAGCCGCTCGCGGCTCTCGTCCGATCAGCCGCTCGCGGCTATGTCCTCGAGGACGGCGAACATCGTCCGCGTCGGCACCCCGGTGCCACCCTTTCCGGTGTAGCCCCACGGCCCGCCGGTGTTGTACGCCGGCGCCGCGATGTCGATGTGCACCCACTGCACCCCGTCGGCGACGAACTCGCGTAGGTACGTGCCGGCCACCAGCATTCCGGCGTAGCGCGAACCGCTCACGTTGGCCAGGTCCGCCACCGTCGACTTGAGGTCGTCCTTGAGTTCCTCCGGCAGCGGCATCGGCCATGCATTCTCGCCGATCTGCTGGGAGCACTCGGCGACCCGATCCCGGAACTCGTCGCTGCCCATCACGCCGGGCGTGCGTGCGCCGAGTGCCACGGTCTGGGCGCCGGTCAATGTCGACGTCTCGATCAGGTAATCGGGGTCGTCCTCGCAGGCCCGCACGATCGCATCGGCCAGGATCAGCCTGCCCTCGGCGTCGGTGTTGAGCACTTCGACGGTGATGCCGCCGTACTGGGTGAGCACGTCGCCGGGGCGCTGCGCGGTCGAGGACGGCATGTTCTCGGCCATCGGCACGGTGGCGATGACGTCGATCGGCAACTTCTGCTTGGCCGCCAGGACCACGGTTGCGATGACGGCGGCCGCCCCGCCCATGTCGGAGGTCATGTGGTGCATGTTGGCGGCCGGCTTGATGGAGATGCCGCCGGTGTCGAACGTGATGCCCTTGCCGACCAGCGCGACCTTCTTCGCCTTCTTGCTTTTGGCGCCCCGGTGGATCAGTCGAACCAGCCGCGGCGGGCGCGAGGAACCCTGACCCACGCCGACGACCCCGCCATACCCTTCCTTCGCGAGTTCCTTCTCATCGAGCACTTCGACCTCGAGCCCGGCGGCCTCACCCAAAGCCTTTGCGCGTTTGGCGAATTCGGCGGGGTAGAGGTGAGAAGGGGGAGTGTTGACCAGATCGCGTGCCGTGGCCACCGCGGTCGCAACGGCCGTGGCGCGTTCAGCCTCTGCCTTCGTCTTCGATTTCGTGTCGGGGCTAAGCGCCGTGATCGTGCGCAACCCGTTGTCCTTGGGCGCCGTCTTGTCGCTGCGGAAATCGCTGAACCGGTACGCACCCAGGATCAGGCCTTCGATGGCGGCGCCCAGATCGATGTCCGACAGGGTAGTGATGACCGCTTCGGCGCCGTTCAGCGACCGCGCCGCCACCCCTGCGGCACGGCGGATCACGTCGGCCGGCCACTCGTCACGACTCTTGCCCAGCCCGACCGCCAGCACGCTGGCCACCGGCAGCGACGGCGCGACCACCCGGGTGACCTGCTCGGAACCGCCCTTGGCGCCGAGGGCCGCCAGGGCGACCTCGATCTCGCCGACAGCTTCGGCATCGAGGAACTTGTTGGAGACTACGGCTGCGGCGCCGTCCTCGTCCTGCGCGCTGACCACGGCGACGATCAGCACGGAGTCGTCGACCTTGCGTTTGGGTAGCGACGAACTGACGGTGACGGTGGGGACCTGGTAACCGGTGCTAGCTGGGCTCACGAGCGATAACCCTATCGCTCAGCGGGACAGGTGCAGGTCGTAGGCCGTCACAGGGGATTCGAAACCTTTGAGTATCAACGGATCCAAGGGAATCGCCGGCCAGTCGGGCAGCTCGTCGCGAACGTCGGACGCGCCGAGGATCTGACCCGGCGCCGCCGCCCCGACGAGGCGGGCCGCCAGGTTGACGGCGTTGCCGAAGTAGTCACCGCCGATGGCAAGCACTCGGCCGTAGCCGAGTCCGGCGCGTACCTGCAAGCCGGCATCCCGCGCCTGTGGGTGCTCGACCAGGTCGACGGCGATTCGTGCCAACTGTTCGGGCGTCGAGGCCACCCACATCACCTCGTCGCCGATGAACTTGACCACTCGCCCGCCGTCTGCGTGGACCACGTCGCTGACCTCGCCGCTGAACCGGACGAGGAGATCAGACAACTCGGTGGGTGTGAGCTGTTGCGTCAGCGCGGTGAAGCCCGACAGATCCGCAAATCCGACACCACACGTCACGACCGCCGACGAATCACTGATGACGTGTTCGAAATAGGTTCGGGCACTGGTGATCTGATGGCGCCACACTGAATCGAACAGCGTGGAGAGACCAGGCACCAGCTCGGCCATGCTGCGGTACACGCGAGCCGTGGTGAGCTCGTCCTGGCTGTGCGTAATCAACAGGTCGGGCTGGGCGAGACGGACCATCGTCCCGCTGGCCTCGGCGAGTCGGGCCAGTGCCGCACCGACGACTCGCAGGAAGTTGAGTGCCGCATCCGCGCCCGCGACCGTTCTGATGGTGACCCACGCCGCCAAGCCGTCGACATCGGCTTGGCTCAGTGCAGGCGTTTCTGTATCGGGAATGGAAAGGCCGAGGGCCTCCCATGCGTGTGCGACCTCATCAGCCGGCAGGCCCAGAGCCTCGGCGGCCGTTCGCATGCTGTAGGTCGGCCGGCCCGACCACAGCAGAACGTCGCCTGCCAGCCCGAACAGCCGCCCGCGGCGTTCGGCGTCGACCATCTCGTCGGCGGTGAACCCGAGACCGTCCAGGTACTCGATCAGGCCCGCCCGATCGCGCGCGTTGGCGATTCCCGCGGCCTGCAGCGCGTCGAAATCGACCACAGGTGAGAGTGTGCCAGCACCCGCCGTACTGTGGACTGCCGTGAGCGAAGTCCTAGCCGGCCCACTCGAGGAACGTCACCGCCAGCTCGGCGCCAGCTTCGCGGAGTTCGGCGGCTGGCTGATGCCTGTCTCCTACGCGGGCACTGTCAGCGAGCACACGGCGACGCGCACCACGGTGGGGCTTTTCGACGTCAGCCACCTGGGCAAGGCGCTCGTGCGCGGCCCCGGCGCCGCCGAGTACGTCAACTCCGCGCTCACCAACGACCTGCGCCGCATCGGACCCGGCAAGGCGCAATACACCTTGTGCTGCACCGATTCCGGCGGAGTCATCGACGACCTGATCGCCTACTACGTCTCCGACGACGAGATCTTCCTGGTGCCCAATGCCGCCAACACGCCCGCGGTGGTGGCCGCGCTGGCCGAGCGCGCCCCGGCCGGACTCACGATCACCGACGAGCACCGGTCCTACGCCGTGTTGGCGGTGCAGGGACCGAAGTCATCTGAGGTCCTCGGCGCACTGGGACTGCCGACGGACATGGACTACATGGGCTATGTCGACGCCGAATTCAACGGTATTCCAGTGCGGGTGTGCCGCACCGGTTACACCGGGGAACAGGGCTATGAACTGCTGCCACCCTGGGATCAGGCGCAGGCCGTGTTCGACGCGCTCGTCGACGCGGTCGGTTCCGCGGGAGGTGAACTCGCCGGCCTCGGTGCCCGCGACACGCTGCGCACCGAGATGGGCTACCCCCTGCACGGCCACGAGCTGTCGCGCGAATTGTCGCCCCTCCAGGCGCGCTGCGGTTGGGCCATCGGGTGGAAGAAGGACGCGTTCTGGGGCCGGGACGCGCTGCTGGCCGAGAAGGAAGCCGGCCCGCAGCGGCTGTTGCGTGGGCTGAAGGCCGTCGGACGTGGAGTTCTGCGACCCGACCTCACCGTGCTCGACGGCGACAGCACGGTCGGGGTGACGACATCGGGAACCTTTTCTCCGACTTTGAAGGTCGGTATCGCGCTCGCGCTGGTTGACACGGTCGCCAATATCGCCGACGGCCAACGCGTCTCGGTCGACGTCCGGGGCCGCCCGCTCGAGTGTGTGGTGGTCAAGCCACCGTTCGTCGAGCCGAAAACCCGGTAGTCAGCAGAGATACAATCGCCCTATGACTGACGGCCCCCTCGAGTTCACGGTTGAGCGCAACGCGAACCCGGCGAGCGACGAGGTACGGGCGTCGATCCTGGCGAACCCCGGATTCGGCAAGTTCCACACCGACCACATGGTGTCGATCGACTATGTGGAGGGCAAGGGCTGGCACGACGCGCGCGTGATCCCGTACGGGCCCATCGAACTCGACCCCTCGGCGATCGTGCTGCACTACGCGCAGGAGGTGTTCGAGGGGCTCAAGGCTTATCGATGGGCCGACGGGTCCATCGTGTCGTTCCGGCCGGAGTCCAACGCCCGGCGGCTGCGGACCTCGTCACGGCGCCTGGCGATTCCCGAGCTGGCCGAAGAGGTGTTCATCGAATCGCTGCGCCAGTTGATCGCCGTCGACCAGCAGTGGGTGCCGCCCACGGGCGGTGAGGAGTCGCTCTACCTGCGCCCGTACATCTTCGCCACCGAGCCGGGCCTCGGCGTGCGACCGGCGAACGAATACCGCTATCTGGTCATCGCCTCACCGGCGGGGGCGTACTTCAAGGGCGGCATCAAACCCGTCAGCGTGTGGCTGTCGACCGAGTACGTGCGTGCCTGCCCCGGCGGCACCGGCGCGGCCAAGTTCGGCGGAAACTACGCCGCATCGCTGCTGGCGCAGGCGCAGGCCACCGAGAACGACTGCGACCAGGTGGTGTGGCTCGATGCGGCCGAGCGACGCTACATCGAGGAAATGGGCGGCATGAACCTGTTCTTCGTGTTCGGCACTGGCGGGTCGGCGCGCCTGGTGACACCGGAGCTGAGCGGTTCGATTCTGCCCGGTGTCACACGAGATTCGTTGTTGCAGTTGGCGACCGACGCAGGGTTCGCCGTCGAGGAACGCAAGATCGATGTCGACGAGTGGCAGAAGAAGGCGGCGGCAGGCGAGATCACCGAGGTGTTCGCATGCGGCACCGCGGCGGTCATCACACCCGTGGCCCGGGTCAAGCACGCCGATGGGGAGTTCACCATCGCCGACGGCGGACCCGGCGAGATCACCATGGCCCTGCGCGACACGCTGACCGGAATTCAGCGCGGCACCTTCGCCGACACGCACGGCTGGATGGCACGGCTGAGCTGAAAGGAGTGGGGACCCCACCGCAGTGAGGTCCCCGGCTCGTGAACTGCGCGGTGCTCTAGCTGATCGCCGCCTCGTGCTCGGGGCAGTAGGTGGCGACGGACGCGCCGACGAAGAACGCCGAGTCGTTCATGCCCAGCTCGGTGTACTTGGACACCTGGTCGACGGCGTCGTAGAGGTCACCGCCGTCGTCGAAGACCGCGCAGACGTCATGGGCGGTGCTGACCGCTTCCGCAGTCGAGGGGGCCTGGATGCCTTCGTCTTCGAGGACGCTGACGAAAATGTCGTCGGTGGAGGTGGCGCCTGCGGTGCCCGCCGACACGAGGGCGGCGAGGCCCAGGGCGGACGCGGCGGCAGCGGTGCCGATGAATGCGGTGAGGTGGCGGAGGGCGGGCATTTGGGGTTCCTTTCGGTTGTCGGTCCCTTGTGGGTAGGGAAAGACTCCGATGCCGCCCTTGACGAATTCTTGCCGGATTCTTGGGGCCTCTAGGGTTGCCCGATCACCAGGCCGACGGCGGCCACCGTCGTGGTGATTTCGACCGCCGCGCCGAGCACATCACCGGTGATGCCACCGAACCGGCGCACGCAGTGCGCCACCAGCGCGGCGCCGCAGGCGAGCGCGACGAGCACGACCACGGGGCCCTGCCACAGCCGCGGCCCCGCAGGCACCGACGCTGCCACGACCGCGACGACCCACAACCCGACCACCGCGATCGGCTGGGTGCCTGCGACCCGGGCCCCGAGGGAACTGCCGCCCGCGGCTGGCACCGCGCGACGACACGCCAGCACCGCCGCTACGCGGCCCGTGGTCACCGCGACGATCACTCCGACGGCGTTGAGGTCCGCGAACGCGAACACCTGGGCCAGGATCACGACCACCAGCGCCGCCACACCGAACGGCCCGGCCGACCCGTCGCGCATCACGTCCAGCGCGCGCGGCGGCGGCCCGTAGCAGCCGAGGCCGTCTGCGGTGTCGGACAGCCCGTCGGCATGCAGGCCCCGGGTGGCGAGCAGCAGCACGGCCACCGCAAGCACGCCACCCAGCGGCGCCGACGGGCCGAACGCCCACGCCGCCGCCCACAGCGTCGCCGCCGCCAGGGCTCCCAGCGCCACCCCGATGAGCGGCAGCGCCGTCAGCGCACCACGGCCGAAAGGGGCGGACCTGCGCACCGGCACCACGGTGCCGAACGCCAGCGCCGCCGCGACCGAGCGGATCACGCAGTGATACCGGCCTCGCCGAAGGTGGCCATCGACGCCAGCGCGGCCACCGCGGCTCGCACAATGGGCAGCGCGACGGCGGCGCCGGTGCCTTCACCGAGTCTCATCCGCATGTCGACGATCGGCTCGAGGTCCAGGCTTCGCAGCGCGACGGTATGGGCCGGTTCGGTGGACCGATGGCCTGCCTGCCACCACTGCCGGGCGCCCGGCGCGAGTTCCTCGGCTACCAACGCCGCCGCCGTCACCACCACGCCGTCGAGCAGTAACGGCGTGCGTCGGACCGCGGACTGGGCGCAGAACCCCGCCATCGCCGCTAGGTCGGCACCGCCGCAAACCCGCAGTAGCGCAACGGGATCGCCTGCCACCGCGCGACTACGGAAGAGGGCATCCCTGATAGCGGCGGTCTTGCGCGCCCATCCCGCGTCGTCGACGCCGGTGCCGCGACCGATCACGGCGACGGGCTCGGAGTCGGTCAGCGCGGCGATCAACGTCGTGGCCGGCGTGGTGTTTCCGATGCCCATGTCGCCGGCGATCAGGATGTCCGCGCCGGAGTCGACCTCTTCGTCGGCGATCCGGCGGCCCGCGTCGAGCGCCGCGGCGACCTCGTCGTCGGTCAACGCGTCCTCTACGGCGATATTGCCGCTGCTGCGGCGGACCTTGTGCGCGCCGATCGACGGCGAGAGCGGCTCCGATGCGTCCACGGCGACGTCGACGACGCGTACCGTCGCGCCGGCCACTTCGGCGAGGACGTTGATCGCTGCGCCGCCCGCGTCGAAGTTGGCGACCATCTGAGCGGTGACCTCCGCCGGATATGCAGACACCCCCGCCGCCGTGACGCCGTGGTCGCCGGCAAAGACCACGATGCGTGCCCGCTGGAACGGGCGGGGCGGGCAGACGCCCTGACACGACGAAACCCAGACCGACAGGTCCTCCAGCCTGCCCAGCGAGCCGGGCGGCTTGGTCAAGGTGTCTTGCCGGGCACGTGCCGCGGCGGCCACGTCCGGATCAGGCGGGGTGACGGCTTCGAAGTCGGTCACCGCACGGCGTCCTTGACCGTGACCGGCTGGCCGGCGACGACGAGCACCACGCGGTCGCACACAGCGGCCAGGCGCTGGTTGAGGGTGCCCAACTCGTCGGTGAACCGCCGCCCCGCCTCCGTCGCAGGCACCACGGTCAGTCCGACCTCGGGGGAGACCAGCGCCAACGGTGACGCGAACGAGCCCACCGCGTCGAGCAGGTCATCGACGTCGGCGGACACGGAGGCGCCCGTCCACGCGCCGGCCCGATCCATGGCCGCGGTCAGCCACGCGCCGACGTCGTCCACCACTGTCGCGATAGCGCCGTCGGAGCGCAATTGCGTTGCTATTTGGGCGGTTTCGATCGTGGACCAGTGGGCCGGCCTGCGTCGGCGGTGTGCGTCCACCCGCGCCGACCACTCGGCGTCTCCGGCCGGCCGCGGGCCGGTGGCCAGGTAGCGCACGGGCGCTGCGCCGTCGACCGACCCGGCGATCGCCGACTCCGCCCACTGCGACTTGCCCGAGCGAATACCACCGAGCACCAAGATGCGCACCGGGTTCAGGTGACCTTGTGGCCGCGCTCCACCTGCGGCCGGGGTGCGCGCATCCGGCGCAGCTGCGAGGCACGGCTGGCCGCGTAAAACCCCAACTTCCAACCGGTTTCGGTGTTCTCGGGGAACTTCTCGTCGACCAGGCGGTTGGCCTTGCGGCCGAGAAGGAAGCCGTCGATGACCATGACGAGGACCAGCACCAGCATGGCGGGGGAGATGGCGCGCTGCACCGCGACCGACGGCACCGAGAGCATCACGAAGATCAGGCCCAGCGCGGCGGGCATGAACAGACCCAGCACGTTGCGGCGCGAGTCGACCACGTCGCGCACGTATCGGCGCACCGGCCCCTTGTCCCGCGGCAGCAGGTAGGCGTCCTCGCCGGCCATCATCTTCTCGCGGCGCTCCGCTGTCTCCGCGCGGCGCGTGACCTTCTCCGCCTTGCGTTCGTCGCGGCTGAGCTTCGTGCGCATTTCCTTGCGCCGTCGCCGCGCCTCGGCGGCGGTCATCGGGGCAGGCGCCACCGGCCCCCGCTTGCGGGTCGCCTCGCTACGCTTCGGTGTCGGTCTGCCCTTGGGGGCGGTGGTCCCGGACTCCTTGGCGTCGCCCGACGGGCCGGTCTCGGCAGTGTCGCCGGACACATTGGTGCCCGGTGTTTGCGAGTTGTCTTTCTTTCGGCCCAGCAGGTTCACGCCTGCCAGGTTACTTCCGCCTGCGCTGCTGCCCGGCGGGGACCTGGGGACAAACTCGGGAATAGGGCCGAGACAAGGTACCGTTGAGGTAGTACGCCGCACATTGATGAGGCCTTACAGGAGACGTAATGACTGTTCAGGAAGAATCGGCCACCGGGACCGCCACACACGGCGCGAAGCTGACCGATGCCGCCGCCGCCAAGGCCAAGGCGCTGCTGGACCAGGAGGGCCGTGACGACCTGGCGCTGCGTATCGCCGTGCAGCCGGGCGGCTGTGCTGGGCTGCGCTACAACCTCTTTTTCGATGACCGGTCTCTGGACGGGGACGTGACCGCCGAGTTCGGCGGCGTCGCGCTGACGATCGACCGGATGAGCGCGCCCTACGTGCAGGGAGCCGTCATCGACTTCGTCGACACCATCGAGAAGCAGGGGTTCACCATCGACAACCCCAACGCCACGGGCTCGTGCGCCTGCGGCGACTCGTTCAACTGATTCAGTACTGGCCGGCCGTCCGCGGCAAGTAGGAGCAGACCAGTACCTCGTTGTCCTGGCTGAGCACCTGTGCGACGGCCTGCTGCTCGCCTTCGGTCCGTGGCTGGCCGCGCCGCGACCCGGTTGTCGGCTGCACCTGCATGGTGAACAGCACCTGCGCCTGATGCGGCGACCACATCACCATCTTGTCGATCGAGAGCACCTCGGCGCGGCCGTACTGCTTACGGAAGGCGTCGCTGGACAGGCTGGCCAGTGCGAGGTCGGACCGGCGCTCCTTGACCGCGTCGAACAGTCCGCACAATGTGTGCCGCGCGACCGTCTCGTCGTCGCCGTCGGTCATGGCGTTCAGGTACTCCTGAATCGCCGCCTTCGCCGACGCGTCGGTCAAGGCGCCCGAGGACGCTTCGTTGCCGCTACGGGTTGCCAGGACGATCGCGGCCACAAGTGCGGCGATCACGACGACTGCTGCCAGCGCGCCCGCGACAAATGGCCAGCGCCGCTTCTTCGGATACTGCACCGGCGGCGGCAGCATTCCCGGATAGGCCGAGGGGACATTCTCCGGATAGGGCTCGGGAAAAGGCTGCGGGTGCTGACTCGGATACATTTGCGGGCCGACCGGTCCCGCGCCGTAGTCGGGCGGGTACGGTCCAGCCATATAGTTGCTCCCCCGAAGTGTGTGTGGGAATTCGCCTGTCTACAGTGGCCCAACGGGCACTCGTAGGCAGGTTAGCGCACGCGACGCGGGTGGCCCGCTGGGTAAGGTTTATCTAGACGACTTAATAAAGAAGGGTGACGTTTCGTGACGATTGCGGTGACCGGATCAATTGCGACCGACCATCTGATGCGGTTTCCCGGCAAATTCTCCGAACAGCTTTTGCCCGACCACCTGCAGAAAGTGTCGCTGAGCTTCCTCGTCGACGATCTGGTCGTTCATCGTGGCGGCGTCGCAGGCAACATGGCCTTCGCGATCGGCGTTCTCGGCGGCGACGTCGCGCTGGTCGGTGCTGTCGGAAAGGACTTCGACGACTACCGCAGCTGGCTCGAGTCCGTCGGGGTGGACACCGACAGCGTGCTGGTCTCGGATTCGGCATACACCGCGCGGTTCGTCTGCACCACCGACGACGCCATGGCGCAGATCGCATCCTTCTATCCAGGTGCGATGTCCGAGGCGCGCAACATCTCTCTGGCAGATGTCGTGAAGCGGGTCGGTACACCGGAGTTGGTGATCGTCGGCGCCAACGACCCCGAGGCGATGTTCCTGCACACCGAGGAGTGCCGCACGCTCGGCCTGGCTTTCGCCGCCGACCCGTCTCAGCAGCTGGCCCGGTTGTCCGGCGAGGAGATTCGCAAGCTCATCGACGGTGCGACGTACCTGTTCACAAACGACTACGAGTGGGACCTGCTGCTGCAGAAGTCCGGCTGGAGCGAGGCTCAGGTGATGAGCCAGATCGGCCTGCGCGTCACGACATTGGGCCCCAAGGGCGTCGACCTGGTGGGCTCGGACGGCACCTTCGTGCATGTCGACGTCGTTCCCGAGAAGCATCAGGCCGACCCGACAGGCATCGGCGACGCGTTCCGGGCCGGCTTCCTGACCGGCCGCAGCGCCGGGCTGAACCTCGAGCGCTCGGCTCAGCTGGCGTCCCTGGTCGCCGTGCTGGTGTTCGAGGCGCCCGGCCCGCAGGAATGGGCCTGGGACAGGGAGACCGCCGTCAAGCGCCTGACCGATGCCTACGGCGCCGATGCGGGCACCGAGATCTCGCAGGCCCTGGCCTGATTCACGGCACCGCCGCGGGGGCCTGATTCACGGCGCCGCCGCGGGGGCCTGATTCACGGGCCCTAGAGCTGCACCGGGTAGGTCGGCTCGCTGATCTGCGGCGTGATGGTGTGCTCCACGAAGATGGCGTGCCACAGCATGAAAATCAGCACCGTCCACAGTCGGCGGCTGTGATCGCTTGTGCCACTTCGATGTTCGTCGAGCATCCGGGTCACCGCGGCGAGGTCGATCAGCTCGCCTACCTGGGACGCGCCGACCATCGCATAGGCCCAATCCAGCAATTCGCCGGCCTGCAGCCAGTGCCGGATGGGCACCGGGAAGCCCAGCTTGGGCCGGTTGAGCACATGCGCGGGAACGATGGACTCGAGTGCACGGCGGAGCGCGAACTTGGTTGTCGTCCTGGTGATCTTCTGTTCCAGCGGAAGTCGCGACGCCACCGCGAAGACCTCGGGATCCAGGAACGGCACCCGCAGCTCCAGTGAGTTGGCCATCGTCATCTTGTCGGCCTTGACCAGGATGTCGCCGCGCAGCCAGGTGAACAGGTCGATGTGCTGCATGCGCGCCACCGGGTCCCAGCCCTCGGACGCGGCGTAGATCGGCGCGGTGACGTCGGTGTGTGTCCACTCCTGCCGGAACCCGGGCAGCACCGCGCGCAGCTGCATGTCGGAGAAGCTCCGTGCGTTGCCGTAGTAGCGCTCCTCCAGCGTCAGTGATCCCCGGTGCAGGAGGCTCTTGCCTCGCATTCCCTCGGGCAGCGGCCGCGACGCCCGGCCCAGTGACCGCCGCAGCGGTCTCGGTAGATAGTCGAACGGCTTCAGGGACAACGGTTCCCGGTAGATCGTGTAGCCGCCGAACAGTTCGTCGGCGCCCTCGCCGGACAAGACCACCTTCACGTGCTTGCGCGCTTCGCGCGCGATGAAGAAGAGCGGGACCAGTGCGGGGTCGGCGACGGGTTCGTCCAGATACCAGACGATTTCGGGCAGCGCCGCGACGAACTCGGCCTGGCTGACGACCTTCGCCACGTGTCGTGCACCGATCGCCTCGGCCGAGGCGACAGCGACGTCGACTTCGGAGAAGCCCTCGCGTTCGAAGCCGGTGGTGAACGTGATCAGGCGGGGGTTGTGCCGCATGGCCAGTGCCGCGATCGCCGTCGAGTCGATGCCGCCGGACAGGAACGCGCCCACCGTGACATCGGCACGCATGTGCTTGGCGACGGAGTCCTCGAGCACAGCGGTGATCTCGTCGTAGCGCGCCTGTTCGCCGCCAGGAGCCGAACCGGCGGGAAAGGGAACAGCGGCGAACTGCGGGGTGAAGTACCGCGTCACCTGGGGCGGCTTTCCCGGCCGTACGCGGGCGAAGCTGCCCGACTCGAGCCTGCGCACACCGCGGTGCAGCGTCTCCGGTTCCGGCACGTACTGCAGAACCGTGTAGTGCTGCACGGCGCGCTCGTCGATTCCGACGTCCAGGCCGATGGTCGCGGCGAGGTCCAGCAGGCATTTCTTCTCGCTGCCGAACACGGTCCCGCCCGTTCCGGTCGCCATGTACAACGGCTTGATGCCGAACGGATCGCGGGCGCAGAACAATTCACCCTCGACCGTGTCCCACAAGGCGAACGCGAACATGCCGCGCAGCCGGGTCAGCGCGTCCGTACCCCAGTAGTGGTAGGCGGCGACGATCGCCTCGCTGTCGCCGTCGGTGGCGAACACGGCTCCGTGTTCGGCTGCCAGCTCTGCGCGCAACTCGAGGTAGTTGTAGATCTCGCCGTTGAACACCAGGACGTAGCGGTCGGGGGACTCCGGCGGACCCCACCGCAGCGGCTGGTGGCTGTGCGCGATGTCAATGATCGACAGCCGGTTGAAACCGAGCACAGTCGTCGGTTGCACGGCGTCGTCCGCCCAAGTCCCCGGCTCGTCCGGGCCGCGGTGCCGCATCAGGTGCGATGCGCCGGAAACCGCGTCTACGAGGCTTGTGGAGACTTCACCGATTCCCCGGTCGTCTCCCTGCTCTTCGGGCGGGTGGGCCCCCCGCATGCGTGGGGAGTGCCCCCAACGCTCCTGCCCGCCGGCCGCTGACGGGTCGGTAAGCAGGGCCAGCAGTCCGCACACCGCGCCAGTATGCCTAATCGCCGAGGTGTGTCGAGACCGGCGTCCTCGCGTGGTCTACGCTGCGTAGTATTCGGCTTGCTCTACCGACTCCTAGGAGGCGCCAGCGTGACACCTCGCGGTGTGAAGGTGGTGGCGTTATCAGTCGTTCTCGGCGGCATGGCGGTGCTGCTCAGCGGGTGTAGCTGGTCAGAGGTGCTCGGTCTCGGATGGCCGGTGGGCATCACCCCCCAAGCGCATCTCAATCGCGAACTGTGGGTCGGCTCCGTGATCGCCTCGCTCGTCGTCGGTGTGATCGTTTGGGGCCTGATCTTCTGGACCTCGGCGTTTCACCGGCACAAGAAGGGTGACACCGAGTTGCCGCGCCAATTCGGCTACAACATGCCGCTGGAACTGGTGCTCACGGTCGTGCCGTTCCTGATCATCTCGGTGCTCTTCTACTTCACCGTCGTTGTGCAGGAACAGATGCTGCACAAAGAACCCAATCCCGAGGTCGTCGTCGACGTCACCGCATTCCAGTGGAACTGGAAGTTCGGCTACCAGAAGGTGAACTTCGCCGACGGCACGTTCACCTACGAGGGAGCAGACCAGGAGCGCAAGGAGGCCGTCGCCTCCGGCCCGGAGGGTGAAGAAGGTGCCCACGGCGGCGAGTTCGGCGTCATCGCGGGCAAGAACCCCGAGGACCGCACGTACCTGAATTTCGACAGGGTCGAGACACTGGGCACGTCCACCGAGATCCCGATTCTGGTGGTGCCGTCGGGCAAGCGCATCGAGTTCCAGATCGCCTCCGCCGACGTCATCCACGGCTTCTGGGTGCCGGAGTTCCTGTTCAAGCGCGACGTGATGCCCAACCCGGTGGCCAACAACTCCGACAACATCTTCCAGGTCGGTGAGATCCAGCAGACCGGTGCGTTCGTCGGCCGTTGCACCGAGCTGTGCGGGACCTATCACTCGATGATGAACTTCGAGTTGCGGGTGGTGGAGCCCAACGACTTCAAGGCATATCTGCAGCAGCGCATCGACGGCAAGACCAACGCCGAGGCGCTGAAGGCCATCAACCAGTCGCCGACGGCGGTGACCACGGAGCCGTTCGACACCCGCCGCGGTGAGCAGGCGCCAGAGCTAACCCAGGCGAGCAAGTAGGGGACACCGGATGCACATCGAAGCCAGGCTGTTCGAGTTCCTGACCGCGTTCTTCGTCCTGTCCGCGGTGGTCTACGCCGTGCTGACGCAGATGTTCCAGTACGGCGGCGTCGAATGGGCCGGTGTGACGGCGCTCGTCATGACATCCGGGCTGACGTTGCTCACCGGTACGTTCTTTCGGTTCGTGGCCCGGCGGCTGGACACCCGCCCCGAGGACTACGAGGATGCCGAGATCAGTGACGGCGCAGGCGAGCTGGGGTTCTACAGCCCGCACAGCTGGTGGCCGCTGTTCATCGCGCTGTCGGCGTCGGTCGCCGCCGTCGGCGTCGCACTCTGGCTTCCGTGGCTGATCGTGGCGGGCGTCTGTTTCGTGCTGGCGACGGTCGCCGGCCTGGTGTTCGAGTACTACACGGGACCCGAGAAGCACTGACACCCGGCCGGGGCCGAATATCCATTCCGTGCAAGGTCACAATCGGGGCATCACTTCGTCCGGGAACCGCGCTGCGAGATTCAACCGGATCCTGCGTTTGGGTAGTGTTGCCGAGGCACGGTCAGCCGCTTGTCGAGCACACGCGGCGGATTACGCCAAAAGAGTGAGTCGAGAAGGATAGGCGTAAATGAGCGGGCCGAACCCCCCGGACAGGGACCTTCCTGAAGGGGCCGATCTTCCTGGTCAGGAACCGGGCAGCGGCTCCGGTGGGCCGGAGACCGGCGAAACCGACATGTACTCGCAGGCCTACTCGGCGCCGGAGTCTGAGCAGTTCACCAGCGGCCCGTACGTACCCTCCGACTCAGCCCTGTATGACTACGACAGCTACGAACCGACCGAACAGGCCGAGCCGGCCGAGCCGCCGCGCTGGCCGTGGGTGGTCGGGGTGGTGGCGATCGTCGCGGCAATCGCGCTGGTGGCGTCCGTGTCGGTCCTGGTAACGAGGACCGACACCAGCAACCTCGCCACTCCGGACACCACGACGACGTCGGCGCCGCCGGTGCAGGACGAGATCACTACGACGACCCCGCCCCCACCGCCGCCGCCACCACCGACGACGACCGAGCCGCCGCCACCGCCGCCGGAGACAGTGACCGTCACCGAGGAGCCGTCTCCGCCACCACCACCGCCGCCCGCCGAGGCTCCGCCACCGCCGCCGGAGACACCGCCGCCACCGCCGCCGGAGACGACCCGGGCGGGGCCGCGGCAGGTCACGTATTCGGTGACCGGGACCAAGGCGCCGGGAGACATCATCACCGTCACCTACATCGACGCCTCGGGGCGCAGCCGCACGCAGCGCAATGTTTACATCCCGTGGTCCCTGACCGTGACGCCCATCTCGCAGTCCGAGGTCGGCTCTGTGCAGGCGTCCAGCCTGTTTCTGGTCAGCAGGCTCAACTGCTCGATCACGACCAGCGACGGCACGGTGTTGTCGTCCAACACCAACAACTCCGCTCAGACGGCCTGCTGATGACCTACGACACCGACACCGTGGCCGGCTCGCGGTTGGGCCTGAACCCCGGCGAGCTCGATCGCACCGACCGCATCCTGCTGGGTTCCTGCGCGGGAATCTGGCTCGCGGCCCTCGGCGCAGGAGTCGCGGCCACCGTGGCGCTGGTCGATCTGAGCAGCGGTCACGTCGAGTCGTCGGGTGATTCGGGGACGCCGTGGCTGCTGTACACCGTGATCGCGATCTCGGCGGCCGTGATCATCGGCGCCGTGCCGCTGCTGATGCGGGCTCGTCGCGAGGCGATAGCCGACGCAGACCCGCCCGAACGCCCTGCTGCACGGCCCGCCCCGGGGCGAACGCCGGCACCTGCACGCGGTGCGGAGGCGCAGACGGCGAAGCTGCGGATCTCCGAGGCGCCGGCCGGCCGCATCCACGGTGGCCCGGGTTATGCCGCCGCGGTCACGCACAGCACGTCGCTGCCCGCCCCGCTGGTGGCGGCCATCGACCAGGTTTGGCTGCGCTGCGCGGTCGTAATCACGTGCGCGATCGGCATCGCGATGGTGGCCATCGGGGTGGCCACTTATCTGATGGCCGTAGACAGCAGTGTGGCGGCCTGGGTGTTCTTCGTGCTGGCCGGGATCGTCACGTTGGCGATGCCGGCCGTTCCGTGGTTCTACCTGCGTGAGTTACGCGCCCTGCTGGACGATCAGAGCGCGTAATCCCAGCCCTAAACCGTTGTCAGTGATGCCCGTTCGTCTGTCCGTTTGACGAGCCGTCGCCGTTGGAGCCGTCGCGGCCCTGGTGCTCCTTCAATGCGGTGAGCGCCTGGCGTTCGGCGGCGTGTGCGGCCTCGGTCAGTGCCTCGTTCTCCTCGATCGGATCGGCGGAGAGCAGGCTGCCGATGCCGGGAGCCCCCGCGGACCCGAGCTTGTTCATCCGCTTCGGAACCGCTGCGCCCTGGTACTCCAACGGAATTGGATGACCATGGTCGTCCACCGGGCCGAGCGGCTGATGCAGCTCGATGTAGGCGCCGTGTGGCAGGCGCTTGATGATGCCTGTCTCGATGCCGTGCTCGAGCACCGCGCGGTCACTTCGCTGCAGACCGACGCACCACCGGTAGGTGATGTAGTAGACGATCGCGGGCAGCACCACCATGCCGATGCGGCCGATCCACGTCGTCGCGTTCAGCGAGACGTGGAATGTGAACGCGATGATGTCGTTCATGCAGGCGAATGTCAGCACGATGTAGAACGCGATGGCCATCGCGCCGATGGCGGTCCGTACCGGAGCGTCCCGCGGGCGCTGCAACAGATTGTGATGTGCCTTGTCCCCGGAGAATTTCTTCTCCAGGAACGGGTAGACGATCAGCAGACCGAACACCAGGCCCATCAGCACAGCGATCCACACCGGCTGAGGGATGGTGTGCCCGAACGGGTAGAACTCCCATGCCGGCCAGAGCCGGATGAGGCCGTCGGTCCACATCATGTAGAAGTCCGGCTGGCTGCCCGCCGAAATCTGGGAGGGCTTGTACGGGCCGAGCTGCCAGATCGGGTTGATCTGGAGCAGGCCGCCCATCAGGCCGAGGATGCCGGTCGTCAGCGCGAAGAAGGCGCCGGACTTGACCGCGAACACCGGCATGACCCGCACGCCGACGACATTGGTCTCCGTGCGACCGGGACCGGGGAACTGCGTGTGTTTCTGGAACCACACCATCGCCAGGTGCGCACCGATGAGTGCGAGGATGATGCCCGGTATCAGCAGGATGTGCAGCGCGTAGAGCCGCGGGATGATGATGCCGATCGAACAGTCGTTTCCAACACCGCCGCAAGGGAAGTCGCCGCCGAACAGCGCCCAGTGCAGCCAGGTGCCGACGATCGGAACGCCCATCGTGATGCCCGAGAATGCGGCGCGCAGGCCGGTTCCGGACAGCAGGTCGTCAGGCAGCGAGTATCCGAAGAAGCCCTCGAACATGGCCAGTATCAACAGCAGCGAGCCGATCACCCAGTTGGCCTCGCGGGGCCTGCGGAACGCGCCGGTGAAGAAGATGCGTGCCAGGTGGACCATGATCGAAGCCGCGAAAAGCAATGCGGCCCAGTGGTGGATCTGGCGGACGAACAGACCGCCGCGCACCTCGAAGCTGATATCGAGGGTGGATGCGAAAGCCTTCGACATTTCGACGCCACGGAGCGGCTGATACACGCCTTTGTAGGTGACGTCGACCATGGACGGGTCGAAGAACAGGGTCAGGTACACACCGGTGAGCAGGAGCACGATGAAGCTGTAGAGCGCGATCTCACCCAGCAGGAACGACCAGTGCGTGGGGAACACCTTGTTGAGTTGTCTACGGACCGCTGCCGCGGGGTGGTAGCGCGAGTCGATCGCGTCGCCCTGCGAGGCTGCAATCTCGTTGAGGCTCGGTGGTTTCGGCAGTTTCGGACTCATATCGTCTTCCGTTCCCAGAATGCCGGACCGACGGGCTCGATGAAGTCGCCGTTGGCGACCAGATACCCGTCCTTATCAATCGTGATGGGCAGCTGCGCCAGAGCGCGCGCAGCCGGGCCGAATATGGGTTTCGCGAAATGCAGCGCGTCGAACTGCGACTGGTGGCACGGGCAGAGGATGCGATAAGTCTGCTGTTCGTAAAGCGAAGAGGGGCAACCCAAGTGGGAGCAAACCTTGGTGAACGCGAACAGATCTCCGAAGTTGAAGCTCTCCTGGCCCTGCCGCTTGACGACCCTGTTCATGTCGACCGGCTTGATGCGGATGAGCATCACGGGGTTGCGCACGCCCATCCCGATCTCGCTCAGCCGGTGGTGTGATTCGACTGTGGTGCCGTCGCCGTCGGACTCGCGCCACGGGAACACGGTTTCCATGCCGCCCGCGTCTAGGTCCTCGGGGCGCATCTTGACGAACGGTGCTCCGTGGCCTGCGTTTCCGGTGGCGCGGGCAATGAAGATGGTCTCGCCCTTGAATGTCGGGGTCCATCCCGACGTCCACAACACGGCCTTCTTGCCGTCGGCGGTCGGAACCACCGGCTTCCACGGGTTCTTGATCAGGCCGCCGATGAATGCGACCAGTGTGCCTGCGCCGAACGCGCCAAGACCGATGCCGAGCGACAGTCCGATCAACTTGCGCCGCTTGATCGTTGAGCCCTCCAGCGCATCGCTGAGGTTTGCCGCGACGGTCTTGCGCTGCAGCTCGGGGGAGCTGCCGTCGTGCCGGTCCTGAATGGAGATCTCTTCGGGGATGAACTTCTTCTGGAACAGCACCGCGCCGATGCCGATGGCCAGGATCGACAGGCCGAACGTCAGGCCGTACAGCGGGGTGGCCAGGTCGTACCACCAGTGGCCGGGTGTCTCCCCGCCCTTGTACTCCCACGGCCAGAACAGGAAGACCAGCAGCAGAGCGAGGCCTGAAAAACCGCCCAGCAGAAGCCAGTTCGCCACCGAGCGTTCTGCACGCTTCTCGGCCTTGGTGCCCTGTACAGGCCAGCGGTCTTCCTTGTACACGATCTCGACGCCGTCGAGTTTGCCGCCGAGCTCGAGCAGTTGCTCGCGCGACATCGACGCCAGTTCGGCGTCGCTCGGCTGCCCCGGTTCGCCGGCTTGGCCGGGAGAGTCCGTGCCCTTAGGGGTGTTCTCAGCGTCGGTCACGTCCGCGCTCCGATCCACAGGGCCACCGCAACGACGGCCACAATCCCGATGATCCAGATGGCCATGCCCTCTGTGGTGGGTCCGAGACCGCCGAGGCCGTAGCCGCCGGGATCCGGCGCTTCGGCAGCGGTCCGCACGTAGGCGACGATGTCGCGCTTCTCGTCGGGGGAGAGTTGGCGGTCGGAGAACTTCGGCATGTTCTGCGGGCCGGTCAGCATCGCGGTGTAGATCTGCGCAGGGTCGGCGCCGCTCAGATCGGGTGCGTACTTGCCCGACGACAACGCGCCACCCTTGCCGGTGAAGTTGTGGCAGGACGCGCAGTTCAGCCGGAACAGGTCACTGCCGCGGGCGACGTCGTCACCGATCAGCGACTGCTGGGCGATCTGGCCGTTCTCGTCGCGCGGGACGACCGGTCCGCCGCCGTTGGCCTGTACGAACGCGCCGAGCGCGTCGATCTGGGCCTCGTCGAACTGGGCGGGCTTCTGCGGCGCCTGGGCCTCGCCGCGCATGGCGGGCATGCGTCCGGTGGACACCTGGAAGTAGACCGCCGCATCACCGACGCCGATGAGGCTGGGGCCGCGATCCGCCACGCCCTGCAGGTTGACGCCGTGGCACGTCACGCACGACGTGTCGAACAGCTGCTTGCCGGTGCGCAGCAATGCCGACTGGGACTCATCGGCGACGGCCACCTGCGGTGTCGGAGTCAGCGTGGCCGCCAGACCACCCGCGACTCCCAGTCCGACAAGCAGCAGCACCGCCCCCGACAGGCGACGGCGCAGTCGGCGGCGCTTCAATGTCGCCGGCCTTCCGGCTCCGGCGTCCAATGTCGCCGGCCTTCCGGCTCCGGCGTCCAATGTCGCCGGCCTTCCGGCTCCGGGCGCCTTGTCGGTCATCGAACTCCTTCTCATCAGACGCATCGGTGAACCGATCATCAGACGCATCGGCGAGCCGATCATCGGACGAAGTAGATCGTGGCGAACAGGGCGATCCACACGATGTCGACGAAGTGCCAGTAATACGAGACGACGATCGCGGCGGTGGCCTGAGCAGGGGTGAACTTGCTCATGGTGGTGCGGGCCAGCAGGAGGATGAAGGCGACGAGCCCGCCGATGACGTGCAGGCCGTGGAACCCGGTGGCCAGGTAGAAGACCGACCCGTAGGCACTGCTCGACAGCGTGGTGCCGTGCTTGACCAGGTGGATGTACTCGTAACCCTGCCCGAGGACGAAGAACAGGCCCATCAGGAACGTGAGGACATACCAGCGCCGCAGCCCGAACACGTCGCCGCGTTCGGCGGCGAACACACCCATCTGGCAGGTGAAAGAGGACGCGATCAGCACGAGCGTGACCGGAACCGCCTGGACCAGATTCAGCTCGGTGGGCTCCGGGGGCCAGTTGCCGCCGGCCTGCGAGCGCGCGGTGAAGTACATCGCGAACAGCCCCGCAAAGAACATCAGCTCGCTGGACAGCCACACGATGGTGCCGACACTGACCATGTTCGGTCGGTTCAGCGAATGTACTCGCGACGTGATAGCGGTTCCCGAGGTGCTTACAGCGCTCGTCACACCGCAAGTATGACGCTTTGTAGTTGTTGAACTCCACCCGGGTGAGCAATTCGTCATAATCGGCGCGTGACTTCCGCCGACTCCCCAACGTGGCCCCAGATCCTCGGCCGCCTCACCACTGGTCAGGCGCTCGCGCCCGGTCAGGCCGGCTGGGCGATGGACCAGATCATGACCGGCGTAGCGACTCCCGCCCAGATCGCCGCCTTCGGCGTGTCGATGAAGATGAAGCGCCCGACCTCCGCAGAGGTGACTGAGCTGGCCGACACCATGCTCAAGCACGCGCGGCGGGTGCCCACGGAGGCGATCGGAAACGAGACCGTCGATGTGGTCGGCACCGGAGGCGACGGCGCCAACACGGTGAACCTGTCCACGATGGCGGCCATCGTGGTGGCCGCGGCCGGCGTGCCGGTGGTCAAGCACGGCAACCGGGCCGCGTCGTCGCTGTCGGGCGGAGCCGACACGCTCGAGGCGCTCGGGGTGCGCATCGATCTGGGTCCCGATGACGTCGCACGCAGCGTCGCCGAGGTCGGCATCGGTTTCTGTTTCGCGCCGCAGTTTCACCCGTCGTATCGGCACGCAGGTGTCGTGCGTCGCGAGATCGGGGTGCCGACGGTCTTCAATCTGCTTGGCCCGCTGACCAATCCGGCGTCGCCGCGGGCCGGTCTCATCGGCTGTGCGTGGGGGGACCTGGCCGAGGTGATGGCCGGTGTGTTCGCCGCTCGTCGATCCAGCGTCCTGGTTGTACACGGTGACGACGGTCTCGACGAGCTGACCACCACCACCACGAGCACCATCTGGCGTGTGCAGGCGGGCACCATCGAGCGGCTGACGTTCGATCCGGCCGCGTTCGGGTTCGGCCGCGCCGAGCTGTCCGAGCTGGTGGGTGGTGACGCGGAGGCCAACGCGGCGTCGGTGCGAGCGGTGCTCGGCGGCGAGAAGGGGCCCGTGCGTGACGCGGTGGTGCTCAACGCGGCAGGTGCGATGGTGGCTCATGCAGGCCTATCCAGCGACGCCAAATGGGTGCCGGCCTGGGAGTCGGGACTGGCCAGGGCCGCCGAGACGATCGACTCCGGCGCTGCCGAAAAGCTGCTCGCGCGTTGGGTGGGGTTCGGTCAGAAGCTCTGAACCGTAGCTGATTTCGGCGAGTTGCTCGGCCGCCACCCGTGCCGAGCGCGCCGTTGCGGCCCACGCCGCGAACCGGCCCGCAGAGCCCGCTGGGGAGGCATAACCCGCATCGGCACGCACGATCCGCACTCCCGGCTGGGCGAGCCAGCGCGCGATGAGCGCGGTCTCCTCGACGAGTGCGCCGCCCAGAGGCGCCTGATCCGGAAGAATCGCTTGTGCGCCAGCGCATATCGCGTCGACGACCGGCATCGGTGGCACACCGCGAGGGGCGTTGCCCGCGGCCGCCAACTGTCCGTGCCGGATCACCGCCAGACGCCAACCGCCTTCGCCGTCCGGATGTGCCGCGACCATCTCGCCGACGCCGGCCAGCGCACGCAGCCTTTGGCCGCGCCAGAGCACCTCGATGGCGGTGGTGGTGTGGTCCCTGAGTCGGGCCGCGGTTTCGTAGCGGCCGCGGTCGGCGAGGTCGGTGATGTTCGACAGCACGAGGGTCAGTGCACGGCTGTCGGCCCCCTCGATCAGGACCTTGGCCCGCGACGGCGCATCGGCGTAGTCGGCAGCGCAGACGTCGCGCGGGGCCGGGCACGGCGAGATTTCGTGTTCGGGGCACTGCGGCCCATGCAGCGCGGAGCGGGCCAGCCGTGCCGTACATGTCCGCACCCCGGTGAACCGGGCCAGCAGCGCCGCCGTCTGCACCGCGTCGGCGCGTGAGCGAAACGGGCCGACCGCACAGTCGAAATCGTGTCGACGCACCGCTGTGCCTGATTGCGGCGCTCGCACCGCTGTGCTTGATTGCGGCGCTCGCACCGCCGAAAACCGCGGGAACGCCTCATCCGTCAACACCAGCCACCACCACCGGTACGGAAACTTCGAGCGGCGGTTGTAGGGGGGTGCGTGCGCGGCCAGCAGTCGAAGCTCGCGTACGCCCGCCTCCAGGTCGTGCGCGCACTCGACGTGGTCCACCGCGGTGGCCAGCGACGCCATCTCCTTCATGCGGGTGCGCGGGTCTGCGCCGTTGAAATACTGGGCGACCCGTCGACGCAGATCAACGGCCGTCCCCACATACAGCACCTCGGCGGAGGGCCCGCGGAACAGATACACGCCGGGTCGGCGGGGCAGTGCGGATGCGAGGTGCCGGTTGCGGCGCTGCGCGGGCGTCACATCGGGCAGATACGAACGCAGCTCGGCATAGGTCTGCACCCCCTGGTTGCCGACACGCTCGATGAGCGCGTGCAGCACGTCGACGGTGGCGCGTGCGTCGTCGAGGGCCCGGTGCGTCGGGGTGGTCGAGGCCCCGAAGAGTTGGGCCAGCGCCGACAGTCGCACGCTGGGCGCCTCGTCGCGGGTGAGCACCCGCCGTGCCAGGCGCACCGTGCACAGCACCGGCGGCCGCGCCCACGTGATGTGAGCCCGTTCGGCGGCCGCCCTGAGGAATCCGATGTCGAAGCCGGCGTTGTGGGCGACCAGCACCGCGCCGCGGGAGAACTCCAGAAACGACGGCAACACCGAGTCGATCGTCGGCGCATCGCACACCATCGCCGTGGTGATCCCGGTGAGCGCGACGATCTGTGGCGGGATGCTGCGGCCGGGGTCGACCAGCGTCGCGAGCTCGCCAAGGATCGCGCCGCCGCGCACCTTGACGGCGCCGATCTCGGTGATGGAGTCGTGGCCCTCGCCGCTGGCGCGCCCGCCGGTGGTCTCCAGGTCGACGACGACGAACGTGGTTTCCCGCAGGGTCACGGAATCCATGTCAAAGGCCAATGGCTCGACGTCAGCGAAGCTGAGCTGGCCCATGCGCTGACGGTAGGGGACGCCCCCGACAGACACCGGCAGGCTGGGGTTGGCACGCCGCAGGACATTGGCTGTCGGTGCCCGCAGATAGCGTGCGGTCAACACCGAGCAGAGGACGGCGGATATGGCACACGATGAGCGGCCCGACATGGGCACGGTGAAGATCGACTGCGACGACTGCGCAGTGCGGGGTCACGGCTGTCAGGACTGCGTTGTGAGTGTTCTGCTCGGCATTCCTGAGACTCTGCTGGACGACGAACGTCGCGCGTTGGAGGTACTCGCGGAGGCAGGCCTGGCGCCACGGCTCCGGTTGGTACCGATCCACCGCCACAACGATTCCGGCGTGGCATGAAAACACACTTTGACAGGGCCGTTGTTAACAGTTTCTGTGTCAGGTGTTAAATTTGCGTCTTCTGTTGGACAACCCCGATGCCGTTTCGTAACCTATCTGAGACCTAAGAGCAATTCGACACGGCTTCGCGACGGCAGTTGAAGGACGCAATCTTGAGGTTAGACCAGGCGCATTGGTTCACACGTGTCTTCAAGCGACCCGTTATCGGTGCGATAGCCGGCATAACGCTCTTCGCAGGCATCCTCGCCACGCAGGTGCAGGCAGATCCCGCCGACGATGCTCTGGCAAAGCTCAATGAATTGTCGCGGCAGGCAGAGCAGACCACCGAGTCGATGCACTCCGCCCAGCTGGATCTGAACAACAAGCTGGCGGTGCAGCAAGCCGCCGAAGCCAGGCACGCGGCCGATGCCAGCGCTCTCGAGTCGTCTCGGTCGCAGTTGGCAACGTTCCAGACCTCCGTGAACAAGATTGCCGCCGCGCAGTACATGGGCGGTCGACCCGACGGTCTCGACGCCCTGTTGACGGCCACGTCGCCGCAGGGGCTGATCGACCAGATGTCGATCCAGCGGGTGATGGCCACGGAGATGTCGTCGCAGATGAAGAGCTTCCGCGAGGTCGGCACACAGGCCGCCGTCGCCGAGGAGGCGTCGGCGAAATCGGCCGCCGAGGCGAAGACCGCCGCCGAGCAGGCAGCAGCGGTGCGCGCGGATCTGCAGTCCAAGCAGAGCCAGTTGCAGACGCAGATCGCGATCGTCAAGGCGCAGTACGAGGCGCTGTCGCCGAACCAGCGTCAGGCGTTGGCCGCCATGCCGCCCGCGCCTCCGATTCCGCCGCCGGCTCCGCTGCCACCGAACGACCCCGCGATCATCGCCGCACCTGCGCCTCCCGGCGCCATTCCGCCCGACCTCATTCCTCCCGGCGATATGGCGCCCCCTGGCGGGGCTCCGGAGGCCGCCACCGTCATTCAGGCCGCGCTCAGCCGCATCGGATCGCCCTATTCGTGGGGCGGGTCCGGCCCGAGCGCGTTTGACTGCTCCGGGCTGGTGATGTGGTCGTTCCAGCAGGCAGGCATCGCACTCCCGCACTCCAGCCAGGCGCTGGCCAGCGGGGGTCAGCCGGTGTCGATGGATCAGATACAGCCGGGAGACGTGGTCAACTACTACTCCGACGCGTCGCACTCGGCGATCTACATCGGCGACGGAATGATGGTGCACGCGTCGACCTACGGCACGCCGGTGCGCGTCGCCCCCGTGAACAACGCGCCGATCTACAACGTTCGCCGCTACTGACCGTCGACGGCCCGCGCACGCGAAGATCACAACATCTCCCGCGCGCCAGAAGTAGAGCAACCCTTGCCGCGCTGCTGATCGCCGAGCTGCTCTGTGCGCTGCTGCTGGTGGGCAGAATCGAATCGGCCCCCGCCGGGCAGGCGGTCGCCGCCGCGCCGGCTTCGCTGACCACACCCACATCGGCATCGACCTCGCAGACCCTGCGTGACGGCCGTACCGTGCGCCTGATCGGGCTGGGCGGGCGGACCGAGCCGCTACTGCACCGAATCTCTGTGCAACTCGATGATGCGGCGGACGCCGTCACCGCATTCTGGGGTCCTGGCTGGCCGCGCGAGATCGTCGTGGTGGCGACGGGCACCGATGCGCAGTTCGCCGAAGTCGGCGGCGGCGATTCGCGCACCGCGGCCACCACCACGGCCCAGCGCATCATGTTTGCCCCGGGCGCGACTGCCATGAGCGACCCTTCGCTTCGAATCGTGTTGCGCCACGAACTTTTCCACTACGCGGTGCGCGCGGAGACGGCCGCCGACGCACCGCGGTGGCTCACCGAGGGGGTCGCAGACTTCGTCGCCCGCCCGCAGACACCGCCGCCCCCGGACGTCACCGCGGCGCGGATTCCCACCGACGCCGAGCTGAGCGGACCCGACCGCGCGTGGGCCTACGACCGCGCCTGGTGGTTCAGCCGCTTCGTCGCCGACACGTACGGCACCGCGGCGCTGAGGACGCTGTACGTGCGGGCGTGCGGACACGGCCACCCCGGCGTGGCCGTCGCGGTGCGCGACACGCTGGGAACAGACCTCGCCGTCCTGCTGACCGGGTGGCGCCAGTGGTTTACCGGCTAGCCTGACTGGCGATGAGCCGGGTCCTGCTGGTTACCAACGATTTTCCGCCGCGACGCGGCGGCATCCAGTCATACCTGCGCGACTTCGTGAGCCACCTGGTCGAGGGGGGCGCCCACACGTTGACCGTGTACGCGCCCAAGTGGGAGGGATCCGATGAGTTCGACCGGGTCGCGCCCTATGAGGTGGTACGGCATCCGGGCACGTTGATGTTGCCCGAACCGTCGGTCGCCACGCGGATGCGGCGACTCGTGGAGCGCAACGAGGTCGACACCGTGTGGTTCGGGGCGGCCGCACCACTGGCGCTGATGGCGCCGCTGGCCCGCGACGCGGGCGCGCGCCGGGTGATCGCGAGCACGCACGGCCACGAGGTGGGTTGGTCGATGCTGCCGCTGGCTCGGACGGCGTTGCGCCGCATCGGGTCCGGGACAGACGCGGTGACGTATGTAAGCCGCTACACCCGGGGAAGGTTTGCTTCGGCGTTCGGCCCGCGCGCAGCGCTCGAGCACTTGCCGCCGGGGGTGGACACCGACCAGTTCGCGCCCGACGAGGTTGCGCGCGCGGAACTGCGCGCCCGCTACCGGCTCGGCGACCGTCCGGTCGTGGTGTGCGTATCCAGACTGGTGCCTCGCAAGGGGCAGGACATGTTGATCCGGGCGTTTCCTGCGATCCGGCAGCGCGTGCATGGTGCAGCGCTGGTCATCGTCGGCGGCGGCCCGCACCGGTCGTCCCTGCGGCGTCTGGCGCACGGCTTCGGGGTCGCCGATCACGTGATCTTCACCGACGGCGTGCCGGGTGACGAACTGCCCGCCCACCATGCGTTGGCCGACGTGTTCGCGATGCCGTGCCGCACCCGAGGCGCGGGACTCGATGTCGAAGGGCTTGGCATCGTCTATCTGGAGGCATCGGCCTCGGGAGTGCCGGTCGTCGCCGGTCGCTCGGGTGGGGCGCCGGAGACGGTTCTCGACGGCGAGACCGGTCTGGTGATCGACGGCTGGGACGTCGGCGCCATTTCGGCGTCGGTCGGTGACCTGTTGGCGGACCCCGACCGGGCGGCACGAATGGGTGCGGCGGGGCGACGCTGGGTTCTCGACAACTGGCAGTGGCGGACTCAGGCGGACCGCCTCGCCGAACTGCTTCAGCCCGCGTCGTAGAGCGCCTCGATGTCGGTGGCGAACTTCTGGGCCACCACTTTGCGCTTGACCTTCAACGTCGGCGTCAGCTCACCGGTGTCCTCGGTGAAATCGACCGGCAGGATCCGGAACTTGCGGATCGCCTCCGCCTTCGACACCGCCTGGTTGGCCTCCTTGACGGCCAGGTCGATTTCGGCGACCAGGTCGGGGTCCGTCGCAAGGTCGCCCACCGACGCCGCGGCGTTCTTGCCGTTGCGTTCCTTCCAGCCGCCGAACGCCTCGGGGTCGATCGTGATCAGCGCCCCGATGAACGGCTTGGCATCGCCGACCACCATCGCCTGACTGATCAGCGGATGCGCGCGCATCCGGTCCTCGAGGCCCGCAGGCGCGACGTTCTTTCCCCCGGCGGTGACGATGATCTCCTTCTTGCGGCCGGTGATGGTCAGGAAGCCGTTGTCGTCGATGGCGCCCAGGTCGCCGGTGTGGAACCAGCCGTCCGAGAAAACCGCCCCGGTCTCCTCGTCGTTGCGCCAGTAGCCGGCGAAGACCACGCCGCCGGAGACCAGCAGCTCGTCGTCGTCGTTGAGCCGCATGCTGTTGCCGGGCAACAACTTTCCGACTGAACCGACCTTCACGTCGCCGACCCGGTTCACCGTGATCGCGGCACTGGTCTCGGTGAGGCCGTATCCCTCGTAGATGGTCAGGCCCACGCCGCGGTAGAAGTGCCCCAGTCGCGCGCCCAGCGGCGCGCCGCCCGAGATCGCGCCGCGGCAATCTCCGCCGAGCGCGGCGCGCAGCTTGCCGTAGACCAGCCGGTCGAACAGCGCGTGCTTGGCACGCAGCACCAGGCCGGCGCCTCCGGTGTCCTGGGCCTTGCTCCACTCGATGGCGGTGTCCGCGGCGCGCTCGAAGATCCAGCCCTTGCGGTCGTTGCGGGCGTTCTGTTCGGCGGTGTTGTAGACCTTCTCGAACACCCGCGGCACCGACACCACCAAGGTCGGCTTGAAGACCGCGAACGTCGGAACCAGGTTCTTGATGTCGCTGGTGAACCCGAGAGTGACCTTGTTCGTGAACGCCGCGACGGTGATGGCCCGGGCCAGCACGTGCGCCAGGGGCAGGAACACCAGCATCCGTTCGCCCTTGTCCAGCAGCGTCGGGAAGCAGTCCTTGGCGCCGCGGATCTCGTAGAGCAGGTTGGAATGGGTGAGTTGGCAACCCTTCGGCCTGCCGGTGGTGCCCGAGGTGTAGATCAGGGTCGCGGGATCGGCGGATTTCAGGCCGGCCAATCTGTCATCGAGTTGTTTCGCGTCGACCGACTCGGCCGCCTTGGTGAGCGCGTCCAGCGCGGCTGTGCCCGACCCGTCGATGCGCAGCACCTTGCGCAGCGCGGGCAGCTCGTCCTTGAGATGCTCGATCTTGTCGGCGTGCGCGTCGGTCTCGGCGAAGATCAGCACCGCGCCGGAATCCTCCAGCACGAACTTGACCTGTTCGGCGGAGCTGGTCTCATAGATCGGCACCGTGACCGCGCCCGCGGCCAGGATGGCGAAGTCCAGGATCGGCCATTCGTAACGGGTCGCCGACAAGACGGCGACGCGGTCACCGGGCGCCACGCCCTCGGCGATCAACCCCAGTGCTGCCGAACGGATCTGGTCTGCGGCCTCTTTACACGTGACACCTGTCCATGCGCCGTCGATGAGGCGCTGGAAGATCACATGGTCGGGATCGTCGCGTTCGTGGCTGAACACGGAGCTGACGACGTTGTCGTGCTCGCCCACGGTGAATGAGGCGGGCACACTGAACTCACGCACGATCATGCCTCTCGACTAGCCGCTTTACGGTTGCCAGCCTAGTCGGCCGTCTTCAGCGGGGTCCGGGACATGTGTGAAGCTAGGACGCAATGAACAGCATTCAGATCGCGGACGAAACGTTCGTCGCCGCCGACCCCGTCGAGGTCGGCCGGGCTGTCGGAGATCCCGCAAACTGGCGGCGCTGGTGGCCCGACCTGCGGTTGACCGTGGTTGAGGATCGCGGTGAGGTCGGGCATCGCTGGACCGTCACCGGTGCGCTCACCGGAACCATGGAGATCTGGCTGCAACCCGTGCTCGACGGGGTGATTCTGCATTACTTCCTGCACGCCGAACCATCGGGTGTGGCGGCCTGGCAGCTGGCCAAGATGAACCTGGCCAAGGTGAACCACCGGCGCCGGGTGGCGGGCAAGGACATGGCGTTCGAGGTGAAGCGGCAGCTGGAGGCGACGCGACCAGTGGGGGTGTCCCGGCTCGCGTGACACTTGGGTCCAACGCAGCGGAGCGGGGTAGATTTTCTGCCATCGGCAGACCAGACGGGGAAGAAGGCAGTGGCGGACAAGACGGCGCAGACCATCTACATCGATGCCGACCCTTCGACGGTGATGGATGTCATCGCCGACATCGCGTCCTATCCGGAGTGGGTCAACGAGTACAAGGACTGCGAAGTCCTCGAAGCGGGCCCGGGAGGGTATCCGAAGACTGCGCGGTTGGTGCTCGACGCCGCTGTGCTCAAGGACACCATGGTGCTGGCATACGACTGGAAGCAGGTCGAGGCCGGATCGGTCGAGTGGACGTTGGTGTCCAGCTCTCTGCTGCGGGCGCTCAACGGCGCATATCGCTTGTCGCCCAAGGGTTCCGGTACAGATGTGACCTATGAACTGTCGGTCGACCTGATCATCCCGATGATCGGACTGCTCAAGCGCAAGGCCGAGCGCAGGCTGACCGACACGGCGTTGAAGGACCTCAAGAAACGAGCCGAGGCTGAGTGATCTCCCACAGCCTACGGCCCGGATCAGCCTTTTCGTCGGTAAGGGCGGCGTAGGAAAGTCGACGTTGGCCACGGCCACCGCCGTACGCGACGCGCGCACGGGCCTGAAGGTGCTCATCGTGTCGACGGACCAGGCGCACTCGATCGGCGACGTACTCGGCACGCCGGTCACTCCGACCGGACGTCGTGAGCCGACCCGGGTCTTCGCCGACCTCGATTCTGGGTGGGACGGCCGACCAGGCGGATTCCTCGACGCGCTGGCACTGGACACACTGGCCCTGTTGGAGACGTATTGGTGCGAGATCGCTGGGCTGCTCGCAGGCAGGTTCCCTGAATCAGAACTGGGAAGCGTTGCTCCCGAAGAGCTTTCGGCACTGCCCGGCATTCAGGAAGTGCTCGGGCTGCACGAGGTCGGCGAGTTGGCGGCATTGGGCGAGTGGGACCACGTGGTGGTGGACTGCGCATCGACCGCCGACGCACTGCGCATGCTCACGCTGCCCGCGACGTTCGGGCTGTATCTGGAGCGGGCCTGGCCGCGTCATCGTCGGTTGTCCAGCGGAGACGATCCGCGGTCCGTCGCCGTCGTGGCACTTATGGAGCGCATCGGGGCGGGCACGGAGCGCCTGAGCGCGCTGCTCACCGACGAGTCGAAGGTTGACGCCCACCTGGTGATGACGGCCGAGCGGGTGGTCGCCGCCGAAGCGGCCCGCACTCTGGGGTCCTTGGCGCTGATGGGTGTTCGGGTCGACGAGCTGATCGTCAACCAGATTCTGGTGCAAGACGATTCGTATGAGTACCGCAACCTGCCCGAGCATCCGGCATTCGACTGGTACTCCGAGCGGATCTCCGAGCAACAGGCCGTCCTCCACGAGCTGGACACCATGATCGGCGACGTGCAGCTCGTGCTGGTGCCGCACCTCGCAGCCGAACCGATCGGCGCCAAGGCGCTTGGTGAGCTGCTCGACGCCGCGCGCAGGCGGGACGGATCGCCTCCTCCCGGGCCGCTGCGACCGGTTGTCGACAGGGAATCCGGATCCGGACTCGAAGCGGTCTACCGGCTGCGGCTAGAGTTGCCTCAGGTCGACTCCTCCGCCCTGTCGCTCGGGCGGGTCGACGACGACTTGATCATCGGTGCCGGTGGCATGCGGCGCCGAGTTCGGCTGGCTTCCGTCCTGCGTCGCTGCATAGTGATGGACGCGCAGCTGCGAGGCAGTGAGCTGACAGTGCGGTTCCGACCGAATCCGGAGGTGTGGCCAGCGTGAGTGGCGAGCACTCCGACCTCGGTCCTGAATTGCGGCAGCTGGCGCAGACCATCCTGGACCGCCTGGACCCCGCCGTGCGACTTGCCGCCGCGCGCGCCGCAGGGAGCAGCGACAGCCCCGGCAAGTGCCAGCAGGTCTGGTGCCCGGTGTGCGCGCTCGCTGCCCTGATGTCCGGCGAACAGCATCCGCTGCTGACGGTGGTCGCTGACCACAGCGTCGCGCTTCTCGCAGTGATCAGGGCAATCATCGAGCAGTCAGCGGATGCAACAGAGTCGGGCGGCGAGCCGCCGGAGGGACCGCCGCCACCGCCGGATTCGCCGAATGGTGACGGGCCCCCGCCGTCCGGGCCGGGCCGGTATCAACACATCCCGGTCACAGTCCAGGAGTAGCCGCCACGTTTGTGGTCGCATCCACAGTGCGTGGGTACAGTTGTCGCAGAACACAGTCTCCTGTGTTCGATTATCGGGAGGGCCCATGTGGTATTGGCTGTTCAAGTACGTCTTCATGGGTCCCTTGCTGCAGTTGCTGGGCCGGCCGAAAATCGAAGGGCTGGACTATGTTCCGCGCTCGGGCCCGGCGATCCTGGCCAGTAATCACCTCGCGGTCGCGGACAGCTTCTACAAGCCTCTGGTGGTCCGCCGGAGGATCACTTTCCTGGCCAAGGCCGAGTACTTCACCGGAACCGGGATCAAGGGCCGGTTTCAGCGGTGGTTCTACACCGCCGCGGGGCAGGTGCCGATCGACCGCACGGATGCCGACAGCGCGCACGCCGCGTTGACCACCGCCGCACGCGTCCTCGGTGAGGGCAAGCTGCTCGGCATGTATCCGGAGGGCACCCGCTCGCCCGACGGGCGGCTCTACAAGGGCAAGACGGGGCTGGCGCGGCTGGCGCTGGAAACCGGCGTCCCGGTGATTCCCGTCGCGATGATCGGAACCGATTCCGTCAATCCGCCCGGCAGCAAGATGTGGAAGTTCGGCCGGGTGACGGTGAAGTTCGGCAAGCCCATGGATTTCAGCCGGTTCGAGGGCCTGGCAGGCAACAGGTTCATCGAACGCGCGGTGATCGACGAGGTGATGTACGAGCTCATGCGGCTGTCCGGCCAGGAGTACGTCGACCTGTACGCCGCCGACATCAAGGACGGCAAGTCCGAAAGCACGGCGAACCCGTCGGCCCGCATGCCCGAGGTCGCCGCCGGCTGAGCCGGCAATCGAGCAACAGCCGGCTGAGCCGGCAATCGAGCAACAGCCGGCTGAGCCGGCAATCGAGCAACAGCCGGCTAGTTGACCGCGGGGACGCGCGCTTCGTCGACCGTCTGATCGCTGCGCTGCGCGGGACGCACCGCCACGGTGCCCGCCACGATGATCACCGCGATCGCCCACCACACATAGGACCCGCCTGCCAGCTGTCGCCACAGCGACGCCGCGGTTTCATGATGTTCGGGCATCAGCGGTATCGGCGTCCAGACCATCAGCACGATGCCCGCCACCGACACGAGGGCCAGCGCCGCGTGCCGCTGCCGATACGCCACGACGGCGGTGACCAGCACCGTCGGCAGCACCCATACCCAGTGATGTGACCACGACACCGGAGAGACCACCAGGCCGAACATCGCCACACAGATCAACGCCAGCACCGGATGGTCGGCCTTCAGCACGCGTCGTGCGGCCCATACGGTGACGGCGAGCACCGCAAAGCAGGCGACCGTCCACAGCACGAATCGCGCACTCTCACCGAGGCCGAGCCGGGCCAGCGCACCCGCGATGTTCTGGTTGGTGTTCAGCGTCGCGGTGCCGATGCGGTCGGTGTTGCGCACGGTTTCCGTCCAGTACTCCAGCGAGTCGCGCCACGCGAGCGCCAACCCGGCAAGCGTGGCCACCGCTGCCGATACCGCGGCGACGGCCAGCGCACGGGTGTCGCGGCGGAGCAGGAAGTACAGCAGGAACACCGCCGGGGTGAGCTTGAGCGCGATCGCCAGCCCCAACAGCATGCCGCGCGGCCACGGAGTCTTGCGCGGCACGCAGTCGGCGATGACCAGCGTCATCAGCACGACGTTGACCTGCCCGAAGTCGAAGTTCGACCGGATCGGCTCGAAGTAGACCACCGCGGGCGCGACGATCGCCGCCGCCAGCCAGGCCCGGCGCAGCCAGGCCGGCTCGCCGGTCACTCGGCTCTTGCCCGCCGGCGGATCCGGCCACGCGTCCAGGCGGGTCAGCAGGATGGTGGTCGCGACGATCAGCAGGACCAGCGTGGTAAGGGTGATCGCGATGCTGGCGGCGTCCAGTGACAGCAATGCAAAAGGCGCGAAGGCGACGGCCGCCAGCGGCGGGTACGTGAAGGGCAGATCGAGCCCGCCGCGGGTCTGGAACGTGACGCCGTCGGCGTACAGCGGCTGCCCGTCGAGCCACGCCCGACCGCCCATCCGGTAGACGTCGACGTCAATGCGGTACGGCACGTGCCCCAGCAGTCGCCAGATTGCCCAGACCAACATCGCCACGGTGAGCAGCTGAAACAGCCGCCAGGCGAGCGTTGGTCCCCAACCAGGCCAACCAGGCCCGCGGGGCGACCGCTGAGTACTCATGTCGCGACCAGACTATCGGTGGCCACCGGCGCGTCGGACGGTATCCCGGGCGTAACACGCGCAGGTCGGCGTAAGTTTTCGACCGTGCGCGCGTCCTTCGATCTCGACTTGGGCATTCCGCACGGCCGGTTACCACTGGTGTTCTGCCTCGTCGCGTTCATCCTCACGTTCTTCGTGACACGCTCCATCGTGCGGTACATCCGCAGCCATGCGGACTCCGACGCGCCGCGCAAGTGGTGGCAGCCGCGCAACATCTCGGCGGGTGGCGGCCTGCACATCCACCACGTGGTAATCGGTGTGATCTTGGTCATGATCTCCGGGGTATCGATGGTGACATTGGCGGTTGACGGGGGAGTACCCGAATTCACGGTCGCGGCAACCTTTTTCGGCGTCGGCGCCGCGCTGGTGCTCGATGAGTTCGCGCTGATCCTGCATTTGCAGGATGTGTACTGGGCCGAGGACGGGCGAACGTCAGTCGATGCGGTGTTCGTCGCCGTCGCCGTCGCCGGCCTGCTCGTTCTCGGATTCAACCCGCTGTCGTTCTTCGACATCGGTATCTGGCGCAACGATCACTCGCTCGTGGCACGCGCCAGCGTGATCGCCCTGGCGGCGCTGACCCTTATGCTCGCCGTCGTCGTACTTCTCAAGGGCAAGGTGTGGACCGGGCTGGTGGGAATGTTCATCACGCCCCTACTCTTCGTCGGGGCGGTCCGGCTGTCCCGACCGCATGCGCCCTGGGCCCGCTGGCGGTACCGCGACCGGCCTAGGAAGATGCACAGAGCGCTGGTCCGAGAGCGCATTCTGCGGCGGCCGGTGGTGCAGGCCAAGCTCTGGCTTCAGCACGTCATCGCCGGTGAGCCGCACTTCCCGGACGACCACGAAGTCAACCAGCAACTCGACCGCGAGATACATGCCGCCCCGGCGCCGCCGGAACGGACGGCGGCCCCGGTGTGAGGTATTTCTACGACACCGAGTTCATCGACAACGGTCGCACCATCGAGCTGATCTCGATCGGCGTCGCGGCCGAGGATGGGCGCGAATACTACGGTATTTCAACGGAATTCAACCCCGATCAGGCGGGCAGCTGGGTGCGCAAGCATGTGCTGCCCAAGCTGCCGTCGCCCGCGTCGCAGCTGTGGCGGTCCCGAAGGCAGATCCGGTCGGAACTGGAGGACTTCTTCGGCGTCGACGGAGACGAGCCGATCGAGCTGTGGGCGTGGGTCGGTGCCTACGACCACGTGGTGCTGTGTCAGTTGTGGGGGCCGATGACAGACCTGCCGCCCGCGATACCGCGGTTCACCCGCGAGCTGCGGCAGTTCTGGGAGGAGCGGGGGTCGCCCAGGATGCCGCCGCGCCCGCGCGATGCACACGACGCCCTGGTGGACGCACGGCACAACCTGCTGCGATTCCAGCTGATGACCACGGGGGAAGTGCCAGTCCAGGGGTGAAAAACACCTTCCGGCATCCGGTTACCATTGACGGGTGAACTGGACCGTCGACGTACCCATCGACCAGCTGCCGGCGCTGCCGCCGCTGCCTGATGACCTGCGGCATCGGCTCGACGCCGCGCTGTCCCGGCCGGCGGCGCAACAGCCGAGCTGGGACGCCGAACAGGCGAAGGCGATGCGGACGGTCCTGGAGAGCGTTCCGCCCGTCACCGTCGCTTCCGAGATCGAGCGGCTCAAGGGGCTGCTGGCCGACGTCGCCCGCGGTGAGGCGTTCCTGCTGCAGGGCGGCGATTGCGCCGAGACGTTCGCGGACAACACCGAACCGCACATCCGGGCCAACATCCGGACCCTGCTCCAGATGGCCGTGGTCCTGACCTACGGCGCGAGCATGCCGGTGATCAAGGTCGCCCGGATCGCGGGCCAGTACGCCAAACCGCGATCGGCCGACATCGATGCGCTGGGACTGAGGTCCTACCGCGGCGACATGATCAACGGTTTCGCGCCCGACGCCGCGGTGCGCGAACACGATTCGTCGCGACTCGTACGTGCGTACGCCAACGCGAGTGCGGCGATGAACCTGACGCGGGCGTTGACGTCGGGCGGTCTGGCGTCGCTGGATCTGGTGCACGACTGGAACAGAGAGTTCGTCCGGACCTCGCCTGCGGGCGCCAGGTACGAGGCGCTCGCGGGTGAGATCGACCGCGGGTTGCGCTTCATGAACGCCTGCGGCGTCAACGATCCGAACCTGCAGACCGCCGAGATCTATGCCTCTCACGAGGCCTTGGTGCTCGACTACGAGCGTGCGATGCTGCGGCTCGGCGAGAACGGCTCGGGTGAGCCTTCGCTGTACGACCTGTCCGCGCACTACGTGTGGGTCGGGGAGCGCACCCGCCAACTCGACGGGGCGCACATCGCGTTCGCCGAGGTGATCTCCAACCCGATCGGCGTCAAACTCGGCCCGACGATGACGCCGGAGCTCGCCGTCGAATACGTCGAGCGGCTCGACCCGAACAACGAGCCGGGACGGCTGACGCTGGTGACCCGCATGGGCAACAACAAGGTGCGCGACCTGTTGCCGCCGATCATCGAGAAGGTGCAGGCCACCGGACACCAGGTCATTTGGCAGTGCGACCCGATGCACGGCAACACCCACGAGTCGTCGACGGGCTACAAGACCCGCCACTTCGACCGGATCGTCGACGAGGTGCAGGGCTTCTTCGAGGTGCACCGCGCGCTCGGCACGCACCCCGGCGGCATACACGTCGAGATCACCGGCGAGAACGTCACCGAGTGCCTCGGCGGTGCACAGGACATCTCCGATTCCGACCTTGCGGGACGCTACGAAACCGCCTGTGACCCGCGGTTGAACACCCAGCAGTCGCTGGAGTTGGCCTTCCTGGTTGCGGAGATGCTTCGCGACTAGCCCACTGGTGGCCTACTGACACGCTAGAGAAGCGCGCCGATATTGCCGCCGATGGTCCACGCGCCCGCCGCGATCAGCCCGGTGAGCGTCAGGACGGCGACCACCCAGAACATCAGCGCACGCTTGGCGCGTTGCCGCGCCCAATAGAACTCGTCGAGATCCACACCCGCGAATTGACCTGATACCGGCTGATATTCGGGCTCCTGCGGCTGCCAGTCGTCTCGAGTCAGCTCACGGGTCTGCTGGCGCGGCGCCTGGGCAGCCGGCGGGCGTTTGCGGGCCATTGTGGCCGCGGTGGCGGCTGCGGCGTGCTGCGCGGAGTTGCGCGGCGCCGGGACGCGGAAGGCGGGCAGGCCGAGGTCGTCGACGATCGCCTCGAGATGCTCACCCATGTCGCCGGCGTCGGCGTACCGTCCCGCCGGGTCGCGGGCGGTGGCGCGCAGCACCAGTTCGTCGAATTGTGTTGGCACCCCGGCGACCACCGTGCTGGGCGCGGGCACGTCGTTGTCCATCCGCTGGTATGCCACCGCGAGCGCGCTGTCCCCGGTGAACGGAGTGTCACCGGCGAGCAGCTCGTAGGCCAGGATGCCGACGGAGTACACATCGCTGCGGGGACTTGCATCACCGGTGCTGACCTGCTCAGGCGAAAGGTACGCCGCGGTGCCCAGAATGACGCTGGTCGAGGTGATCTTGGCTTCTGCTACCGCGCGAACCAGTCCGAAGTCGGCGATCTTCACCCCGCCGTCGTCGGAGATCAACACGTTCTCGGGTTTGATGTCGCGGTGCACGAGCCCCGCCGCATGCGCCACCGCCAGCCCGCCGAGCACCGGTGCGAGCACCGCGGCGACGGCGTGCGGCGGCATCGGTCCGCGCTCGCGCAGTAGTTCCCGGAGCGTGCCGCCCTCGACGAGTTCCATCACCAGGAACGGATGCCGGCCCTCGATGCCCTGGTCGTACACGGCGACCAGGCCGGGATCCTTCAGGCGGGCGACCGTGCGCGCCTCGCGCTGAAACCGGGTGAGGAAATGTTGGTCACCGGCGTAGCGCGGTTCCATGATCTTCAGCGCCACGGGTCGGTCCAGGCGAAGGTCCAGCCCGCGGTAAACAGAACTCGTCCCACCGGTGGCGATCATCACCTCGACGCGGTACCGATCGTCCAGCACGGTCCCGACGAGCGGGTCCGACTGCTGGAAGGTCTCCACCGAACACATGTTACGAGTCGGCGTTGGCGACCTAGAATCGGTGCGGTGAGCAGCATTCCGGCCGCCGAAGACGTTCTGGATCCCGGCGAGGCCGTCTATGACCTACCCGCTGTCGCCGATCTCCTCGGCGTCGCGGTCACCAAGGTGCACCAGCACCTCCGGGAAGGCAACCTGATCGCCGTCCGTCGCGACGGCGTGGTGGTGGTGCCGACCGCCTTCTTCGACGACACGGGGCACGTGGTGAAGAGCCTGTCCGGTCTGCTCGCGGTGCTGCACGACGGCGGATACCGCGAGACCGAGATCCTGCGCTGGTTGTTCACCCCTGATCCGTCACTGACCATCAGGCGGGACGGGACGATCGACGAACTCCCTAATGCCCGGCCGGTTGACGCGCTGCACTCGCATCAGGCCCGTGAGGTGGTGCGTCGGGCCCAGGCGATGGCGTACTGAGTTCGGGCGCTTTGTGAAGCGAGTACCACGCCCCGACGGCGCATGCCATCGCCAGCAGCACATGCGACCACGAGTACATGCCGTGCGCTCCGTCGGGTTTCCAGATCACGGTGATCCACGTCGACAGGCCTGCGATGATCGCGATCGACCGGCGGCCCTGCGCGAGCGCCGCGACGACCGCCAGCGGCCAGGTGTAATACCACGGCAGCGCGGCGGGCACGAACAGCACCACGACGCCCATGACCAGTGCGATACCTACCAGTGCCTCGCGATCGGTGTGCCGAAACCGCCACCACAACAACGGAAGTGAGATTGCGATGACGGCGACACCGACGATCCTGGAGACGTCGAGCACCGCATAGAAGTTCACCGGCAGGAAAAGGCCGCCGAAGACGTTGACGAGGTTGGCCGCCGCGGTCGGCAGCGTCAACCAGTTGATGATTTTCACCGAGCCCGCGAGGGCGGTGAGCCAGCCGAGTCCGACGCCCGCCAACAGTGACAACACCGCGAACACGGCGATGAAGATCAATGCCGATGCCGCCGTGGCCACGGCAAACGCCTTGATGGGTGCATACCCGCGCCGCTGCCGGAGGTCTCGCGTCCACACCCACACCATGAACGGAAGCGCAAGTCCCGCCGTTGCTTTCACGGCGACCGCGACAGCGATCAGGCTGACGCCGCCGACGTGGTGGCCGCTGAACGTCAACGCGATCGCGGCCATCATCAGGCCGACCATCAGCATCTCGTTGTGCACTCCACCCATCAGGTGAATGATCACCAGCGGATTCAGCACGCATATCCACAGCGCCGCCGCGCCGTTGGCGCCGACGTGGCGCGCCACCCGGGGGGCGGCCCAGATCAGCAGCGCCAACCCGGGCAGCATGCACAGCCGCAACAGCATCGTGCCCGCCACGACGTCGTTGCCGACCAGCATGGTGACGAACTTCGCGACCAGGATGAAGGCTGGGCCGTAAGGGGCGGTCGTCGTGGTCCAGATGGGACTCACGTTGTCCAGCAAGGAGTTCGGATTCTCGATGGGCCCGACGATGTACGGGTCGAAGCCGTCGCGTAGCAGCGCGCCCTGCGCCAGGTATGAATAGGTGTCACGGCTGAACACCGGGACGCTCAACAGCAGCGGCGCCAGCCAGAACCCGGTCGTCGCGATCATCGTGTACTCGGTCGCGGTGCGGTCGACCACCCGGCGGCCCAGCCACAGCCACGCCGCCAGCATCAGCGCCACACCGCCCCACAGCAGGACCGAGGACAGCACCAGCCCGTGGCCGAAGCGCAGCCATGACAGGTGCAGCGACTCGAGCAGGGGATCGTGCAACCGAGTGCTTCCCGCGCCGAGTCCGCCCGCGCTGATCAGGATGGCGCCCAGGCAACCCAACCGCGCGGGTTTCGCCTGTGGCGATGTCGCGAACGCGGCGAGTTGTGAAATACGTTGCGCCATACCCGGTTTTTTCGACGGGAGCGCCGGCAATGAGGTTGTCATTCTCAGGCGGACCGGTTGGCGGCCAATCTGGCGAGTTCGGAGAGGCCGATCTTGGCCTGCGTGTCGATCGGCGCCGCGTTGAGGATCGCGAGCGCCCTGCGGGTGAGGACGTCGATCCGGTCCTCGACGGCGGCGAGTGCCCCGACCGATTCGATGACCAGGCACAGATCCTTCACCTCGGCGTCGGAAAGTTCGGTGCCGATCGACGTGCGCAGCAGTTTGGCCCCGACCGGGTCGCGCTTCTCGGCCAGCTCGACCGCCTCTGCCAGCAGCACCGTGCGCTTACCCGATCGCAGGTCGTCACCCGACGGCTTGCCGGTGACGGCTGGGTCGCCGAACACGCCGAGCACGTCGTCGCGAAGCTGGAACGCGACGCCGAGGTTGGTGCCGAGCTCGTGGAAGATGGACTGCACGTCGGGACGGTCCGCCGCCGCGGCGGTGCCCAGCTGCAACGGGCGCGAAATCGTATACGACGCAGTCTTGTAGACGTTAACGGTCATCGCCGATGCCACCGACTCGGCGCCGCTGGCCTCGGCGACGATGTCGAGATACTGGCCGCCGAGGACCTCGGTGCGGATGGCGCCCCAGATCCGGTGCACGCGCCGATGCGCCTCGAGAGGCAGGTCCACCGTCGCGACGATGTCGTCGGCCCACACCAGGGCGAGATCGCCGAGCAGGATCGCCGCCGAGATGCCGAACTGGTCCGATGGCCCGTGCCAGTTGCTGGTGCGGTGTTTCTCGGCGAACAGGCGATGCACCGTCGGCAACCCGCGGCGGGTCGCCGAGGCGTCGATGACGTCGTCGTGCACGAGCGCGCAGGCGTGAAGCAACTCGAGCGCCGAGAACAGGCGCAGCGCCTGCTCCTCGTTCGGGGCATCGGGGTTTTCGGCCACCGCCCGCCAGCCCCAGTATGCGAACGCCGGACGCAACCGCTTGCCGCCGCGAAGCACGAACTCCTCCAGGGCAGCGGTCAGTTCGCCATAGTCGACGCCCATGTAGGCGCACTCGTGGCGGCGGTCGGCAAGATAGGCCCGCAGTTGCTCGGTGACGGCGCCGGCCAACTCGACGGCTGACGGTGCCGCTGCATACACGCTCAGCGGCCGCCCCTTTCTCTGTGCATTACTCGCCTCGAGACGCATTCAGACTAGAGCCTGAACATGTTGGTTTAGCAAGTCAGCGGGGCGCCCCGGCGCAACTAGTCGCGGCGTTCGCCGACGCGGGGGGTTTGGTCACGGTTCATATAGGCCAGCCCGCCGATGATCCCGGCGACCAGGAACGACCCCACAGCGAGCCAGATCGCCGCGCCGGTGAACGAGCGGGCGCTGGGATCGGTGTATCGGGCCTGGGCATTCATCGTGCTCACCACGCCCGGCCGCAGTTTCCACTCGACGATCTCGGCCGACACCTGATCGCCGTTCGTCGACGTCACCTCGCCGGGGAACGACACCGACAGCGACACGTCGGCTTCGGGGGCGCTCAGTGAGGTCAGGTCGGCACGGCCCTCGAGAATCACCAGGTCGCCTGCGCGGCGCAGCGAGATGTCGACACCCGCGGCGTCACGGTTCATGTTGGCCAGCTGGGGGAGTTCGGCGAACGTGAGGTCCGAGAACACCGCCTGCGAGCCGACGTAGTCGTCGCGGCTGTAGTCCGAGACGGCCACCTTGTTGGCGAAAGTCAGGTTGTTGAGTAGCTGCGGGCCCTTGTCGTCGGCGTTGCGGGGCTTGGCCGCCGCGACGATCTGCCCCGACACTCTGTCGTCCGGCGACACGGTGATCGACGCCCTGACCCGCACGCAGCCGACGGCCGTGGGCAGCACGACCAGGATCAGCAACACCATGGCGAGCAGCCGCGTTCTGCTCCGGTTTCGTGGCTGGACGGCGGGCACGTGGCCATCGTGCCAGACCCGCAGGCTCACAGGGGCAGGGCCCGGCCGAGGATGGCAAAGGCCCGCGGATCACCCGCGAAGTGGTAGCCGCGGATGACATCGGTGAAGCCGAGCCGGCGGTACAGCCGCCAGGCCCGGTTCGCTTCGCCGTTGATCTCGGGCGTCGACAGCAGCACATGCGATTCGAAGCGGTCCGCGAGCAGACGGCGGGCCAGCGCCTCGCCGAGGCCTCGACCCTGGGCCCGCGGATGGATGTGCAGTTCGGTCAGCTCGAAGTAACTCGCCATCAGTTCGGATATGCGCGTCGGAGTCCTCGCCGACGCGGTGCATGCCGGCGATCACCTGTTGCTGCCACCACTGGTCCGGCGCGCCGCAATAGCCATATGCGATTCCGAGCAGAGGTGCCGCGACCAGCTCGAAGTCCGATAGACGGGGGCCGTCATCTCCGTCCTGGCTGGGCGTTTCGACTGCGGCCACCGCCTTCCACCCGCGCCTCTGGGTGTGCTCGAGCCACATCGACGCGCGCTGGTCTTCGGTGCCGCGCGGATAGCGCATCGCGTCCACGTATACGGCGAGCGCGTCACCGAGCCGGCGGTGCATATCGCTCGGCGACAGATCGATCAGAAATGTCGCCAACTTGGCCCTGTCCCTCCACGCCGTCGTGCAATCTCGTCCACACCATTATTGAGTGGGCATGCTGCTACTTCCCAGTGACGGGGTACGTCATACAATCGACCGTCGAACAAGGTGGTACGGCTCAGATTGACCTCGTATCATGACTGTTAGGCGTCCGTGAATTCGGGCGGACACGAGTTTGAACGTTTGAGACCGGCCGCATCGGCAAGGGAGGGACGAATGCCACTCTCCGATCATGAGCAGCGCATGCTCGATCAGATCGAGAGCGCGCTCTATGCCGAGGACCCGAAGTTCGCTTCGAGCGTTCGCGGCGGGACACTGCGCGCACCCTCTACCAGGCGTCGTCTGCAGGGTGCCGCGCTGTTCGTGATCGGGCTGGCGATGCTGGTGGCGGGTATCGCGATCCCGGCCACCCGAATCGGGGACTTCGCGATTCTGTCCGTGATCGGCTTCATCGTGATGTTCGGCGGCGTGGTCTTCGCGATCACGGGCCCGCGAGTGGCCGGCGGCAAGGACCGCACGGTCGCGGACCTGGGACAGCAGCGGCAAAAGCGCGCGAAGGGGTCCGGCGGCTCGTTCACCAGTCGCATGGAGGACCGGTTCCGCCGCCGTTTCGACGAGTAGGCCCGCACCGACCCAGGGGGTAGCCCACATCGGGCTACCCCTTTTTGTTGCCTCCGGCGCTGGTCCCCGCCAGGTGGGCACCCCCACAACTCCCCACCTCATCCTTCCTGCCCTTCTAGCTGGGGTTTTCGCGTGTTGGGCGCTTCCTCGGTGCGTCGAGGGCGGTTCGATTCGCGGGGAATTACCTCCCGAGTGGGGACCCCGGGAGAAATTTTGCTGTCAAATGGAGTGTTGTGGGGGATTGTGGGGTAAAGTGGCGGACAACGGAGCAACCGGGGCTCCGGAGTGGCAGGAGGTGGCGGGATGTTTCTCGGCACCTACACACCGAAGCTCGACGACAAGGGGCGGCTGACACTGCCCGCCAAGTTCCGCGACGCGCTGGCAGGAGGGTTGATGGTCACCAAGAGCCAAGATCACAGCCTTGCCGTCTATCCGCGCACAGAGTTCGAAAAGCTGGCACGACGGGCGTCGCAGGCGTCCCGGAGCAATCCGGAGGCTCGGGCATTCCTGCGAAATCTGGCCGCCGCCACCGACGAACAGCATCCTGACACACAAGGCCGGATCACCTTGTCGGCCGACCACCGCCGCTACGCCAACCTCTCGAAGGAATGCGTGGTGATCGGATCGGTCGACTACCTGGAGATCTGGGATTCGGCGGCGTGGCAGGAATACCAGCAGTCTCACGAAGAGAACTTCTCTGCGGCCACCGATGAAGCTCTGCACGACATCATCTGATCGCGGCGTAGAAGCCCGGCACGTTGCCCATGCATCGTGGCCTCTGTCCGAACCGGCCCTGGCGTACTTCCCCGACGCCAGGTCCGCGACCTCGGACAGGGACCTCGGTGCAGGGGCCCTCACCGGAGGCAATGCGATGCCCGAAGACCACGACGCCTCGCGCGCCCACGGCCACGTTCCCGTCCTGCTCGACCGCTGCGTCGAGCTTCTGGCGCCCGCGCTGACGAGAAGCGGCGCCGACGGCAATGGCGCCGTACTCGTCGACGCCACCCTGGGCGCCGGCGGCCACGCCGAGCGGTTCCTCACCGAATTCCCCGGACTGCGGCTGATCGGGCTGGACCGCGACCCCAATGCGCTCCGGATAGCCGGCGAGCGGCTGTCCGGCTTCGGCGACCGGGTGCTGCTGGTGCGGACCCGCTACGACGGCATCGAGGGCGTACTCGGCGAAACCGGCTACTGGGCAACGAAAGTGGACGGTGTCCTGTTCGACCTCGGGGTGTCCTCGATGCAGCTGGACCGCACCGAGCGCGGCTTCTCCTACTCCTCGGACGCGCCGCTGGACATGAGGATGGATCCCGACGCACCGTTGACCGCGGCAGACGTCGTCAACACCTACGACGAGCGGGCGCTCGCACGGGTGCTGCGTGAGTTCGGTGAAGAGCGGTTCGCCGGACGCATCGCCGCCCAGATCATCCGCCGTCGCGTCAGCCGGCCGTTCACCACGACCAGTGAGCTGGTCGAATTGCTTTACCAAGCGATCCCTGCGCCGGCCCGCCGCACGGGTGGGCATCCGGCCAAGCGGACGTTCCAGGCGCTACGCATCGCCGTCAACGGCGAGCTTGACTCGCTGCGCGACGCGCTACCCGCCGCGCTCGGGTGCGCTCACCCCCGGCGGCCGAATCGTGGTGATGGCCTACCAGTCGCTGGAAGACCGCATCGTGAAGAACCAGTTCTCGGCCGCCACCGCGTCGAAGACGCCGCCCGGCCTGCCGGTCGAATTGCCCGGCCACGAACCCGAATTCGTCGCCTTGACCCGCGGTGCGGAGCGCGCAGCCGCCGAGGAGATCGCATTGAACCCGCGTAGCGCATCCGTGCGGCTACGAGCACTGGAAAAGGTTGGGGGATATCCGTGAAACCCAAGCAGGTCAAGCGGTCAGCACCGGCACGCGGGAACGAGGAGCGCCGACGCAATGCGCGCAACGGTCGCCGCTCGGGCGATGCGCCACAACGGCGCAAGCCCACGCGAGAGCAGCGTCCGCTACGCTCCGGGCCCCAGACCAATCCGATTCCACGGCCCACGGACGTCCCGGCCCGGCCGAAGAACGCCAGCCAGGCGAAGGCACGTGCGAAGGCGCGTAAAGCCAAGGCGCCCAAGGTTATCCGGCCACCGTTGCGCGAACGCATCATCATCAAGCTGGCGTCGATCGACCTGAACCCGCGCACGCTGGTCGCCAGGGTGCCGTTCGTCGTCCTGGTCATCGGATCACTGGGCGCGGGTCTTGGCACCACGCTGTGGCTATCGACCGACGCCGCCGAGCGGTCCTATCAGCTGGGCACGGCCCGCGAGACCAATCAGGCACTGCTGCAACAGAAGGAAGCGTTGGAGCGCGACGTGCTCGAGGCGCAGGCCCCGCCCGCGCTGGCCGAGGCGGCCCGCGATCTAGGCATGATTCCCTCCCGGGACACCGCGCATCTCGTACAGGACGCCGCAGGCAACTGGATCGTCGTCGGCACGCCCAAACCCGCCGAAGGCGTTCCGCCGCCGCCCCTGAACGCGCCGCTGCCCGAAATAGGTCCGCCTGCGCCGCCGCCGCCGCCGGCGCCGCGCGTCGTGGAACCACGTGAGCTCACCGTCCGCATTCCGCCGCGGCCTGCGCTCGTCCCGGCGCCCGGCACAGGGCCGATGCCGGCCGCACCCGCCGCGCCGGCCGCGGTCGCACCAGGTGTCGCACCCGGTGTCGAGGTGCCGCACGCCGCTCCGGGACCGTTCCCCGCACTGGGACCGGCACCGGCCGCGCCCGTCCCGCCGGTCGGCGCGCCCGTCGTGCCTGCCGCACCCGTCGTCGACCAACCGCTGACCGCGCCGCTGGACGCCGGAGCCCCGCACGTGCCCAACCCGGCAGCGCTTCCCGGTCCGTCGACCGAACAGTTCGGCCCGGCCGCCGCGCCGATGCCCGGCCCGGCCGCATGAGCCGCGGCAAGGGCCCGGCGCGCGGCAACGGCAAGACGAAGGCCGGCCCGAAGGCACGCGCCGCGGTGAAGAGCCAGGAGCGGCCCGCCAAATCGCGGCGCACGCGCGCGCCGATGTCCGACAGCGGTTTGCGCAGTGCGTCGTTCGTGTTCCGGCACCGCGTAGGCAATGCCGTCATCTTCCTGGTGTTGATGCTGGCAGCCGCGCAGTTGTTCAACCTCCAGGTGCCGCGGGCCGAGGGCCTGCGCGCGGAGGCGGCGAGCCAGCTGAAGGTCACCGACGTCGAGAAGGCGGTGCGAGGCGCGATCGTCGACCGCAACAGCGACAAGCTGGCATTCACCATCGAGGCGCGCGCGTTGACGTTCCAACCGGTCAGGGTGCGAAAGCAACTGTCCGAGGCGCGGGCGAAAACTCCTGAGGCGCCGGATCCGCAACGGCGGCTGCGCGACATCGCCGCCGAGGTCGCCAAGCGCCTGAACAACAAGCCCGACGCCGCTGCGGTGCTGAAGAAACTCAAGAGCGACGACTCGTTCGTCTACTTGGCCCGCGCGGTCGATCCGGCCGTCGCCGACGCCATCACCACCAAGTTCCCCGAAGTCGGCTCGGAGCGCCAGGATCTGCGTCAGTACCCGGGCGGGGTGCTGGCCGCCAACATCGTCGGCGGTATCGACTGGGACGGCCACGGCCTTCTGGGACTTGAGGATTCGCTCGACGCCGTGCTGTCCGGCACCGACGGATCGGTTACATATGACCGCGGCTCCGACGGCGTGGTGATCCCCGGGAGCTACCGCAACCGCCACGACTCGGTGGACGGGTCGACGGTGATGCTGACCCTGGACGACGACATCCAGTTCTATGTGCAGCAGCAGGTTCAGCAGGCCAAGGATCTCTCCGGTGCGAAGAACGTGTCAGCCGTGGTGCTGGACTCGAAAACCGGTGAAGTGCTTGCGATGGCGAACGACAACACGTTCGACCCCAGCCAGGACATCGGCAGGCAGGACAACCGGCAACTGGGTAACCCTTCCGTGTCGTCGCCCTATGAGCCGGGCTCGGTGAACAAGATCATCACCGCGGCTTCGGTGATCGAGTACGGGTTGACCAACCCCGACGAGGTGCTGCAGGTCCCCGGCGACATCGACATGGGCGGCGTCACGGTTCGCGACGCGTGGGAACACGGCACGGTCCCCTTCACCACCACCGGCATCTTCGGGAAGTCCTCCAACGTCGGCACGCTGATGCTGGCTCAGCGCCTCGGTCCGGAGCGCTACGCCGACATGATGCGAAAGTTCGGTCTCGGCCAGCGCACCGGAGTCGGCTTGCCGGGCGAGAGTGCGGGCCTGGTTCCGCCGATCGACCAGTGGTCTGGCAGCACCTTCGCCAACCTGCCTATCGGACAGGGCCTTTCGATGACATTGCTGCAGTTGACGGGCATGTACCAGACCATCGCCAACGACGGTGTACGCATGCCGCCGCGCATCATCAAGACCACGATCGCGCCCGACGGCACGCGCAGCGACGAACCTCGGCCCCAGGGTGTGCGGGTGGTGTCCCCGGACACCGCGAAGACGGTGCGCCAGATGTTGCGGGCGACGGTCCAGCGCGATCCAGCGGGCCAGCAGCAGGGCACCGGCTCCCAGGCCGCGGTCGAGGGCTACCAGATCGCGGGCAAGACCGGCACCGCCCAGCAGATCAACCCCGGCTGCGGCTGCTACTACGACGACGTCTACTGGATCTCCTTCGCCGGGATCCTGCCCGCGGACAATCCGCGCTACGTCATCGGCGTCATGATGGACAACCCGCAGCGCACTGCCGACGGCCAGCGCGGCACGACGGTGGCGCCGCTGTTCCACAACATCGCGTCCTGGTTGCTGCAGCGCGAGAACGTGCCGCTCTCACCCGACCCCGGGCCGCTGATGACGCTGCAGGTCTCCTGAGCGCAGGCCCGAGGGCCGCCGCCAGGCCGGTACTGTGTCAACGCCATGAACCTGCGTCCCAGCCATCCCGTCGGCCGTGCGCTCGGGCCGCTGGCCGAGCAGGTGCACGCGGTGCCCGCAGGCGGTGTCGACGTCGCCGACATCCGGATCACCGGGGTGACACTGCGCAGTCAGGACGTGCGGGGTTCAGACCTGTTCGCCGCCCTGCCGGGCGCCTCGTCGCACGGCGCCCGCCATGCCCGTGAGGCGGTGTCGCGCGGGGCCGCGGCGATCCTCACCGACGACGCCGGCGTCGCCGAACTAGGCCGTGATGTCGACGTCCCGGTGCTGGTCCACCCGGCGCCAAGATCGGTGCTCGGTGAGGTGGCCGCCACTGTCTATGGCAATCCGTCGGAGAATTTACGGGTCATCGGGGTCACCGGGACGTCGGGCAAGACGACGACCACATATCTCGTCGAGGCCGGCCTGCGCTCGGCCGACCGGGTGGCGGGACTGGTGGGCACGGTCGGCATCCGCGTCGACGGCCGCGACCAACCCAGCTCGCTGACGACGCCGGAAGCCCCGGACCTACAGGCTCTTCTGGCGGCGATGGTGGAGCAGGGCGTCGACACCGTGGTGATGGAGGTCTCGAGCCACGCACTCACTCTCGGGCGGGTCGACGGCGTGCACTTCGAGGTCGGCGGCTTCACCAACCTGTCCCGCGACCATCTGGATTTCCATCCGACGATGGACGACTATTTTGACGCCAAGGCGCGACTGTTCGATCCCGAATCCACAACGCACGCAGATGTTTCGGTGGTGTGTGTCGACGACGATGCCGGCGAGGCGATGGCGGCACTCGCACACGATCCGGTGTGCGTCAGCGCGAGCGGCCGCGACGCCGACTGGCGGGTCGAGGACGTGCGCACTGTCGATCGGGGGGCTCAGGAGTTCGTGGCCGTTGATCCCGCTGGTGTGCACCACGGGCTGTGGATCGGCCTGCCTGGCCGCTATAACGTGGCCAACTGCCTGCTTGCGGTGGCGTTGCTCGACGCCGTCGGGGTGTCACCCGAACAGGCGGCGCCCGGTCTGCGCGCGGCGAGTGTGCCGGGGCGCCTGGAGCCCGTCGACCGCGGGCAGTCGTTTCTCGCGCTGGTCGACTACGCCCACAAGCCGGGCGCGTTGCAGGCGGTGCTGCAGACGCTGCGCGAGCAGATCGGCGGGCTGGGGGGACTCCCCACGCAAGCGGGCGGCCCACCCGCCCGAAGGGTAGGGGGAGAGCGAAGCGACCGGGGGATCAGCACAGTCGCGCGATTGGCCGTGGTGTTCGGCGCCGGCGGCAACCGAGACCCCGGCAAGCGCGAACCGATGGGCCGGGTCGCCGCCGAGCTGGCCGACCTCGTCGTGGTCACCGACGACAACCCGCGCGACGAGGAACCCGCCGCCATCCGCGCGGCGATCGTCGCCGGTGCGGCGGTCGGCACGGCGCAGGTGGTCGAGATCGGTGACCGCCGCGAGGCCATCGACTATGCGGTCGCGTGGGCGCAGCCCGGCGACGTCGTGCTCGTCGCGGGCAAGGGCCACGAGCCGGGACAGACCAGCCGTGGTGTGACCCGGCCCTTCGACGATCGCGACGAGCTCGCCGCCGCACTCGAGGCCGCGGGGCACCGCACGTGATCGCTCTGACCATTGCCGCGATCGCCGACATCGTCGGTGGCCGGCTCGCCGACATCAGCCCCGAACAGGCCGCCGTTACCCGTGTCACCGGAACCGTGGAGTTCGACTCGCGGGCAATCGGTCCCGGCGGGCTGTTCCTGGCGCTGCCCGGCGCCCGGTCCGACGGACACGACTTCGCCGCCGCGGCGGTCGAGAAAGGCGCCGTCGCGGTGCTCGCGGCGCGGCCGGTCGGAGTGCCCGCCATCGTGGCACCCCCGGCCACCGGCGACGAGAGCGCCAGCGTCCTCGAGCATGACACCGACGGCTCGGGCGCGGCCGTGCTGGCCGCACTCGCACGGCTGGCCCGGGCCGTCGCCACGGAGCTGGTGGACGGCGGGCTGAGGATCATCGGCGTCACCGGCTCGTCCGGCAAGACCTCGACGAAGGATCTGCTGGCGGCTGTGCTCTCGCCGCTCGGTGAGGTTGTCGCGCCGCCGGGCTCGTTCAACAACGAACTCGGCCACCCGTGGACGGTGCTGCGGGCGAGGGAGTCCACCGACTACCTCGTCCTGGAGATGTCCGCCCGGCACCGCGGCAACATCGCGGCACTGGCTGCGATCGCTCCGCCGTCGATCGCGGTCGTGCTCAACGTCGGTACCGCACACCTCGGCGAGTTCGGCTCCCGCGAAGCCATAGCGGCAACGAAAGCAGAACTGCCCCAAGCGGTCCCGTCATCAGGTGCGGTGATCCTCAACGTCGATGACACGGCGGTTGCCGCGATGGCCGAGGCGACCGCTGCGCGCGTGGTGCGGGTTTCGCGGGAGCCGGCTGGTGCCGATGTCTGGGCGGGCCCGGTGACGCTCGACGAGCTGGCCCGGCCGCGGTTCACGCTGCACGCCGGCGGCGAACAGGCGGAGATAGCGCTGGCCGTGCACGGCGACCACCAGGTGTCCAACGCACTCTGCGCCGCCGCCGTCGCCCTCGAATGCGGCGCGACACTCGAGCAGGTGGCAGCGGCGCTGTCCGCGGCGGGCCCGGCGTCCAAACATCGGATGCAGGTCGCCACGCGAGACGACGGCGTCACGATCATCAACGACGCCTACAACGCCAACCCCGACTCGATGCGCGCGGGACTCAAGGCGCTTGCCTGGATGGCGCGTGAGGCCGGGGGACTGGGCCCACGCCCGGAGGGCAGGGGACGCCGCAGCTGGGCCGTTCTGGGCGAGATGGCAGAACTCGGCGACGACGCGATATCGGAGCATGACAACATCGGTCGGCTGGCCGTGCGATTAGATGTGTCACGACTCGTCGTCGTCGGAACCGGGAGGTCTATGAGCGCCATGCACCACGGCGCGGTGATGGAGGGGTCGTGGGGATCTGAGGCCACCACGGTCGCCGACGCCGACGCCGCGCTGGCATTGTTGCGGTCCGAGCTGCGGGCCGGCGACGTGGTGCTCGTGAAAGGCTCCAATTCGGTCGGGCTGGGGGCCCTGGCCGATGTCCTGATCGCCGACAGTGCTGATCGGGGGGAACCGATCGCATGAGGCAGATCCTCATCGCCGTCGGTATCGCACTGACGGTCTCGATCCTGCTCACCCCGGTGCTGATCCGGCTGTTCACCAGGCAGGGCTTCGGCCACGAGATCCGCGAGGACGGCCCGCCGAGCCACCAGAAGAAGCGGGGCACCCCGTCGATGGGCGGCGTGGCCATCGTCGCGGGTATCTGGGCGTCCTACCTCGTCACGCATCTCGTGGGTGTGGTGATCGACGGCAAGGGCCCGTCGGCGTCGGGCCTGTTGGTGCTCGGGCTGGCGACCGCACTGGGTGTGGTCGGCTTCGTCGACGACCTGATCAAGATCCGCCGGTCGCGCAACCTGGGCCTGAACAAGACCGCCAAGACCCTCGGCATCCTGGCCGCCGCGATGCTGTTCGGTGTGCTTGCGCTGCAGTTCCGCAACACCGACGGGTTGACTCCGGGCAGCCCCGAGCTGTCCTACGTCCGCGAGATCGCCACGGTCACACTGCCTCCCGCGCTGTTCATCCTGTTCTGCGTCACGATGATCTACGCGTGGTCCAACGCGGTGAACTTCACCGACGGCCTGGACGGGCTCGCAGCGGGCGCGATGGCGATGGTGTGTGCGGCCTACGTGCTGATCACCTTCTGGCAGTTCCGCAACGCCTGCGCGATCAGTCCCGGAGTGGGCTGCTACAACGTGCGCGACCCCCTGGACCTCGCGATCATCGCGGCAGCGACGGCGGGCGCATGTATCGGGTTCCTGTGGTGGAACGCCGCGCCCGCCAAGATCTTCATGGGCGACACCGGGTCGCTGGCGCTGGGCGGCGTCATCGCGGGGCTGTCGGTGACCAGCCGCACCGAGATGCTCGCGGTCGTGCTCGGTGCGCTGTTCGTCGCCGAGGTCACGTCGGTGGTCGTGCAGATCATGGCCTTCCGCACCACCGGGCGGCGGGTGTTCCGCATGGCGCCGTTCCATCACCACTTCGAGCTGGTGGGATGGGCCGAGACGACGGTGATCATCCGGTTCTGGCTGTTGACCGCGATCGCCTGCGGGCTCGGTGTCGCACTGTTCTACAGCGAGTGGCTCACCACCGTCGGTGCCTGACATGAGCGACCTCTCGCTGTTGGTGCCGGGGGCGCGGGTTCTGGTCACCGGCGCCGGCATCACCGGCCGCTCGGTGAGCGCCGTACTGGAGCCGACCGGAGTGCGCCTGACGATCTGCGACGACGACCCCAAGGCGCTACAGCGGCTGATCACGCCCGCGACGGTGGTGACCACCGCCGAGGCTCAGGCGCAGATCGCCGACTACGACCTCGTGGTGACAAGCCCCGGATTTCCGCCGACCGCGCCGGTGCTGGCCGCCGCCGCCAACGCGGGGGTGCCGATCTGGGGCGACGTCGAATTGGCCTGGCGGCTGGACAGTTCCGGTCATTTCGGCCCGCCGCGGCGGTGGCTCGTGGTCACCGGAACCAACGGCAAGACCACCACAACCTCGATGCTGCACGCCATGCTGACCGCTGCGGGCCGGCGCGCGCTGCTGTGCGGCAACATCGGGAACCCGGTGATCGATGTGCTCGGCGAGCCGTGCGACGTGTTGGCCGTCGAGCTGTCCAGCTTCCAGTTGCATTGGGCGCCGTCGCTGAAACCGGAGGCCGGCGTCGTGCTCAACGTCGCCGAGGACCACCTCGACTGGCATGGCAGCCTCGCGGCGTACGCGAGCGACAAGGCCCGCGTGCTCGACGGGCGGGTCGCGGTCGTCGGGCTCGACGACCCGGTCGCGGCCGGCCTGCTGGACACGGCCGCGGCCCCGGTGCGGGTCGGCTTCCGGCTGGGCGAACCCGGGGCCGGTGAACTCGGCGTCAGCGACGGGGTACTCGTCGACAACGCCTTCGGGCAACATGTTGCGCTGGCGAATGCGGCGTCGATCCCGGTTGCCGGACCGGTCGGCGTGCTCGACGCACTGGCTGCGTCGGCGCTGGCCCGCGCCGTCGGCGTGCCACCCGAGTCCATCGCCGATGCGCTCGCCGGATTTCAGGTGGGCCGGCACCGCGCCGAGGTCATCGGCACGCACGACGGCGTCACCTACGTCGACGACTCCAAGGCCACCAACCCGCATGCCGCGCAGGCCTCCATCGCCGCGTACCCGCGCGTGGTCTGGATCGCCGGCGGGCTGCTCAAGGGCGCGTCGGTCGACGAACTCCTGGCGGCCGTGGCGAATCGGCTGGTCGGTGCGGTGTTGATCGGCCGCGACCGACAGCTGATCGCCAATGCGTTATCGCGACACGCCCCGGATGTCCCCGTCGTTGAGCCTGTGACGGGGGAGGATTTTGGGGTGCATGGGAAAGATGAGTCTGGTGTGACAGGCGAGGCGGTGATGACGGCGGTCGTCGACGCCGCGTCTGGCCTCGCCGGACCTGGGGACACCGTCCTGCTGGCGCCGGCCGGGGCATCCTTCGACCAGTTCAGCGGCTATGGCCATCGCGGCGATGCGTTCGCTGCGGCCGTGCGCGCCCTGTCTCGGTAGCTGCGATGAGCAACATTCTGACCCGATTGCGGCTGCGCAGAACGGGCGACGACAAGCCGACCGAATCCGCTGCGGTGGAGCACGGGCCGCGTACCCGGTTCGGCGCCTGGCTCGGGCGGCCCATGACGTCGTTCCACCTCATCATCGCCATCGCCGCCCTGCTCGTGATGCTGGGCCTGACGATGGTGCTGTCCGCCTCGGGCGTGTACTCCTACGACCAGGATGGGTCGCCCTGGATAGTGTTCGCCAAGCAGGTGCTGTGGACGGCTATCGGGCTGCTCGCGTTCTTTGTCGCGATGCGGATGCCGATCCAGATAATGCGCAGCCTCGCTTTCACCGGCTTCGCCGTCACCGTCATCCTGTTGGTCCTGGTGTTGATTCCGGGAATCGGCAAGGTGGCCAACGGTTCTCGAGGCTGGTTCGTGGTGTCGGGCTTCTCGATGCAGCCGTCGGAGCTCGCCAAGATCGCGTTCCTGATCTGGGGCGCGCACCTGTTGGCCGCCCGTCGCATGGAGCGGGCGTCGCTGCGCGAGATGCTGATCCCGCTGGTGCCTGCGGCGGTCATCGCGCTGGCGCTGATCGTCGCCCAGCCGGACCTCGGGCAGACGGTGTCGCTGGGCATCATCCTGCTGGGTCTGCTCTGGTACGCCGGCCTGCCGCTGCGGGTGTTCCTGTCCTCGCTGTTGGCGGTCGTCCTGTCGGCGGCGGTGTTGGCCATGGCCGAGGGCTACCGTTCCGACCGCGTCATGTCGTGGCTGAACCCCGGTAACGACGCACAGGGGGCCGGGTACCAGGCCCGTCAGGCGCGCTTCGCGCTGGCCAACGGCGGTGTCTTCGGCGATGGCCTCGGGCAGGGCGCCGCCAAGTGGAACTACCTGCCCAATGCGCACAACGACTTCATCTTCGCGATCATCGGCGAGGAGCTCGGCTTCATCGGTGCGGCGGGGCTGCTCTGCCTGTTCGGGCTGTTCGCCTATACCGGTATGCGGATCGCCCGGCGCTCGGCCGATCCCTTCCTGCGGCTCCTCACCGCCACCGCGACGCTGTGGGTGATGGGTCAGGTGTTCATCAACGTCGGCTATGTGGTCGGGCTGTTGCCGGTGACCGGGCTGCAGCTACCGCTGATCTCGGCAGGTGGAACATCAACGGCGACAACGCTCTTGATGATCGGGGTGATGGCCAACGCGGCCCGACACGAACCCGAGGCGGTGGCCGCGCTGCGGGCGGGCCGTGACGACCGGATCAACAGGCTGCTCCGACTGCCCCTGCCCGAGCCGTACGTTCCCACCCGCACCGAGGCGCTGCGTGACCGGCTCCGGTCCCGCCCCGGGCAACGGAAGCGGGGAGCCAAACCACCCAAGGCCACCGCGAAGGCCACCCGCAAGTCCGCCGGCGAGAACCGGCGCAAAACGCAGTCGGCTGCTCGGCCGGTGCGAGCCCCAAGGCATCATGGAGACGGCCGAAATTCGAAGGGCCGACGGGTTCGCACATTGGAAGGTCAGCGTTACGGGTGAACAGGACGTTGTCCGTTCCTCGGGAGCAGGAGCGTAGCGACCGGGGGATATCCGTGGTGCTCGCGGGTGGTGGTACCGCGGGTCATGTCGAACCGGCGATGGCGGTGGCCGACGCGCTTCGAGCAATCGACCCTGATGTGCGCATCACGGCGCTGGGCACCGAGCGTGGCCTGGAAACCCGGCTGGTACCCGAACGCGGCTATCACCTGGAATTGATCACACCCGCCCCGCTGCCGCGCAGACCGACGGCCGACCTCGCCCGACTGCCGATGCGGGTACGGCGAGCGGTGCGACAGACCCGCGCGGTGCTCGATGACGTCGACGCGGACGTCGTCATCGGTTTCGGCGGCTACGTCGCGCTGCCCGCATACCTGGCTGCGCGTCGCCGGCGTGTGCCGGTGGTGATCCATGAGGCCAACGCCAGCGCGGGATGGGCGAACCGGGTCGGTGCCCGATCGGCGCGACGGGTGCTGTCGGCGGTTCCGAATCCGGGATTGCGTGACGTCGAGGTGGTGGGCGTGCCGGTGCGCGCCGCGATCACCTCACTGGACCGCGTGGCCCTGCGCGGCGAGGCGCGCGCACATTTCGGGTTCGACGACGACGCCAGGGTGCTGCTGGTGTTCGGCGGATCGCAGGGCGCTCAGTCGTTGAACCGGGCGGTCTCGGCAGCCGCCAAAGACCTTGCTGTGGGCGGGATCTCGGTGCTCCATGCGTACGGTCCAAAGAACAGTCTGGACCTGCGCGAACGGGCGGAAGGCGATCCGCCGTATGTCGCCGTGCCGTACCTGGATCGGATGGACCTGGCATATGCGGCCGCCGATCTCGCGATCTGCCGATCGGGGGCGATGACGGTCGCCGAGGTGACCGCGGTCGGACTTCCCGCGGTGTATGTGCCGCTGCCGATCGGCAACGGTGAGCAGCGACTCAACGCACTGCCCGTCGTCAATGCAGGCGGTGGCGTCGTGGTCGACGACGCGGACTTGTCGCCGCAGTTCGTCGCCGACACCGTCACCGGGCTGTTCACCGAGGCCGGCCGACTGCAGGCGATGACGGCGGCCGCCGCGCTGGCGGGCCACCGCGACGCGGCGCAACGGGTCGCCGAGGTGGCCATCGACGTCGCCCGCAATTCGGACCGAAAGCGCCTGCGGTGAACGCGAAGAGCCTGCCCGACGATCTGCAGCGGGTGCATATGGTCGGCATCGGGGGAGCAGGGATGTCGGGTATCGCCCGCATCCTGCTGGACCGCGGTGGCATGGTGTCCGGTTCGGACGCCAAGGAATCGCGCGGCGTGGTGGCGTTGCAGGCCCGCGGCGCGTCGATCCGCATCGGGCACGACGAGTCGTCGCTCGACCTGCTGCCGGGTGGGCCGACGGCGGTCGTCACCACGCATGCCGCGATACCCAAGACCAACCCCGAACTGGTCGAGGCCCGTCGCCGCGGCATTCCGGTCATCCTGCGACCGGTCGTACTGGCGAAGCTGATGGCCGGCCACACCACTCTCATGGTGACCGGCACCCACGGCAAGACGACGACGACGTCGATGCTCATCGTCGCCTTGCAGCACAGCGGGTTCGACCCGTCGTTCGCGGTCGGCGGCGACCTCGGCGAGGCCGGGACCAACGCACACCACGGCAGTGGTGACTGCTTCGTCGCGGAGGCCGACGAGAGCGACGGCTCGCTGCTGGAATACACCCCCGACATCGCCGTGGTGACCAACATAGAGGCTGATCACCTCGACTTCTTCGGCAGCGCCGAGGCCTACACCGCGGTGTTCGATGACTTCGTCGAGCGGCTCAAACCCGGTGGCGCACTTGTTGTCTGCACCGATGACCGCGGCGCGGCCGCGCTCGCCGAACGCACCGCAGCACTGGGGATCCGTGTACTGCGCTACGGCAGCGACTCGGACCAGGCGGCCGAAGGCACGCTGCTGAGTTGGGAGCAGCACGATACCGGCGCCGTCGCGCACATCCGGTTGGCGGGCGAACCGAACCCGCGGGTGATGCGGCTTTCGGTGCCCGGTAGGCACATGGCGCTCAACGCCCTCGGCGCGCTGCTGGCCGCGGTGAACATCGGCGCGCCCGTCGACGCCGTGCTCGACGGACTGGCCGGATTCGAAGGCGTACGCCGTCGCTTCGAGTTGGTGGGCACCGCCGACGGTGTGCGGGTGTTCGACGACTACGCGCATCACCCCACGGAGGTTCGTGCCACGCTGAGCGCGCTGCGAACGGTGACGGAGCAGGCAGGCGTTGGCCGCTCCATCGTCGTGTTTCAGCCCCATTTGTATTCGCGGACAAAGGCTTTCGCCAGCGACTTCGGACTGGCGCTGGACGGTGCCGACGAGGTCTTCGTGCTCGACGTCTACGCGGCACGTGAACAGCCGATGGCAGGCGTGAGCGGTGCGAGCGTCGTCGAACACGTCAGCGTCCCTGTCACATACCTGCCGGATTTCTCCGCCGTCGCCGAACGTGTGGCCGAGGTGCTGCGCCCCGGTGATGTCGTCGTCACGATGGGCGCCGGCGACGTCACCATGCTCGGCGCGGAGATCCTGACCGCCCTGCGGATGAAGGCCAACCGCAGCGCGCCCGGCGGGCCGGGAACGGCGCCGAGATGACCGAACCGGAAGACCCCACGGACGGTCCGTCGGAACCTGAGGCCCCCGATGACGCCACCGAGTCGGCCACCGAGTCCAAAGAGGCGACGCTGCCCGCCGCGGCGGCACCCGACTACGAGGGTCCACGGCGCCGGGCGCGTCGGGAACGCGAGGAGCGGCGTACCGCCCAGGCCCGCGCCACCGCCATCGAAACGGCCCGCCGCGACGCCAAACGGCGCGCCTCCGGAAAACAGCAGGACGATACGAAAAGGCTTGGGCGCGGCGCGGTTCGGGGCCTCAAGGTGCTGATGTGGTCGGCGCTGATGAGTGTGATCGTCGTCGGCCTCGGCCTGCTGCTGTACTTCACGCCGGTGATGGCCGCGCGCAACTTCGTCGTCACCGGACTGGGCTCCGTGACACAGGACGAGGTGACCAACGCGGTGGCCGTGCCGCCGGGAACTCCACTGCTACAGGTCGACACCGATGCGGTCGCGGAGCGGGTGGCGGCGATCCGGCGCGTCGCGAGCGCCCGGGTGCAGCGGGAGTATCCGTCCACGCTGCGGATCACCGTCGTCGAGAGGGTGCCGGTTGTGGTCAGGGATTATCCCGACGGACCTCACCTTTTCGACCGCGACGGCGTGGATTTCGCGATCGCACCGCCACCGCAGGGTGTGCCGTATCTCGACACCGAGCACCCCGGCCCCGACGATCCGCCGACGAAGGCGGCACTGCAGGTGATGACCTCGCTGCGCCCGGAGGTGGCCGCCCAGGTCGCCCGCGTCGCCGCGCCCTCGGTCGCCGCAGTCACCCTGCAGCTCACCGACGGTCGCCTGGTGGTGTGGGGGACCACCGACCGTACGGAGGAGAAGGCGGTCAAGCTCGGTGCGCTGCTCACCCAGCCGGGCCAGACCTACGACGTCTCCAGCCCGGACCTGCCGACCGTGAAGTAGCCCCGTTGGGGCGCTGACGATGCGATGGCAGCCGTCGACGCCGGCGCCGCGCGGTTGCGCGGAAATTGTTGTGTGCGTGTCGGCGCGCCTGCACGGATAGCCCACACGCTCGCCCTACCGTTCTGGTTGCGCGGAACAACTTGACATAACTATAACCCTCTGGTTGAGGTTGAGAGTTGCCGAAGCGTTCCGCGTGTCGACACCCAACCAGGGAGGAAAGGGCGATCGCGATGACCCCCCCGCACAACTATCTCGCCGTCATCAAGGTCGTCGGCATCGGCGGCGGCGGCGTCAACGCCGTCAACCGGATGATCGAGCAGGGCCTCAAGGGCGTGGAGTTCATCGCCATCAACACCGACGCGCAAGCGCTGTTGATGAGCGATGCCGACGTCAAGCTCGACGTCGGCCGTGACTCGACCCGCGGTCTCGGCGCCGGCGCCGACCCGGAAGTCGGGCGCAGGGCCACCGAGGATGCCAAGGACGACATCGAGGAACTCCTGCGCGGCGCCGACATGGTCTTCGTCACGGCGGGCGAGGGCGGTGGCACCGGCACCGGTGGCGCGCCTGTCGTCGCGACGATCGCGCGCAAGCTCGGCGCGCTGACCGTCGGCGTGGTGACACGGCCGTTCTCCTTCGAGGGCAAGCGTCGAAGCAACCAGGCCGAGACCGGCATCACCTCGCTGAGGGAAAGCTGCGACACCCTCATCGTCATTCCCAACGACCGGCTGCTGCAGATGGGCGACGCCGCGGTGTCGCTGATGGATGCGTTCCGCAGCGCCGACGAAGTGCTTCTCAACGGCGTGCAGGGCATCACCGACCTGATCACCACGCCGGGCCTGATCAACGTCGACTTCGCCGACGTCAAGGGCGTCATGAGCGACGCGGGGACGGCGCTGATGGGCATCGGGTCGGCGCGCGGCGACGGCCGTGCTCTCAAGGCCGCGGAGATCGCGATCAACTCGCCGCTGCTCGAGGCCTCCATGGAGGGCGCCCAGGGCGTCCTGTTGTCGGTCGCCGGCGGCAGTGACCTCGGGCTGTTCGAGATCAACGAGGCGGCCTCGCTGGTGCAGGAGGCGGCCCACGCCGACGCCAACATCATCTTCGGCACGGTCATCGACGACTCGCTGGGCGACGAGGTCCGCGTGACCGTGATCGCCGCGGGGTTCGACTCCAGCGGGCCGGGGCGCAAGCCGGTGGTCGGCGTCGGGCAGGCCATCGCGCCCGGAAAGGCCGGCGCGGTGAGCACGTCGCTGTTCGACCCTTCCGATCCGGCGAGCGTGCCGGTGCACACCAATGGCGCGACGGTCAGCATCGGTGGGGACGACGACGACGATGTCGACGTGCCGCCTTTCATGCGCCACTGAATCCGCGACCGTGTTGATCGCTCTTCGCCCGAGAGGCTCATCGGGGCCATCTGCTCTTCGCCCGAGAGGCTCATCGCGGCGACACTGGGACCCGTGACCCTTCGTATTCGGCGCGTGACCACGACCCGCGCCGGTGGAGTGTCCGCGCCGCCGTTCGACAGCTTCAATCTCGGTGACCACGTCGGTGACGACCCCGCCGCGGTGGCGGCCAACCGCAAGAGGCTGGCCGCCGCGGTCGGACTGGGCGACGACGGCGTCGTCTGGATGAACCAGGTGCACAGCGATCGGGTCGTGGTGGTCGACGAACACCGCGATGTCCCCGTGAACAAAACGGATGCATTGGTGACCACCAGACCGCGTTTGGCTTTGGCGGTGGTTACCGCCGATTGTGTTCCGGTTTTATTGGGCGACGCCCGCGCCGGTGTCGTCGCTGCAGTCCACGCCGGGCGGGTCGGTGCGCAGAACGGCGTGGTGGTGCGGGCGGTGGAGGCGATGCTCGACGTCGGCGCGCACGCCGAGGACATCTCGGTGCTGCTGGGCCCATCGGTCAGCGGACGCAACTACGAGGTCCCCGCCGCGATGGCCGCCGAGGTGGAGGCCACCCTGCCGGGCAGTCGCACGACCACCGCCAAACGGACGCCCGGACTGGACTTGCGGGCCGGAATCGCTAGGCAGCTAACGGGTTTGGGCATCACGGCGATCGACGTGGACCCGCGCTGCACGGTCGAGGACCGCAACCTGTTCAGTCATCGGCGTGATGCTCCGACCGGACGGCTGGCGTCTCTGGTGTGGATGGAATGACGGGTACTGTGGCGACGACTCGCGAACTGGAACTGGCCGACGCGCTGGCCGCCGTCCGGGCCCGCGTGGCCGCCTCGGCAGAGGCCGCCGGACGCAATGCAGATGAAATTGAATTGCTGCCCGTCACGAAATTCTTTCCGGCCGCTGACGTATCCATTTTGCACCATTTAGGGTGCGACGCTTTTGGCGAATCGCGCGAACAGGAAGCGTCGGATAAAGCGGCGGAAGTCAGCAATGTTCTGGGCGGTGCCCCCATTCGCTGGCACATGGTCGGACGGATCCAGCGCAATAAGGCACGTGCGATCGCCGGGTGGGCGTATGCCGTGCACTCCGTCGACAGCGCCAGAGTCATCGACGCGCTGGACCGCGGCACCACCCGGGCGCTGGCCGAAGGCGACCGGACCGCGCCGCTTCGCGTTTACATCCAAGTCAGCCTGGACGGCGACGAGGAACGGGGCGGCGTGGACGTCGGTAGGCCCGGGATGGTCGACGACGTCTGCGCCGCGGCCCAGGCCGCCGAAGGCCTGGAGTTCGTCGGCCTGATGGCGATTCCGCCGTTGGGAACGGACGCGGACGCGGCCTTCGCACGTTTGCAATCCGAGCTCGAACGGGTACAGCGCAACTATCCGCGCCGCCTCGAGCTGTCAGCGGGGATGTCGAGCGACCTCGAGGTGGCGGTCAAACACGGCTCGACATGTGTGCGTGTCGGTACCGCGCTATTGGGGCAACGTCCTCTAACGTCACCATGAGTAGTCACTCCAGTCACATCATCATCACAGACACCAGAACGACAGGCATGAGAAGGGTCGAGCGATGAGCACACTCCACAAGGTCAAGGCCTACTTCGGTATGGCGCCGATGGATGACTATGACGACGAGTACTACGAGGACGACGACCGCGGCACCACGTCCCGGTATACGCGTCGTCCGCGCGAGGACCGGTTCGAGGACGACGGGTACGGCCCTGGACATCGGGCTGGCTACGAGGACCGCGAGTACGAGGACGCACCTGCCGGGTACCGCGGTGGCTACCGCGAAGACGACCGCTTCGAGCCGAGACCGCGGGCACCGCGTGAGTTCGAGCGGGCATCGTCGCGGCTCGGCGCGCTGCGGGGGTCGACCCGCGGGGCGCTGGCGATGGATCCGCGCCGCATGGCCGAACTCTTCGAGGCCGGCAGCCCGCTGTCCAAGATCACCACGCTGCGCCCGAAGGATTACAGCGAAGCCCGCACCATCGGCGAGCGGTTCCGCGACGGCACCCCGGTCATCATGGATCTGGTGACCATGGACAACGCCGATGCGAAACGACTGGTCGACTTCGCCGCCGGGCTGGCGTTCGCGCTGCGCGGCTCCTTCGACAAGGTCGCGACCAAGGTCTTCCTGCTGTCGCCTGCCGACGTCGACGTCACCGCCGACGAGCGGCGGCGCATCGCCGAAGCGGGCTTTTACGCCTATCAGTAGGTCTCATCTGCGGTAGCGCTGCTCGCGAACGTGCCAGGTAGGCTGGCGGCGTCGCGTCAGCGCTCCGGTTCCGGCGCCGACGGGTTCTTGCCTGTATCGAATGTCACACCTGTAGTGAGGTCGGCTCAGTTGGCGCTCTTCTTCGACATCCTGGGTTTCACCCTGTTCGTGTTCTGGCTGCTGCTGATCGCCCGGGTCGTGGTCGAGTTCATCCGCTCGTTCTCCCGCGATTGGCATCCCAAGGGGGCGACGGTCGTGATCCTCGAGCTGATCATGACCTTGACCGACCCGCCCGTTAAGCTGCTGCGCCGGATCATTCCGCAGCTCACAATAGGTGCTGTCCGGTTCGACCTGTCCATCATGGTACTTCTGCTCGTCGCGTTCATCGGCATGCAGCTGGCGTTCGGCGCCGCGGTCTGAGATCCGTGCGCCCGCCCCACATTTGGGGTTAGCGAACGACCACGCCAAGGGTTTGCCGCGGGTCGATATTCGGCGGACGAATCTGATCTACCGTGGCGGGGAAGATTGAAATTCGCTCTTAATTATCGGCCTCTCCTGCAACCGTAGGGTCACGTGTGACAGGATGGACGCCAGTTACGTTCCACTGACGCTCTACACTTTGAGATCGGTTTACGGTCCAGACTCCAAGGGGGCAGACAATGCCGCTCACACCAGCCGACGTCCACAACGTCGCGTTCAGCAAGCCACCCATCGGCAAGCGCGGCTACAACGAGGACGAGGTCGATGCGTTTCTCGATCTGGTTGAGAACGAGCTGACCCGGCTCATCGAAGAGAATGCCGATCTTCGCCAGCGGGTAGCCGAGCTGGACCAGGATCTGGCGTCCGCCAACGCTGGGGGTGCGCAGTCGTCGCAGGCCGCTCCGCTCTACGAGTCCACGCCCGAGCCCGCGCCCGAGCCGGCCGCGCAACCGGCCCCGCAGCCCGTGTATGAGGCGCCTCCTACTCAGTCCGTCAACGAGGACCACGCGTTGAAGGCGGCGCGGGTGCTGAGCCTGGCGCAGGACACCGCCGACCGGCTGACCGGCACGGCCAAGGCCGAGTCCGATCAGATGCTCGCCGATGCACGCGCCGAGGCCGATGCGATGGTCAGCGAGGCGCGGCAGACCGCGGAGACCACCGTCGCCGAGGCTCGCCAGCGGGCCGACGCGATGCTTGCCGATGCCCAGACGCGGTCGGAGTCCCAGCTGCGTCAGGCCCAGGAGAAGGCCGACGCACTGCAGGCCGACGCGGAACGCAAGCATTCCGAGATCATGGGCACCATCAACCAGCAGCGCACGGTGCTGGAAGGTCGCCTGGAACAGCTCCGCACGTTCGAGCGGGAGTACCGCACCCGCCTCAAGACTTATCTGGAATCGCAGCTCGAGGAACTCGGCCAGCGTGGCTCTGCCGCGCCGGTGGATTCCAGCGCCAACAACGATGGCGGCGGTTTCAACCAGTTCAACCGGGGCAACAACTAGTCGCCGGCGGTCCACGTCCGTGATCCAACGACCCGGGGTTGATCAATGCTGATCGTTGCGCTCGTCCTCGCAGTCATCGGCCTTGCCGCGCTGGTGACTGCCGTAGTCACCAGCAATGAGCTGATCGCCTGGGTCTGTATCGCCGCCAGCGTGATCGGTGTGCTGCTGCTGATCGTCGACGCGGTGCGGGATCGCTCCCGCGGTGACGCGGACGAAGCCGGGGAAGACCAACTCGTGGAATTCGACGAGGACTATCCGGACGACGAAATTCCAGTCGAAACAGAGCCGGAGAGCGAAGCCGAGACGACGGTCGTCGAACAGGCCGATGACGTCGCCGGCGAGGACCGTAACCGCTAAACCGTTGGTGTGGCCAGCAATTCGCGCACTTCGTCGTCGGTGACCTGATGGAAATCCACGAACACCTGACCGACCGCCACGAATCCGGACGGCATCGTCGCGCACACCACCTCATCGGCTTCGGCCGCGAGCTCGCGGCACGCCGACGCTGGGCCGACGGGTACCGCGACCACCACCCGGACCGGGTTGTCGGCCCGAACCGCACGCACCGCTGCGAGCATGCTGGCGCCGGTGGCGATCCCGTCGTCGACGAGGATCACGGTCCTGTCGACGAGGTCCACGGGCGGGCGGCCACCGCGGTAGGCCTGCTCACGGCGGTGTAACTCGTCGGTTTCCCGTTCGATCGCGGTCTGTACCGCGTCATCTCCGATGCCGAGGCTGCGCACCAGACTGTCATTGATCACCACGCCGCCGCCGGAGGCCAACGCACCCATCGCGAGTTCCTGCCACTGCGGGACGCCGAGCTTGCGAACCAGGAACACGTCCAGCGGTGCGCGTAGCGCGTGTGCGACCTGCCATCCGACCGGAACCCCGCCGCGGGCCAGACCGAGCACCAGTAGATCGTTGCGATCGCGGTAGGACGCCAACTCCTGCGCCAGGACCTCGCCGGCCTCGCGGCGGTCCCGGAACACACGACCCGCATCTCGGCGGGCGAGCCCACTCCATCCGCTCATTGCAGTCATTCTCGATATCGGGGACATTTTCAGCCTACGACCGTGGATACCCCGCCTGGGAGCAATCCGTCGCCTCGGCGGCTGCGAATATCCATATATGGGCATTGAGTACGAAAGCGTCGTCGACCATCCGTTGACCGACGTCTTCGCGTGGCACGGCCGCCCGGGCGCGATGCGGCGCCTGGTTCCGCCGTGGCAGCCGATGAAGGTGGTTTCCGAGACCGACTCCCTGGCCGACGGCCGCGCCGTGCTTGGTCTGCCCGCCGGGTTGCGCTGGGTGGCGCAGCACGATCTCACCTCCTACGACCCACCGCACCGGTTCGTCGACGTGCTCTCGTCGGCGGGCCCTCGGTCGTGGCCGCCGCGGATCGTCGGACGCTGGACGCACACGCACGAGTTCAGTGAGGTCGCTACACCGGCGGGAACGCGGGTGTACGACCGCATCGACGCGCCCGTGCCCGCCGCGGCGCTGCGCCCGATGTTCGTCTACCGGCACCGGCAGCTCACCGACGACCTGGCCGCCCACCGCGACGCACGAGACGCGGGCACCCAAGGCCTGGTCGTGGCGGTCACCGGTGCGACGGGGCTGGTCGGGACGGCGTTGTCGGCGTTCCTTACGTCGGGCGGACATCGGGTGATCCGCCTGGTCCGCCACCCCGCGCAGACCGACGACGAACGACGGTGGAATCCCGACGACCCCGCGCCCGACCTGCTGTCTGGCGTCGACGCGGTCGTACACCTCGCCGGGGCATCGATCGCCGGGCGGTTCACCGCGGCACACAAGAAGGCCGTCCGCGACAGCCGGATCGAGCCGACCCGCCGGCTGGCCGAGGTGGCTGCCGCAGCCGTCGACGGGCCGCGCACCTTCGTCAGCGCCTCGGCGATCGGCATCTACGGGTTCGACCGCGGCGACGCCCTGCTGTGCGAGGAGAGCGTGCGCGGCGACGGCTTCCTCGCCGATGTCGTCGCCGACTGGGAGGCCGCCACCGGGCCCGCTGTCGCGGCGGGACTGCGGGTCGTCAACGTGCGAACCGGAATCGTACAGTCCTCGGCAGGCGGCACGTTGCGTCTGATGCGCCCGTTGTTCGCCGCGGGATTGGGCGGCCGACTCGGCAGCGGACGGCAGTGGCTGTCCTGGATCGGGCTGGACGACCTCATCGACGTCTACTACCGCGCGCTGTACGACGCGCGGCTGTCCGGGCCCGTCAACGCCGTAGCCCCGGCGGCGGTGCGCAACGCCGACTACACCAAGGCGCTCGCCGGGGTGCTGCACCGACCTGCGCTGTTCCCGGTGCCGTCGCTGGGACCGCGGCTACTGCTGGGGGCGCAGGGCGCCCGTGAACTCGCCGAGGCCGATCAGCGGGTGGCGCCGACCAAGCTCGAGGCGGTGAGCCACCGGTTCCGCCACCCGCACATCACCGGTGCGCTTGCTCACGAACTCGGGCACGGCTGACGTACGACGTGGGTCACGAAACCACGGACAAGGTCGCGCACCCGTGCCGGGGCGCTACCGGATAGTTCTGTTGTGCGGGAACGTAATTCGTCGTGAGTGAGTCCGACGCCGACGACCTCGTCGTCGTGGTCATCGGCCAGCCACAGCTCCAGTAGGTCGTGATCGACCTCCGGGTGGAACTGCAGCGCGAGCGCACGGCCGAGCACGAACGCCTGCGATGCGGCAGTGGTGCGGGCGATCTCGGTCGCTCCCGGCGGGAGTGTCCACCGGTCGAAGTGCCACTGGAACCACGGGCCGCCGGGAATCACCTCGGGCCGATCGCTCGCGACGTCGTACCAGCCGATCTCCGGGGAGGACGAGCGCGCGACCGACCCGCCGAACGCCTGCGCCAACAGCTGGCCGCCGAAGCACACACCGAGCAACGCAACGCCTGCCTCGGCGGCGTCGCGCACCAACTGCATCTCGGCGCTCACCCAGGTGCGGCACAGCGCGTCGTCGTAAACCGGCCACCGTGCGCCGAGTGGCACGACGACGTCGTAGCCGGTGGGATCGGGGAACGTCACGTCGACGGCCGGGTCGTCGATGCGCTGCGGGGGCACGACTTCGAACACCTCGATGTCGAACCCCTGCTCTACGAACGCCTCGCCGAGCAGGGCCTCGGTCGCGAGGTGTTCGTTGTAGAGGAACAGAACCTTCGGCGCCACGACTCACATTATTTCGGCGCGCGCACCGGTGGCGCATCGTCGGGGGCCAGGACGGCGCCGATCTCGCGAAACAGCGTGTCCGCGGCGTTGGTGTAGTCGCCCGTGTCGTCGAACGCTTCGGGAAGGTAGGTCGCGGCGACGGCGATCGCGATCTTCTGCGAGGGCAGATAGGCCTCCACCGCGGCGTAGCCCGACATCAGCGGGTTCTGAAGCAGCCAGTTGCCCGAGATGACGATGCCGAGCCCGTAGGTGTAGACGTCGTCCAATGCGTCGCAGGTAGTGCAGCCGGGCTGTTTGTGGGTCGTGCCGCGAAGATCGGTGGACACCATCTTCTTGTAGGAGTCCGGCGACAGGAGCCGGCCCGAACCGATGCCTACCGCCGTGGCCTCCATGTCGTAGATGTTGGTCGTCTGGATCGCACCGTGGGTGATGGTCCACGACGGATCCCAGTAGGTGCTCTCCTCGTAGAACGGTGCGTCTGAGGGAATCTTGAGAAACGCGCGACGCTCCGAACTGAACGCATGCAATGCGGGAGCGGGAATCTCCGGAGTCAGCGAGTTGACGGTGTTCGTCAGCCCGAGAGGGCGAAGCACCTTCTCGGACAACAGCTTCGGCATCTGTTCGCCGGTTGCCTTCTCCAGCGCCAGTCCGAGCAACACGTAATTGGTGTGCGCGTAGTTCCAGTTGGTTCCTGGCGGATAGAGCAGCGGCTGGTCGACGGCGTACTGCAGCATCTCGTGGACTGTCCAGCGCCGGAACGGATCGGCGTACAGCGCGTCGTTCATCTTGGTGTTGCCGATGACGTAATCGGCGTAGCCCGAAGTCATCTGGGCCATCTGTCCCAACGTCACCCGGTCGGCGTGGGGTATCTCGGGCAGAAACTTCGACAGCTTGTCGTCGAGGCTCACCTTGTGTTCGTCGACGAGCTTGAGCAGCAGTGTGGAGACATAGGAGATGGCGACCGCGCCATTGCGGAAGTGCATGTTGGTGCCGGCGGGCACGCCGGTCATCGACTCGCCCACGGCCTCGGTGACGACCTCCTGCCCGTCGATCGTGACACGGACGATGACCGCCTTCAGGTGCTCGGACGCCATCGTGGCGTGCACCGCCCGCATCACTGCTTCGGCCTTGGACGTGTCGGTGGTCGACGAGGTCGGTGGCTCACCCGGCAGCGCGCCGGGGGCGCAACCGGTGATCATGGTGAGAGCCAAGAAAGCCGCAAACAGGCACCGGGCGACGGGCATGACCCGGATCTTGGCAGAGCGGTCGAGCGGGATTGCGTAATTCGCGTATCAATTGGGCACTCCAGGACGTGTCACTTCTGGCCGATTGGCTTCTCACGGGCGCCGAACGGGGTGATTCCGTGTCGCAGGCGACCGCCTGGCGGGAGGGAAACCGGGCGGAGCCGCTGATCCACGGAGCGGCTTACTTCGACCGGCTGGTCACCGAAGTCGAGGTCCTGGGCCCTGGCGATCACCTGTTCTTCGCCGACTGGCGGGGCGACGCCGACCAGAAGTTGCGTGACGACGGGCCCACCGTCGGCGAGTTGTTCCGTGCGGCCGCCGAGCGCGGCGTGGTCGTCAAGGGACTCATGTGGCGGTCCTATCCCAACAGGCTCCAGTTCAACGAGGAGCAGAATCGTCACCTCGCCGGAGCGATCGAACGTGCCGGCGGCGAGGTGCTGCTCGATCAGCGCGGCCGCATCGGCGGTTCGCACCATCAGCGGCTGGTCGTCATCCGGCATCCCGACGCGCCCGAACAGGACATCGCGTTCGCCGGCGGCATCGACCTGTGTCATTCCCGCCGCGACGACGAGCGCCACCGTGGCGATCCGCAGGCGGTGCGCATGTCCGACCGCTACGGTGAGCACCCGCCGTGGCATGACGTGCAACTGCAGGTGCGTGGCCCCGTCGTCGGCGCGTTGGACACGACGTTCCGTGAGCGCTGGACCGCCCCGACGTCCGTGAACTCGTTCAACCCGTTGGCGTCGCTGCGCGACATGATCGAGGGCACCGACGTGACCGCTGGGCCGCTGCCCGAACAACCACCGGATCCGCCGGAATGTGGACCACACGCGGTGCAGGTGTTGCGGACCTACGGCGATGCGGTTCCGCAGTACGAATTCGCCAAAGACGGCGAACGCACCATCGCCCGCGGGTACACGAAGGCGGTCCAGAACGCGCGGCGCCTCATCTATCTGGAGGACCAGTATCTGTGGTCCGACGAGGTGGCGAAGCTGTTCGTCGACGCCCTGGACGCCAACCCGCAGTTGCACCTGGTCGCCGTCGTGCCGCGGTACTTCGACCTGCAGGGCGGCCTGAGCCGGCCACCGACTCTGGTCGGGCGGCAACTGGTCATCGACGCGTTCCACCGCGCCGGCCCGGGGCGGGTGCACGTGTTCGACGTCGAAAACCCGCAAGGCACACCGGTGTACGTGCATTCGAAACTCTGCGTGGTCGACGACACATGGGCGTGTGTCGGCAGCGCCAACCTCAACCGACGGTCGTGGACCCACGACAGCGAACTGTCATGTGCGGTGGTGGATCCCGACGGCGTGTTCGCGCGCGACCTCCGGTTGCGGCTGTTGCGAGAACATCTGGACCGCGCGGCGGACGGCAGCGAGGACGACGGTTTGGCCGATCCGTTCACCGCGGTCAGCGAAATCCTCGCCTCTGCCAAGGCTTTAGAAGCGTGGCACGCATCAGGTTGTGAAGGCGCTCGGCCGCCGGGACGGTTGCGGCCGCATGAGGTCGAACAGGTCGGGCCGCTCACCCGGCTGTGGGCCGAACCCGCGTACAGGTTGATTTACGACCCGGACGGACGCTCGTACCGGGATCGACTCAGGCGCCGATTATGACGGCACAACTGGGGGATTGGTTCCTCGCGGATGCCGAACGCGGTAATCCCGCGTCGCATATGCCCGCCTGGTGCGAAGGCAATCTGGCGAAGCCGTTGATCCACGGCGCGACGTACTTCGACGACCTCGCCACCGAAGTGGAAGCGCTGCGCGCAGGCGACTACGTGTTCTTCACCGACTGGCGGGGCGACCCCGACCAGAAGATGCGCGACGACGGCCCCACTATTCGTGAGCTGTTCTGCCACGCGGCCGAACGCGGTGTCGTCGTCAAGGGTCTGGTGTGGCGGTCCCATCTGGACAAATTCGCCTACAGCGAGGAGGAGAACCAACACCTCGGGGAGGCGATCGAACGCGCAGGCGGCGAGGTGCTGCTCGATCAGCGCGTCCGCATCGGCGGATCGCATCATCAGAAGCTCGTCGTCATCCGGCATCCTGGTGCGCCGGAGCGGGACGTCGCGTATGCCGGCGGCATCGACCTGTGCCACTCCCGCCGCGACGACGCCTCGCACCGCGGCGACCGGCAAGCGGTGCAGATGGCCAAGCAGTACGGCGAGCATCCGCCGTGGCATGACATACAACTGCGGGTACAGGGCCCCGCGGTGGGCGCGCTCGACACGACGTTTCGGGAGCGCTGGAACGACCCGGCGCCGTTGGACATGTTGTCGCCGATCGCCTGGATCGCCGACAAACTGCGTCGGGCGGACCTGACGCCCGATCCGCTGCCCGATCAACCGCCTGATCCGCCACCGTGTGGCCCGCATGCGATTCAGGTGTTGCGCACTTATCCCGATGCGCATTTCGAATACGACTTCGCACCGCGTGGTGAGCGCAGCATCGCGCGCGCCTATAACAAGGTGGTGCCGCGAGGACGGAAGCTGATCTACGTCGAGGATCAGTACCTGTGGTCGAAACGGGTCGCGCAGTTGTTCGCCCAGGCGTTGCGGGACAACCCCGATCTGCACCTGGTCGCAATCATTCCGCGACACCCCGACGTCGACGGCCGGCTGTCTCTGCCGCCCAACAAGATTGGCCGTAGCCAGGCGCTGGAGACGTGTTTCGAGGCGAGTTCGCACCGAGTGCATGTGTTCGATGTCGAAAACCTCGAGGGCACGCCGGTGTACGTACACGCGAAAGCGTGTGTCATCGACGATGTGTGGGCGTGCGTCGGCAGCGACAACCTCAATCGTCGGTCATGGACGCATGACAGCGAGCTGTCCTGTGCCGTCCTCGATGCGGATGGTGAGTTCGCCCGCGACCTGAGGCTGCGGCTACTGCGCGAACACTTGGATCGTGCCACCGACGGTAGCGAAGATGGCGGTCTGATCGATCCGATCAGTGCTGTTGATGAAATCGTGTCAGCGGCAAAGACGTTGGATGACTGGCACACGTCAGGGCGTAAGGGTCCACGCCCGCCGGGTCGACTGCGCCCGCACAAGACCGAGAAACTGGGACTACTCACGCGACTGTGGGCAGAACCCGTATACCGGATGACGTACGACCCCGACGGACGGTCGTATCGCGATCGGCTCAGGGGCAGGCTTTGAACTCGATCGGCAGGCTCGCCGGTCCGGTGATGCCGGTCATCGACTTCCACGGGACGGGGCCGGTGGTTCGAATGTTCGGCATGCGACGCGCCATGGTGGTCAACGCCTCGGCGAGTTCGATCCGGGCGAGGTGCGCGCCGAGGCAGTAGTGAACGCCGCCGCCGAAGGTCAACATGGCCGGGGCATCTTCCCGCGTGATGTCGAAGCGATCAGGTTCGTGGTAGACGCCGGGGTCACGGTTGGCCGCAGCGGTGTTCGCGATGACAAGCGTGCCTGCCGGGATCCTGACGCCGGCGAGTTCGACGTCCTCGACCGGCACGCGAATCGTATTGAGGATGACGGGGGAGTAGCGCATCAGCTCGTGCACGGCGTGGACTGCGAGCTCGGGCCGCTCGGCGAGAAGGCGCCATTGATCGGGGTGTTCGCAGAAGACCTGCACAGCCGCGGCCAGTTGGTTGCGGGTGGTGTCGGTTCCGGCCATCAGCAGCGTTGCGGCGAGGGTGAGCAGTTCCTCGTGCGTCAGGCGGTCACCGTCGACCTCAGCGCGCATCATGTCGGAGAGAAGGTCATCGGTGAGCGCGTCTCGTCTGCTGGTCACCATGTCATCGACATAGCGCTCGAGGGCGCGCCAGGCGCACATGATGTCGGGTTCGTCGTTGACGACGTTCCAGTCGAAGACTTTGAAGATGTCATCGGCCCAGGCGGAGAACAGGTGCCAGTCTTCCCGCGGTGTCCCGAGCATCGCGCAGATGATCGGGATGGGGTACTGCCGCGCGATGTCGGCGACCACGTCGCACCGACCCTCGCCCGCACAGCTGTCGACGAGTTCGGCGATGACCTCCGTGCAGGTCGTGCGCAGCCGTTCGGCAGACCTTGGGGTGAAGGCCTTTGACACGAGTCGCCGTTGTCGGTGGTGTGCGGCGCCGTCGAGGCTCAGCAGCCCCTTGAGCGATATGTCCCACAGCTCGCCGGAGGTGATGCCCTGCGCCGCCAGGAACATACCCTTGGGCATGGCGAACCGGTCATCACGCATCACGGTTCGGACGAGCTCGTAGGACAGCACTTCGGGCCCGTGCGGCCCCATGGCGATGGGTCCCTGCTGTCGAGCCTGCCGGATCAGCCGGTGGGCCTCGTCTGGGCTCTGAGCGTGTTCGTAGGCGATGGTCGGTAGTTCGGTTCCGAGGGCGATGTCGATGGTCATGCATCGACTATCTGGTGCTGGGAGCTTCACAAGATCGGTCGAAGGTCGTATTTCCGCAGCCGGGAGGTCGTAGATATACGCGCAAGCGCTGATGTTTTGGCCTACGCGCTGGTCGCATGCTGGCTAGCATGAGCGCGACTGAGTGGAGCGATCTTGCGGTGAGCGGTCTGCCGACGGGGACGGTGACGCTGCTTTTGGCAGATGTCGAGGGTTCGACGCGGCTGTGGGAGACGCAGCCGGAGGAGATGACGGCCGCCATTGCTCGGCTCGATGACACACTCTCGGGTCTCGTCGCGGCCCATGACGGGGTCCGGCCGGTGGAGCAGGGCGAGGGTGACAGCTTCGTGTTGGCGTTCGCGCGGGCCAGTGATGCGGTGGCGTGTGCGCTGGCGTTGCAGCGGGCTCCGTTGGCGCCGATCCGGTTGCGGATCGGGATCAATACCGGTGAGATCCAGTTGCGCGATGAGGGCAACTACATCGGCCCGACGATCAACCGCACGTCGCGGCTGCGCGATCTGGCGCATGGTGGGCAGACGGTGCTCTCGGGTGCGACAGAGGCGATGGTGCTCGACCATCTTCCGGACGACGCATGGTTGAACGATCTGGGCGCGCACCTGCTACGCGATCTCCCGCGCCCGGAACGTGTTGTGCAACTGTGCCATCCGGACATTCGCAATGACTTCCCGCCGTTGCGAGTCTCCGATCTTGCTACATCACAGAAACTACCCGTGGTGTTGACGAGTTTCGTTGGGCGACAACTGCAGATCACCGATTTGAGCGAGATTGTCGCCAACAATCGCCTGGTCACTCTGACGGGCGCAGGCGGTGCAGGGAAGACGAGGCTCGCGCTGAAAGTGGCTGCCAATGTGGCCGGCGGTTTTCGTGACGGCGTCTGGTATGTCGATCTTTCGACCATCACCGATGCGGGTCTCGTTGCTCTGACAGTCGCTCGCGCGTTCGGTCTACCCGATCAGCCCGGCCGTTCGACCGTTGACACAGTGGTGAAGTTTGTCGGAGACCGCCAGACGCTGGTGGTGTTCGACAACTGTGAGCATCTTCTCGACGCAAGCGCCGAACTCGTCGAGACTCTGTTCAACCACTGTCCTTCGCTGACGGTCATGACGACCAGCCGCGAACCCATCTCGGTGGCCGGAGAGGTGACGTACCGTGTTCCGTCGCTGTCTCTGGATGACGAAGCGATCGAACTGTTCACCGACCGGGCACGTCGCGCTAACCCGAGCTTTCGCATCGCCGATGAGGATCGCGTAGCGGTCGCTGAAATCTGTAGGCGCCTCGACGGTATGCCGCTCGCAATCGAACTCGCGGCCGCGCGTGTACGCGCGTTGTCTTTGGAGGAGATTCTCGGCAGCCTTCACGACCGCTTCCGATTGTTGACGGGCGGTTCGCGAACGGCGGTGCGCCGCCAGCAGACACTCCGCGCTTCAGTGGATTGGTCACACGCGCTGCTAACCGAGCCCGAACGCGTGTTGTTCCGTAGGCTCGCGACTTTCATGGGGGGATTCGACCTTGACGCCGCGCAAGCAGTCTGCGTCAGCGCCGACGTTCAGCGCTATCAGGTCTTGGATCAGCTCACGTTGCTCGTCGACAAGTCGCTTGTCACTGCCGAGAATGTCAACGGCACGACGCGATACCGGTTGCTGGAAACGGTGCGGCAGTACGCGCAGGAAAAGCTCGGAGAGTCAGGCGAGAGTGATGAAACACGGACACGTCATCGCGACCATTACACATCGTTAGCCGCATCGATCGACTCGCCCTGGCAGGTCGGGCACGAACAGCTCATCGCACGAGCCGTGTCCGATATTGACAATCTGCGCGCCGCTTACACCTGGAGTCGAGAAACCGGGGACTTGTCCTGTGCCGCAACACTCGCAACGTCGCTGTTCCCGATGTGGATTACACGCGGCCGCGTCGTTGAAGGGCTGTCCTGGATCGACGATGTCGTTGCCGACATAGAACAGGGCGACACCCGCACAACGGACCCCGCATGCATAGCGGCACTGGCGCGGAGTGCGGTCCTCAACGTCGCGGTCAACGGCGCTTATCGGGTTGATCGAGCCCAAAGAGCACTCGATGCTGCGCGCGATGTCGGCGATCCAGTGCTTCTGGCACGCGCTCTCGTGGGTCGCGGCTACGTCGTCCTGTTCGACCCCGAAGCCGCGCACCCGTACTTCGCTGAAGCATTGGCACTGGCTGAGCAGGGCGGAGATGTATGGACCACTACATCGATGACTGCCATGCAGGCAATCCAGATACTGCTGGGGGCAGGTGATCCTGTCAGCGCCTGCGCGGCCGCGCAGAAAGGGGTCGACATGGCCGACACCGCCGGCTTGGGATTCCGCTGGCGTGAATGCCGAACGTACCTCGGAATGGCGCTGGGCGCTGAAGGGCGACCTCGCGCAAGCTGCCGTACTTCTGCGTGATGCTCTGGCGCAAGCCACCGCCAATGCGGATGGTGTGATGAGAATGCTGTGCATGACCTCCTACGCACGAGTTCTCGCCTGGCAGGGGCAGACCAGCACTTCTCGGACGGTGGCCGATGACGCGATCGCACTGGCGAGGGAACTCGGCGGTTATTACGAAGAGACGGCCTATGCGAGCGCCGCCGTGGCCGCGCTCGCCGACGGTGACATCGAGGCCGCGGTGGCCGCCTGCGACGCAGCGTGGCGCAACGCCAGTCCTGAGCGCAGACGGAATATTCTCAATGTAGTGCCGAGGAACGAATGCGCTTTGGCCACCGGGGATTTGGACAACGCCCGCCGGATTGCGGACGAGATGGTGTCTGTCGCAAACGGCTGTCATCTGGCTCTCGCGTTGACTGTCCGGGCCCGCGTCGTGATGGCCCAGGGTGATGAAACATGCGCCGACCAAGATCTTTACGACGCACTTGCAGTGGTCGCGCACATGAAAGCCTTTCTGGGCCTTGCCGATACGTTCGAAGTAATTGCGACCAGGGCCGCCCATAACGAGAGTTACCGTGAAGCCGCGAGGCTACTGGGCACCGCTGGGGCAATGCGCGGTCGCACTGGAGAGGCCCGGTTCAAGGTCTACGACGCAGCATTCGAGTCCGCGGTCGGAGTCCTTCGAGGAGCCCTGGGCGACGACGAGTTCGACGCCGCTTGGGCCGAAGGCGCTGCCCTGTCGACCGAGGAGGCCATCGCGTACGCGCAGCGCGGTCGTGGTGAGCGTAAGCGCCCATCGAGCGGTTGGGCGTCGCTGACCCCGATGGAGCGCGACGTCGTGCGGCTGGTCAGCGATGGGCTGGGTAACAAGGACATCGCCGCCCGGCTTTTCGTATCCCATCGCACGGTGCAGACACATCTGACGCACGTCTACACCAAGCTCGGGCTGACGTCGCGTGTGCAGCTTGCGCAGGAGGCCGCCCGGCACAGTTGAAGGCACGCTTCATATCTCGGCTATGACAGTCGTCTTGGTGCGTGGCAATCCGGAGACCGACAAAATCTGGGGTGCGCTCGTCGCCGCACCCGGACGAGATGAGGTGGTGCGGCTCTCTCTACCGGCATTCGGGGCGCGTCTCCCGACGGCTTTGCGGCGACGCCTCGCGACTACCGCGACTGGCTTGAGGGCGAGTTGGAGCGCTTCGAACGAACCGGTCGATCTCGTCGGAAACGACTGGGATGGCCTCCGCGTCGTCAATGTGGCGATGCACCCGCCGGAATTGCTGCGCAGCTGGGTCAGTGACGACGTCGGAATCTTCGACGCGGACTATGTCTGGCATGACGTCGCACAGCTGTGGCAGACAGCCGGCGCCGGCGAGGAGCTCATCGACACGATGATGGGCGGCACGGTCGACGACCGTTCCGGACTGCCGGCCGAACTCGGCATACCTCTCGACATTTCCACCTCGATTGCCAAGGCCCAGGGGCCCGAGATGGGCCGGGCGATTCTGGCGGTGTACCGAGCGGCCGCGCAGCCGGTGATGGCCGAGGCCGTTCGCGATCTCGAGAATGCCGCAGCCAGGCCGGGGTTGTCGATCCTCGCCACCGAGGACGCCTACGTGGGAACCGACGAAAGCCAACGCCGCGCAGCGCAGCGAGCCGGAGCGCGCATCGAAGTGCTGGACGGGCTCGGGCACCGGTGGATGGTGCAGGATCCAGCGCGCGGTGCCGAGGTTCTCAACCGGTTCCGGGAGGCTCTCGACTAGCGATCCGAACTTGTCCGACCCGCGTGGCATGATCGAACCTATGTTCGAGGGTGTTGACGAGGCGGGGCTGGTGGCCACGATTGAGGACGCCACCCGTGCCGAGGCGGCCGCGGCGGCGCGGCGGTCCGCTGCGATCGCGGAGTTGGTTACCCGCCGCGTGGTCGAGGACGCCGATGAGTCCCGGTCGTTGTGGGTCTGCGACGGCTGGGATAGCGCGGCGGCGGAGATCGCGGCGGCGATGAACATTAGCCACCGCAAGGCCTCGGGGCAGATGCGCATCGCCGAGATCCTGCGCGATCACCTCCCGTTGGTGGCCGGGGTGTTTGGGGCGGGTCAGCTAAGTTCTCGGGTCGTCTCGGCGATCACCTGGCGCACCCGGCTAATCACCGACGATGAGGGGTGGGCACGGATCGACACCGAGCTGGCCGCCCGGGCGCTGAAGTGGGGGCCACTCAGCGATGAGAAACTCGTCGCCGCCGTGGACGCGCTGGTACATCGCTTCGACCCGGGCGCGGTCATCGAAAGCAGCGAGGCGCTGCGCACCGAGGACTTCGTGGTTGGCCGTTACGACGACGAGTCGGGCCTGACTTCGGTGTACGGCAGACTGCAGGGCCCCGACGCCGAGGTGCTCAAGAAGAAGATCTGGGCGATGGCCGCGACGGTGTGTGACAACGATCCGCGCACCCAGGGTCAGCGTCGCGGCGCCGCTCTGCGCGCGTGGGCTAACGGCAACAGCCACCTGCCATGCGCCTGCGGGCTGTCGACCTGCCCGATGGCCGGACAACCCGCCCCCAAATCCTCGGTGGTCGTGACCGTGGTGGCTGATCAGAGCGCCGTGGACACCGCCACCGCAGCGGCGCAACCCGCAAGCACTACGGATGCGCCCACGACCACCACCACATCGGATGTGGGCACGGCGATCGTGTCGGGCCGGGTGGTGCCCACCCCGATGCTGGCTGAGTTGCTGCGCAACGGCGCCACCCTGCGCCACCTGTGCCCACCCCGCGCCGAACCTGAAACCGGCTACCGGCCCTCCGCGGCAGTGGTGCGTTTCATCCGCTGCCGGGATCTGACGTGCCGCTTCCCCGGGTGCACGATGGCTGCGGAGTTCTGCGATATCGACCACGTCGTCCCGTATCCGATCGGGGCTACCCATCCGTCGAACCTGTTGTGTCTGTGCCGTAAACATCATCATTTGAAGACCTTTTGGACCGGCGACTGGTCGCTGACCCTGCAGTCCGACGGTGTCGCGGTGTGGACTGCGCCCACCGGGCGGACCTACACCACCCATCCCGGCAGTCGAGCGTTCTTCCCCGGCTGGGACACCACCACCGCCGAGCTACCAGTCCCGCCGCCACATGACCACGCGCAGGCGGGCGGCCGCGAGGTCAAGATGCCGCTGCGTCATCGCACCCGCGCCGACGACTACGTCGCGCGGATCAAAACTCTACGCGCACAACACGATCAACAACGTACACAAGCCGACCCGGACCCACCGCCACCCTTCTAAGGGTGGGACATCGAAAGCCGGCTGACTTGACGCAACGCCCTCTGAATTAACCGTCGCGTGAACCGACGCCGCCGCGTAGGTGGTAGCGACGCTCGGGCCTGCCGGCGCCGTACTGCAGCCGAAGCTCCAACGCTCCAGCGCGCAAGTAGTGCTCGAGATAACGGCGCGCGCTGACCCGCGAGATCCCAACCAGATCAGCGCATTCGGCTGCGGATACCTCGCCGACCCCGCGAACCGCATTGAGCACCAATTGCCCGGTCTCGGCGCCGAGTCCCTTGGGGAGTGCCTGCGCCGCGCCGCCCGGCCGGCCGAACAACGAGTCGACCAGCGTTTGGTCGATCCCACCGGCGGACTCCAGGGTGTCGACCCGCGCCGCGAACGCCTCCAGCTTGGATTTGAACTGGGGGAATTCGAACGGCTTGATGAGATAGTCGGCCGCGCCACCGTCCAAAGCTCCCTTCACAGTGTCCAATTCGCGTGCCGCAGTGATCATGATCACGCCGACCAGATCGCCGTCCGATCGCAGCCGCTGCAACACCTCCAGGCCGGTCATATCGGGTAGGTACACGTCGAGCAGCATCAGGTGCGGCTTCATATCCCGCACGGCGGCCAGCGCTTCCGTGCCGGTGCGGGCGACTCCAACCGCCCGAAAGCCATCTACTTGCTCGACGAACCGCCGATGGATCTCAGCCACCATGAAATCGTCGTCGACGATCAGCACGTCACGCATGCGCGGCCTTCTCGGCCGCGACGCCCGCAGGCAGTCGCACCACGAAGCGCGCGCCGCCGGACGGATCGTCGGTCACGCTCACCGTTCCGCCGTGCTGCGCGGTGACCAGTCGCACCAGGGCCAGTCCAATGCCCCGCCCGCCGGGAACCTCGGGTTTGGAGGTCACGCCGCGGGCAAAGATCGACTCCCGAAGGTGTTCGGGAACACCAGGTCCGGAATCGGCGACGGAGATGGCCAGGCCCTGGCCATCGTCGATGCCGACAGCGACGCGGGCAGGCTGCGAGCCCACCGACACATCGACCGCATTGTCGATCAGATTGCCCAGCAGGGTGATCACGTCCGTCGCCAGCGCAGGTGGCAACGCCGATAGATGGGAATCCGCCGCCATCTCCAGCGAGACCCCGCTCTCCGCGGCCAGCGTCGTCTTGGCGATGAGCAGCGCCGCCACGGCAGGATCGGAGATGCGCTGTGTCACCGCATCGCTGATCTCCGCTCGCCGCCTTGTCAAGGTGCCCACCAGATCACGCACGGAATCGTATTCACCCAGCTGGACCAGACCCGAGATGGTGTGCAGTTGGTTCGCGAACTCATGAGTCTGTGCGCGCAACGTGTCCGTCACGCTCTTGTGCGATGACAACTGCCCCTGCAGCGCCGCGAGTTCGGTGCTGTCACGCATCGTCGTCACCGTGCCGATCCGCTGACCCTGGCTCGTCGCCGCCCGGCGGTTCAGCGCCAGAACCCGTGTCCGCGTGACGATCACCACGTCGCGACCGTCCTCACCCGACAACAGGAAGTCGACCACCGCGGGATCGAGCCCCACACTGTCCACTCGACGGCCAACCGCGTCGTCGGCTACATCAAGCAGTTCCTGTGCGCTGTCGTTGAGCAGGGTGATGTCCCCTTCGTTGTTAACCGCGACGACGCCCTCGCGGATGCTGTGTAACAACGCCTCTCGGTGATCGGCAAGACCGGCGATCTCGGCGATCTCCAATCCGCGGGTATGCCGTTTGATCCGTCGTGACAGCAGCCATGACGCCAGCAGGCCGAGCGTCGCACCCAGGCCGAGGTAGAACAGCAGACGCTCGCCGGAGGCACCCATCAGCTCCCACAGTGACGGATAACGCTCGCTCACCGAGGCGATAGCGAGGACGTCTCCGTCCGTGCCCAGCATCGGTACTTGGCCGACCAGGCTGTGCACGCCGTCGATGTCGACGTCGCCGAACCACGCCCGTCCCTCATCGGCCCGGCTGGGCCCGAGGTTCATGCGCTGTCCGACGCGCGAGGGGTCCGACGACACCCGCACCGTGCCGTCCGGATCGAGAATCTCGGCGAGGCCCGCACCTGACAGTGCGATGGCGCGGTCCACTTCGGGCGCCAGTATCCGTCCAGCAGACGGGTCAGCGAAGCGATCGCGCACGATCGGTGTGGACGCCACGTTCTCGGCCACCGCAACCATTCGCGCTCCGCGCACGTCCTGGAACTCGCGCGTCGACTGCGCCACCGAGACCGCCGCAACCGCGACCAACACGACAGCAACCACCAGCAACTGGAAAACCAGGAACTGGCCGGCCAGGCTGCGGAAACCCCGCGCGGGTGACCTGAGCAGTTTCACAATGTCCAAAACGTCCTTTGCGTCCATATCAGTGACTCACGTCACTGTCGGGGTCCAGTATTGCTGAGCATCACAACTGCCTTGATTGGGGAGCGACGTGACGACGGTGAAGGTTAAGCACACACGGGCGATGCTCGTCATCGCCGTCATCATCGCGATGCTGGTGACGGCATGCGGTGTCACTCGGAGCAACGAGGAACGCGGTTTCCACCGGTTGCGCATGATGGTGCCCAACAGCCCCGGCGGCGGCTACGACCTGACCGCACGTACTGCCGTGAAGATCATGGAAGAGAACGACATCACCGGCCGCATCGAGGTGTTCAACGTCATCGGTGCGGGCGGCACCGTCGCGATGGCCCGACTGATGAACGAAAAGGGCAATGACGACCTCATGATGACGATGGGGCTCGGCGTCGTCGGCGCCACCTACACCAACGGCTCCAAGATCAAGGCGTCCGACGCGACCGCCATCGCGAAGCTGATCGAAGACCCGGGCGCGATCTTCGTCCCGGCCGATTCTCCGTTCAAGACCGTGAAGGACTTCGTGGCGGCGTGGAAGGCCGATCCCTCCAAGGTGACGATCGGCGGCGGGTCTTCTCCGGGCGGCCCCGATCATCTCTTCCCGATGGAACTCGCTAAAGCGGTTGGCGTAGAACCCAAGAGCGTCAATTTTGTCACCTATGACGGGGGCGGCGACCTGCTCACCGCCCTGCTCGGCAAGAAGATCACCGTCGGCACGTCGAGTCCCGGTGAGCTCATCGACCAGATCGAGGCCGGACAGCTGCGCGTGCTCGCGGTGTCCAGTGAGGAGCGGGTCGAAGGTATCGACGCTCCGACACTCAAGGAATCGGGAATCGACCTGACATTCGCCAATTGGCGTGGAGTGCTTGCGCCACCGGGTATTTCCGACGATGCGAGACAAGCGATGGTCAAGGTGCTGGAGGAGATGCACGGTACTCCGCAATGGAAGGAGGCATTGGTGAAGAACGGTTGGACTGACGCGTTCGTGACCGGTGCACAGTTCGAACAGTTTCTGAAGGACCAGGACAACCGGGTTTCGTCGACCCTGACCGAACTGGGGCTGCTATGACCACCACCGAAGAGTCGCAGGCGAACGAGGTCGCCAAACCCGTTGACAAGGCGCAGTACATCGTTTGTGCGGTGCTCGTCGCGGTCGGAGCGTTCCTCATCTACGACGCGGTCACCCTCGACGCCGGCTTCGCCAAGGTGGATCCGGTCGGTCCGAGATTCTTCCCGTTGGCCATCGGAGTCATCCTTGTCGTGCTGGCCGTCGTCCTTGCGATCGCGATCCCGCGCGGATCGGTCGGCGAGGCCGACGCCGGCGAAGATGTCGACCCCAACGCTCCTGCCGACTGGCGCACCGTAGGCCTGCTCGTCGCTGTGTTCGTCGCTACCATCCTGCTGGTTGAGCCGCTGGGATGGGCCATCACCGGCGCACTGCTCTTCGCGGGCGCAGCCACCATTCTGGGTAGCCGGCACTACGTCCGCAACATCGTGATCGGGGCGGTGCTCGCGGTCGGCAGTTTCTATGCGTTCTACTCCGGGCTCGGAATCCCGCTGCCCGCAGGCATTCTGGATGGGATTCTCTGACATGGAAAATCTCGACTGGCTGATCCAGGGGTTCGGCGAAGCGGCCACTCCGATGAACCTGTTGTACGCCGTCATCGGTGTGCTGCTCGGCACCGCCGTCGGCGTGCTGCCGGGTATCGGACCGGCGATGACGGTGGCACTGCTGCTGCCCATCACCTACAACGTCAGCCCCAGTGCCGCCTTCATCATGTTCGCCGGCATCTTCTACGGCGGCATGTACGGCGGTTCGACGACCTCGATCCTGCTGAACACGCCGGGGGAGTCGTCCTCGGTCATCACAGCGATCGAGGGCAACAAGATGGCCAAGGCCGGACGCGCGGCCCAGGCGTTGGCGACGGCGGCGATCGGATCATTTGTCGCAGGCACCATAGGCACCATTCTGCTGGCGGCGTTCGCGCCGGCGATCTCGCGGTTCGCGGTCACCCTCGGCGCGCCGTCGTATCTGGCGATCATGTTGTTCGCACTCGTCGCCGTCACGGCGGTGCTCGGCTCGTCCAAGCTGCGCGGCGCGATCTCGCTGTTCCTCGGTCTGGCGATCGGCGTGGTGGGGATCGACTTCCTCACCGGTCAGCCTCGCGCGACGTTCGGCATTCCGCTGTTGTCGGACGGGATCGACATTGTCATCATCGCGGTGGCTGTCTTCGCGCTCGGCGAAGCGCTATGGGTCGCTGCGCATCTGCGCCGCCGCCCAGCTGATGTCATCCCGGTCGGTCGGCCCTGGATGGGCAAAAGCGACTGGCAGCGCTCGTGGAAGCCGTGGCTGCGCGGCACCGCGTACGGCTTCCCGTTCGGTGCACTGCCCGCTGGGGGTGCGGAACTGCCGACCTTCCTGTCCTACATCACCGAGAAACGGCTCTCCAAGCACAAGGAGGAGTTCGGCAGGGGTGCCATCGAGGGTGTGGCAGGCCCGGAGGCCGCCAATAACGCCTCGGCCGCAGGCACACTCGTGCCGATGCTCTCGCTTGGCCTGCCCACCAACGCCACGGCCGCTGTGATGCTGACCGCGTTCGTCTCGTACGGAATCCAGCCCGGGCCAACTCTTTTCGAGAAAGAGCCGTTGCTGATCTGGACGCTCATCGCCAGTCTGTTCATAGGCAATCTGCTACTGCTGCTACTCAACCTTCCGCTTGCGCCGTTGTGGGCCAAGCTGCTTCGCACACCGCGGCCCTACCTGTACGCGGGCATCCTGTTCTTCGCGACGCTGGGCGCGCTCGCGGTGAACGTGCAGCCGTTGGATTTGGCGCTGTTGTTGGTGTTCGGTCTGCTCGGCTTGATGATGCGCCGGTTCGGACTGCCGGTCCTGCCGCTGATCATCGGCGTGATTCTCGGCCCCCGAATCGAACGCCAGCTCAGGCAATCTCTACAACTGGGCGGCGGCGACTGGAGCAGCCTGTTCACCGAGCCGGTCGCGATCATCGTGTACGTGCTCATGGTGGTGCTTCTGCTGATGCCGCTGGTGCTCAAACTCATGCACCGCAGTGAAGAGACGCTGCTGATCGTCGAGGACGACAAGGATCAGAGAGAGAAGGCGCAGGCATGATCGTCGTCGGCTAAAGCGCGGATCCATTCGGGCGATCGGCCCTCGAGTACGGCATCGCCGAGGCGAAGTTGCGGCAGACCAACCTGCTCGTCATCAACTCGAGCTCAGGGGAGGCCTACGTCGACGCCGCATTCGCGCAACCGGCGGAGATCCACGACGTCGAGCGGCACCTGGCAGACTGCGGTGTCGAATTCGAGCTCACCCAGCCGGTCGGGGTGGACACGGCCGAAGAACTGCTCAAGGCGATGGGCCGCGACGACGCCGAATTGCTGGTGATCGGCATCCGGCATCGCAGTCCGGTCGGCAAGCTGCTGCTCGGCAGCGTCTCGCAGCAGCTGCTGCTCGAGTGCCCCAAGCCGGTGCTGGCGGTCAAACCCGAGGAAGACTGACCCGGGTGATCATGCCCATGCAGTCGTCGAGGCTGCGAAATCCGAAGACGTCGTCGGTCAGTGTCTTGTTGTCGGCCCACAATCCGGCCATCGGCGGGAACAACGACCTGCTGCCGGTCGCCAGGATCAGGTTGTCGTAGTGGGTCACCGTGCCGTCGTCGGCTGCACCAGCCTCGCGTAGCGGTCGATACGCACCACCCGCACGCCCGCCCGCAGGTCGATCCGGTTATCGGCGTACCAATCCATCGCGTTCAGATAGATCTCGCCCGCATCGTCTTCAATGCTCTGACTGCCGGCCAGAACGTTGCTCAGCAAACTTCGGTTGTAGTTGCCGTACGGTTCGTCGCCGAACACGATGATGTCGAACACGTCGCCTCCGCCGAGGGCGAGGACTTCCTCGATCGCCCGCACCCCGGCCATGCCGTTGCCGACGACCACCAACCTGGGAGCCATCTCAGATCTCCACCAGTCCGAGGTCGACGATGACCGTGCCGGCGCAGCCCGCAGGGGCCGCGACGAACAGTTCGAGCACCGTGTCACCGAGAAGATCTTCGACCACTCGAAGTGCCACGTGTGTGGCTCCGCGGGCCGCAATGGGGAAGTAGCGCATCGGTTTTCCGTCGCGAAACAGCACCTTGGTCACCATGTCGTCGCTCGAATTGCCGCCGCGGAAGTACACGGCTGGTTACGCAGCCGGCTGGCACCACGTAGCGCAATGAATCGTCGATCAGCAACGGTTTGTCCAACCCGTTGCCCTCGAAGTCGAAGGGGCCCTGCAGGAATCGGGGAGTGCTGCCGTCGCTCACCCTCCCTGAAGCTAGGGCCGACATGTTTCCGTTTCGTTTCCTCGGTGAGTCGGCCATGAATCCCCTCGCGCACCCGAGCCCGTGGCGCGGATGTGAGCGGGTGTTGACATTGGCGACATTGCGGTGCAATCGAAGCGGAATGGCCCGGCCGTAGAACTAGTCCCCGTGACTACCTTGACCCGCAACCGCACCATCGAGCACTGGGACGCCGAGGACGTGGCGGCCTGGGAGGCCGGGGGCAAGCAGATCGCCAAGCGCAACCTGATCTGGTCCATCTTCGCCGAACACGTCGGCTTCTCGATCTGGTCGATCTGGTCGGTGATGGTGCTGTTCATGCCGCAGAACGTCTACGGAATCGATGCCGCGGGCAAGTTCTACCTGGTGGCGATGCCGACGTTGGTCGGCGCGATGATGCGCATCCCGTACACGATCGCGCCCGCCAAATTCGGCGGCCGCAACTGGACGATCGTGAGCGCGTTGCTGCTGTTGATCCCCACGGTGCTGACGTGGTGGGCGATGAAGAATCCCAGCACGTCCTACACGACGTTCATGGTCGTGGCGGCGTTCGCCGGCTTCGGTGGCGGCAACTTCGCCTCATCGATGACCAATATCAATGCGTTCTATCCGCAGCGGCTGAAGGGCTGGGCACTCGGTCTCAACGCAGGCGGTGGCAATATCGGCGTGCCGGTCATCCAGCTCGTCGGTCTGCTGGTGATCGCGGCCGTCTCAAATACGGCACCGGAGGTCGTCTGCGCCATTTACCTCGTGCTGATCGCCTGCGCCGCCACCGGTGCCGCATTTTTCATGGACAACCTCGGCAACCAGCGCTCCAACCTCGGCGCCCTGGCAGAAGCGTTGCGCTACAAGCACTCCTGGGTGATGAGCTTCCTCTACATCGGTACCTTCGGCTCCTTCATCGGGTTCTCCTTCGCCTTCGGGCAGGTGCTTCAGATCAACTTCCTGGCCGGCGGTGACACCGCGGCGCAGGCGTCGCTGCACGCGGCACAGATCTCCTTCCTGGGACCGCTGCTCGGGTCGATTTCGCGGCCCTTCGGCGGCAAGCTCGCCGACCGGATCGGTGGTGGGCGGATCACCATGTACACCTTTGTCGCGATGATCTTCGCCGCAGGCATCCTGGTGGGTGCCGGTATGATCGACGACGGCACGGCCGGGGCACCCACGGGCGGCCAAATGATCTCTTACGTCGTCGGATTCATCGTGCTGTTCATCCTGTCGGGCATCGGGAACGGATCGACGTACAAGATGATCCCCTCGATTTTCGAGGCGAAGGCGCAGGGCCACGACGACTGGAGCCCCGCGGAGAAGGCGGCGTGGTCGCGAAGCATGTCCGGTGCGCTCATCGGTTTCGCCGGTGCCGTCGGAGCATTGGGCGGTGTGTTCATCAACGTGGTGCTTCGGGCTTCGTACGTCGGTGAGGCCAAGTCGGCGACCGACGCGTTCTGGGTGTTCATGGCGTTCTATGTGATCTGCGCCATAGTCACCTGGGCGGTCTTCCTGCGGATGAAGACCGCGCGCCTCGACACCGGGGAGGGAATCGGCCGCGTGAGTGTCCCTGTCGCTGCCGGCTGACCTGCCCATACGATGCTCACCGCGGGCCAATCCCCGCGGTGAGCATCAGTTTTCCTCTCCATAACGCGCGCGGAAACATTCCGGAACAGGACGCGCACACGATGGACTCATGGCCGTCACCCGAACTGCGTGCTCGTACTGCGGAGTGGGTTGCGGCATCGCCGTCGAGACCAAGACCGAGGACGGCCGCGCGGTGATAGCCCGCGTGTCGGGAGACAAGCTGCATCCCACCAACTTCGGCAGATTGTGCACCAAGGGCGCCACGCACGCCGAGATGATGCGAGCCGACGAAGGTCGATTGAAATCGGCGCTGCTGCGACCGGGCCGAAACGACGAACCCGTGCCCACACCGGTCGACGATGCGATCGCCGAGACGGGTCGGCGACTACGCGCGATCATCGACAAGCACGGACCCGACGCGGTGGCGCTGTACGTGTCGGGGCAGATGTCGCTCGAATCGCAATATCTGGCAACAAAATTGGCCAAGGGTTTCCTGCGCACCAAATACATGGAGTCCAATTCGCGACTGTGCATGGCCAGCGCGGGCACCGGATACAAGCAGTCGCTGGGCTCTGACGGGCCGCCTGGGTCGTACACCGACTTCGACCTGACGAACCTCTTCTTCGTCATCGGGTCGAACATGGCCGACTGCCATCCAATTCTCTATCTACGAATGGCGGACCGGCTCAAGGCGGGCGCAAAGCTCATCGTGGTCGACCCGCGCCGGACGACCACAGCCGACAAGGCCGACCTCTACCTGCAGATCAAGCCTGGTACCGATCTGGCTCTGCTGAACGGCCTGCTGCACCTGTTCGTCGAGAAAGGTGACATTGACCAACAATTCATCGCCGAACACACCGAGGGCTGGGACGCCATGCCGGCGTTTCTGGCCGACTATCGGCCTGCCCGGGTATCTGCGATCACCGGTATCAGCGAGTCCGATCTGCGCTTGGCCGCGGCGATGATCGCCGAAGCCGGCGACTGGATGACCTGCTGGGCAGTCGGGATGAACCAGAGCACGCACGGTACTCAGAACACCAATGCCATCTGCAATCTGCACCTGGCCACCGGTGCGATCTGTCGTCCCGGCAGTGGGCCGATGTCGCTCACCGGTCAGCCCAACGCGATGGGCGGCCGCGAGATGGGATACATGGGCCCGGGACTGCCGGGGCAGCGCTCGGTGATCTCTGCCGAGGACCGGGCGTTCGTCGAGGAGAAGTGGGGACTTCCGCCGGGCACGATCCGCGCCGACTTCGGACCCGGTGCGGTCGACATGTTCGAGAGGATGGCCGCAGGCGACATCAAGGCCTGCTGGATCATCTGCACCAACCCGGTGGCCACCATGCCCAACCGCAAGACCACCATCGCCGGCCTCGAAACCGCCGAACTCGTGATCACTCAGGACACTTACCGAAACAATGCCACCAACCGCTACGCCGACATTGTGCTGCCCGCGGCGCTATGGGCTGAGTCGGACATGGTGATGGTCAACTCCGACCGCAACATCACCCTGCTGCAGCAGTCGATCCCGGCGCCGGGCCAGTCGCGGCCCGACTGGCAGTTGATCTGCCAGATCGCCGAGGAACTGGGTTTCGGTGAGCACTTCGCGTACCGCGACAGCAGCGAGATCTTCGACGAGATATGCGAATTCACCAATCTGCGCACCGGGTGGGACATGCGCGGCGCCAGCTACGACCGGCTTCGCTCGACACCGCTGCAGTGGCCGGTGCCTCCTGCGGGTCTGCCGGGGGGCGATGACGACCGGCATCCGATCCGCTACCTCAATGACGGTGTCAGCCAACACCTCTTCGTCGACGAGAACGGAAATCAGCCACGGCTGGCGTTCCCCACCGCCTCTCGGCGAGCGGTGTTCTTCGCGCGGCCGCACATGGACGCCGACGAACTGCCCGATGCCGACTATCCGATCGTCCTCAACACCGGACGGCTGCAGCACCAGTGGCACACCATGACCAAGACCGGCAGGGTCGACAAGCTCAACAAGCTCGACAGCGGGCCGTTCGTCGAAGTGCATCCCGTCGATGCCGTCGCACTCGACGTCTCCGAGGGGCAACCGGTCGAGCTCAGCTCCCGCCGTGGCAGGGCGGTACTGCCCGCCGTTGTCACCGACCGCGTTCGGCCGGGCAACTGTTTCGTGCCGTTCCACTGGAACGACGAACACGGCGAGTACCTGACCATCAACGCATTGACGAACGACGCCGTTGATCCTGAGTCCCTGCAACCGGAATTCAAGGTCTGCGCCATCAGCCTGCGACCAGTGAAAACGGTCGGCTCACCGTCCGCGACTGATCTGATCGCCGTAGAACTCGGACTGGGCAACAACATTCACCCCGCCCTCGCTGAGGACGAAAAGCTCTACCTGGCAGGCTTTCTCACGGGTGTCGGTGACGAGCCCGCCGGTGTACCGGTGTTGCCGGCCGGTGCGCCGGTGCGAAACGACGTTCGGCTGTGGATCGACGGGTTGCTGGCCGGGCGCTACATCAGAGCCGCCGACGGTGCGGCGGAACCGGCAGCCGTCGCCGGCGGCGGTGGCCCGCTTGTGCTGTGGGCGTCGCAAACTGGCAACGCTGAAGAGTTTGCTGGCCGGGTGGCCGCGCGGATCGAGGGTGCGCAACTGGCCAACATGCACGACGTGACGCTGCCGGATCTCGCAGTGGCGCGCGACGTGCTGGTGGTCACCAGCACCTTCGGCGACGGCGGTCCTCCCGACAACGGCGCGGCATTCTGGGATCGGCTGCGCGGCAGCGATGCACCGAGCCTCGCCGGTGTGCGTTACGCCGTGATCGGCCTAGGGGACAGGTCCTACGAAAACTTCTGCGGCCACGCCAAGTCGCTGGACTCACGCCTTTCCGCCCTCGGGGCGTCGAAGATGCTCGAGCGCGCCGAATGCGAGGCGTACGACGACGAACCCATGCACGAGTGGGCGGACGCGGTGTCACGGCTGCTGTCCGAATCTCCCGCGTCCCCGCCGCCCTCAGGGGGCGGCATCGCCACAGTCACCCGCACCACCACCATCGCCGAACTGTTCACCCGCGCCAAGCCCGTGCTTGCGCCGCTGGCCCGTAACTCGGTGCTGACAGGTCCCGCCTCGGTGAAAGAGGTGCGCCAGTTCGGCTTTGACATCTCCGAGCACGACGTGACGTACTCGGCGGGCGACTCGCTGGGTGTCTTCGCCCGCAATGACCCCGCGATGGTCGACGCATGGCTCGATGCCACCGGTCTGCGTGGTGAGACGACGGTTGAGGTCGACGGTGACGAGCAACCCCTCCGCGACGCGCTGATCAGCTGCTACGACATCCTCAAGGTGACCCCGAACGTCGTGCGGTTCGTCGCCGAGCACAGTCGCGACGCGAGCCCGCTGCGGGCCTCGTCCGACAAGCTGCAGCGGTGGCTCGACCACAACGACGGCATAGACCTGGTGACGAAGTTCGCCGTCCAAGCCGACCCCGTGGACTGGCTTCAGGTTCTGGTGCGGCTGACGCCGCGCAACTACTCGATCTCCGAGCCCGCTGGTCAGTCCGCACGAGGTGCAGCTGACGGTGTCGGTGTTGCGCTACCGCGGCTCCGACGGCGGCAGGCGTGGCGGTGTCTGTTCGACGTTCCTGGCCGAACGCGCGTCGTCGGCCCCGGTGTTCCTGCAGCGCTCGCCGAACTTCCGGCCACCCGAGGACGGCGCCGCACCGATGATCATGGTGGGTCCGGGAACGGGCATCGCACCGTTCCGAGGCTTTCTGCAGGAACGCCGTGCGCTCGGTCATGCGGGCCGCAACTGGCTGTTCTTCGGCGATCAGCACCGCACCGAGAATTTCTACTACCGGGACGATCTGGAGGACATGGCCCGCGACGGCTTCCTCAGCCGGCTCGACCTAGCGTTCAGCCGTGACCAGGTCGACCGCCTCTACGTGCAGAACAAGATGCTCGACTGCGGTGCCGACGTGTGGCGCTGGCTGGACGAGGGCGGGCATTTCTACGTCTGCGGCGACGCCACCCGGATGGCCAAGGACGTCGACGCCGCGCTGACGACGATCATCGAGACGCACGGCGGGATGTCGCACGAGCAGGCCCACGATTTCAAGCGCGAGCTGGTGGCTGCCAAACGCTACGTCCGCGACGTGTACTGACCGTGATCGCTACAGATCGATTTCCATTGCCGCCGCGACTTCGGCCGCTTCGTGATTCTGTTCTCGGAGAAGGCCGCTGACGACCCCGCGACGGTCGGACTCTGAGCGGTTCTGGCTCAGCTTCGCCTTGCCCTCGACCCGGCTGATCGTGATCTCCAACCCGACAATGCCTGCGAGCTGACCTTCGATGTAGCGCTCCGGCGCGTCGCTGGGTCGCCACGGTTCGTCGCGCCCGTCTTCGTGCATCGCGGTCAGCCGGCTCACGACATCGCGCAGCCAGTCCCGGTCGTCGTGCATCCGCACGGTCCCGGACAGGTGCACGGCGCTGTAGTTCCACGTGGGCACCACCCGGCCGTGTTCGGCCTTCGCCGCGTACCACGACGGGCTGACGTAGGCCTGCGGTCCCGAACAGATCAGCAGCGCCGGGCAGTCACCGGTGATGGCCTTCCACTGCGGGTTGGCCCGCGCCATGTGGGCCAGGACCGTGTCGCCTTCCCACATGATCGGCAGCAGAGTGGCGACAGGAAGCCCGTCCGGATCGACTGTGACGAACTCGGCCGATCGCGCCGCGGCCACAAAGCGCCGAAGCTGTTCCTCGTCGTCGATCCGGTTGAAAGACGGGGTGTACATCTTGTGTCCGAGGG
>CAVRMG010000049.1:0-135780 GCA_963721495.1 uncultured Actinomycetota bacterium | reverse complement strand
GACGTGGCGTGCAGGGGCGTCAGTTCACCGACCCAGTTGTGTGTGGCGACCGCACTCGGCCCGCGCGCCTGATCGATGTTGACGACGAAGTGCGAGCGCCGCACCGCGATGTTGACGGTTTCGCCGACCTGAGAAGCGAGCTGTTCGCACACGGCACGGGACTGGTGGGTGACATCCAGTTGGCCGGGCACCGCGTTGGCCAGCAGGATGCCGAAGCCCAGCCGGTACTTTCCACGGTCCTGAGTCTGTTCGACGAGTTCGCGCTCCTCGAGGGCGGCGAGCAATCGGAACGCCGTCGACTTGTGCACGCCGATGTCGCGGCGACCTCGCTGACGCCGGCTTCGCCACGTTGGGCGAGAATTTCCAACACGCTGATGGCGCGGTCGACAGACTGCACACCGCCGGTGCTCTCGCCCCGCTCGTTGCTCATAGCGCAACTATACGAGATTCAGTTGCATATAGCGAAACTTGATGCGTATCACGCTTTGCAGCCATAGCCTTTTAATGACGATCTGCAGGAGGACAGCGATGGCCGGAAAAGATTCCACACGATACGACTTCGTAATCGTCGGCGGCGGATCGGCAGGCTGCGCCCTCGCCAACCGCCTTTCGGCCGAACCGGCCAACAAAGTGCTGGTACTGGAGGCGGGCCGCAACGATTCGTTGTGGGACGTGTTCGTGCACATGCCCGCCGCGCTGCCGTTTCCCATCGGAAGTCGGTTCTACGACTGGAAATACGAGTCGGAACCCGAACCTCATATGCATGGCCGGCGCGTCTACCACGCCCGCGGCAAGGTGCTCGGCGGATCGAGCAGCATCAACGGGATGATCTTCCAGCGCGGCAATCCGATGGATTACGAGCGCTGGGGCGCCGATCCCGGCATGGGCGACTGGGACTTCGCGCACTGTCTGCCGTACTTCAACCGCATGGAGAACTGCCTCGCGTCCGCCCCCGACGACCCGTACCGCGGGCACGACGGTCCACTGGCACTGGAACGCGGACCCGCGACCAATCCGTTGTTCGAGGCGTTCTTCACCGCAGGCGAACAGGCCGGCTATCCCCGCACCGATGACGTAAACGGCTACCGGCAAGAGGGTTTCGCGAAGTTTGACCGCAATATCCGCAACGGCAGGCGGCTGTCGGCGGCTCGCGCCTATCTGCATCCGGTGATGAATCGGCCGAACCTCGACGTGATCACCAGAGCGTTCGTCGAGCGTGTCGTGTTCGACGGCAAGCGTGCGGTCGGTGTCGAATACCGGCATCTGCCCGGCGGCACCAAGCGGGTCAGCGCCGGCCAGGTCATCCTGTGCGGCGGCGCCATCAACAGCCCCCAGCTTCTACAACTCTGCGGCGTGGGTAATGCCGCCGAACTGCGGGCACTTGGCATCGACGTGGTGCACGACCTGCCAGGTGTCGGTGAGAACCTGCAGGACCACCTCGAGGTCTACATCCAGTACGCGTGCAAGCAGCCGGTGACCATGCAGAAGTACCTCAAGTGGCGGTACCGGCCGTGGATCGGCGCCAACTGGTTGTTCCTGCGTCGCGGTCCAGGCGCGACAAACCATTTCGAGGGTGGCGGCTTCGTGCGCAGCAACGACGACGTTGCATACCCGAACCTGATGTTCCACTTCCTGCCGATCGCCGTGAGGTACGACGGCTCCCAGCCCGAAGGCGGCGACGGTTATCAGGTCCACGTCGGCCCGATGTACTCCGACGCTCGCGGCAGCGTGAAGATCACCAGCCGTGACCCGAAAGTGCATCCGGCACTGCGGTTCAACTACCTGTCGACCGAACAGGATCGCCGCGAGTGGGTGGAGTCCTCCGGGTGGCCCGCCGCATCCTCAACCAACCGGCCATGGCGCCGTTCAACGGTGGCGAGGTCTGCCAGGGCCGAGCGTGGAAACCGACGAGGAGATCCTCGACTGGGTCGCGCGCGACGCCGAAACGGCACTGCACCCGTCGTGCACAGCCAAGATGGGCACCGATGCCATGTCAGTCACCGACCCCCAGACGATGGGCGTGCACGGTGTGGAAGGGCTGAAAGTCGTTGATGCGTCGGTGATGCCGTATGTGACGAATGGCAACATCTACGCTCCGGTGATGATGGTCGCCGAAAAAGCGGCAGACCTGATTCTCGGCAACACGCCGCTGGCGCCCGCGACGGTGCCGTTCACCCGGCACCAGCCCAATCAGCAGGCCAGCGACCAGGAACCGGCCGGCCGCAGCTGATCCCGCAGCCTCAGCTGCCGCGGGCGATCCACTCCTCGAGGTGCGGTGCCTCGGTGCCGATCGTGGTGCCGTCGCCGAGCCCGGTGTGCACCCGCGTGTCCTCAGGCAACGTGAACAACCGATCTCGGATGGAGACGACGATCGTGGGAAAGTCCGAAAACGACCGTCCAGTGGCGCCGGCGCCGCCGCTGAACAACGTGTCGCCGGAGAACAGCACCCCGGCCTCGTGCACGTACAGGCAGCACGACCCGGTGAATGCCCAGGGGTGCGAATGACCTCGATCTCCGTGCCCGCCAAGCCGATTCGCTGCCCGTCGTCCAGCTGCCAGTGCGGTTCTTCGGGGTGGGTCATCTTCCACAGCACATCGTCGCCGGGATGAAGCAACACCGGGCAGTCCAACCGCTCGGCAAGCTCCGGGGCAACGGTCACATGATCGTTGTGGCCGTGAATACAGACGACCGCGGTCACGTTGCGGCCGGCGACGGCCTCGACGATCGGCTGAGCGTGGTGTGCCGCGTCGACGATCACCACCTCGCTGTCGTCGCCGCCGAGCCAGATGTTGTTGTCGACCTCCCACGAACCGCCATCCAGCGCGAAAGTTCCTGTGGTGAACACATTCTCGATGCGTAAGCTCACAGCACGACCACCGAACGCAGCACCTCGCCGCGATGCATGGTTTCGAACGCCTCCTCGACCTGGTCGAGCTTGATGCGCTCGCTGACGAACTTGTCCAGCGGCAGGCGGCCCTGCTCGTACAGGTCGACGAGCGCCGGGAAGTCACGCTCGGGCAGGCAGTCGCCATACCATGACGACTTCAGTGCGCCGCCGCGCGAGAAGAAGTCGATCAGCGGCATCTCCAGCGTCATGTCGGGAGTCGGCACGCCCACCAGGACCACCGTGCCCGCGAGGTCGCGGGCATAGAAGGCCTGCTTCCCAGGTTTCCGGGCGGCCAGGACCAGGCGTCGATGACGACGTCAGCGCCGAAGCCGCCGGTCAGTTCTCGCACCGCCGCCACCGCGTCCAGCTTCGATGCGTCGATCGTGTGGGTGGCGCCCAATTCCACTGCCATCTGCAGCTTCTTCGAGTCGCGGTCGATGGCGATGATCGGCGAAGCGCCCGCCAGCCTAGCGCCCGCGATGGCGGCGTCGCCCACTCCACCGCAGCCGATCACCGCGACAGAGTCGCCACGTGAAACATTGCCGGTGTTGACCGCCGCGCCAAGACCGGCCATCACACCGCAGCCGAGCAGGCCTACGACGGCGGGGTCGGCGTTCGGGTCGACCTTGGTGCATTGCCCTTCGTGCACAAGGGTTTTCTCTGCAAACGCACCGATGCCGAGTGCTGGGTCAACTCAGTGCCGTCGGTCAGCGTCATCGGCTGGCTGGCATTGAAGGTGTCGAAGCAGTACCACGGCCGGCCGCGACGGCATGCCCGGCAGTTTCCGCACACCGCTCGCCAGATCAGCACGACGAAGTCGCCGACCTCGACGTGGGTGACCGCGCTTCCTGCCGCCTCGACAATGCCCGCCGCCTCGTGACCGAGCAAAAACGGGAACTCGTCGTTGATCCCACCGTCACGGTAGGTCAGGTCGGTGTGGCACACCCCGCATGCCTGAATACGCACGACCACATCGTTCGGGCCCGGATCCGGGATGGTGATGTCGACGAGTTCGACGGGGGCACGCTTGCTGCGGGCGATGACACCTGTACCTGCTGTGGCATGACAAAGTCCTCTCTGATCTGGTCGTACGCGATTCTTGAAAGCTGATGTACGAGCGGGTTACAGCGCCAGGCACAACCGGTACGCGTCGAACACCGCCGCGTGTATGTTTCGGCTGGCCACGGCATCGCCGATGCGGAACAACTGATAGCGGCCGGCCGAGATTGCGCTGCACTTCCTGTGCACGCAGGTCGAGCAGCGCCTGTTGGTCAACCTCACCGAGATTCGACGATCCCGCCACCAACGAGAAGTACAGCTCGTCCGACGGCAGAGTGCCGTGCTCGACCACGACCTGATCGACAATGCGTTGCCGAGTGACGTGTGCGTATTCGTTGTACAGGTCGGCTTCCAGCCGGCCGTCCTTGCGGCGCACCGCGGTCAGCCGCTCGTTGACGTGACCCGCACATCATGTTCGGCGAACACCTTGAAGTAGCCCGGGTAGTTGACCCCGCCGACGTCGGGAGCCAAAATCCGCTCCGGCGTGACGAATTCGATGTTCGCGCCTGCCCGGGCCAGTACCTCTGCAGCGTCGAGGCCCGGGTGCTCGTCCGTTGTCGTCGAACAGAAGCACATCGCCCTTCGTACGGAACGAGCCGCTCAGCACATCCCAGCCGTCGGAAACCAGTTGCGCTCCCTCGGTGAGGAATTCAGTGTTCGGAACGCCGCCGGTGGCGATCACCACGAGGTCAGGCTCCTCAGCGAGCACATCGTCGGCCTCGGCGTAGTGTTGAACCGGATGTCGACGTCGAAGTGCTTGCACTCGGCGAGTCGCCAGTCGATGATCCCGATCAGGTCCCGTCGGCGCGGCGACGAGGAAGCGAGCCGGATCTGGCCGCCCGCAGCATCGCTGGCCTCCAGCACGACCACTTGATGCCCCCGCAGCCCGAGCACCCGGGCCGCCTCGAGCCCGGCGGGGCCCGCGCCGACGACGACCGCCTTGCGCGGCGCGCCAGTGGTCGCAGGTACGCGGTGTGGCAACCGATCTTCGCGACCCGTCGCCGGGTTGTGGATGCACTTGGCGTCGCGGGCCTGGTAGATCTCGTCAAGGCAGAGGCTGGCCGCCCACGCAGGGCCGGATTCGGTCCTCTTCTCCCGCTTGGATTTTCGCGACGATGTGCGGATCAGCGATGTGCGCTCGGGTCATTCCGACCAGGTCGAGCAGTCCATCGCGGATCGCGTGGCGGGCAGTGGCCACGTCGTTGATCCGGGAGGCGTGCATCACCGGCACGCCCACTTCCCGTTTGATGGCGCCTGCGAACTCCAGATGCGGCGCAACGGGCGTGCCCATCGGCGGGATCACCCGCGACAGCGCTTCGTCGCTGCCCATATAACCCCGGATGATGCTGATGAAGTCGATGCCCTCTGCGACGACCTGGTGCGCGATCGCGAGCGCCTCCTCGCGGCCCAACCCGCCCGGCATCTCCTCGTCGAAGGACATCCGGATGCCGACGGCGAAGTCGGCGCCGGCCGCCTCGCGCACCGCGCGAATCACGCGCAGCGGGAAGCGCATCCGGTCCTCGAGGCTGCCGCCGAACTCGTCGTCGCGGTGGTTGGTCAACGGCGACCAGAACGCGTCGAGCAGGTGGGTGTAGGCCTCGATCTCGACACCGTCCAGACCGGCTTCACGGCACCGGGCGGTCGCGTCGGCATACGCCCGCACGATGCGGTCCATATCCCATTGCTCGGCGACCTTCGGGAAGGCGCGGTGCGCCGGCTCGCGTAGCGCCGACGGATACACCACCGGCAGCCAGTCACCGTCGTAATTGCTCGTGCGGCGGCCCAGGTGAGTGATTTGGCACATCACCGCCGAACCGTGTTCGTGAACGCCGTACGCCAACTCGCGCAACCACGGCACGATTTCGTCCTTGTAGACGTGCAGGTTGCCGAAGGCGGCCGGGCTGTCCGGCGCAACGACGGCGGATCCGCCCATCATTGTCAGGCCGATGCCGCCCTTGGCCTTTTCCTCGTGGTAGAGCCGGTAGCGCGCTTTCGGCATCCCGTCTTCGGTGTAGGACGGCTCATGCGAGGTGCTGACCACCCGGTTGCGCAGCGTGAGGTTCTTCAGCTCGAATGGCTGCAGCAACGGGTCGATGAGCTGGCGATTCATAGCGTGTACTCCTCGGCTGCGTCGAGTAACCAATCGGCGAGGTACCGGGCGAATGACGAGCGGACCAGGATGCGGTACTCGGCACCGCTGCCGTCGACCGCCAACAGGATGATGCCGGCCTGGCCTAGGGTCGTTTCCGCGGCGGCGCCCTCGCCGAATGTCCGTGGATGCAGATCGAGTGGGGTTCCCTTGGCCAACACGTCGCGGCTGCAGGAACCACTCAGCCTGAGTGTGGTGCGCTGCCCCGACACGTCGACCGCGGCGCCGCCGTGCGGACCGACGGCCTCGCGCACCCGCGCTTCCAGCTCGGGCCCGGCCAGTGTGGTGCCGGTCACCAGCCACTCGTCGGGTCCCAGCCAGATCACCGTGGTATCACCGATGTTCGCGTATGTGGATGCCGTCGTCGGCAACTCGACACCGAGCAGCTCGGCGGCCGCCTGCGCACCAGGCCCCGCCGCATCGACGCGCACGTCGACCATCGTGACGAAGGGTTCCTCAACCATCGCAACCGAATTCGACAGCCGTGCGAAATGCTCGGCCCACGGCCGCAGCGGGCTCGTGCGTTCCAGCGTGTCAGCCATCGCGGCGCGCTCCTTCCGGGTCGACCAGTACCGAGCCAGTCACTTCCACCGGGACAAGGGCCCCGTCGACGGGCACATGCAGGGTTTCCCCGATCCGGGACTTGCCCCCCTTCACCAACGCCAGCGCGAAGGTGCGGCCGAGCTCGGCGCTGCGGTAGCTCGACGTGACGTGGCCCAGCATCGGAACCGGCGGAGGCGGAAGCGCCTCGTCCTCGTAGAACTCGACGATCTGCGAACCCTCCGGCAGTCGCGTCACCCGGTCGACCGGCAACAGCCCGACAAGCTGCTTACGGAATGGATTCTGGTTCTCGACGCGACTGAACGAGCGCTTGCCGATGAAGTCGGGCTTCTTCTTCGACACCGCCCACGCCATGCCGAGATCGTGCGGCGAGACCGTGCCGTCGGTGTCCTGACCGATGATCGGGTACCCCTTCTCCGCGCGCAGCACGTGCATCGTCTCCGTGCCGTATGGGGTGATGCCGTAGGGGCGGCCCGCGTCAAGCAGCCGCTCCCACACCGCCGGTGCATGCCACGCGTTCACGTTCACCTCGTAGGCGAGCTCACCGGAGAAGCTGACGCGCGCAACGCGAACGGGAACGCCGTCGAGCCCGGTGTCGCGCCATGTCATGAACGGAAACGCCTCATTCGACACGTCGAGATCGCCGAACACCGCCCCGATGACGTCGCGGGATCGGGGCCCGACGACCGGGAACGTCGCCCAGTGGTCGGTCACCGACGTGAGCGCGACCTGCAGGTGGGGCCACTCGGTTTGCAGCCACTCCTCCATCCACTCGAGGATCTTCGCCGCGCCGCCGGTGGTGGTGTACACCAGGAAGCGATCCTCGGCCACGCGCAGCACGGTGCCGTCGTCGATCACCATTCCGTCGACGCCGCACATCACGCCGTACCGGATCGAGCCGACCTTCAGGCTGCTCATCAGGTTCGTGTAGATCCGGTCGAGCAGCTCGGCCGCGTCGCGGCCCTGGACGTCGATCTTGCCGAGCGTCGAGCCGTCGAGGATGCCGACACCGCGACGCGCCGAAGCACATTCGCGCAGCACCGCGGCGTCCATATCCTCACCGGGATGGGGGTAGTGACGTGGCCGCTTCCACTGCCCGACGTCCTCAAACACCGCGCCCTGCGCGACGTGCCAGTCGTGCAGAGCCGTGGTCCGAACGGGATCGAACAGCGCGCCACGGTCACGCCCGGCCAGCGCGGCGAACGCGACAGGCGTATAGGGCGGCCGGAATGTGGTGGTGCCCAAGGCTTCGATCGGCAGACCGAGCAGTTCGGCGGTGATGCCGGAGGCGATCACTCCTGACGTCTTGCCCTGGTCGTGTGCTGTCCCGATCGTCGTGTAGCGCTTGATGTGTTCGACCGACCGCATGCCCGCGCCGACCGCGCGCGCGACGTCTGCGACCGTGGCGTCGCGCTGCACGTCGACGAACTGGCGTTCTTCGCGGCCAGGCACCCGCCACAGCACCAGACCCGGAGTGGCCTCGTCGAGCGGGACGTCTGGCAGCGGCGTCGAATCACTGGTCGGTAGCTGCAACGCCGCTTTCACGGAGTCGCGACCTTCGCGCAGACAACCCGCCAGGCCCATCACACCGTTGGCCGAACCCGCCACACTCGCCCCGGCGAGGTGCTCGCCGGGAACGAAACCGCCGAGCGCCGCGTCATACCGCAACGCGCCGCGGGCCTGACTGAACAGGTGCACGGCCGGATTCCAGCCGCCGCTGACCAGCAACGTGTCACACGAAAGCGGTTCGGCCGCACCGGCCTTCACCCCGTCGAAGTCACCGACCAGGGCCTCCACGACACGGTCATCACCTCGGGTACCGGTGACCACCGCGCCGGCACGCAACACAATGCCGCGTCGCTCGCACTCGCGCCGCAGGCGCTCGGCCACCTCTGTGCGGGCGTCGACGATCGCCTCGATGCGCACGCCCGCGTCGGCCAGGTCGAAGGCCGCCGAGTAGGCGCTGTCGTTGGTGGTGAAAACCACCGCGGCGCGCCCGACCAATACGCCGTAGCGGTGCAGGAACGTCCTTGCGCTGTGCGCCAACATGATTCCGGGCAGGTCGTTGTCGGCGAACACGATGGGCCGCTCGTGAGCACCAGTCGCGATGAGCACGTGGCCGGCGCGAATCCGCCACACCCGCTGCCGAGACAATCCGGCAGGGGCCGCGATGCCGAGGTGGTCGGTGCGTCGCTCGAGGGCGAGCACGAATCCGTCATCGTAGTGCCCGAACGCGGTAGTGCGCTGCAGGTGTCGCACCTCGGGGTAGGTCGCGAGCTCGTCGACGACAGCGCGCACCCATTTGGTCGCGGCGGCCCCGGCGATATGGTCGTTGCCGCCGAGTAGCGAACCACCCGCTTCGGACTGCTCGTCCAGCAACACCACCCGCGCGCCGGACCGCGCAGCGGTCAGAGCGGCGATCAGGCCCGCGGGGCCGGCACCGACGACCAGCAGGTCGGCATGCGCATGCATCGCGTCGTAGCGTGCGGAGTCGGCGATATCGGCCAGCCGGCCCTGACCGGGAAGACCGCGGGCAGCCAGGCCGTCGTGCAGTTCGACCGTCGACGCCAGCAGCATCGGCTCCGGGAACGGCGCCTCGATCTGTACCAGTCCGCCGGTGTCTTCGGCCCATGCGGCCGAAATGCCGCGCGGGCGACCGAGTTTGACGCTCATCGCGATCTTGTGTACGCCGTGCGCCAGCAGCGCCGACGCCAGCGTGTCGCCGCGGTGGCCGGTGTACGTGCGGCCGTTGAAGGTGAATTCGTACCGGGTGCCGCGGTCGATGCGGCCACCGGTGGCGGTGCGATACGGCGCGGTCACGACGTCACCGGTGGCTGCTCGCCCATGCGGTAGACGCCCTGGAAGCGGTAGGTCGCGGTGTCGCGCACGGCATTGAACCAGCGACGGCATCCGGCGCTGTGCACCCAGCGCTCGGCGAACATGCCTTTGGTGTTTGCGCGGTAGAACACGTAGTGCGCCCACTGCTCGTCCGTGAGCGCGAACGGGTCATCGGGATACGCGACGTGTGCTTGGCCACCGTAATGGAACTCGGTCTCTTCCCGAGGCCCACACCACGGACATTGGATGAGTTGCATTGTTGTCCCAGCCTTTCGAAGTTTCAATGCGCTACTGCGGCGGCGCCGTGTTCGTCGACCAGCGCGCCGGTGACGAAGCGGTCGAGACTGAACGGAGCCACATAGTGGTGCGGCTCGTCGTTCGCGATGGTGTCGGCCAGACACCAGCCGATGCCCGGCGTGGCCTTGAATCCGCCTGTCCCCCAGCCACAGTTGAGGTACAGGTTGCGATACGGCGTGCGGCCGATGATCGGCGAGGCGTCGGGTGAAACGTCGACGATCCCGCCCCAGCTCCGCAGCAGATGCGCACGGGCGAAGATCGGGAACAGCTCGACGGCCGCCGCCATCTGCCGCTCGATGATGTGGAAGGCGCCGCGCTGACCGTAGCCGTTGTAGGAGTCGACGCCGGCGCCCATCACCAGCTCACCTTTGTGCGCCTGCGACACATAGACGTGCACGGCGTTGGACATCACGATCGTCGGGTGCACGGGCTCGAGAAGTTCGGAGACCAACGCCTGCAGCGGATGGCTCTGCAGCGGCACCCGGAAGCCCAGCATGTCGGTGAGCACCGAGGTGTGCCCGGCCGCACACATCGCGACCTGTCCTGCCGCGATGTCGCCGAGCGTGGTCCGGACACCGGTCACGCGGTCACCCTCCGTGACGAACCCCGTCACCTCGCAACCCTGCAGGAGATCCACGCCCGCCGCATCGGCCCGGCGTGCGAAACCCCAAGCGACGTAATCGTGTTTGGCGATTCCGGCGCGCGGTTGGTAGGTGGCGCCGAGCACCGGGTAGCGCAGATCGGCCGAGATGTTGACGATCGGGCAGAGCTTCTTGACCTCGTCGGGCTCCAGCCACTCGGCGTCAACGCCGTTGAGCACGTTGGCTTCCACGCGGCGCACGCTGTCGCGGACATCCTGCAGGCTGTGCGCGAGGTTGAGCACGCCGCGCTGGCTGAACAGGATCGGGTAACCGAGGTCGCCTTCCAGCCCCTCCCACAGCTTCAGCGCGTGCTCGTAGATCTGGGTGCTCTCGTCCCACAGATAGTTCGACCGGATCAGCGTGGTGTTGCGGGCCATGTTGCCGCCGGCGAGCCAGCCCTTCTCGAGCACCGCGACGTTGGTGATGCCGTGGTTTTTCACCAGGTAGTGGGCGGTCGCCAGACCGTGGCCCCCGCCACCGATGATGACGACGTCGTAGGACCGCTTCGGCTCGGGATTGCGCCAGAGGAAGTCGGGATGATCGGGCAGGTGCGCGCCCGGCGCCTGTGGACTCACGCGGCTCTCCATCGAACAGTCGTTTTGTGACTGATATATCAGTTGTGGTCCACAGTATGGTAGGTTGACATCCGCGGTCAAGAGTCAATTCGAACGGGAGACGACGATGAGCGTGGAGCTGGCCGAGACCGGCGACGGGCCTACCCCGTCCAACGCCGACCTCGCGTATCAGATCATTCGCGAACGGCTCATCATGCTCGACATTCGCCCCAGCGAGCCGATCAACGACGAGAATCTGGCCCGCCAACTCGGCTTCGGCCGAACCCCCGTTCGCGAGGCGCTCAAGCGACTAGAACGGGACCGGCTTGTCATCGCCTACCCACGCCGGGGCACGTTCGCCACGACCGTCGACATCACCGACCTGGCACACATCCAGGAGATCCGTCGACAACTCGAACCGGTGGTCGCCGCCCGTGCCGCACGTACGGCGCCGCTGGAAACCCGGAGGCAGTTGTCCGCACTCGCCGACGAGATCGCCCGCCTCGACCCGAATGACGACCCGCGGACCCTGTTGCGGTTCGACGTGCGGGTGCACACCGCGATCTACAAGGCGTCGGGCAATCCGTACCTCGAGGACGTATTGGTCTGCCAGGACGCGCACGCCACCCGCATCTGGTGTCTGTTCCTCGACCGGCTGTCCAACGTCGCCGAACACGTCGTCGAACACGTCGCGCTGCTGCGGGCGATCATCGACGGCGACGAGGACTTGGCGGCAAAGCTGGCGTCCGAACACGTCATCGGGTTCGAACAGGCTGTGCGCGCGGTTCTTTGAGTTCCGCGGCTTGCGCGCCGAAGTCCGGCCCCGTCAACGAGATCCTCTAGATCGGCCCGGATCGACTCTGCCAAAGTTGGATAGCCGCTTCCATCGACGTGGTCGCCCGCGGGCGTTGTTTCACCGGCGAATCGGTGCTCGTCCCCGAAGTGGAGATCGGAAAGGTGGATTATCCGCAGCGACCGGCCACCTCGGCCCGGTCCTTCATGCTCCGCCACTCCCGAATGCTAGCCCGTCAACGTCGAGCGACCACTTAAGATGCCCGCGTTGTGTCGTGTTGTAAAGCTTGATTATTGAGTACCCCAGGGGATTATCCCCGCCCGGTGCTCGCTGGCCGGTTGGTTATGCGTCTGCCTTCGCGGTGATGCCGGTTGTGCCGCTGCCGCGCTGGGCTTTCGGCATGGTCTAGGTCTTTTCCGTGCGTGGGGGTAGAACGTCTGTTCCTCAACACTTTTCTGCCCGCCAAGGATGCTGCCGAGTTCAAGCCGTCGGCGCACAATACCCTTGATGAAAAGTTGTCGACTCGGCCCTTTGATCTTTCTCTGTGGCGATGTGATGACCGGTCGTGGAGTTGATCAGATATTGCCGCATCGCGGAGATCCGCAGTTGCGGGAGCCCGTTGTCGCTGACGCCCGGATCTATGTCTCGCTCGCCGAACAGGTCAACGGTGAGGTGCCAGCGCCTACCGAATCCGCGTGGCCGTGGGGGGAAGCGCTGGACATGCTGGATGGGTTCGCACCCGATGTCCGGTTGATCAATTTGGAAACGACAATTACCGCCGCCGGCGAGTTCATGCGCGGCAAAGCGGTGCACTATCGGATGCACCCGGACAACATTGGGTGCCTGACCGCAATCCGACCCGACGTCTGCGCTCTGGCCAACAACCACATCCTCGATTTCGGAACCCAGGGACTGGCCGACACGCTGCAGGCGCTGACCGGGGCAGGCATTCGCGGTCTCGGCGCAGGACTCGATGCCGAACGCGCAGAACGCCCGGCCGTGGTGCCGCTACTCGATGAAGGCTGCGTCGTGGTCGCTTCGTGCGGTACGGAATCGAGCGGCATTCCACGCCGGTGGGCGGCGGGGGAAAGCCAGCCCGGCGTTGCCCTTGTTCCTGACCTGTCAGACCGCAGTGCCGCTGCGGCGGCCGAGCGCGTGGTCGCCATGAAACGGCCCGGCGACATCGCCATCGTGTCGGTGCACTGGGGATCGAATTGGGGGTACGACGTCGAACGAAGCCACGTTGATTTCGCCCACCGGCTGATTGACGCTGGCGTCGACATCGTGCACGGGCACTCTTCGCACCATCCGCGGCCGATCGAGGTGTACCGCGGAAAGCTGATCCTGTACGGATGCGGGGACACAATCGATGATTACGAAGGCATCAGAATCTTCGATGTCTTCCGACATGAACTGCGGCTGTTGTACTTCGCCTCAATCGACCGCAATAGCGGCCACCTCGCCACCTTGCGCATGACGCCCATGCGGATGAGGCGAATGCGGCTTGAGCAGGTCTCGTCCAACGACGCCGAATGGTTGCGTTCGAAACTCGAGCACATCAGCCGCCGATTTGGCACGCGCGTAGAGACAATCGACGGCGTCCTAACCGTTCGTGCGTGATGAGCGGCTACACATTTTAGCGACATCGCGTGGTGCGCCGATCTGCTATTCGGACTGACGTTTGGAGTGCAAGTTAGGTTTGCGGCCGGGTGTAAAAATAGACAGTCGAGTACGCGATAGTCGACATGCCGCCTGCTCGACGGCTAGCGCGAAACTCAGGCGTAGGCGGTGAGTCGCGCGATGATGGCCACCTCGCCATCTGGACCGATGGCCTGCGCCTCGCCGATGCCGCTGCGGCGACCGACACGTAAAGCCGTTCCGACATAACGGGATTCGGGACTGCTGCGGAAGGGCCGGATGAAGTTCACCCGCAGCGACGCGGTGTGCAGCGGCTGGCCTTCGCGGCCTGCGTTGACTGCCGCCGCGGCCACCAGCTCGAGCGCCATGGCCGAGACCCCGCCGTGCACGATGCCGAGGCTGTTGTTCAGTACGGGGTCCGGCAGCTGCATCAGGACCTTGGCCGCACCACCGCTCTCGGCGACGCGGACCGCCATCCGGTCGCTGAGAGTGCCGGGCGGCATCGGACCCGTCGGACCGCCGGGGAACTCGGTCAGGTGGCCGGGCGTGCTGATGTAGAAGGACCGCACGGTTGCGGTGGCCAGTGTGGTCTCGCGATGGGTGAACTCGCACAGCGCCAACGCGACGTCGCTCTTGGCGCCGAACGGCCGCGCCGTCGCCGCCACCGGCACATCGGGTGCGGCCGCGATGACGTCCGCCGCGTCCGGGCGGACCTCCAGCGACAGCTCGCTGGTCAGGGTCCACTCGTCGGGCAACCGGCGGTGGTGGTTGACGATGCCGCCGACATGGTCGACCAGCATGGCCAGCGTTGCGATCGTCGGAGCGCCGGTCAGCGGGTTGATCATCCCGCCCGCAGGGATGGAAGCCAGGCAGCCGTGCGGGCCGTCTTCCGACGTCACGATGCCGAATCGGCCCAGGGGGGTGTTCAGCGGGTGTGACATCGCAGTACAGCGTGACGGCAGCGCGGTGGATATATACCCCCTAGGGGTATATGATGGTGATCATGACCGAGCTCGACCACACCCAGCATCAGATGCACGCGGAGCACGCCGGGCACGCGGGCCACGGAGACCACGGCGGACACGGTCACGGGGACCACGTCGCGGCGTTCAGGCGGCTGTTCTGGGTCATGCTCGTGCTCGCTGTCCCGACCGTGGCACTCTCCGGCATGTTCGCGATGATCCTGGGCTACACCGTGCCGGCGTTCCCGGGCGCGCAGTGGGTGTCGCCGGTGCTGGGCACGGTGATGTACCTCTGGGGTGGGCGTCCCTTCCTGACGGGTGCGATCAGTGAGATCCGTTCGCGCACACCGGGAATGATGCTGTTGATCGGGCTGGCCATCACGGTGGCGTTCGTGTCGTCGTGGGGTGCGAGCTTGGGCCTGCTGCACCACCAGCTCGACTTCTGGTGGGAGCTGGCGCTGCTGATCGTGATCATGCTGCTCGGTCACTGGATCGAGATGCGCTCCTTGGCGCAGACCACCTCGGCGTTGGATTCGCTCGCCGCGCTGCTGCCCGACGAGGCCGAGCGTGTGGTGGGTGACGGCGGAAACAACACCGAAATCGTGCCGCCGTCGGAGCTGCGGGTCGGTGACGTCGTGGTCGTGCGGCCGGGCGGCAGCGTGCCTGCAGACGGACAAATCGTCGACGGCTCCGCGGATGTCGACGAGTCGATGGTGACCGGCGAATCGCGCCCGGTGCGCCGGGGCGTCGGCGACCAGGTGGTCGCGGGCACCGTCGCCACCGATTCGGGGCTGCGCGTCGCGGTGACGGCCGTCGGCGACGACACCACGCTGGCCGGCATCCGGCGGCTGGTGACCGAGGCGCAGAACTCGTCGTCGCGGGCGCAACGGCTCGCCGATAAGGCGGCGGGCTGGCTGTTCTGGTTCGCGTTGAGTGCAGGCATCGTCACCGCAGTCGTGTGGGGCCTGCTCGGCCAGCCCCAGGAGGCCGTCGTGCGCACGATCACCGTCCTGGTGATCGCCTGCCCACATGCGCTCGGCCTGGCGATCCCACTGGTGGTGTCCATCGCGACCGAACGCGCCGCGCGCGGCGGCGTGCTGATCAAAGATCGGTTGGCGCTGGAGAGCATGCGCACCGTGGGGGCGGTGCTGTTCGACAAGACCGGCACCCTGACCAAGGGCGAGCCGGCCGTGACCGCGATCGCCACGACCGGCGGACGCGCGAGGAGGCCGCGGCGAGCCGCGCAGAGGATGACGTGCTGGCGCTGGCCGCCGCCGCCGAATCCGACTCCGAGCACCCGCTCGCGCGGGCCATCGTCGAGGCGGCCCGCAGCCGCGGGCTGTCGATTCCGCCGTCCTCGGGCTTCAGCTCGTCGCCCGCGGTCGGGGTGACGGCGACGGTGGGCGGGCGCCGGGTGCGGGTCGGCGGGCCACGCCTCCTCGAGGAGGCAGGCCAGACCGAGATGCCCGACGTCCTACCGTGGAGAGACGAGGGCGCGATCGTGCTGCACGTGCTGGTCGACGACGCGGTAGTGGGCGCCCTGAAACTGGCCGACGAGGTGCGGCCGGAGTCACGGCAGGCCGTGGAGGCACTGCACAAACTCGGCATCGAGGTCGTGATGATCACCGGCGACGCCGAATCGGTGGCCCGCACGGTGGCCGACGACCTGGGAATCGAGCGGGTATTCGCCGGGGTCCGGCCCGAGGACAAGTCCGCAAAGATCGCCGAACTGCAGCAGGAGGGGCTCAAGGTGGCGTTCGTGGGGGACGGCGTCAACGACGCGCCGGCGCTGGCGCAGGCCGACGTGGGCATCGCGATCGGCGCGGGTACCGATGTGGCGATCGCGTCGGCGGGCGTGATCCTGGCGAGTTCTGACCCGCGCTCGGTGCTGTCGGTGATCTTGTTGTCGAAGGCGACGTACCGCAAGATGAAGCAGAACCTTTGGTGGGCAGCGGGATACAACCTGATCTCGGTGCCGCTCGCGGCAGGTGTACTGGCACCGATCGGGTTCGTGTTGCCGATGTCGGTCGGCGCGATCTTGATGTCGGCATCGACGGTGGTGGTGGCCGCCAATGCCCAACTGCTGCGCCGTCTGGACCTGCGGCCCGCGGCGGGCGTGGAGGCCGTTCTCTAAGAATCTGGCTAGGCTTTCGCGCAAACAGGTATCATCCAGTCGATGCTGGTTAAACAGTCGGATCACTGTCACAGCAAACATTTGGGAGGAAAGGGCGGGGAGCGTGATGTGCCTGCGCACCGCGTCTGCGGACGCAGTGTCTGGACCAAATATCAACGGCGCCAACGTAATTCAGTTCTGACCGGTGCCGATTCGACCGCGTGCCGACCGGGCCGGGCGAGGGCGAGTTAGGTTCGACTAAGTTGGCATGTCACGCCCTGTTTGTCATATCGTTTCTCCACTTGTGGCGAGTGGGAAAAGGGCCGTCGTTCAGTGCTGCACGAAGGAACCGCCACCGCCGGAACGGATAAATGCCGTCGTCGACGGCTGCCAGCGGAATCTTCGTCAGGCTTGCGGAAAAGGGTAGGTGGGAATGGCGCCCCGTAGTCAAGGGCTGTACAACCCCGCGTTTGAGCACGACGCGTGCGGCGTGGCCATGGTCGCCGACATGCACGGTCGCCGCAGCCGCGACATCGTCGACAAGGCCATCACGGCCCTGGTGAATCTCGAGCACCGCGGTGCTCAGGGGGCTGAGCCGCACACGGGTGACGGCGCGGGCATATTGCTGCAGGTTCCCGACGAGTTCCTACGGGCGGTCGTCGACTTCGACCTGCCCGAATACGGCAGCTATGCCACGGGCATCGCATTTCTCCCGCAGTCGTCCAAGGACGCCGCCACGGCGTGTGAAGCCGTGGAGAAGATCGCCGAGGCCGAGGGGCTCGAGGTGCTGGGCTGGCGCGAGGTGCCGACCGACGAGTCGTCCCTCGGCGCCCTGGCCCGCGACGCGATGCCGACATTCCGGCAGGTGTTCATCGCGGGCGCCTCGGGCATGGACCTCGAGCGCCGTGCCTACGTGGTGCGCAAGCGCGCCGAGCACGAACTCGGCACGAAGGGCCCCGGCCAGGACGGCCCGGGCCGCGAAACCGTCTACTTCCCAAGCCTTTCCGGTCAGACATTCGTCTACAAGGGCATGCTGACCACGCCACAGCTCAAGGCCTTCTACCTCGACCTGCAGGACGATCGGCTCACCAGCGCGCTGGGTATCGTGCACTCGCGGTTCTCGACCAACACGTTCCCGTCGTGGCCGCTGGCCCACCCGTTCCGGCGGATCGCCCACAACGGCGAGATCAACACCGTGACCGGCAACGAGAACTGGATGCGGGCACGCGAGGCGCTGATCAACACCGACGTGTTCGGTTCCGGTCCCGCGGCGAGCCGCGAATCCGGCTCGAGCCTCGACAAGATCGTTCCGGTCTGCACCCCGGGCGCCTCGGACACCGCGCGCTTCGACGAGGTGCTCGAGCTTCTGCACCTCGGTGGCCGCAGCCTGCCGCACGCCGTGCTGATGATGATCCCGGAGGCGTGGGAACGCAACGAGTCGATGGATCCCGCCCGTCGGGCGTTCTACGAGTACCACTCGTCGCTGATGGAGCCGTGGGACGGCCCCGCATCGATGACGTTCACCGATGGCACGGTGATCGGCGCGGTGCTGGACCGCAACGGACTGCGCCCGTCACGCATCTGGGTCACCAAGGACGGTCTGGTCGTGATGGCGTCGGAGGCCGGTGTGCTGAACCTGGACCCGTCGACCGTCGTGAAGAAGATGCGTCTGCAGCCCGGCCGCATGTTCCTGGTCGACACCGCGCAGGGACGCATCGTCGACGACGAGGAGATCAAGGCCGAACTCGCCGCCGAGCACCCGTACCAGGAGTGGCTGGATGCCGGACTCTTCCAGATCGACGACCTGCCGGCGGGCGACTACGTGCGGATGCCTCACCACCGGGTCGTGCTGCGCCAGCAGGCGTTCGGCTACACCTATGAAGAGCTGAACCTGCTCGTCGCCCCGATGGCGCGCACCGGAGCCGAGCCGCTCGGATCGATGGGCACCGACACCCCGGTGGCCGTGCTGTCTCAGCGGCCGCGGATGCTCTACGACTACTTCCAACAACTGTTCGCTCAGGTCACCAACCCGCCGCTCGACGCTATTCGCGAAGAGGTGGTGACCAGCCTGCAGGGCACCGTCGGCCCCGAGGGCGACCTGCTCAATCCGAACGCCGACTCGTGCCGACAGATCGTGCTGCCGCAACCCATCCTGCGCAACGCTGAACTGTCGAAGCTGATCTGCGTCGACCCTGACCACGAGATCCGCGGCCACAAGCACGGTCTGCGCGCGGCCGTCATTCGGTGCCTGTACCCGGTGAATCGTGGGGGCCAGGGTCTGAAGGAGTCGCTCGACAACGTCCGGGCCAAGGTGTCGGCCGCCATTCGTGACGGCGCGCGAATCATCGTGCTGTCCGACCGCGAGTCCGACGAGCAGATGGCTCCGATCCCGTCGCTGCTGAGCGTCTCGGCCGTGCATCACCACCTTGTTCGCGACCGGACCCGCACCCAGGTCGGGCTCGTCGTCGAGGCGGGTGACGCCCGCGAGGTCCATCACATGGCGTGCCTGGTCGGGTTCGGCGCCGCCGCGATCAACCCCTACATGGCGTTCGAGTCGATCGAGGACATGGTCGACCGTGGCGTGATCACCGGCATCTCGAGCGACAAGGCGAAGGCCAACTACGTCAAGGCGGCGGGCAAGGGCGTCCTCAAGGTGATGTCCAAGATGGGCATCTCGACGCTGGCCTCCTACACCGGCGCGCAGCTGTTCCAGGCCATCGGGATCAGCCAGAAGCTGCTCGATGAATACTTCACCGGGTTGACGTGCCCGGTCGGCGGCATCGACCTCGAGGACATCGCCGACGACGTCGCGTCGCGTCACGCGCTCGCCTACCTGGATCGACCCGACGAGTGGGCGCACCGCGAGCTCGAGGTCGGCGGCGAGTACCAGTGGCGCCGAGAGGGTGAGTACCACCTCTTCAACCCGGACACGGTGTTCAAGCTGCAGCACTCGACCCGCACCGGCCAGTACTCGATCTTCAAGGAGTACACCCAACTCATCGATGACCAGAGCGAGCGGATGGCCTCGCTGCGCGGGCTGCTGAAGTTCAAGGAGAGCGAGCGCACTCCTGTGCCGCTCGATGAGGTAGAGCCGGCCAGCGAGATCGTCAAGAGGTTCTCCACCGGCGCGATGAGCTACGGATCGATCTCCGCCGAGGCGCATGAGACTCTGGCCATCGCGATGAATCGCCTTGGTGGCCGGTCGAACTCGGGCGAGGGCGGCGAGGACGTCAAGCGGTTCGAACCCGACGAGAACGGTGACTGGCGCCGCAGCGCCATCAAGCAGGTCGCCTCGGCGCGATTCGGTGTGACCAGCCACTACCTGACCAACTGCACCGACATCCAGATCAAGATGGCCCAGGGCGCGAAACCCGGTGAGGGTGGGCAGCTTCCGGGAAACAAGGTGTACCCGTGGGTGGCCGAGGTGCGGCACTCCACGCCAGGTGTCGGCCTGATCTCGCCGCCACCGCACCACGACATCTACTCCATCGAGGATCTGGCGCAGCTGATCCACGACCTGAAGAACGCCAACCCGCAGGCGCGCGTGCACGTCAAGCTGGTCAGCGAGAACGGTGTCGGCACGGTTGCCGCCGGGGTATCCAAGGCACACGCCGATGTGGTGCTCATCTCCGGCCACGACGGCGGCACGGGCGCCACGCCACTGACGTCGCAGAAACACGCGGGCGCGCCCTGGGAGTTGGGCCTGGCCGAGACTCAGCAGACGCTGCTGCTCAACGGGTTACGCGATCGCATCGTGGTCCAGGTGGACGGGCAGCTCAAGACGGGCCGCGATGTCGTGGTCGCCGCGCTGCTCGGTGCGGAGGAGTTCGGATTCGCCACCGCCCCGCTGGTGGTCTCGGGTTGCATCATGATGCGGGTGTGCCACCTCGACACCTGTCCGGTGGGTGTGGCCACCCAGAACCCGGTGCTGCGGCAGCGGTTCGACGGCAAGCCGGAGTTCGTGGAGAACTTCTTCTTGTTCATCGCCGAAGAAGTCCGGGAAATGATGGCGCAGTTGGGCTTCCGCACCGTCAACGAGATGGTCGGTCAGGTGGGCTCGCTGGACACCACGCAGGCGGCCGAGCATTGGAAGGCCTACAAGCTGGATCTCGCCCCGGTGCTGCACGAGCCCGAGTCGGCGTTCATGAACCAGGACCTGTACTGCAGCTCGAGCCAGGACCACGGGCTGGACAAGGCGCTCGATCAGCAGCTCATTGTGATGTGCCGCGAGGCGCTGGATTCCGGTTCACCCGTGCGTTTTTCGACGACGATCGCGAACACGAACCGCACGGTCGGCACGATGCTGGGCCACGAAGTGACCAAAGCCTATGGTGGCCAAGGCCTTCCCGACGGCACGATCGACATCACGTTCGACGGCTCGGCGGGAAACAGCTTCGGCGCATTCGTGGCGAAGGGCATCACGCTGCGGGTGTACGGCGACGCCAACGACTACGTCGGCAAGGGCCTCTCCGGGGGCCGGATCGTGGTGCGGCCGTCCGACAATGCGCCCGCGGAGTACGTCGCCGAGGACAACATCATCGCGGGCAACGTGATCCTGTTCGGTGCGACCAGCGGTCAGGTCTTCCTGCGCGGCGTGGTCGGGGAGCGGTTCGCGGTGCGCAACTCGGGCGCCCACGCCGTCGTTGAAGGTGTCGGTGACCATGGCTGCGAATACATGACCGGCGGCAAGATCGCGATCCTGGGGCCGACCGGCCGCAACTTCGCGGCGGGCATGTCGGGCGGCGTGGCCTACGTCTACAACCCCGACGGCACGTTCGAGGAGAACCTCAACGCAGAGATGGTCGACCTGGACTCACTCGATGAAGCCGATGTCGAATGGCTACGCGAGATGATCCAGGCACACGTTGACGCGACGGATTCGCCCGTGGGGCAACGAATCCTCGCCGATTGGGAGAACGAACTGAAGAACTTCACCAAGGTGATGCCGCGCGACTTCAAGAAGGTGCTGCAGGCGATCGCGGAGGCCGAGCGCACGCGGGGCCGCGAGGACGTGATGACACGGCGATCATGGCGGCGGCGAATGCCTGATCCCAAGGGCTTTCTCAAGTACACGAAGCGTGAGACCCCGCAACGACGGCCGGTCCCGCTGCGGTTGCTCGACTGGAAAGAGGTCTACGAGGACTTCTCCCACGACACGCTGCGCGAGCAGGCGACCCGTTGCATGGACTGCGGTATCCCGTTCTGCCACAACGGGTGTCCGCTGGGAAACCTGATCCCCGAATGGAACGACCTGGTGCGCAACGACCGGTGGCGCGACGCCATCGAGAGGCTGCACGCGACAAACAACTTCCCGGAGTTCACCGGGCGGCTGTGCCCGGCGCCGTGTGAAGGGTCGTGCGTGCTCGGTATCAACCAGGATCCCGTCACGATCAAGCAGATCGAGGTCGAGATCATCGACAGGGCCTTCGACGAGGGCTGGGTGGTTCCGCTGCCTCCGGAGCAGCGCACCGGCAAGAAGGTCGCCGTCGTCGGATCCGGCCCCGCCGGCCTGGCTGCGGCCCAGCAGCTCACGCGCGCAGGCCATTCGGTGACGGTCTTCGAACGGGACGACCGCATCGGCGGCCTGCTGCGCTACGGCATCCCCGAATTCAAGATGGAGAAACGCCACATCGACCGCCGCCTCGATCAGATGGCCGCCGAGGGCACCGAGTTCAAGGCCGGCGTCAACGTCGGCATCGACATCACCGCCCAGCAGTTGCGGTCCGAGTTCGACGCCGTCGTGCTCACCGGCGGTGCGACGGCATCGCGCGACCTGCCGATCCCGGGCCGCGAACTCGACGGCATCCACCAGGCCATGGAGTACCTGCCGTGGGCCAACCGGGTCCAGAACGGCGATCCGGTCATCGACGACGACGGCCTGCCGCCGATCCACGCCAAGGGCAAGAAGGTCATCATCATCGGTGGCGGCGACACCGGCGCCGACTGCCTTGGCACGGTTCATCGGCAGGGCGCGGCCAGCGTGCACCAGTTCGAGATCATGCCCCGCCCGCCGGAGACCCGCGCGGACTCGACCCCGTGGCCGGTTTACCCGCTCATGTTCCGGGTTTCCTCGGCGCACGAGGAAGGTGGTGAGCGGGTCTACTCAGTCAACACCGAGGAGTTCCTGGCCCGAGACGGACAGGTCGCCGGACTGCGCGGCCACGAGGTCGAGATGAAGGCCGGCAAGTTCGAGAAGGTCGACGGCAGTGACTTCGAGTTGGAGGCCGACCTGGTGCTGTTGGCCATGGGATTCGTCGGTCCGGAGCGCGAGGGCCTGCTGACGGATCTCGGCGTCGAGTTGACCGACCGCGGCAACGTCGCGCGCGACGCGGACTTCGCGTCCACGGTGCCCGGCGTCTTCGTGGCGGGCGACATGGGCCGCGGCCAGTCGCTGATCGTGTGGGCGATCGCCGAGGGTCGCGCCGCGGCGGCCGGCGTCGACCGCTACCTGATGGGCCGCACCGCGCTGCCCGCACCGATCAAACCCACGGCCGCCCCGCAACGCTAGAGCGGTCCCGACCGCAGCCTGGGAGTCATTCGAGTTCGAAGAATTCGGCGCCGACCGGCGTGTCTGCCCCGGTTTCGGTCGCCGTCACACGAGACTGGCAACGTCCATGGCTGGCCTCAATCGACGCGTGCGTGCCGGGTCCGAACTGGACCGGCGCCATTTTCTCGTGGCGCTGTCGGTCGCGACGCTCGCCGGGGTGGGCCTGACGCGGTACCACCTCGATGGGCAATCGCAGTCGGTCGAGCCGAGTCCGGTTGCCGTGCAACAACTCCCGGCGCTGTTACCTCCGCCGCCGCCCTCGGCGCGGATACAGCTGCCCGGCGGAGTGCTGAGCAGCCTGCCCGGTGACGGAGACCTGCTCGCATTGACAGTCGATGACGGGGTGAGCAGTGAGGTGGTGCAGGCGTACACGCAGTTCGCCAAGGACACCGGTATCCGGCTGACCTACTTCGTCAACGGCGTCTACAGCTCGTGGACCGATCACGTCGATCTGTTGCGACCGCTGGTCGACGACGGGCAGATACAGCTCGCCAACCACACGTGGCTGCATCCCAACCTGACGAAGCTTCCGTTGGTCGCTGTGGCAGAAGAGTTTCGGCACAACCACGATTTCCTCTGGAAGACCTACGGTGTCGACGTCCGACCGTACTTCCGGCCGCCGTATGGAGCGCACAACGCAAACGTCGACAAGGTGGCGGGCGATCTCGGTTACACCGCCAACATCTTATGGTCGGGCGACCTGGGGGATCAGGTGGTGGTTCCCGAAACCGAGATCGTGAAGATGGCCGAGGCCTACTTCAACCCGCAGGCGGTCGTCATCGGCCACCTCAACCACATGCCGGTCACCAACGTCTACGGGCAACTGGTCGACATCATCCGCGCGCGGAACCTTCGCACGGTCACGCTCAATGACGTCTTCCTCAAGCCGTCGGGCGGCTTCTGAGGCAAGTCACTCTAGCAACTTCAGCCACAGCAGAAACATCAGACGATTTGTCGGCGCGCCTCGCCCCGTTTGCCACCACCGGGGTATCTAATGACTTCATGAGGGCATTGCGCTAGGCTAAGGCCCCGAGCAGCTATCGGTATCGACGCAGGAGTTATCTACTGTGTACCTCAACTCGCTATCTCGGTCCCGGGTGAATCGAATCACCTGGTCACTGTTCCGACATCCTCTTAAGGCCCGTGGATTCCCCGCGAAGGCCGAGCGACTCATCACCGCTGACGAACTGCTCCGCTTCGGCGTCTAGCGAACTTTGGGCCCAGGGTTACGCAGCCCGACCCGTAGCACGACCTTCCCTTTGCCAAATCGTTATATTTCCGTGACCGTCACTAAAATTTGCTGCCTAACAGGCCCGACGACGTGATCTCGTTGGCGAGTGGCTCGAGAACAGCCGGGTCGTACGGCGGTGGCAGAACGATGATGGCCAGATCCAGGCCCTCCTTGCCCAGCGCCGCAGCCTCCTCGACGACCTTGCCATAGTTGCGCTCCGGGTCCAGGCGGACGTGTGACGACAGCGTGATCTCCTTGGGATCCCGGCCGATGTCCGCGCAGTGCCCGGCGAGCACATCGCGCTTGCGGGCGAACTCCTCCGGTGTGCCGCCGACGAAGTTCCAGTGCTGGGCGTAGCGGGCGGTGATCTTCAGCGTGCGCTTCTCGCCGCTGCCGCCGATGCAGATGGGCGGGTGCGGTTGCTGCGGACCCTTGGGCTCGTTGCGAGCGTCCTTGAGCTGATAGAACTTTCCGTCGAACGTCGTCGTTTCCTTCGACAGAAGATTCGTCAACACCTCGCAGGCTTCCTCGAATCGATCGAAGCGTTCCTTGATGGAGCCCAGTTCGATGCCGTACGCGCCGGACTCCTCCTCATTCCAGCCGGCGCCGATGCCGAGTTCCAGCCGGCCGCCGGAGACGATGTCCAGGGCGGCGGCCATGTTGGCGAGGACCGCAGGGTGGCGGTAGTGGATGCCTGTGACGAGGACGCCGACCCGCAGCCGTCTGGTCGCCTGCGCGAGAGCGGTCAGCGTGATCCAGCCCTCCAGGCACGGCCCGGTGGAGTCCGAGAAGATCGGATAGAAGTGGTCGAAGGTCCAGCCGGACTCGAAAACCTCGATGTCGTCGGCGGTCTCCCAGATGGCCAGCATGTCGGCCCACGTGGTGTTCTGCGGGGAAGTCTTGAAAGCGAATCTCACTGAATCGAGCCTAGTCCCGATTTCCTTGCCGATGGCTGTCGTCCGACGGGGTCGTTGGTCGGACTTCTCAACGCGCCTCGTACCTCGGCGCTTGATCGTCGTCCGACGGTCACTCCGCCTCGCCGTACTCGTCGAACCAGTAGGCCAGCTTGCCGCGCCGACTCACCGCGCGCAGCCGGCGTTCGGCCGCGGCCCGGGTCTTGGTGGTGGTGACGATCAGCAGTTCGTCGCCGATCGCGATGCGGGTGTCGGGTTGCGGAACGAACGTGTGGCCGTCCCGGATGATCAGCGTGATCACGCTGGGATCGGGTAGCCGTAACTCGAGGACCGTGACGTTGTGCAGCCGCGACGGCGCCTGCACGGTCATGGTCAGCAGCTCGGCCTCCAGCACGTCGAGGGGTGCCGCTTCGACCTGGATCTCGCGGGTGGCCTCCTTCGGGATCAGCCCCAACCGGTGCGCGAGCAGGCGAAGGCTGGGCCCCTGAACCAGCGTGTACACCACGACGAGGATGAACACGATGTTGAGCAGGCGGATGCTGTCGGTGACACCCGCGACGATCGGGAAGGTCGCCAGCACGATCGGCACCGCGCCGCGCAGACCGGCCCAGGACACGAAGACCTGCTCTTGCCAGGGCACCCGGAATCCGACAAGGGAGACGAAGACCGACAGCGGTCGGGCGACCAACAGCAGGACGAGGCCGATCACGATTCCCGGCATCAGCTCCGCGCCCAGATCGCTGGGATCGACGAGCAGGCCGAGCAGGACGAACAGGCCGATCTGCGCAAGCCACCCGAGTCCCTCCGCGAACGACCGGGTGGCCGAACGGTGGGGCAGCCCGGAGTTGGCGAGCACGACTGCGGCCAGGTAGGCGGCGAGGAACCCGCTGGCGTGTGCGCTGCCCGCAGCGGCGAACGCGACCATGCCGAGCCCGAACGTCGCCAGCGGATATAGCCCGGAAGCGGGAAGAGCTATGCGGCGCAAGGCGATTGAGCCCAGAAGTCCGCAACCCAACCCGATCGCGGCACCCACGGCCAACTCGTAGAGGAGTTCGGCGAACGCGTGCACCGGCGAAAGTGCCAGCGGCGTGACGCTGAACATCAGGACGAGGATGACGGCCGGGGCGTCGTTGAATCCCGACTCGGCCTCGAGCAGGCCCGCCACCCGGCGGGGTAAGGGCACCACGCGCAGCACCGAGAACACCGCAGCGGCGTCGGTGACAGAGACGACTGCCCCGAGCAGCAGCGCCAGTTGCCACTCGATGCCGAGCAGCAGATGGGCGCCGGCCGCTGTGACCGCCATGCTGACGGCCACGCCCACGGTGGCCAACACCGCGGCCGGGGCCAGCACCCGCCGAACGTCGGAGAACCGCGTAGTCAGACCGCCCTCGACGAGGATGATCGCCAGCGCCACGGTGCCCAGGTGATCGGCGAGCAGGTAGTTGTCGAAATGCAGACCGATCCCGTCCTCGCCGACGATGACGCCGACGCCGAGGAACAGCAGCAGACTGGGCAGCCCCACCCGGCTGGCCGCCCGGGTGGCGATGATGCTTGCCAACAACACGAGCCCACCGGCCAGCAGCACCAGATACAGCTGCTGCAAGCTCATTTGATCCCCGTTCGGCACCGCATAGGTGGCCCTTCGACGTGCAGTTAACACCTATCACGGCCGCTGGGTGCGGTGGTCCTGTCCGGTAGCCGCACAGCACATTGCCGCATGGTGCCACTATGAATCGGTGATCCGGGTCAGGCGGCGAACCACCGAGGCGTCCAGCCGCGCCGACGAGCGGCAGATGATGCGGATCGGCATCGCCGGAGCCGGCGCGATCGGCAGGTCCGTCGCGCAGGAACTGCTCGGCTACGGCCACAAGGTCCTGCTGATCGAGCACGACATCCGCCACTACGAACCGCAGACCGTGCCCGATGCGGACTGGTTGCTGGCCGACGCCTGCGAGCTGGTCTCACTCGAGGATGCGGGAATGCAGACCTGCGACGTGGTGATCGCCGCGACCGGCGACGACAAGGTGAACCTGACGGCGTCGCTGCTGGCCAAGACTGAGTTCGGGGTGGATCGGGTGGTGGCCCGGGTCAATGACATGCGCAATGCGTGGCTGTTCACCGAGGCGTGGGGCGTCGATGTCGCCGTTTCTGCGCCTGCGGCGTTGGTCGCCGCGATCGAGGGCGCCATCGACATCGGCCATGTCGTGCGGTTGATGGAACTGCGCCGGGGCCAGGTGAGTCTGGCCAAACTGACGCTGCCCGAGGGCGATCCACTGGTCGGTCAGCGGATGCGCGATGTGCCGCTGCTGGAGAACACCGTGCTCGCGATCGTGATTCGCGACAGCGGGATCGTGCTCCCGAAGCCGGACGACGTGCTCGAGGCGGGCGACGAGATGCTGTTCTTCGCGGGCGGCGCCGAGAACCAGGTGTCGGCTCTGGTCCAGGGCGCGACGAAACCATCCGCCGGGCGATGAGTTCCGGCCGTCGCCGGGGTCGGTATGGGCATGATCGATTTGACCTCAGCCTGCCAACGCACGGCCGACGTGCTGGCGAACGTATCCGATGACCAACTGACGGCGCCGACGCCGTGCGAGAACCTGCGGCTCGACGAGCTCGTCGCGCACGTCGGCATCCTTGCGCACGCGTTCACCGCCTCGGCGCGCAAGGACTTCGGCCCGATGACCGACACTCCGCCGACCGACGGTGCGGAGCTCGAGGCCGACTGGCGCACCTCCTACCCGGCCAGGCTGGCGGAGTTGGCGCGGGCGTGGCAGGACCCGGCCGCCTGGGAGGGAATGTCCCGTGCCGGTGGCGTCGACTTTCCGGGGGAGGTGGGTGGTTCCATCGCGCTGGCCGAGGTGGTGCTCCACGGCTGGGATGTCGCGCGTGCCACGGGCGTCTCCTATGACGCCGACGCGGCCACGACCAAGGCGCTCCTGGAGTATCTGGCGCAGTTCGACCCGGCGGGCACCCCAGGCATGTTCGACCCGGCCAAGCCGGTCGCCGACGACGCGCCGCCGTTGGACAAGGTCGTCGCGATGAGCGGCCGGGATCCGGGCTGGGGCTTGGGCGTCGGCTGACAGGGGCACACTGGGGGCATGGATCCGGTTCTCGCCCTGCGCCAGATTGCCTACTACAAAGACCGGGCGCGTGAAGACCCCCGCCGCGTGATGGCGTACCGCAACGCCGCCGACGTCGTCGAGGGTTTGAGCAGACGCTGACCTCGAGCGCCACGGCGCCGCCAACAGCTGGCAGTCGCTTCCCGGCGTCGGGCCCAAGACTGCGAAGGTCATCGCCCAGGCGTGGGCCGGCATAGAGCCCGATGCACTGGCCGAATTACGTTCAGGTGCAAAGGATCTCGGTGGCGGCGATATCCGTGCGGCCCTGCGCGGCGACCTGCACGTGCACTCGAACTGGTCCGACGGCTCGGCCCCCATCGAGGAAATGATGCTCGCGGCAAAGGAACTGGGCCACGAGTACTGTGCGCTGACCGATCACTCGCCACGCCTGCGGGTCGCCAACGGGCTTTCCCCTGAGCGGCTGCGCGAACAGCTCGACGTCATCGACGAGATCCGCGAGACCGTCGCGCCGATGCGCATCCTGACCGGCATCGAGGTCGACATCCTCGACGACGGCTCGCTCGACCAGGAGGACGAGCTCCTGGAACGGCTCGACGTCGTCGTCGCCAGTGTGCACTCCAAGCTGTCCATGGACGCGCCGTCGATGACGCGGCGCATGCTCAAGGCCGTGGCCAACCCACATACGGATGTGTTGGGCCACTGCACCGGGCGACTGGTCACCGGCGGCCGCGGCGTACGACCGGAGTCGAAATTCGATGCGGCGAAGGTGTTTACGGCCTGCCTCGACAACGGCACCGCCGTCGAGATCAACTCGCGGCCCGAGCGGCGCGACCCGCCGACCCGCCTGCTGAACCTCGCACTCGAGATCGGTTGCCTGTTCTCCATCGACACCGACTCCCACGCCCCGGGCCAGCTCGAGTTCCTCGGCTACGGTGCGCAGCGCGCGCTCGACGCGGGCGTGCCCGTCGAGCGGATCGTGAATACCTGGCCGGCCGAGAAGCTGTTGGAGTGGACGTCGAACTAACCCCGTCCTAGTCGGGTAGGTGCGGCATTTCGAGGCCGGGGTCGCGGCCGAGCAGCACACCCCGCGTGACGGCCGCGTTGCCGTAGCGCTGCCTGACCTGGTCGACGGCGGCGTCCAGCGCGACGGTGTCCGTGGCGGAGCCGGCCCGCCGGCGACATAGGGCCGCGTTCTCGAAGGGGAGCTCCAACTGCTGGGCGCCGTGGCGGTCGATGTTGGACACCGCGAAACCGACGAGGGTCAGGCCGCGCTCGGCGATCAGCGGAGCGGCCGCGGCAACCAGTGCGCGTGCGGTGTCGAGGATCATCTCGGTCGACGCGGTGGCCCACGGCATCGTGTGCGACCGGGAGGCGCGGCCGAAATCATCGAACCGCAACCGCAGCACCACGGTGCGGCCGGTGCGGCCGGCCTTACGCATCCGGCGGGTGATCCGGTCGATCAGATTGATGACGACGGCGTCGACCTCCGCGGCCGACATCGTGTTGCCCCGACGTCCGAGCGCGCGCTGCGCTCCGACCGAGCGGCGGCGCACGCCCGTCACCACCCGGCGGCGATCGATGTTGCGGGACAACGCAAACAGCTGATGACCCATCGCGCCGCCGACCATGGATGCCAGCGTCGACTCGCCGAGCTCTGCGACATCGGCGACCGTCTCGATGCCGTGCGCGTGCAGCTTCTCGGCGGTCTTGACGCCGACGCCCCACAGCCGCCGCACCGGCAGCGGATGAAGGAATGCCAGCTCGCGATCGGGCGGAACCAGCAGTAAGCCATCGGGTTTCGCCTCCTGGCTGGCGACCTTGGCCAGGAACTTCGTGCGGGCGATGCCGACGGTGATCGGCAGGCCGACGCGGTCTCGCACCTGCGAGCGCAGCTGCGCGGCGATCTCCACGGGGGTGCCGGACACCCGCCGCAGTCCCGAGACGTCGAGGAACGCCTCGTCGACGCTCAGCGGCTCGACGACGGGCGAGGTGTCGTGGAAGACCTCGAACACCGCGTCGCTGGCCGCCGAGTACGCCGACATCCGTGGCGGCACCACGATGGCGTGCGGGCACAGTGCCCGTGCCTGGCGGCCACCCATGGCGGTGCGCACTCCGTAGGCCTTGGCTTCGTAGCTCGCCGCCAGCACGACGCCGCCGCCGACGATCACCGGCCGGCCACGCAGCGCGGGGTCGTCACGCTGTTCGACCGACGCATAGAACGAGTCGAGATCAGCGTGCAGGATGGTGGCTTCCGACCGCCGTGCCGACACGAACATATGTTCGCATCGCGGTCCGACTAGTTGAGCGGCCTTGCCGTAGATGCTGGTGACCCAGACGTGCGCGAGCGTGTCCACGAGTTGTTCCGGCGCGATCGCCGGCCGCTCGTCGGCGAACGCCGCCAGCATCGTCCGCTCGTTCATCAGGTTCAGCGACGTCGCAAGATCGGCCGCCGGAATCGTCTCCGGTGCGGCACCCCGGTCGCGTTCGGCCTGGATGGACGAGGTGGTGTGGTCGATCCACTTCTGCATGAACCGCGACCACAGCGCGCGCACTTCGGGGTTCGTCGGGCGTGAATCCGCGCCTGCAAGGGTGACCGCGCGATGCGAGCCGAATGTCCTGAATAGGGCGTTGATGGCCTTCCACACCCCGGCGGGATCGACTGAGGCGTCCATGCCGCCCATCGCTTCGTCGGCGTTGCGGTCGGCTTCGGCGATGACTCGTTCCACCAGCGTCAGCAGCACCGCTTCCTTGGACGGGAAGTAGAAGTAGAAAGTCGGTCGCGAGATTCCGGCGCCCTTGGCCAGGTCGTCGACGGAGATCTCGGACAGCGACCGCACCTCGAGCAGGCGCTCGGCGGTGGTGAGAATGGCCAGCTCACGGTCGTCTCCTGAGGGTCGCGAGGAGCGTCGGGCACGGGTGCCGCGGGGCTGGCTGACAGTCGTCACAAGCAGTGAGTCTACACAGTGTCGAGTTTCTCGACACACTGTTGACTATCTCGACACACCGTTGATACGCTCCGGTACCATGAGCGAACACCTCGACGTCGTCATCGTGGGAGCCGGCATCTCCGGCATCAGCGCCGCCTGGCACCTGCAGGACCGCTGCCCCACCAAGAGCTACGCGATCCTGGAGCGCCGCGAGAACCTCGGCGGCACGTGGGACCTGTTCAAGTACCCGGGCATCCGCTCGGACTCCGACATGTTCACCCTCGGATTCCGGTTCAAGCCGTGGACGTCCGAGAAGGCGATTGCCGACGGGCCCGTCGATCATGGCCTACCTCAAGGAGACCGTCTCCGAGTACGGCATCGACAAGCACATCCGCTACGGCCAGAAGGTCATCGCCGCGGACTGGTCCGACGACGACAACGTGTGGAAGGTTCGCGTCGACCGGGGTGGCGAAGAGGTGGAGATCACCGCATCGTTCCTGTTCGCCGCGAGTGGTTACTACAACTACGACGAGGGCTATACGCCGGAGTTCGCCGGATCCGAGGACTTCGCGGGCACCATCATCCACCCGCAGCACTGGCCCGAGGACCTGGACTACGCAGGCAAGAAGATAGTCGTGATCGGCAGTGGTGCTACTGCGGTGACTCTCATTCCCGCCCTTGCAAATTCGGGCGCAGGTCATGTGACGATGCTTCAGCGGTCGCCGACATACATCGGCGCACTGCCCGACGTCGACCCGTTCACCGTCCGGATGAACAAGACACTGCCCGAGAAGCCGGCCTATGTGGTCAACCGGTGGAAGAGCATCATGTTCCAGTCGGCGCAGTACCGAATCGCCCGCCGCTTCCCGAATTTCATGCGCAAGACGCTGATGACCATGGCGGAGCGGCGCCTGCCCGAGGGCTACGACGTGCAGAAGCACTTCGGTCCGACGTACAACCCCTGGGACGAGCGACTGTGCCTGGCACCCAACGGTGATCTGTTCAAGACCATCAAGGCGGGCAAGGCCGACGTCGTCACCGACACCATCGAGCGCTTCACCAAGACAGGCATCAGGCTCGCATCGGGCGAGGAGATCGCCGCCGACATCATCGTCACTGCAACAGGTTTGAACATGCAGCTCTTCGGTGGCGCGGCGATCTCCCGCAACGGCGTGCCGGTCGAGGTCAACGACACCATGGCCTACAAGGGCATGATGCTGACCCACATGCCCAACATGGCGTTCACCGTCGGCTACACCAACGCGTCGTGGACGCTGAAGGCCGACCTGGTTTCCGAGTTCGTCTGCCGGGTGATCAACTACATGGACGCCAAGGGCTTTGACACCGTCGAACCGCAGCATCCGGGCAACAGCGTCGATGAACGCCCGCTGATGGACTTCACCCCCGGCTATGTTCTCCGGGCGTTGGACTACCTGCCCAAGTCGGGACACGTCGCACCGTGGCGGCTCAAGCAGAATTATCTGCTCGACCTGGGCCTGATCCGGCGCGGCAAGGTCGACGACGAGGCGCTGAAGTTCACCAAACACCGTGCAGCGGTGATGGCTTCGGCCTAAGTCCTTGGTGAGGAGACGCTAGCTCGATTCATCTGGACTATCGAATGCGTTCGGGATCATCACCGCTGATCAGATGACCGTGCCGTCGGCAATTGCTGGAGGACACAGGTTAGTTGAGTCGCCGACCTGGCAGCTACTGCCACCGTCAGGTGCAGCAATTTGGGTCAAGAACGGAGCACAGTGCCACGAGGGATTCACGCCGTGGGCGGTGGTAGACGTTCATGCCGCGCCGCTCCGACTCGACGAGTCCCGCTCGCCGCAGTTGCGAGAGATGGTGGCTGACCGTTGACTCGGTAAGTCCGACGGCCTCAGCAAGATCGCGACTGCATTCCTCGCCCACTGTTGAGCCGAAGAGCAGCGACACCAGCTTCACGCGCATGGGATCGGCGAGGGCTTTGAGGCGAAGGGCGATCTCGAGCGCGGAGGCGTCATCGAGCGGGCCAGCCGCTACTGGGGAGCAGCACACCGGGGCAGACATGTCGACCGTAGGCAGCGTCTTGGGCATACGACAATCCTGACAGAAAGGTTGACATATATCAAAAAGGTGCGGAAGATCGAACCCACACGACTTCGATATATGTCTAACATCCTGGAAGGTGCGCCGTGTCTCGTATCCAACTCGCACTCAATGTCGACAACCTCGATGCTGCGATCACGTTCTACTCCAAGCTCTTCAATACTCAACCGACCAAGCTCAGAGATGGCTACGCCAACTTTGCAATCGCTGAGCCGCCGCTCAAGCTCGTACTGCTTGAGAACCCGGCGGCGAGGGGCACCATCAATCACCTTGGGGTCGAGGTTGATTCCAGCGACGAGGTGCATTCGGAGATCGCCCGGCTTACACACGAAGGGTTGTTCACCAAAGAAGAGATCGGCACCACCTGCTGTTTCGCCACCCAAGACAAGGTGTGGGTGACCGCTCCCGGCGGGGAGAAATGGGAGGTCTACACCGTGCTGGCGGACTCGCAGACCTTCGGCACCAGTCCCGACCTGCTCGCCGCCGATCCGGCTGGCGGGTGCTCGTGTAGTGCATGCGACAGTGCCGATGAGGTACCAGGAGAGAAGGCCGCAACCACCTCGGCCTGCTGCTGACCGGTCGTGAACCGCCACGTCAGCACATCACGTCGACTGCTGGCCGAGTTTGTCGGTTCGGCGCTACTGGTCACGGCAGTGGTCGGATCAGGGATCGCCGCCGCGCAACTGTCGCCGAGTGACGCAGGCCTGCAACTGTTGGAGAACTCCATCGCTACCGCCTTCGGCCTCGCCGTTCTGATTCTGCTGTTCGGCCCGGTATCCGGTGCACACTTCAACCCCGTTGTCTCTCTTGTGGATTGGCTATTGGGACGGCGACTCGCCGCCGGGATCAGCGGCCCAACAATGTTGGCGTACCTAGCCGTTCAGACTCTTGGTGGAATAGCTGGTGCGCTACTGGCGAACATTATGTTCGACCGGCGGGTGTTGGAAATCGCCACGAAGCAACGGCTCACGACAGGCCATCTGGTCGGCGAGGTAGTCGCAACAGCCGGCCTGGTCGCATTGATTTTTGCAATGGCCCGTACCGGACGCACTGGAATCTCAGCCGCAGCAGTCGGTGCTTACATTGGCGCGGCGTATTGGTTCACCAGCTCAACGTCGTTCGCCAACCCCGCAGTGACTGTTGGCCGCATGTTCTCCGACACCTTCGCCGGAATCGCACCCGCATCAGTCCCCGGCTTTGTCGCCGCGCAGATCATCGGCGGCCTTATCGGCTTGGCACTAGTCGTTGCGCTCTACCCCGACACTGCAAGCCACACCGCCGAAGTCGTTGTCCCACGAAAAGAAAACCCTGAATCGAGCATTCCGTGAACAGACCAACAGTGTTGTTCCTCTGCACACACAACGCAGGCCGTTCCCAAATGGCCGTAGGCTTCTTCTCGCACCTAGCCGGGGTTAAGGCCGTCGCCTACTCAGGTGGCTCGGAACCGGCTCATGGCATCAACCCCGCCGCTATCGCCGCGATGGCCGAGAAGGGCATCGACATCACCACCGAGCACCCGAAGCGGTGGACAAACGAGATGGTTGAGGCCGCCGACGTTGTCGTCACAATGGGTTGTGGGGACACCTGCCCGTTCATTCCGGGGCGGCGTTACGAGGATTGGCTGCTACCCGATCCTGCTGGCCAGCCGCTCGAAGCCGTACGCCCGATACGCGATGAGATAGAAGCTCGCGTCCGTCAGCTTCTTGAGCAACTGGAACTTTGAACTGGGGCATCCCCCCGCCGCCCCTGGCCTGCACGTTCGCGAAGTCGGCAACTCTGGGGCCGTGGCGTCGCAGAGCTCGGCCCTGCAGTGCGGGGGTCAGGGGATAAGGGCGCGCACGGGGTGCGTGAGTGCCCAGATTGGATGCAGGACGTCAGCCGCGTAGTGGCGTGCCGGGTGAAGGGGTCCGCTGAACGGCACCCACGGGTCAGCGGATGCGACGGCTGGTGCCAGCGACCCGGCGAGTGACACACCCACGGTTGCCAGCGCGACACCGACCCCCATCCGCAGCTTGGACACGTTCTTTGCTTTGGCGTTCATTTTTGCGATTCCTCCTTGCCTAAGCATCCCGATGTGGGATTGCCTATAGCGAAAGTGTGGCGCACGACGCTTGCCAGATGCTTACGAGAGCCTTGGAAAATCCTTGCGTCCTCGTCCTCGTCCTCGTCCCAGTAGCCGGGGCCGTCACCGCTGCTGCTTGGTGCACAGCCCACCCCGCTGGTCTGACTGTTGAAGTCGGTCCGCCAATGTCGTTGCGCGGCAATGGGTAGCCGAAACCCCGTCCCGCGAGAGGAGTCAACGGGGCGGGGCCGACTGGGTGGGCGACGCTGTGTCGAGGCACCGCCGCCAGACTGTCCGGGCGCTCTGCCACTGCGCCTCGGTTCGTCAGTCGAGGCGTGAGCGAACACCCTGGTCCAGGCGGCGCTCGGATCGGCGATGCAGTCACGTTCTAGGAACCACCGCCGTTGACGGTGAACACTCCTAGCCTGTTGGGCCTCACGATGGCATCGCCGAATCACCGTGTGGCCCTGACCAATACGATGTCGCTGCTGAAGTATTGGTGCTCGGAGGTGGCGACCTTGACCTGTCCGACGGCGGACACGATGGCGCGCTGATCAACCACAACGCAGGCGGTGTGCATGCTGGATGTCGGTGGCCCGTGGTAGAGCGGTTCAGTTGCCGACCACGACGATGCCGTCGTCGTCGCTGTGGGCGATCTCACCAGGTACGAAAACGACGCCGCCGAACTCGATGGCGACATCTCGTTGGCCCGCAGCGGTTTTGGTGCCTTTGCGGGGATTGGTGCCCAGCGCCTTGACGCCGATATCGAGCGTGCGCAGCGTCGCGGCGTCACGCACCGCGCCGTTGATGATGATCCCGGCCCAGCCGTTGTCGATGCCCAGGCCCGCGATGACGTCGCCGACGAGCGCGGCGTGCAGGGAACCGTCGCCGTCGATCACCAGGACTCCGCCGTTACCCGGCTCGGACAGTACGGATTTCAGGAGCGCGTTGTCCTCGAAGCACTTCACGGTCGTGATCGGACCGGCGAATTGACGTCGGCCGCCGTACTGCGTGAATTGCAGATCGCAGCTGCGGACGTCGGGGCCGATCTCGTCGACCAGGTCGGCAGTGGGGCGGGGCTCGATGGTCACCGGTCGATGCTAGCGATTGGACCAGTAAGGAGCTTGTGATCGATATTGGCCAGCGCGTAGGTGATCGCCTCGTCCATACTCATCGCCGCGCCTTCGGTGCGGAGCGCGCGTCGACGCTCGTTGCCAACGGCGGCAGCGACGATGTCCCCGGTCTGGTGCATCGCCGTCAGAACGAAATTGGCAGTTGGGCCGACTTGTGCGGTGCTCGATCGCTCTCCGCCGCCGGCTGCGGAAGCCGCGCGTCGAAAAGTGGCATACGCCGCACCGTGCAAGACACCCGCTGTCTCGGGTCGGCGGTCGGCGAGAGCGCGCGCGGCCAGGGCTAGACATGGCGCGACTTCCAGCGGGGCTACCACCCAGCGCTCGAGATGCATCGACCAGGCGGTCAAGGCAAGAGTGAGGTCCCAGTCTGATAACCGGGCTGCGACCAGACTGGCCGTGAGGATTCCTGCCGGGCTCGCCTCGCCCTGTCTGGAGCTGCGCCCGATGCTTTCCTGAAGGAGTGCCCTCGCCCGCTCAGGGTCGATGTCGACCAAAGTCAGCGCAAGCGAGTTGAGGCTGATGACAATCGCCGCATGCATGCCGGACTGCCGTGCCAGCGCGACAGCCTCGGCGGCTTTATCGTTCGCTTCCTGGACTTCGCCACCGCCGAGAAGTGCAGTGTTCACGCCGACGGCGAGGGAGATGGCGGCAAGCCCGGGATAGCCGTCGGCGGCGGCCAGTTCCGAGGCTCGGGTGTAAGCCGAAAGAGCATTGGGATAGTCGCCTGCCGCGAGCGCGGCCATCGCTTTCAGACTCCATGCATCCCATTCGACCCGGGGCAGCCGCCGCGTAGTAGGCAGGCGTGAATGCGTCTCGATCGCTTGCTTGCTCAGTTCCTCGGCGCGGTCGAAGTCACCGCGCAAGTGAGCGTGCCAGGCTGCCGCCATCAGCACGCGTGGGTACCCGGATTCGTCGCGAGCGTTGGGCAGGTCGATTACCCGTGAAGCTGGAATTTCGAACACCTCGCCCATCCCCGCATAGCTGTGGTGGTGAGAATGGTTCGCCACGAGCTGCACCGCCAGCACCCCGTCGTTTGCGTCGATGGCATGGGCGAGGGCCGACCGGATGTTGTCTCGCTCGACATTTATCTGCTTGGCCCACACGAGTTGTTCGGGCCCGTAAACGTTCTCGGCTGCCCGCGTCGACAGGTCTGCATAGAACCGGGCATGCCGGGTCAGCAGGGACTCGGTCTCGCTCCACTCGGCAAGCCGTTCCTCTCCGTACTGGCGAATGGTCTCCAACAAGCGGAAGCGGGTGCCCAGGTCGCTGTCTTCGGCGACCACCAGCGAGCGAGACACCAACGCGGTCACCAAATCCATGACGTCGTCGCGCTCGACGGGATCGCCGCTACAGATTTCCTCAACGGCCTCCAGCGCGCTGGCTCCGGGGAAGACCGCCATACGGGCGAGCAGACGTTGTTCCGAGGAGTTCAGCAGCTCGTATGACCAGTCGATCGCCGCGCGCAGTGTCGCATGCCGCTCAACAGCGCCGCGCCGTCCACCGGCAAGGACCTGGAATCGGCGGTCGAGGCGACCCGCGAGTTGGGCGGGACTCAATGCAATCACGCGTGCAGCGGCCAACTCGATGGCCAGGGGCACTCCATCGAGGCGTTGGCACACCTCGGCCACGGCACGGGCGTTGCCATCGGTCAGCGCGAAGTCGGCTTTGACGAGTCGTGCCCGCTCGACAAACAGCCTGACGGCATCTGTGGTTGCGAGACGCTCCATGGCATCAGTCGGAGTGCCGGCTTCCAGTGGGGGCAACGCAATGAGTTGCTCTCCATCGACAGCGAGTCCCTCTCTGCTGGTGGCGAACACGACGACACCCGGACACTCCTGTTCGATCCGGGTCACCAGCCGGGCCACTTCTGCGATCACGTGCTCGCAGTTGTCCAGCACTAACAGCAGCTGCTTGCCGGCCAACATCTCAAGAAGCGACTCTTCAAGCGTCTGGCCGCTTCTGGTAGTCAGTCGGAAGACGGTGGCAACCGCGTCTACCACGCTGTCGGGATCACGCACCGGCGCGAACTCGACCAACCAGGATCCGTCGCGGTAGTGGGGCAGCAACTCGGCCGCGACCTGTAATGCCAAGCGGGTCTTGCCGACACCGCCGACGCCAGTGACCGTCACCACCCGTGAGGTCCCCAGCGCCTTTGTCACCCGTGACACCTCCGCCTCACGTCCGATAAACGAACTGACTTGTGCTGGAAGGTTTCCCGGGAATGAGTCCAGAGTCCGCAGCGGTGGGAACTCCTCGCGGTCGCCATCACGTACCAGCTGGAAAATCCGGGTAGGACGGCCAAGGTCGCGCAGCCGGTGCTCACCGAGGTCGACCAACTCCATTCCGTCGGGTAGCTGGTCACGCAGGAGCATCTCGGTGGCGCCGGAGACGACCGTCTGTCCGCCGTGGGCGGCCGTCATCAACCGGGAGCACCGATTGATCGGAAGGCTGGCGTATCCAGTGTCATCGACGATCACCGCCTCGTCGGTGTGCAGACCGACCCGGGCCCGCAGTGGGCGCGCAGTGCGCCAAGGCTCTTCCGCGAGCGCTTGTTGAATACCCGCCGCCGCGCAGACGGCGTCGCGCGCTGTTGCGAACGCAGCGGCCATGCCGTCGCCCATTCGGGCGAACACAAATCCTCGATGCGCCGCGATCGTCTTCTCCAGCATTTCGTCGTGACGGACCATGGCCGCCGTCATCGCATCGGGATCCTGCTCCCACATGCGGGTAGACCCTTCGAGGTCGGTGAGCAGGAAGGTCACCGTGCCAGAGGGTGGTGATGCGGTCACGTCTCGCTACCCCGTCGAACTATGGCTGGACGGCATTTTCGGGTCGATATGTTCAAGCGCAAACGAGACGGCTTCGTCGATGGTCATGGCCGCCCCTTTTGCACGGAGCTGACGGCGCCGGTCTTCGCCGAGCGCGGCGGCAACGAGGTCACCTGTTTCGCGAAGTGCCGTAAGAACGAAGTTGGCGCCGGCGTCGACGCGCGAGCTGTCCTGCTGCCGAGCACTGTCGTCGACCGGACTCGCTTGGCGAAAGGCCGCATAGGCCGCACCACGCAGGATGCCCGCTACTTCAAGGTTGTCCTCGGCGACCGCACGCGCGCACTCCGCGAAACAAATCGCAGCCCACAGAGGCGACATGTCCCAGAGCCACACGTGCATCGCACGAGCGGCCAGCGTGAGTGTGAGATCCCAGTCGCGAAGGCGGCCCGCGACCATTGAGCAGACGACGAAGTTCCCTGAGATGTGCTCACCGCCAACGCATTCGATGCTTTCATCGAGCAGCGCTCTGGCCCGTGGTGGGTCGTGCTCCGCCAGCGCCAACGCCAGCGTGGTGAGGCTCTGCACAATCGCCCCGGGCATGCCGGACTCCCTGGCCAGGGCGACCGCGTCCTCCGCCTCGGCGATGGCTTCCTCCGCGCCGAGGCCGCCAAGCACTCTCGCGTTGACGCCGAAGGCAAGATATGTGGCCGCAATCCCTGGATAGCCATCGGCTCGGGCCGCCTCGGCGGCCTGGGAGTAGGCGTGAACGGCATCGGTGTAGGCACCCGCAGAAAGCGAAGCGAGTGCCTCCAGATTCCGGGCGTCCATCTCGATGGGAGGGCCTTGGGGCGCAACGGCGCGATCTTGTTGTTCGGTCAGTGCCTCGCTGCATAGCTCACGTGCAACGGCGTAGTCGCAGTCGCCGCTCCAGAAGGTCTGATACGCCCCCACCATCAGTCCGCGGGGGTATTCGGGACTTTCGCGAGCATCCGCCAACTCGAGCACCTGATCAACCGCGTCACTGAGCACCGTGCCGACTGGGTTGGCGCCCCACACACCGTGGCGATTGGGGTGGCTGGCCAGCAGCCGAACAGCCAGCGAGCCGTCGTTTGTCTCGATGGCAGTGTTGAGTGCCAGCCGAACGTTGTCCCGCTCGAGGTTCAACCGCCGCGTCCAGGCGAGCTGTTCGGGTCCATAGGAGCGTTCGGCAGCCCGCGCCAACAGGTCGGCGTAGAAGCGGCCGTGTGCGGTCAACAGCTTCTCGGTCTCGCCCCACTCGGCCAGCCGTTCCTCTCCGTACTGGCGGATAGTTTCCAGTAGGCGGTAGCGGGTACCGAGGCCGCGGTCCTCCGCGACCACCAGCGAGCGGGCCACGAGGCTGGTAACAAGATCCACGACCGCCTCCCGCTCGACACGATCGCCGCTACACACCTCCTCGACCGCCTCGAGTGTGCAGCCACCGGAGAACACGGACATCCGGGCGAGCAGTCGCTGCTCCGCGTCGTCCAGCAGCTCGTAGGACCAATCGATGGCCGCCCGAAGCGTCGCGTGGCGCTCGACCCCGCCCCGGCGTCCGCCGGCAAGCAACTGGAATCGGCGATCGAGTCGCTGCACGAGCTCCGACGGGCTCAATGCGATGACTCGGGCGGCAGCCAATTCGATCGCCAGCGGCACACCGTCGAGTCGCTGACAGATCTCGACCACAGCGGCGGCGTTGTTGTCGGTAAGCGCAAAGTCGTTCTTGACGTGTCGGGCCCGCTCGACGAACAAACTCACCGCATCGGTGTGCACCAGCTGGTCGACGGGCTCACCTCGGTCGCCCGATGCGAGCGGAGGCAAGGCGATCAACTGCTCGCCGCCGACGGCCATCCCCTCGCGGCTGGTAGCCAGGATGACCACGCCTGGGCATTCGCGTTCAATGCGAGTGACCAACCGGGCCACCGCTCCCAATAGGTGTTCGCAGTTGTCGAGCACCAGCAGCAGATCCTTATGGGTCAGCATCTCGACGAGAGTGTCTTCGAGTGACGGTCCGATAGTGCTGAGGCGGAAAGCGGCGGCGACGACCGACACCAGACCCTCGGGATCGCGTAGCGGTGCCAGCTCGACAAGCCAGGCCCCGTCGCGATAGCGGGGCAATAGGTCGGCGGCGACCTGCAGCGCCAGGCGCGTCTTGCCAACGCCGCCCACCCCGGTGATCGTTACCACGCGGGACTCACCCAATGCGGCGGCGACCGACGAGGCGTCGGTCTTTCGTCCGATGAAGGACGTCACCTGTGCCGGCAGGTTTCCCGGGAACGCGTCCAAACTTCGCAACGGCGGGAAATCCTCGGCACGGTCGGACGGACTGACTTCGAAGACATGCATGGGTTGGCCCAGGTCGCGCAGGCGGTGCTCGCCCAGGTCCCTCAACTCGACGCCTTCGGGCACCGCGCCACGCATCAGCGCTTCCGTGGCGCCGGATATTACGACCTGCCCGCCGTGGGCTGCGGCCATCAACCGGGCACAGCGGTTGATGGGTAGGCTGGCGTAGCCGGTGTCGTCGACGATCACGGCCTCCGCCGTGTGTAGCCCGATGCGTGCCTTCAGTGGCGCCGCGGTACGCCAGTTCTCTTCCGCAAGAGCCTGTTTGAAGGTCATTGCCGAACTCACCGCGTCGCCCGCCGTCGAGAACGCGGCGGCCATTCCGTCGCCCATCCGTGAGAACACGAATCCGTCGTTCGATGCGACGGCCTTTTCGAGAAGTTCGTCGTGGCGGACCATCGCCGACTTCATCGCTGTGGGTTCCTGCTCCCACATGCGAGTCGAGCCCTCGAGGTCCGTCAACATGAAAGTCACTGTCCCGGAGGGCGCCTGCGTAGTCATGCTTCTAGTCCTGCGCCACGGTGATGGGACCGGTAAGAAGCTTCGGGTCGACGTTGGCCAACGCATATGACACGGCTTCTTCCATGGTCATCGCCGCGCCCTCCTCACGCAGACGCTGCCGACGCTCCTCACCAAGGGCAGCGGTGACGAGGCCACCCGCCTCGCGCAAGGCCTCCAGAAGATAGTTGACGCTGCTGCGATTGCCTCGGCCCTCGTCCAGCATGGATTGTCCAGCGCTTCCGCGCCGGTAGGCGGCATACGCCGCACCACGCAATACCCCTGCCACATCGGGCCGATCGTCAGCGAGCGCTCGCGCGCATACGGCCAGACTGGGGGCGGCCGTCATAAATGCCTGCATTCCGCGCCACAGCTGCATGTTCCGAGCTGCAAGTGCCAGCGCGACTTCCCACTTTCCGAGCCTAGTGGCAACCAGGGCCGCCATGAGGAAACCCGTCGCCACTTCCTGGCCGGGCGAGCTCGCGAGTTCGATGCTCTCGCGGAGAACTGTCTTGGCCCGGTTCGGGTCACTCTCGGCTAGCGTCATCGCCATCGAGTTGAGGCTGATGACCATGGCGCTCGGCATCCCGGAGCGTCGTGCCAACGCGACAGATACTTCTACCGTCGGTTCCATTTCCTTGGCCGCAGTTCCCCCGAGGAGCGCACAACTGACCTTGTAGGCCAAGAAGATTGCGGCCATGCCCAAATATCCGTCGGCTTCGGCCAGTTCGGCGGCCCTGGCATATGCCGAGATTGCGTCAGCATAGGCGCCGGCCGCGAGGAAGTTCTGGGCCTGCAGGCTGCAGGTTTCCATCTCGATCCTCGGACCGTGAAACGCGCCGACCCTTTCCTCCGCCTCCAGCGCCTGTTGGCACAGCTCGTTGACGCGCTGCCAATCGCCGATCGATTGCGCCTTATACGCTGCCATCACCAAGGCGGAGGGATATGCCGGCTGTTCGGATGCTCCGGGAATGTTCAGTGCCGGCGTGACGTCTATTACGACTATCTCGCCGGTCGTTCCCGCGGCCCTGTATTGGATGGGATAGCTCGCCACCAACTCAACGGCCGCTGAAGCGTCGCCGGAATCGACGGCCTTCGCCAGGGCGGCGAGGAAGTTGTCCCGCTCGAGCTTGATTCGTCGGGTCCAGACGAGTTGGTCTGGTCCGTAGGTCTTTTCGGCAGCATGAGCGGAGAATTGGGCATAGAACGCAACGTGCCGGACCTGGAACGCTTCGGTTTCGCCGCAATCCGCGAGCCGCTCCTCGCCGTATTGGCGAATGGTTTCCAGCAGGCGATACCGAGTGCCCATGTCGCTGTCCTCGGCGACCACAAGTGAGCGTGCGACAAGACCGGCGACCAAGTCCATGACATCATCGCGCTCGACAGGATCGCCACTGCAGATCTCTTCGATGGCCTCAAGCGTGCAGCCTCCGGAGAACACCGAGAGGCGGGCGAGAAGTCGCTGCTCGGCAGCGTCCAGCAGGTCGTAGGACCAGTCGATCGCGGCCCGCAACGTGGCGTGCCGCTCAATTGCGCTCCGGCGTCCACCGGAAAGCACCTGGAATCGGCGGTCGAGCCGACGCAGCAGTTCGGCGGGACTCAATGCCATCACCCGCGCCGCCGCAAGTTCGATGGCCAGTGGGACACCGTCGAGACGCTGGCAGATGTCGACCACCGCACGAGAGTTGTTGTCACCCAGGGCAAAGTCAGCCTTGACTTGCCGCGCTCGCTCGGCGAACAAGCTGATCGCATCGGCGTGTATCAGTCTCTCGATGTCGTCGCCCGGTTGCCCGGCCTCCAGAGGTGGAAGTGCGACGATCCATTCACCGTCGATTGCCAGTCCTTCGCGGCTGGTGGCCAGCACTACGATGCCCGAACACTGGCGCTCTAGGCGGCTCACGAGCCTGGCCACCGACCCGAGCACGTGTTCACAGTTGTCCAGCACCAACAGCATCTGCTTTTGAGCGAACATCTCGAGCAGGGAGTCCTCGAGCGATTGGCCGGCGAGACCGGTCAAGCGGAACACCTCCGCGACCGCCTCGACAACACCGGTGACGTCCCGAACGGATGCAAGCTCGACCAGCCACGCGCCGTCCCGATGGCGCGGCAAAACCTCGGCGGCCACTTGTAATGCCAAGCGGGTCTTGCCGACTCCACCCACCCCGGTGATTGTCACAACCCGTGCCGCATCGAGTGCCTTGACAACCCGTGCCACGTCGGCCTTGCGCCCGATGAACGAACTCACCTGTGCGGGAAGGTTTCCCGGGAACGAATCCAGTGTTCGAAGCGGCGGAAACTCCCCATGATCGCCGTCGCGGATCAACTGGAAGATTCGGGTGGGCTGCCCGAGATCACGCAGACGGTGTTCACCGAGATCGACCAGTTCCATGCCGGCGGGCAGCTGTCCGCGCATCAGCATCTCGGTGGCGCCGGAAACCACCGTCTGTCCGCCGTGCGCGGCGGTCATCAAGCGGGAGCACCGATTGATCGGCAGGCTGGCGTAGCCCGTGTCGTCCACGATCACCGCCTCGTCGGTGTGCAGCCCGACTCGAGCCCTCAAAGGGCGCGCGGTGCGCCAATTCTCTTCCACGAGCGACTGCTGAAACGCCGCCGCCGCCGAAACGGCATCCCTGGCTGTCGCGAACGCGGCGGCCATACCGTCACCCATCCGGGCGAACACGTGACCCCGATGGGCCGCGATGGTCTTCTCCAGGATCTCGTCGTGGCGGACCATGGCCGTCTTCATCGCCACCGGGATCCTGCTCCCACATGCGCGTGGAACCCTCGAGATCGGTGAGAAGAAACGTCACCGTGCCCGAAGGTAGTTGCCCGGCCATGCCCCCCAACCCCTGCTGATCTCGGGTTACTGGGAGCCAAGCGTAACTTCGCTGCCGCTAGTTGCTGAGGCTTTCGACCACGATGTCATGCACGAACTGTGCCAACTCGGACTCGACGTCGTGTAGTGGCGGGTGAATCGCTCGTCTGCCAGATACATTTCCACCAAACTGCCGTGCATCTCGTCGCCGCACTCGTAGTACCGCTCGATCGAGGCTCGGTGCCGGGCCGCTCGATGTCGGCATCGGTGTAGCCGCGGTAACCCGCCGGAGTGCGGACGCTGGGCACCCCCAGCTCGATGTGGTCGTAGTGGCGCGGGTGGCGCACGGAGACACCCGTGAGGGCGGCTACCGCGCCGACGGTGATGGCGTGCATAGCGCCACTATCGACCCTCACGTCGCGTGAGGGTCAAGTCCGGTTGGATCAGCCGTCGCCGGAGCCGCGGCGGGCCAGCAGCACCACGAGAATGGCAAGCACACCGGCCGCGATGGCCGCGGCGATCGGCAGCCGCGACGGCTCCGGCCCGATCAGCGGCACCGGCGCGGGACCGGAGACGGGGTTGGTCGCGGTGGCGACCGTCGACTTTGCCTGCGCTGCAGCCTCTTTCGCGGCCGATGCGAGATCGCCGTTGGTGTCCGCCAGCCCCGCTGCCGAGGGGGTCTTAGGCGGAGCTTTCTTGGCCGGTGCCTTCTTCGCGGCTTTCTTCGCCGGGTCCGCCTTCTTCGCTGCCTTCGCGGGGGTCTTCTTGGCGGGTGCTTTCTTCGCCGGCGCCTTCTTCTGCGCGTTGGCCGGTTGCGCCGCGGGTGGCGTGCTCTTCGCCGGGGGTGGCGCGGGCGGCACAGGTGGCACAGGAGCGGGCGGCTCGGGCGCGGGTGGAACGGAGGGCGCGTCGGGGGCCGATGATGGGGTCGACTCGGCCGGCGGCGGCGTGGACTGCGGACCTTCGTCGGGTCGGTCCTGCTGGTCTGCCATCGGGCTGCTCCTTTGCAGTGTCGTGTCTCCGCGGGTCCGGCAGTGGCCCCCATCATGCCAGGTCGGATATGGCGCTACCCGGTGGCGGCCAGTCCCGCGGCCAGGGCCAGCGCGACGGCCATCACCGCCAGTTCGGCGAGCGAGCGCGATCGGGACACCACGGCGGTGGCGCGATGGGTGCGTGCGGCTGGCAGCCACAACGTGCGGTTTCGCCAGCCCAGCAGCACCAGCACCACCGCCACCGCGATCTTCGCCGACAACAATCGCCCGTAGCCGGTGGCATACAACTCGGCGAACGAATCGAGCCTGTCAACCGCGCCCACGGTGCCGCCGATCAGGAGCGTCAGCACACACCAGACCGACATCTGGGAGAACCGCGGCAGGACCCGGGCCCACTGACCGCGATGCTCGACGGTGAGGACCAGGGCCGCCAGGGTCCCGCACCACAAAGCCGCCGCCAGCGTGTGCACCGCCACCCCCAGACCGCCCAGTGCGCTCTCGAAGAAGTGGCCCGTCACCACCCTCGCGGTCACGCCCACCGCGGCGAGGCCGGCCACGATCAGGTTGACCGGCACCGTCCGCGGCGCGACCGCGGTCGCCACGCACACCGCGGCGGCCGCCCCGACACCGAGCAGCCCGGCGCGCCCCGCCGCGGTGTCCACCGCGAAGTCGACCGTGGTGTGCACCCCCAGCCGCGGGACCGCGACCGCGGCGGCCTGCGCGGCCGCTACGATCAGCCGGCTCAGTTCCGCCACCAGCCACACGGCGGCCGTGGCGGTCAACGGCGCGGTGGCGCGCGTGATCAACTCACTGCGGTAGCGCTCGCCGTCGAGCAGTGGCACCACTGCCAGTCCCAGGCTGATCACCGCGGCGCAGTCGGCGACCGCCCGCAACAGAGTCACGGTCAGCGAGTTCTGTGGGTACACCAGTGCCCACGCCGCCACCGACGCGGCGGCCACCACCAGCGCTGCGCCGGCCAGCGCCCTGCGACGCGTCACGTCCGGCGCCGCACCGCCCACAGGGCACCGGCACCGACGATCAGCACGGCGCCCACGTAGAACGGCCAGACCGCAATGGCGTCGTTCTTCGTCGACGAGGCATCCGCGGCGGGCGGCCCGGGGGTGCCCTTCTCGGCCACGGTCAACCGGAACGACCAGGACCCCGAGACGACATGGCCATCGGCCGACGTTGCCCGGTAGTTCACGGTGTAGGTGCCGGCCGGACCGAGCGGACGCACCGCGACACTGATCACGGCACCCTTGACTTCGGGCTCACCCGTGGACCACAGGTTGCCGTCGGGGCCCACCACCGTCATCGCCGCGAACTGCGGTTGCATGGCCTCGTTGAATGTGGCGCTGACCTTCGGCGGGGACTGGGGCAGCGCCGCATTCTCCGCGGGATCGGATGCGATGCGGGCGGCGTGGGCCGATGCGGCACCCGCACCGCCGAGCGAACCCACCGCGAGACCGAACATCAAAACTGCAACGGCGACAAGGTGTTTCATGACCTACGCCGCGCCAGCAGGGCGCGCGAGGACGCCCGGGAAGTGAATCTCATTCGTTTGTGCCTTTCTTGTGTCGTGGGGGTGGTCGGTCAGCGGGCGAGGCTGACCGGCGGACCCCGATGCGACACCGAAGCGGCAAGCAGAAGCGCTGAGCGCAGTGGCTGGTCGGCCCGACGCGCGGCGGGCACGGGCCGCGCCACCACCGGACAGATCATGTGGACCGTCGCGCGCACTGCACGAGACAGCGCACGCCACAACCGTTCTCCCGTCGTGATGAGGGCCGCGCCGACGACGATCGCCAGAAGGTGGGCGGCGAGCATCGCCGCGGCGGGCGGCGCCGACGACTCCGCGTGGTGGTGGCCCGCGGCGCTGAGCACAAGGTGCCCGAGGAGCTGACCGCCGGCGAGCAGGCCGAAGAGTGCCGAGGGCCTACCGGCGCGGGGTGCGGTCATGGCCGATGCACCGACGGTCGCCGCGAGTACAGCCAACAATGCCGTCGTCGCGCCGGGCGGCACCCCGCCGCCGCCCACTCCGTGAGCAGCCACCGCAAGAGCTGCGGTCAGCAGTCCCGCCGCCACACCGCGCATGCGGCGAGCCTGCCGGTCCTTCGTCACGGGTGGGCCAGGGCCATAGGTGTGTCAGACCAGGCCGAGTCGGGCGATCAGGTCGGCGTCGATGCCGTCGAGTTGGTCGGCGATGGAGGCGTGGGCGGACCGGCGTTGCGACACCGGCATGTTCTCGGCGGCGGTGACCGCGGCCGACAGATCGCTCAGCCGCTCGGTGATCGCTGCGACGAACTCCTTCGTCTCGGCATCCTTCGGCTTCTTCTCCGCGACCCGACGCAATGACTGCTCGGCACCCGCAATCCGCGCCGACAACTGCGCGCCGTGGCCCGAGAACTGGCCGATCTGGCTCAGCGGGACACCAAGTCGGTCCGCCCGCCGTTCGTCGACGAAACCACGTGCGGCGATTGAGGCGCGGTACACCAGCGGCACCACGACGGGCGCCAGCAGTCTCGTTACCGTCAGCAGTCGGCGAATCCTGGTGGGGGAGAACAACTTACCTTCACGGGCGGCCTTCAATTGCATGTCCGCGACCTTGAGAGCGGCCCGGTCACTGTCGCGCTGGGCCCTCAGTTGAGCCTTGAGTGCGTTGGTCTCGGCCCTGTGGTCGGCCTTGATGCGACGCGCTTCGTTCTTGGCGGCCAGTTTGGCCTCGAGCTTTGCCTTGGCCTTGATGGCGCGGGCTTCGGCCTTTCGGGTGGCGCGGGTCTTGCGCTTGAACAGGCTCATCCGGCTGCCTCCCGGTCATCTCGTGGGCTTTCTGACGTCAGCGCCGTGCTCGTTGGCGGTGCAGCACAACACTATCGTCAGGCGACTTTGCCGCGCGGGGCCGTCCCGGCCACGAAAGCAGTTTTGATTGCCAGCAAACGGGCGAACGCGTCTATGCGACAATCTTCTCCAATCACGTGATCGCGCATTTGGCGATGCGTTGGAGGGTGGTATCGAAGTGGGTTTGGGTGTGCGCACCGCCGCGGCCGCCTGCCTGATGGCTTCTGGGCTGTTCGTCGGCGGTGCCAGTAGTGCGCTGGCGTCTGCCGACCCGGCGCTGGATTCACCCGGCCCTGACCAGGACGACGGCACCACGACCGAACCCGCACAGAAAGACGAAACGAATTCGCCGCCCGATGTGAATATCGGCGAGCAGAATTCCGCCAAAGGTGAAGTCGAACAGGAAAAGCCCGACAGCCAGAAGCCGGCCGATCAAAAGCCTGACGATGGACGGCACGTCGACCAGAAACCCGTCGACGAAAAGCACGTCGACGCTGACACCCTCCCGGTCGATCCCGACGAGGACCCGGGGCAGGGCGATGTCGGCGAGGGTGAAGCGACGCCCACCGACGAGTCCGAGCCGGCGGAGGCCGCCGTGGTACTGCCGCCCAAGGAAGAGCCCGTGCCTTCTCGGTGCGAGAAGCAGAGCGACGACGACTGCGAGCCCGGGTGGCCCTGGTGGCCGTGGCCGGGCTTGCCGCGGCGGCCGGGCGACAGTGACGGCCGTGGACAGACCGACGTACCCGCCGGTCGTCCTCTGGCGCTGCCGGCGATGCGGCTTCCCGCGCACCTGCCGGAGAACACGCCCGATGAACCGGGTGTCATCGATGCCGAGCCCGGGGTGGGAGTAGCCGCCTCAGAGATTCCGCTCGCACCCATCACGCTGCCGATCATCGTGGCGCCGGCGCCGGTCACCGCCGGTTGGGGTGCGCCGCGGTCGCTTCCGATGGAACCGGCGCCGAATTCGCCCCGGGGCTCGTCGGCCGAGCCGCCCGACGGCAGGCAGGCACCGGCCGCGGAGACCGGCAGCAATGTGAACGTCCCGCCCGCGTCATACCGGGTCGGTTACACCGACTATTTGCGGAGGGCAGGGATCTCGCAGGTCGTGGCCTTGGCAGCACCTGGGCTTGCGGGCATGCTGGTACTCACCGGTGCGGGCGGCTTGGTTGGGTATCGCCAGGCCAGGGCCGGCCACGCGCTACGCGCCGGCGGAACGGCAAGATTTGTGAACTGACAAGATTTGTGAACTGAGAAGAACTGCTCGCTCCGCCGGGGCGAACAGCGCATAGTGGATTCGTCGAAAGGGGGATTTATGTCTGCCAGCCGCAGCGTGACCCGCGCCGTCGGTGCGGTGCTCGATCTCGCCCCGCGACACGGAGAGGTGTCACTCATCCGGCTCGTCGACGCCGTCAGTGAAGATCGGGGACATCCGATCGAGCTGAAGATGGCCGACCTGCCGCCCGGGGTGTGTGGTCAGTGGCGTCAGTACGCCGATCGCGATGTTTTCTTGATCCAGAAGGGCCTGCCGGCCTGGGATCGCACCCTCGCGCACGAACTCGGACATCTCGTCCTCGGCCACGAGGGCATCCCGGTTGTCCAGGCCGCCCGCGACAACACCGAGATGGCCAGCTCGGACCTGATCGGGTACATGCTCAACCAACGGACCGGCTGCATGGGGCCGAACGGAGAGGACGCAGAGCAGGAGGCCGAGGATTTCGCGGCCCTGCTTCTGTACCGGCTCGGCCGGTTGCCTTCTGATCGCGCCTCCATCGTCCAGGTCCGGCTCGGAGAGGCATTTGGTTGATCATCTGGGTGATCGCCGGTCTGCTTGGATTGGCTACTGGCCTACGCATCGGCTGGGCCCTGGTCAACAAGCAATCCCTGGTGAGCACCGCGATGATCCTCGCGCTGGGAAGCCTCGGGTTGGTCGCTGCGCTGAATTGGCAGCCGCTGACCCTCCTGATCGACACCGTGCTGCGGTGGCCCAACATTTCGATAGGTCTGTCCCAGGTGGCGTTGATCGCGTGCGCGGCGGGCAGCTGCGTGATGATCACCACGGTCTCCTCTGGGCGTAAGCCCGCCGTCATCCGCAAGATCGCGATCGCCCAGTACAGCGTTGCGGGCGTCATCGCCGTCGTGAGCCTGGTGGCCTTCTTCTCCGCAGGACGGCAACCGGAGATGTCGCCCCAGGATTATCTTCGGCGCAATCTGGGGACGGGCGCCAACTCGCTGCCCTGGCTGTTGCCGCTGTTGTACGTGCTGCTCGCGCTGTCCCTCGTGTCGTGGGCCGGGATGCGGTACTCCAACCGGAGCCGCCGTGGCCGCGCCCTGTTTGTGTTCACCGTCGGCATCGGGCTGATCGTGCTGGCGTCGATGTTCTTTTTCCTGAGAGGCTTGATGGGCACGGCCAGGCTGGTCGGAGTGGGCGCCGCGGCCTCCCTGCTCGGGTGCGCCATGCTGGTCGTCGCCGCGGGCTCGCTGCTGCCCAGCGTGGAGGACTGGTTCGGTGCGCGCCGGGAGTTGCGAGTCATCCGGCCGCTGTTGACCGAGCTGGGCCGTCGCCATCCGGACGTCGGCATTGGGGAGCGTCCCCGAGGACCGCTGGTGTTCCGGGTGGCCGAACGGATGTCGCTGATCTCGGATGCGCTGTTCCTGGAGGCCACCTCCGCAGACGCGACGCGGAGACTGGTCGACACCACCGGAGCGCTGCCCAGCCGCGAGGTCGACATTGACAACGCCGAACTCGATTCGCCGATGGTGCCGCCGCGGGAGCAGGCACGCGTGATCGCGCAGTGGATTTACGCCGGCCGGGAGGGCGCGCCGAGAGACGGGCACGAGAATCCCGGTCTGGGATGGTTGCGCCAGCCGAGCGCGTATTCGGACCGGGAGTGGATCCTCGAGATTGCGCAGCAGTACCGCGCGCTCCAACGTTCAGATGGCGCTAACGCCTGATTCTGTGTCCCCGGGCCGGACTGGGAGAACGTGACGACTTCGCCAAATGCCGTAAAGCGACTTACGGCAGGCTAATCGTCCAGGTGCTCCCGGCGACGCAGCTCATCGACCTTCTCGACGATGTCATGCTGGGCCTCGACGGACAAACCGACCGTGCGCGCCGCAATACGGCGAACGCCCTCGTCGCGCATATTCGCGAGCCAGGTCAATTCCCTGTCCAGCTTCTCGTAGTACTCGTCGTCGGTGAAGTACGCCGGCTTGATACGGAAGAAGTTGGCAAGGGCTGCCATCGTCGCTGCGGAGGGATTGGTGCGGTTGCCTGAGCGGAGCTGAGACAGGTAGGGGGCCGACATGGTGACACCCTCGGACTTGAGTGCGGCGATCACTTCAGCCGAAGTGTGCGGACCGCGCCCGGGCGGGTAGACCGTGTCGAACAGCCTGTTTAGGCGGGCGGCGAACGTCTTGCTCATCGGTATTGACCTCCACATGCGTAGACGAGCGGACTCTTGGCGGCGTATTTGCTGATCATCGTAGCGAGAGTTGTGCCGAAACCCAAGTGCAAACGACATAAAAGTTAATCCGTCTTTTGCATCCTGTAGGCCCCCGCTACCAGTGGCAGCGTGTTGTGGGTGCGCTATGACCAGCACCATTAGGGTGCGGTCAAGCAAATAATAACGCTGCCGTCGCATCTGTTTTTTCGAATCATCGGTGTCCGCCGCCACAGAAATCGCGGTTTCCCCATCGGCAACGCCCACAACGGCCATCCTGGGCCGACGCGGAATTTGCTGTTTGCGAACGCAAATTGATCATGCTCAGCGTCTGTGACGCAACGCACTGCCATGTGACACGGGTTGCCGGGGCAGAGGCGCTGCGCAGGGAGCTGCGCAGGCTCTCAGTAGCCAGCCGACGGCTCAGAAGTCAGCGGTGACCGGGTCGCCTCGCGCCTCCTGCGAAGGCCGACCAGCCCTGTCACGACGACGGCTACGACCACCGCCCCGGTGGCTACCACGGCGGCCACTCGCAGTCCGAGGGCGCCGTCGAACAGAAGCCACAGGCCAAACAGCAGGAACAGCACGCTGGCCATGCGGTGCAGGAAATGCTCAGGCAAGCGCTTGTGCATCAATGTGCCGACCGCGACCGCGACGCCGTCGGCCAGCACCATGCCTGCTGTCGCACCGATCCAGACCCCGGCCCAGTTGTGGTCGCTGGCCAGCGCGACGGTGGCGAGCATCGTCTTGTCGCCGAGTTCGGCGAGCACGAACGACGAGATGACCGCGAACAGCACATACCGCGGCTCGGCGACCTTGACGTCATCGCCGTCGCCTGCCTCGCGGCCCTCTCGCCACGTCCAGATCGCGAAACCGAGGAACGCGATCGCCGCTGCGAACGCAATAGGGCGTTCCGGCAGGGTGAGGCCCAGGAAGTGCCCGATTGTCACCGAGAGCCCGTGCACAAGGAAGGACGCGATGGCCACGCCGGACAGCACCACCCACCAACGGTGGCGCAGCGCGTACGTCATCGTCATCAACTGAGACTTGTCGCCGAGTTCGGCGACGAAGACGACCGAGAGACTGACCAGAGCCGCGGTGAGCATTGAAACGACCTTTCGACGCGTCGCCGACGGGCCAACCGCTCACGGCCCGTCAGACTTCGGTCGAAGGTCTCGCCCACCGCTTAGCGGTTCGTCGGCCGGGCTTGCGCCAGTATGTCGACACGACGATTGGGGGCTACTCCCCTTCGCTGACTAGATCGACGATAGCGGGGTTTGAGCGGACACGCCAGCTCGCAGAACGATTTCGGGTACCCGAATCGAGCGTTCAGGAGACCGAATCTGAAGCTGTCCGTAGCTTCGAAAACCCTTATGCGGCAAGGAGCATGGCCAATATCGCCGTGTCGGGATGACTGATCGGGTCGAGTCCGACGCGGCTCACCATCGACGTCACCGTGCCGTCGGCCTCCGCTTCCACCCATGCGGCACGGTGTTCCAGGCCGAGATGCGGCAGGCCGGGCAGCAGTACACAGCCCGACGCCGCACCCGAGCACTCGGGCAGTGTGGGCGTGGTCTCCGACGGTGGGTGCAACATCAACAATGCCGGTGGTTGATGCTCGGCGAAATACCCAGGCGGAACCGCTGATTCGCCGACGACCGTGCCTTCGGCGAGCACGAGGCCAACCGTGTTCGGCTCGGGCTCGTCGGGCAACTCCTCGCGGGCGCCGAAAATCGTTGTGGTGGAAAGCAATCCGGGCAGAGATGCCACGCGGACCGCGACCATCAACAGCTGCGCCCACTCCTTGGTGGAATCCGGCCAGCGACCGGAGATCACAAAGCCTTTGAGCGATCCGTGCGAATGGAACGGGGCGATCTCGATCGCCCGACCGGACCCCATCTCCATCTCGCCTCCGCACCACCACCGTTGGGCGCCGACCGAGCCGGCAATCGAACGAATACCCGACACGACTGTGGGTCGATCAGATAAGAATGCGCAGGTTCTGACCAGTGCGCAAGCTGACACGCAAACTCACTCCTCGCGGCTTCGGGGCGCCCGGACCGTCCACACCACGCGGTAGGAACCGGCAGCGGGCACCGGGCCGAACTCGTGGGAGTCCACCGCGCCGAGCGCTTTGGGGTTGTCGGATCGGGCCTCGAATATCGCGTTGCCGCCCGCGCCGTGCACGTCTGCGACCCGCTTGACGAGCCAACGGGTCGACAGCCGCGGGTCGCGGAACAACCGCAACTGGCCCTTTCGAGGCGCGCCGCCGCGGACTGCGACGAGCCCGTCACCGGGGCCGAGCGCGGGGCGCATCGAGTCCTCGACGACCTTGAACCAGCGCAGTGGCCAGAGCCGAAGTGGATGGTTTCTCGACACTCTCGAAGGGTAGGTTAAAGCCATGCTGCATCGACTTTTCGCAAACGCCACCCCTGCCCATGCCCACTGCGACCTGTACTGCGGTGTCTACGATCCGGCCCAGGCCAAGATCGAGGCTCTCTCGTGTCTGAAGACGCTGCAGAAGTTCCACGACTCAGACGATGAGCACTTCCGCACCCGCGCGATCATCATCAAGGAGCAGCGCGCCGAGGAGGTCAAGCATCACCTGATGGTGCTGTGGGCCGATTTCTTCACCAAGGATCATTTCGAGCAGTTCCCCAATCTGCACCAGCTGTTCTGGGACGGCGTGCACGGAGCAGGCGACGTGAAGAAGTCGACGGACGTCGCTGCCGCCGAGAAGCTGCTCAAGACGATCGACGAGATCTCCGACATCTTCTGGCAGACGGAAAAGGCCAAGGGCATGGGGGTCTACCCGCCCGCATAGCCGTCGGACCAACGAGAACGGGCCCGCTCATCGCGAGCAGGCCCGTTTTTCGTGTTGGGGGATTGGTGTCAGTACAGGACGATCAAGGCGAGAACGCCCAACAGAACCAGGGCGATCACTGCGGCGCGCAGGCAGGCCATCAACTGGTCGCTGGTATAGACATGCGCGGACGAATGCCACTCAGACGGCGGCAGCGCAGACCCCGGTCCCATCGGATGCGACGCCATTAAGTGGTCCTGACCTGCACGATCGGTTTCCTTCCCCCAGTGAGATCGGTCACAACGCGACGTTGTGACGCCGATCATAACCCCTGGCTGCCGTCGGAAGAAATCGACGCCGATATGGATTAGAAGTTGTGGCGAGCGGGTACAAAACCGTCGAATCACAGCTGAAAAGACATCGATTAGCCTGTCGAGGTATTTCGCTCAGGCGCGTTGTCGGCTGTTGATGCCAGCCATTCGAGCCCCAAGGTTATCCACAGTGATCTTGAGCCGTTGCACAGATTCAGCGGCTCACAGCTTGTCTGCGCCGATGGGGGGCCTGTGGATGAACCTGTGGAAACTGTGGATAGCTCGTCATTGCTGGCTCTCGCGGATCGACGGTGGGCGTGTAAGCATGAACGAATGGACGAGGCCGAGGTCCCGCAAGCCGATATCGCCGATGTTCCGTCGAGCTTCGACGAATCGGTCGTACTACTGGACGTCCGCGAGGACGACGAGTGGCAGCGCGGCCATGCCCCCGGGGCCCGACACATTCCGATGGGACAGATTCCGGCCCGACTCGACGACATCGACAAAGCAGCCAAGCTCTACGTCGTGTGCGGCGTGGGTGGTCGATCGCAGCGCGTCGCGCAGTACCTGGCTCAGAACGGCTACGCACCGATCAACGTGAGCGGTGGGATGGTCGCATGGGCGGGCGCCGGCCGTGCGGTCGTCACCGACGACGGCAGCCTCGGCGTCGTCTGAGCAACCGTCGCTAGGCTGGTCGGATGATTCAGGTGTGTTCCAACTGCGGAACGCGGTGGAACGTGCGCGACCGACGGCGGGTGTGGTGCCCACGCTGCAACGGCACGCTGCTGGCGCCGTCGGGCCCCGATCCGGCTCCGGAGTGGAAGCCCACCGCGGTACCTGGACGCACGCCCCCGAGGGTGCCCCCGGGGTACCGCTGGATCGCTGTGCGACCCGGCGCCGCGCCGCCACCGCGCCGCGGCCGTCGAGTCCTCGGCCCGACCCCGCGATATGCCTTCATTCCGCGGTGGGGACTTGTCGACCGTTTCGACCAGCTCGACCAGCAGCAGGCGCCTGCGCGCTCGGGCCCGTCGATGCGGGCGGTGCAGGCCACGCTGATCGCGACGATGGCGGTACTGGGCGCTGCGGCGTTCGTGCACCTGGTGCGCTATGCGCTTCTCATCGTCAACCGGAGCGTCTTGTTGAACCCGTGGGTGGCGGGTGTCGCGACGTGGCTCGGTGTCGGGGTCAGCGTCATCGCGATGTTCATGGTCGTCGCCAGCGCGGTCGTGTTGACGAACTGGTTGGTCGGACGCCGTGCCGCCGCATTCGCCTACCGGGGGCAACCGGATCCGCGGCGGGTGTGGGCGCTGCGCGCTGGATGCCTGGTTCCCTTGGTCAATCTGGTGTGGGCGCCGGTGTTCGTCATCGAGCTCGCGAGCGTCGAGGAGCGGCTCATCTGGCTGCGCAGATCCATTTCGGTGTGGTGGTTGATGTGGGTGGCCAGCACCACGGTGTCGGTGTTCTCGATCGCGACGAGCTTCGCCACGGACGCTCAGGGCATCGCCAATAACACCGTGACGACGACCGTGGCCTATCTGGCCGCGTTGGCCGCCCTACTTCTGGTGATGAAGGTCTTCCACGGGTTCGAGCGGGAGCCCGTCGAGAAGCCGTCGAAGCGCTGGGTGATCGTGCCCGACGAGCGCACAAGCCCCGAGAAGCGATCCGGGGCGGAGTCCGAAAACACGGTTGCGGTTGAGTCCGAAGGGCAGAACCCGGCAGCATAGGCACCTATGAACGCGGACGACGGCGCTCTCGCCGGCCACCCGTTCGTCGTGGCGCACAGAGGCGCGTCCGGTGAGCGTCCCGAGCACACCCTGGCCGCCTACGAGTTGGCGCTGCAGGAAGGTGCCGACGGCGTCGAATGCGACGTGCGCCTGACCCGCGACGGGCATCTGGTCTGCGTACACGATCGCAAGGTCGACCGGACATCGAACGGAACCGGACTGGTCAGCGAGATGACCTTGTCACAGCTGCGCGAATTGAATTACGGCTCTTGGCATCCCAGCTGGCAAGCCGACGGCACCGCGAATACGGGTCTGCTCACACTCGATGACCTCGTGGCGCTGGTCCTGGACTGGAACCGTCCGGTGAAGCTCTTCATCGAGACCAAGCATCCGGTTCGCTACGGCGCGCTGGTGGAAAGCAAGGTGCTGGCCCTGCTGCACCGGTATGGCGTGGCATCGCCCGCTTCGGCGGATCTGTCCCGCGCGGTGGTGATGTCGTTCTCGGCCGCCGCCGTCTGGCGGATCCGGCGTGCGGCGCCGATGCTGCCGACGGTTCTGCTCGGCGAGACGTCGCGGTACCTCGGCGGAAGCGCCGCGACCACCGTCGGCGCTACTGCAGTCGGGCCGTCGATCGCGACTCTGCGGGAGCATCCCGAACTGGTGGACCGGGCCGCGGCGCAGGGTCGGGCGTTGTACTGCTGGACCGTCGACCACTACGAGGACGTCCGGTACTGTCGCGACGTCGGCGTCGCGTGGGTGGCGACGAACCACCCCGGCCGCACGAAGGGCTGGCTGCAGAACGGCCTGACCGGGGTACCCCGGGACTAGAGCGGCCCGCCCGCGGCCTTCAGTGCTGCGGGATCCTTTGCCGTCGAGCTCATTTCGCACGCAACGGAATTCTCGAGGTGGAAGAGGTTAGCGCCTGCGCGATCGGCGATCCGCACTATGGCTGGGCGTCGAGGACATCCTGGGGAATTGGAGCGTCCGATTTCAGCGCCTCGAACAGTTGATCCGCGACCTCGTCGTTCCACACCACGACAGAACCCGAGTCGCTGCCGGTGAACTCCCCGATCGGCACGGTTGTCGTGGTGACATCCCCGCGCAGGGCCCAGGCGAGCCGCGCCAGATCCCAGATGTGGTCGTGCTCGCCGACGGTGACGGCTCCGGACGCCGCGTGCACCATCGGATACCAGCGCAGCGGGTTGAGGAAAACGGTCGGGCTGGCGGCGCGCTGCAGCAGCGCGGACATGAACTGCCTCTGGTTGACCATCCGATCCAGGTCGGCGCGCGGGGTGGCGCGCGTGCGCACGTACCCGAGCGCGCTGCGGCCGTCGAGTTCTTGGCAGCCCGCGGGCAGGTTGATGCCCGCCAGTGGATCGTCGATCGGTTCGGCAGGGCACATGGTCACCCCACCGACCGCGTCGACCATCACCGCGAACCCGTCGAAACCGATCTCGGCGTAGTGATCCATCCGAAGACTGGTGGCCTGTTCGACGGTCTGTGTCAGCAATGGCGCACCGCCCTCGACGAATGCCGCGTTGATCTTGTCGCTGCCGTAGCCGGGGATTTCGACATAGGAGTCCCGCGGAATGGACACCATCGTCGTCGGTGCGCTCGACCCCAATCCCGGTAGATGCACCAGCAGGATCGTGTCGGTGCGGCCGGTGCCCAGATCGCCGCCGGTGGCCAGATCCGTCTGCTGTTCGGGTGTCAACTGCTGCCGGCTGTCGGACCCGACGAGCAGCCATGTCGTACCGGAGCCTGCGGCGGGGCGTTCGGGGTAGGTGGCCAGCGCCGGAATCCGGTGCAGCGACGAGTCCATCCAGAGCCCGACGGCCACCACCGCCACCACGAACACGAGCAGCAGCGCCAGCAGCACCCGACTCCAACGGCGTTTGCGGCGAGGTCTTTTCGGTCGCGGCGGTGGCGCGGGCGGAGCGAGGCGGGCCTGCGGCGCCACGGGTGCGGGTCTGCGCGGCGGCGCGGGCGGATGCTGGACCGGTGGGGGCAATGGCCGTTGCGGGGGTTGGTGCGCAGACCGGGGTGGTGGCGAGGGCGGGCTCGGGGGCCAGGGCGGCCGGTAGTTGGGATCGCGCCGGATCACCTGCGAGGGCTCGCGGCGACCGCGCGGGTCGACACTCCCCTCGCGAGCTGGGGGCCCACCAGGCGGGTGCCGGTTGTCGTCCACAGCAAGAATGTACGTCGACCGGGTCCTACTGCAGCCAGTTCAGGTGGCCCGCCGCCAACGCGTAGCCGACGAACGCGACCGCGTCGATCAGCGCGTGCGCGACGATGAGCGGCCACAACCGGCCGGTGCGCACGTACACGTAGCCGAACACCAGGCCCATCGCGAGGTTGCCCAGGCCGGCGCCGAAGCCCTGGTAGAGGTGGTACAGGCCACGCAGCAGACTCGTCAGGACGACCGCGGCGACCGGGCTCATCCGCAGCTGGCGCAGCCGGGTGAGCAGGAACCCGACGACGATCACCTCCTCGGCCCACCCGTTGGCGAAGGCGACGAGGAGCAGCACCGGGATGCGCCACCAGGTGTCGTAGAGCTCGGCGGGTTCCACCGATGCGTTCATGCCGAGGATTCGGGAGAGGAGATAGAACGCGAGGCCGGGCAGTCCGATCAGTGCCGCCAGACCGAGGCCGCCGAGGAGGTCGGGACGCCACCGCGGCCGACTCAGACCGATCTGAGAAAGGCTGAAACCGCTGCGCCACAACAGATATGCGCCGAGTGCGCCCCATGCCAACAACTGGAACACCCAGGCGAGGTTGAGCCCGAGGTCGATCAGGTCGAACGGCGAGCGGCGGGGATTGAGTGCGATGATCTGTCCGGCGAGCCCGAGCAGGACGGCCTCGATCAGGTTCAACAGCGCGGTGTAGGCGGACAGCCCGAAGGTAACGGCCAGCACGACCGCGATCTCGATGCGCAGCGCGCGGCGCTGCGGCTCGGTCAGTTCGTCGGGGCCGCCGGTCACCGGAGTCAGGCTAGCGGTCTCGGTGTCAGAGTCGGCGCGAGCGCAGCCCGTTGAGGAAGGGGCACCCCATCAGCACGCGGATCGCCTGGCTGAGTCCGGTGATGTCGTCGACCGGCTTGGCGAACGGCAACCGCACATCGTGGTCGCCGTCGTCGCTCTCGACGCGAAGCTGCACACCGTAGCGGTCCAGGCCGAGGGGCCGGACACGTCCGCGGCGCAGAGAGATCGGCAGCCGGCTGGCCAACCGGTCGACCACCTCGCGGTGCGCCGACTCCATGTGTTGCAGCCAGCAGGACTCCATCGCGCAGAACGGATCCGGCCGCGCGCCGAGGAGCTTGCTGAGCCCGACCGACTCGGCGCCGGTGGAATCGGCGACCACCACCGAGTCGATCTCCAGCCTCATCAACGCGTAGCGGTCATCGGTCTCGACACGGGTGTCACCGGAGTTCACCTGCAGCAGAGCGGGATTCGGATCCTCGGTTGCGATCAGGTCGAGCAGCGCCGGGACTTCGCCCACGGGGACGTCGTACAACCGTCCGCGAATCCACACCAGCGAGCGCACGGGCTCGCGCAGTGGCAGCGGCGCATAGTCCGTCATCTCCAGCACCGCCTGGACCCCGGCGGCGCCGGCGGAGACCACCTTTGCGGCCACCGCGCCGTCCACCGGAACGGTGATCGCGAACGAGCCGTCGTCGAGGAGATGGTGGACAGGAGACTCGGCGGGATCCAGCCCCTCGACTGCAAGCATGGCGCCGCCTGCCCGCGCGAATGCGCTGCGAATACGTTCGGCCGTCGTCGGTGTGACTTTGGTCGATAGCTCTGTCATCGCCCGCCTCCAGTAGATAAGGTGAGCCTAACTTAACTGGCTTTATCGCGATCGCGCAAGGCTTACGCGCAGCGGAACGGGATTACCGAGGTGAACCGATAGGGTTGAACCGTGACCCGTATCGCCTATCTCGGACCCGAAGGGACCTTTACCGAGGCGGCCCTGGGCGGGATGGTCGCGGCGGGACTGGTGCCCCTGACCGACTTCGAACCGTTCCCGGCGGGCAGCCCCTCGGCAGCGTTGCAGATGGTCCGCGACCTGGAGGCCGACTACGCCTGCGTGCCGATTGAGAACTCCATCGAAGGGTCGGTGCTGCCGACGCTCGACAGCCTCGCGAACGGGTCTCTGGTCCAGGTCTTCGCTGAGTTCACCCTCGATATCGCGTTCACCATCGCCGTGCGGCCGGGCACTATCGACCCTGCGTCGCTCGCCGCATATCCGGTGGCTCGTGCCCAGGTGGCGAGGTGGGCGGCGAAGAATCTGCCGGAGGTCAGGTTCCAGGCGGCCGACTCCAATGCCGCCGCCGCCGTAGATGTGGCCGAGTTCCGCGCCGACGCCGCCGTGACCACCGCGTTGGCCGCGCGACGCTACGGACTGGAGGCGTTGGCCGCCGACGTCGTCGACGAGCCGAACGCACGCACTCGCTTCGTGCTGGCCGGACTGCCCAAGCAGCCGCCCCCGCGCACCGGCGCCGACCGCACATCGGTGGTGCTGCGCCTCGACAATGTTCCCGGCGCATTGGCGTCGGCGCTGACGGAGTTCGCGGTCCGCGACATCGACCTCACCCGGATCGAATCGCGGCCCACCCGAACGGAGTTGGGTACGTACATCTTTTTTGTGGATTGTGTGGGCCACGTCGAAGATAACGCGGTCGCCGAGGCACTCGAGGCGCTTGACGAACGTTGTGCGGAGGTACGCAATCTCGGTTCATGGCCGACGGGATCGGCCGGTGCGACGAAATTGAGGGAGGAGAAACCGTGAGTGGACGGCTGGTGCTGGTCCGGCACGGACAATCGCACAGCAACGTCGAGCGCCGGCTCGACACCAGGCCGCCGGGTCGGGCGCTGACCGACCTCGGACGCGACCAGGCTCGCACCTTCGCGCGCGAGCTCACCCACAAGCCCGGACTGGTGGCGCACTCGGTGGCGCTGCGGGCGTCGCAGACCGCACACGAGATCGCCGACGAACTGAGACTGGACACCCACGAACTGGAGGGTATCCATGAGGTTCAGGTGGGTGAACTCGAGGACCGCAACGACGACGCGGCGGTCGAGGAGTTCAACACCATCTACCAGCGGTGGCACGAGGGCGATGTCGACCTGCGGCTGCGCGGCGGCGAGACGGCCCGACAGGTGCTGGACCGGTACCTACGGGTCGTCACCCAATTGCGGTTGCGCTACCTCGACGACGACGCGTTCACAGGCGACGTCGTCATGGTGAGCCACGGCGCGGCTATCCGGCTGGCCTCGGCCGTGCTGGCGGGTGTCGACGGCAGCTTTGCGCTCGACCATCATCTCGGCAATGCCGAATGCGTTGTGCTGGCACCGATCACCGACGGGCGGTGGAGTTGCCTGCAGTGGGGCGCGATGGTGCCGCCGTTCTATCCAGAGCCCGATGTTCATCCGGTCCAGGACGCACTTCAGTCGGCCGACCCGATGGGCTGACCCGTCTCAGACCGCCATCGCGATCGTGACGTCGCAGGCGCAGCCGATCGCATCGCAGTCGATGGTGAAGGCGTGCAGCACCACCTCGGGAGTCTCACAGCCCGGCTCGGTGCATTCGGTGCGGCCCGCGGCGTGGTGAACGACGGTGCCGTGGCAGTGCCCGAGGCCGGCCAGGCAATCGCGGCATTCACTGCTCATGTCCCCAGTTTCTCGCGCGGACAGGCGCATGGCGTTCCCAAAACGCGGCGTGTCGGGTTTGCACGTCCCGGCCCGCGTTCATCCCCAGCCGAGTTCGTGCAGGCGGTCGTCATCGATGCCGAAGTGGTGGGCGATTTCGTGGATCACCGTGATCGCCACCTCGTCGACGACTTCGGCCTCGGTGTCGCAGCTGTCCAGCAGCGCCCCGCGGTAGATAGTGATGGTGTCCGGCAGCGATCCCGCGGCGTACCACGAGTCGCGGTCGGTCAGCGCGATGCCTTCATACAGGCCCAGGAGGTCGGGTTCGTCGGCGTTGCGGTCCTCGACCAGGACGACGACGTTGTCGATCGCCTTCGTCAACTCAGGTGGAATCAGGTCCAGTGCGTCGGACACCAGTTCGTCAAACCGTTGCGGACTCATCCGCACGGTCACCCGGTTACACCCCTGGCGGTGGCGGCGCGAGGGGCGGCCCCGGCGGGGGCCCCGGCGGCGGTGCGGGCGCGGGTTCCGGCGCTGGTGGTGGCGGTAGTCCCGGCGGCGGCAGGCCAGGGGGTGGCGGCCCCGGCTCGCCAGGCGGTGGCGGCCCGGCTCGCCCGGCGGTGGCGGCCCCGGCTCGCCCGGCGGTGGCGCCCCGTTGAGGAAGGTGTTGCCCGGCGCGGGCGGCGGCGAGGTGGGCGCGGGGGTTTCGGTCGACGGTCCCGCACCCGCCTGCCCTGGCATGTGCTCGGTCTGATCGCTGTAGTCGGACTGGTTGTTGGTCGCCTGTGACGACGATGAGGACGACGAGGACGACGGACGACGAGTCCGACGGCTCTTGAGCATCCGGGGGCATCGGGATCGGCGGGAAGTTCAGCCGTTCCTCAGGGAGGTCGGGCGGCGGAACCGGCGGCTGACCGTTGATCAGCAGGGGCCCCTTGGCGTTGTTGAGCAGCGTCGACCAGCCGCCGTTGCCGAGGGTCGCGCCGATGCTGCATGACACCTGGTGGCTGCCTGCCGACCAGCTCGGTAGCGAGACGGTGCTGTAGATCAGGGTCAGCGTGGTGCTGCGCAACTGGATGGGCGCCAGGTAGGCATCCGTCATCCGCGTGCACTCGTCCTTGATGAACCCGTCCTGCTCAGGCTCCGGCGGCAGCCCGGCCGGGAACTTCTCGGCCAGGTTGACCACACCGCTGACCTCCATCGCATGCGGCGCGGCGCAATCGATCGGGATGTCGGTCGGCTGGTTGGTCGACGGGTCGATGCCCAGGCAGGTGCCAGCGGGCCACACCTTGGACTGGTCGTTATCGGCGACCTTGCCCTTGAAATCCAACTGCTGGTTGTTGGCGCCGGGCAGTTGCAGACCGCACAGCATGCGGCGTTCGCCGGACTGGCGCCACGCTCGGTCGCCGGACCACAGCATGCTGACGGTGAAGCGGCTGTTCGGGTCGAACTGTGTGCCCAGGTACTGCTTGACCGCGGCCGAGCACTGCTCCTGGCTGATCTGCTGGATCCGCGCGATCGACGGCGGCGCCGCATCGGGCCCGTACTCGCTGCCGGGGAACGTGCGCATATCTACCGATTCGGCGACCTCGAAGCGGTGCTCGTCCTTGCAGTCGACGATCTCGGCCGCATCGGGCGTACGGTCCGGCCAGTTCAGGCAGTCGCCGGCCTTCGCATGCTTGAACGTGTCGTTGCCACGCGGTCCGAGGGAGATCGTGCTGGCCGTCAGGCCGTTGGAGCCTTCGTTCTGCGGAAGCGCGGTGATGAGTCCGGCGATGAGAAGCGCGCCGAGGGCGGTCAGCAGCAGTGCGCGGCGCGTCGACTCGGCCTGCAGGCTGCGCCACCAGGACGCCCGCGGCGAGGACTGCGCGTCCACGTCAGGGAGCCGGTATTCCACGGTGGGTGCCTCAGACATCCGTTCCATTGTGACAGGCGTGTCACGTGCTGTGACAAGTGATGCAGTTGTAATGTTATGGGGTTGTGCCTGAGGCGCCCGACCTCAGCATGTTCTGCGCGGGCAGCCGAAAGTAGTGTTGCGCCCGTGATCGACCTCAAGCTGCTGCGCGAAAACCCGGATGTGGTCCGCGCATCGCAACGCGCCCGCGGAGAAGACCCTGGCCTTGTCGATGCGCTTCTCGACTCCGACGCCGCACGGCGGGCGGCGGTGTCGTCCGCCGACAACCTTCGCGCCGAGCAGAAGACGGCCAGCAGGAAGGTGGGCAAGGCATCGCCGGACGAACGACCCGCTCTGCTGGCGGCCGCGAAGGAGCTCGCCGACACGGTAAAGGCCGCGGAGTCGCAGCAGGGCGATGCCGAAAAGGCTTTCACCGCAGCGCAAATGGCGATCTCGAACGTGATCATCGACGGTGTCCCTGCCGGCGGCGAAGACGACTTCGTGGTGCTCGACACCGTCGGTGAACCGCGCGCCATCGAAAACGCGAAGGACCACGTCGAACTCGGCGAGTCGCTCGGGGTGATCGATCTGGAGCGCGGGGCAAAGGTGTCCGGCGCGCGGTTCTACTTCCTGACCGGGGCTGGGGCGTTTCTGCAGCTTGGATTGATACAGCTCGCGACCCGGCTGGCGGCGGACAACGGATTCACCCTGATGATCCCGCCGGTGCTGGTGCGGCCCGAGGTCATGGCAGGCACCGGATTCCTGGGCGCGCACAGCGAGGAGGTGTACCGCATCGAGGGCGACGACCTCTACCTTGTCGGCACATCCGAGGTGCCCCTTGCCGGCTACCACGCCGACGAGATCCTCGACCTGTCCGCCGGGCCACTGCGCTACGCAGGACTGTCGACGTGTTTTCGTCGCGAGGCAGGCAGTCACGGCAAGGACACCCGCGGCATCATCCGCGTCCACCAGTTCGACAAGGTCGAGGGATTCGTCTACTGCGCGCCGGAGGACGCCGAGGGCGAACACGATCGGCTGCTCGGCTGGCAGCGTGAGATGCTCGCGAAGATCGAGGTGCCCTATCGCGTGATCGACATCGCCGCAGGGGATTTGGGATCGTCGGCGGCGCGAAAGTTCGACTGCGAGGCGTGGATCCCGACACAGCAGACGTATCGGGAGCTGACTTCGACCTCCAATTGCACGACGTTTCAAGCCCGGCGGTTGGCGGTGCGGTACCGCGACGAGAACGGCAAGCCGCAGACGGCGGCGACGCTCAACGGCACACTGGCCACCACGCGGTGGTTGGTGGCGATCCTCGAGAACCACCAGCAGCCCGACGGCAGCGTCCGGGTGCCGGACGCCTTGGTGCCCTTCGTCGGAACCGAGGTGCTCGAACCGAAGAAGAAGAAGTAGCCGTTCTCGACCGAAGACGACTGCCTGGCGAGCGTGTTCACCTGGTGGCCCGAGCAGAATCCGGCAGTCGGGCGGTGTTCGTTCACCGCGCCCGGTCCAAAGCGGCCCGATCCGACGGGTATTACTACTGGCGGTCCAGCAGTTCGTCGAGCCTGGCGAGGAATTCGGTCGGCCGCTGCGGTGTGAAGGCGGGGTTGGTCTTCGCGCCGGCCACATCCAGGGTGACGAGCGTGGACTTGAGGGGCCGCCAGATGTCCAACGGCAGCCAGCGGCGCAGGTTCGAGCTGCCCCACAGCCGGAACCGCTCGTTGATGAAGCGCAGCGGTTCGGCCTTGTACCCTCGCACGTCGCGTAGCGGGATGATCTTCGATGTGCCCGACGGAAAGTGGTAGCGCCGCAGGGTGATCGCTTCGCGGTCCAGCTGGATCAGACCGTCGTCGTAGTACTGGCGCGGCGGTGTCACGATGGCGCACCCTCGCGTGCGGAGCGGAGTTCGTGGCCCTTGCTCGTCAGGCACCGGCCGTTCTGCAGATTCCACTGCCAGCCGTGCAGATTGCAGGTCAGCGTCGAGCCGTCCACGACGCCGAACTTCGACAGGTCGGCCTTCAGATGTGGGCAGCGTCGCTGAATCTCCCAGCCGTCCAATGTGATCGACGCGGTGTCGTCGTGTGCCTCGGCGAACCAGCCGTCCGCGTACGCGATGCGTTCGTCGGTCAGGCATTTGAAGAACGTGTAGAGGTATTCGTTGTAGCCACCGACGCGCCACGCCGAGAACCGCGTCGACAGGAATATCGTGTTGACCCAGTCGGGCTCGTCGTCCCGTACGACGGTCCTCACCAGTTCGGGCGCGATCGCGAAGCCGTATCGGAACTTCTCGTCCGGAATAGGTTCGCGCACAGCGCGTTTCGGGAAGTCGAGCACCACCGTCTCAGGTCCGAGTCGCAGTTCCACCGGATAGCCGATGCCGTCACAGATCTGGTCGCTCTGGATCATGATGGGCTCGAAGAGCGCCCGCAGCGGCTCCAGCAGGGACTCGCCGGCCGGCGGCGCCCAGTTCGCCTTCTCGGCGGCCAGCACCGGCGCCATCCGCTCGGCGTAGTCGGCGATGTAGGCGGCCTTGCCCGTCGTGAAGACGGCCGTCACCTCATCGTCCGGCAGCGGATGGCGAAGCGAATTCAACTGTGAGCCGGTGAAATCGGCCGTCGACCCCGGAATCATCAGCAGTCCGCCGTCATGGCCGTGCGCGCGCATCTGGTCGAGGAAGACCGCCTGGTCGGGAAAGATGTTGGCAGGGTCGCCGTGATCGTCGTTGAGCTCGCGCAGTGCGGGATCCAGGAAGCACGGCGGGCCTGCCGACGGGATCACCCATGTGGCGCCGACCTGTGCGATGTACTGGCGGCACCGGTCCATCTGCCGCTGACGTTTCTGGGTGCCGAACGCTTCCTTGGCCCGGGCAGGCATGTCGTAGACCATCGGGTACCAGATGGCCCCGGAGTACTGCAGCATGTGGACGTCGACGGCGCCGAAGTCGGCGTGCACCACATCGAGGTCCACCGGCCGCGCGTCGTTCATGTTGAAGCAGACCGTCTCTCCGTCGTCGACCACCAGTCCCGAGTCCCCGATCGGGCCGTCGGCGGGGGCACGCAGCGCGATGATCATCACCTCGAGCTCGCCCTTGGGCCCGCTGACGCGGTGTTTCACCGAGTCGGTGGTCTCGAAGAACCGGTGAAACCCAACCTTTTCCAGCTCCCGGCGCAGGTCGGGCACCGGGAAGTCGGGCAGCAGCACCACCGCGTCCTTGTCGACATGCTCGCGGAGGTTCTTCGGGTCGAAGTGGTCGGCGTGCAGGTGCGAGACGTACAGGTAGTCGCAGTCGCCCAAGGCGTCCCAGTCCAGTGTGCTGTTGTCCGGGAACGGGAACCACGACGCGAAGTACGCCGGGTTGAGCCACGGATCGCACAGGATGCTTCCGGCGTTGGTGTCTATCCGGAAGCCTGCATGTCCGACGCTGGTGACCTGCACTAATGTCTTTCCTCGGTATCGCGACGTGTGCGGGCCAAGCCTAACCGGAGGCGAAGAGATGCCGCAGATACGCCTCGGGAGCGGTGAGGAACCGGCGCCAATGACCGACCATCTGCAGGTCTTCCCATGCCTCGAAGTGGCGACCGTGCTCGTCGAACTCGAGAATCGTCGCGCCGGGGAACGCAGCCAGCAACGGCGAGTGGGTGGCCAGCAAGAACTGAGATCCGTCCGCTACGAGTGAGTCCATCAACGCCATCAGATGAAGGCACGAACTGAACGACAGAGCGGCCTCGGGCTCATCGAGGATGAACAATCCGCGCTCGGTATCGCGTGAGCTCAAGAACGCCAGAAACGATTCGCCGTGCGATTGCGCGTTGAGCGCACCGCCGAACGTCTGATGCGGTGTGCGGCGATCAACCTCGGTGAACAGCTGGTGCATGGCCTCGGCGCGCAGGAAACATCCACCAGCCGGGCGGGGCAACTCGGTGTCCAGCCGCAGTGCCCAGTTCAGATCGCTGTCCTCTTCGCCGGCTCGGGGCGCCCAGTGCGTGACCGCGCCGGCCAGCCGCGCGGCCCATGCTGCGGCAACGGCTTCGAGCAATGTCGACTTTCCTGAGCCGTTCTCCCCTACGACGACTGTTACCGCTGCATCGAGAACCAGCGGCTCCTCGGCGAGCTGTGCGATGGCCGGTATGTCGAAATACCAAGCATCCGAAGACTTCTCGGTGTTCAGAGCGATCTGTCGAAGGATCAATCGCCGGCCTCCCATAGACGAAGGTAGTAGTTCATGCGCTCCTGGTCGGGTGCGACGCCGTAGGCGTCAAAGAACTCGTCACGCCAGTCGCCCCGGTAGTTGTACCGCAGCGACCACTCCGCGACCGCCAGATCGGCCCAGCGATCGGCGATGCCGAGGTCCCCGAGGTCGACGTGCCCGCTGCAGTGTCCATCGTCGTCGATCAGAGTGTTCGGCGCGCACGCGTCGCCGTGGCACACCACCAGCCGGTCGATGCACGGCTGGTCGCCCACCCAGGCCGGCGGGCCGAAGGGGCAGTTGCCGACCGGCAGCGCGTCGTGCAGCAGACGCAGGCCCGCGCCGACCGCCCGCGCGGCCGCGCGCGGATCGGCCACCCACGGCGGAACGACGGCCGAGGAGCCCGCGAGTCCGGCGGTATGCAGCCACCCGCTGCCGGCGCCGAGCACCCGCGGCACCCGGACGTAGGCGGCGGCCCAGCGCAGCCTCTCGATCTCGGCCTCGAGGCAGTGTGCCCATCGCGGCGGTGTGACCTTCACGTACTCGCGTCCGCCGTCGACCTCGAAGGTGACGCCGCCCAGTTCGTTGACCCACACCGCGGCGACGGGACGTCCGCCCGCGATATCGCTCACCACCGCGGGGATCGGCACGGGTTCGCTGGGCCGGGTCACGCGACTAGGCTGCCTGATGTGGAACCGGTATACGGAACAGTCATCCAACTCGCCAGGCTCCTCTGGCGACTTCAGGGGCTCGACGTTCACCGTCACCGGTGTCGAGAATCTGCCCGTCGACGGCGGCGCCGTGGTCGCCATCAACCACACCGGCTACTTCGACTTCACGTTCGCGGGACTGCCCGCCTACAAGCAGAAGCGCGGCCGCAAGGTGCGGTTCATGGCCAAGAAAGAGGTCTTCGACAACAAGCTGACCGGCCCGATCATGCGCAGCCTGCGCCATATCGAGGTGGACCGCGACAGCGGCGCCGCCTCGTTCGACGAGGCGTGCCGCAACCTCAAGGAAGGCGAGTTCGTCGGCGTCTACCCGGAGGCCACCATCAGCCGCAGCTTTGAGATCAAGGAGTTCAAGTCCGGCGCCGCGCGGATGGCGATCGCCGCGGACGTGCCGATCGTTCCGCACATCGTCTGGGGCGCCCAGCGCATCTGGACGAAGGGCCATCCGAAGAACATGCGACGACCCAAGGTGCCGATCTCGGTGGCAGTCGGGGAACCGATCTACCCGACATTGCCGCCCAACGAGCTGACGGCGCTGCTGCATTCACGGATGCAGCATCTGCTCGAACGCGTGCAGGACGAGTACGGGCCCCATCCACCCGGAGAGTTCTGGGTGCCGCATCGGCTCGGCGGGGGAGCGCCGTCGCTGGCCGAGGCGAACCGGATGGACGCCGAAGAGGCCATCCAGAAAGCTAAGGAGAAGGCAGCCCGCCGCGCACAGCGGGGCCCTGCAGGAGCGCCGGAGTAGCGCAGATGGAGCCGGTTTTCCGCACGTTGGAGATTTCGGTCGGCGCGGCGTCCAGAGCCCTCGGGGCGCGGATCACCTACCTCGGGCTCGAAAACATTCCGGCGCACGGCGGCGCGGTGGTCGCGATCAACCACACCAGCTATGTCGACTGGTACCCGTCGGCACTCGCGGCGTATCAGGTGCGGCGTCGGCTGCGGTTCATGATCAAGTCCGAAATGCAGAAGGTGAAGATCGTCAACTTCCTGATCAAGCACTCCGGGACCATTCCGGTGGACCGCGATGCCGGGGGTGGCGCCTACGCCGTTGCCGTCGAGCGACTCCGGGCGGGCGAACTCGTCGGCGTGTATCCCGAGGCCACGATCAGCCGCAGTTTCGAGCTCAAGGAGTTCAAGTCCGGTGCCGCCCGGATGGCCCGCGACGCTGCAGGTGCCGATCATCCCGATGATCGTGTGGGGTGCGCAGCGAATGTGGACCAAGGACCACCCGCGGAACATGGGCCGCAAGAAGATACCGATCACCGTCGCCATCGGCCCCCACGTCCAATCCGCGGCGACGGTCGATGAGACCAGCGCCGCGATGCGGGTAGCGATGGACAAGCTTCTACACAAGGTGCAGGAGGACTATCCGCATCCCGAGGGTGCGTATTGGGTGCCGCACCGCCTCGGCGGTTCGGCGCCGACGATTGAAGAGGCCAAGGTGCTCGAGGAAGCCGAGCTCGCCGAACGGGCGCGGAAACGGGCAGAGCAACAGACGAAAAGCCGCCGGTGACACTGCCCGCACTGATCGCCAGCGATGTGGACGGCACGTTGCTCGACGACGACGAGAAGGTCACCGCACGCACGCGCGCCGCGGTGACGGCGGCTGTGGAGGCCGGAGCGCGGTTCGTGCTCGCCACCGGACGCCCGCCGAGGTGGATCCACCCCGTCGTCGACGCCCTCGGGTTCGCGCCAATGGCGGTGTGCGCCAACGGCGCTGTGATCTACGATCCGTCCACCGACCGCATCGTGTCGGCCCGCACCCTGTCCGCCGACCAGCTCGGTGAGCTCGCCGAAATCGCCACCCGCATCATCCCGGGCGCCGGTCTGGCCGTCGAAAGGGTGGGGCGCAGCGCACATGACGCCGCCACCCCGCAGTTCGTCAGCTCGCCCGGCTACGAGCATGCGTGGCTGAACCCGGACAACACCGAAGTGTCCGTCGAGGACCTGCTCAGTGCGCCCGCCATCAAGCTGCTCATCCGCAAGTCGGGCGCGCAGAGCTCCGACATCGCCGATGCATTGGCCAAACACATTGGTCTGCAAGGTGATATCACCTACTCGACGAACAACGGCCTGGTCGAGATCGTGCCGCTGGGCGTCAGCAAGGCCACCGGTGTCGACGAGCTGGCGCGCCCTCTCGGCATCACCGCCGAGCAGGTGGTCGCCTTCGGTGACATGCCCAACGACGTGCCGATGCTGGGATGGGCCGGCCTGGGCGTCGCGATGGGCAATGCGCACCCGGACGCGGTAACCGCGGCCGACGAGGTCACCACGACGAATGCGGACGACGGTGTGGCGCGGGTGCTGGAGCGCTGGTGGCTTTAGCGGCGCGAACAGACAGAAAGTGCCCCAAAACCCGGGCGTGTCGGGGCATTTTGCGTTCCCCAGCTTGCGCGTGGGCCCAGCTCGCGATGGCTTAGGCGGGGCTGATGGGCGGCGTGAACCGCTCGAGCTGGATCGGGGCGTTGTCGGACGACGGTTTGGGCAGCTCGGTCGGAATTCCGTCGATGACCCGGGTGACGGTGCCCTTCTCGCGGTCGAAGTTCAGCGTGCCGTGCTGGAAGTTCTGCACGATCCACTGCGGCTCCTGGATCTCGCCGCTGGTCGGCAGGCCGAGCGCGCCGCGCTCGAAGCCCAGCGACCCCCACGCCTTGTAGATCTCTCCGGTGAGCGGTTCGGCGCCACTCGACGGCGACCAGTAGACCGCGCCCCGCTCGAAGGTCACGTACCGGGCCGCCCACTCGCCGGAGCCCTCGGGCGATCTCGGCGCACCGAGGAGGCTGTTCGCCCCGCCCAACGACTCCCATCGCGCGAAGATCGCGCCGCCGCGCAGCGACTCCGCCAGATCGACGGGACCCGGCGGATCGTTGAACCGCGCGGCGATGTCGCGGATCTGGTCCATCACCGCATACGCCGCGTTGCCCGGGCATTCGGTGATGCCGACGTCGCGGTGGGTGAAGATCGTCGGCAGCGTCGTGGTGGCGCCGAACGGGAACTTGGAGAACGAGCCACCGGACGATGCGAGCACGACCGTGCCCCTCGGGTCGACGTGGTCCAGCCCCATGCGCCATCCGAGCAATCTGGCGGTGTTGCGAAGCTGAATCGGCGTCGGCGGTACGGTCACGAAGTTGCCCAGCATCGCCACACCCCAGGTGTCGCGATTGAAGCCGCCGGTGTGGGCGCCCTCGACCGGTTTGGTGATCCCGCCCGCGCGGCCCTCGAACACCTGGCCGTACTTGTCGACGAGCGCGTTGTAAGCGATGTCGCACCACCCCAGCGTGCGGGTGTGGTACTCGTAGATCGACCGGATGATGCCGGCCGAGTCCTCGGGTGCGTAGTCATTGCTGCCCGCGGTGTGGTGGACGATCCCGGCTCGGATGCCATTGTCGTACTGAGGGTTTGGGCAACGTATCCCTTCATCGGCGCCCCAATGCGCTCGATCGATGATGTTGGGCGGCGATCCGGGCGGCGTGACGGCAGAAGGCAGTGGCAGCGTGTCCACCGGTGCCTGCGGCGGGCTGATCAGCACGGCGTTGATGTTCTGGGCGAACGGCTGCTCGACGTTGGCGGGCACGTACCCCAATGCCTGCCGGTGATCGGCAGGCCGCGGTGCGGCCGGACGGGTGACCGCGATCTGCACCGTGGTGGTGCGACCGACGAAGACCGGTTCGGTGCCGTGGGGTGCGGAGGCCGCAGGTTTGTCGGGTCCCACTCCCTCGAGGGCCTCCGCCTCGTACCACGGTCCCCATGTGCCGTCGGGCTTCTTGGCCCGGACCCTGGCCGATGTGCCGGTGAGGTCGTCGGCGGTCAGCGCGACCATGGAGAACGGTGTGCTCTGGTGGATCTCGCGAACCGTCTCGCCGCCGCCGAGACCGTTCAGTGGCTGCTGTGCCAGTTGTGGCGCAGCCGGCGAAGACGTGTCGGGGCCGTCGTTTCCGGGGATGCCGTAGACCGCCATGGGCAGCATGACGACGGTCGCTGCGATGGCGGTGAAAAGCATCGACGGCGGAAGACGACGACACGGCACGGACTGATGTTACGTATGTGTCAGTTGTTACTGATGATTCGACACGGGGCGGAGGACCACTAATCTGCGCGGGGTGTTGACACAACGGCACCGCAGAGCCGGGGGGAGGGCTTCTGCGGTGCCGTTTGGTTACAGGTCTAGGCGCCCGGGATGGCTGCTGCCGCGACCTCGGCGCAGCTGCCGCTACGGGCGCAGCAGCTGCTGCGACCGCCGGGGTGCCTGCGGGCTTGATCGCCGACATGATCGCGGGCATAACCATGCCCTTGAGCAGGTCGATCGCCTGGCCGGCGCCCAACTGGTTGGCCATGCTGGACAGATCGCCGATGATGCCGCTGCTCCCGGTGCTGGCCGGCATCGTCGCCAACGACGGATCACCCATGATCGGGAAGGTGCCCGCGGCGGGGTCCAGTCCGATCGGCGCCGAGATCGGCACCTCGCCGGGTGCGGGCAGGGCGCCGAGGGGTGTGAGCCCCGGGTCGGTCAACGTCGCCGGGGTGGTCAGTCCGGGTGCCGTCAGACCCGCCACACTGGCGGACGGGCTGGTCAGCGCCGCGTTCGGCGACGGCGGGGTCAGCGCTGGGTTCGTCAACTGCGTGTCGGTCAGCGCCGTGGACGGTGTCACGCCGAGTCCCGGCACAGTCGTCGGAGCCAGATCAACGCCGGGCGTGGTCAGCGGGGTTGTCGTCAGGCCGGGGGTGGTCAGCGGCGACGTCCCGAGGCCGGGGGTGGTCAGCGGCGACGTCCCGAGGCCGGGGGTGGTCAGCGGCGACATCCCGAGGCCTGGGCTGGTCAAGGTGGTCGGCGCGCTCGCGCCGGTACCCGTCAGCATCACCCGTCGGCATCGGCGGCAGGTTGATGCCGAACTGCGACAGGCCCTGCGACAGTGCTGATATCAGCTCATTGGGCAGATCGGTGATCTCGGCGGCCTGGACGAACTCGCGGTTCTGCGTCGGCGGTTCGATGCTCTCGGACAACTCGGATATGGCGACTACTGCGGCTGGACTCGCGACGGCCAGGGCGGCGACTGCGCTCATGGCTGTCGAGAGCCTGCGTCGACGTCGGTTCGGCACGGAAGTCTCCTCAATACATGGACTACGTCTGGTAGGTACTCGTCAACAACTTCGTCGGTGGCCGACGGCTTCATGGAGCCGAGAGCACCAACGTGATCGACGGTACTGGTGTTACTGCTGGGTCTGAAGTGAAGATACGGAATTGTGAGCCAATCTTGATCTGAGCTCCTTGTGATCCGAGGGCAGGAGCGGAGCGACCCGCGATCAGCCAAGTCGGGCCAGACAGTCTGCGTCGGATACCCTTGCTGCCGATGACAGCTCGTTTCGACCTCTTTGTCGTCGGATCCGGATTCTTCGGCCTGACGATTGCTGAGCGTGTGGCATCGCAGCTGGACAAGCGTGTTCTCGTCGTCGAGCGACGGCCACACATCGGCGGTAACGCGTACTCGGAGCCCGAGCCGCAGACCGGCATCGAGGTGCATTGCTACGGCGCGCACCTCTTCCACACGTCCAATCAGCGGGTGTGGGACTACGTGCGGCAGTTCACCGAGTTCACCGGATACCAGCACCGCGTGTTCGCCATGCACAACGGCCAGGCCTACCAGTTCCCGATGGGTCTTGGCCTGGTCTCGCAGTTCTTCGGCAAGTACTTCACGCCCGCAGAGGCCCGTCAGCTGATCTCCGAGCAAGCCGCCGAGATCGACACCGGCGACGCCCAGAACCTCGAAGAGAAGGCGATCTCACTGATCGGCCGTCCGCTCTACGAGGCGTTCGTGAAGGGCTACACCGCCAAGCAGTGGCAGACCGACCCCACGGAACTGCCTGCGGCCAACATCGCGCGACTGCCGGTGCGGTACACGTTCGACAACCGCTACTTCAACGACACCTACGAGGGCCTTCCGGCCGACGGCTACACCGCATGGCTGACGAACATGGCAGCCGATGACCGGATCGAGGTGCGGTTGGACACCGACTGGTTCGACGTGCGTGACGAACTGCGCACCGCGAACCCGGATGCCCCGGTTGTTTATACCGGGCCCTTAGACCGCTACTTCGACTATGCCGATGGCCGGTTGGGCTGGCGCACACTAGATTTCGAGGTCGAGGTACTCGATACCGGAGATTTTCAAGGCACACCCGTCATGAACTACAACGACCTCGACGTGCCTTACACCCGTATCCACGAGTTCCGGCACTTCCATCCCGAGCGGAATTACCCAGAAGACAAGACGGTGATCATGCGGGAGTTCTCGCGCTTCGCCGACGACGATGACGAGCCCTACTACCCGATCAACACCGAGGCCGATCGCGAGTTGCTGGCGGCCTACCGGGCCCGCGCCAAAACCGAGACATCCTCGGCGAAGGTCCTGTTCGGCGGGCGTCTCGGCACCTACCAGTACCTGGACATGCACATGGCGATCGCCAGCGCGTTGAATATGTACGACAACACCCTCGCGCCGCACCTTCTCCACGGCGCGCCACTCGCCGACAACGGCACAGAAAGCAGCAGCGCATGAGTGACATCCCATCCGGCGCGCTCGACGCCGGAGACACCAGGGCGGTCAGCCTTCTGGCGCGCATCATCCTGCCGCGCCCGGGCGAACCGCTCGACGTTCGAAAGCTCTACATCGAGGAGTCGGACACCAACGCCCGCCGCGCCCACGCGCCCACTCGCACCACGTTGGAGATCGGCGCGGAGTCGGAGGTGTCGTTCGCCACCTACTTCAACGCCTTCCCGGCCAGCTACTGGCGCCGCTGGTCGATTCTCGATTCGGTGGTGTTGCGCGTCGAACTCACCGGCTCCGCCCGAGTCGACGTCTACAGGTCCAAGGCGACCGGCGCCCGGATCACCATCGGGGGCGAGGCGGTCTCCAGCGGGAGCAGCGGACCCGCCACTGATTCCGATGTCGGCGCTCGCGCCTCCGTCGAGTTCGACATCGACCTGTCGCCGTTCGAAGATGGCGGCTGGATCTGGTTCGACATCACCACCGACAGCCAGGTCACGGTGCACAGCGCGGGCTGGTATGCGCCGCAGCCCGCACCCGGACGCGCCAACGTCGCGGTCGGCATCCCGACGTTCAACCGGCCGTCGGACTGCGTCAACGCGCTTGCGGCACTGACGTCGGATCCGTTGGTGGACGAGGTGATCAGCGCGGTGATCGTCTCCGACCAGGGCACCAACAAGGCCAAGGACCATCCGGGGTTCGATGCCGCCGCCGCCGCGCTGGGCAGTCGGCTCTCCGTACACAACCAACCGAACCTCGGCGGCTCCGGCGGCTACAGCCGTGTCATGTACGAGGCGCTGAAAAACACTGACTGCGAACAGATCCTGTTCATGGACGACGACATCAGGATCGAGCCGGACTCGATCCTGCGCGCGCTCGCGATGAACAGGTTCGCGAAGTCGCCGACGCTCGTCGGTGGGCAGATGCTCAACCTTCAGGAACCGTCGCACCTGCACGTGATGGGCGAGATGGTCGACCAAGAGAACTTCATGTGGACCGGAGCGGTCAACACCGAGTACGACCACAACTTCGCCAAGTACCCGCTCAACGACGAGGAGGAGCCACGCAGCAAGCTGCTGCACCGTCGCATCGACGTCGACTACAACGGCTGGTGGATGTGCATGATCCCCCGGCAGGTCGCCGAGGAACTCGGCCAGCCGCTGCCCCTGTTCATCAAATGGGACGACGCCGACTACGGACTGCGCGCCGCTGAGCACGGTTACCCCACCGTCACCCTGCCCGGCGCGGCCATCTGGCACATGGCATGGAGCGACAAGGACGACGCGATCGACTGGCAGGCGTACTTCCACCTGCGCAATCGACTGGTGGTCGCGGCCATGCACTGGGACGGGAACATCACCGGCCTGATTGCAAGTCACATGAAGGCGACGATCAAACACCTTTTGTGCCTTGAGTATTCGACCGTCGCGATCCAGAACAAGGCGATGGACGACTTCCTGGCCGGGCCCGAGCACATCTTTTCGATCCTGGAGTCCGCCCTGCCCGAGGTGCGCAGGATGCGCCAGGACTATCCCGACGCGGTGGTGCTGCCGGGCGCGACTTCGCTGCCGCCGCCATCGGACAAGCGGTGGCGCAAGAAGGTCACGATCCCGACAAATCCGCTGTCGATCGCGTACCGGCTGGCCGGCGGCGTCGCCCATCAGCTCAAGGCACATGACCCCGAGCACCATCGACGCCCGCAGATCAACGTCGCCACCCAGGACGCCCGATGGTTCTCGTTGTGCAAGGTCGACGGGGTCACCGTCACCACCGCCGACGGGCGCGGCATCGTGTACCGGCAACGCGATCGCGCGAAAATGGCTGAGCTGCTTCGTGAGTCGGTGAAGCGCCAGGTGAAACTCGGCCGCAGGTTCAACCGCTTGCGCAAGGTCTACCGCGACGCGCTTCCAGTGCTCGCGAGCAAACAGAAGTGGGAGACGGTCCTGTTCCCCGCGGGTGGGAGCGATGGGCCCACGCGCGGAGCGCAGCGGATGACCCGGAGCACGTCGTGAAATCGTCGGCCGATGGCTGAGAACCCTCGCGGCGAGGAGGCCGCCCTGGTCGCAGTCCAGTCGGCGCTCGCCGATCGGCCGGGCGTGCTGTGCAGGCGCACGGGCTCTCTCACATTTCGGCGAGCACAGCGTCGGCTGGCTGTCCGTCGCGGCGCTCGGTGCCTTGCTGCAGCCCGCGCGGCGGCAGGCATGGCTCGCCGCCGGGGCGGGCGCATTTCTCGCCCACGCCGCCGCGGTGCTGATCAAGCGCATCGTAAGGCGCGAACGCCCGCACCACCCGGCGATCGTCGTGAACGTGGGTACGCCGAGCCGGCTGAGTTTCCCGTCGGCACACACGACGTCGACCACCGCGGCATCGATGTTGTTGGGCCGAGTCACCGGACTGCCGTTGCCCGCGGTTCTCGTGCCGCCAATGGCGTTGTCCCGGTTGGTGCTCGGCGTGCACTACCCGAGTGACGTGCTCACCGGCGTGGCGGTCGGGGCGGCCGTCGCGAAGGCGGTCACCATGGTCGCAGACCGGGCCGAAGGAGTCTGATGAGCATCTCGAGCGAGAGCAGTGCGGACAGCGCGCCGCAGGTGAAGCCGGAGCCGGCACCGGAGAAGGGCCCACCACGCAACCTCGTCACCGGGTTGATCAAGGCCATCCGCCCACGGCAGTGGGTGAAGAACGTTCTGGTGTTCGCCGCACCGGTGGCCGCCCTCGGCGACCACCGGTATGCCTACGACTACCGCGAAGTGCTGGTCCGCGTGCTGCTGGCATTCGTGGTGTTCAGCCTGGCCGCGTCGTGCGTCTATCTGGTGAACGACGCACGGGACGTCGAGGCCGACCGACAACACCCGACGAAGCGGTTCCGCCCGATCGCCGCGGGCGTCGTCCCCGAATGGCTGGCATACGTCCTGGCCGTGGTGCTCGGCGCCGCATCGTTGGTGATGGCCTGGCTGGTGACACCCAACCTGGCGTTGGTGATGGCGATCTACATCGTGATCCAGTTGGCGTACTGCTTTGGCCTGAAGCACCAACCCGTCATCGACATCTGCATCGTCTCCTCGGGATTTCTGATCCGTGCCATCGCCGGTGGCGTCGCGGCCGGTGTGCCGTTGTCGCAATGGTTCCTGCTGATGATGGCGTTCGGCTCGCTGTTCATGGCGGCGGGCAAGCGATACGCCGAACTACAGCTGGCTGAACGCACCGGGGCCAAGATCCGCAAGTCGCTGGAAAGCTACACGAGCTCGTATCTGCGCTTCGTCTGGACGTTGTCGGCGACGTCGCTGGTGCTCTGCTACGGCCTGTGGGCGTTCGAGCGCGACGACACCGGCGGTACGTCATGGTTTGTGGTGTCGATGATCCCGTTCACGATCGCAATCCTGCGGTACGCCGTCGATGTCGACGGCGGGATGGCCGGTGAGCCCGAGGAGATCGCGTTGAAGGACCGGGTTCTGCAGCTGCTGGCCGTGGCATGGATCGGAACCATCAGTGCCGCCGTCTTCCTCAGTTGACAAGGTGAGCCCGGCGGTCGCGGGGCGGAGCGCCTTGGTCAACGAGATCGAGGACCGCCTGGCCCGTTGGCCGGCCTTTCCCTACGACCTCACGGCCCGGCTGAGCCTGTGGGTCAGCGTCCTGGTGGTCGCGGCGCTGTTCGGCTGGGGTGCGTGGGAGCGGCGCTGGATCGCCGACGACGGCCTCATCGTTCTGCGTACCGTCCGAAATCTGCTGGCGGGCAACGGCCCGGTGTTCAACGCGGGGGAGCGCGTCGAGGCGAACACGTCAACCGTGTGGACCTATCTGATCTATCTCGGAGCGCTGGTCGGCGGTCCGGTGCGAATGGAGTACGTGGCACTTGCCATCGCACTGGTTCTCAGTGTGCTCGGTGTCGTGTTCGCCATGTTGGGGGCCGCACGACTGTACGCGCCGAGCCTGCGGGGACGACGGGCATTGATGCTGCCCGCAGGCGCGCTGGTCTACATCGCGATACCGCCCGCACGCGACTTCGCCACCTCTGGGCTCGAAAACGGTTTGGTGCTGGCGTATCTCGGTCTGCTGTGGTGGATGATGGTGTGCTGGTCGCAGGCGTTGCGTGCGTATCGCCCCGCCCGAGCGGCTGTGCCGGTCGTCCGCGATGGCCGACCGACCATCCGCAGGCAACCCGTCGGACCGCCGCCGCTGTACCCGCAGACTCAGCCCACCGTCAGTGCATTCTTCGACGCTGCACTGGCTTTCGTCGCCGGAATGAGCGTGCTGGTACGGCCTGAATTGGCGTTGGTCGGCGGGCTCGCGTTGGTCATGATGTTGATCGCCGCGCGCGACTGGCGGCGGCGAGGGCTGATCGTCCTCGCAGGCGGTCTGGTTCCCGTGGGCTATCAGATTTTCCGAATGGGCTACTACGGCTTGCTGTTTCCCGGCACCGCGCTGGCCAAGGACGCCTCTGGGTCCAAGTGGCCGCAGGGGTTCGTGTATCTGGCCAACTTCAACGGCCCCTATCTTCTGTGGGCACCCGCGATCCTGCTGGCGGGTCTGGCGGGCGTCGTGATGGTCACCCGCGGCGGGCCGTGGCGGATGCGCCGCCCGGTCGGATCGGGCTATGGATGGCTGGCGCAAAGGGTTCAGAGCCCGGGCGCCGTTGTGATCTTCCTCATCGTGAGCGGTTTGCTGCAGGCGCTCTACTGGATCCGCCAGGGCGGCGACTTCATGCACGGCCGGGTCCTGCTCACACCGCTGTTCTGCATGCTGGCACCCGTCGCGGTGATTCCGTTGGTGCTACCCGATGGAACCAGAATGGCCCGTGGCGCAGGCTATCTGTTCGTCGGTGCCACGAGTGTGCTGTGGCTGTCGGTGGTCGGTTGGTCGCTCTGGGCGGCCAATTCGAGCGGGATGGGGTCCGACGCGACCCGCGTGACGTACACCGGCATCGTCGACGAGCGACGGTTCTACGCGTTGGCGACCGGCCACGCTCACCCACTGACGGCCGCCGACTATCTCGACTACCCGCGAATGCGTGCGGTGCTCGTCGCGTTGAACAACACTCCCGACGGCGCCCTGTTGTTGCCGGCGGGCAATTACGACCGGTGGGATGTGGTCCCCGCGGTTCCACCGCCACCGCCACCGCCGGGCGCGCCACCTGACGCGGACAAGGACCAAAAGGGTCCGCATACCGTGTTTTTCACAAACCTCGGCATGCTCGGGATGAACGTCGGCCTCGATGTCCGCGTCATCGACCAGATCGGCCTCGCCAACCCACTGGCCGCTCACACCGCCCGCCTGGAGGACGGCCGAATCGGTCATGACAAGAACCTGTTCCCGGACTGGGCCGTCGCCGAGGGTCCATTCCTCAAGACCCGGCAGTTCATCCCGCCCTACATCGACGAGGACTGGATCGCACAGGCCGAGGCCGCACTGGAATGCCCATCGACCGATGCGATGCTCAACTCCGTCCGCGGTCCGATGGGGCCGCGGCGATTCCTGTCGAATCTGTTGCACGCGTATCAATTAACGCAGTACCGGATCGATCGAGTGCCGCTCTACGAGCTCGACCGCTGCGGGCTGGACGTCCCCGAGCCGATCGGCAACCCGCCCTACACCGGCATGCCGGCAACGGGGCCGTAGTTCGTCAGCGGCCTATTTGCTGGCCGAATTCTCTGCTCCGGTAACGCCGCCCCTGTTCGGGCCGATACACCAGTCGCGGGAGCCGCCGTTCTCACGGCGCCGGACACACGAACGGATGGTAAGAGCTGTGCGAGCTTGGCTTCGCCGCGGGATCGCGACGACTGCCGCGGTCCGGACGCTGCCGGTTCTTGCTGTTGTGTCCGACATCACACCGACCGCGAACGCGGTTCCCCGCGAGGGTCTGCGGGTCGATAACCTCGACGTGTACTCGACGTCGTTGTGTCGCAACCACCTTCCAGTTTCCGGCCGCGGGAAATCGCGCGTGGTCGTACCGGGGAGCGCAACTGCAGGCCCTCAAACCAGACCTGATCGCAACACTCAAAGGCGATGGAGCGACCAGGGACGATACACGCCGAATAGAGCAACCACAGCGATTTGTGGTTGACTGCACGGGCAACGCGGCTGGGGTCCGTTGGACAAGTTCCGCGTGCGGCATACGACAGATGGGATAGATCAAGCATGAAGTTCGTTGGCAAAATCCGTGGCGCGTGGGTGCGCCGGCTCACGGTTGTGGCGCTCGCCGCGGCTGTGCTGCCCGCCCTCATCGGCGTCGTCGGAGGCTCGGCGACTGCGGGGGCTTTCTCTCGTCCGGGTCTGCCGGTCGAGTACCTCATGGTTCCGTCCGCAGGGATGGGACACGACATCAAGGTTCAGTTCCAGAACGGCGGACCGAACGCACCTGGCGTCTACCTGTTAGACGGCCTTCGTGCCCGGGACGACTTCAACGGCTGGGACATCGAGACTTCGGCGTTCGAGTGGTACGTCGACTCCGGTCTCGCCGCGATCATGCCGGTCGGCGGCCAGTCCAGCTTCTACTCCGACTGGTACAAGCCGGCCTGCGGCAAGGCGGGCTGCTCCACCTACAAGTGGGAGACCTTCCTCACCCAGGAACTGCCGGCCTACCTGGCGGCGAACAAGGGCGTCAACCCGAACCGCAACGCGGCGGTGGGCCTGTCGATGGCCGGCTCGGCCGCGATGACGCTGGCCATCTACCACCCGCAGCAGTTCCAGTACGCGGGGTCGCTGTCGGGCTTCCTGAACCTGTCCGAGGGCTGGTGGCCGATGCTGGTCAACACCTCGATGGGTGACGCGGGCGGCTACAAGTCCGAGGACATGTGGGGCCCGTCGAGCGATCCGGCGTGGAAGCGCAACGACCCGATGGTCAACATCGGCTCGCTGGTCGCCAACGGCACCCGCCTTTGGGTGTACTGCGGTAACGGCAAGCCCGCCGACATCAACGGCAGCGGGGTTGCGGCCGGCAACAACTTCAACGCGAAGTTCCTCGAGAGCTTCACGCTGCGGACGAACAAGACGTTCCAGGAGCAGTACATCGCCGCGGGTGGTAAGAACGGCGTGTTCAACTTCCCCGAGGCCGGTACGCACAGCTGGGAGTACTGGGGTGCGCAGCTGCAGCAGATGAAGCCCGACATCCAGCGGGTACTGGGTGCTGTACCGCAGCCGTCCACTCCGATCGCGACCGAGGGCGCGGCCCCGGCCGAGCCTGCGTCGGCTGAAACCGCGACTGCGGGCGGTTAATTGACCCGCTCGTAAGAAACGACAGAGTTGGCGGCGGCGATCCTTCGGGGTCGCCGCCGTCAGCCGTTTCCGGCGCGGCCCGTCGTGCTGGTGTGATTGACTACCTCGCGCGGGGAACGTCCAGACGAACGTGAGGTGGGCCAGCTGATGCACGGCGTGATACGGACGATCCTGACCGCGGTGGTGGCCGCCGGCCTGTGGACCGCTGGAACCTCCATGGCGCCGACCGCCAACGCCGATGTCGAGATGCTGATGGTCCCCTCGGCGGCGATGGGTCGCGATGTCCCCGTCGCATTCCAGGGTGGCGGCCCGCACGCCGTGGTCCTGCTCGACGCCTTCAACGCCGCTCCCGACGTCAGCAACTGGGTGACGGCGGGCAACGCGATGAACACGCTCGCAGGTCAGGGCATCTCGGTGGCCGCCCCTGCCGGCGGCGCATGGAGCATGTACACCAACTGGGAGGCCGACGGCAGCCGCCAGTGGGAGACGTTCCTGACGACCGAGCTGCCCGACTTCCTGGCCGCCAACAAAGGCCTGGCGCCGGGCGGGCACGGCATCGTGGGCGCGGCCCAGGGCGGTTACGGCGCGTTGGCCATGGCCACCTTCCACCCCGACCGCTACCGCTTCGCCGGCTCGCTGTCCGGGTTCGTGGCACCTGAGCGCACCGGTGTCGACGGTGCGATCACCGCCGGGCTCGCGCAGTTCGGCGGTGTCGACACGCGCAACATGTGGGGTCTGCCACAGTTGGGCCGCTGGAAGTGGCACTCGCCGAACGTCCACGTGCAACTGCTGGCGGACAACAACACCAGGCTGTGGCTGTACAGCCCGACGGCCGGCGGGTGCGATGCAGCCGCGATGATCGGCTACTGCGACATCGCCGCGGGCACGAACAAGGAGTTCTATCAGCACTACCGGTCGGTCGGCGGCCACAACGGCCACTTCGACTTCCCGGCCAGCGGAGGCAATGACTGGGGCGCCTGGAGCGGGCAACTCGCCGCGATGTCGGGCGAACTGGCCTCCGCCATCAAGTAGGCGAGGGCGCGCCTGCGCTCTCAGGGTCCCCACGGTGTCAGCCGGTACCTTGGAATCGTGCAATGCTCGGTATGGCGAAGGGTCGGTTCGGCCCCGCTCTCCGGATGGTTGGCAACATCTCTTTTGGTAGCTTCCCCCGCAATGTTGACCGGCTGTTCCGGTGACGACGTGATGGCCACTATCGGGCTGCCCACCTCCGAGACCGCGACCGCGCACGGCGAGGCGAGTGCGGCGCCACCGGGGCCGGGGCAGGCGGGTGGTCAGGCCAACGCTCTCGTCGTGACCGCTCAACAGCGCGGTTATCTCGACGCCCTGACCTCCGCGGGGGTGAAACCGTCGAGCAACCTGATGGCCCTGTCCATCGGTTCCTACGTGTGTCAGGCCCACGCCGCCAAACAGAACGACCAGGCCGTGTGGGACTTTGTGCTGCCGTTGGTGCGCAGCGACGTCCGCGATGCGCGCCTATCCTCGATGGCGCCGTCGGCCGCGGACGTCGACTCGGCGACGGCCGACTACATTCGCATCGCGACCGAACGACTCTGCTAGCAGTCGCGGACGTCGAGCACAGATCCCACCGCACGCGAGGAGCACACGAAGTCCATGCCCAAAACCAATCGACGGAAACGTCACCGCATTCTCGGTCTTGTCGCAGCCGTGGCGGTCGCTCTCGTCGTGGTGCTGGTCGTGGTACTCGTGTGGGTCTGGCAGAAATCGCCTGACAGCCCACCGAGCGCGGTGCCGCCCACGTCGGCTCCGCCGGGAGGGATACCGCCCACCGGCAAGAAACCGCGGCCCGAATTCCAAGACGCAAGCTGCCCAGACGTGCAGGCGATATCGATCCCCGGCACCTGGGAGTCGTCGCTGCAGCTCGACCCGTTCAACCCGGTCCAGTTCCCGCTGGCACTGCTGTTGAACGTCACCAACCCGATCCGAGCGCAGTTCGACGCCGGCAGGCTCGAGGTGTTCACCGTTCCGTACACCGCGCAGTTCCACAATCCGTTCGCGTCGGACAAGCAGATGTCCTACAACCAGAGCCGCGCCGAAGGCTTCGACGCGACGGTGCGGGCCATGACGGACATGAACAACCGCTGCCCGCTCACCAGTTACGTGCTGATCGGCTTCTCGCAGGGTGCGGTGATTGCCGGCGACATCGCCAGCGACATCGGCAACGGCCGCGGACCGGTCGACGAGGACCTGGTCCTCGGGGTGACCTTGATCGCCGACGGTCGTCGTCAGCCCGGGATCGGCCAGGACGTCGGCCCCAACGCCCCTGGGCAGGGCGCCGAGATCACGTTGGACGAGGTGCCGATGCTCAACGAGTTCGGTCTGGACATGACCGGGCCGCGCCCGGGCGGTTTCGGGATGCTCAACAACCGCGTCTACGAGATCTGCGCGTCGGGCGACCTGATCTGTTCCGCGCCCGAATCGGCGTTCAACATCACCCAGCTGCCGAGGACGCTGGAGGTGCTCAGCGGTGGCGCGGGCCAGCCGATCCACGCGATGTACAACACGCCGCAATTCTGGAATCTTGATGGTGCCCCGGCCCCGCAGTGGACACTGGGTTGGGTGCAGAGCGTGATCGATAACGCTCCGCACCCGAAACATGGCTGATCCGTTACCCGATGGATTTGGCCAGTGACACCCGGTCACCTAACATTAAGAAAAAACTAAGAGCGGTGAGCGATGCCTCGCCGAACCGCGCAGGTCAGAGTGTCTAACAGCGGCGCGCTCCCGCCAAGCAGTTCGACTGCGAGCGGCTTCGCGTGACCATGGCTTCGACAGGAGAGTGAGAATGGGGTTTCACAACCCGTTCCTGAAAGACGGACTGATCAAGTTCCCCGACAACGGCAGCGTTGTCAGGCACGTCGAGAAGTGGGCGAAGGTCCGTGGCGACAAGGTCGCCTACCGATTCCTGGATTACTCGGTCGAACGCGACGGAGTTGCGCGCGAGCTCAACTGGGCCGATTTTGGCGCACGTAACCGTGCGCTCGCCGCCCGGCTGCAGCAGGTCACCGAACCCGGTGACCGAGTGGCGATCCTGTGCCCGCAGAACCTCGACTATGTGGTCGCGATGTACGGGACGCTCTACTCGGGCCGCATCGCGGTTCCGCTGTTCGACCCTTCGGAACCCGGTCACGTCGGCCGGCTGCACGCCGTCCTCGACGACTGCCAGCCGTCGGCGATCCTGACCACCACCGAGTCGGCCGAAGGTGTCCGCAAGTTCTTCCGCAGCAGGCCCGCCAAGGAGCGTCCGCGCGTCATCGCCGTCGACGCGGTGCCCGTCGAGGTCGGCGCCACCTGGGAGCAGGTCGAGGTCACCGCCGACACGATCGCCTACCTGCAGTACACCTCCGGGTCGACCCGCATCCCGACCGGCGTGCAGATCACCCACCTCAACCTGGCCACCAACATCGTCCAGATCATCGAGGCACTCGACGGCGAGGAAGGCGACCGCGGCCTGTCGTGGCTGCCGTTCTTCCACGACATGGGGCTGATCACGGCCATGCTGGCGCCCATGCTCGGGCACTACATCACTTTCATGACCCCGGCGGCGTTCGTTCGCAGGCCCGGCCGCTGGATCCGGGAGATGTCCCGCAAGCCCGACGACACCGGCGGGGTGATCTCGGTGGCCCCGAACTTCGCATTCGATCACGCCGCGGCGCGGGGCCTGCCCAAGGACGACGAACCGCCGCTGGATCTGTCCGTGGTCAAGTGCATTCTCAACGGCAGCGAGCCGATCTCCGCAGCGACCGTGCGCAGGTTCAACGAGGCGTTCGCCTCGCACGGCTTCAAGCCGCAGGCGATCAAGCCGTCTTACGGCCTTGCCGAGGCGACACTGTTCGTGTCGACCACCCCGATGGGCGATCACCCGAAAATCATCTCGGTCGACCGCGAGGCGCTGAACACCGGCACTTTCGTCGAGGTTCCCGAAGATGCGCCCAGTGCTGTCGCGCAGGCCGGTGCGGGCAAGGTGGGCGTCGCCGAGTGGGCCGCGATCGTCGACGAGGAGTCGGCCACCGAGCTCCCCGACGGACAGATCGGCGAGGTCTGGATCAGCGGCCAGAACATGGGCACCGGCTATTGGGGTAAGGAGGACGAGACCGCTGAAACTTTTCATAACATCCTCAAGTCGCGCACCAACCCGTCGCATGCCGAGGGCGCGACCGACGACGCCACCTGGGTGCGCACAGGTGATCTCGGCGCCTACCACGATGGCGAGTTGTTCATCACCGGCCGAGTGAAGGATCTGGTGATCGTCGACGGCCGCAACCACTATCCGCAGGACCTCGAATACTCCGCGCAAGAGTCGACCAAGGCGCTGCGGGTCGGATACGTGGCGGCGTTCTCGGTGCCGGCCAACCAGCTGCCCGACGAGGTCTTCGACAACGCGCACGCGGGGCTCAAGCGTGACCCCGATGACTCGTCAGAGCAGTTGGTGATCGTCGCAGAACGTGCGCCCGGCGCCCACAAGATGGACCTGGCTCCAGTGGTCGACGACATCCGGGCCGCCATCGCCGTCCGCCACGGCGTCACCGTGCGTGACGTGCTGTTGACCGCTGCGGGTGCGATCCCGCGGACGTCCAGCGGAAAGATCGGCCGCCGCGCCTGCCGCGCCGCGTATCTGGATGGCACTCTGCGCAGCGGGAAAATCGCCAACGATTTCCCCGACGAGACAGCCTGACACCCGACTACTCTGAATATGGCTGATACACAGGACGATTCGCAGCAGCAACCCGAGGTGACGCCTGAGCAGTCGCTGACGCTCCGCGAACCCGATGTCGCCGCCGGGGCGGCTCCCGAACCCGATGTCGCCGCCGGGGCGGCTCCCGAACCCGATGTCGCCGCCGGAGCGGCTCCCGAACCCGATGTCGCCGCCGGGGCGGCTCCCGAACCCGATGTCGCCGCCGGGGCGGCTCCCGAGATCCAGCCGGCCCCGGAGCGGCCCCTGGTCGAACCGCGCACCGACATCACGGTCGCCGAGATGCGCGAATGGCTGCGCAACTGGATCGCCAACGCCACCGGCCAGTCCGCCGATACGGTCAACGACGCCACGCCGATGGTGGAACTCGGCCTGTCGTCACGTGACGCAGTGGCGATGGCCAGCGACATCGAGGACCTGACCGGTGTGACGCTGACGGCCACCGTGGCGTTCCGGCATCCGACCATCGAGTCGCTGGCGACGGTGATCGTGGAAGGGGAGCCTGAACTCGAGCTGTCAGACGACGACACCGACTGGACGCGCGACCGCGAGGTCGACGACATCGCGATTGTCGGCATCGGGACCCGCTTCCCCGGCGACATGAACACGCCGGACGAGACGTGGCAGGCGCTGCTCGAGGGCCGCGACGCGATCACCGATCTGCCGGAGGGACGCTGGGAGGAGTTCCTCTCGGAGCCGAGAATTGCCGAGCGCGTCGCCAAGGCCCGCACCCGCGGTGGCTACCTGTCCGACATCAAGGGATTCGACGCCGAGTTCTTCGCGCTGTCGAAGATGGAAGCCGACAACGTCGATCCGCAGCAGCGGATGGCGCTCGAACTCACCTGGGAGGCACTGGAACACGCCCGCATCCCGGCGTCGTCTCTGCGCGGCGCCAGCGTCGGTGTCTACATCGGCAGTTCCACCAACGACTACCAGTTCCTGGGCGTGGCCGACCCCGCTGTCGCGCACCCGTACGCCATTACGGGCACTGCCAGTTCGATCATCGCCAACCGGGTGTCGTACTTCTACGACTTCCGTGGCCCGTCGATGTCCATCGACACCGCATGCTCGAGCTCGCTGGTCGCCGCCCACCAGGGCGTGAAGGCGCTGCGTTCCGGCGATGCGGACGTCGTCATCGTCGGCGGGGTCAACGCCTTGATCACGCCGTTGGTCACGGTCGGGTTCGACGAGGTCGGTGGTGTGCTCGCGCCGGACGGCCGCATCAAGTCGTTCTCCAAGGACGCCGACGGTTACGCGCGCTCCGAGGGCGGCGGCATGCTGGTGCTCAAGCGGCTCTCCGACGCCCGCCGCGACGGTGACGAGATTCTTGCCGTCATCGCGGGCAGTGCGGTCAACCACGACGGCAGGTCCAACGGCCTGCTGGCGCCCAATCCCGACGCACAGGCCGAGGTGCTGCGAAAGGCGTACAAGGACGCCGGCATCAACCCGCGCGACGTCGACTACATCGAGGCGCACGGCACCGGCACCATCCTCGGTGACCCGATCGAGGCCGACGCGCTGGGCCGCGTCATCGGCAGGGGTAGGACCGCGGATGCACCCGCGCTGCTGGGTGCGGTGAAATCCAATGTGGGACACCTGGAGTCGGCAGCCGGCGCAGCCAGTCTCACCAAGATCGCACTCGCGCTCAAGAACGACAAGATCCCGCCGTCGATCAACTACAGCGGGCCCAACCCGTACATCGACTTCGACGCGGTGCATCTGAAGGTCGCCGACACAGTCTCCGACTGGCCGCGCTACAGCGGACACGCGATCGCCGGTGTATCCGGCTTCGGCTTCGGCGGCGCCAATGCGCACCTCGTGCTGCGCGAGGTGCTGCCGTCGGATCTCGTTGAACCCGAACCGGAACCGGAGAAAGACAAGGACAAGCAGACCGATACTTCGGCGCCCGACGCCTTGTACGTTGGCGGAGTGCGGATGGACGAGTACGGCGAGTTCATCGACGATGACGACGACGCCGGCGACGAACCAGGGCACGCGTTCCTCTCCGAGGGAGAGTCGGAACTGCCAGGCCTCACCGACGAGGCCAAGCGCCTCATCGAGGTGGGCCGTGAGGAGCTCGAGGCTCAGGAACAGGCGGCTCCTATTGTGCCGCTGGCCGTTTCAGGATTTCTGACGTCACGCAAGAAGGCCACCGCCGCCGAATTGGCCGACTGGATCGACAGCCCGGAGGGGCGCGCGTCCTCGCTGGAGTCGATCGGCCGCTCGCTGTCGCGCCGCAACCACGGCCGCTCTCGCGCGGTGGTGCTCGCGCACGACCACGACGAGGCGGTCAAGGGCCTACGCGCGGTGGCCGAGGGCAAGCAGAACCCCAACGTGTTCAGCGCCGACGGCCCGGTCACCAATGGACCGGTGTGGGTGCTGGCCGGTTTCGGCGCTCAGCACCGCAAGATGGCCAAGAGCCTGTACCTGCGCGACGAGACCTTCGCCGAGTGGATCAACAAGGTCGACGCCCATGTGCAGGACGAGCTGGGGTATTCGGTCGTCGAGCTGATCCTCGACGACTCTCAGGACTACGGTATCGAGACCACGCAGACGGTGATCTTCGCGATCCAGGTTGCGCTCGGTGAGCTGCTCAAGGCGCACGGCGCCAAACCCGCTGCGGTAGTGGGACAGTCGCTGGGCGAGGCTGCCGCCGCGTACTTCGCCGGCGGACTGTCGCTGGCCGACGCCACCCGAACGATCTGCTCGCGCGCGCACCTGATGGGTGAGGGCGAGGCGATGCTGTTCGGCGAGTACATCCGGTTGATGGCGCTGGTGGAGTACTCGGCCGACGAGATCGGGACGGTGTTCGCCGACTTCAAGGATCTCGAGGTGTGCGTGTACGCCGCGCCGACGCAGACGGTCATCGGCGGGCCGCCCGAGCAGGTGGACGCGATCATCGCGCGCGCCGAGTCGGAGGGCAGGTTCGCCCGCAAGTTCCAGACCAAGGGCGCCAGCCACACCACGCAGATGGATCCGCTGTTGGGGGAGTTGGCCGCCGAGTTGCAGGGCATCGACGCGCGCCCGCTGACGATCGGCTACTTCTCCACCGTGCACGAGGGCGGCTACATCCGCCCCGGGGGCGAACCGATCCACAATGTGGACTACTGGAAGAAGGGGCTGCGCCACAGCGTCTACTTCACGCACGGCATCCGCAACGCCGTCGACAACGGCCACACCACTTTCCTTGAGCTGGCACCGAATCCGGTGGCGCTGATGCAGGTGGGCCTGACAACGGCGTCGGCCGGTCTGCACGACGCACAGCTGATCGCGACGTTGGCGCGCAAGCAGGACGAAGTCGACTCGATGACCACGGCCATGGCACAGCTTTTCGCGCACGGCCACGATCTGGATTTCCGAACCCTGTATGGCAAGGGTGAATACGCCAACATTCCGCCCACTCGCTTCCGGCGTAAGCCGCACTGGCTGGATGCCCGGTTCACCGGAGACGCCTCGGTGATGATGCCGGGCAACCACGTCGCCACCCCAGACGGTAAGCACGTCTGGGAGTACGTACCCAAGGACCAGCCCGATCTCGCGGCGCTGGTGAAATCTGCGGCGGCACAGGTTCTTCCGGACGCCAGGCTGATGGCATCCGAACAGCGTGCGATTCCGGGTCAGGGCGCGCGACTGGTGACGACCCTGACCCGGCACCCAGGTGGGGCCAGCGTGCAGGTGCACGCGCGCATCGACGAGTCGTTCACGTTGGTTTATGACGCGGTCGTCAGCCGTCAGGGCGCGGCCGCGGCGTTGCCCGCCGCCGTGGCGACCGGAGTGGCGGTGGCTGCTGTCCCCGGCCAAGTCCCGGCAGAAGACGCTGCTGTGCCCGATGTCGCCGCTGGCGCGGATGCAGAGATTCTCGTGGACCACCTGACACAGGGCGCGAATCTGGGGGCCGGCTTCGCGAAGTGGTCAGCGGATTCCGGTGAGACCATCGGTCAGCGGCTGGGCACGATCGTCGGTGGTGCGATGGGCTACGAGCCGGAGGACCTGCCGTGGGAGGTGCCGCTGATCGAGCTCGGGCTGGACTCGCTGATGGCGGTGCGCATCAAGAACCGCGTCGAGTACGACTTCGACCTGCCGCCGATCCAGCTGACCGCGGTGCGGGACGCCAACCTGTACGCCGTCGAGAAGCTGATCGAGTACGCGATCGAGCACCGCGAAGAGGTCGACCAACTCGCCGAGCATCAGAAGACGCAGACCGCCGAGGAAATCGCTGCCACGCAGGCGGAGTTGATGGGCGGCGCGACAACGGTGGCCGAACTCGAGCAGGTGCTCGCTGACAAGGTCGCTGCACCGGACGATTCCACAGCGGTATCGGACATTCCGCCGCCGCCGACGGACCCCGCAGGCCCGCCTGAGGTCGCGGCCGGGGCCGCTCCAGGCATCCCGCCGCCGCCGACGGACCCCGCGGGTCCCGCAGCCAACGGCGAACGCAGCAGCGCGGCCACCCTGGCGGCTCACGTGCTCAGCCAGGAAGCGGTCACCGCGGCGCTGGGCGCCGACGTGCCACCGCGCGACGCGGCCGAACGCGTGACGTTCGCGACGTGGGCGATCGTGACGGGCAAGTCGCCGGGCGGCATCTTCAATGCATTGCCGGCGGTCGACGACGACACCGCCGCCAAGATGGCCGACCGACTGACCGAACGCGTGGAAGGCACCATCACCGCCGACGACGTCAAGAGTGCGGCGACCATCGAGGCCCTGTCAGAGGTGGTCCGCGAGCTCCTCGAGGGTGGCAAGATCGACGGCTTCGTGCGCATCATCCGCGCTAAGGGAGAAGGTCCAGAGGGTCAAGCGAAGATCCCGGTGTTCGTGTTCCACGCCGCAGGCGGGTCGACGGTCGTGTACGAGCCGCTGCTCAAGCGTCTGCCGCCCGACACCCCGATGTACGGCATCGAGCGCGTCGAGGGCTCCATCGAGGACCGGGCCCGCGAGTACGTGCCCAAGCTGATGGAGATCGGCGGCAACGGCCCGTTCATCCTGGCCGGCTGGTCGCTGGGCGGCGTGCTCGCGTACGCCTGCGCGATCGGGCTCAAGCAGGCCGGCGCCGATGTGCGGTTCGTCGGGCTGATCGATGCGGTGCGACCTGGCGAGGAGATCCCCCAGACCAAGGAGGAGACCCGCGCCCGCTGGGATCGTTACGCCCGCTTCGCCGAACGGACCTTCAACGTGCAGGTTCCGGAGATCCCCTACGAGCAGCTCGAGGGTCTCGACGACGAGGGCCAGGTGAGGTTCGTGCTGGACGCCGTCTCGCAGAGCGGCGTGCAGATCCCGGGCGGCATCATCGAGCACCAGCGCACGTCGTACCTGGACCAGCGGTCGATCGACACCGCCGAGATCAAGCCGTACGACGGGAAGGTCACGCTGTACATGGCCGACCGCTACCACGACGACGCGATCTACTTCGAACCGCGATACGCCACGCGCAAGCCCGACGGCGGCTGGGGCGAATTCGTGTCCGATCTGGAGGTCGTGCAGATCGGGGGCGAGCACATCCAGGCGATCGACGAGCCGTACATTGCCAAGGTCGGCGCGCATATGAGCGAGGCGCTGAATCGGATCGAGGCCGAGGAGAAGCAGGCGAAGTGACCACCAAAACCACCGCGGAACTGCTCGCCGAACTTCGGGAAAAGCTGGAGCTGGCGAAAGAGCCCGGGGGTGAGAAGGCCGTCGCCAAGCGGGCGAAGAAGGGCCTTCCCAGCGCCCGCGCCCGCATCCACGCGTTGGTCGATCCGGGCAGCTTCCTGGAGATCGGTGCACTGTGCAAGACCCCGGGTGATCCGGACGCCCTATTCGGGGACGGCGTGGTGACTGGCCACGGCACCATCAATGGGCGCCCGGTTGGCGTCTTCAGCCACGACCAGACGGTGTTCCAGGGGTCGGTCGGCGAGATGTTCGGCCGCAAGGTCGCCAAGCTGATGGAATGGGTCGCGATGGTCGGCTGCCCGATCGTCGGCATCAACGACTCCGCTGGGGCCCGTATTCAGGACGCGGTGACCTCGCTGGCCTGGTACGCCGAACTCGGCCGACGCCACGAACTTCTGCGCGGCACAGTGCCGGAGGTGTCGATCATCCTCGGCAAGTGCGCAGGCGGGGCGGTCTACTCGCCGATCCAGACGGATCTCGTTGTGGCCGTGCGTGATCAGGGCTACATGTTCGTCACCGGGCCGGACGTGATCAAGGACGTCACCGGCGAGGACGTCTCGCTCGACGAACTCGGCGGTGCCGACGCGCAGGCCCGCTACGGCAACATCCATCAGGTGGTCGAGGACGAGGCGGCGGCGTTCCAGTACGCCCGCGATTACCTGAGCTTCCTACCCCCCAACACCTTCGAAGCCGCGCCCATCGTGAATCCCGGCCTGGAGCCGGAGGTCACACCGCACGACTACGAACTCGACTCGATCGTGCCGGACAGCGACAACATGGCCTATGACATGCACGAGATCCTGCTGCGGATCTTCGACGACGGCGATGTCTTCGACGTGGCCGAACAACAGGGCCGGGCGATGATCACCGCGTTCGCCCGCGTCGACGGCCGGCCGGTCGGAGTGATCGCCAACCAGCCGATGCACCTCTCGGGCGCGATCGACAACGAGGCCTCCGACAAGGCGGCGCGGTTCATCCGGTTCTGCGACTCGTACAACCTGCCGTTGGTCTTCGTCGTCGACACCCCCGGCTTCATGCCCGGTGTCGAGCAGGAGAAGGGCGGCATCATCAAGCGCGGCGGCCGGTTCCTCAACGCAGTCGTCGAGGCCGACGTGCCCAAGGTGACGATCACCATCCGCAAGTCCTACGGCGGTGCGTATGCGGTGATGGGGTCCAAGCAGTTGTCAGCGGACCTGAACTTCGCATGGCCGACCGCGCGGATCGCGGTGATCGGCGCCGAGGGCGCCGCACAGCTGCTGGTCAAGCGGTTCCCGGACCCCACCGCGCCGGAGGTGCAGAAGATCCGCGCCGACTTCATCGAGGGTTACAACCTCAACATGGCCACCCCGTGGATCGCGGCCGAACGCGGTTTCATTGATGCTGTGGTCGAGCCGCACGAGACCCGATTGCTGTTGCGCAAATCGATGCGGCTGCTGCGCGACAAGCAGATCAGCCGGGTCCAGCGCAAAAAGGGTCTGACCCCGATCTGATGACCACCGATCCGGGCACCGGATCGACGGACCGGTCACCGTGCCGCGACGTGTCGAGGCAGAAGTTGTTCCACCGCTCAGTGGTGGAGGTAGAGATCACGATTCCCGCCGCGCCCGGGATGATCGACGAGTATGTCGAATTGTGCGCCAACATCTTTGAAGACGTCGGGCGAAGGTTCATCGACGACCTGGCGCGGCTCAAGACGGTGTTGGAGGGTCAGCGGGCGGAGACGTTCAAGGCCGCTCATACTCTGTGAATTCCCCGATTCGGCCGCAGCGCGGTCTCGGATGGCGGTTTGATTGCGACTGTGTCGAACCACTTCACCGGCCTCAGTCTCGGACCCCCACTCGGCGACCAACGACTCGATCTATGCGACCTCTACGCGTTCCAATCGCCCGCCGACTCGGCCCGCACCGTTCTGATCCTCAACGCGAATCCGAACGCCGACGCACTGCACCCAGACGCCATTTACCGGCTCGCCATCGACAACGACGGCGACCTTCAGAACGACATCGCGTTCAGCTACGTCTTCTCCGACCCGCAAGACGGCCGGCAGACCGTCGATGTCTTTCTGGCGACGAACGACGACGCCGAGTCGCCAGAAGCGGTGGGCGAGAGGATCTTCGATGCCGTCGAGGTGTCCTTCGGCAAGACGCCCAACATCGCTCAGTCGGGCGATTTCACCTTCTTTGCGGGTGCGCGCAGCGATGCGTTCTTCTTCGACTTCGACGGCATCAAGAACCTGTTCGACACGTCGGGAACGCGAAACTTCACCGCACCCCACCTCCAGGCGCTCGGCGGGAAATCGCCGTGGACGGGCCAGGATTCCAACACGACGGCCAACGTCTTCTCCACCGTGCTGGAACTCCCGACGGCCTATCTTGGCGCCGATCCCGATATCCGGATCTGGGGCCGCTGCAGTCTGCGCAAGGACGGCGTGCTGCAACACGTCGACCGGGCCGGCCACCCCTCGGTGAGCAGTTTCTTCAACACCGACGACACCAAAATGGAGTACAACGCCAGCGAACCGGTCCGCGACCGGGAACGTTGGATCGACCAGTTCATCCATCTCATGGGTCACACGGGCGACTACTCGCGCAAGGCCGCCATTGCCGCGATCGACAACGAGGGCACGCTGCCCGACATGCTGACGTTCAACCCGTCCAAACCCGCCAAGTACCCGAACGGCCGGTCGTTCACCGACGACGTGATCGACTATCGGCTGGCCTTCCTGACCAACGGCGAATGCCCGCCGAGCGGGTTGAGCCCGCACACCGACACCCTCACCGAGTTCCCCTACCTGGGCACCCCGCACTGAGAGTCAGACCGCTGTCGAGCACTTCGCGACGACAGCAGCACGGTCGAACCACTATTCGGCCATGCCGCCAGCGGACGGTCAGGAGATCGCCGGGCACACGATCGTGCGCTCCCGCGGCGCCGTCGTCCTCCCCGTGATACCGGGCGTCAGATCGGCGGGAACTCGAGCCAGTCGTCGACCATGAACGCGTCCCCCCGCGCGACCACCGTGGCGCCGCCGTGGCCCGGATAGTGGGCGGGGATCACCGCAGCGCGACGCCTGGAGGCTTCGGTCAGCACCCGTTTGCGGGTCACCGCCGCCGCGTCGAAGTCTTCGTCCCACGCACACGGATCGTTGGGTCGATGCAGCTGCACCGGGCAGTGCGTGAGGTCACCGACGAAAACGGCGGGCTTGCCGGCGTCCAGCCACACCACCGACGCGCCCGGCGTATGGCCCGGCGCCGGCCGCAGCCACAGCGACTCGCTGAACTGATGGTCGTCCGACCACAACTCGATCTGGTCCTGCACGGGAGAAACGCTGTCCGCGAACACTGTTCGCACGTGCTGCTGGGCCGACCTCTCTTCCTCGGTCTCAGGGGTCGACGTCTGCGCCGCTCCGTCCGGACTGAAGTGGTGGAAATCCGGCTCAGGGACCAGGTAGCGGGCGTTGGGGAACGTCGGTACCCACGAATCGCCGTCCCGCATGGTGTTCCAGCCGACGTGATCGAAGTGCAGGTGGGTGTTCACGACGACGTCGACGGCCGACCGATCGAAGCCGGCGCTGTGCAGTGTGGCAAGGAAGTCCGTCTGCAGATTCTGTAAAACGGCCATCCGCGGGCGCGCCTTGTCGTTGCCTGCCCCTGTGTCGACGAGCACGGTCAGCCCGTCGACCTCGATGACCCAGACCTGCATCGCGATGCGCCAGCCGCCGTCGTTCCAGAAGGTCGGCGTGAACTCGTTGTCCTGCTGCCAGACCTCTTGTGGCGTATGGGGGAAGACCGCCACAGGCAGGTTGTCCACCTGCAGTTCGACGACGCGGGTGAGCGTCGCGTTGCCGAGCCGGATCTTGTCTGTCGTCACGGTTTGATCCGGATATGTCCCGGAGAGTAGAGCCCGCTGTGGGTGGAGGTGCCGAATTGAAGTTGCGCGGCTTGAGCATTCACTATGGTGTCGAACTTGCGCAACGATCCCCAGTCGCGGCCCCAGTCATCCGACAGATACGTCGCCATCACGTGCGCACGTAGCAGCAGGTCGGTGATGCCCAGCAGACCGCCGCTGAGGCCGTCCTGCCAGGTGTCGGTGTCCTTGCGTTTGGCGTTGTAGTCCGGTGTGATGCGGAATTTCGGAACCTCGGTCACGCCGTTGGCGTGCAGCATCGGCTGCTGACACGGGAACGCCAACCCGACAGCCCAGTCCATCAGGACCGGCTCGTCGGAGCCGACATACTCCTGCACAGACCGCAGCTCCGGCACCCGCGGTGGCGTGACCGCGATCCAGTCGCCGGGTGTGAGCGAAAGATCTTCGGCCACAACGCGAACCGCCACCGCATCGGCGGGAATCCGGGTCCGGGGGAACCGCAGGTTGCGCCATGACGGGACCGGCCCCAGGTCGTAGGGCACCAGCCTGCCACTGGGAACCGGGGCACCGTCCGGTCCCGGATGTGCGTACTCCAGTGCGACGGTCTGACCCCGGGTCCGCCCGTTGAACACGCTGTCGCCGGTGATGGTGCCGGCGGCGGTGACGACCACGAGGGGATGGGCGTCATCGGGAGCGGGCAGTTGATACCAAGCCGAGGTCAACCTGCTCTGCTGTTGCGGGCCGCCGACGTAGCTGCCCGCCAGCGGAACCTGCGCGGGGTTCAGGCCGTACGGCAGCGGCACCGTCGACCCGTTGACCCCGGGCTTCTTGAGTTTGATCGGCTGGTCCCAGTCGTAGTCGGTGCCGGGCGTCGGCAGATTCAGCCGGATCGTCTCGGCGACAATCTTTTCCGGCACGCCGTTGGGGATGAAGCCCGTCGACCCGACGCCTCCCAGCGGGCCGAGTGGGCCGTAGTCGGCGGGCATCGGTGTCAGGAAGCCGTCGTTCGTGTCGGGCTCGACGAGCACGTCGTCGGCCAGGCCGCAGCCGCCGGTGAACGAACGCAGATTGGCCCATGCATTGGAGTAGGTCGGGTACTGGCGCACCACGCCGGCGAGCATCGACCCGACGAAGACCACCACCATGAATCCTGCGGTGATCGGGATCGGTGCGGCGGTGAGCGCCCGGGCGATACGGCCCTCGCCACGGTCTGCCGATGTGAAGTGCAGCCAGGCGGCGTATGCGGCGGTGATGGCAAATAGCGCGAAAAAGATTGTGCTGATGGTGATTCCGCTGAGCAGTGGCATGTCGTTGTTGAACGGGACGCCGTAGCTGGACACGTACCACCAGCCGTTGGTGGTGGCGAAGCACAGTGCGAGGACGAAGAACAAAGCGGCCAGGAACGCCATCCGGTTGCGTGACCACCGCAGTACCTTCGGTGACACCAGCACGGTGGCCAGAGCCGCCATCGCGGCACCCACCGCGGCGAACAGCCCGAAGTGGTGCACCCACTTGGTGGGGGTGAACATCAGGAAGAACATCGTGCCGAAGATGACGCCCATCAGGCGCCACGCCGGGCCGCGCGCCACACCGGGGACCCGCCCGCGCCGCAACATGATGAACATCGAGGCGAACAGCGACAGTGCGGTGATCAGGAAGCCGAACCGCCGCGACAGCGACCCGTCGACGGTCGGCAGGATCAGGTAGTAGTAGCGCAGGTTCTCCGTGTACCACTCCTGGTTCGGACCGATCGCGGTGCGGATCCGGGTGGCCTCGAGCACCGTCGAGAACGTCTGGTCGAAGAAGATCACGGTCAGGACGATCGTGCCCGCGGCGAGCAGGGGAGCCACCAGCGGCCACGTGCCGACGATGCGGTGCCGCCGCACGAGGATTCGGAGCAACGGACGACCACCCGCCAGCAGCGCCGCGACCGCGATCAATCCGGTCGGCTGGATCCCGAGCGTGAACGCCGCCGTCATCACCGCCAGTGCCGCAGGCGTCATCCGGCCCGAGATGACGGCCCGTTCGATCAGTACGTAGGTGATCAGGGCGCCGGTGGCGATCTGGCCTTCGGGCCGCAATCCGTTGTTGAACGGCATCCACGCCGCCAGCAGGACGAGGCCGGCCGCCCACAGCGCGGGCTTGCTCGCCGCGACGGCAGGCCCGAGCCTGGGCAACACTTCGCGAGACAGCAAGAGCCAGCACACGATTCCGCATACCAGGTCGGGCAGCCGCATCCAGATGCTGGCATCGCTGACACCGGTCATCATCGCCAGCAGGTTGTAGTACCAGCCGAACGGATCCTCGGGACTGCCGAACCATCGGAAGTAGTTCGACATGTAGCCGGCATGGCCTGCGACGCGGGCCATGCCGAGGATGTAGCCGTCGTCCGAGGAGTTCGCCCCCATGACGTGCCACACCAGGAACCCGCCGATCACGGTCACATCCGTCGCGGTGAACGTGCGCCAGCGTTGGGGAATCAACCGGTGCATCCGCCGGCCGTCGAGGCGGTCCAATCGCCACAACGCGAGCAGGGCGATGGCGGTCGAGAGGATCGCCAGCACCATCGCGGCCAGCTTCAGGGGTGTCGGCTTGGTGGAGAACCGGGTGTCGATCACGGCCGAGACGCTGAGTCCCTGGGGTGCGGGTCCCGTCAGTTCGGTGAACACGCCGACGAACCCCGGCCGCAGGTTGGGGTCGGGGAAGCCGGTGTACTGCTCAGAGCCGTCCGATTTCGTCAGCCCGACGAACGTCGCGAAGGTGCCCGCGTCCGATGAGGTGATCTCGATGCTGGAACATCCCGGGGCACCTCCGGCGCCCGCCACCCGCGCCCTCGGCACGCTGGCCACCACGACGTTGCGGTCGGTGATGTCCACTCGCTCGCTGGAGACGGTGACGAACAGGGCATTGACGGCAGCCTGCTTACTGTCCTTCGGCGCGGTTCCGAAGACCATCCCGCCGCGCGGCGGCATCGAGCGGATCACGTCGCACGGCACCGTCGCCGTCATCGACACTGGAGTCAGCGAGATCAACGGCGCGGTCACGTTGTTGAGTTGTCCGGCCTGTGGCCAGTTCAGCGTCGCCGTCGTCTGCACCACTGGGAGCAGCGGAGTCAGCACGGACAACACGAAGCCGACGAGCCCCGCGATCGTCGCCACCCAACGCGCGATCTTCACGTCACGCGTCATGGCTTCTCTCATGACTCGACTCCGGCGCGCTCCGGTTCTCGCTCGTTCCTCGAATCCTCACTCGCCTTCGTCTCGCGCGTCACGGCAGGGCCCTGATCGGTCCGTTGCGGCTCCATCCGAAGACGCGCATGCTGCCCTGTTCAACCTCGGCCTCAGGCGCATCAGACGATGGCACCACGCGGGCATAGCTTTCGATCGCGCCCCAATCGCGATACCAGTCGTCGCGCAGATAGCTCGGGACTGCCGACGTGCGAAGCAGAGCCTGGACGAACAGGAACGGGCCGCCGTCCTGGGCCGACTGCCACATGTTCGACGACGATACGAGCTGCTTGAAGTTGGGCATGATCCGGTACTCGGGCAACTCGGCCACACCGAGATGCTCCGAGAACGGCCGCTGGCACGGGAAGTTCGCGGCCGTCGCGATGTCCATCAGCACCGGCGTATGCGACCCGAGTAGCTGTTGCGCCGTCTCGAGCACCGGCACCCGAGGCGGGGTGAACGCGAACCACTGGTCGGTGGACAGGTTCGGATCGTCGGCGACGATGCGCGCGACATTGGCCTCCGGCGGCGCCGATGTGAGTGGGAAACGCAGGTTGCGCCAGGCCTTCTGGGGGAAGATGTCGATCGGCTGAACCTCGCCGAGCGCCTGATAACTGCCGTCCGGGCGGTGCACGCCCCACTGCAGTTTGAGTGACTGGCCGTAGTTGAACGAGCCGTCCTCTTCGTAGTACCAGATGGCGCCCGCGGCGGCGACCGTCACCAAGGGCCGGTCGGGCGTCCTCGGCGGAAGTTGGTACCACGACGAAGTGACCTTGGCTGCAACGGTGTTCTCGTCGTAGCTGCCCATCACCGGAGTGCGTTTGGGGTCGAGACCGAACGGCAGGAACGCGTTCGATCCGTTGACACCGACCGGTCCATAGCCGCCGCCTGTGCCCGCCGCGTAGCCGATCCCGATGTTCGGCTCGTTCGGGGAGCCGTCCGAGTTGACCAGGCCGGGATTCGCGGTGACCGGTTCAGCGGGCTCGAGGGTGTCGCTGATGCCGCCGGGTGTGAAGCCGACCGGATCCTCCCCGCCCAACGGGCCGTACTCGCCGAAGCGCTGACCCGGAACCGGTTGCAGCATACCGGCGTTGGTGTCCGGTTCGACGAGGACATCGTCGGCCATCGCGCAACTGCTGGGGGACAGGCCCGAGGCTATTGCCGCGGCGTTCGCCTTGGCGGTGGTGTAGGCGGGATAGCGCTGCACAGCGCCCTTGGCCATCGATCCGACCTCGAGCACCACCATGATGGTGGCCACCACCAGCAGGGGGGTGGACGCCAGCACGCGATTACGGCGGGTGTTGGCCACCTCGGTGTGTCCGGCGAAGTCCATCCGGAAGTGCAGCCAGCCGGCGAACATTCCGGTCAGGATCGCCAACACCAGGAATATGACGAGGACCGGGATTCCCGCGAGCACCGGTTGCTTGTCAAACCACGGGACGCCGTAGTTGCCGACGTCGAACCAGGCGTTGATACCCGATGTCGCCCAAGCCAATACGAACAGCAGTGCGGTCACGTACAGCGCGAGGTTGCGGCGGCTGTGCAGGCCGACTCGCGCGATCGTGAAGGCGGTCACCGCGCCCATCGCGCCGGCCAGACCTGCGAACGCGCCGAACTGCACCGCCCACTTGGTCGGGGTGAAATGCAACAGCAGCAGACCGATGGCCGTCGTGCCGATCAGCCGCCACACGGGGCCGCGTGCCATACCGGGTAGGGCGCCCTTGCGCAGCAGGACGGTGAGCATGCCGAACAGGCAGAGCAGCAGGACCAGGACGGCTAACCGGCGGGTCAGCGACGAGTCGACGCTGTCCTCGACGGTCAGGAAGTAGTAGCGCAGAAACTCCTGGTACCACGCGATCGTCGGGCCGACAACGTATTTGATGCGCGCCGACTCGGCGACGGTGGCCAGCGTCTGGTCGCGGAACACGATGACGAAGACGAGGGATACCGAAGAAAGCACAGTGGCCATCGGCGCCAACACCCCGTCGACTCCACGACGCCGACGGACGATGGCGACCACGGCCCGGGCGCCCACGAGCAGCGGAGCCAAGGCGATCAGGCCCTGCGGCGCCAGCGTCACCGAGAACATGGCCACCACGATCGCGACCGCGTATGGCGCCACGCGGCGCGCGCCGATCGCGTACTCGACCAGAACCCACGTGGCGATCACGCCGAACGCGATGAGCGGCTCAGGCCGCAGCCCGTTATTGAACGGCAGCCACGCGGCCAGGAACACCGCACCGCAGGTCCACACCGTGACGCGGTTGGCCGCGAGCCGCGGGCCAAGCCGTGGCAGCACGCAGCGGCTCAGTATCAGCCAGGTGGCCAGTCCGGCCAGGGTCGCCGGGATACGCATCCACACGCTGGCGGTGCTGACCGACGCGAAATGCGAAAGCACGGACTGATACCAGTCGAACGGCGCCTCGCTGGCGCCGAAGAACCGGTAGTAGTTCGCGGTGTACCCGGCCGCGTCCGAGACCCGGGCGATGGTCAGGTTGTAGCCGTCGTCCGTCGACAGGGCGCCGATGACGTGCCACAACAGCAGGGTCCCGACGACACCGACGTCGGCGAGCCACGTCGCCAGGCCCACCCGCCAGAATCGTCGCCAGGCAAGTACGAGTTGACGCCTGACGTCGCCGCCGGGGCGGCTCCGGCGGTCCAGCACGGCCAGCGCCACGATCGACGCGATCACGGCGGCCACCCCGAGCACCATCACGCCGAGCTTGAGCGGCGTCGGAGACGTGATGAAGCGGGTGTCGATGTCGATGCGCGCGGACAGCCCCGCCTGTGCGGCCACCTTGAGATCGGTGAAGACCCCGGCGACTTGGGGCTTCTTGTCGGGGGACGTGACCCCCGAGGCCCCGGGGATCCCGATGAAGTCGGCGCCGACCTCGCCGGGGTTGGCCCAGATGTGCAATGTGCTGCACGCCCCGGCCTCCACGGCCGGCCGCGGCGCCACGGCTGCGACGGAGTCACGGACCGCCACCACCACGACATCGGCGGTGGCGCGGACGAACAGGCCGTTGCGGCTGGCGTCGATGCCTCCAGCCGGAATCGTCGACACCACGACGCCGCCCGCGTCGGGCAGCGTGGCGACGGCCTGGCAGGGGATCGAGATGTCGAGGGCCTGCGGCGCACCGGACACCAGCGGTGCGGTGATGTCGGTGATCAGCCCGTCATGGCCGGATGCCTGTGGCCACAGAATGGTCGCGGTGGTCTGCTTGACCGGCAGCAGCGGAACCAACCCGCACAGCAGCAGCCCGGCAATACCGGCGACGACGGCGATAAGGCGTGCGAACCGTTGGGTCCGCCTCTCCTCATCGCGTTGCACGAGGGTCGATCGTAGGCGACGCCGATGTGGGTACCGTCGATGCGGGGCCGCGCAAAGTGGACCTAGTATCCGGCCGTCGTCAGGACAGCCGCAGCGGCGCGGGGCTCCACAGCCCGCTCCGTGTCGCCGAACCCAGATCCAGCCGCGCCGGCCGGGCGTTCGGGTACCACGGAATGAGCTGTTGCAGCGCGCCCCAGTCGCGGAACCAGTCGTCCTTCAGATAGCTCGGCACCGTCACGGCCCGGGCCATCAATTCCGTGATGCCCAGCGGCCCGCCGCCGAGGTAGTCCATCACGGGCGAATTGGCCTCGGCCCCGAACCGATCGGGCAGTATCCGCCACTTCGGCATCTCGGCGACGCCGTACTGGTGGCCGAACGGGCGTTGGCACGGGAACGCCAGTCCCACCAGCCAGTCCAGCAGCACCGGATCCTGGGTCCCGACGACGTCCTGCAGCGTGCGCAGTTGCGGGATCCGTGGCGGGGTCAGCGCGATCCAGTGCTGCGGATTGAGATCGTCGTCGGTCGCGACCAGCCGCACCCGGGTGGCGTCGGGGGGTATCGCCGCCATCGGCGCGCGCAGGTTGCGCCAGGCAGGCACCGCGCCGACGTCGGCGAACCCGACGCTACCGGTCGGGTCACCGTCGGCGTCCGCCCACTGCACGATGACCTCACCGTGGTCGAAGCGTCCTGCCGCGGCGATCACGAGGAGTTCATTCGACTTGTCCCCGTCACTCCAATTGGCTGGCAGCTGATACCACGCCGAGCGAAGCACCGCCGGCTGCTGCGTGCCGCTGCGCCAGCTGCCCATCACCGGTGTGTCGGCCGGGTCGAGGCCGTACGGGAGCCGGGCCCGCGATCCGTTGACGCCGGCCGCGGCGGTGGTGCCGCCCTCGGTGCCCGCCTCGCCCGCCGACTCCTCCCCCTCGGGGGTGTCGGCGAAGTTGGTGGCGGTGCCGGGTCCGCTCATCACCTCGTCGGCCGACACGTCGCTGGGAATTCCGTTGGGACCGAAGCCCTCTGCGGTCACCGCGCCCAGTGCCTCGCCGACCGGCGCCCCGATGGGTTTCAGCACACCGGCGTTCGGGTCCTCTTCGACGAGCACGTCCTCGGCCATCCCGCACGTCTTACCAGCCACCGCTTCGAGATTCGACCGGCCGACGCTCCACGCCGGATACTGGTCGATCATCGCCAGGGTCAGCGAAAGAACCTCGAACACGACGAGCACCCACGTGGCAATCGCCAACGGCGCCTGCACGATTCGCTGCCACTGGCGTGGCGGGCCCGGCGGGGATACGTCGCGCCCGGAGAAATGGAACCACGCCGCCAGGAGCAGCGCCACGACGGAAAGCCCGAGCAACATGGTGGTGAAGCCGAACTTCCATTCAGGGAACTGGTTCGACCACGGCACACCGAAGTTCGAGACGTACCACCAACCGTTGACGGTGGCGAACGACAGCGCCATCACGAACAGCACCGTCGCGGCGAACACCGATCGGTTGCGCCGCGAGCGCATGGCGACCGCGGTGACGGCGACGGCCGCGAGTGCACCCACCGAGCCGGCCAGGCCGGCGAACACGCCGAAGTGGTGTGTCCACTTCGTTGGGGTGAACATCATGGCCAGGAACGACATGACGGTGATGCCGATGATTCGCCGACTCGGCCCCAGTGCGGTCCCAGGAATCCGGAACTTCCGCAGGGACATCGCCACCGACACCGCGAGCGCCAGCAGCAGTGTCAGCACCGCGAACCGGCGCGCGACCGAGCCGTCCGGGCTGGTGGTGAAGAGCCGCTCGTAGCGGATGTGCTCGTCAAACCAGGACAGGCTCGGACCCACCGCCGACTTGAACGAACTGGCCTGCAGTTCGGCGATAAGCGTCTGATCGCGGAAGATCAGGATGATCGTCACCGTTGCCGCGGCCAGGATGGGCGCCAGCAGCGCCAGGTAACCGAAGCGCGAAGTATGGGCGGCCACAATGGTTTTCAGTGGTCCGATGGCGACCAAGAGCGCTCCGACGGCCGCGATGCCGGTGGGTCCGGAGAACAGCGTCAGCGCGCCGATGATGATGGCGATCGCCACCGGTAGCAGCCTGCTGGTCGCTACGCCGCGCTCCACCGAGCACCAGGTCAGCAGAATGCCAAGCGCGATAATGGGTTCGGGTCGCAGCCCGTTGTTCAGCGGCAGCCAGAAGGCCAGGAACATGCCCGCCGCCGTCCACGCCGCGGCCCTGCTGGTCTTGACGGCGTGGCCGAGTCGCGGGATGACCTCGCGGCTGATCAGCCACCAGCACGTCAGGGCCATCACCAGGGTGGGCAGTCGAACCCATGCACTGTTGGTGCTGACGTGGGCCCACAGCGCCAGCAGGTCGTAGTACCAGCCGAACGGCGCCTCGGGCGTGCCGAACCATCGGTAGTAGTTGGCCATGTAGCCCGCGTGCTCGGACACCCGGGCCATCGTCAGGATGTAGCCGTCGTCGGCCGTGTTGGCGCCGACGAAGTGCCACCACACCAGGACAGCCGTCACCACGCCATCCAGCGGTGTCATCGACCACCAGCGCTGCGGCAGGAAGCGTTTGACGCCGCGGCCGTCGGCGGTGTCCAGAACGTGCAGGGCGCCGAGCGCGACGATCGTCATCACCACCCCGACGATCATCGCCAGCAGCTTCAGCAGAGTCGGCGAACTGCTGTAGCGGGTGTCCAGCGTCGCCGAGAACTCAAGGCCCGGCGGTGCGCGTCCGGACAGATCGGTGAACACCCCGACGATCTGCGGACGGAAGTCGTAGCCGCTGCGTTCGCCGCGCAGTGGTTCGCCGGGATTGTCGGCGTCCGGGCCTTGCACGAGACCGACGAATTCACCGGTGACCTTGTCGGCGTGTGCGGTGAACGTGAGCCGCTGACACGCCGGGCTGAGTACCTGGTCCAGTGGTGCGCTGACGACAGGGGTGTTACGGACGATGACGAGTAGGTCGTTGTTGACCCGCTCGATGAGCAGTCCGCGGTCGGTGGCCTTGGGGGCCTGCCTGGGCACCGTCGACAACAGCACCGTGCGGCCCCGGTTCTGCGGGCCGGCCAATCCGGCGGCGGAGCTGCACGGCACGGTGATCGTCAGGTCGGTGGCCACGTAGCCGATCAGCGGTGCGTCGACGCTCTGCATCACGCCGTTCTGGGGCCAGTTCAGCTGCGCGGTGGTCTCCTTCACCGGAAGCAGGGGGACGGCGATCGCCAGCGCAGCGCCGACCAAACCCGCGACGATCGCGATGAGACGCACTGTCCGGTGGTTCGGCCCGGTCGCCCCGTCTCGGGTCACGGGGCTTGATCGTAATTGGGCAGCCGAACGGCCAGCACGAACGGCCCGATGTCGGAGACCTCGAAGCGCGGGTCGTCGAACAGCGCCTCGTCCAGTGCGACGTGGTAGCGGCGCACGTTGGGCTGGTTGGGGTAGACGTCGGAGGCCAGCCGCAGGGTGTATGTGTCGTCGGCGCCGCGGCGCATCAGGAAGACGGTCGGCGGCTTCCAGGGCAGCGTGTCGAGCGCCTCGATGAACTGTTTGGCGTCGGTCAGCGTGGCCCAGCCTTCGATCGTGTCGGCACGCTTCTCGAACTGGGCCAGTGGGTTGGCGTAATGCGAGGTCAGGCCCTGGAACCCGTAGTAGGGGTAATACGACAGGAAGCTGTAGTCCGCGGTCAGCACTACTGTCTCGGTGCGCGGGCGCCCCGTCACCTGCTGGATCTTCGCGTCGATCTCACGGTAGTAGCGCTCGGCGCCAGGCGGGCGACGGTCGGCCCGTTGGCCGTCACCGTCGGTGTCGGTGTAGGCCACGACGATGTCGGAGCGCAGCACGTCGGGGATGTCCTGGCTGAACGTCAGCGCGCCGATGGCGCCGAGTACCGCGGCGGCCACGACGACGCGCCTGGCTGCTTCGGGCTGATAGCGCCGAGCGATCGCCAGCGTGGTCTCGATGAAGCCGAATGCGCCCGCCGCGGCCAGCAGCACCGTCAGCGTCGGTTGCAGCCGGAACGACAGCAAGGTGGTGCCGACCAGCGTGGTGAGCATCGACAGCAGTGACCACGCGTAGACGGCGAGCACGGCGACGGTCAACGCGCCCGCCCGGGTGGAGGAGCGGGCACGCCACACCAGCCACAGCGCGCCGAGCATGCACAGCGCACCGAGCAGGGTGAAGTGCAGCATGGGGAACTCGAGTTGCGCGCCCGCCGACGGCAGGTAGTGCTGTGCCGTGCCAGAGTCGGCGGGCTCGCCCTTGAGCGCGGCCAGCAGCCACGGGCCCAAGCCGATCAGCCACATGGCCCCCGAGATCACCGCAATGACGAGCAGTCTCAGGAGCGGTTCCACACTGCGGCGCGCTACGGCGAGCACGAGCGCCATGATCGCCATAGTGAACGCGGCGTAGCCGAGCAGCAGCGTGTAGAACAGCGCGGCGACGCCGAGGAACACCCCCGTCGCGATGACGGCCGCCCAACCGGCTCGCGTCCTCCCGCCCGCCACCCCGCCCGGCTTACCGCCGCGCAGCCCCGACCACGCCAGCACGAAGACGGGCGGCAGCAGCACGGTGATGACGGCGGCGTACGGCTCGGTGGGCGAGTACGCCAGCGTCGCCGCCGCTGTCGTCGTCGTCACGATCAACGCGTACTCGAAGCGAATCATCTTGGCCCACAGCACGAATGCCAGCACGATCGCGACGGTGATCGAGATGATCGCCCAGGGCTTGAACATCTCCCATGCGGGCGTCCCGCTCAGCGCCGCCATCCGGCCGCCGATCCAGAACCATCCGGGCGGATAGAAAGGCGGCAGGCCGTAGTAGGTCATGTCGTGCAGTGACGCGCTGTCGGCGAGGCGGGTCAGGTACTCGGTGCGGAACTGCTGGTCGACCGAGATGCCGAACAGATACAGCTTCGTCGCGCCCAGTGGCATCGCCAGGGTGACCACCGAGAACGCGGACAGGAACACCAGCGTCCCGGCGCGGGCCAGTGCGCGGCGCCCACGCCGCCAGAGCAGGCCACACGCGAACAGTCCCGCCAGGCAGGCGAATTGGCCGACGGTGGTCAGCGCGTGGAGTTGGTTCGACGAGTTGTACGCCGGCCATTCCACCCGCGCTATCGCAACAAGGGAGACGGCCGTCACGGTCACCGCGATGATCACCGCCACCGCCATCTGGCCGATGACGGCCAGTGCGCCACGCATCATCGACTCCCGGGTCGTCCCCTGCGCTTCGCGCGTGGCCCCATCGCTCTCCCCCGCAAGCGGGAGGTGCCTCCAGCCCATGAATCTAGATGGGGAGCTTGCGGAAGATGGGACGCGGGACGTGCCGCAGCACCATCATCACGTACCTGAACGTCCCTGGCGCCCACACCAGTTCCTTGCCCTTCGCCGATGCCGTCACCGCCAGTTCTGCGACGTCTTCCTTGTCGACGGTGAAGGGCGCTTCCTTGGCGCCGGTGGACTTCAAGTGCTCGATGGTGGTCTTGGTACGCACCTGTCCGGGCCTGATCACCAGGACTCGAACCCCGAACTCGCGCAACGCCTCTCCGAGGCCGAGATAGAACCCGTCCAGGCCGGCCTTGGTCGATCCGTAGACGAAGTTTGACCGCCGCACCCGCTCGCCCGCCGCGGAGCTCATCGCGATGATGCGGCCGAAGCCCTGCGCCTTCATCTTCTCTGCGATGAGCACGCCGACGGAAACCGCTGCGGTGTAGTTGATCTGGGCGATCTGCACGGCCTTGCGCTGGTTCTGCCACAGCTCCTCGGCGTTGCCGAGCAGGCCGAACGCGACGATGGCCACGTCGACGTCGCCCCGCGCGAAGGCGGCATCGATCACCTTCGGATGCTCGTCGGTGTCGACGCCGTCGAAGTCAATCCACTCGACGGACTTAGCGCCAGCTGCCGTCATCTGTGCCATCGCGTCGTCACGTCCAGGATGACCGGGCAGGTCGGCCAGCACGATGCGCGCAGGGGCGTTGCGCAGGTACCGCTCGCAGATGGCCAGCCCGATCTCGGACGTGCCGCCGAGAAGCAGGATGGCCTGGGGATTGCCCACGGCATCAAGAACCATTGCGCACCATTTAGACGAGCTCCAAGCGTCGGGCCATGTCGGAAGCGAAGATCCCGTGGGGATCGACCTTGCGGCGCACCGCAATCCACTCGTCGATCCGCGGGTACATGGCGTGGAAGGTCTCGGCGGTCGTGCGGGAGTCCTTGGCGGTGTAGAGCCGGCCGCCGAACTCCAGCACCCTGCGGTCGAGTTTGTTGACGAACTCGTTTAGCCCGGACTTGATGGGGAAGTCGACGCAGACGTTCCAGCCCGGGATCGGGAAGCTCAGTGGTGCCTGATTGCCCGCACCGAACAGCTTGAACACGTTGAGGAACGAGTAGTGCCCGGAGCGCTGGATGTCGACGATGATGCTCTTGAACTCGTCCACCGCCGCGGTCGGCACGACGAACTGGTACTGCAGGAATCCGGCGGGTCCGTAGCCGCGGTTCCACTCGCCCAGCATGTCGAGTGGGTGATAGAACTGCGTCAGGTTCTGCACCTTGCTGCGGTACGTGCCCGACTTGCGGTACCAGAGTTCGCCGATGGGGCCGAACGTGTACTTGTTGGCCAGTCCGTTCGGGAAGATGTCCGGCAGCGTGAGTAGTTGCGGCGCATCGAATTTCAGCGGACTGCGCTGAAGCTTCGGCGGCAGTTGGTCCAGGCGGGCCAGCGACCCACGGGAGATCGCCGCCCTCCCGAGCTTCGGCGGCCCACTGATCGCGTCGAACCACGCGCTGGAGTAGGTGTAGTTGTCTTCGCTGCCGTCGCTGTGGAAGGCGATGGTCTCGTCGAGGCTCGCGGTGACATCGCCGTCGGCGATGAAGTACGCCGTCTCCGTCGGTGTCATCTCGACGGTGGCCCGCATGATGATTCCGGTCAGGCCGTTGCCGCCGACCGTGGCCCAGAACAGCTCACTCTCGGGTCCGTCGGGAGTCAGCCGGCGGATGTCGCCGTCGGCGGTCAACAGGTCCATCGACCGCACATGGTTGCCGAAGCTGCCCGCGCTGTGGTGGTTCTTGCCGTGGATGTCGCACGCAATGGCACCGCCGATGGTGACCTGGCGGGTTCCGGGCAGCACCGGGACCCACAGCCCGAACGGCAGCGCCGCCTTCATCAGGGTGTCCAGGCTGACACCGCCGTCGAGGTCGACGAGGCGGGTGTCACCGTCGATGGTGTGGATCCGGTTCAGCGCGGCCATGTCGATGACCAGGCCGCCGCCGTTCTGCGCGTTGTCGCCGTAGGAGCGGCCGAGCCCGCGGGCGATGACGCCACGCTCGCCGGCCTGCGCGACGGCCTTGGTGATCACCTCGGGATCCGGCGTCGACAAGACCTGCGCGACGGTCGGGGCGGTGCGGCCCCAGCCGGTCAGGCGTTGTGTCGTGGTCGGAAACATCGTGACGAGGGTACCGTGCGCCGGTCACGGGCCGGTTGAGCCGAAAAATCGAGTGCACAGGACCGGCGGAATCCTGCGTTAGCGTGGTATTGCGACTATTAGGGGCCTTAGGCCGATGCTGCTCAGCGCAGCCGGAAGATGACGGTGCGCTGCACCACGAAGTTGATGACCGTCGCCGTGCCCTGTGCGATGACGAACGCCGCCGGAACCCCCCACGATTCGCCGTCCCACACCCTGTAAAGGACGTGATTGATCCCCACCTGCACGACGAAGGTGATGGCGTAGAGCGCGCAGACCGCGATGAACCGTGCGGTGCTCGGCGGTGCCTGAAACGTCCAGCGCCGGTTGATGAGGTAGGCGGTGGTGGTGCCGGCGATGAAGCTCACGATCTTGGCAAGGTCGCGTTGCAAACCGATCGCATGCAGACCGACATAAAGGCTGTAGTCGACTATCGCGGACAGGCCTCCGGTGACGATGAACCGCCACGCCTGGGTCGCGAGACTCAGGCCAGGTTGCATCGGGGGCTCGGCCACCCGGGCAGCTTAGCCACCCAGTCCGCTGGCGTTGAGCACGGCGCGCAACGCGTCGACAGCCGCGGGGAACGCGTGCTCGGCCGGAGTGCCGAAGCCGACGACCAGGCCGTCGGGCCGCGGAACCTCGGGCCCCGCGAGTGGGTGGCGCATGAGCGACAGACCTTGAAGGCCGACGCCGGCCTCGCCTGCACGTTGCAACACCTCATGTTCGGCCCCGTCGGGCAGTGTCAGCGTGAGGTTCAGGCCTGCGTCAAGGCCGACGATGCCGATGTCTGAGGACGACAACGCCTGGACCAGACGGTCGCGTCGTCGCCGGTAGCGCATGCGCATACGCCGGATGTGCTTGTCGTATCCGCCGGTCGTGATGAAGTCGGCCATCGTCAACTGTGCGATGCCGTCGACGTAGAACTGAGACCCGCCTTCGGCGTTGATGACGGGGTCGACCAGGTCGGTCGGCAGCACCATCCAGCCGAGGCGCAGCACGGGGGACAGGCTCTTGCTCGCGGACCCGAGATAGACGGCGCGTTCGGGACTCAGCGCCTGCAGGGCGCCGATCGGCTGGCGGTCGTAGCGGAACTCGCCGTCGTAGTCGTCGTCGAGGACGTAACCGTCGGTGCGTTGGGCCCACTCGACTACCGCGGTGCGCCGGGACGGATGCAGCGGCATCCCGAACGGGTTGTGGTGTGCGGGGGTGAGCAGCACAGCGGGCACGTCGAGGTGGTCGAGCTCGGATACCGCCGCGCCGTGCTCGTCGAGACCGATTGGGACCGTTGAGATTCCCATCGCAGCGAGCGCATCGCGGAAGATGAACAACCCGTACGCCTCGACGGCGATCGGGCGCTGAGTGCCGAACACGCGGCCCATCAGTTCAACGGCGTGCCGCACGCCGGCGCAGATGACGACCGAGTCGGGCGACGTGCGGACACCGCGCGCGCGTGCCACGTACTCGGCGAGTGCGGCGCGGAGTTCGGGTTGGCCACGGGGGTCGCCCATGCGCAACGCCTCGGTCGGCGCGTTGGTGAGCGCGCGCCGTGTGGCGGCCACCCATTCGCTGCGCGGGAACTCCGCCACGTCGGGGTTGCCCGGCAACAGATTGTGGGTCGGGACGACGCGCACCCCCCGCGGGCGGCCCGGCATTTGAGCGCCGCTGGTGTTGACCACCCAGGTGCCTGCGCCCTGCCGTGACGCCAGCCAACCCTCTGCGACCAGTTCGGCGTAGGCCTCGGCGACGGTGTTGCGGGCCAATCCGAGGTCCGTCGCCAACGACCGCGACGGCGGCAGCATGGTGCCCGCCGCCAGCCGACCGGACCGCACCGCGTCGCGCAGCGCTGTGAGCAGCAGTTCCCGCACCCCGCGGGCGCCAGGGGTGATGGCCTCACGCAGATCGAGGTGGAGGTCACGACTGCCGGAATTGGCCCACAAAGGCATGGTCAAATTCAACCATGCAGATGGGTGTTTGCGCACTAACGTTGTCGGCATGACAACGACATTGGAATCCGCAGAACGCATCAGGATCTACAAGACCTCCCCAGAGCTCTACGACGCGATGATGGCGCTCAGCAATGCAGCGGCCAAGGACATCGACGTCGAACTCGGCGAGCTGATCAAGATCCGCGCATCGCAGATCAACCACTGCGCGTTCTGCCTCGACATGCACACCCGCGACGCCCGCAAGCACGGAGTCAGCCAGCAGAAGCTCGACGTCCTCGCGGCCTGGGAAGAGGCCGGGCACCTGTTCACCGAACGCGAGCGCGCCGCACTGGCCCTGACCGAGGCCATCACCGAACTCGGCGACGGCCATGTCCCAGATCAGGTCTACCAGTGCGCCGCTCAGGTGTTCTCCGACCGAGAGCTCGGTCAGGTGATCGCGATGGCGGTGACCATCAACGCGTGGAACCGCATCAACGTCGCCGTCCGCCTGCAGCCGCCCACCCGTTGAGGAGTTGACATGACAACCGTGGAGAAGACGCCGCGCATCAACATGAACCGGGTCTCGCCGGAGTTGTACGAGGCCATGCTCGTGCTGAGCAACGCGGCGGCCAAGGACATCGACCCGGAGCTGGCCGAGCTCATCAAGATCCGCGCGTCGCAGATGAACCACTGCGCGTTCTGTCTGGACATGCACACCGCAGACGCGCGCAGGCACGGCATCGGCGAGCAGAAGCTCGCGCTGCTGGCGGCGTGGGAGGAGGCCGGCGACCTGTTCACCGAGCAGGAGCAGGCGGCGCTGGCGCTCACCGAGGAGATGACCGACCTCACCCGCCGCCATGTCTCCGATGAGGTCTACGCCCGCGCTGCCGCGGCCTTCACCGAACGCGAGCTGGGTCAGGTCATCGCGATGGCGCTGGCGATAAATGCCTGGAACCGTATCGGCGTGACTACCCGGCTGCAGCCGCCGCGTCGCTAATACGGTCGAGGGGTGCAGACCCGCTCCGGTGCAGAGATCCTCGTCGTCGGCGACGTGGTCTACAAGCTGCACCGGGCGGGAACCGACCCACGGATGTTGGCGACCCGACTGCGTGTGGCAGCCGGGTCGCAGGCTCTGCTGACACCGCTCTCGACGGAGCCCGAACCGGTCGGCGACAGGTGGCGCACGCGCTGGCCGTACGTGGAAACCGTTGTGCCGCAACCCGAATACGCGCCATGGGTCGAGGCCGGGCGGTTGCTGGCCCGGCTGCACCGCGAGTGCACACCACCGTGCCATCGGGGAGTTGGTGGTCTCGCCAGCTCCAGAATGTTTTGAGCAGACGGTGGCACCGAATTGCTGAAGAACATTTCAGGGAACGCTCTCGTGAACAGCGTAAACGTCTGTCGACGCGCTTCCCCGGGACTTAGACTTCTGCGGTGTTCTCGGAGACGCGCTATGCACTGAACGGGGACTTGCGCGTCGCCTATCGCACGTCCGTGAAGGTGCTCGCGACATCGTGTTCGTCCCGACCTGGTTCACCTGCTGTGAGGTCTTTCCGGAGCTACCGTCCATTCAAGGCTGGGTCGAGGCGATGACGTCGCTGGGTCGGCTGATCTTCTTCGACCAGCCGGGCACCGGAGCGTCCGATCCCGTCACGCCGGGCGCGATGCCGACCTTGGAGCAGTGGGCCGACAGCATCACCGCGGTGCTCGACGATCTCGGGAGCACGTGAAGCGGTCCTCGTCGCGGTCGACGGCGCGTTCGCGACCAGCAGCGCTGTTCGCGGCGACACATCCGTCGCGCACCACCGCGCTGGTTGCGACTCGAGGGCTACGCGCGATCCGCTTGCCGAACGCCGCGAGGGACCCGCACCCGAGGAAGTCGTTGCCGTCGTGAGCGCCATGTGGGGCTCGGGGGAGTTCCAACATGTCTTGAATCCGGACATGCCGTGGAACGAGGAGATCCGGGCAACGTGGGCGCGAATGGAACGCCTGGCGGTCAGCCCAAGGACCGTTAGCTCTCGTGATGCCTCTCGCGACGGAAGTGGACGTGCGGGCGGTCCTTCCGACAATCCGCGTGCCTACCCTGGTCGTACAGCACGCCGACAACCCGCTTGATCTCGTCGGCGTCGGGCAAGTACATCGCCGAGCACATACCCGACGCGAAATACGTTGAGCTCCCAGGGCGCAACGGTATCACTTCGTCGAACCGTGGCGTCAGTCGTTTCAGGAGATCGCCGAGTTCCTCACCGGGCACCAGGCCGAGGTGGCCGATGATCGGGTTCTTGCCACGGTGTTGTTCACCGACATCGTGGACTCGACGCGCCGCGCGGCGGAGATGGGCGACCGCGACTGGCATGCGCTGCTTGATGCGCACGACGCCGTCGTCCGGTCACAGCTCACCCGGTTTCGGGGCCGCGAGGTGAACACCTCGGGCGACGGGTTCCTGGCGATGTTCGACGGCCCGCAGCGGGCGATCCGCTGCGCGATGGCGATCCGTGACGCGGTGCAGGCGTTGGGCATCGAGGTCCGCGCCGGGTTGCACACCGGCGAGTGCGAGGTCCGTGGCGAGGACATCGGCGGGATCGCCGTGCACATCGGTGCGCGCGTCAGCGCCTTGGCAGGGGCGAACGACGTGCTGGTGTCCAGCACGCTGAAAGACCTCGTGATCGGGTCAGGACTCGAATTCGAGAACCGCGGCGGGCACGAACTCAAGGGCGTGCCCGGCGACTGGCATCTGTTCGCCGTCGCCTCTGCCTAGCAGTGCATTTCCGCGCCGGCTAGAACGGTGGGGGTTTGTTGCGTTCGGCGATGCGTTCGGCGGCGAAGGGTTCGTTGCGGCGGCGTTGGTCGGCGATGGCTTTGGCGCGTTGTTGGGTTCGGGTCTGTTTGCGGCGCGGCATCATCAGCCCGCGACCGGTGGCGCCGGTGTCCGGTACGTCGCGAAGTCCCTCGCGTGCGGTGATGGGTGCGGTGGGTCGGCACAGGCGCGGGAACAACAGCGGCTACCCGGATGGGTGGTGTAGCTCTGCCCTGCGGTGAGGTCCACACCACCGTGGCGTCGGGGAGTTGGTGGTCGCGCCAACCCCGGATGTTTTGAGTAGGTGGTGGTATCGATTGCAAAGAACACTTTTCAGGGAACGCCCTGAGCAGCATGAACACTGTCGACCCGCTCCCCGGACTTAGACTTCTGCGGTGTTCTCGGGGATGCGGTATGCGTTGAACGGGGACTTGCGTGTCGCCTACCGCGCGTCAGCCGAAGGTCCGCGCGACATCGTGTTCGTCCCCAACTGGTTCACGAACTGTGAGGTCTATCCGGAGCTACCGTCCATACAGGGCTGGGTCGAAGCGATGACATCGCTCGGCCGACTGATCTTCTTCGACCAGCCGGGCACCGGAGCATCCGATCCGGTCACTTCGGGCGCGCTGCCGACCTTGGAGCAATGGGCCGACAGCATCACCGCGGTGCTTGACGATCTCGGTAGTCGCGAAGCGGTCCTCCTCGCGGTAGACGGGGCCCTCGCGCCGGCGGCGCTCTTCGCAGCGACACATCCGTCTCGCACAACCGCGCTGGTCGCGCTCGAGGGACACGCGGAAATCCGCAACTCCACCGACGTGTTCGATCGGGAAGAAGCCATCGCTTCGTCGGTTGCCATGTGGGGGACCGGGGAGTTCCAACATGCGGTCAACCCGGACATGCCGTGGAACGAGGAGATCCGGGCAGCGTGGGCTCGAATGGAACGGCTGGCGGCGAGCCCAGGGACCGTTGCTCTCGTGCTGCCTCTAGTGACTGAGATGGACGTGCGGGCGCTGCTACCGACAGTCCGCGTGCCCACCCTCGTTGTCCAGCACACCGACGACCTATGGATCCCGCCTGCGCTGGGCAAGTACCTGGCCGATCACATACCGGATGCGAAATACGTCGAAGTGCCGGGGCGCAACATGTACCACTTCGTGGAACCGTGGCGACCTTCCTTTCAGGAGATCGCTGCGTTCCTTACCGGCAAGCAGGCCGACGTGGCCGAGGATCGGGTTCTCGCCACCGTGTTGTTCACCGACATCGTCGACTCGACACGCCGCGCGGCGGAGATGGGCGATCGGGACTGGCATGCGCTGCTTGATGCGCACGATGCCGTCGTCCGGTCACAGCTGGCCCGGTTTCGGGGCCGCGAGGTGAACACCTCGGGCGACGGGTTCCTGGCGATGTTCGACGGCCCTCAGCGGGCGATCCGCTGCGCGATGGCAATTCGTGATGCCGTGCAGGCGTTGGGCATCGAGGTGCGGGCGGGGTTGCACACCGGCGAATGCGAAGTCCGTGGCGACGACATCGGCGGGATCGCCGTGCACATCGGTGCACGCGTCAGCGCCCTGGCAGGGGCGAACGACGTGCTGGTGTCCAGCACGCTGAAAGACCTCGTGATCGGGTCAGGACTCGACTTCGAGGACCGCGGCGGGCACGAACTCAAGGGCGTGCCCGGCGACTGGCATCTGTTCGCCGTCGCCTCTGCCTAGATGCCCCGCGCGTCTAGAAGGGTGGGGGTTTGTTGCGTTCGGCGATGCGTTCGGCGGCGAAGGGTTCGTTGCGGCGGCGTTGGTCGGCGATGGCTTTGGCGCGTTGTTGGGTTCGGGTCTGTTTGCGGCGCGGCATCATCAGCCCGCGACCGGTTCCGGCGGTGCCCGGGGCGTCGCGGAATGCCTCGCGCGCGGTGACCGCGGCGGTGGGCCGGCACAGGCGCGGGAACAACAGCCGACTACCCGGATGAGTGGTGTAACTCTGCCCCTGCGGTGAGGTCCACACCACCGTGGCATCGGGGAGTTGGCGGTCTCGCCAACCCCAGGATGTTTTGAGCAGGTGGTGACGTGTTCGATGTGAACCTGCGCGGTGTGGTGCACGGCATCCAAGCGGTCTATCCGATCATGATCGGGCAGCACTCCGGCCACATCGTGAACACAGCCTCGATCGCCGGTCTCGTCGCCACCATGCCAGGCCCGGCCAGCTACACCGCCACCAAGCACGCCATTGTCGGGATCTCCAAGTCGTTGCGCATCGAGGCCGAGCGCCACGGCGTGCAGGTATCGGTGCTTCGTCCCGGCATGGTCTCGACTCCAATGCTGATAGCCGAGACATCTCGGGGGATGGCACCCGAACGGTTCGCCGAGCGCGCCCTTCGTGCCGTGTTGCGTGGAGACGCGATCATTGTGTTGCCGACGTGGTGGAAGGCATTCTGGTACCTGGAGCGGTTCTCGCCCGCGTTGTCGATGCGCGTCGCAAAAGCCATGCTTAAGCGCGCACGCGAGATGCAGTCCACCGCCGCCTGATCCGTTGTCTTATGGCTAGGCACACCGGGTTCTAAAACTCGCGTGGGGCGGTACGGTGGGCAATCTTGCCGCCGGGCATGCAGCCATAAGTTTCGGCTAGCCACGTTTCGGCAAGTTCGAAGGTAATTGTTCGGTGGTGTCATCTGATTGCGAAAGTGCACTTTAGCTTCGGCTGGTTGCCTGACACCGGAACTCGACCCCGTTCCGCCGGGCTTACACTTCCGCAATGTTCTCGGAGACGCGTTACGCGCTTAACGGGGACCTGCGTGTCGCGTATCGAGCGTCGCCGCCTGGTGCTCGCGACATCGTGTTCGTCCCGAACTGGTTCACCTGCTGCGAAATCCTGCCGGAGCTACCGTCCATTCAAGGGTGGGTCGAGGCGATGACATCGCTCGGTCGACTCATCTTCTTCGACCAGCCGGGCACCGGAGCGTCCGATCCCGTCACACCGGGCGCGCTGCCAACGTTGGAGCAGTGGGCCGACAGCATCACCGCCGTACTTGACGATCTCGGGAGTAGCGAAGCGGTCCTCCTCGCCATCGGCGCCGCGTTGGCACCAGCGGCGCTGTTCGCCGCAACACATCCGTCTCGCACAACCGCGCTGGTCGTACTCGAGGGCTACGCGGGTCCGATGGCTGATCGCACCGATGGGCCCGCGACTGAAGAAGTCCTCGCTGCGGTAGCGGCGATGTGGGGGACGGGGGAGATGCTGCATGTCGTGAATCCGGACATGCCGTGGAACGAGGAGATCCGGGCAGCGTGGGCCCGACTAGAACGCCTGGCGGCGAGCCCAAGGACGCTAGCTCTCGTGATGCCTCTCGTGGCGGAAGTGGATGTGCGGGCGCTGCTTCCCGCAGTCCGCCTGCCCACCCTCGTCGTCCAGCACGCCGACGACCCGATGATCCTGCCCGAGTGGGGCAAGTACGTCGCTGATCACATATCGGGCGCGAAATACGTGGAACTGCGGGGGCGCAACATCTACCACTTCGTGGAACCGTGGCGCCCGTCCTTTCAGGAGATCTCCGAGTTCCTCACCGGCCACCAGGCCGAAGTAGCCGACGATCGGGTGCTCGCCACGGTGCTGTTCACCGACATCGTGGACTCAACACGGCGCGCTGCGGAGATGGGCGACCGGGATTGGCATGCGTTGCTTGATGCGCATGACGCCGTGGTGCGGTCGCAGCTTGTTCGGTTTCGGGGCCGCGAGGTGAACACGTCGGGAGACGGGTTCCTGGCGATGTTCGACGGCCCCCAGCGGGCGATCCGCTGCGCGATGGCGATCCGCGACGCGGTGGCCGCGCTAGGCCTTGAGGTGCGCGCCGGGTTGCACACCGGCGAGTGCGAGGTCCGCGGCGACGACATCGGCGGGATCGCCGTGCACATCGGAGCGCGCGTCAGCGCACTGGCGGGGACGAACGACGTGCTCGTGTCCAGCACACTGCGCGACCTCGTGATCGGGTCAGGACTCGGGTTCGAAGAGCGCGGCGCTCACGAGCTCAAGGGCGTGCCCGGTGATTGGCATCTGTTCGCCGTCGCGTCTCCGTAGCGGCGGGGCCACTGCAGGGTGTGTCTTCCAACAATGACCGTGCCGTCGGGCAGTTGCCGATCGTGCCAGCCCGCCGCTCCGTCCCAGAACGTTTTCAGAAGATGGTGTTTTCGGCATAAACATTTCAGATTCCCCGCCTGCGTCGGCCCCACCGGATACGGAATGGTGTGGTCGACATCGCAGACGTCGGCCGGGGCGTCGCAGCCGGGGAACCGGCACGTCAGATCGCGGCAACGCACGAACGTCGCCAACACCGCCGAGGGGATGTAGCGCGGTTCGGGCCCGGCATGACCGGGGTGGATGATCGGCACGATCGTGCGGTCTGCGCGAGGGTGGCGGCCAGCAGCGGTGCGGGCAGCATGCCGCCACCGATGATCACCGCCGGCGCGCCGGCCGCCACCCCGGGATCGGGCTCCGCCCTCAACGCTTCCCTGACGGTCATCTGCCGCAACTCTGCGGCGGTGGGCCCGGGCGCCGATTCCCCGTCCAGCTGCACCGCAGTGTCATCGGTCAGCGATTCCTGCTCGGCGACAACGTGAACGACCACGGTGCTGGGCTGCACCCGCGCCGCGTCGCACCGCGGATCGTCGCAGCCGCACGCCAGCCGGTCGCCACCGTGCCCCAGCGCCCCCAGCGCATCGGAGCGGCGCTGCTCGATGGTGCGCGGATCACCGTCGCACACCGCCCGGGCCATCGCATCCAGGCGCTGGTCCAGCGCGTCGGCGTCGGCGGCGAACAGCAGCGCCTCGATGGCACGCCGTGCCGCTGCCGTCGGTGCCCGCATGGACATCGACATGGCGGCCGCGGGCGTGGTCCTGGCTGCGCCGCAGCGCGGCGGGGTCGTAGCGGTCCACCCAGTAGTCGATCTCGGTCTCGGTTTTAGCCGCCGACAACGGCCCCCACCCGCCGATGCGCGCGGCCAGCGCACTGTCGACCGTGGCGCGCGCGCGATCGTCGACGGATCAGCCGGGTCCGCGCGATCACCGCAGCCACCACTCGATACGAGATCGCCCCGGCGGCGAAGACCTCCCCGACCCGCGGCAGGTCCCGCAACTCCAGGGCGACGCTGAGTTGATGCGAGGCCACCCCCAGCGACACCTGCTGGGCGGCGGCCACCGACGCCGCCACCGCATCCCAGTTGTCGATGCACCACAGCTCCCGATCGGCGGACCCGTCGGCGGCCCGCAGCCGCTCGAGCTCGTCGGCGATGGCGGCCAGGCGCCGCGCGCAGGCGGCGTTCTCCACCCGCGCCCACGCCCCCACCGCAGCCGGGGCGCGGCTGCCGGTGGCCGCATCCACGAGTTGATCGAACATATGAGCGAATCTACCCGCAGCCCGCGACGCATCCGCCCAGCTCAACCCCAACCTGTGGATGAAACGCCAATTGGGGATAAGCAGAGAAGATCTAGACCCAGTACGCCACGCGGGACCGGTACTGCCGCATGGCGAGCGCAGCGAAAGTCCAGCCGATAACGGTCAACACGATGACCACCACCCAGTGGTGCAACTCCTGGTCGGCCCCCAGCAGCGGGGCCCGCACGATGTCGAGGTAGTGCAGCAGCGGGTTCAGCTCGACGATCCTGGCGTAGTCGCCCGCGCCCTGCTGCCTCAGGGTCGACTCGTTCCAGATGATCGGCGTCATGAAGAACAACAGCTGCACGAGGCTGACCAGTAGCGGGCTGATGTCGCGGTACCGGGTCGCCAGGATGCCGAAACACAGCGACACCCAGACACAGTTCAGCACGATCAGCCCCAGCGCCGGGATCACCGCCAGGTCGGTCCACCTCCACGGCTTCGGATAGATGATCGCGATGACCACAAAGATGATCATGTTGTGGCCGAACAGGATCATCTGTCGCCACACCAGCCGGTACACGTGAACGGACAGCGGCGTCGGAAGTTGTTTGATCAGGCCCTCATTGGCGATGAACACCTCGGCGCCCTCGAGGATCGACGCGTTGATGAGGTTCCAGACGATCAGGCCGAGTGTGACGTAGGGCAGATGCTCCTCGAGCGGAAGCTTGAACAGCTTGGAGTACAGCAGCCCCATGGCGACAGCCGTCGCACCCGTGGCGATGGTGATCCAGAACGGCCCCAGCACCGACCGGCGGTACCGCTGCTTGATGTCCTGCCACCCCAGGTGGAACCACAACTCGCGCTTACCGAAACCGGCGACCAGGTCGCCCCATGCGCGGCCCATGGTCTTCGACTGCGCGGCGGCGTCGGTGAACGTCACTGTGCCGGCCTCCTGAACCTCTCCTGACGACCCATGCGCCGCAACCGAATCCACTCGATCAGCCCGGCGGGGTCGCGCCGCGACACCAGGAAATACCAGCCGAACCGCACCCACTCCTGGAACAGCAGCCGCCGTAGACCGGGCTGCGAAAGCAGATAGCCGCGGTTGCGGTAGGTGAAGAACCGCTTGGTCGCGTCGTCCGGGTATTGGGTGTGCATCCGGCCGCCGAGGATCGGCTTGAACTCGTCGCCGCCCTGCGGATGCAGATACGACGCATTCAGACACGTGCCGAACGGCAGCCCCGAACGCACCAGGCGGCGGTGCAGTTCCGTCTCGTCGCCACGCACGAACAACCGGAGGTCGGGCACCCCTACCGCCTCCAGCGTCGAGGCGCGGAACAGTGCACCGTTGAAGAACGACGCGATGCCGGCAAGCAGATCCTCGGTTGCGTCTCCGCGCAGTTCGCTCACCCGGCGCCGCCACAGCAGACCGCGTCTCAGCGGAAACGCCAGTCGCGCAGGATCATTCATATCGCACACCATCGGCGAGACCTCGGCCAGACCGTGTTTGTCGGCGCACACCAGCAGCGCGCCCAGCACTTCGGAGTCGGCGGGCCGGCCATCGTCGTCGGCCAGCCACACCCAGTCGCTGCCGAGCGCCAGGGCATGCAGCATACCTAGCGCGAAACCCCCTGCGCCCCCGAGGTTTCGGCGTGAGCCCAGATAGGTGGTCGGGATGGGCTGGCCGGAAACGAGCTCGGCGACCCGCGAGTCGTTGTCGTTGTCGACGACCACCAGATGGTCCGGTGCACGGGTCTGGGCCGACACCGCCTCCAGTGACTTGGCGAGTTCGTCGGGGCGCCGGTGCGTGACCACCACGGTGCACACCGAGTCAGTCATGCGGCACGGACTCCCGCCGTGACTCCTCGAGGACCTCTCGCACGTGACGTGCCGCGTCGGGACCCTCGTAGGCGCCCACCACGTCCTCGATGCCACCGGTCATCTTGATGGTGCCGTGGTCGATCCACATCGCGGTCCTGCAGAGGCGGGCCAGGAATTCGTTGGAGTGGCTGGCGAACACCAGGATGCCGGACCGCTCGACGAGGCTCTGCAGCCGTGACTGCGCCTTCTTCAAGAAATCGGCGTCCACTGCCCCGATGCCCTCGTCGAGCAGCAGGATCTCGGGGTCGATGCTGGTGACGACGCCCATCGCCAGGCGCACCCGCATGCCGGTGGAATAGGTGCGCAGCGGCATCGAGAGGTAGTCACCCAGTTCGGTGAACTCCGCGATCTCGTCGACCTTGGCCAGCATCTGTTTGCGCGTCTGCCCTAGGAACAGGCCGCGGATGATGATGTTCTCGAAGCCGCTGATCTCTGGATCCATGCCGACGCCGAGATCGAACACCGGGGCCACCCGACCGGTGACCGTCGCGACGCCGCGGGTGGGCTCATAGATCCCGGACAGCAGTCGCAGCAGTGTCGACTTCCCGGCGCCGTTGTGCCCGACGAGTCCGACGCGGTCGCCCAGTTCCAGAGACATGGTGATGTCCCGCAGCGCCTCGATGACGACGACGTTGGACTCGTTGCGTCCGATCGCGCCGCCGGCCTTCCCGAGGAACGCCTTCTTCAACGACCGCGCCTTGGCGTCGAAGATGGGAAATTCCACCCACGCGTTACGGGTCTCGATGTGCGGGGCCACCAACCGACTCCTACCCGAATGTCAGAGGTACTGGCCGGTCCCGGAGCCGCCGCGTGGTCCGCCGACACCGGGGGGCAGTGCGCCCTGGCCGCGCATTTGCTCCAGCTGCTGCCGCGCGGCCATCTGCTGAGCGAACAGCGCCGTCTGGATACCGTGGAAAAGGCCCTCCAGCCAACCAACCAGCTGCGCTTGCGCGATGCGAAGCTCGGCGTCGGACGGGACGCCGTCCTCGGTGAACGGCAGCGTCAGGCGTTCGAGCTCTTCGCGCAGTTCGGGCGCCAGGCCGTCCTCGAGCTCGCGGATGCTGTGGCGGTGGATATCGCGCAGCCGGTTGCGGCTCGCGTCGTCGAGCGGAGCCGCCCGCACCTCTTCGAGCAGCTGCTTGATCATCGTGCCGATCCGCATCACCTTCGCAGGCTGTTCGACCAGATCGGTCAGCGCCTTGCCATCGGCGTCATCCCCGATCACCGCGCGCGGATCGCCGCCGATGATCTCGATGCCGTCGTCGTCGTCGTCGTTGTTGGCTGTCATGTCCCCTCTCATCGCGTCTTCTCTTCGCGCGAGCGCTCATCGCCGCGCCATTCGTAGATGCGGGCCTCGCCGTTGTCGTAGATCTTCTCCCACGACCGTGACCTATCAAGCGACACTAGTCCGTCGGGCATGACGAACCCGCGCACCACCGGTGTGCTGGTCACCACGTAACGGATATTCAGCGCCTTGACCGCCTCGGCAACGCGCGGATCGGTGTCGGCGTCGTCGGCGTACGCCCAGAAGACGAACCGGTTGTAGCCCGGCCCCTGCTGGAACGGGAAGTCGTAGTGGGTCCACAACGGGTGCAGACCGGCCACGGCGTACATCCACGCTGTGCCGTCGGTATTTGCATTCCCGATGACGGTGTCGTGAGCGCCGGGCAACGTCGCCAGGTAGGCGAACGCCTCCAGGTCCTTGGCGTTGATGATCACCGAGTCGTACTTCTCGCCGAACAGGTACTTGTGCCGTGGGTAGTAGTGCCACGCGGTCGCGATGCTGACCACGGCGACGACAACCGCCGTCACCGACTGCCACGCGCGGGGACTGCCCCGATCGGCCAACCGGTGCACGCGCTCCACGGCGGCCGCCACGAGCGTGAACACCGCGATGCCGACGGCGCCCGCGAGCAGAAGCGTCACCACCGCAGAGAGTCGCCTGGGGTCGCTGTAGAACAGGTCGCTGAACACTCTGGTCAGCTGTCCGATCGGGCCGCCGAACGGCGCCGACGAATGCACGATCGCGACGATGAGCAGCAGCCATGCTGCCAACGGCCACCAGACCCGTCTGATGACCAGGATGATCGCGCCGACGGCGGCCAGGAAGATCAGCGCCCACTGGATCGGGAAGTCGTTGAGGTGACGGGTGTGCTGCATGACCGCGTCGATCAGCCCGCGCTTCTTGCCCTCGTGTGTGACGAACTCGTGCCCCGCGATGATCTCGGCCTGTTGCAGGACCCCGACGAACTGCGGAACCAGAAGCGCCACAGTGGGAGTCGCGATCACCAGTAGGGCGATCAGATCCGCGACCCGGCCCCGCACCGGGCGCCACAGCGCGTCGAACAGCCACCACGCCCCGACGAACATGACGGTGACCACGCCCCCGGTCAGGTGCACGGAGAACACGCCGAGCAGCGCCAGCACCGCCAGCGGGATGCGGTCGCGGTGCCGCACCGCGGAGACGACGAGCACCGTGCTCGGCACGGCTAGGCCGAAGGCGGCCAGATTGGGCATCGACGCCGTGTCGAACTCCACGTAAGGGATCGCCGTGAGCGACGCCGACATCGCCGCGGAGGTCGCCGCGGCGCCTGCGGTGCGCCACTCGCCGGTGCGCGTGCGCAGCAGTTGCCACGTCAGCGACGCGGCGCTGACGGGGAACAGCCAGACCGCCGCCGCCACCGAACTGAGGGTGTAGGCCGTGGTCGGCGCAGCGCCGGTGACCAGGCTCAGGACGGCGGCGAGGGCGTGAAACGTCGACGGGTAGTAAAGCGCTTCGTGAGATTCGATGTTGCGCAGCTCGCCCATGTGGGTCGGCGAGGCCTGGCCGGTGTCGAGGATGAAGCGGATCGTGTTCGCGTGCCACACCGCGTCCCAGGTGCTCGGAATCGATTGCCATTGAGGGATTCCGCGAAGTGCGGCGAAGCCGATCAGGGCGGCTCCCAGCACTACCCCCCCGGCAACGACGAGCGCGGGTCCGCGCGATACCGCACGGGATTCGGCGTCGGTGTCGCGAAATCGGGCGAGCGCCTTCCGCAAACAGAGGACGACGCCGGCCGTCAGCGCGATGGCAAACAACGCCGTCCATACATTCCACGGAATGCCGAGTGCGCCAAACGGAACGATCGCCAGGGCGACGGTGCCGTAGGTCAGTGTGGGCCCGACCGCGACGGCCGTCGGCCACGCCAGCCTTCCGATGCGCGCGACGATAGCTCCGGGGATAACCAGCAACGACAGTGCAATCAGCACTCCGAACCCGAAGCTCACTGGACTAGTATGGCTGGCCAGGTGAGTCTGTCCGGGCCCGGCGGGTAAGAACGGGCGCAGCGGGCATCGGCCGGAATCGTGTTTGGTTGTGCAATTCACAGACGCTCTAAGGTGGGCTGGCATGGCATACGACGTCGCCCGGGTGCGCGGTCTGCACCCGTCTCTGGGCGATGGCTGGGTGCATTTCGACGCACAGAACGGCATGCTCCTGCCCGACGCCGTGGCGAGGGCCGTTTCCACCGCCTTCCGTGGCTCCATGCCGACGCCTACCGGGCCGCACCCGTCGGCGCAGCGCAGCGCGGCGGTTCTGACCGCTGCCCGCCAGGCGGTGGCCGATCTGGTCAACGCCGACCCCGAGGGCGTCGTGCTCGGCTCGGACCGGGCGGTCCTGCTCACGTCGCTCGCCGACTCCTCGTCAGGTCGGGTCGGCCTCGGCTACGAGATGGTGGTAACCCGACTGGACGACGAAGCGAACATCGCCCCGTGGCTGCGGGCGGCTAATCGCTATGGCGCGAAGGTGAAGTGGGGCGAGGTCGACATCGAGACCGGGGAACTGCCGAACTGGCAGTGGGAGGGCCTGATCACGGCTCCAACCCGGCTCGTCGCAATCACCTCGGCCTCATCGACGTTGGGCACCGTCACCGACCTGAGGGCGGTCACCAAGCTGGTGCACGACAACTGCGGGCTGGCGGTCGTCGACCACTCCGCCGCCGCGCCGTACCGGCTGATCGACATCGACGAGATCGACGCGGATGTCGTCGCCCTCAATGCGATCGCCTGGGGCGGCCCGCCGATCGGCGCCCTGGTGTTTCGTGACCCCTCGATCATCGACTCCTTCAGTTCGGTGTCGTTGAATCCCTACGCACGTGGCCCGGCGCGGCTCGAGGTCGGCTCGCACCAGTTCGGCCTGCTCGCCGGAGTGGTGGCGAGCATCGAGTACCTGGCCTCGCTGGACGAGTCGGCGCACGGTACACGTCGCGAAAGACTGGCGGTGTCAATGCAATCGGCGGCTTCGTACATGACCCGCCTGTTCGATTACCTGCTGACGTCGTTGCGCTCACTGCCGGCGGTCATGGTGATCGGTCGACCCGAGATGCGGATTCCCGTCCTCAGTTTCGCGGTCAGCGACGTGCCTGCCGAACGCGTGGTGCAACGGTTGGCCGACAACGGCATCCTCGCGATAGCCAACGCCAGTTCGCGGGTGCTCGATGTGATCGGCGTCAACGACATCGGAGGCGCCGTGACCGTCGGGCTGGCCCACTACACGACGACCGCCGAGGTCGACCAGCTCGTCCGCGCGCTCGCCTCACTGGGTTGACGCGCGGTTGTCGGCGTTAATCCGCCACGCGTAGAACGATTTTCCCGCTCACTTCACCGGACTCCAGCAGTTCGTGCGCGGCGGCGGCCCGTTCGATCTCGAACTCGGCGCCGATGACCGGACGCACCCGGCCGTCGGCGATCATCGGCCACACGTTGGCCACCACCTCGGCGACGATGTCACTCTTGCTGCCGGGACCGCTGACCGGGCGCGACCGTAGCGCCGTCGCGATCACGCCGGCCCGCTTGCCGAGCAACTTGCCGATGTTCAGCTCACCCTTGACACCGCCCTGCATGCCGATGATGACCACGCGGCCGTCGGGCGCGAGAGCGTCGACATTGCGGTCGAGATAGGCGGCGCCCATGATGTCGAGGATCACGTCGGCGCCGTTGCCGCCTGACTCTTCTCTGAGGCGCTCGACGAAGTCCTCGTCGCGGTAGTTGATCCTGATCTCGGCGCCGAGCTCGGCGCACAGATCCAGCTTGTTCTTCGCCCCGGCCGTGACCGCAACCCGGCTGCCGAGCGCGCGGGCCAGCTGGATTGCGTGGGTGCCGATTCCGCTCGCGCCGCCGTGGATGAGGACCAGCCCGCCAGCCGTCAGATGCGCCGTCATGACCAGGTTCGACCACACCGTGCACGCGACTTCGGGCAGTGCGGCGGCATCGTGAAGCGTCACGGTGTCCGGGACAGGCATCACCTGACCGGCGGGCACCGCGACGTACTCGGCATAGCCCCCGCCCGCCAGCAAACTGCACACCTGTTGCTCGACGACCCACCCAGTGACACCGTTGCCCACCCGCGCGATCGTCCCCGACACCTCCAGTCCGAGGATGTCGCTGGCGCCCGGCGGCGGCGGGTACTTGCCTGCGGCCTGTAGCAGGTCTGCTCGGTTCACTCCGGCGGCGCTTACCTTGATGAGGACTTCGCCGTCGCCAGGCACAACGTCGGGAATTTCTTGCCAGGTCAGTTGACCTTCGGCCGTGGCCACAATGGCTTGCATCCAAACAACGCTACAGCCTGCGAAAACAGTCTGATCGTTCCTGCCCCAGCAATGCTCCGGAGTTTTACTATTGCCGACATGGAGGGGATCATCGCGGGGCGTACTGCCAGTGACATGCCGGGGTTGGACATCGCTGAACAGAGGTCATGGCAAAACTTCCTCGATTCGGCACTGCGGTTGTACGCGACTTTGAACCGGTCGCTCTTGGACGCGCATCATCTGACTCTCAACGATGTGCGACTGCTCGACTTCTTGGACAAATCCGCGTCGGGATCCTCGCGGATGGGCGACCTGGCCGATGGGTTGATGTCGTTGCCCAGTCGTGTCACCCGGCAGATACGCCGGTTGGAACTGCAGGGCCTCGTGCGTCGCGGTGCAAGTCCCGACGACGGCCGCGGGGTGCTCGCCACGATCACCGATGAGGGCAGGACCGCGGTGCGCGAAGCCATGGCGACGTACGGAGAGGGCGTGCGTCTGCACTTCCTCGGCCGCCTGTCGCGCCCGCAGATCTCGGCGATGGGGGAGAACTGCAGGCGGATCAGCGTGGCGCTGAAGGCTGCAGAGGCCCCCGCGAAACTCGGCCGCGTCTAAGAGGTCTCCTCTTCCCCCGAGTGCTCGCCCCGTACTCTTGTCGACGGTGGCGTGGCAGAGCGGCCTAATGCACTCGCCTTGAAAGCGAGAGACGGCTAAAACCGTCCGGGGGTTCAAATCCCTCCGCCACCGCCAAGTCAGTCGCGGTGAGTTTCATGCTCGGCAGGGGTCAGCCCCATATGGCGAACTTCATCTATTCGGCGGCGATGTCCCTCGACGGTTTCATCGCGGGCCCCGGCGGCGACATGTCCTGGATGGCCGACTATGCCGGGCCGAATCCCGTTGGGTGCCTTCGGGCGGGCGTGCTGGACGAGGTGATGCTCTCGGTGCTGCCGGTATTGCTCGGCGACGGCGTCCGTGTCTTCGAGCATCCCGGTGGCGAGGCGGTGCGGCTCGAACAACGCGACGCGACGCAGGCCGGTCAGATCACGAATCTCTGGTATCGCGTGAACCGGCGCGGATCGCGTCGCGCAGTCCACCTTTGAAGCCAGTCACGTATTAGCGTGACGGCATGACGACGACACCTGCCCGCACAAGAGTCGGGTTCGTCGAGGTGACACTGATCGTGTTCGGGCTGTACGCCCTGGGCATCGGCCTATTCATGATGTTTGCGCCGGGGCCGTTCTTCGAGACGCTGGGGACCTTTGGCGTGCGCAACGATCACTACATCTTCGACAACGCGACGTTCGAGATCCCGCAGGGCCTGCTGTTGCTCGCGGCGGTGCGCCGGGTGTCATGGCGGGTGCCCGCGCTCGCGTTCGCCACGGTGCATTGGGCGCTGCATGCCATCAGCCACACCATCGACCCGCACCACGGCGCGGGCGACTGGATCGGTTGGCTCGAGGCGGGCGGACTGGCGGTGACGACGGTGATCCTTGCAATGGCGTTGCGCGCCTGCGTCGCCACGGAAAAGGCAGGGCGCTGATGCGTGTACTGGTGGCCGGGGCGACGAGTGTGCCGGGGCTTCCGCTGCTGCGGGAACTGAAGTCCCGCGGACACGAGGTCGTCGGGCTGACCCGATCGTCGTCCAAGACTTCACAGATCGATGCGGCGGGCGCCAGATCGGCGGTGGCCGACGTCTTCGACGCGGACGACATCGACAAGGCGGTCGCCGACATCGGACCCGAGGTGGTCGTCTCACTGCTCACGACGCTGCCGAAGTGGGGACCCAAGCGTCCCAAGGACTTCGAGCCCGCCAAGAGGCTGTGGAGCACAGGTGCGTCCAACCTGGTCGGCGCCGCCCAACGCGCGGGCGTACGCCGGATCGTCGCCGAATCGGTGATCTTCGCCTACGGCTATCCGACGACGGGGCCGGACCTGATGGATGAGACGGATCCGTATCCCGGTCCGCCACCGAAGGGCGGCGAGGAGATGCTCGCGGCCCTTCGCGGCATGGAGCAGAACGTGCTGACCTCCGCCGAGCACAGCGGCACCGAGGGAATCGTGTTGCGCTACGGCGCTTTCTACGGACCGGGAGTGCCGCACGACGAACTGTTCACCCGCATGGTGAAGTTGTGGGCGATGCCTGCCCTGACGGGAAACGGCATCGTGTCGTGGGTGCACATCGACGACGTCGCGACGGCCACCGCCGACGCGGTCGAGAAGGGGCGTGGCGGGCAGATCTACAACATCGTCGACGACCGTCCGCAGTCGTTCGGCGACTATGTGCGTGAGCTCAGCGCGAAACTGCACCGACCGCGTCCACTGCCGGTCTCGCCTCGACTGTTCGGTCTGATCGCGCCGTATGCCGCGATCGCCTTCGGCGACACCCGATTGCCGCTATCCAACGCCAAAGCGAAGGCCGAACTGGGCTGGACCCCCATTCCCCGAGCCTGACTCTCCCCCTGCGCTTCGCGCGGGTGGGCCCACCGCTTGCGAGGGGAGTGCCCCCACGACGCGACTCGTCCCTCGCCGCTTGATCGTCGTCCGACTATTCCCCGGTGAAGTTGGGCGGTCGCTTCTCGAACGTCGCCTTCAGCCCCTCGGCCAGATCCTTCGACGGCAGGAACGCCGCATTCCACGCCGCGACGTAGCGCAGGCTCTCCGAGACCCGGGCGATGCGCTGCTGATCGAGCACGTCCTTGACGCCGTTGACGACCAGCGGCGGGTTGGCGGCGATCTCGGCGGCCGTCGCGTGTGCGGCCGCAAGCGAGGCATCGGGGTCGTCGTAGACGTCGTTGACGAGCCCGATCTTCTCGGCGCGGCGCGCGTCGATGTCCTTGCCCGTCAACGCCAGTTCGCGAAGGTGTCCGTCGTTGATGATCAGCGGGAGCCGGGCCAGGCTGCCCACGTCGGCGACGATCGCGAGCTTGACCTCCCGCACCGAGAACTTGGCGTCGGCGCTGGCATAGCGAATGTCGACGGCCGAGATCAGGTCCACGCCACCGCCGATGCACCAGCCGTGCACGGAGGCGATAGTGGGGGTGCGGCAGTCGGCCACGGCGTTGATGGCACCCTGCATGCGCAGGATCGTCGCGTGGAAGTCCGCGCGCGGGCGGGCCCCTGCGCCGTCGGCGAGCACGCCGGACAGCGAGCCCCCCATCGCGGGCAGGTCCAGTCCGTAGCTGAAGTGCTTGCCGGAACCGGTCAGCACGATCGCGCGCACGTCGCGATCGGCGTCGAGCTTGGCGAACACTTCGGGCATCTCCGCCCAGAACGCCGGGCCCATGGCATTGCCCTTGCCGGGTCCGACCAGTGTCACCTGTGCGACGTTGTCCTTGACGTCGACGGTGATTGATTCATACGCATCGCCCATGGGTGAAGGCTAACCACTTACGGTGGTGAGCCCGACACCACCTCGCTGACAGTGAGGCCCGGCATGAACTGGCACATGGCGTCGGCCAGGATCATCGCCGTCAGTTCCTGGCCCTGGTTCGATGTGTTCTCCCCGGCGAGGATGGCGCGGATCACCGCCTTCTGGGTGGCCTTGTCAAGGCCGGTGTACTCCTCGCACGTCATCGTCGTCGCATTGGGAGGCGCAGGTACATCGGGGATGTCCGAGCCGGGTATGCCGGGAATCGGAATGTTGGGAATCGGAATGTTGGGAATCTGGATGTTCGGCAAGCCAGGAATCGTCGGCGACGACGACGGCCGCGACGTCGTCCTGGGACCGGGTTCGGTCGTCATCGCGACGGTGCCTTCGGTGGTGCGCGAGCAACCCGAGGCGACGCCCGCCAGGATCAGCGCCGCAGCAGTCACCCGCACATGCGTCTTCATCTGCGCAACGATAGGCGCAAGCGAGACGTAACGTGGGGGCATGCCCGAGGACCTACGCGCGGGACCAGATTCCCCGCCTGCCGATGAACTCGAATGCGCAGAAGCGACCTTCGCCGTCCTGCAGCATGTGTTGCACGGAATCGCCGATGACGATCTCGCGAAGCAGACGCCCTGCCGCGAGTTCGACGTCGCGTCACTCACCGACCACCTGATGAACTCGATCACCGTGATCGGCGGCGCCGCCGGGGCGGAGATGCCCGAACGGGATCAGACCGATTCGGTGGAGCGACAGGTCGTCCTCGCCGCCCGGCCCGCGCTGGACGCCTGGAAACGCCGCGGCCTCGAGGGAAACGTGGCTTTTCGCTCCAACGAAGCTCCGGCCAAGATGATGGCGGGCATCCTGTGCCTCGAATTCCTCGTCCACGCTTGGGATTACGCCGCGGCCCTCGGGCGTGAGGTCACTGCACCCGACTCGCTGTCGGACTACGTCATGGGCCTGGCGCGCAACATCATCACGCCGCAGGGCCGCACCAACGTCGGCTTCGACGACCCGATCGAGGTGCCCGACGACGCTTCGGCCCTGGACCAGTTGCTGGCGTTCACCGGCCGCCGGTCCGCAGGTTGAGAGAGCCCGTCGCGCGTCCTATGGCCGAGATTGCTGTCACGGTCGTTACTCGCGGGCAACAGCCCTGACTGCAATTTGGGTCGTAGGTAGCAGATTGGAACTAGACGCGTTCGAGATAGAAGTACAGGAAGCGGGCGCCCTTGCCGTTCATCGCCTGGGTGTTGGAGAACCGATTGCCATCGGCGTCCAGGCATACCAGCGGCTTCGCGTCGACCGCCGACACGAATGTCTTGCCGAACCAGTTGAGCCGATTCATGAATCCGTTGGCCCGGTGGCCGGTGTCGAACTCGCCGCCGGCCCACTCGCCGATCATGAAGATTCGGCGAACCTCTTGCGCGCGTCGGTCATGCGGCTCCTATCCAGCGTCGGGCGAATTCGAGGAAGGCGTCGTTCTCGTGCGGTGCGGCGACGGTGACTCGCACGCCGTCCTCGCCGTAGGGCCGCACGATGATCCGGCTGTTCGCCGTGGCGCGGGCGTACTCCTGCGCGCGTCCGGGCAGCGGCAGCCAGACGAAATTGGCCTGCGACGGCGGCACGGTGTAGCCGGCGTCGCAGAGGGCTTCGGTCACCCGTGCACGTTCGGCGACAACGGCGTCGGTGCGGGCCAGCAGCTCGTCGGCGGCCTCCAGCGAAGCGATTGCCGCGGCCTGCGAGACGCTTGTCGCGGTGAACGGGACGTAGACCTTGCCCAGCGCGGTGATGATGTCCGGGTCGCCGACGGCGTAGCCGATACGCAGACCGGCCAGCCCGTAGGCCTTCGAGAATGTCCGCAGCACAACGACATTGCTGTGGGCGCGCACCAGTCCGAAACTGTCCGGCAGCATTCCGTCGCGGATGTACTCGACGTATGCCTCATCGAGGGCAATCAGGATGTCCGACGGCACCGCCTCGACGAACCGGGCGAGCTTGTCGGGGTCGACGACCGTGCTGGTGGGGTTGTTCGGGTTGCAGACGAAGATCAGCCGGGTGCGGTCGGTGATCGCAGCCAGCATCGCGTCGAGGTCGTAGGTCTGGTCGGACAGCGGCACCTGCACGGGCGTGGCGCCGGCGGTGCGGACCTGCAGCGGGTAGATCTCGAAGCTGCGCCAGCCGTAGAGCACCTCGTCGCCGACCGAGCAGGTGATCTGGATCAGCTGCTGGCACAGGCTGACCGATCCGCAGCCGACGGAGATGTGTTCGGGGGAGAAGGCGCCGTTGTCCAGGTGTTTGGCCAAGTGCTCCCGCAATTCCACGTACCCGTTGTCGGGGTAGCGGTTGATGCTGTCGGTGGCCTTCTCGATCGCGGCCCGAACGCTGGGCAGCGGCCCGTGTACCGTCTCGTTGCTTGCGATCTTGATCGCCCCCGGCACGGTCTTACCCGGCGTGTAGGCCGGAAGATCGGCCAACTCGGGTCGCAGGCGGGCGGTCACCCGATCAGTCTATGGGTGGCTCACCTGCGCTTTGCCTCCCGCCATCGGGGCTGTGTACTCTGTCGGATCGGCGGTAATCGTCGGGAGGCGTGCCAGAGCGGCCGAATGGGACTCACTGCTAATGAGTTGTCCGCCTTAAAGCGGACCGGAGGTTCAAATCCTCTCGCCTCCGCCAACAACTGAACACATGCGCCCGTAGCTCAACGGATAGAGCATCTGACTACGGATCAGAAGGTTGGGGGTTCGAATCCCTTCGGGCGCACTCAGCGGAATAGGCTCTGACCAGCAACGCAAGTGGTCCGAGCCTATTTAGTTTCCGCCGCCGTTCCGATGGGTGTCACGGTGCTTGTCACAACTCCTCCCAATGTCACCGAAGCGGCCTTCAATGCATCCGGCCGGGAATGCGCGCAGATCCTCGCCGTGACGCTGGCGTCCGCATGACCGAGTCATGCCGCGACGACGGACAACGGAACGCCGCGGTAGGCCGAAATCACATGCTCGTCCTGTGTGAGGTGACCGGCGGCCCCACGTTCGGCGAAGGACCTCGGCTCGCAAGCAAGCGGGTCGAGTTGGCAGGCGATAAGGGTTGGCGCGATCTGCCTAACGCCAGGGCTGGTCTGCTCTGATCGCCAGTGCAATGGACATGGGACTCTCAGCCAAGGTCCGCCCACTGCAAGGGCTTGGTAGTCGGCTTGAGTTCGACCCGATAGGGAAGCGCAACGTGCAGCCCGGTCGAGCGGGAAAGGCAGAAGGGTGGCCGGCGCGAGCGAATGCCCTTGTCAGGCAGCGGTTCAGAACGGCTGTTCTACGTCCGACGGGGTTGCGGTCCAACATCTTCCACGCTATCAAACCTCGCCAGGCGACGAAACGGCCCTCGGAGTTGTTTTATAGCTCTCCGG
>CAVRMG010000048.1:0-51591 GCA_963721495.1 uncultured Actinomycetota bacterium | reverse complement strand
ATCGAGGTCCGGCCGCGGGTAATGCCAGACGCGGGTGCGGAACTGGTGCGCATTGTGCTGGTCGGGATCGTTGCCGGAGCCGGCGAAGAACAGCACGTCGCCAGTGTGCAGCAGCGCGGCATGCACCGGATTGATCTCGGTGTCGAAGTCCAGCAGTCGCCACGCCCCCATGTGATGGCCTTCCTCGAGCCGTGTCTGTAGTGCGGCGACACGAAGGAACCCGGTGTTGCGCTCGGCCGGGTTGTCCACGGCCCCTGACGGGCGCTAGCGAGACGACGTAGTCGAATCTCCCCAATAGCAATCGTCGGCGAACCCCGCGAGGAGCGACAGAAGGTCTTAGCAATCGTCGGCGAACCCCGCGAGGAGCGAACGCAGGTCTGCGCCGGGGCCTGTCTTGATCCGCCGAGAAATGCAGTCCACAGCTGCTGTACAAACGTACAGCGGATCGACTAGTGTGATCCCTGGCACATCGCCATGGGGAAGGTCCCCAGTCGGGGGGCTCGTGCGCTCACCTGAGCGCCGTACTCACACTGCTTCGCCGATCGACCACCTCCTGTAGTCGTCGGCTGTTGTGTGGATCAAGCAACATATGGGAAGGGAATTAATCAGAATGAGCCATCTTTCGAAACGTCGCTCTTTATCCATCGCGGGGATCGGGCTGGGTGCGCTGAGCGTTCTGGGAGTGATGATGAGCAGTCCTGCGGCAGCGGAACCGCCTGTGCCGCCTGACGTGTGGATCCAGTGCAGCGGTTTCTCTGGTCCAAATACCACTTGGCCACATCCGCTCACTGGATGCATCGCTCGTGGAGAGGAGGGTTCGGGTTTTACACAGCGCACAGCGCCAGGCACCGAGACGATCTTCTGGAACGCACCGTTCCTGGACGGGGCGAGCTTTCAGCTCACCAACATCACCAGCCAGGTCGTGGGTACTGGTACAGGATGTCCCGCTGACCATCCCGTTGAAGTGAACGTTTCGGGAACAATTTCTGCAACGGAACCCGGAACCAAGCAATATGACGGCTCGCCGGTGAGGGCCACCATCTGCAGCAACGCTACCGACTTCGTGCTGAAGCCGGGAACCCTCTTCACCATCTTCAAGAAATAGCTGGGAGGCAGCGAACGAGGAACGACTGCAGCCACCTCGGTGGCTGCAGTCGTTTCACCAGCAATTGGACGAGGATGCCACGGGGCTCATCGGCATCGACGCAATGTACTCGGTAGCGAGGCATAGAATATCTCAGCGTGGTTTCGTGATACATCCCTCGATAGGCGGCGAGGATTCTTTAGAAACAAAAGCGCCACCTCGCGCTACAGCTTCCGTCGGTTGTCCCCTTGATTACGGGGCTCGTCGGAATTCCGTCGGAGCTGTTCCCTGACCGGGTCGACCTGACCTAAGCCTTCACGAAGTAATAACCGCGACGATTAGACGGTACGACGCCTAACAGATCCTCTGGCCGATCTGTTACCCGAATTGCGTCATACCGCCATCGACGGCCAGCGATTGCGCTGTGATGTAGTCCGATTCGGCACTCAGCATGAAGACGGTCGCATAGGCGATGTCCCAAGCTGTTGCCTGCCGTCCGAGCGGCCAGCGGATTTTGGACCGTCCAGCGACAGATGCGTCGCCCACTCGTCCGAGCGGGGTGTCAACCGCCCCCGGAACGACATGGTTTGCACGTATGGATCGGGGGGCACCTTCAAGTGCGACGTGGCGCGTGAGCCCAAACAGGGCTGCTTTCGAGGAGTCGTATGCAGGGAAGCGCGTTCCCGCCTTCAACCCTGCGGCCGATCCGATAAATACGAATGAGCCTCCATCGTCGAGCAGAGGCATTGCAGCGCGAGCAACGAGAAAGTGTGAGCGCACGTTGACAGCAAAAATGTCATCCCACAGCTCCGGTGACGTTTCGGCTAGGCCTCTGCCTTCTCCGTATCCGACGTTCGCTACCACGCCATCCAGGCCACCGAGTTTCTCGTGCGCTTCCCTAACGAGTTGTTCGCATGCTTCGGCGTCGCGGACATCGGCGACGACGGGCACCGAAGCGGAACTCTCTTGAGCGCACATATCGGCAGTGAGCATCGCGGCCTCTTCGTTGACGTCCACGCACGCCACGCTGGCGCCCTCACGAGCACATAGCACCGCGATGGCGCGCCCATTGCCAACCGTCAACTCCGGATCCGGCGATGGCCGAGTGCCGGCGCCGACGACAACGACCCGGCGACCGGTGAGGCGGCCCCGCCCGATAGCGGTGCCGGCTGATTCGGGGGCGAGATTCAAGTTCATACGGATCACCTCTGCTATACGGTCGTACAGTCAGGCGACGAACGCCGGCATGCTGTCCCAGCCGCGCACCGTAGAGGTACGCGATCGCCGCGCTGCGGCCATGTCGAGATCCCACTCAGGCCAACGCTTCAGCACCTCTTCGAGCGCCACCCGACCCTCTAAGCGGGCCAACGGCGAACCGACACAAAAGTGCGCTCCGCGGCCAAAGGTCAGATGCCCACCCGGCTTCCGGTGAATGTCGAACCTGTCAGGGTCATCAAAATGGCGCTCATCGCGATTGGCCGATGCGAGCATCAGGAGTAGCGCGCTGCCCGCAGGGATAACCTGTCCCTGAAAGGCGACGTCGTCCGTGGCGACGTAGCGCGCTACATGTGGCCCCGGCGGCTCGAAGCGGAGAAGTTCTTCGATCGCCGTAGGAATCAGAGCATGATCCTCGGCCAGCTCCTTGCGCTGATCCGGATGTTCGGCAAGAACTTTCCCCATCCAGCCGAACAGGCGGCCGGTGGTCTCGACCCCGGCGCCGGCGACGACAGCCAGGAATACGACGAGTTCCTGCTTGGTCAACTTCCGCGTGACTCCGGCCTCGTCATCGAACTCCACGTTGAGTAGTTCCGTGATCAAGTCGTCGGACGGGTTTTTCTCTCGCCACTCGACATACTCACCGAACATCTCACCGGTGAAGTAACGATCCTTCTTAACAGCCATGGGCTTTCCGCGTTCGTTGCGCAGCACCTGGTTGGCGTGCTCGCGTACGGCCGGCTGTTCAGAGTCTGGGATTCCCGCGAGCATGCCGATCGTTCGCATCGGAAGTTCAGCGCCCAGGTCCTCGACGAAATCGAACCGATCGCCACCGACAAGAGGATCGAGACAGGCCACGCAGAAGGCGCGGATCTTGTCCTCGACGGCTCGCATCTTCTTCGGCGTGAACGCCCGGGACACGATCGCACGATGAATGGTGTGCAGCGGCGGATCCTCGTTGATGAAAATGCCTGGCGGCATCACCGGATCGGCCATGACGACTTCGAGGATGTCGCCTTTCGCCGAACTGAGTCGTGCGGTGTCCTTCAGCGCCGCATCGACGTCTGCGTAGCGGCTTATACCCCAGAAGTCGTGTCGCTCATTGTGATAGACCGGGCACTCGTCTCGCAGCCGACGGTAAGTCGGGTACGGATCGAGGTCGATGTCGAAGTCCCACGGGTCGTAGTACAGATCGCTCAACGTTGGCTCCTCGGCAGCGGATTACGCGCATGGCACGCCTGCTGTACGACCGTACAGGAGAGGCATACGTCGAGCAACCATGTACGCGCGTCGTGCCCGTTGCTATACACTCGTACAACCTAGCACGCCGTTTGATCGGCTCCTGCCCGGACAACTCAAGGGAGTGCAATGAACAGTCGGTTTTCGCTCGATGGCCGCGTCGCTGTCATCACCGGTGGAGGCACCGGAATCGGACGAAGCGCCGCCCTGGTCCTGGCCGAGCACGGTGCCGATGTCGTGCTGGCCGGCCGTCGCCCCGATCCACTTGAAGAAACAGCGAAGGACGCGCAGTCCCTGGGCCGTCGCGCCCTTACGGTACCTACCGATGTCACCACAGCCGATGGGTGCCGCGGTCTGGTCGAGAGAACAATCGACGAATTCGGCAGGCTCGACATACTCGTCAACTGCGCTGGCGGTGCCGAAACCAAGTCGATCCTCAAGTGGCCGGACGACGACTTCGAAAATGTACTGGCCCTGAACTTCAAGGCGGTCTGGCACCTGTCGAAGGCGGCAGCCAAACCGATGATGACGCACGGCAAAGGCGCAATCGTCAACATATCGTCCGGCGCGAGTCTGCTGGCGATGCCCCAGGCAGCGCCATATGGCGCGGCGAAGGCGGCGGTGAACAATCTGACCGGCTCGATGGCTGCCGCATGGGCGAAGAAGGGCATTCGGGTCAACGCCATCGCGGTCGGCGCAGTGCGGGCCGCCACCTTGACCGACGACGCCGCACGGTACGGCCTGGATCCCGAGGCCATCGCGATGACCAACGGCCTCGGACGTCTCGGCGAGCCGGACGAGATCGGCTACGGAGTCTTGTTTTTCGCCTCCGATGCGTCGAGCTTCTGCTCCGGTCAGACGCTCTACATGCACGGAGCGCCGGGTCCAGCGGGTGTGTGACAGCGCCCGCGCTAGAACACACCGCGACCGTGGCCAGTGAAGTGGCCGACGCCGCCAACACTTCTTGTGCCGGCTATCGATCCGCTATACAGTCGTACAGCGATAGCAATGTTGGCCACGATCGAGGAGTGATGTGATGAGCCGGATTGCGGTGGTCACGGGCGGAGGATCCGGCTTGGGGCGGTCCATCAGCGTCAAACTTGCCGCTGATGGCCATCGCGTCGCCGTTTTAGACGTCAATCTCGAGAACGCCGAAAAGGTTGCCGCTGAGATCCATGCAACGGCAGGCACGGCCATCGCCGTTGGCGTTGACGTGTCCGACGAAGACGCGGTGGAGACCGGATTCACCACTGTGCGTGACCAGTTCGGCCCAGTCGAGATCCTTGTGACAAGCGCGGCGATCGCGGGTTTCACGCGATTCGACCAGATCACCCTCGATGAGTGGAATCGGTACCTGGCGGTCAACCTCACCGGGACGTTCCTGTGCATCCGTGCGGCGCTGTCGGACATGGTGGCCGCAAAGTGGGGGCGCATCGTGACCATCTCTTCAGCTGCCGGCCAGCAGGGCGCTCCTAAACAGGGGCACTACTCGGCTACCAAAGGCGGAGTCATCGCGATGACGAAGACGATTGCGCTGGACTACGCCCGCAAGGGCATCACGGCCAATACTGTGCCGCCTTTCGTCATTGACTCGCCGATGCTCAGGCAACAGCAGGAAGAGGGCAAGCTTCCTGCTACGGAAGTCCTCACACATGCCATCCCCGCAGGCCGCCTCGGCGTGGGGGAAGAAGTGGCGGCGGTGTGTTCCTTTCTGTGTTCAGACGGTGCGAGCTACGTCAACGGGCAGGTGATCGGCGTCAACGGCGGAGCCGTCATCTGACGCTTTCCCAACAAGAAGCGTTTGTGTGCAACCAACCTCAGGAGGTAATCATGCGAGTTCGGGTCGATCCTTTACGGTGTCAGGGCCACACCTTATGCGCCATGATCGCACCAGAATCGTTCGAGCTGGACGACGTGGACGGCCACGCGCATGCAATCGTCGAGAACGTCCCCGACGAGGATCACGAGCCCGTGCTGGAAGCGATGAAGTCTTGCCCCGAGCAAGCCATCACGGTTGTGAACGAGCGCCTGGCTGCGTCACCTGCCGCGCACGGCCAACGGCTGGAGCGATGACGTGAGCGCGCTCGCCGACGGCACCATCGACCCGAACGAGGTTCCGCGATTTCACTTTGATCGCCACGCCGCCGACTATCGCGAGAAGTTCCTCGACATCACCCACGACATGCATCGCGGGTGTCCGATCGCGTGGACTGACAGCTACGACGGCCACTGGGTCGCCGCGGGCGGCCACGAGGTCTTCGAACTCGCTCGCTGCCCCTATGTCTCCAACGATCACGACATCCACAACGAACGTCGGGGGTATAAGGGCATTTCCATACCGTTGACGGTCGAAGCGGAGAACTCCCGTGGCGGCATGCTCGAGATGGACGATCCGGAACACCGTCACTACCGGACGGTGCTCAATCCCTATCTGTCGCCGGCCGCGGTCAAGCGCTGGGAGCCGTTCGTAGACGAGATTACCCGCGCCTGCATTGACGACCACATCGAATTGGGACGTATCGACTTCGTCGACGACCTGGCCAACGTGGTGCCAGCCGTGCTCACGCTAGCGATGCTCGGCGTTCACTTGGAGAAGTGGAGAATCTATAACGAGCCAGCGCATGCGTTGGTTTACACGCGGCCCGACTCGCCCGAGGCCGACCGCATGCGCGAGCTGTACCTGGCCATGGGCGTCGATCTATTCAACAATCTCGCCGAGATCCGCGATCAGCCTCGCCCCGGCATCATCGACGGCTTGGCCAAACTGCGGATCCATGGTGAGGCGCCGCCCGATATCGAATTGCTCGGCATGCTGAACCTCCTAATCGGCGGCGGGTTCGATACCACCACCGCCTTGACGGCACACGCACTTGAGTGGCTATCGCAGCACCCCGAAGAGCGCACGCGACTTAGTCGAGACCGCGATGCACTGCTGAATCCCGCCACCGAGGAGTTTCTGCGCTACTTCACGCCGGCGCCAGGAGACGCCCGCACAATAACCGGAGACATGGAACTATCCGGCACCAAGCTCAAAGAGGACGAACGAGTGTGGCTGTCATGGGCGATGGCCAACCGCGATCCCGCTCTGTTCGACGATCCCGACAGTATCCAGCTTGACCGAAAGGGTAATCGCCACTTCAGCTTCGGCTTAGGCGTGCACCGATGTATCGGATCCAATGTGGCACGTACGGTTTTTAAGTCGATGCTCAGCGCGGTACTTGACTGTATGCCGGACTATCAGTGTATGGAAGAGGGGACCGTGCACTACGACAGCATCGGCGTGATTCAGGGCATGCGCCACCTACCAGCCACATTCACGCCAGGTCGCAAATCGGGTCCCGGTGTGGCCGAGACCGTTCAACGGTTACAGCGCATCTGCGACGAACAAGGACTGGCGCGTCCAATCACTGAACTCAAGGACTCGGCCAGGATCCGGGACTGAGCAGCATGCTGTATGACTGCTTGCCACAGACAAGAGGAGCGCATCGATGCCCAACGAGAAGCGTATTGCCGTGGTGACGGGCGCCAGCCGCGGCGCGGGCGCAGGGATAGCCCGCGCTCTCGGCAGCCACGGCTGCACTGTCTATGTGACCGGCCGCACCCGCAGCGGCGTTGGGGAGTCATCGGGCGAAGGCACCATTGATGAGACAGCCATCCAGGTGACCGCCGCGGGCGGTGAGGGCATCGCGGTAGGCGTCGACCACAGCGATGACGATCAGGTCAAGGTGCTGTTTGAACGAGTTCGTGAAGAACATGGCCGACTCGACATTCTGGTCAACAACGCCGCGATCATCCGCGACGAGATGATGGGGCGGACGAAGTTCTGGGAGGAGCCCCTCGCTGTCCTCGACACTCTCGACGTCGGGCTGCGTAGCAGCTATGTCGCCACCGTCTACGCCGCACCCTTGATGCTGCTGCAGCGCAAGGGTCTAGTGACGTTCTCGTCGTCCTCGGGTGCGGTGCATTATGCATTCGGCCCTGCCTATGGGGTCCCGAAGGCCGGCACCGACAAAATGGCCGCCGACATGGCGTACGACTTCCGCGAGTACGGCATCGCCTCCGTTTCTATCTGGATGGGATCCCTTCTTACCGAACGGGTTCGCAAGATCATCGCAAGCAGTCCCGAGAAATTCGGACACATCCTCGACTCCACCGAGACGCCCGAACTGACGGGCCATGTTATTTGGGCGCTCTACAGCGACCCTGACCTGATGGCGCTGAGCGGACAGACGCTCATAGGCGCCGAACTAGCGGTGAAGTACGGCATCACCGACGACGACGGCCGCGAACCACCGTCCTACCGCGACCTGTTCGATGTCCATCCCGATCGACGCATTACAGGACCATGCCCCCATGAGGTGGGGTTGACCTCGGGACCTCTTGTCCTCGAGCCTGGCCAAACAGCGTGCAACTGACTTCAGGGTGAGCCGCATCGGGCAACATGTTTGAGTGACACCGACGCGATGTACGGATCGATTCGTCGCCAGCGGGGTACGGCCGGCGAGCAATCACGATTCCGCCGAATCTGAATAGGCAAAACCACTGAGGTCGCTCGAATGCCGAGGACCGGGCGGTAATGGTGGAGGCCGGCGCAGGTGAACGCGGAAGGCGAGCGTTGCCGATGCGCGGTACCCCGGTCACCTACGCTGTCGGGCCTCCCTCGAGCGCAATCGATACCTGTAGGTGGGTGCCCATCGGTGCCCGCGTATTCGTACACGGCGCAGATTCTCGCGACTAATCGGACGAAGCGGGGACTGCACCGTCGTATGGCGTACTGACGTACAGACGGCTGTCCGCAGAAAACTCGAGGCCTGAGCGCGCGACGTTGCCGGCTCGTCGTGACATCCCGCTGTTGGCCGCGCCTTGGTCGCGGACCTTAAGGCACAAGCCCGCCGGCCGGGCACGGCGCGTCCAGGCCGCGATGGCGGATCCCAATCGCACCACATCACCCCGACAGCCATCGCCGCTAGTCGCATTGTGGAGACGGTTCACATGTCGGTGGTGACGACCACGCTCGGCTTAAAGCATCCAGCGGACCTCGCGCGGATGCGCACGTTGAAGTAGGTCGTACGGGTTTGTCGGCCGCGGTGCGGGCTAGGTCGCGCGCGTCGTCCTGCGTCGGCGGGTGCTGCCTTTCGCTTGGAAGGACCGGCAAGCGGCTCCACGGAGTCGATGTACCGCTCGAAGGCCTTCGTGACCTCATCATGTGCCGACTTCACCCCAATGCCCTTCTTCGAGGTTGAGGAACTTCGGTAGACCCGACATCAACAGCTGCAGCGCCGGAAGCGACAGGTCGCCGATCGGTCGAGCGTTCTTGCCGAACTTCGCGACGAGTGCGTCCAGTTGCATCTTGCGCACGCTCTCGGTCACCGCGGCGATCTCGGTGCGAACGGACTTGCGATGATTGCCAAGCGCCATGAACTCGGTAATCAGCGCGCCCGTCGCCTCGTCCCAGGAGTACTCCCACACAGCGCGCAGCGGGTCGTCGGCACGACGCTCCAGCGCCTCAGTGAGATATTTCAAACCGCGTTCCGAGTAACGCTTGATGGCAGCAACGAAGATGTCGTCGAGGCTGGGGAAGTAGTACTGCACCAGACTAGGTGTGACACCCGCCTTCGTCGCGAGCGCCCGATAGGTGACGCTCGGATAGCCCTCTTCCAGCATCATCTTCTCGACGCAGTCGAGAAGCGCGTCCCGAGTCTTGGACGTTTCGGCGCCAACCCGCCGCGAGGATGTCGTCATGGGCTCCCGATCTGTCGATTAGTCGTATTGTCACACCTCGATCGATGCTGTACAGTCGTATAGTGCCACCGTACGTCGACATGCGTCGACGTCTACCGAGCGAGAGGCAGGACGACGATGACCATGTATGTCCAGAGGGACACCCTCCGGCAAGACGTTCGCTACCTGATGGATCGCACGCAGATCCTCGACTGCATCTCGCGCCATGCCCGCGGCTGCGACCGTCACGACATCGACCTCATCACGTCGGCATACCACAGTGACGGCGTCGACGAGCACGGCCACGCCATCAACGCAGGTCCTGATTACGGCGAATGGGCAAACAAAACCCACGCCGAGACCTCGCGCGTTCACACCCACAACATCACCACTCACACCTGCGACATCGATGGGGACACTGCGCACGCTGAAAGTTACGTCATCGTCGTACTCATCGGGCCGGACGGCAAAAGTGCCCAATTCATCACCGGCCGCTACATTGACCGGTTGGAACGGCGAGAAGGCGCGTGGCGCATTGCTCTTCGCCGATCGACGGTCGAAGGGATGTTCATCGCCGACGCCCGAGTACTGCAGTCCCCGTTCTTCACCGAGAAGGGCTACCTCGTGGGAACACGGGATCACAGCGATCTTTCCTACGAACGGCCATTGTCGATGGACACGTCGCCGCCTGCGCGTTGGTAGCACTTCGGCGATCGACGAACGAAGAGACGTCGTCGACGACGCGTCGGCCGGAGGCACGGGGCAGGCATGACACATGGGCAGCCTTTGCGGCCCCCGACGACGACACACTGGTTTGGTGCGGCGGTCAAACGGTGCCAGGCGGCGGATAAGGCGTTCCCTCGGGTCACCGTCCATGAACTGCGGCACACGGCGGCGTCGCTGATGATCGCCGCCGGTGCCAACGTCAAGACGGTGCTGGCCCTGTTGGGCACAAGACGGCGACGATGACGCTCGATCACTACGGGCACCTGTTCCCCGACGACCTCGACGACGTGGCCGACAAGATGGACGACCTTGTTTCAGATGTGCCCTGCCCAAAAAGGAAGCAGGCCAGGGCGAAAATATGCCCTGACCTGCGTTCTTCCAGTGGAGCTGCCGGGAATCGAACCCGGGTCCTACGGCATTCCCTCGAGGCTTCTCCGTGCGCAGTCCGCTAGGCCTCTACTCGGATCTCCTGATCACGCGAACAAGTCAGGATGACGATCCCAGTCGCTGTTTGGTGTCCCGATAAGTCCCGCGACCGAACTCACCGGTTTATCCCTCTAGATGACGCCAGGGTCCGGGTCGAGGGCTCTCCCGGTCTGACGGACTCACAGTCGCTTATGCAGCGAGTGCGAAGTCGCGCTGATTGGAATCGGCGCTTAATTGGTTGCAACGACGCTTACGGGAACCCGGGTCCTACGGCATTCCCTCGAGGCTTCTCCGTGCGCAGTTCGCTATGCCTCTACTCGGATCTCCTGATCACGCGAACAAGTCAGGATGACGATCCCAGTCGCTGTTTGGTGTCCCGATGAGTCCCGCGACCGAACTCATCGGTTTATCCCTCTAGCTGACGCCAGGGTCCGGGTCGAGGGCGCTCCCGGTCTGACAGACTCACCGTCGCTTAGGCAGCGAGGGCGAAGTCGCGCTGATTGGAATCGGCGCTTAATTGGTTGCAACGACGCTTACGGTGGTCTCTTGCCTGCACCGGCACGCTTCCCTTGATTCGATGCGCGAAGTCGAAACCGTTCAGCCCCTCGCACCCCCACCGACCTTCGGCAGGAACACTCCATTCTACCGCTCACCGCCAACACACGCCAGCCATTAAATAGTCCCAGCTAGATCACGTAATCAGCGTGTTCAGTGGCCGAGCAGGTTGACGATTCCGGCGAAGACGCCGGGCAGCGCCTGCGCGGCCGGAACGATGCTCGCGCGAAGTGGCGGGTGGGCGCTCGCCTGCACCAAAGCAGCCGTCAGCATCCGGTAGTGACGCGTCAGCCTGCGCCACTGGCGGTCGTAGTCCTCGGGCCGGTCCCCCACCACGGAGTTCACCAGGAGTTCGGCGGCGCCGAATGCCAAGCCCATCCCCTCGCCAGTGAGCGCGTCGATGTAGCCGGCCGCGTCTCCCACCAACAGCACCCTTCCCGCCGTCCGGTTACTGACCTTCTGCCGCAGCGGTCCTGCAGCCCGGTCCTGACCGTGCGCATGGCCCGCGACCCGGTCGCGGAGTTCGCCGAAGGACTCGAAGTGGCGGTCGAAGCCACCGCGGGTCGAGCTGAGAATCGCGACCCCGACGCAGTCGTCGGCCACCGGCGTCACATATGCCTCGGCACCCTTCGACCAGTGCACCTCGACTGAGTCCGTCCATGGGGCGATCTCGTAATGTCTGCGGATCCCCCACCGACGCGGCCCCGCGGCCGGAGCCGACAATCCCAGAGACTTGCGGATCGGCGAATGCAGCCCGTCGGCCGCCGCCAGGTATCTGGCCTGAAACCCCGCGGCGCACACCGACTCCGCGTCCTGGGTGATCTCGCCGAACTCGCCGTGCACGAGCTTCACCCCGGCCGCTTCGGCTGCCCGCCACAACGCGGCGTGCAGTACGGTCCTACGCACACCTCGCCCCGCGCCGTTTCTGAACGCCGCGTTGACCCGGCGGTCACCGGCGATGTAGCTGATCCCGCGCAGCGGCCGCCCCTCGGCCGTCACATCCAGCCGGTCAAGGTGGGCGACGGTGTGGGGCATCATGCCCTCGCCGCACGCCTTGTCCAGCACCCCGGATCTCCGTTCGACGACGGCGACGTCGAGTCCGGCCCGCGCGCCGTACAGCGCGGTGGCCAGGCCCGCGGGTCCGCCGCCCGCCACCAGCAGGTCGATCACGTCAGGCTCGCGAGCGCGTCGTTCTCGACCGTGAGCCGCGTGCGCAGCAGCGCGGCGTTGAGCACCGTGAAGACCAGGGCGGTGATCCAGGCCGAATGCACCAGCGGCAGAGCGATTCCCTCCGACGACCACAGCGACGTAGTTGGGGTGCGGTATCAGCCGGTACGGTCCCCCGGTCACCCGCTCCGCGCCGGGCACGACGATGACGCGGGTGTTCCACTGATGCCCCAGTGTGGTGATGCACCACCAGCGCAGCACCTGTGCGGCGAGGACCACGACCAGCATCGGCCAGCCCACCGAGGGCACGAACGGCCGGTGCAGCGCGATCACCTCGATCAGACACCCGGCCAGCAGGCCGACGTGCAGAACGACCATCACCGGGTAATGGCCGGCGCCGAACTCGGCGCCCCCACGTTCCCGGCTCCACGCCCAGTTGCGTTTGGAGACAACCAGTTCGACCAGCCGCTCGATGCCGACGACCGCGATCAGCAGGATGTACCACAACATGGTCACTGCCACCGCAGCAGGACCAGTTCGGAGCAGAAGCCCGGGCCCATCGCCATCAGCACACCGGGACTGCCCGCAGGTGGGCGCTTGGCCATGGTGTCGCGCAGGACGTGCAGCACGGACGCCGAGGACAGATTGCCTACCTCGGCGAGCGACCGCCAGGTCAGCTCCAACGCATCGTCGGTCAGACCGAGAGTCTCGGTGATGGCCTCGATGATCTTCGGGCCGCCGGGATGACTCACCCACGCGGCGATGTCGTCGACCGTGAGGTCATGGAATGCAAGAAATTCCGTCACATCGTCGGCGAGATACTTTTCGACGACCGCCGGCACGTCCGGCGAGAGCACCAGCCGGAACCCGGACGCGCCCACGTCCCATCCCATCGTGCGCAGCGAGTCCGGATACAGGTGACTTCGTGAGTCGAGCACCTCGGGCCCCGACGCCCCGATCTCCTCGGCCTTGCGATCGCCCACCGCGACCACCGCCGCGGCGCCGTCGCCGAACAGTGCACTGCCGACCAGTGTGGCCATCGACGGCTCGGACTTCGGTGTGAGCGAGCAGATTTCCACCGCGAGCAGCACCGCGACGCCGTCGGGGGCACCGCGCAGGTAGTCATGCAAGCGAGCAATGCCCGCCGCTCCGGCCACGCAACCCAGTCCGAACATCGGCACCCGCCTTACATCGGGTCGCAGACCGATCAGACCGGCGATCCTGGCGTCCAGCGTGGGTACCGCCAACCCGGTGACCGTGGTCGTGTAGATGACGTCGACGTCGGCCGGCTCCAGGCCTGCATCCTCCAAGGCCCCTAATGACCGCGGCACACCCGAGTTCGACTGCATGCTCGATGAACACGTCGTTGGCGGCGCCGAAGTCTGTGATTTCGCTGTAGGCCTCCAGCGGGAGCACCATGTGGCGACTGTCGACCTTCGCACTCCGGTGCACGGCACGGATGAAGTCCGCGTGTTCCGAGAACCCTGGCATCGTCAGCAATGCTTCGGTCACCTCTGCCTGCGTATAACGGTGTTCCGGTAGTTCTCCACGAACAGCTGCAATCACACTCATGACGCATTCCTCCTCTTTTGGACACGGGTTTGACGGCCCGTTGGTTCACTGCGATGGGTGATCGAAGCGGGCTACGTCGTCTGCTTCGAGGTCAGACCGTCTTCGATGCCGAAGCGGTCGTGAATCTTGGACATCCACTTGGGCGCCCACCAGTTCCACTCGCCCATGGCGTGCATGAACGCCGGCAGCAGCACCATCCGGACGAGGGTGGCGTCGACCAGGATCGCCAGCGTCAGGCCGAGGCCGAACATCCGCATGAACGACACCTGGGCGGCGATCAGCGCCGCAAACGAGATCGACATGACCACGGCCGCCGCCGTGACCACACGGCCGGTGCGCGCGATTCCCAACGCGACGCTCTCGTCGCTGCGCGTGTGAGGAGTGATGACAGTCCCGTCGGCGCGCGTGCGCGACGACGTCACCCAGAACTCGCGGATGCGTGAGACGAGGAAGACCTCGTAATCCATCGACAGCCCGAACGCGATGCAGAACAACAACACCGGGATATTCGCGACGAGAACGCCGGTCGCGGTGGTCCCTAGACCGCCGAGATGCCCATTCTGGAAGATCCACACCATCGCGCCGAACGCTGCGGACAGCGAAAGTACATTGAGCACCAATGCCTTCAGCGGGATCATCACGCTGCCGGTGAGTAGGAACAACACCACGAACATGATCACCGCGATGAGTCCGAGCACCACCGGCAGCCGCGACGTGATGGCGTCGACGCTGTCGCGGTTGACCTGCGCAGTGCCCGCGAACAGCATGTTGCGGCCGCCGGGAGCCCCGACGGCGTGCAGAGCGTTGAGTTGAGTCTCGGAGGCATCGGAGAACAGCGGCGCGGTACTCCGCACTGTCAGGTAGGCGCTGCCGTCGGTCACACGGACGGGCGACACCCCCACTACATCGGGAACGTTCGCCAGATCCATTGCGTACCGGTCGAACTCCGCCCTGGTCAGCCCACTGGCATCGGGCACCGCGATGGTGACGGCGGTTGCGGAGTCATCGGGAAATTCGGTGCGCAGGTCATCGCCGACCTGGTGCGCCGACGCAGATGCCGGCAGTACCCGGTCGTCGGGGAACCCCCACCTGACGCCGAGGAATGGTGCGCCGAGCAGCACGAGCAGGGCGACGACCGCCAACCCCGCGGGAAGGGCGTGCCGCATCACCGCTTTCGTCCAGCGGTAGAGGGGCTGCTGTTCGACGGTGCGTGCGGCCGGTTGCGGCCGGTTCAGAAGCCGACGGGCCAGTCGGCGAATATCCATGGCCTGCAACCGATCGCCGAGCAGAACAAGTGCCGCGGGCGTCACGAACAGTGCGGCGAGTGCGGCGAAGCCGACGGTGGCGACGCCCGCGTAGGCGAACGACTTGAGGAACGCCATGGGGAAGACGGCCATCACGGCCATCGACAGAGCCACGATCGTGGCCGAGAACACGACGGTGCGCCCTGCCGTCGCCATGGCCGCCACCATCGCGGCGTCGCGCCCGGCGCCGTCAGCAAGCTCATCGCGGTACCGGCTGATGATCAGCAGCGTGTAGTCGATGGCGAGCGCCAAACCCATTGCTGCGCTGAGGTTCAGCGCGAAGATCGACACGTCCGCGAAAGCGGTGACACCACGAAGTACGGCAAGTGAACCCAGGATCGCCATGCCGCCGACGGCGAGCGGCACCGCCGCCGCGAGGACGCCGCCGAACACCCAGACGAGGACGACGAAGCTGATCGGAATCGCCAGGGACTCCATGAGCAGCAGGTCGCGCTGCGACTGCTCGGTGATCTCGACGTTCACCATCGCATCGCCGCCCGCACGTACCGTCACGCCGCCCCTGTCGTGGACGAGCTTGTCCGACAGTTCCTTCGTGTACTCCTGGGTCTTGCTCTCATCGCCGGCGATCCCGGCCACGATAAGTCCGGACTTTCCGTCCCTGCTGACCAACGCACCTCGTTCTGCAGCGGGGGCGGTCCACAATGACGTCGCTGACGCGACGCGCGGCGAGCGCATCAACTCGTCGACCAGTTCGGTGCCGACCGCGCGCGCCGCGGCCCCGTCAGCCCCGTCCGGTGCGGTGACAGTAATCAGCATCTGGACATCGCCGACGCCGAACTTGTTCGTCAGCAGTTCCCTGGCCTGAGCGGATTCCGACGACGGGTCCTCGAATCCGCAGGCGCACAGGCTTTTTGCCACGGGCACGCCGAAGATTCCCGCTGCGACCGCCACAAGTGCCGCGATCGCGAGCATCCGCCGAGGAGCAGCGATGGCGAGTTGCGCGATGTGGTTCAGGACTCCGCCCGCCGAATCGTGCGCTGCCACGCCGCCCGCAGTCTGCGTACCCTGCGCGCTGGGCCGTTCGATGCCGACAGTCACGGGACCACCCGCCCTCATCCGGTAAATCAACACCCGAAGACTTTTGTCATCCGTCGATGACTTAGCACGATATGACCGGTCAACCACAAAGTCAACAGCTGCTGACATAAAGTTCTGAGATGGCTACTGAACGTCCTCGCAACGCTGCCCAGACGCGTGCCGACATCCTGGAGGCGGCACGTCGCCGCTTCGCGACGGACGGGTACGAACCCACCACCCTGCGCACCATCGCCGGCGGACGTCGGTGTCGATGCGGCGCTGGTCAGCCGCTACTTCGGCAGCAAGCAGGACCTGTTCGCGACGGCCACCGAGTTCCGGATCGACCTGCCAAACCTGACCCACGCGAACCCGGACGACATTCCGGGCATGCTTGTTGCCGCGGTATTTCGCCGTGTGGGAGGACGACCACACGTTCCTGGCGCTGCTACGCGCGGCGGGGTCGAGTTCGGTCGCGGCGGAGACGATCAATCAAACGCTGGCCACGCACGTAGCACCGACGTTGCGCGCGATCACCCCGGACCACCATCGAGAGCGGATCGCGTTGACGGACGCATTCGTCATCGGCCTGGCCATGACGCGATCGATCCTCGCCAATCCGCCGATCATCAACCTGAGTCGCGAAGAGCTCAGTGCCTGGGCCGGACCAGTCTTTCAGCAGCTACTCGTCGGCCCCGCACCGTCGTAGAACCTCGTTCTCAGATCACGTAGTTGAGATGCTCGACGACCCGCCTGCCGACGGCCTCGTCGCCGCCGTAGGCGATGGCGTCGGCGTGCTGAGCCAGCGGGGTGCGGCCGCCCGCCAGCCGGGTGAACAGTAGGCCGTCGAGGCGGATCGTCGACGTGGGGTCGTCGTCGCCGAAGTCGTCGACCACCTTGGCCCTGCCGTCGACGGCCACGTTGATGGTGCGGCCCAGCGGCCCCGTCAGCTCGAGCGAGACGCGCGACCCGTCGGGTGCGCCGCCCAGCTTGCCGACGACGAAACCCATACTGGCCGCCATCTCATCGAGTGCCAGGTCGGCCGCGGGCCCGACGAGGTCGGCGGTGCTGGCGGGCTGTCCGACGGCGTCGCGGATGTCGTGCTGGTGCATCCAGCAGTCGAAGATGCGCACCCGCATGAACCGCCCGTAGCTGTCGGGGCCTGCGGGTGTCGCGGTCAGATCGTTCCACTGCGAATTGGACAGATCCGACAACGCCTTTCGCCGCTCGGCCGTCGTCGCCCGGAAGTTGTCGAGCAACTCCGCGGCGCTGGCCTCACGCAGGTTGCGCACCCATCGCTCGTTCATCACGCCGATGTCGTTACGCACGTGCTTGAGCGTCGACACATCGATGTCGGCCTCCGGGGTGTCGACGCCCTGCAGCATCGACTCGACGCCGATCACGTGCGAGATCACGTCGTGCACATCCCAGCTGGGCAGCGATGTCGCGGTCTGCCACTGGGCGTCGCCGAACTCACCGACAAGCTCGTCGAGGTCCCTCCACACCGCGAAGAGGCCGGAAAGGACCACGGGCTTGTCGAGCACTGTCACTGGGCGCGAGGGGCTGCTCACGGGGCGACGGTAACGCTCGCGGCGCGCGAGCGTGCCCGAAATGCCGGGCAAAGGCGGCGTGTCCATGTGCAGACACGGTCCCTCGCGGCCCGCGAACGGTGCTGCTCGCGTTCTCGGCCGACGAGTCGCCCGCGATGCTCGTCGCCAGCGGCCCAGCGCCGACCGTGCCGGTGTTCAACCCGTTCCCCAGCCGCATCAGCTAATGGGTGCTTAACAGCGAGCCGCCGCTGGATAGGTGTTGGTCGGGCGACGCCATTTTCCGAGCCGCCCGCCGGCCATCTGACACGTTCATTGTGACGGCGGAAGAAATCCTGACTGCGCCACCGAGACGGAGATGCTGCTTCCAATCTCACCGTGCTCATCGAAGAGTGTCGCTGACCCGGTCGCGATTCCGTCCTGGGTCGAATGACTCTGCGATGCCAGGCCGATCAAGGACCCCTTCGGCACACGGCTCAGCGTGAGCGTGTAATCAGCGTTGATGAACTTCAAGCCCTCTGAGCTCCAATTGACCAATGAGGCAGTCACATCTGCGGCCATCGCCGCACGGGTAAAGGGCGTCAGCGGCTCATCGTCGATAAGCGGCTGCGTCAACCTCAACCACGTGTACTTCGCTCCGCCCTCACCAGACCAGCTTTCGTCTGGATTCTGGATGGACATGCCCCAGCCATAAGTGCGTACGAACAACGAGTTGTCATTCGGCTGCACATCCGTTGGAATCGGCGGCATTTCGATGTCTGGTGACCAGATGCTCCCTGTCGGCTGGTCGCCACGCCGAAGGAAGAGACCACTGCCCTGCGCCACGATCTTGTCATCTTGGCGAATGACCGCTTCGACAAGACGTAGTCGCTTTCCGCTGCGGATCTCGCGGGTTTGTACCTCGATGGGCTCGATGGCGCATGGCCTCGGTAGGTCGACCGTCAGTCGTGCGGGAAGGAACTCTGGGTCGTCAACGAGTTGTTCGACAGCCCGGCCCAACAGACCGCCGACGACGTGCCCGCTGATGAACGCACCCCATCCGCCTCTGGCAATAGAACGTGGGTGGTAGCTGTCACCGCGACGCTCAAAATATGCGGTGCCATGTGTCTCCGGCGAGATCGACTCAGCCAACGGTCATGCTCCTACGATTCGACTACCTAACTAAATTGCACTCAGTATCACTCGCGCGCGCCGCTGCGGTTGCTGCACCCCCAGCGCGGGCAGCACGAGCGTGCGTGAAATGTGCACCAGCCCCGGTGTGTCGCCCGCAGACACGCACACTCGCGGGATAGTGAAGAGTCAGCCTGCGGCGATCATCGCCACTGCGAACAAGGCCAACACCATTCCGACGGCCTGCCAGCGCGTCACGCGCTCGCGCAGCACACCGATCGCCAGCAGCACGGTCGCCGCCGGGTACAGCGCGATCAGCACGCCCGCCAGCGACAGCATCCCGGACTGCAGTGCCAGCAGGGTCGCTACGTTGGCCACCGAGTCGAGCACCGCTGCGGTGAACGCGAGCCGCAACGGCACACCCCGCTCCACCACCAGGTTGGCCGTAATCGCCGCCGCCACCAGCACGATCGCGGTCGCCGCCAACCGGCCGAACACCAGCGGCCACAGCTTGGCCTCGACCGGCACCTGGTCGAGCAGCACGAAGTTCGACCCGAACGCCACACCGGAGCCAACCGTCAACCAGGCGACCTTCGCGGTGAACTTGTGCGGAGTGACGTCCTCATCGGTCGCTTCCCTGCTGACCAGCACCACCGCCACCAACGCCAGCGCGACGCCGACGATCGCCACCGCGCCCGGTCGCTCCCCCAGCGACAGGCCGACACCGACGGGGATACCCGCGACGAGGATGGCCGTCAGCGGTGATACGACCGAGATCGGTCCTGCGCCCAATGCGGCGTAGAACCACCACACGCCGAATGCCTGCGAGACGCCGGAGAGCAGGCCCCACACCACCGCCGGTGTCGAGATCTCTCCGCCGACGGGCACCGCGATCACCGTCAGCAGGATCAGCGCCACCGGATAGGAGATGACCACCACGCGCAACGCGGCGACCCGGCGCGAGGCGATACCACCCACGAAATCGCTTACGCCATAGCCAAGCGCCGCGATCAGCGCGGTGACGACGCCGATCAGGAGGTCATGCCCTTTGCGCGGCGGCCGAGTTCGCGGGTGATCTCACGATCCGCGTCACGTCGGGCCATGTCCTGCCGCTTGTCTCGGGCTTCCTTACCGCGTGCCAGCGCCAACTCCACCTTCACCTTGCCGTCGGAGAAGTACAGCGACAGTGGGACCAGGGTGAGGTTGCCGTCGCGGATCTTGCCGATCAGCATGTCAATCTGACTGCGGTGCAACAACAGTTTGCGATTGCGCCGCGGCGGGTGATTCGTCCAGCTGCCGTGGTGATATTCGGGGATGTGCAGGTTTCGCAGCCAGACCTCGCCGTCGTCGACCGTGGCGAACGCGTCGGCCAGCGACGCCTGCCCGTCACGCAGGCTCTTCACCTCGGTGCCCACCAGCTGCACGCCGGCCTCGAACGTCTCGAGGATCGAATAGTTGTGCCGCGCTTTGCGATTGGTCGCGACGATCTTGTTATTCGGCGACCTCGTCGGGTCGGCTTTCTTGGCCATGGCTATCTTCGGACGTAGATCCGCAGCGTCGCGTATGCGGTGACGCCGGACATGGCCAGACCCAGGAACAGCATGAACGGCGCGCTGAAGTACACCACGTCGGCGTAGTCCACCTTGGCGATCAGATTGGCGCGGTAGAACTGGTCGAGCGCGCTGTCCAGGAACAACGCGCGCACCAGGATCAGCCCGACGATCGCGATGACCACACCGATGAACGCCGCCAGCATCGCCTCGACGAGGAAGGGCAGCTGGGTGTACCACCGGCTGGCGCCGACGAGTCGCATGATGCCGATCTCTGTGCGGCGGGTATACGCGGCCACCTGAACCATGTTGGCTATCAGCAGAATCGCACCGATAGCCTGCACGAAGGCCACCGCGAACGCGACGTTTCTGACGCCGTCGAGCACCGCGAAGAGCCGGTCGATCAACACCTTCTGATTCAGGACCTGCTGCACTCCCGGTCGTCCTGACATCGCCTCATCGAACTTCTGGTGCTGTTCGGGATCGTCGAGCTTGACGATGAACGACGACGGAAAAGCGTCCTGGCCCGCGAACTCCTTGAACTCGGGGAACTTCTTCACCGCGTCGTCGTAGGCCTCTTCGCGGTTGAGGAACCGCACCGAACGCACGTCGTCGCGGTCCTCGATCTCCTGCCGCAGCGCCTTGCACGGATCCGCGTCGCACGTCGGGTCGTTGGCGGAGACGTCGTTGGTCAGAAAGACCTGGCTCTCCACGCGATCCAGATAGATGTCGCGCGACTGATCGGCCAATCGCACCACCAGCAGGCCGCCGCCGAACAGGCCGATGGAGATCGCGGTCGTCAGGATCATCGCGATCGTCATCGTCACATTGCGACGGAACCCGGTGAGTACCTCATTGATGAGGAAGCCGAAGCGCACTAGCGATCCATTCCGTAGACGCCGCGCTGCTCATCACGTACGAGCCTGCCCAGTTCCAGTTCGACGACGCGCTGGCGCATCGAGTCGACGATGTGATGGTCGTGGGTGGCCATCACCACCGTCGTCCCGGTGCGGTTGATGCGCTCGAGTAAGTCCATGATGTCCTTGCTGGTCTCGGGGTCCAGGTTGCCGGTGGGCTCGTCGGCCAGCAGCACCAGCGGCCGGTTGACGAACGCCCGCGCGATGGCCACCCGCTGCTGCTCACCGCCGGAGAGTTCGTTGGGCAGCCGGTTGGCCTTGCCTGACAGGCCGACCATCTCCAGCACGTCGGGCACCACCCGGTTGATCACCTCCGAGCGCTTCCCGATGACCTCCAGGGCGAACGCGACGTTCTCGAACACCGACTTCTGCTGCAGCAGCCGGAAGTCCTGGAACACACAGCCCAGCACCTGCCGCAGGCCCGGGATGTGGCGGCCGGCCAACTTGTTCACGTGGAACTTCGACACGCGGATGTCACCGGCCGACGGTGTCTCCTCGGCGAGCAGCAGCCGCATGAACGTCGACTTGCCCGAACCCGACGGTCCGATGAGGAAGACGAACTCACCCTTGTCGATCTTGACCGACACGTTGTCGAGCGCCGGTCGAGCCGACGTCTTGTACTGCTTGGAGACATGGTCGAGGGTGATCATCACGGCACGCCAGTGTAGCGGGGGAACTCCGAAGCCCTAACTTTCCGGAGTTGTCGTCGTCGGTGTCGGGCCTGGCAAGGTCGGCGTGGTGGTCACCGGAGTCGGCGTGACAATCGTCAGCGTCGTCGGCGGCCTCGGCCCGAAACCGTCGGGATCCACCACGGTCGTCGTCGGGGTGGTCTCCGTCGGTGACGTGGGGCTCGTCGTCGTGGTGTCCGTCGGGCTCGTCGTGGTGGTCGTGGTGGTGGGCTCCTTGGGCCGCCGCACGTTCGTGCGCGGCACCCAGGTGTAGTTCGGGTCCGGGACGAAGCCAGGCGGGACGACCGCAGGCGCGGGCGCCTCCGGGGCCGGGGGCTCGGACTGGGACGCCTCGTGCACCCAGAACAGCGCGACGAACGCGACGATGAGCACAATCGTCGAGACCCGCATGCGGCCGAACTTGGCCTTCAGCCAGTTGGTCATGTCTTCTGCTCCGTCGGCCCCTGGGTCTCGTCCTCGGCGCCGCCTGCGGTCGCGGGGTGCACGATGGCCTCGACCATAGGGGTCGAGCCGTCGGTGGGCGCCACGATGCCTGCCCGGCGCAGGGCGCGGACCACGAGGACTCGGATCCGTCGGCCCACCTCGAACTGCTTACCGGGCAGCGTGCGCGCCACCATCCGCAGATTCACGGTGTCGAGTTCGATGCTTTCCACACCCATCATTTGCGGCTTGTCCAGCAGCAGCGCCTGCAGGCTCGGGTCCTCCATCGCCTTCTCCGACACGTCGTGCAAGACGTCGTGGACCAGGTTGAGGTCCGCCGATGTGGGAACCGGGATGTCGATGACGGCGCGCGCCCAGTCCTTGGAGAGGTTCAACGTCTTGACGATCTGGCCGTTGGGGATGGTGAACATCTCGCCCTCGGTGGACCGCAACTTGGTGACGCGCAGCGTGACGTCCTCCACCGTGCCCTCGGCCGGGGCGTTGATGCCTGCGACCGTGAGGGCCACCAAATCACCGAACCCGTACTGCTTCTCGGTGATGATGAAGAAGCCCGAAAGCAGGTCCTGCACGATGCGCTGCGCGCCGAAACCGAGAGCCGCGCCCAGCACCGCGGCGGGTGCGACCAGCGACCCGACCGGGATGGCGAGGATGTCGGTGATCTCGACGGCCACGAGGACGAACAGAAGCGCGACCGACACCCAGGAGATGACCGACGCCACCGCCTGGCGATGCTTGGCGCTCTCGGTGCGCACCAGCTGGTCGGTCGACTGATACTCGGCGTCGATGCGGCGCACGATCCGGCGCGCACCCCAGTTGATGAACCGGGCCGCCAACAGGCCGCCGATGAGTAGCAGGCCGATGGCCACTCCGCGGTCAAGGATCCAGGTGCCGATGTTGCCCTGCCAGAAGCCGGCCCAGCGGTCTGCCATGGATAGGGCGATCAGGTTGCTATTCGTCATCACGTCTATTGCGCCAACGGATTCCGGCCTCCAGGAACCCGTCGATGTCTCCGTCCAGTACTGCGGTTGGATTTCCGACCTCGTACTCGGTGCGCAGGTCCTTCACCATTTGGTACGGGTGTAACACGTAGGAACGCATCTGGTTTCCCCACGAGCTTCCGCCGTCGCCCTTCAAGGCGTCCATCTCGGCGCGCTCCTCTAAACGCTTGCGTTCCAACAACTTTGCCTGAAGAACCCGCATCGCCGAGACCTTGTTCTGCAGCTGCGACTTCTCGTTCTGGCAAGTGACGACGATACCTGTAGGGATATGCGTGAGTCGAACCGCCGAGTCCGTGGTGTTCACCGACTGACCGCCCGGTCCGCTGGATCGGTACACGTCAACGCGCACATCGGCCTCGGGAATGTCGATGTGGTCGGTGGTTTCAGTGACGGGTAACACTTCCACTTCGGCGAAGGACGTCTGGCGCCTGCCCTGGTTGTCGAACGGGCTGATGCGCACCAGCCGGTGCGTGCCCTGCTCCACCGACAACGTCCCGTAGGCGAACGGCGCATGCACCGCGAAGGTCGCGCTCTTGATGCCCGCCTCTTCGGCGTACGACGTGTCGAACACCTCGACCGGATACTTGTGCTGCTCGGCCCAGCGGATGTACATCCGCATCAGCATCTCGGCCCAGTCCGCGGCATCCACGCCGCCCGCGCCCGAGCGGATGTTCAGCAGGGCCTCGCGCTGGTCGTACTCGCCGGACAGCAGCGTGCGGACTTCCATCGCCTCGATGTCCTCGCGCAGCTTCTTGAGCTCGATGTCGGCTTCGGCGAGCTCGTCGGCGGAACTCTCTTCGGCGGCCAGCTCGTACATCACCGGAAGATCGTCGAGGCGCTGCCGAAGCTCCTCGACGCGCCGCAGCTCGCCCTGCGTGTGAGACAACTCACTGGTCACCTTCTGGGCCCTCGCCTGGTCGTCCCACAGGTTCGGATCCGAGGCCTCGTGCTCGAGCTTCTCGATCCGGCCGCGCAGCCCTTCGACGTCGAGCACCCGCTCCACCGTGGTCAGGGTGGAGTCGAGGGCAGCGAGGTCGGCTTGACGGTCTGGATCCACGGGAGTTCAGGGTACCTGTGCAGGATCCAGACACAGTTATCCCTGACTAGCGCAATGAAGGCGGGTGCGCGTTTAGCATCGGGGATGGCAACCAGCCCTGCCACGACGCGACAGCCCCCTGCGCGTGCCGGGCAGCAATAGAAGGCTTCAACAAAAGGTATCCATGCGCCCCTACCACGTGGCGATCGTCGGCTCCGGCCCCTCGGGCTACTTCGCCGCGGCCTCGCTTCTGAAGTTCGCTAACGCTCAAGACGACGTCAGCCAGAAAAGGGATGTCCGCGTCGACATGCTGGAGATGCTGCCCACACCGTGGGGTCTGGTGCGGTCCGGCGTCGCGCCCGACCACCCGAAGATCAAGTCGATCAGCGCCCAGTTCGAGAAGACGGCGCTGGACCCACGGTTCCGGTTCTTCGGCAACATCGTGGTCGGCGACCATGTGCAGGCCGCTGAGTTGGCCGAGCGCTACGACGCCGTCGTCTACGCCGTCGGCGCGCAGTCCGACCGGTCGCTGGGCATCCCCGGCGAGGATCTGGACGGCAGCGTGCCCGCCGTCGACTTCGTCGGCTGGTACAACGCCCATCCCCACTTCGAGGAGATGGCACCGGACCTGTCGACCGGGCGGGCCGTGGTCGTGGGCAACGGCAACGTCGCGCTGGACGTGGCGCGGATCCTGGTCACCGATCCCGACGTGCTGGCCGCGACCGACATCGCCGACCACGCGCTGCAGTCGCTGCACGACCGCGGCGTGGAAGAGGTCCTCATCGTCGGGCGGCGCGGCCCGCTACAGGCCCCGTTCACCACGCTGGAACTGCGCGAGCTCGGCCACCTCGAGGGCCTCGGCGACGTCGACGTGATCGTCGACCCCGCCGATTTCGCGGACATCACCGAGGAGGACCTGGAAGCCGCGGGCAAGACCGTCAAGAACAACATCAAGGTGCTGCGCGGGTACTCCGAACAATCGCCCAAAGGCGCCAAGCGCCGCATCGTGTTCCGGTTCCGCACGTCACCGATCGAGATCAAGGGCGGCGACAAGGTCGAGTCCATCGTGCTCGGCCGAAACGAGCTGGTCGACGAGAACGGTCGCGTCGTCGCCAAGGACACCGGCGAGCGTGAGGAGGTGCCGGCTCAACTGGTGGTGCGCGCCGTCGGCTACCGCGGCGTGGAGTTGGCGGGCCTGCCGTTCGACGATCGCAATGGCACGATTCCGCACAGCAGCGGCCGCATCGAGGGCCGTCGCAACGAGTACGTCGTCGGCTGGATCAAGCGCGGGCCCACCGGCGTCATCGGCAGTAACAAGAGCGACTCGCAGGAGACCGTCGACACCTTGATCGCCGATCTGGTTGGGGCTTCGCTGTCCGACTTCGGAGGCGACCATGCCGAACGGCTGGCGGAGTGGTTCGTGGAGCGGCAGCCAGAGGTTGTCACCGACGACCACTGGAAGCTGATCGACGAACACGAGCGCACCTCCGGCGAGCCCCACGGCCGGCCGCGGGTGAAGCTGACCAGCGTCGCGGAGTTGCTGCGCATCGGCCACGGCTGATGTTCGAGCGCTTCACCGTGTCGGCGCGCCGCGCGGTCGTCCTCTCGCAAGGCGAGGCCCACGCACTCAACCACGACCACGTCGGTCCGGGGCACCTTCTGCTCGGGGCAGCGGCCGGCGAGGATACGACGGCAGGCGCCGTGCTCGCGTCCCTCGGTATCGAACTGGAAGCCCTGCGCGAACAGGTCATTGCGAAGTACGGGCGTGACGACGAGGAACCGTCGGGCCACATCCCGTTCTCCGCGGACGGCAAGAAGGTCTTCGAGCACGCGTTCCGCGAGTCGTTGGACTTGGGCCACAACTACATCGGCACCGGGCACATTCTTCTCGGGCTTGTCAGAGACACCCCGGGAGATGCCGCTGAGCTGCTCGCCGCACTTGGAGTGCAGCACGAGGCGGTGCGACAAGCGGTCATGGACCGGCAAAATGCGGCCGGCGATGAGCCGACGGAACCCTGAGTCTCTACCCGAGGCTGCGGTAGTCGGCGTTCCGTGGTGGCGGAGGGCCGTCCTGCGGTGCGAATCTCCAGTTGTCGGGGTTCTTCGGCGAGTAGACGACCGGGAAGAGCTGCGACATCGTGGGCCACTGGTCGACGTCGACCGCGAGGCGCTGATAGACCACGTGCTCGTTGACCGTGGGCCCGTTGATGACACCGGTGATCGTGACGAACTGCTCACCGGTGAGGTCGTCGGGCCGCGGGCTGACGCCGGTGACCAGCAGCTGGCCCTGCGTCCAGTCGCTGCCTGCGCCGCGCCGTCGCTTGATCCAGGGGGCCGCGATGACGGCGAGCACCCCGAGCATCACCAGGACCATCGCGATTTCCCACACACCGACATGGTAGGACGGCACCGATGAGCACCCGAAGGCGAACACGAGTGAGGATCGCAGCGAGGCACGAGCGAGGACCGGAGCGAGTGGGAGCCGAGGCATGAGCACGGTCCGCGATGACATGGCCTTCGCGCTGCAATTGGCTGAGGCGGCCGACGCGCAGACGCTGGATCGCTTCGGCGCCCTCGATCTGCGCGTCGAGACCAAACCCGACCTCACCCCGGTGACGGATGCCGACCGTTCCGTGGAGGAACTGATCCGTGAGGCCCTGTCGGCGCAGCGGCCCGACGACGTCGTCCTCGGTGAAGAGTTCGGTGGCACAGCGGTTTTCGCCGGGCGTCAGTGGGTCGTCGACCCCATCGACGGAACCAAGAACTTCGTCCGCGGCGTCCCGGTGTGGGCCACGCTGATCGCGCTGCTCGACGACGGTGTTCCCGTCGTGGGCGTGGTCAGCGCCCCGGCGCTGCACCGGCGGTGGTGGGCGGGGCGCGGCGAGGGCGCGTTCACGTCGTTCGGCGGCCAGACCCGGCGCATATCGGTGTCAGGTGTCGACGATGTCGCATCGGCCAGCCTGACGCATTCCGACCTCACCACCGGTTGGGATGATCTACGGCCGCGATTCCTGCAGCTGACCGACGACGTGTGGCGGGTGCGCGGCTACGGCGACTTCTGGTCCTATTGCCTGGTCGCTGAGGGTGCGGTCGACATCGCCGTCGAGCCCGAGGTGAAGCTGTGGGACCTGGCGCCGCTCGACATCCTGGTGCGCGAGGCGGGCGGCACCTTCACAGATCTCTCCGGGCAGCCGGGTCCGCACGGCGGAAGCGCGGTCGCGACCAACGGGCTGCTGCACGACGCCGTGCTGGCGCGACTCTCTCCGACCTAAGGACAGCTGTCCGTCAAACGTTGCGATCCGCCACTTACCGGCGCCCGTCGCGCCTAGCCTGGGACGGCAGGGGTCTGCTGGAGGGGAGTTCGGGTGCAGCAGTTGAGCTGGACAGACGACATGATGCTGCGCGCCGAGCGGCCCGAGACACCGATGCAGATTCAGATGCTGCTGATCTACGACCCGTCGACGGCGCCCGGCGGCAAGGTCACCTTCAAGGGCATCCTCGAAGGGATCGAAAGCCGGTTGCATCTCGCGTCGACGTTCCGGCGGCGGCTGACCGAACTCCCCGGCGGCATGCATATGCCCTATTGGGTGGACGACCCCGATTTCGATCTCGAGTACCACGTCCGTCACATCGCGCTCCCGCAGCCGGGTGACTGGCGTCAGCTGTGCATACAGATCGCGCGCATCCATGCGCGGCAGATCGACCTGCGCCGCCCGCCGTGGGAGATGACGGTCATCGAGGGGCTGAATTCGGTGCCCGGAGTCCCGAAGGGCGCGTTCGCGGTCGGCGTCAAGTTGCACCACTGCGCGGCCGACGGCATGGAAAGCGTCGAACTGCTGGCCGCCCTGCACGATCTCGCCGCCGACAGTCCGCATCCCGCACCACCGGAAACCCCTTGGGAGCCAGGCGCACTGCCGTCGACGGCGAGTCTTGTGTCGAAGACCGCGGTCAACATCGCGCGTTACCCGTTGCGTGCGGGCAGCGTGGTGGTTCCCAGCGCACTGAACGCGGTGCGCCAATTGACCGGCCTCCCAGCCAAACTCGTCGGTGGTGTCGCCTCTGCGCTGGCGCCGGGATCCGGTTCGTTGTTCGCGCCGTCCACCAGGTTCAATGGGTCAGCCACTCCACACCGGGTTTTCGAAGCCCGCTTCCACGACCTCGCTGACTTTCAGCGCATCAAGGCGACGGTGCCGGGCGCGACGATCAACGACGTTGCGGTGGCCTACGTCGGCGGGACCCTTCGTCGTTACCTGATCGACCACGATGAATTACCTGACGAGACACTGGTGGCCGCATGCCCCGCGTCGATTCGGGATTCCAGTGAGAAGGGGGCCGGCGGCAACCGGTTGTTCGGCAGATTGCAGTCGCTGGAAACGGTTTCGCCGGATCCGCACGAACGGCTGGTAGCGATCGTCGCCGAAGCGTCCGCGTTCCGCGAGAACTCCGATTCGTCGAGCGACTCGCGACTGATGGAACTCGTGGGACTGGTGCCCACGACACTGCTGGGCCTCACGGTCAAGGCGGCATCCGCGATCCCGTTCAGCGGTCCGACGATCGCGAACACCACGGTGAGTAATGTGCCCGGCCCCGCCGACCCGATCTACTTCACCGGCGCACGCCTTCTCCGAGTCACCGGTCTGGGTCCCTTGATCGCGGGGATGAACCTGTTCCACGTCATCGCGAGCTACAACGGCAGCGTGTCGATGGGTGTCACCGCAGACCGCGACGCGCTACCCGACCCCGCGCACTATGCCGACTGTATGCAGGCCGCGTTCGACGAGCTGCTGGCAACGGCCGACTGACGTTGCTCAACCGACTGGGTCGACGGCCGGTGCGGCCGGCTGCGATGAATGTGGTTCAGGAACAGTCCGATTGCCCGCACCGCCGCGTTCGTCCGGGTTCCGTCGGTGAGATCGAAGCCATGTCCCGCGCCCGGCAGCTCGACGTAGCCGACCGGGCTGGCCGACACGTCGCGCAGCCGCTCGACGAAGCAGCGTGCCTCGGCCACCGGAATAATCATGTCACTGTCACCGTGGATGACCAGGAACGGCGGCGCCCCGGCCTGCACTCGGGCCACCGGCGACGCGTCCCGGAACAGCGCGGGTTTACGAGACTGGCGACGCTTGACCACCACCCGCTCGAGGAAGTCCATGAAGCGCGTCCGTTCGGGTGTCGATCGGTCCTCCCAGTCGTAGCGGCCGTACAGGCTCACGACCGCGTCGACCGAGGTGTCCGCCGACGATGCCGCTCCGGCCTGCCACTGCTGTTCGCCCGGGGTGAGGCCGGCGAGGCTGGCCATGTGCCCGCCGGCCGAACAACCCGCGACGGCCACAAACGTTCGGTCGCCGCCGTACTCGTCCACGTTCGCGCGCGCCCAGGCGATGGCCGCCTTCACATCGACCATTTGACGCGGCCAGCGGTGTCGCGGGCTGGTTCGATATTGCACCGACAGGCACACCCACCCCTGCTCGGCGAGATGCGCCATCAACGCGTGACCCTGCAGCGCCCGGCTGCCGAAGACCCATGCGCCTCCCGGCACGAAGACGAGCACCGGGGCGGGCCCCACGAGATCGTCGCGCCGCCAGACGTCGAGCAGCTGACCCGGTTCATCGCCGTACGGCACAGAAGCGCGGTGCACGAACCGTCGCTGTCGACCTGCAGTCCGCCAGGGCACACCCGTGTCGCCGACCGGCCACGGCTCGGCCAGCGCCTCGGCGGCCACGATGCCGCACAGCCCGGCCGTCACCAGGTCGGCCAGTCCAGGCGCATGGGCGCGCCGAACGGACGCGCCCGGACCCAGCCGGGCTTTGGCCGACGACATGAAGTCCGGCAGATAGCGCGCGCCCCACACGCCCAGGGCGGTCATCGCGCCAACCTGTTCCAGGTAGCGCCCGATGACCGGCAGAGACGACGAGGCAACACCGGCCGCGATGACATAGTCGTCGAGCCTTGCGTGCATCAGCCAGTCCGCATGCGCACGTATTCTCCGCCCGACCTGCCTCGAGTCGCACGAGAGATCCACGTGGCGAGCATATGGCTCAGTCATCGCCTGCAAGCTAAATTTACGGAATCGTCACCGCGTACTTCGCTTGCTGGACAGTGATTCAGACAATATCCATCACGGCAACCGATTAATCTCAGCAAATAACAGAAAGTTATCTACAAGGCAGCCCGCCACAGATCGATATGCGATCTGCGAGGCGTCATCTTTTGTTGACGCCGCTCGACCACGTCGCCTGTCGGAGTCGGGGACGGCTGTGAGTTGGGTAACAAGCACCGCAACCTTACTCAAAGGTCAGTTCTCATACCTTACTCTGGAGTCAGTTCGCAGAGTACGAACGTCAGTCCACAGAGCGAGGCTGTTGAAATGACCAACACCCTGCCGTCGAAAAACGGATCCACCCCACGGCCCAGGCGGGCAGGCAAGGAAAGCGCAGTCGGCCTCCGCAAGCACAAGCGCACCGCGACCGACCTGGGCCTGGCCATCGTCACGCCGCTTGTCGGCCAGGAGTTCCTCGACCGGTACAACCTGCGCGAACCGCTGAACCGCGGGCTCAAGTACGGCGTCAAGCAAGCGTTCTCGGTCGCAGGCGCGGCCACCCGGCAGTTCAAGCGGGTGTCCGGCGCCCAGAGAGGGCCGACACGGCTGAAGAAGAGCGGCGCCGACTGCTTCGACCTCACCCCCGACGAAGAACAGCAGATGATCGTCGACACGGTAAGTGAGTTCGCCGAGGAAGTGATTCGCCCGGCCGCACACGACGCCGACGCATCCGCGACCTACCCCGAAGACCTTGTCGACAAGGCTTCCGAACTCGGCATCACCGCGATCAATGTCCCCGAGGACTTCGAAGGCATCGCGTCGCAGCGGGCGGCGGTCACCAACGTGTTGGTGGCCGAGGCGTTGGCCTACGGCGACATGGGACTCGCGCTGCCGATCCTGGCGCCCGCAGGCGTCGCCGCTGCGCTCACCCACTGGGGCAGCGCCGAACAGCAGGCGACCTACCTGAAGGAATTCGCAGGCGAGAACGTACCCCAGGCGTGCGTGGCGATCTCTGAACCGCATCCCCTGTTCGATCCGACCGCGCTGAAGACGACGGCCGTGCGCACACCCAGCGGCTACCGCCTCGACGGCGTCAAGTCATTGGTACCCGCCGCCGCAAACGCCGAATTGTTCATCGTGGCAGCGCAACTCAACGGCAAGCCCACGCTGTTCATCGTCGAGTCGTCGTCGAAGGGCCTCTCCGTCACCGCGGATCCGAGCATGGGCATCCGCGCCGCGGCGCTCGGCAAGGTCGAACTCGACCGTGTGACGGTGCCGCTGTCCGCTCGGCTCGGCGAGGACGGGGCGCCACCGGCCGACTCGAACCGCGACTACTCGGAGGCCATCGCGCTGTCACGCCTCGGCTGGGCGGCACTCGCGGTCGGAACGTCGCACGCGGTGCTCGACTACGTGGTGCCGTATGTGAAGGAGCGACACGCATTCGGTGAGCCGATCGCCCACCGGCAGGCGGTGGCGTTCATGTGCGCCAACATCGCGATCGAATTCGACGGCCTGCGTCTGATCACCTGGCGCGGCGCGTCGCGCGCCGATCAGGGCCTGCCGTTCGCCCGGGAAGCAGCGCTGGCCAAGCGGCTCGGCACCGACAAGGGCATGCAGATCGGCCTGGACGGTGTGCAGCTGCTCGGCGGCCACGGCTACACCAAGGAACATCCCGTCGAACGCTGGTACCGCGATCTGCGCGCGATCGGCGTCGCCGAGGGCGTTGTAGTCATCTAGCGGAGCGATCCAACCCAGCCCCTCTTTCCTGCGACCGAAAGTCGAACCATGGCAATCAATCTGGAACTGCCGAAGAAACTCGAAGCGGTGATCGAGAAGGCGCATCAGGGCGCCGCCGAGATGCTGCGACCGATCTCGCGCAAGTGGGACCTTCGAGAGCACGAATACCCCGTCGAGCTGGACACGCTGTCGAGTCTGTTCGAGGGAATCTCACAGGCCAACGCCATCGCCTTCGCCGGCGCCGAGGCGTTCCGCGACGCCGCAGAGGCCAAACAAACCAACCACAACGGCGGCAACATGTCCGCCGTCCTCAACGTGATGGAGATCAGTTGGGGCGACGTGGCATTGATGCTGTCGGTGCCGCGCCAGGGGCTGGGCAACGCCGCGATCTCCGGCGTGGCCACCGACGAACAGCTGGAGCGGCTCGGCAAGGACGTGTGGGCCGCGATGGCGATCACCGAGCCGGACTTCGGCTCCGATTCGGCGGCGGTCGCGACGACGGCCAAGGTCGACGGCGACGAATACGTCATCAACGGCGAGAAGATCTTCGTCACCGCCGGATCCCGCGCCACCCACATCGTGGTCTGGGCGACGCTGGACAAGTCGCTCGGCCGGGCGGCGATCAAGTCGTTCATCGTGCCCCGCGAGCATCCCGGGGTCACTGTCGAGCGCCTCGAGGACAAGCTGGGCATCAAGGCTTCCGACACCGCGGTCATCCGGTTCGACAACGTCCGCATCCCCAAGGACAACCTGCTCGGCAGCCCGGACATCCAGACGGACAAGGGTTTTGCCGGCGTCATGGAGACCTTCGACAACACCCGTCCGGTGGTGGCAGCGATGGCCGTGGGCATCGCCCGCGCCGCGCTCGAGGAGCTGCGCAAGACCCTCACCGAGGCCGGCGTGGAGATCTCCTACGACAAGCCCTCACACGCGCAGAGCGCGCCGGCCGCGGAGTTCCTGCGGATGGAATCGGACTGGGAGGCCGCCTATCTGCTGATGGTGCGCTCCGCCTGGCAGGCCGACAACGACATTCCCAACTCCAAGGAAGCGTCGATGGGCAAGGCCAAGGCCGCCCGCGTCGCCAGCGACATCACGCTCAAGTCCGTCGAATTGGCAGGCACCGGCGGCTATTCCGAGCAGACGCTGCTGGAGAAGTGGGCCCGCGACAGCAAGATCCTCGACATCTTCGAGGGCACGCAGCAGATTCAGCAGCTCGTGGTCGCGCGCCGTCTGCTGGGTCTGTCGTCGTCCGAACTGAAGTAACTTCTTCTCGCGAACTGGGCCCACGCGAAGCCGGGGATCGCAAAAGTTCCCGCGCTTAGAAGCCGTCCTTCACCACAACGCGGGTTCGGCCGGTGACGCCACCGCCGATGATGGTGCGCAGCGTGTCCGGAGCTTCGAGCACCGACACATCGTTGGTGATGTCGCTGAGGTGACGCGGCTTGAGGTCGCCGGCCAGCTGCCGCCACATGTCGCGGCGGGCGTCGATCGACAACAGCACCGAGTCGATCCCCGCCAGCGTGACGCCTCGCAGGATGAACGGCATCACCGTCGTCGGCAGGTCAGCCGATCTCGCCAGCCCTGAAATGGCAGCTGTGCCACCGTAGTTCAACGTGCTCAACGCGTAAGCCAACGTGTCGCCGCCGACGCTGTCGACCACGGCCGCCCACTGCGACTTACCCAGCGCCCGGACCTTCTCGCCCTCGGCGGGCAGTCGGCCGATCACCTGAGAGGCGCCAAGTTCCATCAGCCAGTCGTGGGCCTCGGCCTTGCCCGTCGACGCCACCACCTCATAGCCGAGCCCAGCCAGCAGATCGACGCTGACGCTGCCCACCCCGCCCGTCGCGCCGGTGACCAACACCGGGCCGTCCGCAGGCTGCACGCCGGCCGCGCGAATCGCGTTGACGCTCATGGCCGCAGTGAATCCCGCTGTTCCGATCGCGGCGGCGTCAGCGGTCGTCAGCTCGTCGAGCTTGACCAGATAGTCGGCCGGGTAACGCGCGGTGTCGGCATAGCCACCGTGACGTCCGGTGCCGATGTCGTAGCCATGGGCGACGACGCGGTCCCCCACTGCGAAATCGGATGACGAACTCGCGGTCACGATCCCCGCGACGTCGATGCCGGGAATCAGCGGGTATTCCCGCGCGACGCCACCCTTCGGCGTGATGGCCAGGGCGTCCTTGTAGTTGATTCCCGAGTATTCGACCGCGATCACGACGTCACCGTCAGGCAGGAACGTCTCATCGACGACTTCGTGAACGAGGGTGATCGCCTTTTCCTCGTCCTGATGGGCGACCAAGGCATTGACTGCAGGCATGTCGCTCATTGTTCACCACGTGCAAAAGTCCCCGCACTCGCGTGCGGGGACCCTTGCGACTCAGCTTGTCAGCCGAGGGTGGAGATCAAATCAGGCTTCATCGCCTGCAGCTGAGCACCCCAGTACTCCCAGCTGTGCGTGCCGTAGGTCGGGAAGTTGAACACGGCGTTTTTCCCGCCCGCGGCGATGTAGTTGTCGCGGAACGTCTCGTTGGTACGGATCGTCAGACCCTCGAGGAACTGCGCGGGCATGTTCGCGCCGCCCAGCTCATTGGGCGTGCCGTTGCCGCAGTAGACCCACAGGCGGGTGTTGTTCGCGACAAGGGCAGGAATCTGCACCATCGGGTCGTTGCGCTTCCACGCCGGGTCGGTCTCGGCGGGACCCCACATCGGGCCCGTCGAGAAGCCGCCCGCGTCACCCATCGCCATGTTGATCAGGAACGGCCATTGCCCCTCGGAGGGGTTGAGGAACGCCGACAAGGCCCCGGCGTAGATGAACTCGTCGGGGTGGAACACCGACAGGATCATCGCGGAGTTGCCCGACATCGACAGACCCACTGCCGCGTTGCCGGTGCTGGAGACGCCTCTTTCGGACGCCAGCCACTGCGGCAGTTCGCTGGTCAGGAAGGTCTCCCACTTGTAGGTCTGGCAGCCGGCCTTGCCGCACGCCGGCTGATACCAGTCCGTGTAGAAGCTGGACTGGCCGCCGACGGGCAGGACCAACGACAGCGGCGAGTCGAAGTACCACTCGAAGGCCGGAGTCTCCAGATCCCAGCCGTTGAAGTCGTCGCGGGCCCGCAGACCGTCGAGCAGGTACACCGCGTGCGAGCCGGTGCCCTTTTGGAACTGGACCTTGATGTCGTGGCCCATCGACGGCGACGGCACCATCAGGTACTCCACGGGCAGTCCAGGCCGAGAGAACGCCTCGGCGGTGGGTGCCTGCCCGGTGAGACCGACCACGCCAGGTAGCAGAGCCGCCGCTACGGCAGCCATTGCGAACCGGCGTGCCCAGGGGCCACGAAACTTGTCAATGAGCCTCATACTGCAAAACCATCCATCTTCCGGTTTACATCTGTGTTTTCCCGCGATCGAGCGATCGCCATTGACAACGCGGCGTTGTCTTCACCGCGTTGTCGTGCCCGCTGGACTAAGCCCGGTGGCCATCGAGCGGACCGAGAAACTTTCAGTTGTCGCGTGTGCAGTAAAACATGTGACCAGCACGGGAGAAAGTCAGGCCGGTATCGATTGCGCGTTTCATTTGAACGTCACAAATGACGCCCGCGTCAGTGTATGGGGCCTCTGCGCGCCGTAGGCTGCCGGATATGGCAAAGGCTCGCGCCAACCGCCTGTCTGTGGACGACTGGATCCAGGCGGGCTACGCGATCATTGCCGAGGAGGGCATCAAATCGCTCAAGGTCGACCGGCTGTGCAGCCGTCTCGGAGTGACCAAGGGCAGCTTCTACTGGCATTTCACCGATATCGCGAGTTATCGCATCGCGCTCGTGGACGCCTGGGGTGGATCGCGCGACAAGGAAAGAGGCCACTTCGCCGCGTCAACCGACACACCTCCGCGTGAACGGCTCTCGCAAATGATGTCGACTCTGGTGGGCGCACGCCACTGGACCCTGGAAAGGGCGATGCGGGAGTGGGCGCGGACCGACGAGGAAGTCGCCGCCAGCGTGAGCGCGGCGGACCGGCGGGTGCTCGTCGCCGTCCGCCAGGCGTTTCTGGACTTCGGGTTCGAGGCGCAAGAGGCCGACCTGCGCGCAAATGCGACGTTCGCGGCCGGAATCGGTTTCCTGCACCTGGCCGGACCGCAGCCCAGCACTCGAGCTGTCGCCCAGCGTGAACGCTTTCTCGACATCATGCTGACGCCCTGACCGCGCACGTCCGTCGAAACTGCGAGGAGATCGCGGAAATGAACCGAATCGCGCTCTGTGCGCAGGCTCGGCGGCCTGAGGGGCTTTTTAACTATTCTTTAACTACTCTCTCGTAATCTCAAATAAAAATATATATTAAAATTAATTATTATTCATTAATTTTATTCTAATTTTTACTTTTTATATAAATCATAAATTAAATATATTAAATTATTTTTTATATTTATATTTTTTATTTTATTATTTTTTTAATTATAATTTTATATTTCTATTTATAAAAATAATTAATATAATATTTTCTTTTTTTATAATATATATAAATATACAATCTTAACTATATATAATATCATATATCATTATAATCATTTATTAAATATATAAAAAATTAATTTTAATACACTTTTTTTTTTTATATCAAATTATTTCATAATCTTAATTTTTAAAATATTTTATTCATATCTATTTATAAATCAAAATTTATTTAAATTTATACTAATTATTCAATAACTACATCAAATCTCAAACTCACTAATTACTCCTCTTACATTACAGCCCTCCCTTTATTTCTACTACTCTTCATCTCACCCAATCATACATATACCTCATTACACCACACATCTCATCACTTAATTCTAGCTTCATATATCATAACACACCAGCAATAACCATAAAATTTTTCATCATACAGCTCTTTTAATATTTATCGTATGCGTTCTCCATCACTCTTCCGTCTCACTATATAACAAAATCTACTCACTCCACCGCAAATGCAGAACTTTTCCGCTGACCAGCCTAGCCGTCGGCAATACTGTTGCGCCTGCAGCAGTCAGCGCGTGCTCTCTCATCACACCAGCATCAGCACCCGAAGCTGAACTCGCGCAAAAATACTAACTCAGGTGCGTACACTCTCAACACCGCCCGACAGTACGCGCTCACATTATACTTGCGCATGCTCCACGTAGCCGAATTTGCACTTCGCCAATACACGCTTGCGTCCCTCAGTTTCATCATCCCCTCATCGCCAACAGCTCCAGCAAATTCCCCAACCGTTTCACATCCACACCACAACCGCTGCCTACAGATGCAATCCGCATAGAGCCGTGAGTTAATACCATCATACTCAACGCACATTCAATCCAACGCGCCCAAAGCAGCACGCATACATGCATTCAAATCAACAGCACAATCCCTGCCCACCGAAACACCACTACCACATAACCACAACACAACAAACACCGGACAACCCACGCCGCCACCAGTAGTCTATCGCCCACGATCCAGAAGCACAACTGCCCGCAGCAGATTTGCCTCATGGCAATAAGCGTAGGTGTGGGCTGTGCCTGTGAAGAACCGTGTTACTCGTCTAAAGGTTGCGTCCCACCGTCGGTGTAAATGACGACCACTCGGTTCCTCGGTGGTCATGTTAGCGACGCTCCGACAGTTTCGCCGCCCCCGTGATCTTGAGGTCGGTGGTCGTGCGGCGTCGGTGTCGAGTAGTTGTGGCGTATGTCGTTGAGCAGCCGGTGCCGGTCGGGCCATCGTCATGCCACGCCAGCCCCGGAGGCGCGGTCGAGTACGGCCTCACAGGTTCAGCAGCGTGCTTCGCCCGCCGCCGAGCGCTTTCAACGCCTGAATTCCGTACCAAAAAGTATGGTAGCGTCGCCGACATGACCGCGGTCTCGGCCAGCCCGGCCATATCCGCCGAGTTCATAGCCCGGCTGGCAGAACGCGCGCAGGAAGCCGAGCGGATACGCCGGCTGCCGGCCGACACCGTCGCCGATCTCGTCGAGTCCGGTTTCACCGAACTGCTGGTGCCTGCCCGGTTCGGCGGCATACAAGCCGAATTCCCGGCGATCCTTGACCCCGTTCGGCGGATGGCGCACGGTTGCGCGTCCAGTGCGTGGACCATCGGCTTCTACGCACTGCACAACTGGATGTTGGCCCTGTTCGACGAGCGTGCCCAGGAGGAGGCGTTCGCGACGCGTCCGTTCCTCGCGCCCGCGCCCCTCGCGCCGACGGGTCGAGGGGTCCCGTCCGGCGACGGCATCCGGCTGACCGGCCGGTGGTCGTGGGCGACGGGCGTGATGGACGGCAACTGGATCATCGTCGGCGCGCTGTGCGGGCCGGACGACGCGATCTACCCGGCGTTGGCACTGCTTCCCATCGAGGACGTCACGATCGAGGACGTCTGGCACACCGACGGCATGCGGGCCACCGGATCCAACGACGTCGTCATCACCGACGCGTTCGTCCCCCACCACCGCCTCGTCCGGGTCGTCGACATCTATTCGGGCACCGCGCCCGGGGCCGGACTGCACGACGCCGACACCTACCGGTGGCCGATGGTGCCCGCGTTGGCGCTGTTGGCCGCGATGCCCGCGCTGGGCAGCGCCGAACGCGTCGCCGAGATCTACGCGGACCGACTCGGCGAGCGCATCCTCGCGTACGAGGGCGTGACGCAGAAGGACAAGCCCATCGCGCAGGCGCGCCTCGGCGAGGCGCGGGTGCGGTTGCGGGCGCTGCGCGGGCTGCTCGCGGACACGGTCGCCGGGATCGAAACCGTCGTCGCCTCAGGCGATCCCGTGCCGCGGCCGGTGCGGGCAGAGGCGCGGCTGGCGGCCGCACACATCGTGCACGAATCACAGGCGGTGATCGCCGGGCTGCTCGAGGCATCGGGCGCCAGCGCGCACTTCGCCCACAACCCGCTGCAGCGCATCAAGCGCGACGTCGATGTCCTTGCCGGTCACGTGGTGTTCGACTACGACACCAGTCGCGAGCTCGCCGGCGCGCTCACACTGGGTATGAAGGTCTCGCGCACCGCAATGGTGTGACCGTCGCCCCACGAGAGCCACCGAAGAGGAGTCACTGATGGCCAACGACCTCCGCGATCGCATCGCCACCTTCTTTCAGAAGAACGTCGCGAACCCGCTGATGCGGCTGATGCCCTTCCAGACACTGCTCGAGACGACGGGACGCAAGTCGGGCGAGCCGCGTCGCACACCGTTGGGCGGGAGCCGGGAGGGCAACCAGTTCTGGTTCGTCTCCGAGTTCGGCGACAGATCGCAGTACGTCAAGAACATCAAGGCCAATCCCCGGGTCCGCGTCAGGCTCAACGGCAAGTGGCATACCGGCACGGCCCATCTGGTTCCCGACGACGATCCGCACGCGCGGCTTCAGTCTCTGCCGCAGATCAACAGTTTCGGCGTGCGGACGTTCGGGACGAACCTGCTGACGATCCGCGTCGATTTCGAGGATTGACTCAGGCCTCGAACTAAAACTAACGTCAGTTTTAGTTCGGATCCGCCATCGTCGATGGAGACAAAGTGACATCTCTGATAGCTAAAGCCAGCCGCTTCATGGCCTTCACTCAGCCTCAGATTGTTCTCTGCGGTGCGTCTCCCGACGCCGCACGACGGGCCAGTCCGGCCCTTAAAGGAAAGCTACCAATGACGGACGACAACATCCGCCGCTACGCGGACAAAGTCCCCATTCCCCCAGGGGTCGAAGTCGTCGCCGGTCTGCTCGGGTCGCGCTAATGGAATCCTTTGTTCACCTGCGAAAAGGCCGAACTCCCCGGCGCCTGCACGCCGACCTGGACGGTTTGAAGGACGACGAACTCGGGCGCGGCGGGTTCACCGGCCGCACCGCCAACATCTATCGCCGCAACGACCCGACGGCATACCGATCGGTGGGCCCGCTGCGGCCCCTCGACGTGCTGTCCAGCGAGCTCAAACCCAGCGACGCGACCGACGCCGCGGGCGGGCCGCTGCTGATGTTCTCCAACGCCGACTGCCAGGTGCTGCTGTCGCGGCGCAGCGAGCCGATGCCGTTCTTCGTCCGCTACGTCGACGGCGACCTGTTGTCCTTCGTCCACAAGGGCGCCGGTCTTCTGGAGACGGAGTTCGGCCCGCTGCGCTACCGCGAGGGCGACTGGGTCTACATCCCGAAAGCCTGCACGTTCCGCCAGGTGCCCGACGCGAGAGCAGAGCTCCACACTGCTGATGGTCCAGGCCACCGACGAGTTCCGGGTTCCCGCGCCCGGCTATCTGGGACGCCACTTCCCGTTCGACCCGTCGCAGGCCGTGATCCCGGAGCCGGCCCCGCTCGACGACGACGGCCGAGATGAGTACGAGGTTCGCCTGATTCACCCGTCTGTTTCTGGCGGCCCGACATCGCTGTTCTACCAACATCATCCGCTCGACGTCGAAGGGTGGCGCGGGGACAACTTCGCGTTCACGTTCAACATCGCCGACTACAACGTCATCACCTCCGACAGCGTCCACCTGCCGCCTACGGTTCACCTGTTCATGGAGGCGACAGGCGTATACGTGATGAACTTCCTGCCCAAACCCGCCGAGAGCGTGGCGGGCACCGAGCGCACACCGTGGTACCACCGCAACGTCGACTACGACGAGATCGCCTTCTTCCACGGCGGATCGCTGTACGGCATCCCGATGCCGCCGGGGTTGGTTTCCCATGCGCCCCAAGGGGTTCACCACGGAGCACCGGAGAAGGCGCGGGAGCGGGCCAGGCGCAAGTTCAACGACTACGACAAGGTCGACTGGCAGGTCATCGCCATCGACACACGACGCAGGCTGACGCCGTCGGCCGAAGTTCTGGCCAACGATTTGGGGCAGCACTGAGATGACGACAACTGAAAAGCCCGTCAAGTACGAGTACGAACGGATCCCGTATCTGGTTGCCTACCAGAACACTTCGGGTGTGCGCGACGTGTACGGAGGTGTCGCCGAACTGGTGGTGCTCGAAAGCCACTTGCTGCGACCCAAAGCCCCGGAGTCGTCAGACGCCGGAGCCGCCCCGGCGGCGACATCAGACACCGTGCTGGTGTTCATGCATCCCATCGGTGGCGGGGCGTATCTGCCGATGATGAACGCCCTGGCGCGCGCGGGACATCACGTCATCTACTGCAACAGCCGCTTCCGGGGCACCGACTCCGCTCTGCTGATGGAGAAGGTGGTCGAGGACCTCGGCGAGTGCATCAAGGACGCCAAGAATCGCCTGGGCTACTCGAAGGTCGTGCTGGCCGGCTGGAGCGGCGGAGGTTCGCTGTCGGTGTTCTACCAACAGCAGGCCCAGCACCCCACCGTCACGGCCAGCCCGTCCGGCGACGGTCCGGACCTGACCACACTCGGGCTGATTCCCGCCGACGGGATCATGCTGCTGGCCGCGCACATCAGCCGCCACGGCACGATGACCGAATGGCTCGACGCGTCGATCCTCGACGAGGCCGACCCGTCCAAGCGCGACCCGGAGTTGGACCTGTACAACCCCGACAACCCGAACCAGCCTCCGTACTCGGCGGAGTTCCTGGAGCGCTACCGGGAGGCTCAGGTCGCCCGGAACCGGCGAATCACCAAGTGGGTCAAAGAGAAACTCGCCGAGCTGAAGGCCGCAGGCAGGCCCGAGGACGAGTTCGCGTTCGTCGTGCACGGCACCATGGCGGACCCGCGCTGGCTGGACCCGGCGGTCGATCCGAACGAACGCAAACCGGGCACCTGCTATCTGGGCGATCCTGAGGTGGTGAACAACAGCCCCGTCGGCCTGGCGCGGTTCTGCACTTTGCGCAGCTGGCTGTCGCAGTGGAGCTACGACGACGCGAACGGAGACGCGGTGCAGTGCGGGCCCGACATCGCCGTGCCCACGCTGGTCATCGGCAACCTGGCCGATGACGCGTGCACGCCCAGCCACACACAGCGGCTGTTCAGCGCGATCGGGCATCCTGACAAGGAGATGCACGAGATCCCCGGCGCCAACCACTACTACTCCGGTCCGGACCAGCGCGGCACGCTGCGACAGGCCGTCGGTGTCTGCACGGACTGGCTGCACAGGCACGGGTTCTCGCTGTGAGTGTCACCGGCCCGCTGGACGGTATCCGGGTGATCGAGGTCGGCACGCTGATCTCCGGACCGTTCGCCGGCCGGTTGCTGGGCGACATGGGCGCCGAGGTGATCAAGATCGAACCGCCCGGCGCCCCCGACCCGCTGCGGACCTGGGGACAGGCCGAACTCGACGGCCACCACTTCTTCTGGACGGTGCACGCGCGCAACAAGAAGGCCGTCACGCTGAACCTGCGCGAGGCCGCGGGCCGCGAACTGTTCCTCGACCTCGTCGAGCGCTCCGACATCATCGTCGAGAACTTCCGCCCCGGGACTCTGGAGAAGTGGAACCTCGGCTACGACGTGCTGCACCAACGCAACAAGGGCATCATCCTGGTGCGGGTGTCCGGCTACGGGCAGACGGGCCCGGAAGCGCAGAAGGCCGGCTACGCGTCCGTCGCCGAGGCGGCCAGTGGCCTGCGGCACATGAACGGTTTTCCCGGTGGCCCTCCCCCACGACTCGCTCTGTCGCTCGGCGACAGTCTCGCGGGGATGTTCGCCGCTCAGGGCGCACTGGCCGCGCTGTACCGCCGCTCCGTCACCGGCGAGGGCCAGGTGGTCGACGCGGCACTCACCGAATCCTGTTTGGCCGTACAGGAATCCACGATTCCGGACTACGACGTCGGCGGTGTGGTCCGCGGCCCCTCCGGCACCCGGCTCGAAGGCATCGCCCCGTCGAACATCTATCCGACCGCCGACGGCAGCTGGGTCGTCATCGCGGCCAATCAGGACACGGTGTTCCGCAGGCTGTGCGCGGCGATGGAACAACCCGAATTGGCGACCGACGACAGGTTCGCCAATCATGTTGCCCGCGGGCGCAATCAGGATGAGCTCGACAAGATCATCGGCGACTGGGCGGCGGCGCGTCAGCCCGTCGACATCATCGCCACGCTCTCGGCGGCCGGGGTGATCAGCGGCCCGATAAACACCGTCGCCGAGGTGGTCGAGGATCCGCAACTGCAGGCCCGCGGCATGATCGCCGACCACTGGGACGAACGTATCGGGCGAAACGTCAAGGGTCCGGGCGTTGTACCGGTGCTGTCGGACACCCCGGGGACCATCCGCAACGCCGGCTCGGCCCGGCCGGGTCAGCACAACGACGAGGTCTACCGCGGCCTGCTCGGTCGCAGCGATGACGAGCTCGCCGAACTGCGGGAGGAAGGCGTGGTATGACCGAACTACCGACACACGTCGACATTCGCGACGTCTCGCTGCGCGACGGCCTGCAGATCGAGGACCCGATTCCGTTGTCGGCCAAGCTCGAACTGCTCGCCGCCGTCGCGGCCACCGGGGTGCGGGAGATGGAGGCGACCGCGTTCGTCTCCCCGTCGAAGGTCCCGGCGCTGGCCGACGCCGCCGACCTCGCCGCCGAACTTCACAACTTTCCCGACATTGAATTCTCCGCCCTGGTGGCCAGCCCCAACGGTGCCAAGCGCGCCATCGCGGCGGGCCTGCGATCGATCGAGTACGTGGTCTCTGCCGCCGACGGGCACAGCCGCGCCAACGTGGGCCGCTCCAGCGCGGAATCAACCGCACTGATCCCCGAGATCGTCGCGATCGCCCACGACAGCGGCGTCACCGTCGAGGTCATCGTCGCCACCGCATGGGACTGCCCCTTCGACGGGCCCACACCGCCGCAACGGGTGCTGGACATCGTGGCGACGGCTTGCGACAACGGCGTCGACCGCCTGGCGATCGCCGACACCATCGGCACGACAACGCCGCGGCGTGTCAGCGACCTGGTCGCCCTCGTTCGACCCCGGATCGGCGATATCCCGCTGGGAGCGCACTTCCACAACACCCGAGGCGCCGGATTGGCCAGCGCCTATGCCGCGGTCACCGCAGGCATCACCCGACTCGACGCATCGGTCGGCGGGCTCGGCGGCTGCCCCTTCGCACCGGGCGCCAGCGGCAACATCGCCACAGAAGACCTCGTCTACCTGTTACGGGACAGCGGAATTCACGTCGACGTCGACCTGCAGGCGGCCATCGACGCCGCCCGCGTCGCGCAGACCGCCGTCGGCCACGATCTACCGAGCTCGCTGCTGCGAGCCGGCGACCGGATTCTCGACGCCTAACCGTGCCCGTCGAGACGCTGAGCGCCAAGGGCCGCCAGACCCGGGAGGCCATCGAGCAGGCAGCCCGGAAGCTGTTCGCCGAGCGTGGCTTTCACGGCACCACTCTGGGCGACATCACGTCGGCCGCGGGCAAGTCGCCTGCGGTGTTCTACCGCTATTTCGCCGACAAGGAAGACCTGCTGGCGGCGCTGGCACAGTCCTTCCTGCACGAGGTGGTTGCGCCGTCGGGCTTGAGCGTGGACCTGCCGGACTCGCCGGATGACGACACGTTCTTCCGCGCGGTGGTCACCGGCTACTGGAACATGTTCAAGCAGAACATCGGCATCATGATCGCGGTCGCGCAGCTCGCCGCGACGCAACCGCGTTTCGCCGCCGTGCAGAACGAGTTCCGCCGCTTCGGCATCGACATCGTCGCCGCGTCGGTGCGCCGCGCCCAGGAACAGGGCTACGGTGCCGAACTGGATCCCGAACACACCGCCGCGGCGATCGCATTGCTGTTCGAGAACTTCACCACGGTGTTCGTCGGAACGTCCGGCCTCGGCATCGAGATCGGTGACGAGGACGCGATCGCCACGCTGTCGAGGATTTGGAAGAAGACGCTGTACGGATTCTGAGCAAGTACATCTGAAGGAGTCAACGTGGATTTCACCCTCCCGGAGCATCTTCCGGGCCTGCTCGCCGAGATGGACGCATTCATCGAGGCCGAGATCAAGCCGCTGGAACGCGAGAACATGCAGTACTTCGACCAGCGCCGCGAGCACGCCCGCACCGACTGGGACAACGACGGCATCCCCCGCCGGGAGTGGGAGGACCTGCTCGGCGAGATGCGTAAGCGCGCCGACAAGGGCGGCTGGCTGCGCTATGGCCTGCCGTCGCAGTTCGGCGGCCGCGACGGCAGCAACATCGACATGGCCGTCATCCGGGAGCACCTGGCGCACAAGGGGCTCGGACTGCACAACGACCTGCAGGACGAGTCGTCGATCGTCGGAAACTTTCCGCAGGTCATCATGATGGACCGGTTCGGCACCGATGCGCAGAAGAAGGAGTGGACCGAGGCGCTCATCACCGGAGAACGGTCGATGGCGTTCGGGCTGACCGAACCGAACCACGGGTCGGACGCCACCTGGCTGGAGACCCGCGCCGTTGCCGACGGCGACGAGTGGGTCATCAACGGCGCCAAGCGGTTCAACACCGGCGTGCACCGCGCCACCCACGACCTGGTGTTCGCCCGCACCTCCGGAGAGCCGGGTCAGGCTCGCGGTATCAGCGCGTTCCTGGTGCCGACCGACACCCCCGGCTTCACCGTGCCGTACTACTGGTGGACGTTCAACATGCCCACCGATCATGGCGAAGTCGAGTTGAAGGATGTCCGCGTGCCCGCCGACGCGGTGCTCGGTGAACTGGATCGGGGCCTCGAGGTCGGCCAGACCTTTCTGCACGAGAACAGGATTAGGCAGGCCGCGAGCAGTCTGGGTGCCGCTCAGTACTGCATCGACCGCGCCGTCGCGTACGCGGGAGAACGCTCGGTGTTCGGTAAGCCGCTGTCGGTGAACCAGGCCGTGCAGTGGCCGCTGGTGGAATTGCAGACCGAGGCGCAGATGGTGCGGCTGCTGGTGCGGTTCGCGGCGTCGGAGTTGGACCGCAACCACCACATGGAGGTCTCCGACAAGGTGTCGATGGCCAACTACCGCGCCAACCGCCTGGTGTGCGAGGCCGCCGACCGCGCCATGCAGGTGTTCGGCGGTGTCGGCTACAGCCGTCACGAACCGTTCGAGCACATCTACCGCCACCACCGCCGCTACCGGATCACCGAGGGCGCCGAGGAGATCCAGATTCGCCGGGTGGCGCAGCGGCTGTTCGGATTCGGACGCAGGTGATCGAAGAGCTGGCGTCGGTTCTGCGCCCGGTGCTGGGCGACGGAGTCACCGTCGAGAACCTGCGCGCCCTGACCGGCGGAGCCAGCAGAACCACATGGGCCTTCGACGCGGTGACCGAGCAGCGCCGGCCGTTGATCCTGCGCACCGGCCCGCCCGACGAAGTGCACGCGAGCATGGAGGTCGAGGCCGGCGTCCAACAGCGCGCGGCCGCCGCGGGAGCGCCGGTGCCGCACATCCTGACCGCCGACAATTCACCTGCCGCACTGGGTAATCCGTATCTCATCTGCGACGAGATCGGCGGCGAGACGATCGTCAGGAGAATCTACCGAAACCTTGAGCGTGCTGACGGGGACGCCGGCCGTCGGCGGCTGCTGCAGCAATGCGCGCAGGCGCTCGCCGCGATCCACCGCGCGGACCCCGGCGGGATCGGCGTGGCCGAGGCCGACCAACTGGAGGAATGGCGCGACCGACTCGACGCGATGGGCGACACCACGGCGACCTTCGAGTGGGCGTTTCGATGGCTGGCCGCGCACCGCCCGCCGCCGTCACCGCGGGTGCTCGTGCACGGCGACTTCCGGATGGGCAACCTGATCGTCGACGACTCGGGCCTGGCGGCGGTGCTGGACTGGGAGCTGGTGCACACCGGCGAGGTGTACGAGGACCTGGCCTGGTTCTGCATCCGGGCATGGCGATTCGGCGCGCCCGAGGATCTCGGCGCCGGCGGGCTGGGAAGCGTCGAGAGCTTCCTGTCCGACTACGAATCGGCCGCGGGCACCGAACTCGACCGCGATGTGTTCCGCTGGTGGCTCACCGTGGCCACCCTGCGATGGGGCGTCATCTGCCGATTCCAGGCCGAGCGGCACCTGTCGGGTCAGACTCCGTCGGTCGAGCTGGCCGCGATCGGTCGCCGCGTAGCCGAAACCGAGTGGGACGTACTGGATCTGCTGGAGGGTGGTGGTCCCAGATGAGCGGGCTCTACGGGCGGCCGACCGCGGCAGAACTCGTTGCGGCTGTGGCGGACTTTCTGGACGACGAGGTGCGCGCCGCCACGGGGCCCGATAGTCGGCTCGCCGACGCAGGCCCGGTCAACTTCCATGCCCGTGTTGCCGCGAACGTGCTGCGGATCGTCGAGCGTGAACTGCTCGACCAGTCGACCGACGACGTCACCGCCGCGCTGGCAGGCCTGGGCTTCTCGGACGAAGCGGGCCTGGCCGCCGCCATCCGTGCCGGAGACGTCGACGACCGGCCCGACGACGTGCTGGCGTGTCTGCGCACAGTCGTGCGCGGCCGACTCGATGTGGCCCACCCCGGCTATGCCGAGTGATCTCTGACCGCGAACGTGAGCTTGTGTGCGAGGTTCTTGTGATTTTTCGAGCACAAGCTCACGTTCGACGCCGCACGGCGTCAGATGCGGCGGGCGCGGGCGAGCCACGCCGGCTCGTCGACCACCGTCCCGACAGGTAGACCGATCGCGTCGACGTGCGGTTCCTGGACGACACCGCGGTACGTCGTCTCCTCCAGCGCCTCGAGCACCCAGCCGTCTCCGAACGCCGCGCGGATCACGCTCTCGCTGACCTCCGGACCGAACCCGCGGCCTTTGTCGGACAACGCCAGCACATGCACCAGCGCGCCCGGTCGGCACGCGGCGTGCAGGCTCGCGACATACCTGGGCCGGTCGGTGTCGTCGAAGATGTGAAACAGCGCGCTGTCGACGACGGTGTCGTAGAGGGGCCCCTCCTGACGATCCGAGCCGAGGTTCATCGCGTCGGCAACCTCGAAGCGGGCGTCGACCCCCTTCTCGGCGGCATTCGCGCGGGCCTGCTCGATGGCCGTGGGCGCGGCGTCGACGCCGAGTACGTCGTAGCCCAGCCGCGTGAGCAGGATCGTGTGCTCGCCGGTGCCGCAGCCGACGTCGAGCACCTTGCCGTGAATGAGCCCGGACCGTTCGAGGTCGACGACCGCGGGCTGCGGCTCGCCGATCACCCACGGAGCGGTCTGGGACTTGTAGGCGTCATCAAATCGGGAGAAGGTTGGTGTTGAATCCATGCAATCCAGAGTTCTACCTCAACCTGACTTGAGGTCAAGGGAGATCAACGTTATGCCCGTCACCGGTTCGGACGCGATCGTCGACGTCGCCGACACGCTGTTCGACTGCCATCACCAACAGCGACATCGCCAAGGTGACGCAGCTGTTCGACGACGACGTTCTGGTCTGGCACTCGGGCGACACCAGGGACAGCGCGAAGGACCGGGCGCTGCGGGTCATCGACTGGTTCATCGTTTCGACCATCGATCGCCGCTACGAGATCCTCGACCGCCAGTTCTTCGACCGGCGGGTTCGTGCAGCAGCACATCCTGCACGCCAACGGTCGCAACGGTGAATCGATCGCGATGCGGGTATGCATCGTCATCAAGGTGGGCGCCGACGGGCTGATCACCCGCATCGACGAGTACTTCGACCCGGCGGAAATGGCCCCACTGCTCGATTCGACGAACTGACAGTGGACGACATGGCAAGCCTCAGCGAGTTTTTCAGCGATCCGGCGTCGGCCGGGACGTGGACCGTCGTCCCCGATCAATCCGCCGTCGCGGTGGACAGCAAGTCTTTCTGGGGCGTGATGCCCGTCAAGGGCCGCTTCACCGAGTTCAGCGGCGAGGGCCAAGTCACCGCCCCCCAAACGGTTTCCGGCCACATCGATATCAAGGCGGCGTCGCTGCGCACGGGGATCGGTAAACGCGACGCGCACCTGCACTCCGCCGATTTCTTTGAGGCCGAGAAGTTCCCGGACATCAACGTGGTGGTCACTTCGGCGGATGTCATCGACAGCGACACCGTCGGCCTGCACGCAGAACTGACCATCAAGGGCACGACGAAACCGCTCACGCTGAAGGCCAAGGTGACGCCCGTCGGCGACGGCACCATGCGGCTTGCCACCGAGGCCACCGTCAACCGCCACGACTTCGCTGTCGACGGCAACATCATGGGCATGGTCGGCGACAACGCGACGATCTCGGGCGACGTCGTGTTCCGCAGGGCCGGCTAGCCGTACGATCGGCGCATGGTCGAGTCATCGCGTCCGCTGCGGGTCCTCGTCTACTCCGACAACCCCAGGACCCGAGAGCAGGTGCAGCTCGCCCTCGGCAAGCGCGTGCACCCGGAGTTGCCGGAGCTGACGTACGTCGAGATCGCCACCGGCCCGATGGTGATTCAGACAGATGGACGACGGCGGGTTCGATCTGGTCATCCTGGACGGCGAGGCCACGCCCGTCGGCGGCATGGGAATCGCCAAGCAGCTCAAGGACGAGATCGACGACTGCCCGCCGATCTTGGTGCTGACCGGCCGGCCGGACGACGCCTGGCTGGCCAGCTGGTCGCGCGCGGAAGCCGCTGTCCCCCATCCGATCGACCCGATCCGACTGGGTGACGCCGTGGTGTCTCTGCTGCGCACACCGGTGCAATAGCCGCTCACGCGAATTGATTTGTCGCACTTGCCTATTCGAGGCATGACGACATAGCGACACGGTGCTAGTAGCGATACTAACCAAAACGTGTGGCACTCATCGCAAAGCCCGCTAGGGTGTGGGTAAGCTCACATCGACAGCCCACGAGGGAGCGTTTGCTCGGTATGGATTTGTACACGCCAATTTTGGTGCTCGGCGCCATCGCGGCGGCGTTCGCGATCGGCTCGGTCGGCATTGCTCTGCTGGTCGGCCCGCGGCGCTACAACCGGTCCAAATTAGAGGCCTACGAGTGCGGTATCGAACCGGTGCCCGACATGGCCAGCGCGCATTCGGCAGGCCAGCGGTTCCCGATCAAGTACTACCTGACCGCGATGTTGTTCATCATCTTCGACATCGAGATCGTGTTCCTCTATCCGTGGGCGGTGGCGTTCGACAGCCTGGGGCTGTTTGCGCTGGTAGAGATGCTTCTTTTCATGGTCGTGGTGTTCGTGGCCTACGCATACGTCTGGCGGCGGGGAGGCCTGTCATGGGACTAGAGGAAAAGCTGCCCGGTGGAATTCTGCTGTCCACCGTCGAGAAGGTGGCCGGCTACATCCGGAAGGGCTCGCTGTGGCCCGCGACCTTCGGCCTGGCCTGCTGCGCGATCGAGATGATGGCGACGGCGGGGCCGCGATTCGATATCTCACGCTTCGGCATGGAGCGGTTCTCGGCGACGCCCCGGCAGGCAGACCTGATGATCGTCGCGGGCCGCGTCAGCCAGAAGATGGCGCCGGTCCTGCGTCAGATCTACGACCAGATGGCCGAGCCCAAGTGGGTGCTGGCGATGGGCGTGTGCGCCTCGTCGGGCGGGATGTTCAATAACTACGCGATCGTGCAGGGCGTCGACCACATCGTGCCGGTAGACATCTACTTGCCAGGTTGCCCGCCGCGCCCCGAGATGCTTCTGCACGCAATCCTCAAGCTGCACGACAAGATTCAAGAGATGCCGCTCGGCGTGCACCGCGAGGAGGCGATCCGCGAAGCCGAGCAGGCGGCGCTGGCGGTCACCCCGACCATCGAGCTCAAAGGTTTGCTGCGGTGACCGAGAACGGATCCGACGCCCCCAAGGACAACCCCGAGGTCATCGGTGTGCGCCGCGGCATGTTCGGGGCTGCGGGCAGCGGCGATACGTCGGGCTACGGCCGTCTCGTCCGCCCGGTGGCGCTGCCGGGCAGCTCTCCGCGCCCGTACGGCGGCTATTTCGACGACGTCGTCGACACATTGACCGCGGCCCTCGGCGAGGACGGTTACGCCGCATCCATCGAGCGGGTGGTGGTCTTCCGCGACGAACTGACGCTGGAGGTTCATCGCGAGCAGCTGCCCGCGGTGGCACAGGTGCTGCGCGACGACCCGGAACTGCGGTTCGAGCTGTGCCTGGGGGTCAGCGGGGTGCACTACCCCGACGAAGGCGGACGCGAGCTGCACGCCGTCTACCCGCTGATGTCGATCACGCACAACCGCCGCATCCGGGTGGAGGTCGCGACACCCGACGCCGACCCTCACATCCCGTCGCTGTACACGGTGTACCCGACCGTCGACTGGCACGAGCGCGAAACCTACGACTTCTTCGGCATCGTCTTCGACGGTCACCCGGCCCTGACCCGCATCGAAATGCCCGATGACTGGGTGGGCCACCCGCAACGCAAGGACTACCCGTTGGGCGGCATCCCCGTGGAGTATCACGGCGCCGAGATTCCACCGCCCGATCAGCGGAGGGCCTACAACTGATGAGCACTTCCCTCACCCCGCCCGAGTCGGGCGGTTCCGAAAAGGTGGTCGTCGTCGGCGGCCAGGACTGGGACCAGGTGGTCGCGGCCGCACGAGAGAATGCCGCATCGCATGTCGGCGAACGCATCGTCGTCAACATGGGACCACAGCATCCCTCCACGCACGGAGTGCTTCGCCTGATCCTGGAGATCGAGGGCGAGACGAT
>CAVRMG010000047.1:0-71373 GCA_963721495.1 uncultured Actinomycetota bacterium | reverse complement strand
AGGACGGCGACGTCGGCTTGATCATCGCGCTGGCCACGCATAGCTGCCAGTCTGCAGTCAGTCCGCAGCAGAGCTATCGCAAGCTTCGGCAACCAACAGAACCAACCGTCAGAGACCTGCAGGTTCCTTGCGCTACCAACACAGCTTGATCCACCTAACGTCGAGATAGACCGACAGTAATCCGCCGGCTAATGCCTACACAGGTTCGAATCCTGTACCTGCCACGCTTGTCAGAGGCGCTTTCTAGGGGATATGAAACCGGTCGACTTTCCCGAGGACATCGTTGAGTCCGCGAGAGCGGCCTACATTTTGGTGTATCGGGCCATGGCGAAGCTGTACAGCCCGTAGGTAATGATGCCCAGGCCGGCGGCGATCAGCAGCGCTACTCCATAGGGTTGGGCCCCAAGTGTTTTCAGGGCGCCGTCGATTCCGGTCGCCTTGTTCGGGTCAGTACGACTGACCGCGATGATTACCAGAACTCCGGCGCCGGCGATGGCCAGGCCTTTGGCGATGTAGCCCGCCGTGCCCAGTCGTCGTACCAGGTCGCTGGACTGGCCCTTGAGGTCGTCGAGAAAGTTTTGGCTGGCTCCCTTGTAGATGTGATATCCGCCCACCGCGAAGATGACGACTCCACCGGCGATGAGTGCGACAGTGCCGGCGCCGGTCTGCATCAGGCGGGCACTGATCCCGGAGTTCTGCTCACCGGTTGACTTTCCGGCACCCCGAGCGAATCCGAGTGTGGAGTACGCGAGCGCGAAATAGACGACGGCGAGTGCAAAAGCTTTCGCCCGATCCAGGACTTCCGATGCTGCGCGCTGCGATTTCGGGTCGGTTGAACGGCCCACCGCTGTTTCGACCAGCCGCCACAGTGCCATTACTAGGAAGGCAAGGGTGGCGACCCAGAGCGCGGCGATGCCGCCTGGTTGGGCTGCCACTGCCGACAGCGCCCCGGATTGATCAGCGTCGCCGACGCTACTGCCCAGAGCGATCCGGATGGCGAGATAACCGATGGTGAGGTGCAAAAGGCCGCTCACGACATAGCCGGCTCGGGCGGATCGTTCGAAGATGCCGTTCTGGACGATCTCAGTCGCGGTAGAGGCCGAGGCCTGGTCAAACATTGTTCGCCCCTAACCGGCCGGACGAATCATCATCCGGCCGGCGCTGCGATCCAGGGTGCGCCCACTACCTGGCTCTGGGCGTCACTGGTGGGGCTTCCTTGCCGTTGAAGCTTTCTCGAGTTGCCCCACGGGGTGTGGAGTCCGTGTGCGCGGTGTCATCGGTTTGCGTGTCAGGATCCATCTTGTCGGCACGGTCGAATTCCTGGTTCACCTCGTCGCGGGCGTTGGCCGCGTCGCTGCGGCGGATCTGCGCCTGGTGTTGTAGGCCGGTCGCGTGCGCTGCCTTGGCGTCGGCTTCGGCTTGAGCGGCGCGGGCTTTGGCCGCCGTCTCTTCGGCGAGCGCCTCCCGTTGCCCTACCTTGTGGGACTGCTCGGCAGCTTTGTCGCGGATTTCGCCGGCCTCGACGCGATGGTGTTGGGTGCGTCTGTTACGCGCTACCCACGCGACTGCGGCGATGAGCAGAACTGCAACGACCGCGACGGTCGCGATCAAAACGATGGTGCTGGTAGTCATGTTGACTCCTAGAATTGGTCGAGAAGGTAAATGGTTCGAATTGGTTGTGGGCGTTGCGGACTGGGCTCGGCATGGTGCAGCCCGTTACCTTGGCGCTGCCACCTCGCAGAGCGATCTAGTAATAGGTGCGGCGGCCGCCGACGGCGCGTCCCATCGATCCCATCACCGTGAGGACCACGCCGACGATGAGGACGATGATGCCGATGGTCCACAGGATCGAGATCTTGAGGAGAAAACCGGCGATGAGGAGAATGATTCCGAGAACGATCATGGGTGTTACCTGATTCCTTGGTGGTGGGTGTAACGGTCAGCGGTCAGTGCTTGAAGACGTCTTTGGCTTTGGCCCCTGCCTGTTTGGCGTTGCCTTTGGCCTGCTCGACGCGTCCCTCGGTGCGTAGCCGGGTGTTGCCGGTGGCGCGGCCGAGGTACTTCTTGGCGGAACCCTTTACGGCTTCGGCCTTATGGGCGAGCTTCTTGCCTATGCTCATGTGGGATTCCTTCATGGTTGTGGCGATTGCAGACCGACTGCTTGATCGGGGTTGGGTGCTACCGAGTTGTATCGCGTTGCGCGGTGGCGACCGGGTGGCGATGGCGCGACCACGCACGGGGCACCCGAACTCGATTCCGGCCCGTCGGGGTCCCCGCCGCGGAGGTTTCCCGCCCAGAGGTCATTGTTGAGCCAGGGTCGGCATTGCCGTTCTGGTGTTCGAGAAGGATGGCGCGGTCGCGGTTCACCAACTCGGTTTCGCGTCGGGACTTTGCGAGTTCGCGGCGCGCGGCTGTCCCGCGGCCCGCGGCGCGGTGGGCGCCGGCCAACAACGTGCTCATTCCGAGCATGGCCACCGCTCCGACCACGATCCCGAAGAGGAAGAGCGTGCCAGTCGACCCGGTGACGTGGTAGCCGAACACGGCGAAGTTCTCGGTCAACGGGTGAGCGGCACCGGCATTGCTCAGCACTCCGACGATCCCGACGATCACGGCGATGAACAAAACAGCTAATCCAACGATGACGATCATGGCGACGCCTCTGATTCCGGTGCTAGATCTCCCAGTACACTCCTAATTAGATCGTCTGTCAACACTGTAGACCTACGTCGTAGGTCTACAGTGTCGTTAGGAAGGAGTACTGCTCCGATGACGCAACAGCCTCACACGGCCCCCGACGATGAGTCATTCGTGGCGATCGGCTGCGACAGCGGTCAGATCACCCGGTCCCTCATACTGCGAACGGCGTTGGGGATCATCGATCGCGACGGGGTGGATGCACTATCCATGCGCCGACTCAGCGACGCCGTGGACCGCGACACGACGGTGCTCTACCGTCACGTTCCCAGCAAGGCCGCCGTGCTTGACGGTGCCGCAGAGATCGTCTTAAGCCAGCTCTCGGTGGACACCACCGACCGCGACTGGGTCGGCCAGTTGCGTAAAGTCGCCCATCACTTCCGCGCGCTGGCCCTCAAACACCCGAATGTGGTGCCGCTCTTGGTCACCCGACCGTTGGCCACCCCCCTCGCGCAGCGGCCACCGAGCACTCTGCGACCTCTCGAAGACATCCTCACGCTACTCACCGCCGCCGGGTTCACCGGCGACGATGCCCTCCACATCCACCGGGTCCTGTTCGCCTACCTGCACGGCCACGTCCTCAACGAACTGCAGGAGATCATCGAACGACCCGAGGAAACCGATCACGTCCTACGGCTCGGGCTGCATCGGTTGTCGATCACCGAATTCCCCCAATTACGTGCGCTGGCACCGGCGCTGGCCTCGTATGACGGGGCCGTCGAACTCGACCGCGGCCTCGACCTCCTACTCACCGGACTCCCCGCAGCCCTACCCACCCCGCCGGATCACCCCGCACCGCCTGAGACGACGCGGACCGGGATGCGGCAATGACTCGTTCAGGGATATCCGGTGAGCTCGGAGAAGTCGAGAACCTTGCCGGCGTGATGATCGCACCGTTGTTAATGGTGGCTCATACGCGGACTGCCGAGGGTTCCCGCCAAGGTGGGCGGATGCTATTCGCGACCTATGATCTGCTGCGACTCAGCCGGCACTCGCATCTTCGGGGTAATCGGGTTTGGAGAGCTGTTCCGCGAGTTGGTCTAGCTCGGCCTGTAGTTTTTGCTTCTGGTCGGCTTCAGCGCTCGTAAGGTCACGGTCGGCTTGCCGCCGGGAATGCGCCACCTTTTCGACGTACTTGTTGGCATTCTCAATCGCCGAGTCGATTTTTCCGAGCACGTCCTCAACTTCGGCAGGATGTGCGACGGCCTCAATCTTGTCGGGATGGGTTTCTGTTCCGGTGATGGTGACTCGATGCCCCCGAACCGTCTGCAGGAAGCAATCTGTCCAGGCGACCGGGGGTAGCGGCAAGATTTGAATCCGAATGATGGCTTCCTGCAGTGTTCCGCCTACCACGATTTCCGGCTTACCGACCCTCGATATTCCCCATTCCTCTGACATCAATAGTCCTTTCCTTCGGCTCTCTAGTTGTGACCGTCAGGTTGCGTCCACCAAGGTGGTGTACGAGTCGGGCCTGACTGGGGCGCCCGGCGTGTCGTAGCCGAGTGATTGAAGGTCATCGCGTGATTCTTCGAGAGACCGTCCAAAGTCACTCGAGCAAAGGAATCGACACGATGACCACTGCCCACGATATCGACTGGCCTCAGGTGCTGGCTGATCGACTCACCACCACCGGCCCCGACGTACTACGCGAGCTGTTGTCGACGTTCATTCAGACCCTGATGGGCGCGGAGGCCGACGCCCTTTGCGGCGCCGGATCCGGCCAACGCAGTACCAAACGCACCAACTCCCGCCATGGGTGTCGGAACCGCCAATTCGACACCCGTACAGCGTCGTTGGACCTGGCGATCCCGAAACTTCGGCACGGCTCCTATTTCCCGGACTGGCTGCTGGAGCGGCGCAAGAGGGCGGAACGGGCCCGGAAATGCTCGTCCCGAGACAACCCCTCTGAGAGCACCTTCAAGGCATCACTGCGCGGCAACGCGGGATTGCGAGCCTTATAAACGGTGCCCATTCCGCCGGCGCCCAGCACCGCCTCGATGGTGACCGTCATCCCAATACCTGACCTTCTTCGAAGAGTTAGCTGAACCCTAGGGGAGGGGCCGCCATCAGGGGGCGGTGAATTGACGTTTCCGCTAAATAACCGGGCACTGCTCCGATCACTGGCCGCCAGTGCCTGGCGGCGCGGGGGCTGTGCCAAGAGATCTTCCAAGAAATTCCCAAGTTCTCGGCGCGAAGGTCTTCTCGTACACACCGAGAGGACCCGGAATAATGACCACCACGCTGACGGCACCAACCGCCCGTCCCATCTCGCGTTTGGCGACGTCGACTCGCTCTCCGCAGCCGCGTGGACGCGTCCGGCTGATCTGCTTCCATCACGCAGGCGGTGGCGCGACGTCGTTCAACCTCTGGAAGCGGGGCCTCGGGGCCGACGTCGAGGTGGTTGCAGTCGACGTTCCGGACCGCGAACGATTCGCGACGCTTCGTGAACTCATCGACGAGGTGAACGACCAGCTGGGATCGGTGCTGGACGAACCGCACATGTTCTTCGGCCACAGCTTCGGCGCCCTCGTGGCATATCGGCTGGCGGCCCTGCGCGCGGCGGCCGGCCTGACCCAGCCGGAGGCACTGATCCTGTCGTCCTTCACCCCGCCCCACCTTCCGACGTCGATCCCCATGGTGAACCAGGTCGACGACCAGCAGCTGGGCAAGATCCTGTCCGACATCGGCGGGCTGCCCGTCGAACTGGACCGGTGGCCGACCTTGCGCGAGAAGGCGGTCGCCTTGGCTCGCATCGACCTGACGCTGTGCGCGACCGATGACGACGCAGACGCGGTGCCGCTGGCCTGCCCGATCCACGTCTTCGGAGGTAGCGAGGACATCCTGGTGAGCGAATCCGACCTGAGTCACTGGCGTTCGCGCACGTCGGCCGAGTTCTCCTTGCAGATGCTCAAGGGCAACCACTTCCACGTCAGTGACCGGAAGCAGTTGTTCGCCGCGCTCCGGCCAGTGCTGTCGGTAGTCGGCACGGACCGCGCCAAGGTCGCGTAGCTGATCCGACCTCGAGCGCGTCGAGCTTCCACAGACCGACGTTCTCTATTTGATGCCGATGACCATCGAGTCGGGTCCTACCAAGTGCTCAACGTAGCTTTCGCTGAACCGTTACCTGAAATGTGAGTGTTTGTGTGACTGGGCATTTCAGGCAGCCTCCTCTTTGGAGGAAGCACTCCCACCGTCATCGGCGTTGTCGCCTACCTCTGGCCTGGGAGGCGGAGCGGATCGGCCGGTTGCCGGATGAGACCGTGAAGACGCTGAAATCCATTGGAGTCATTCGATTGATGCAGCCCAAGTTGTACCGCGGCTTCGAAGCCCACCCAGGGAGTTCGCCGAGACCGTGATGGCTACAGCCGCGCTTGATCCCGCATCCGGTTGGGTCTCCGGGGTCGTCGGCATCCACCCATGGCTGCTTGCTTTCGCGGATGCACGTGTGCAGGAGGAGGTTTGGGGCGACGACACCGAAACGTGGATCGCGTCGCCATTCAGCCGCTCCGGCGTGGCGCGTCCGGTGGAGGGCGGCTACATCTTCGACGGACGATGGCAGTTCAGCTCCGGAACCGACCATTGCGATTGGATCTTCCTGGGCGCCATGCCTCAGGGCTCCGCTTCGAGCGATGATCTGACAGCAAGGGTCCTGTGTTGGGTGCGGAGCCGGCATCACGGATTCGCGTGATGTCTCGCGCAATGGCGAGTAGCATGAGGGTCTCTATCGGAGCCAGGGCTAGTCGGGGGCGCTGCATAGCTTGGAAGGTCCCTGACTATGGTCAATCTACTATCGAAAAACTCTGTCGCCGCTGCCCTATGTGGTCTGGCGTTCTCGTTGGCGGCTGGGACCGGCGTCGCGTACGCAGACCCGGTCATCGACACGACATGCAGCTATCCGCAGGTCCTTGCGGCGCTGAAGGCGGAAAATCCCGACCTGGGGACGAAGGTCTCGACGAACCCGTTGGCGGGCGCCATGCTGAGTAATTTCCTCGCCTCGGACCCCGGGAAGCGCCAGCGGATTGTTCAGGAATTTCAGGGCACGGAGTGGGGGCATGAGTACTTCGGAGCGATGGCGTCCATCGCCAACTCCTGCAACAACTACTGAGTGATTCCCGGAAGTCTTTCCTCGAGGCCGGTGCGCTGCATAGCGTGTGGATGAGGCAAGTGCGGGGACCTCGTCGGGTGGGGTCCCCGCACTTGCTGAAGTAAGACTCCGGGGCGGGCCTTGGAAGTTTCTTGGAGTCGCGGTAACCGCGGGCGCCCTGGGATACGCCGGGGCGCTCTCTAGGGGCGAGCAGTGCCCCTCTGCCCTGCGGCGACATTGATTTGCGCCTCGAATGCTTGGGTATCTCTGCGGAGTGCGGGCTTTGCCGCACTTGGCTTCGCGGCGGAGACCATCATGGTGGGTTGGCTAGATCGACTGCAGCGGCGAAGCCGCGCCGCCGGCTTCCTCATTGCCGTTGTCTACAAGTACGTCGATGACCAAGGGAGTTTCCTTGCCGCGCTGATCACCTATTACGCATTTGTATCCCTGTTTCCCGCCCTGCTGCTGTTGACCACCGTATTAGGGGTGTTGCTCGTGGGATACCCCGAGCTGCAGGAACAGATCCTGCAGTCTGCTGTCGCCCAATTCCCCGTTATCGGTGAGCAGCTCGGGCAGCCCCAAGGTCTGAGCGGCGGCACGGTCGGCGTCGTCGTCGGTATCGCCGGCGCGCTCTATGGAGGTCTCGGCGTGGGCCAAGCAGTGCAGAACGCCATGGATACGTTGTGGGCGGTGCCGCGCAACAACAGACCCGACCCCATCCGGGCGCGGATCCGCAGCTTGCTCTTGCTTCTCGTCCTCGGCACGGCGCTGATCGCCACCACAATCTTGGCGGCTATCAGTCGTGCGTCGGAATCATTCGGAATAGTCGCCACAGTGGGCATCGTGGTCATCTCGGTGTTGATCAACGCGGGCGTGTGTCTAGTTGTTTTCCGCGTCGCTACGGCCAGGGACGTGACTTACCGTGACGTGGCGCCCGGTGCTCTGGCGGCAGCGGTCATTTGGCAACTGCTGCAGTGGTTCGGCGCTGTCTACGTCGCGCACGTGGTCACGTCCGCCAGCGCTACGAATAGCGTGTTCGCCTTAGTGCTCGGCCTGTTGGCCTTCCTGTACTTGATCGCGACGTCATTGCTGCTGTGCGCCCAAGCCAACGTGGTGGCGACCGATCGGCTGTACCCCCGTGCCCTGCTGACTCCCTTTACCGATAACGTCGATTTGACTCGCGGCGACCGCAAGACCTATATCGGGCAGGCAAAAGCTCAACGCGCCAAGGGTTTCGAGCGAATCGATGTAACCTTTGATGACCGTGAGTCGAGAGACAGCAGTTAGAAGTAGTGGCGCCGGCCGCCAACAGGGCGTCCCGCTGAACCAAGAATCGCGAGAACGACGCCGATGACCAGCAGGACGATTCCGATGGTCCACAGGATCGACATCTTCAGCAGGAGACCGGCGATGACCAAGATGACTCCAGCACGATCATGACTGCGGGCCTTTCTATTTCGCGCACTGTGCTATCCGACAGGTCGAGCGGTTGCGCGTCACGCAATCAAGGTGATTGGCTCAGTGTTGATACGTCAAGGACAAGCAGGCGGTCTCAGCGAAGATCGCGCAACCCATCGCCCAGCGTTGGATAAAGCGTCAGGATTTTGTCAATCCCGAGCAGCGTGATTGGCCTGCTGGTGGCGGCCCCATGGGCGACGACTCCGAATCGGAGCGATAAAGCATCAGCCGCCTCCTGCGCCGCTATCAGAATGCTCATCCCGACGGACGCAAGGAAATTCACGTCCGTGAGGTCAACGATGAGTCCGGCCGGCTCCTTGTTCAGCGCGTCACATATAGCCTCGGTCAACTCCGGTGCACTGAGCATGTCAACCGCGTCACGCACAGACAAAATCACGATGCGGTCATTCCAGCTTTCCCGCACTTCGAAGCGTTGTTGGTGTCTGGAGCGGGCGAAGTGGTCTCGTTTGGCCAAATGATCGATCATTGTGAAACCCCTTTGACCAGTCAACGGATGATCAGTCGATGAGTACCGTCCTGAAGCTGATCCCAGTCAACACCCCTAGGGAGGGTGTCGTAACACCCCTAGGGAGGTACTTTCACGTGTGTGGTGTCCCCGTCGAACAGCCCGATCACCGTGGCACTCGTGGACGACTATGACGTGGTGCTCATGGGTGTCGCCAATATGTTCAACCAGTACCGCGACCGTGTAGTCGTCGCCGAGCTTGACTCGAATACAGCTGTGAACGACCCCGTAGACATCGTGCTGTACGACTCCTTCGCCCAACCCGAATCGGATCACGAAGAGATCGCCGTCCTGGTCGCCAATCCGCGTGCACGACGAGTCGTGGTTTACACCTGGAACTTTCACCCGGACCTAATTCAAAGTGCAAGGCAGCAGGGAGCGCACGGCTATATATCCAAGACATTGCCGGCGCGCGAGTTGGTTGCCGCGCTGGAGGCCGTCCATGCCGGAGAAACAGTGATAAGCGACGCTCCACCGCGGGCGCGCAGCGCCATAGGACTTGATTGGCCGGGCCGAGGCGAAGGCCTCAGCGATCGAGAGTCGGAGATCCTGGCCCTCATCACCCAGGGCAAGAATAATGCCGAGGTCGCGACGCTGACGTACCTCAGCCCCAACACTGTGAAGTCATACATCCGCACGATTTACCGCAAGATCGGAGTCGGCAGCCGAACCCAGGCTGTTCTTTGGGGTGTGAAGCACGGTTTCACTCCCGACCACCACCGCATCGAACATTGGCGAGGTGGTCCTTAAGGCGCTGCTCAGCGCTTGTCGCTCTGTCCTGCGGCGACCTGGTCGGTGACCTTGGTGGCGATGAGCGGTGGCGGAGGCCCGCCCGAGGCCGCCAGAAGCCGGCCTACTCGGTGTCCGGGTAGGACACGACGTCGACGACTCCGCCGCCGTTGACGTCGCTGCCGAGCAGCACGGTCGTCGTGTCCGCTGCGGGGTCGTAGTCGACGAGCGATTCGCCGCTCCCGCAGGACAGCGTGGCCTGCAGCTGCAGGTGGCCGTTGGCGACGCCGCGCACGATGATGCTGTGGTGCTCATCCACTTCGGGCACCGTCACCTTGGTCGTCGATCCGTCGGACGCGTTGAGTTTCGCGAGGAACTGGTACCCGCACCCGCCCGTCGCCTGCAGGAAGGTGCCTGCCGGAAGCTGCCAGGCGTTCAAGTCGCCGAGGTCCTCACCCAGCTGCCCGTCGTTCTTCGCGGTCAGCGCGGTCGGTGCCGCACCATCGAGGGGGACCAGCCACAGCCGTGAATAGGTGGAGTCCGGTCCGTAGCACCGTGCGAGGGCGACGTCCGCATGCCACCACCGCGTCGGTGTGCAGCCACTCGCGTCGGGCACCGGCAGCTGCTTGCCCGGCGTTCCGTCGTTGCCCATGAGAGCCAGGCCGGTACCGGTGCCGAGCACCAGCCTCGTGCCGTCAGGTGCGGACAGGACCGAGGCGTTGAACTCGCTTCCGAGCTTCTCGACCGGGTACGTCAGCTGTTCCTTGCCTGCCAGATCGACGCGCCTCAGGGACGCCGCACTGTTCGACGTCGTTGCTCTTCAGCAGCAGCACGGCCTTGCCCTCAGGACGCGTGTAGCGCGGAGTGACGGCGTAGCCGCCCGCGACCGCGAACGACGTCTGCTCGCCGCTGTGCAGGTCGACCTCGGTGACGGTCAGGTCATTCCCCTGCCGGTAGAAGAGAGCCCGGTTCCCGTCGCCGGACCACTCGGCCAACGTCGGCAGCTGACCGCCCTCGCCCGGCGCCGCGAACGTGGTGATCGCGTAGCGGCCGCCCTCGGGGTCGACGAGATACAGCGTCGTCGCCGCGTTATTCGGCGTCGGCTCGCCCTCAGGCACTTCCGAGCCGGAATTCGTGGGCCTGGCCGCGTTCCACATCGCGAGCATCCAGCCGGGGCCGACCTGCGACCAGGGGATGTCCTGGATCGGCGCCTCGACGTTGCGGGCGGCCATGGGTGCCGCCTGGGTGGTCGATGGTGATACAGCCGGCGCGGAGCGTTGCGTGCCTGTGTCCGTAGCCGACGAGCAACCGGCCACCACCACGGCCGTCGCCGCAACGGCGGCGGCCCGAAGGAAGATCTGATTCATGTGTGTTCCTTTCCAGCTCGAATGGTGCGCTGGATGCCTTGAGGGATTCTTGACGCCGTCGACCCCGACCCGGAAGCCGACGCCAACGCCAAGCCCGAGCAGCCCGGCAGGGTCACCGAAGCGTCGACGGCTTTCCGAATATCCGCAGCCGCTACAACGGTCAGGCCGTGAACTTCACGGCGACCATGTGCTCGCGCACGGCCGCCTCCCTGAACTCCTCGACGGTGGGGATCCGGTTGTCGCGGAACTTGAGTCCCATCATCGTCTGCGCCTTCTTGACGCCGTAGGACACCGCGCACCGCTCGGAGAGTTCGGCGACGAGGGTGGGGTCGGTGATGAGCTCACCGCGCATCGTCGTCGTCTTCCCGTCGCGCAGGACCTCAGCCGTCGCGCCCTCGCGGAAGTTGTTCTTCCACGGCGCACTCGTCAGCGCGTAGAGAGTGCCGTCAATCTGATGGGCGCTCAACGGAATTGAGTACTTGCGGCCCGATTTGCGGCCGGTGACGTTGACCACCATCATCTGCTTGCGCAACGGACCGGCGAGCGGAGTACGCAGCAGGAACCCCACGAGCGGGTTGACGGCGCGCAGGAGCCCGGCCGGTGGATGCCCGACAGTGACCGCCGGTGACTGATCTGTCATGGCGCTCACGCTATGCCGGATCGGTGACGTGCTGACCGGTATTGCGTTAAAGGTTGCCGAGGTCGTCGGGAACGTCGACGGCGTGTTCGCGCAGTGCCTCGATTGGCACTATCTCCAGGGTGCGCTCGTGGGTGCAGGCCAGTACGACCGGCGCCGCGCAGCCGTCCTGATACGCCCGCAGCCAGTTCGCGGCGGTGACGCACCAGCGGTCGCCGGGTACGAGCCCGGGAAACCGGTACTGAGGCATCGGCGTCGACAAATCGTTGCCGATCGAGCGTTGGTGCTCCAGGAAATCGGTGGTCACCACGGCGCAGATGGTGTGCCTCCCGAGGTCCTGAGGCCCCGTCGAACAGCAACCGTCGCGGAAGAAGCCGGTCATCGGGTCGGTGCCGCACAGTTCCAGCGGGCCGCCCACGACATTGAGTTCTGGCACCGGCCCAGTATGGCCTGCACCGGAATTGGTGCGGCTGGGGTAGGTGCGGGCCTGGGATACTGGGCGGGTGAGTGGAGCGCGCACGTGAGCGCCGTGCTGAACGCCTTCTTGTCGACGTGGTCGAGCGCACGGTCGACGTTCGGCGAGGGGAGCCCGCAGGCCGGCGCGACGTATGACAACAGCGCCACCCTGCGGCAGCTGGAATCCGGTCTGGACGGCGCCGCGCCGGGGTCGCGATGGACGGGTTCGGCGGCCAGCGCCTACGGCACCGCGAACACCGAGCATCGCCAGGTCATCGGCCAACTCGCCGGGCTGGACCAGCGCCTGGGCGCGCAGGTCGACCAGTCGGCCGAGGTGGTCGCAGCGGGGCGGCGCGACCTGGACGCCGTTCGGCAGTGGGTGGTCGCGGCGGCCAACAGCGTCCCCCCGGGCAGAGCCGGCGAGCAGATGATGCTTCCGATCGTGCAGAACGGAATCAACCAGGTGATGGAGGTCGTCCAGCGCTCCAACAGTGACCTCAATGCGGTTGGCGAGAAGATCCGCGCGCTCGGCGATGAGTACGGGATCCTCGGCAATCAGCGGTTCGGCCCAATTCCCGACAACCCGGATGCGTAGGAAGCCGCAGATGCCAACCACGCACGCAACCATCACGACGTGGGTGAGGTCTCTCGCGCCGCGGCCTAGATCTTCCCGTTCTCGCCCATCCACCGCATGACCCACCAGCCGGCGAACACCGGCAGCCAGGTCGTCAGCACCCGGTAGAGCAGGACCGACGGCACGGCCACCGCGGCCGCCATACCGAAGGCGGCCAGGCCACCGATCAATGCCGCCTCGACGGCGCCGACGCCGCCGGGGGTGGGAGCCGCGGACGCCAGGGTTCCGCCGATCATCGTCACGACGGTGACGGTGATGAACGACGTGTCGCCGCCGAAGGCCTCGATACTGGCCCACAGTGCGAACGCACCGCCGAGAGTCGTTGCCGCACAACCGAGCATGATCAACGCCAGCCGCTTGGGCTCGCGAGCCAACGCCATCAGGTCGCCGAGAAGTTCCTGCAACCGGGGCCGTGCCGCTGTGGCCAGCCAGCGCCGCAGCTTGGGAACCAACAGGAACGTTCCGATAAGACCCAGCAGCACGCCGGCAGCCAGGTAGATCACGGTGACGCTCGGCACGAACCGGGACAGGTTGGCCGAAACGCCCGCCGCGGTGGAGAAGAAGATCAGCAACCCGATGTGCGTGATCACCTGCACCGACTGCTGCAACGCCACCGCGGTGGTGGAGCGCAGCGGGTTGATCCCGCCCTTCTGCAGGTACCTCGCGCTCAACGCGAGCCCGCCGACACCCGCGGGGGTCGTGGTCGCGGCGAACTGGTTGGCCACCTGCATAACGATCAGGCCCCACAGGCTGACCAACCCGTCAGCACACGCCCACAATGCCGCCGCCGCACCGACATACGTCAACCCCGACGCGGCCAGGCCCAGTAGCGCCCACCACCAGTTCACCGTCCGCAACTCGGTGAGGAACGCCGGCACCGAGCTGATGAACGGGTACGCGACATACACCAGGGCGATCAACAGCACCAGCTGGATGAGCTGATTGCGGGTGAACCGGGTGACCGTCTCGGTCCGGATCTCGTCGACGCGGGTCTGGGCCTTTACCTCCTCGCGCGCGGCGATGATAACGGCCTTCGCATCCTGCACGGGGTGTCGGATACCCAGCGGCACAGCCGATTTCGTGAGCCTCCGTGATGCCGTCAGCACGACGTCCTTGCCGAACGCGTTGATCGCGGCCCGCACCGCCGAGCGCGCGTCGTAGAGGTACGTCGTCGTCACCAGGAGCTGGGCTATGTCCGATCGCAGCTGGAAGTCGGTCGCGCCGTATTCGGCGTTGTCGAAGCCGCCGAACAAAACGTCGTCGTCGACCGTGATCTGGCTGCCGCGCAGATCGCCGTGGGAGATCTGGCAGTCGTGCAGGATGCGCAGCGACTCCCACACCCGCGCAACGGGAATCGACTCGACGCACTCGCTGATCGGCGTTCCACGCGCCGGGGTGTGCGCATACAAGGTCCAGCCGCGGTCGAGGGCGGCGACGCTGATCGTCGAGGTGTTGGCGACGCGGAGCTGACCGATCGCGATGGCCATCAGCGCGCGATGCTCGACGGCGCGGCGCATCGAGGTGTGGATCGGTGAGGTCTCGCGGTCCCGCAGCCGCACCTTGCGCCAGAGCTGACGCAGTGCGCCGCCGCTGCGTTGGTGCGGGCCGTACAGCTCCATCACCGCCGTCTTCTGCTGCTCCTCACAGGTTCCCTGCAGCACCAGCGGCCCGGCGCCGGAGGGCCGGACCACCGTCAGCGCCGACACCACACACCCGCGCCGGGCCATCGCCCGGATGGCGCCGTCCAGCGGCACGTCCAGACCGGGGGTGCCGACGACGAGGACGACCACCGCCCCCACGAACCAGCCGACGGCCAGCCCGAGCAGGGACCGCGCGGGCACCACCGCGCTGATGACGAGGTGGATGGGAACGAACGCCAGCAGCAGCGCCCACCACCAGCGTCGCCACCGGGCGGGCAGCCACGGGCCCGAGACGGTGAGCACGGCGGCGAGCATCGCGATCCAGCGCGGGTCGTCGACGAACTGGGAGGGCAGCGTGTCGAGCCGCTCGGACAGGTCGAAGTGCCATTGCGGGGCGGCGATGCCTGCGCCGGTGATCGACAGCGCCAGGCCGGCGATAGCCGCCGCCGCCGCGTAGGCGCCCAGCAGCTTCCACTGGCGGGCGACGATCAGGCTGACCAGGATCACGAACGGCAGCGCCAGAATCGCCACGCCGTACGCCAGATACACCAGGTTGGACTGCGTGGGCGTCAGGACCGCGACGATCTCGGAGACGGACTCCTCGAGGGCATCCCACTCGTTGCGGGTGATCAGGGAACTGGTGATCACGACCGCGAGGAACAGCGCCGCGAGCGCGACACGGACGATGTCGTTGGTCCGGCGGGTCAGCGGTGGCAGCAGGTTGCCGGAAACGGTGATGTCCCGACCGTCTACGCGCATGTATCAAGGATCTTTCGGAAGCGGCGCGCCGGTGCGCGACTCGCCGACACATTAGCCGCACAAACAAGTTTTCCCTGACTGCACCGCCGACCGCGGCGGGCGCGCCGAATGCCGCTGTGAGAAGATTCGGGTATTCGCAGCCGGCGTGACGGCGCGACCCGCGGGGGTTCTGTTCCGCCTGACCACAACACCGAGTTTCATGGTTCGGCGTGCTGTCACGCGAGAACGTTAGGGAGCTTCCATGTACGCCAACAGAATTGAGGCGCTGTTCACCTGGCTTGGCGGCGGGGAATGGCAAGAGCTCGGCGAACGTCACGAACGATCCACGCACGCGCTCGCCGGGGCAGTGGTGCTGCTCGGCGCGGCGCTGGCGTGGCTGGTTGCGGCGTTGGCCGTCGCCTCGTCGACGGACTGGCCGATGGCGGCCGTCATCCCGCTGACCTCGGTGTTCGGTCTGCTTGTCGGGGCCGTCAGCCGCGCGATCTCCAGTGGTCCGACGCGGGGACGCGCCGGGCTCGCGGGGCGTGCCGCCGTCGGTGTCGCGGTGGGTGTCGTGGTCGGCGAACTGGCCGCTGTGGTGCTGTTCTCCGGGACGATCGACCGGCTGCTCGACGGGCAGGCCGCGGTCCGGGCCGACGGCGCACCGGCCGTCGCGCAGGCGTCGGCGGAACTGGATCAGGCGCGCGCGGCGCGTGCCGGACTCGACGACGCGGTGGCCCGCGCCCTGCAACTGCGCGACGAGGCGCTGGTCGTCGCTCGCTGTGAATACAACCCGTCGCCGGACTGCCCGCAGACCCACATCACCGGGCTGCCCGGCGTCGGACCCGAAAACCGCACGGCCAACGACTTTCTCGCCGACACGACGCGACAGCTGGACACCGCAACAGCCGAACGGGACCGTCGCGCGCCCGCGCTGGACGCCGACGTCGCCGCAAACGAGCAGACGCTTGCACAGGCCCGCACAGCCGCAGCCGCCGACTCGGATGCGGGTCTGGGCGCGCGGTGGGCGGCCATGAACGACGACACCTTCGCCGACTCAGCCGCGATGCTGCTGCGGTTGCTCACGATCGCGTTCTTCGTGCTGGTGTATCTGCTGCCGCTGATCCTCACGGTGTGGCGCGGCGAGACGACGCACGATCGCGGCGCGGCAGCCCGCGCCGCGCGTGAGCGTGCCGACCTGGAGGCCGACACCGCGATCGCGGTGAAGCGCGCGGAGGTGCGCGCCGCCGTCGAGACGATGTGGGCCGAGCAGCAGCTGGCCAGCGCGCGGCTGGCCGTCGAGGCGCAGACCGAGATCGAGCGCGAACAACAGCGTCGTCGCGTCGTCGAGGCCGTCGCCGCCGCGGTGCCGGTGGAGTCGGAACGGGTGCAGGCCACCGAGCTGACGTCCGGCGATGAGAACCTGCCCGCGCGGGTCGAGCCTGCCGGGGAGATCGAGCCCAGCCGCGAGGGTGGGGGCGCGCTGATCCCGACGATTCCGGACGTCACGAGGGCGGCGACTCGCTGGCTCCGGCCGTTTGTGCCGCCGATCGTCGCCAGCGCGGTCGAGACGGCCACCAAGCCGCTGCGGGGGGTGCGACACGTCTTCGAAGAGGAAGAGGAGGTCCACTTCTCGCTGAAGCGCAGCCGCAAGGTCACCGTCCACACCGAGGAGGAAGAGGACGAACAGCCCGCGGAACCGCGAGCGACCGTCTCGACCGTGGTCTCCGCGCGTCGCGATCACATCGAGTCCGACGCCGAACGGCATGGACTGCGGGAGCTTGACGGGCAGCGCCAGCTGCCGCCGGCGGAGTAGGCCGCCGCGGAAACCCCGGAACCTGTTGCCCCCGGATACTCCCGCACGTAGCCTATTGGGCATGAGTCCAACAACGAAGGTTGGCTTGCCTCCGGGTCCCCGGTTGCCCGGCGCGCTGCAGCTCGTGTTGATGATGCGGTGGTGGCCGCAGTTCGTCGCGGCGTGCGCCCGTCGGTACGGCAAGGTGTTCACGCTGAACAACACGATGATGGGCAAGATGGTGTACCTCGCCGATCCGGCCGCCATCAAGACCGTGTTCGCCGGCGACCCTCGGATCTTCCATGCGGGCGAAGCGAATTCGATGTTGAGCGGGCTGCTCGGCGACAGCTCGGTGCTGGTCATCGACGACGACGTGCATCGCGACCGACGACGGCTGATGATGGCGCCATTCCATCGCGATGCCGTCGCGAAGCAGGCCGATCTGATGACCGACATCGCCGCGGAGAACATCGCCCGCTGGCCGGTGGGTCGACAGTTTCCGGTGGCACCGAAGACATCGCAGATCACGCTCGAGGTGATTCTGCGGACGGTCATCGGGGCAAGCGATCCGGCGCGGTTGGCGGCGTTGCGTGATGTGATGCCGCGGCTGCTGAGCGTGGGTCCGTGGGAGTCGTTGGCGCTCGCGCAACCGAAGCTGCAGCGTCACCGCGCGTGGCGTTCGTTGGCGCGGAACATCGAGGAGTCCGACCGCCTGCTGTACGCCGAGATCGCCGAACGCCGCGCCGACCCGAACCTGGCCGAACGCACCGATGCGCTGGCGATGCTGATCCAGGCGGGCAATGACGGCGAAACGGCGATGAGCGACAAGGAGTTGCGCGATCAGCTGATCACGTTGCTGGTCGCCGGCCACGACACCACGGCCACCGGGCTGGCGTGGACGCTGGAGCGGTTGACCCGCCACCCGGACCTGCTGGCGAAGGCGGTCGCGGCGGCGGACGCCGGTGATGCCGCCGGCGACGAGTACCTCGACGCGGTGGCCAAGGAGACGTTGCGGATCCGTCCGGTGGTGCCCGATGTCGGACGGATCCTGAAGGAACCGCTGGAGATCGCCGGCTATCGACTGCCCGCGGGCGTGATGGTGGTCCCGAGCATCACGTCGGTGCACACCGATCCTGAGGTGTATCCGGACCCGACCCGGTTCGATCCGGACCGGATGGTGGGCGCGACGCTGAGCCCGACGACGTGGTTCCCATTCGGCGGCGGCAATCGGCGTTGTCTCGGTGCGGGTTTCGCGATGGTCGAGATGCGCATCGTGCTGCGCGAGATCCTTCGTCGCGTCGAGCTGAGCACCACGACCGCGCCGGGTGAGAAGACGGCGCTCAAGCACGTCATCATGACGCCGAAGCGTGGCGGGCAGATCACTGTCCTGGCGCTCAAGGACGTGTCATCGAAGCCGAGCGCTCCGGCTCAGTCGTCATGTCCCGTCACCGCCGAGACTGCGTCGTCGGGCTAACTCACCTGACGTTGCAACCGGTGCTCATGTTGTGGCAGTGACCGCTGCCGCTGCATGTGCCGCAGCTGCACCCGCACGAGATGCGCGCCTGCGGTTTGGCTCGTGGGGCCGGCGGGACGATGTAGTCGCGGTCGGGAGGGTCGGGTCGGTTGGGTCGTCGTGGCATGTCATTACCTCTTTCGCTGCTCCGACTCACCCGACGGTAGGCCTGAGTGCCGCCCTGTATTGCGGAATTGACGACGCGGTCGAACCCCTGCGATGCCGCCGCGATTCGACGAAACACCTCCGGCCCGCGGGCGGCGCCGGTAAGTAGATAGGCATGGGTGCGGGGATACACGTAGGTCGAGTCGGCTCACTGGCGGTCTTTCTGGGCATCGGGGCCGCGGTCATCACGGGACACGGGGTGGCCTCGGCACAGCCCGCGGACACGTCCGGATCGCAGTCCTCTTCGACGGAATCGTCATCGAGTGGGTCGTCGACCGACACGTCGAGCAAGGAGTCGACCGGCTCGCCGGCGTCCAGCGATGCGTCCGACGACGCGCAGACATCGGTGGGCACCGACACATCTCCCGCCTCCCGGCCGCGGTCCCACAAGCGCTGGAGAGAGTCGAAGCCCCCCAAGACGAGTGCCGCCGACCGTGCCGAGCGGTCGACAGAGGCGGCGCGCACCACGAATTCGTCGGCAGACACGAGCAAGACCTCGACGAGCAAGACCTCGACGAGCAAGACCTCGACGAGAAAGACCGAAGAATCCGACGCCGACGACGCGCCGACAGCCGCCGTGGAGCCGTCGTCGTCCACCACCGCCGTCGCGGTGACGCAAGCCGTCGTCGCCGAGCCGGAGACGACGACGGTGGCGAAGAAGCAGCCGAACGACGCTGTGAGCGTGGCGGTTTCAAGTCTGGTCACCGCTCTTGTGAGCCCGTTCGCCGGTAAGGACGACGAGCCGACGGCGCCGGTCGACTCACCGGCGATCTGGACGCTGGCCGCCGCCGCGCGGCGCGAGTTCCTCGGCTCGGCGCCCGCCCTCGACAAGGAGGCTGACCCGTCGACGAACGGCCTCGTCACCGACAACGTCACGACGATGGCCGCGATGCTCGCAGACGACGAGGAGCCTCAGGTCGTCGCCATCCCGCAGGGGGCGCTGCTCACGCCGCTGCAATACCTGCCCGTCATCGGTCCCTGGGTCGTGAGGCCTGTCGTCGCGTTGCTTCACCAGATACCGCTCATCGGCGACATCCTGCACCCGATCATCGGCTACCCGGTCGGCTTCACGGGCGGCACCACCCCGCGCGACGTGCGGGTGATCTCCGAGGACGGCACCGCGATCTACGTCCACTTCTTCCCGGCGCAGGGCGAGAACGCCGGCAAGCCGGCGCCGACGATCCTCAACGGTCCGGGCCTGGGCCTTCCCGGCGAGACCAATCCCCTCGCCCTCGACAACCCGTTGCTGCGCAATCAGGTCATCGGCATGGGCACGCTGCTGAAGAGCGGCTACAACGTCGTCACATGGGACCCGCGCGGTGAATGGCGTTCTGGCGGCATCCTCCAGATCGACCATCCGGAATTCGAAGGTAAGGACATGCAGGCCATCATCAGCTGGGTGGCCCAGCAGCCCGAAGCGGCATTCGACTTCGGCAGTACGACCGACCCGCTGATCGGCATGGTCGGCGCCTCGTACGGCGGCGGCATCCAACTGGTGACCGCGGCGATCGACCCTCGCGTCGACGCGATCGTGCCGACGATCGCGTGGAACAACATCAACACGGCTCTCGCCAAGAACGGGGCACCCAAGACGAGTTGGGGCCTATTGCTCGCCGCGGCCCTCTTGTTGACCGGTTCTCGGTCGAATCCGCAGATATATACCGCGTTGATCAGCACCCTCTTGACTGGCGAGGTATCGCAGCGAGTCCAGCTCTTCCTCGACGAGCGTGGTCCCGACTATCTCCTGGACCAGATCACCGCACCCACGCTGCTGATTCAGGGCACCGTCGACACGCTGTTCACCTTGCAGGAAGCGCACGACAACGCAATCGCGTTGATCGCCAACGGTGTTGAGACCAAGGTGGTCTGGTACTGCGGCGGTCACGGCGGGTGCATCTCCAGTGTCAACGACGGCGAAGTGATTGACCGGGCGACCCTGGCGTGGCTCGACAAGTACGTGAAAGGCCTTCCCGTGCCCACCGGTCCGCAGTTCGAGTGGGTCGACCAGCACGGCCAGAACTTCACGTCGGACACCTATCCCGTCAAGCCGGGCACCGCGGTCACCGTCGAGAGCTGTGAAGGCGGGACGTTGCCGCTGCGGCTCTTACTCGGCGGGTCCGGCCCGAACTTCAGGGCGCTGGGGGCGGGTCTGATCCCTGCGCTGCTCGGAATTCTCTCGGGCGCCGAGGCATCCAACGCTGTGGAGCTCACCACCGAGAAAGCCGAGACGACGACGTACATCGTCGGCGCACCGAAGTTGACCTTCACCTACTCCGGCACGGGCGCGAGCACTCACGTCTACGCCCAACTCGTCGACAACACAACGCGACTCGTGCTGGGCAACCAGGTCACGCCCATCCCGGTGACGCTGGACGGCGCGACGCATGAAGCGGTGGTCGATCTCGAGCCGGTCGCGCACACGCTGGCCCCAGGGGAGACATTGACGCTGCAGATCGTCGCGTCGGCGGTGACGTATCAGGCGCTGTGGTCGTCGGGCAAGCTGAATGTGTCGAATATCAAGCTGACATTGCCGACGGCGGATGCCGCGGAGATCAATCTGCCGGACGCTGAGGCCACGGCTGCCGCTTAGCAGGTTACGCCGCAGCTCGGACGTAGCGGCCCGCAAATACGCTGATCGCTGGCCGAGACGTGCCAACTACTAAGACTTTCTGGCAAAGCAAAGCAAACCTGATGTACTTTCGTTGACATCCTCCCCGCCGATGAAGCGAGGATCCCAACCACTCATGCCGGTTGGGGCAGTAATTCCTCTCCATCAACGTCTGCTGCAGACAGTGGCCGGGCGCGTCGGCGAGCCATGAGTGCTCTGACTTTGCGTCGGCCAGTTCGTGCGCCTGTTTCTTGTAGTCGATCCATGCCCCACGTCGGCGGTACTCGCGGCGCTGCTCCAAACCGATATTCCACACCGCGCGACACGCGGCAGCGATCTGCTCGACGTAATCGGTCTGGGTCGCACTCAACTCCAAACGAAACCGCCTGCCCGTCAGCATCGTTCATATCCGGTAGCAGGGGCGGAGCCGGTCATCTCAACGAACGTCGGCTGTCCGTTGATAACAACTTCGAGTTCGATGACGTAGGAGGCCATAGCAAGCGCGTCAGCTGCGATCCGGGCACCAGATCCCGGCTGCGCTCCGGCCTCGGGCGGGTGCGTCCCCAACAGCCGTTGGTGGGATTGGTGGCCTACCCCTATTCGACGAATCATGTTGACCTCGATTGCTCAGCAATGTGCACCTCGAGCGTTCCCGTCGGCTTGCGTTTTCCGTCGGCGAAAAGCGATTCGAAGTGCGAATGCGCTGCTCGTTGCCTGGAGAGTAGCAACGGCCACCGACAGATACAGAAACCCATCACCAGCTGCTCGAATCCGGTATCAGGTGCTCGCCGACGAGCCAGCCGGTCAGAGACTGACCGACTCAGTGAAATCGACGGTTTCCCCCCCATGGCTACGCGCAGGCGCTTGCCGCGCTACCTTTTTCTCTTGACACAGCGGGTCGGCCGCTGCTGAGGAGCTAACGGTGGACGCGACACCATTCGGGCACTATCAGCTGCACCGTCTGATCGGCCTCGGCGGAATGGGCGAGGTCTACCGGGCCTTCGACACCAAGACCGACCGCATCGTCGCCCTGAAGGTGCTGCCCCCGAACATGGCCGCAGACGAGACGTTCAAGGCCCGGTTCCGGCGTGAATCGCAGGCCGCGGCCGGGCTCAACGACCCGCATGTGGTGCCCATCCACCGTTTCGGAGAGATCGACGGTCGGCTCTATCTGGACATGAGGCTGATCGAGGGCCGCAACCTCGGGACCGTTCTCAACGAGACGGACACGTCGCTGGAACCGGAGTTCTGCGTGAAGGTGGCCGAGCAGGTCGCGGCGGCATTGGATGCCGCGCATGCCGCAGGGTTGATCCACCGGGACGTCAAGCCGTCGAACATCCTGATCACCGACCGGGACTTTGTGTACCTGATCGACTTCGGCCTGGCCCGCACCGCCGGGGAAGTCGGATTGACGACGGCAGGCAGCACACTCGGAACCATGGCCTATATGGCCCCGGAGCGGTTCGAGGGTAAGCCGGTCGATCCGACGTCCGACATCTATGCGTTGGCGTGTGTTCTCTTCGAATGCCTCACTGGCGCAAGGCCTTATCCGGCTGAAAGCCTCGAGCAACAGATCGCCGGGCACATGACGAAACCGATACCGCGGCCGTCGGCAATCGATCCTAAGCTCGCGGCGTTCGATGAGGTCATCGCAAAGGGCATGGCCAAGAACCCCGCGAAGCGGTATCAGTCGGCAGGTGAATTGGCCGCTGCCGCACGACATGCCCTCAATGCGCCGGTGCGCATCACCCGCAGCGGGCGCCATTCCGCGCGACGGGCGGCGCCTACCCGCCGACGCGTGTCCGGGCGCGTGCTGGCGGTCGCCGCCGCGGTGACGTTGGTCGCGGTGGCCGGCGGGATCGGGTTCTGGCAGTTGCGGGGAGGCGCGGACCGCGGTGACTCTCAGCCCGCGAGCGTCGCGGGGGGTTCGTCGACGACGGCTCCGAATGCGGTGCCGGGCGCGGTGCAAGAGATCGCAGCGACGGTTCCCGAAGACATCAGGTCGACGGGCCGGTTGATCATCGGTGTGAATGTTCCTTATGCGCCAAACGAATTCAAGGACGCCAGCGGGGCGATCGTCGGCTTCGACGTCGATCTGATGAACGCGATCACCCGAACGCTCGGGTTGGTGCCCGAGTACCGGGAGTCGCCGTTCGACGCGATCATCCCCTCCGTGCGCGGGGGCGATTTCAACGTCGGGATGTCGTCGTATACAGACACCAAGGAGCGTGAGGAGAAGGCCGACTTCGTCACGTACTTCGAGGCGGGCACGCTGTGGGCGCAGAAGCCCGGTGCCGGTGTGGATCCGGCCAGCGCGTGCGGGTTGACGGTGGGCGTCGCGATCCCGTCTCTGCAAGAGGCAGAAGAGATTCCGGCCAAGAGTGCCGCGTGTGAGGCGGCGGGCAATCCGCCGATCGACAAGCGGGTCTTCGCCGACCAGGACGAGCTGAACAGGGCGCTGATCAACGGGGAAGTCGATGCGATGTCAGCGGATTCGCCGGTGACGTTGTTCGCGATCAAGACCTCCGGTGGAGCGCTGGCGGCAGCGGGTGAGGTGTTCGACTCGGCACCGTACGGCTGGCCGGTGCCCAAGAACTCAGGGCTGGCCCAGTCGCTGCTGAAGGCGCTCGAGCACCTGATCCAGACGGGCGAGTACAAGACCATCGCGACGATGTGGGGCGTCGAGAAGGGCATGATCATCACCCCGATGATCAACGGCGCAACGAGATAGCCGGGGCCGTTGTCGGGTTATTTGCGGCGATCTTGTGCCGTCAAATACGAGCAGTCCATGTTTGTCACCTGCAGCGCGTCAAATTGTTATCAACAGCTTGCCGTCTTGCTGCGCGGACTCCGTCCCGTTGGCGGTAATACTGGGGGAGATGGCCACCACGACGAACAGCCCACCGGCCCCGCGCTCGCGGCACGCCCGGCAGAACGAGAGTCGATCATCCCGATCGCCCCTGTTCGTTGTGGTCGTCATCCTCCTGGCCATCGGGATCGTCGCGGGCGGCGTCGTCATCGGCCGCCACCTCGCTGCGGGATCTGAAGCGGCGGCGCTCAGCAGCACGGTGCCACCGAAACCCACGGCGATGCCGGCCCCACCACCGCTCGCAGCACCCACCCCCGGCGTTCCCGCGCCGGCTGGTACCGGGCAGTTCGCGACGGACTTCGGATCACTCGCCGCCGACCTCAACGCGAAAGTGGGCATTGTCGTCCGGGCCCTGGGTACCGGACCGGAGCCGGTCTCGGCAGGCGACTGGAGCACCGGCACCGCATGGTCGACGATCAAGGTTCCGCTGGCGATCGCCGGTCTCCGCGAGACCGACCCCCCTGAGGCCACCGAAGCGATGCGCGCCGCAATCACACAGTCGGATAACGAAGCCGCAGAATCGATCTGGGAGGGCCTCGGCGACCCGGCCGTCGCGGCGAAGAAGGTGGAGGCGGTACTCGCAGAGTTCGGAGCCCCGACACCCGTTGAATCGCAGAAGGTCAGGCCTGAGTTCACCGCATTCGGCCAGACGACGTGGACGCTGAACGACCAGGCGACGTTTCTCTCGTCCGCGGCTTGCGACCCCAGGAACAAGCCGATCATGGATCTGATGGGGCAGATCGCGCCCGATCAGAGTTGGGGGCTCGGCGAGATCCCCGGGGCGGAATTCAAAGGCGGGTGGGGCCCGTCGCTCGAGGGCAACTATCTGGTCCGCCAGCTCGGCGTCATACCCGTGCGCGACGGATTCGCCGTCGTCGCCGTAGCGGCCGAGCCGAACTCGGGATCGTTCGACGACGGGACCTTGGATCTGACGCAGATCGCGAACTGGCTGCAACAGCACGTCGATCTGCTGCCGGCCGGGAACTGCGCCTCTTAGTACAGATAGATGACGGCGTCCCTGCCGCCGGTGCAGGTGATGTACGCCTGACCGGGGCGTGCGAGGCACTCCATCACGAAATTGGGCCCGTCGCAGCCACTTCCGCTGAGCACCGTGCGACAGTCAACCGTACCGCGAGCCGAGATGTTCCGAAGATCACGGCTGGCGTCGCTGTAGGTCGACCAGTACGCGTTGAGCACGCTTTCGGTGAAATAGCACGATGTGTCGGCCGAGCCCCTTCGGGCATGTGTACCGATGTCGTTGCGGCCGGGGAGCGAGAAGTCGCTCGTGCAGCTCTGCGGGTTCGCGCTGGTGTCTTTCCCGACCAGCGGCGGCGGCGGTGGCGCACCGATGGACAGCGGGTCCGCGGTGGGTCGGGACGGCTGCGACGGCGGGGTCGGACCGTCGCTGCCCGGCGCAGGCCGCCCCACCGGCAGATCGGGTGTGTCGGGCGCGGTGGCCACCGGTGGGGAGTCCGGATTCGCCAGCAGACCGATCACGATCCCGATCCCGCCCAACACGAGTGCCGCGACGACGGCGATCACGGCCGGTATCAGCCACGGACGTGAAGGGGAAGCCGCCGGCGCCGGAGCGCCGTGGGTCGGCTGAGGCGGTACGACACCGGGGGGGCGCTCGGGCGGCGGACCGCTGTACGCCACCGTGGGCCCGCGGTATCCGCCGGGCGGACCGCCGTATCCGCCGCCATGAAAGGGAGGCGCCTGCATGGTGTCCACCGACGGGGGCGTCTGGATCGTGTTCACCGATGACATCCCGACGACGGTGTCGGATTCCACGGCCCGTTGCGCCGCCCGGCCCAGTGCCCCGCAACTGCCGTAGCGGTCGTCGGGTTCCTTGGCCATACCCCGTGCGATCACATCGTCGAACGCGGTGGCCACTGCCCGGTTGGCGTCACTGGGTCGCGGCGGCGGCAACATCAGATGCGCCGTCATGATCTGCTCGAGACTGTTCGATGAGAACGGGGCCTTGCCGGTAAGGCATTCGTAGAGCACGCACGCGAGGGCATACACGTCGACGGCCGGCGTGGCGTCCTTGTCGCGGAACCGCTCGGGAGCCATGTAGGCGAACGTTCCGATCTGCATACCGGTCATCGTCAGACCGCTTTCGCCCTTGGCTTCTGCGATGCCGAAGTCGACGAGATAGGGAAAGTCCGACGGCGTGACGATGATGTTCTGCGGTTTGACGTCCCGATGGACCAGGCCCGCGGCATGCGCGGCGTCGAGGGCGGCGGCTACTCCGCCGATGATGAAGGATGCACGTGCCGGTTGGAGGGGCCGCTCGGCGAGGAGGTCCTGCAGCGTCTGGCCGTCGACGAGTCGCATGTCGATGTAGGGGTGCCCGTCGATCTCACCCCAATCGTGGATCGGAATCACGTGTGGTTCTTGAAGAACCGCGGCCGCGCGCGACTCGCGCTGGAATCGAGTCCTGAACTTCTCGTCCTGCCAGAACTGCTCCGCGAGGATCTTCAGCGCAACGGTCCGCCCCTTCTTTGTGTCCTCCGCCCGGTACACCTCGCCCATGCCGCCCCGGCCGAGCAGGCCGGTGAGCTTGTAATGGCCGAACATCTGGCCGACGCGCGAACCATCTGAAGCCACGTCGATCTCCCCTCCTCAGGACGAAGTATCCGTCGTATGCGCGACCCGTGCGGCGTGTTCCAGCCAGGCAGTGCTGCGACGACCCTGCGCGAGACCCGTGGTTGGGGGCAAAATGCGGGGTGAGCCACCGCGGGCTTGTTCGCTCATTCTTCCTGCTGAAGTCGCGGAGAAGCGGCAGAGTAGAGGCACAGGTGGCACTGACGAGGGGTAATCGCGAGATGACACGTCGCACCGGCTTCGGCGGCGCCGGATCCGTGATGGCCATCGCCTGCACGGCGATGTTTCTGGCCGGCTGTAGCGGCACGAGTAGTGGTTCGTCGACCGTGCTCGACGGCCGGGCCACCTCGATGCTCTTCAACCCGGGACGGGTGGGCGGCCTGCCGGTCGGCGAGGGGGACAGCGGGCGCCGCCCGGACGCGCCTGCACCGGAGGGCACCGTTGAGAACACGGACGGCGGCGACATCGACCGCTTGGCGATGTTGGCGGTCAACGACATTCAAGATTTCTGGCACGCGAACTACGAGAAGTACCTACCGGGAAACTTTGAACCGGTCGACGAATTCATCTCCTACGACTCCACCGATCCCAGTAGTCCGGTTCTGTGCGGGTCGGAAACCTACCAAATGGCGAATGCGTTCTACTGCATCAGGGACAAACTGATTGCCTGGGACCGAGGTTCGCTCATGCCCACGGGTGTCGAATACTTCGGGGAGATGGGGGTGGTCGGTGTCATCGCACACGAGTACGGGCATGCGCTGCAATGGATGGCCGGCTTGGTGGATATGGACACCAACGGTCTGGTCAAGGAGCAGCAGGCCGACTGCTTCGCCGGTGTGTACATGCGGTCGGTGGCGGCGGGGGACTCCAAGCGCTTCAATATGAGTACCGGCGATGGTTTGAATCGTGTTCTCGCGGGGGTCATTTACCTTCGCGACCGTCCAACTATCGGCGGCACTGGCGATGAGCACGGCAACGCCCTCGACCGCGTCAGCGCCTTCCAGATGGGATTCACCGGAAATGCCGACCAGTGTGTTTCGATCGACGAAAACGAGATCGCAGAGCGCCAGGGCGACCTTCCGAAGAACGTCATCGACGACCCGAACGCTCTGGACAGCCCGATCGACCAGGACATCTTGAATCAGCTGATGGATGTTCTGAATGCGAAGTTCAAGCCGACCAATGCGCCGACGTTGACCACCGACAAGGGGGAATGCGCGGGAGCACCCAACGGCGCGCCGACCGCGTATTGTCCCGAGACCAACAAGATCTACGTCGACATTCCTGCCCTTCAGGTGGCGGGGGAGGCCAAGAACGAGGAGGACGACAAAGTACTGGTTCAGGGGGACAACACTGCGCTGTCGATGGTGACGTCGCGCTATGCGCTAGCGGTTCAGAATGAGCGTGGCGTCAATCTCGACACTCCCGTCGCGGCGCTGCGGACGGCCTGTCTGACGGGCGTGGGGCAGGGTGCGATGACCGCCGGCGACTTCACGTTGTCGCCGGGAGACACCGACGAGGCGGTGGCGGGGCTGCTGACCAACGGCGTGGTCGCCAGCGACGTCAAGGGGACGCCTGCGCCCGCCGGCTTTTCCCGGATCCTCGCCTATCGGGTGGGCTTGTCGAGTGAGATAGACGAGTGTTTCGAGCGATTCTCGTGAGCGCACTGTGACCCGACCGCCAGGACAGGGCGAAGGACAGCCGTGGTGGCAGCGCCCCGGCGGCGCGCAGACGCCAGGTCGGCCGCCGGGCTATCCGCCGCCGCAACGACCGCCGGCCGCGCCGTCGCAGCGACCGCCGGCCGCGCCGCCGCAACGCCCGCCCGCCCCGCCGCCGCAACCGAGGCACTACGGCCCGCCGCCGCAGGCGCCGACACAACACGCTCCGCTTGCACCGCCACGACATCAGGCTCCGCCGTCACCACCGCCACGACATCAGGCACCGCCGCCGCAACCGCCATGGCATCAGGCACCGCCGCCGCAACCGCCATGGCAGCAGCCTTCGCAGGCACCAGCCCGATTCACCTCCGCCCGCGAAGCCGAAGGAGTCGCGGGCTGGGGTGGCGGGAGCGGTCGTCGCGATCGTCTTGGTCGGAGGACTGGCGTTGGTTGGCGGGCTGTGGTTCACCGGATTCTTCGACGGCGGTGGCGGAAGCGGCACTGTGCTCGATGTGCGCAAAGCCGAAGCCGGTGTGCAGCAGATACTTTCGGATCCGATCAACGGATACGGCGCGAACGAGGTCACGGCGGTCAAGTGCAACGGCGGCAAGAACCCGGCGGCCGAAGCCGGCAAGGGCTTCGCGTGTGACGTGACCATCAACGGCGCTCAGCGACAAGTCCAGGTGGTCTTCCGCGACGACGCGGGCACCTTCGAGGTCGACGGACCGCGGTAGTAACGCGGAATCGGTTGCCCCGCTGCCGCTTCGGTAATACTGCCGAGATAGACGGGTCGGTTTCGCAGTCGTGGGTCCCCGATTCCTGTCTGTTAACTGTGAGGCTGCGGGTACCATCCGGACATGCTGTTGGGGGAGGGACAGACGTTCGCGGGCTACACCGTCGTGCGACGGCTCGGCGCCGGGGGAATGGGGGAGGTCTACCTGGCGCAGCATCCTCGGCTGCCGCGCCAGGATGCATTGAAATTGTTAACGGGCGACGTATCGGCTAACCCTAGCTTCCGTGAGCGTTTCTTGCGTGAGGCAGATCTGGCCTCGACTCTGTGGCATCCCCACATCGTCGGCGTTCACGACCGGGGAGAACATGAAGGCCAGCTATGGATTTCGATGGACTTTGTCGATGGCGAAGATGCGGCCAGTCTGATCACCCGGAAGTATGTCGACGGCATGCCCCAGGAACTGGCCATCGCGATCATTACTGCAGTTGCGTCGGCTTTGGACTACGCCCATAAGAAGGCCCTCCTGCATCGCGACGTCAAACCGTCCAACATCCTGTTAACCCATGTCGAGGATGACGGAGAGCAGCGAATCTTGTTGACCGACTTCGGAATCGCGCGAACCATCGATGACAACAGCGGACTAACCGACACGAACATGACAGTCGGGACAGTTGACTATGCAGCGCCCGAGCAGCTGATGGGCGAGGACTTGGACGGCCGCGTCGACCAGTATTCGCTGGCCGCCACCGCTTACCACCTGCTCACCGGCGACCCCGCCGTTTCGTGACTCCAATGCTGCAGTCGTGATCGGCCGCCACCTCAACACGGAGCCGCCGGCTCTGGCGGACACCCGACCCGAACTCGCGCCGCTCGATCACGTGCTGGCCGCTGCGTTGGCGAAAGACCCCGACGATCGATTCGCGACCTGCAGCGATTTCGCCCGCGCGCTTAGCGAGCAGGGAGCCGGCAGGGGCCAGAGCGTCGGCGCCCGCAGCGCCAACCACGCCGGCGCCGGTCAAGCGACCGCAGAAGAAGCGCGCAACCTCAGCCTCCGAGTCTGCTTGCGCCGGGCTGGTATCCAGACCCTAGCGGCAAGGGCGGGACGCTGTACTGGGACGGCCGAGGCTGGCACACCGCCCCGCTGCCGCAGGCAGGCCGCAGCCACCGATCGTTACGACGAAAGCGGACACCGGCGGTAGTCGTCGTGGGGTGGTGCTCGTCGTCGCCAGCATCGCGGTCGCGGCGCTGTTGATCATCGGAGCGTTGGTCTTCGCGCGCAGCCAGAACTCCGGCCCGGCCGAACATCGCCACGCCAACTTCGCAGTTGCCGACCGAACCGACATTTCCCGACAACGCGATCACCGAGACCTCACAACCTCGGCAGCACCGCCGTCCACGGGGATCGCACGCCTCACCGACGACGTTCGCGCCACCTCCGCCACCCCTGCCTGTGCTGTCCTGGGACGCGACTATCGTCGGCACCTGCGACGAGGGAGGCTCCTGCGGCGTGAAGCAGCGCACCCAGCCCTACACTGACGCGCCACGGCTGGATCCGAACGACCTCAAGGACGGCGCAACGGTGCGGGTGGTATGTCAGACGACGGGCGACCTCCGCTCGAGCGCCGGCCACGGCGCAAGCTACGTCTGGTACCGGCTGGTCAACGGTGCCTACGTGAACGTGGTCTACACAACGCTGAAGGCACCCATCGGGATGCCGACATGTTGACGGGCGGCCGCGATGATGCCGTCGATGCGAATGGTGACCGTGTTCCTACTTGCCCTTTCTGTGTCGATTGGCGCGCAAGGTTGCAGCTTGTCGTCATCCGACACGGCGAAGGCCTCTCCGTCGACCTCGAACAGCGCCGTGCCCACAACCGAGGGCGACAGGTCAACAGCCGGCTCCTCCTCCGCCACCACCACCGCCCGCCGCCGCTGGTTGGGAGGTCGTCGGCACATCGGTGCAGGGACGGCCGTTACGACTGTTGACGGTCGGACATGGCCCGCGAAAGGTGTTGTTTATCGGCGGTATTCACGGCGACGAGCCTGAGGGTGTGATTACGACTGCCGAGCTGCCGGCACGCCTTCGAGTCTGCAGGACTTGCCGGCGAAGTCGCCCTCACGATCTTCGAGGACGCTAACCCTGACGGTCGAGCAGCAGGCACGCGCGGCAATGCTAACGGGGTAGACGTGAACCGGAACTTCCCGGCATCGAACTTCAACTCGACCGACCCCTCGAGCGGGGGGAAAGCGCTGAGTGAACCCGAGGCTCGCGTTGTCGTGGAGACGATCGACCGCATCACCCCGAACCTCGTCATCGTCGCTCACTCGTGGGCTGGACGCCAGTTCATCAACTTCGACGGACCGGCGGGCGAGATCGCCGAGCGCTTCTCTGCCGCGAGTGGCCTGCCGGTGGAGGAATCGAGCTCGTTTGCCCCGACTCCGGGGTCGTTGGGCTCGTACTTTGGCCGTGACCGAAAAATACCTATTCTGACGCTTGAGGTACTTAGGGGGACGGACTCGACGGCCGTGTGGGAGCAGCTTCGAGAAGCGCTCCTGCAGGCGATTCGCGGTTGATCGCCTAGCCCGAAGCGGTCAGCGACGGCCGGCTTCGATGTCGGCGACGATCTGTAACGCCTCAGGGCCACATATCTCCCCGAGGTCCACCGGTCCTGCGGCCACCAAGCCTTCGACGCGCTGTCTGAAGGTCACCATCGGTGACGTGTGTGTAGAGGCTCGCGCCCGGGCATGACGTGTCGTGGCTTTCGTCTCGGTGGCCAGCGAGCGTCTCCGGCGAGATACCGAATTGTTGTGCGGCCCACGCGAATGCGAGGGCAGCTCCGTTGAGTTGTTCCTCTGTCACCTCCTCTTCATCGAAGTTTCCTTCGCAGACAACGAGGAAGTGGCCGGTCGGGTCATAGCTCGTTGCGGTGTCGCCGACAAGATGAGGGTCACGCAGTCGGTAGATGTTTCCTCTGCGGTCGACGCTGATGTGATAGGCGATGTCGATCCAGCCCTGGGTGTCCTGGTGATAGTGCTGGTGCTGGCGAAGGCGAGCGGGCGCGTTGCTGTTGTCGCCGAGGACCACAGCGGTGTGGTGAATCGTCATGCTGTTGAGGGTTGGCTGAGGTATACCGCCAGGCCGCGGCGGTTTCGCACCCCACGCGTCGCGGCACAACATGACCCGCGAAGCGGGGGTAACGGTCGGTGCGGTTGTAGTCATCGGCGTCGGTGGCAGGTTGGCTGTTGAGCTTGCGCTGGGACTTGCCACGGGCTTCGCCGGCGCAGGGGGACGCTGGGTGTTTGGCGGAGTCGGATGGTCCCAGAGGAAACATCCGCCGACGGTGACGGCCAGTCCGGCGGTCCCGGCCAACTGCAGTAATCGGCGGCGGGTGACCTCCTGGCCACTGTTGGACTGACGAGGTGGAGACGCGTCCATGGGCGTCACGATACGGAAACTCGGCTGTCGATCGGGCTCAACTGCGCTATCCGAGATCCGGAATGGTGCTGACTTTTGCGCATGCACCTATGGACGAACTTTGTACGATTTGCGCATGCCCATTGCTGATGGTGCGGTTTTTGCTGGGTACACCATCGTGCGCTTACTGGGAACTGGGGGGATGGGCGAGGTCTACCTCGCGCAGCATCCGCGGTTGCCTCGTCTGGAAGCACTCAAGGTGCTTCCGGAGGACGTCAGCGCCGACCCGGAGTTCCGCCAACGCTTCGCTCGTGAAGCGGACATCGCCGTCCTCGTTGTGGCATCCCCATATCGTCGCTGTCCACGATCGTGGAGAGCATGGCGGTCAGCTGTGGATCGCCATGGACTACGTCGAGGGTACGGACGCCGCGAAATTAGTACGAGATCGGTATCCGCATGGGATGCCGCCGAAGGATGCGTTAGCCATCGCTTCTGCCGTCGCTGACGCTCTCGACTATGCCCACGAACGCTACTTGCTGCACCGCGACGTGAAACCGGCCAATATCCTGCTCACCGACTCGACGCACGGGTGATCGGCGGATCCTATTGGCCGACTTCGGAATCGCCAAGGCCGCCAATGAAACCCACGGGTTGACGGAAACCAATATGACCGTCGGATCGGTCGCCTACGCCGCGCCGGAACAGCTGACGGGTAAGAAACTCGATGGTCGTGCCGATCAGTATGCATTGGCCTGCACGACATTTCATCTTCTGACAGGGCGTGGCAGCCGTTCGCCAACTCGAATCCAGTAGCGGTGATCGGCAGCCACTTGTCATCACCGCCCCCTCGGTTGGGAAACCTGCGCGCTGATCTTGGCTCGATGGATAACGTGCTGGCCAAAGGGATGGCTAAGGAGCCGTTTCAGCGTTTCGATACCTGCCGCCAATTCGCGGCGGCGCTCAGCCATGGCGATGCGGTCTGGAACAGCTCGACCGCCGACACGCAGTTCGCAACTACGACGCCCGCACCGCCTCGCGTTGAGGAATACCCGGAGCAGACGGGACCTATCGGCGCACGCCCCGTCTTGACGTCTCGCACCGCCGCAATGATTGCCATCGGTATCGTCGCGCTGCTAGCCGTGGGCGTAGTTGCGTTTGTCGGTGCGCGCCTAGCGCAGTCTCCGTCCCCATCGCCGACCACACCGACTGCATCGCCGCCAGAGCCGACATGGCCCCGACGCTCGACGGAGCGTTCGACTCCGCCGGAGACGGTGACCCATACAGCAACAGTCACCCGACCCGGTGCACCGGCACCGTCTGCGCCGGCCCCCTCTCCTGCACCGTCGCCGCGCGAGCCAAGCCGGCCGGACGGTGATCTCGGGTTGCCTACGCCGATGAGTAAGCCGCTATGCAACGGCCAGGGAATCGTGGTGTTGGGAAACGTCACGACGCCAGGGCAGTACGAGTCAGGTGTTCAACGCTTGTTGAACCTCTACCCGGGCGCGTCATACTTGCGCACCGATCAATCATGTCCGTCGTTGCGTCAGGCGGACGACGAGGGCGATCCCATCTACACCGTGTACCGCCCCGGCGGTACAACTGAACAGCAGCTGTGCGGAGGGGTTCGTGCGGCCGGCGGCGACGCCTACGGAAAGGTGTTGGACTACACCACCGACCCCGCGCACATCTTTTGTTGACGCAGAGTCGCTAACGCAGAACTGTGACCGTCAACCTCACGTTGTATTCACCCTTGAGGTCGACCGACATCGCTAGCCTCAAGGCGCTTGTCCTGCTGGAGGCGTCATCAACTGATCGCCTCGCCAGACAGCATCGCCTCGAGCGTGTGACAAATGGGTCAGGTGTGACGCAGCCCGAACCAGCTACGGCAGAACCGTTTTCATCAACATCACGTTGTACGCGGACCACAACGACAGGTTGTAGTACAGCTCTTTACCCGTCGACCAGGGATGCAGGAACGGCGCGTAGATGCCGCCGGGAATGTCCCACGACTTGGCCAGCAGCATTTCCGGGCCCCACGGACCTTGCGGGGCCGGCGCCGTCCGAGCGACGACGTCGTTGGCGCCGTTGCCGTAAAGCACCAGGTACTGCTTCAAGTACGTGTTGAACTGAGCCGACATCTCGCCGACCGGGCCGGGGATCACCACCGTGGCCGCACCCGGATTGTTGGGAACCCAGGCGTTGGCGTCCGAACTCCAGTATTCGTACCTGCGCAGATCTGGCACCCCGGCCGGGAGGACACGTGACACATACGCCGAACCGCCGCGTCCGGGCGGTGTCCCGAATGAATAGATGTACGGGTCACCGGGGCCGGGCTTGAGAAACGCCCCCTGTTGGAAGTTCTCGTTACCCGCGACGTAGGAGACCCGGTCGACGGTGTTCGGCGAGGCCGGCCGGACAGAGTCCGGGTAGACACCCCAGTGCTCGCCGTTGTCGGGGGAGACCGCGATCGCCGAGAAGTTCGTCGTCCACCGTCCGTCGCTGTCCCAGTTCTTGACGGACATGAAGTTGACGTACTGGTTGCCTCCGGCGGCGATGCCGGCAGACGGGATGATGCCCGTCTCCGTCGGCGCGAACTTGAGGCTGTTGATGATCTGCTTCGACAGGCCCGGTGCCCACAGCGGCGAGCCTGAATACTGGTCGGAGACAGCGCCATTCGGCACTTCGATCGTATTGGCCAGCGCGCCGTCCCGGGTGCGGAACAACGTGTTGTACCGCCACTGCTGACCGCGAACGCCGCAGTAGCCGTACGTGTCCCCGAACGCCATCAGCACCTGACGATTGCCGGGATCGCCGTTGTCCCACATGATCCCGAGGTCGGTCCCGGTGATCGCGAATTTCTTGATGGTGTCGTTCGGGCTGTCCGGTCCGGTCACCCAGCCGACGATCGACGTCCCCGGCGGCGCTGGAGGGGGCGCCGGTGGTGCTGCTGCGGGAACAGGAACAGGCTGAGCGTTCGGTTGCGTGGCCGCGTTGGGCGGAGTGGGCGCGGGCGCGACCCCGACCTGCTGTTGCACCTGCCCGGTGCGTGGTGACAGCGCGTCGGCCAAGGCTCTCGGCAGCGCCCCCATTTGCGGTAGAGGTGCGTCTTCGTCCGCGCCGGTCGGCCGCTGCCCTTCGGGTTGGCGGTTTACACCCGGCAGCTCCGGGGTCGCCTCCGCATTGGGAGGTTGGACAGCGGCCGCAGCACCGGTGCAGGGCTCGCCGAACGCCGGCGGCGCGACGCCGATCACGACGGTGAGCGCAGTCGCCGACGCCACCGACATCGATGCGATTCGAAGACGCGGCGACATGTCACACCTTTCATGGCACGACGTCGCATTGACGTCTTAGCCGGCCGATGTGACGATAGTGATCAGTGGGGCATTTGTGGCCACTGATACTCGGATGGGTACGCATCCGTGACCGTGTCGAAACCGATTGTGCGGATCTTCGCCGGCGCCTGGGGTCGACTGACGACCGCCTGCTGACGCGAGAATCAGCCCGATTGGCCTCGCCGAGGGTTAATGTCGCTCGTGGTGCCAGCTGTCGATCAGAAGTGTTGTCGGTCAATAGAAGTCGGTGGCGACGCGCCGCAGGAGGCGCTGGCGTACGTGGCGCGTCAACCGCAGGTGACTCGATGAAAAGCTTTCTGTGGCAGTCGAATACGTTTTCGGCCCAGGTCGTGCTACCGTTTGGAGGGGTGTCTGTCGACATCCGTTTCAGAATGAAAGAAGTTGAAGAGTATGACGCAGGGAACTGTGAAGTGGTTCAACAGCGATAAGGGCTTCGGCTTTATCGCTCCTGATGGCGGAGCGGACGATGTTTTCGTTCACTTCAGCGAAATCCAGGGGAACGGCTATAAGTCGCTCGAAGAGAACCAGCGAGTTGAGTTCAGCATCGAGCAGGGGGCCAAGGGTCCGCAGGCAGTCGGCGTCACAGCCGTCTGACATAAGCTTCGTAATGTGGGCTGGTGGGACATTCCCGCCAGCCCACAATTCGTTTGAGTCCTTCCCGGTCCAAGGGCGAATCACAGCCGTGATGATGATCGGGTAAATTGGGTGTCAGGCCGTTTCGCCCCAGCACTTTCCTAAGCGTCGCTCCCGCGATCAGCCTGCGGACGGATCGACGTTCGCCCACATCGTATGTATGGGCCGTACCCGTACGTTTTAAGGACATTTGTATGGAATCGTCGGACCTGTTTTCCCACCCCTACGAGCCCGAGATCGTAGAGAAGCGTGAGAGCTCGAAGGAGCCCACGGAAAACCCGACCTTCTCGGATCGCCCCCAAAAGGAAACACCTGCTTCTAAGCCGTCGCCGTGAACGGCCTATCGGGGACACGGCGGGTAGCCCGCCCCGTCAGGCTTCTCCTCGCACGTCAGCTCGGCGCCGACATCGATGGAGCGTGGTGGCCTCACACCGCATCGGTCGCCTCCGAACTCCCCGAACTCATCGGCGTCCTTCATGCGCCGCTCGGAGAGATCGTTGACATGTGCATCAACTGGTCACCCACCGAGGGGCCCGTCGACCTGGACTCGATCGTCACCGGCGCCCGCACCATCGACCGGCCCGGACCCCGGCGACCTCGCCTGATGGTGGTGGAAGGCCGCACCCACACCGCGAAACTTCTTGTGGTGCCCTACATGACATCGGCCACCCTCGGTGCGATGGTGATGCGCTGCGCTGCGGGTCTGCCGGCATTCCATGCCGACCGGGACAGCCAGTTGTGGGAGACCGCCCACAACGTGATGACGGTGGCCAAGGCCGAGAGCGCGACATGGACGGGAAGCATGCGCGAAAAGTCTGCCGCCAAAGGATCTGTCGAGGTCTGACGAAGTACAGAGTCAGTCCTCCAGAGCTCGCCCCACGATCAACGGGTCCGGTTCTCCCACAACCTCATCGTCCTTCTCGTCGTAGTCGAACTTCGCCAGGAGATAGCGCATCGCATTGATGCGGGCGCGCTTCTTGTCGTTGCTCTTGACGACGATCCACGGCGCGATGTCGGTATCGGGTCGACCAGCCGGATCGCGAACCGGGTGCGCTGCTCGGCCGGTGACACCGAGAACCAGAACTTGGTGAGGTCCAGGCCCTCGCTGACGAGCATGTCCTCGAACATCGGTGCCTGCCTCATGAATTCGGCGTGCTGCTCGGGTGTGCAGAAGCCCATCACTCTCTCGACGCCCGCGCGGTTGTACCAGGACCGGTCGAACAGCACCATCTCGCCTGCCGTGGGCAGATGCGTTACGTAACGCTGGAAATACCACTGCGCCTTCTCGAGGTCTGTGGGCTTCTCCAACGCCACCACGCGCGCACCGCGGGGGTTCAGATGTTCCATGAACCGCTTGATGGTGCCGCCCTTGCCCGCGGCGTCGCGGCCTTCGAACACGATGACGTGCCGGGCGCCGCTGCGCTTGCTCCAGTTCTGCAGCTTCAGCAGCTCGATCTGTAGCCGCCGCTTCACCCGTTCGTATTCATCGCGGGGCATCCGCGTGTCATACGGGTAGCGCTCGCGCCAGGTGTCGACGTGGTTTCCGTCCCGGTCGAGCAGGACGGGATCGTCATCGTCGTCGTCGACGGTGTAGCCGTGTGCGCTCGTCGAGAGGGCTTCGAGGTCGATTTCTGTCATAGTCCAAAGAGGTCGCGAAGTTGCTGCTGTGATGTACCCACGGCCGCGCATATTTACGCGCATATTTAGACGTGGATCGGGGAACTTCGACCACGTCAGAACGCTGAGTGAAGGACTTCGGTGGACCATGGCGAATAACAGCACCGGCGACGGATTTCCCGACGTCGTCGTCACTGCCGTCGCATCGAGCACTGCCCTCGCGCCTGACGCTGAGGACACCTGGCAGCAATTGCTGGAGGGGCAGAGCGGGATCCGCAGACTGGACAAGCCTTTCGTCGACGAGTTCAAATTGCCTGTTCGCATCGGAGGTGAACTCCGCGAGGACTTCGACCAACACCTCAATCGTGTCGAGTTGCGCCGCCTGTCGTACATGCAGAAGATGTCGCGGGTGCTGGGCCGCCGGCTGTGGGAATCCGCGGGAACGCCCGATGTCGACACTCGCAGGCTTCTCGTCTCGATCGGGATTGCGCTGGGCACCACCGAGGCGATGATCTTCCTCTACGACGCTTTCCGTGAACGCGGAATGCGGGCGGCCAATCCGCTGGCCGTGCAGATGCACATGCCGAACGCGGCGGCCGCCTCGGTCGGGTTGGATCGAGGGGCCAGGGCCGGTGTCACCTCGCCGGTAATGGCCGACGCGTCTGGCGCCGCGGGCATCGCCGAGGCGTGGCAGGCGATCGTGCTCGGTGAAGCCGACGTCGCCATCTGCGGCGGCGTTGAGACGAAAATCGAGCCCGTGCCCGTCGCGGCGTTCACCAACCTGGGATGGCTGTCGGCCAACGACGACGACCCGGCAGGCGCCTGCCGCCCGTTCGACACCGACCGCGACGGCATGGTGTTCGGTGAGGCCGGCGCCCTGATGCTCATCGAAACCGAAGAACACGCCAAGGCACGCGGTGCTCAGATCCTGGGCCGCTTGATGGGAGCGGCCATCACCTCCGACGGTTACGACGTCATCGAGCCGGACCCCAGTGGCGAGCGGGCCGGCGACGCCATCAGTCGCGCGATCGAGCTGGCCGGTCTCGCGCCGACGGACATCGGCCACGTCAACGCGCACGCCACCGGAACACGGCTCGGCGACGTGGCGGAGGCCCACGCGATCCGGCACGCACTCGGTGGCCACAATCCTGCGGTCTACGCGCCGAAGGCGGCGTTGGGTCATTCGTTGGGCGCCGCCGGAGCGGTCGAGGCGGTGCTGACAGTGCAGGCCCTGCGCGACGGCGTCATCCCGGCGACGCGCAACTTGAAGACGCTCGATCCCCAGATCGATCTGGACGTGGTGGCCGACCGGCCGCGGCACGGTGACTACCGGTATGCCGTCTCCGATTCGTTCGGCTTCGGCGGCCACAACGTCGCGCTGGTGTTCGGCGCGGCCTGACCGGTCAGCCCTTGGTGAGGGTGAACTGGCCGAGTTCGCTGATGCCGCGTTGGAAGAAGTCGGCGCACCCGGTCAGGTAGCGCATGTAGCGGTCGTAGACCTCGACGGACGTCGCGGCGATGGCGGCGCCCCGGGCGGCTTCGAGGTTCTGTGCCCACGTTTCCAGGGTGCGGACGTAATGCGGGTTCAAAGTCTCAGCGTGCTGAACCGAAAACCCTGCGCGGCCGGAGTATTCGACGATGTCCTCGTCGCAGGGGATGGACCCGCCCGGGAAGATCTCCTTGGCGATGAAACGCATGAACTTCAGGTCGCTCATCACGATGGGGATGCCCATCTCGGGCCAGCGTTTGAGGGGATGGCCCATGATCGTCTGCAGCACCAACCGGCCATCGTCGGGCATGATGCGGTGACACGTCTCGAAGAAGCTCCCGTATCGCTCCTTCGGGAATGCCTCGAAGGCCTCGATGCTGACGATGCGATCGACCGGCTCGTCGAACTCCTCCCAACCGCGCAGGAGCACCTGGCGGGAACGTTCGGTGTCGAGGTCGTCCAGAAGCCGGTGACAGAACGCGTCCTGGTTCCTGCTCAGCGTCAGGCCCACGACGTTGACGTCGTAGCTCTCGACGGCGCGTTTCATCACCGAACCCCAGCCGCAGCCGACATCCAGCAAAGTCATCCCTGGCCGTAGATCCAGCTTGCCGAGCGCCAGGTCGATCTTGGCTAACTGTGCCTCGCCGAGCGTCATGTCGTCGCGCTCGAAAAACGCGCAACTATACGTTCGCGACGAATCCTGGAAAAGGCCGAAGAAGTCATCCGACAGGTCGTAGTGGGCCTGTATTTCCTCAAAAAGGGGCCGCATGGCCGGGTCGGACTTCATGTCAGTCATCAATACTTCAGCCTACTAAATGAATTACGGTTTCTCGCAGGTGAACTGACACACATCGGTATAGCCCACGCGGAACAGGTCTGCGCATCCGGTCAGGTATTTCATGAAACGCTCGTAGATTTGTTCGGATGTGATGGCAATGGCCTGGTCTTTCTTGGCTTCCAGATTGGCCGCCCAGGTATCCAGGGTGCGGGTGTAGTGCGGCTGTAGATGCTGCTTGCGGGTAACGCTGAACCCGGCCTTGACGGCGTGTCGTTCGACCATCGCGGCCAGCGGCAGACGCCCGCCCGGGTAGATCTCGTCCATGATGAACTTGATGAAGCGCACCCGCGACATCGTCAGCGGCAGTTTCTTCGCCTTGATCTCCTCGTCGCTCGGAATGATGATCGTGTGTAGCAACATCACCCCGTCATCGGGCATCAGGTTGAACGTCTTCTTGAAGTAGTCGTCGTACTTGTTGAAGCCGAAGTGCTCGAAGGCGCCGATCGACACCACCCGGTCGACGGGCTCGTCGAACTCCTCCCAGGGCTGCAGCCGCACCTCCATGTGGCGCTTGCTGTCCGAATTGGCGAACCAGAAGTCCTCGATGTGCTGCTTCTGGTTCTCCGACAGCGTCAGGCCGATGACGTTGACGTCGTACTTCTCCACGGCCCGCATGATCGTGGAGCCCCAGCCACAGCCGATGTCAAGCAGCGTCATCCCCGGCTGCAGGCCCAGCTTGCCGAGCGAGAGATCAACCTTGGCCATCTGCGCTTCCTCGAGTGACATGTCGTCGCGCTCGAAGTACGCGCAGCTGTAGGTCTGGGTCGGGTCCTGCCAGAGCTTGAAGAACTCGTTGGAGATGTCGTAGTGGAACTGGACTTCCTCGGCATCGGAGCCGCGGGTCTGGGCGGCCGACGAGGACAGCCACTTGGAGTGCGGGGTAGGCGTCGTCGCCTGGGTTTTGGCAGTTGAATCAGCCACCGTCGCTCCTGTCGCGCATTCGTTAGGGGACCAGTGTGTTCCCCGTCACGGCGGACCCTATACATCGAAACTGTGACGGATTCGGCCGGGCTCCGATCACACCCCCGTTTGTCGAGGCCAGGGCGACAGCGGCGAGCGCAGCGGCGCTGCCGCGGAAAGGAGAATTCGCAAAGACCCACGACCCTTTGTAGAGTTGTGTACCGAGCAAATCGCTTGTGCTGCTTCGTTTTCAGCGGATCTGCTGTTTTACCTGCTATGGGGAGCGGGTTAAAGAAGCGCGCGTTGCGGGAACTCCCTTCAACGTTGCGGATCGACCTGCAAAGGCGCGGATCGCGCGTTGGAAAGAACGGAAGGATTCATATGGGTTCCCCGAACGGCGGCACTCGCGTGGGTACGCAATTCGGTCCCTATGAGCTTCAGTCTCTGATCGGGGTCGGCGGCATGGGCGAGGTCTATCGCGCCTACGACACCGGCAGAGAGCGACTGGTCGCGATCAAGGTGCTGCGCACCGAGGTGGCGGCCGACCAGGGCTTTCAGGAGCGGTTTCGGCGCGAGTCCCGCGTCGCCGCGCGCCTGCAGGAACCGCACGTCATCCCTGTGCACGACTTCGGCGATATCGACGGCGTCCTCTACATCGACATGCGCCTGGTCGAGGGCCCCAGCCTGAAGGACGAGCTGCTGGTCAAGGGCGCGCTCCCACCGACGCGTGCGGTGTCGCTCATCAGTCAGGTCGCCGCCGCGCTGGACGCCGCGCACGGCAACGGTCTCGCGCACCGCGACATCAAGCCGGAGAACGTGCTGCTCACCCCCGACGACTTCGCCTACCTCGTCGACTTCGGCATCGCGCACGGCGGCGGCGAGGCGAATGTGACCAGTACCGGGCTGGTCATCGGCTCATGCGCCTACATGGCCCCCGAACGGTTCAGCGGCGGGCGCGGCGGACCGGCCGCGGACGTGTACTCGCTGACGTGCCTGCTCTACGAGTGCCTCGCTGGCCGTGCACCGTTCGAGGCGGGCGACGTGCGTCAGATGATGGGCGCTCACATGTTCTCGCCGCCACCGCGGCCCAGCATCATGCGTCGGGGAATCAACCGCGCGTTCGACGACGTCGTCGCCAAGGGCATGGCGAAGAAACCCACCGACAGGTACACCACCGCCGGCGAACTGGCGAAGGCCGCTGCAGTCGCGGCTGCAGACCCGTCGCCTGTATCGGCGCCGGTTCCGCCGAGCCCGCCGAACGGCACACGGCAGTTCTCCGTCGTCGACCCGAACCCCGCCCGGCCGGGCTACCAGCAGCCCTACCCGCCGCTCCCGGCACCGGCGCCGCCGGACAAGAAGTCTCGGTTCGGCCCGACGCAGGTGGCGCTGGTGGTCGCGACGATCGTCATGTTCGCCGCGGCCGTCGTCCTCGCCACGGTGCTGATCTTCGGCGACCACGGCAGTGGCTCGGCGCCGCAGACCACGCTGGCGGTGCCACCGCCGGAGACGACGACGGTCACGACCACGTCGTCGCCGACGGAGCAGTCGTCGTCCACCACACCCACGACGACGACCAGCGGCGCGCCCATTGCGGGCGTGTCCGGAACAGACGGTCAGGGGTTCGTCGGGCACACGGCGCGTTGCGACGCGGGAGGCTCACCTGCCGCTCTCATCCGGACCGCGAATTCGTTGGCGGCAGTGTGCGAGACCTCGCCGGGAACCTTCTACTACCGCGGCGAACGCCTGCGCGATGGCGCCAACCTGCAACTCTCCAACGCAGTGCCTTCGGGCAGCGGATACACCGTCACCAACCCGGCCGACGGTGCCCGCTACGACATCCAGCCCGGCATGCTGACCATTTCCAGCAGCAGGGGCGTGGATTCCGCGGAGCCCGCGCTGGAGTATGGGTCGGGGTAGAGGCCCAGCCTGCGCGCGAAACGTCCATTCGTTTGGGCCGCTGAGTAGACAACTTGTCGATAGTGTCGCGTACGTGGACTTCGAGCTCGACGGCGAGCAGCGAGCGTGGGTGGCGGACGTGCGGAAGTTCCTCACCGAGAACGTGACGCCCGCGCTGAGAGCCGAGATGGCCGAGCACGGTCTGGAGTATCAGGGTGGTGAGCTCACGGCGTTCCGCCGCAAGATCGGTGAGAAGGGCTGGTTCGGGCTGAACTGGCCCAAAGAATATGGCGGCCTTGGTCTCACGGCGATGCACCAACATCTGCTCATGAGCGAGTTCGAATACGCCGGTGTCCCCGGACCCGACCTCACCGTCACGTCGGTGGCGCCGATGATCATGCGGCACGGCACCGAGCAGAACAAACAGGAGTTCCTGCCGGGAATCGCCAGAGGCGAGATCGTGTTCGCGCTCGGATACTCCGAACCCAACGCCGGCACCGACCTGGCCAGCCTGCGCACCCGCGCGGTTCGCGACGGCGACGAGTGGGTGATCAACGGTTCGAAGATCTGGAACAGCGGCGCGCAGCGCTCCACCCACGAATGGCTGTGTGTTCGCACCGACCCCGATGCGCCACGACATCGCGGGATCTCGGTGATCGTGGTGCCCGTCGACAGTCCCGGGGTGCAGATCCAGCCGCTGTACGCCTGGTCGGGATACCGCACCAACGAGACGTTCTTCAACGACGTGCGCGTGCCGGTCACCAATCTGATCGGTGAGGTCAACGCCGGGTGGACATACATCACCGGCGCGTTGGACCTGGAACGCGGCGCGCTGACCAACGCCGGCGACCTGCGCCGCGCGCTCGACGACCTGGTCTCACTGGCGGCTCGGCCGGCGCGAGACGGATCAGTGCCGCTGCAGAACAACGCATTTCGCCGTCGACTCGCGCAGGCGGAGGCCGACATCGATGTCGCGAAGCTGATGGGTTATGAGGCCGCCTCCATGCTCGACAGCGGTCGCATTCCCACGATCGAGGTCAGCGTGGAGAAGATCTTCACCAGTGAGTTGCGTCAGCGGATCGCCGACCTGGCGATCGACCTACTCGGGCCGGACGGCCTGATGGCTCATCGCGGCGACGGCGCACCGCTCGGCGGCTTCTTCGAACGGTTCTACCGGGTGTCACCGCTGATGCGGTTCGGCGGCGGCACCAACGAGGTGCTGCGGGACGTGATCGCCCAGCGCGGTCACCGGATGCCGTCCTACGGGCGGTGACGGCATGCGAGCGATTTTCGATCAGGACGAACGCGATCTCGCCACGATGTGCCGAAGCCTGCTGGCCGCGGAATGCCCGACAACGCTGGCCCGCGGCCGCGGTGAGGAGCGCGTCACCGCCGGATTGTGGAAGGCGCTGGCCGACGCAGGGGTGCTCGGGCTGGCGATTGACGAACAGCACGGCGGCTCCGGCGGAAGCCTGACCGACCTCGGACTGTTCAGCGTCGAGGCCGGCCGCGCACTGTGTCCCACGATCGTTCACAGCACGGTGCATGCGGCACTGGCTGTCGACTGGCTCGGGACAACGAAGACGAAGGCGTCGCGGTTGCCTGCGTTGGCGGCCGGAACCGCATGCGGCACCACCGCCCTGTGGAGCCCACGGAACGCCGCCGACGTGACGCCGTCGCTGCGCGCCCGTCGCCACCACGACGGCTGGCGCGTGACCGGGATCGCGGACTTCGTCGCCGACGCCGACCTCGCCGACGTCATTGTCGCTACCGCCGACGCCGATACCTCGACGGTGGCAGTGGTTGTCGACATGGAGCACGTCCGGTGTTGCGATCCAGCCGGTGCCGATGATGGGTGGGCACCCTGCATTCACGGTCGGCTTCGACGATGTGTTGGTCGACGACGCCAGGACTGTGAACGACCGGCAATTGCGCCGCGTGGCCAACGCCGCTGTGGCACTTCACTGTCTGGACCTTGTCGGTGTGGGCGAGGCCGTCATCGACCTCACTGTCGACTACACGAAGATGCGTGAGCAGTTCGGCAGGCCGATCGCATCGTTTCAAGCGGCGCAGCATCTGGTTGCCGATATGCACATCGCGCTCGCGGCAGCCCGCCTCGCTGCGCACTCGGCGGTGTCGCGGATAGCACAGGGAGACACCGCGACGCGAGAGACGGCGGTCGCCCGGATGCGCGCCGCCGAGGTCAAGAAGATCACGCTCGACGCGCACCAACTGCACGGCGGCATGGGCTATGTCGTCGACACCGACCTGCATCTGTTCTCCGAACGTGCGCGGGTTCTGTCCACGCTCGGCGGCGGCGCCGACATCGCCGCGAAATGGCTTGAGGATGAGTTGAACTGGAACGGCGAACGATGACCGACAGCTTGGTCGACGCGGAGTCGGCCGCGAAGATCGGCACGGTTGTCGCCGTCGCCACCGGCGAGGTGTATCGGCGGGACTGGCAGCGCTGGGCCGCCGCGGTCGGCGATCACAACCCCCTGTGGTTCGATGCCGACTATGCGAGGCAGCACGGCTACCGCGACATCATCTGCCCGCCGCTGTACCTGCAGTACGCGATCCTCGGGGTGGCGGCGCTCGGCGACCTTCGGCCAGACGGGTCGTCCGGTGCGGTGACCGGAAGCATGGCATTTCCGAAGGCACCGCGACGGATGGCAGGCGGCGAGAGCACCACGTTCCATTTGCCCGCCTATCACCGCGACGAGGTCGAGATGGTGCGCACCGTCGATTCGATCGTCGAGAAGCACGGCAGATCAGGCAGATTCGTGTTGGTGACGTGGCGCAGCGAGTACCGAAACCAGGACCGCGAGCTTCTCGCGGAGGCCTCCACGTCGATGATCGCGCGGCCCGCATGACCTCCCCATCACCGGCGAGCAGACGCAAAGGTACCCAAAACTTGCCCGAAAAGGGAGCTTTTGCGTCTGCTCGCGAGGGAGGGCAGGTGTACTTCGAGGACGTCGACGCCGGCGACGAGGTCCCGGTGCTGACGGTCGCGGTGGACGAGACGCAGATGTTTTTCTTCAGCGCCGCGACCTACAACGGTCACCGCATCCACTACGACAAGCAGTGGGCCCGCGACACCGAGGGGTACGACGACGTGCTCGTCCAGGGTCCGCTGCAAGCGGCGCTGCTGTCGCGTGCGTTGACGGACTGGGTCGGCGGGGCCGGGCGGTTGGTGGCGTTCTCGGTGCAGAACCGTGCGATAGCTCATCCCGGACAGGCGCTTTCGTTCGGCGGCGTGATCACCGGAAAGCGTGACGGCGGTCTTGTCGACCTGGACATCTTCTGCCGACGCGGCGACGACGTGCTGATGCCTGGCACGGCGACCGTGGCGTTGCCGCGGCGGAATTCGTCGTGACGGGCCTGCGCGGTGAGGCCGCGATCATCGGCATCGCCGAACTGCCTGCCGAGAAGCGCCAGAGTGGTCCGCCGTCCTTCACCATCGACCAGTACGCCCGGTTGGCGAAGATGGTGATCGACGACGCCGGGGTGGATTCGGCTGTAGTGAATGGTCTGTCATGTCACGGCATCGCGGAGTCGGACATGTTCGCGCCCGCCACTCTTTCGGAGTACCTGGGCCTTCCGCTCGACTTCGGCGACCGCGTCGACCTCGGCGGTGCCACCGCGGCCGGCATGGTGTGGCGCGCCGCCGCCGCGGTGGAGCTGGGCCTGTGCGAGGCGGTGCTCGCCGTCGTGCCCGGGTCGACCGAGATCCCCCGATCGGAGTCGAGGCCCGGCCGGACACTCAGCTGGTACGGGGCGTCGAGCAACAATTACGGGTCGCCACAGGCCGAGTTCGAGATCCCGTACGGCAACGTCGGGCAGAACGGTCCCTATGCGCAGATCGCGCAGCGCTACGCCGCCGAATTCGGCTATGACGCCGAAGCGTTGGCGCGCATCGCGGTCCATCAGCGCGAGAACGCATGCGCGCATCCGGGAGCGGTGTTCCATGGCAAGCCGATCACTATCGAGGATGTGTTGAACAGTCCGGTGATCGCCGAGCCGATCCACATGCTGGAAACCGTGATGCGCGTACAGGGCGGCGCAGGCGTGCTCATCGCGAACGCCGAGGTCGCACGCCGCGCCCGTCACCGCCCGGTGTGGCTCAAGGGGTTCGGCGAGCACATCCGGTTCAAGACGCCCACCTATGCCGACGATCTGATCCGCACACCGATCGCCCGTGCGGCCGAACGCGCGTTCGCGATGGCGGGGTTGCAGCGAACCGACATCGACATGGCGTCGATCTACGACTGCTACACGATCACCGTGCTGATGACGTTGGAGGACGCCGGTTTCTGCGGCAAGGGCGAGGGGATGGCGTGGCTGACGCAGCATGACATGACCTTCCGCGGTGACTTCCCCGTCAACACCGCGGGCGGGCAGCTGTCGTTCGGACAGGCAGGCATGGCCGGCGGCATGCACCACGTGGTCGACGGCGCCCGCCAGGTGATGGGCCGCTCCGGCGAGGCGCAGGTTTCCGACTGCAATACGGCGTTCGTCACCGGCAACGGCGGAATCATGAGCGAGCAGGTCGCACTCATCCTGGGCGGTGACCGATGAGCGCTCGCGCGAAGAGCAACGGCACTGACATCACCGCACCACTGCCCGAGCCGACACCGGTATCCCTGCCGTTCTGGGATGCCTTGCGTGAGCACCGAATTCTGATTCAGTACTCGCCGTCAACTGAGCGGTATGTGTTCTATCCGCGCACGCTGGCGCCGGGGACGCTGGCCGATGACCTGGAGTGGCGCGAGATCGACGGCGCGGGATCGCTGTACACCTTCACCGTGGCCCGCCGTCCGACGGGACCGCCGTGGACTGAGAAGCTGCCGCAACTGCTCGCGGTCGTCGAATGGGATTGCGGGCCGCGGCTGAGCACCGAACTGGTCGATGTCGCACCCGGTGACATTCGCATCGGCATGCGGGTAGCTCCGGTCTTCTGCGATGTGCCCGATGCAGGAATCACGCTGTTGCGCTATCGGCCCGCCGATGTTTGAGACGGTGCAGCAGTTGCTGCGGGCGCGCATCGACGACGACACGCCTGCACTGGTTTACGGCGACCGTACGTGGAGTTGGCGTGAGCACCTCGCAGAGGCCGCCGCCGAAGCAGCGGCGTTGATCGCGCTCGCCGATCCGTCGCGGGCGATGCATATCGGGGCGCTGCTGGGCAATACTCCTGCGATGCTGCGGTCGATGGCGGCGGCCGCGCTCGGCGGATACGTGCTGTGCGGGATCAACACAACACGGCGAGGCGAAGGCCTGGCGGGCGACATCAGGCGGGCCGAATGCCAGGTGGTGCTCGTCGACGCCGAGCACCGGCCGCTGCTCGACGGGCTCGATCTGGGCGGTGCGATCGTCGTCGATGTCGACGATGCGCAGTACCATGACGCGGTCGTCGCAGCGAAACCGCTTGTGCCGCATCGAGAGGTCACCGGCGCCGACACCGCGCTGATGATCTTCACGTCGGGGACCAGCGGCGACCCGAAGGCGGTGCGGTTCGCCCATGCGATGGCGGTGATGTGCGGCGCCAGCCTGGTCGAGCGGTTCGAGCTCACGGCCGACGACGTGTGCTATCTGGCGATGCCGCTGTTCCACTCCAACGGGGTGGCGGCGGGCTGGGCCGTGGCGATCGCCTGCGGCGCGACGATGGCTCCGGCGAAGTTCTCGCCGCGGCGGTTCCTGTCCGACATTCGCCGATACCGCGCCACCTACATGAACTACGTCGGCAAGCCGCTCGCACTGGTGCTGGCCACACCCGAACAGCCCGACGATGCCGACAACACGCTCCGCGCAGCGTTCGGTAACGAGGCCACCGAACGCGACATCGACGATTTCGCCAAGCGATTCGACTGCCGCGTGGTGGACAGCTTCGGATCGAGCGAGTTCGCAGTCGTCGTCATGCGCGAGGACGGCACACCACCGGGGTCGATCGGCAGAGGATATCCCGGTGTCAGCGTCTACCACGCCGACACCGTGACGGAATGTGCGCCAGCCGTTTTCGACGAACACGGCGCGCTGACCAACTTCGACCAGGCGGTCGGCGAGCTGGTCAACACCTTCGGCGCCGGTGGGTTCACCGGGTATTACAACGACCCCGCCGCCACCGACGAGCGTATGCGCCACGGCATGTACTGGTCCGGCGACCTGGCCTACCGCGACGCCGACGGGTGGATCTACCTGGCCGGCCGGACCGCCGACTGGATGCGGGTGGACGGCGAGAACCTTGCGGCAGGTCCGGTCGAGCGGATCCTGCAACGGCTGCCCGAGATCAACCATGTTGCGGTGTACGCGGTGCCCGACGAGCGCGTCGGCGATCAAATGATGGCGGCCATTGTCCTCAACGACGGAGCGGCGTTGTCTCCGAAGCAGTTCGAGGACTTCCTGGCGTCGCAGCCAGACCTGTCACCGAAGGCGTGGCCGAGATACGTGCGGATCAATACAGCGGTACCCAAGACGGCGACGAACAAGATCCTCAAGCGGACGCTGATCCAGGAGGGCCTCACTGCGGGAGGCGGCGTGTTGTGGAAGCGTGAGTTGCGGGGACGGAGGTATTCATGAGTGCACCATTACCGCTGGGCTGGTATCCGGATTCGACCAGCGTGCCCGAGCGACTTGGGGTGCCGCAACCGAAGGACGACCCGTTCTACACCTACTCCGGCAGCACACCGCTTCCGGACGTTGCGCCGGGAACCGTGCTGGCCACCCGTAGCGTTCCGTACCACGTGCTGGGCATCCCGACCGCGCTGAAGACCACGCAGCTGCTCTACCGGTCGACGAGTCAGACCGGAAAGCCGACGGTAAACGTCACCTCCGTCATCCAGCCGCTGGACCACGGCGACAGGACGAAGGTGATTTCGTACCAGTCCGCCTACGATTCGCTTAATCGCAACGATCAGCCGTCGTATGCGATCTCGGGCGGCCTGACGTTCGGCGGCATCGTTCCGAACGTCGAGCTGGCGGTCTTCGGTCTCTTTCTCGCGCAGGGCTTCACGGTGATCGTGCCCGACACCGAGGGCCAGCGAGCCGACTTCGCCGCGGGTCCCGAGTACGGGATGAACACCCTCGATTCGATCCGCGCCGCGTTCAACGCTTCGGCAGTGGCGCTGGCGAGCGAGGCGAAGGTTGCGCTGCTCGGATACTCCGGCGGTGCGATCGCGAGTGAATGGGCCGCCGAACTGGCACCGACCTATGCGCCCGACGTCAACGGCCGCATGATCGGTGCGGCGATAGGCGGTCTTCTCGTCCACCCCGCACACAACCTGCACTACGTCGGGGGCACCTACTTCTGGGCGGGGGTGATGCCGATGGCGCTGATCGGTATCGCGCGAGCGTTCGAGATCGACTTCACGCCGTATCTCACCGAACGCGGCTTGCGGATCTACCGCGACATGCAGGCCACGTCGATCGTGAATGTCCTTGGTCAGCGGCGGTATTGGCTACTGAAGTGGACGGACGTCGTCGTGCCCGCCTATCCGACTCCTGAGAGCCTCCCGCTGTTCGTCGGCCTCGCGAACAGGCTCATCATGGGCACCGGCGGCACGCCGACAATCCCGATGTTCGTCGGCCAGGGCGCCAACGGCGATCTCGAGTGGACGCCGGGGAACAAGCCGGGCATCGGCCACGGTGACGGCGTGATGATCGCAGGCGACGTCCGCACGCTCGCCCGCACCTACTGCGAGCAGGGCACCGCGGTGCAGTACGAGCAATACGATCTGCTCAGTCACATCACCAGCGTCCCGATCTGGCTGTACAACGCGATCGCCTGGATCAACGATCGCTTTGCCGGCCTGCCTGCCCCGCAGAACTGTTCGTCGATCGCGCCCGGCAATCCGCTGGATCCGATTCCGGCTCCGTAGCACCCAAGAAAGGCGATTCCATGGGCTTCTCTCCAAGCATCACTGGGCTGTTGGTGATCGACCCGTACAACGACTTCATCTCCGAGGGCGGCAAGGTGTGGGACCTGTTGAAGGCGGTGGCCGAAACGAACGGCTGCATCGAGCACATGAAGCAGGTGCTGGATGCCGCGCGGCAAGCCGACATCCGCGTGTTCTACGCGCTGCACCGTCGGTACCGGCCCGGCGACTACGAGACCTGGAAGTATGTCGCACCCATCCAAAAAGCCGCCTGGGATCACAAGACGTTCGAGTTCGGAACGTGGGGCGGCGGGCTGCGCGACGAGTTCCAGCCGATTGCGGGCGACGTCGTCGCCCAAGAGCATTGGTGTTCAAGCGGGTTCGCGAATACCGATCTGGACCTGCAGCTCAAGAAGCACGGGATTCACGAGCTCATCGTCGTCGGGCTGATCGCACACACCTGCGTGGAGGCGACCGTTCGCTACGCCGCCGAGTTGGGTTATCAGGTCACTGTCGTGAAGGACGCGACGTCGAGCTACTCCGACGATCACATGCACGCCGCGCTGGAAGTGAACCTCCCGAACTACGCGGACGTGGTGACCGCGGACGAAGTCATCGAGGCACTCCGTAGTCGACCTGCCAGTGCTTGATGCCGTTGATCATGCTGTGCCGGAGCCGCTCGGGTGCGGCGACCGGCGTCAGGTCGGGGATGTGGTCGGCGATCGCATTGAACATCAGGTCGATCGTCATCCGCGCGAGGTTGGCGCCGACGCAGTAGTGCGCGCCCGTGCCGCCGAACCCGAGGTGCGGGTTGGGATCCCGCATGATGTCGAACGTGTACGGGTCGTCGAAGACGTCCTCGTCGAAGTTCGCCGACCGGTAGAACAGCACCAGCCGCTGACCCTCCTTGATCTGGACCCCGCCGAGTTCGGTGTCGACGAGCGCGGTGCGCTGAAACGCCGTGATGGGCGACGCCCAGCGAATGATCTCGTCGGCCGCGGTCTTCGGCCGCTTCGCCTTGAACAACTCCCACTGGTCGGGGTAGTCGGTGAAGGCCATCATGCCCTGGGTGATCGAGTTGCGCGTCGTCTCGTTGCCCGCGACGGTCAGCGTGACGACGAACATCCCGAACTCGGCCTCGGTCAGCTGCCCGTCGGCCTCTGAGTCGATGAGCGTGCTAACGATGTCTTCACCCGGCTCCTCCTTCTTGCGCGCCGCCAACTGCATGGCGTACCAGATCAATTCGGCCGTCGACTGCATGGGGTTGTAGTCCGCGAACTCGGGGTCCTCGTCGCCGCCGATCATCTGGTTGGTCCAGTCGAAGAGCTTGTCGCGGTCCTCCAACGGCACGCCGAGTAGCTCAGCGATCGCCAGCAGAGGCAACTCGCGGGCGACCTGCAGCACGAAGTCGCCGGACCCCTCCTGCGCGGCTTCGGCGGCGATGCGCTGTGCACGCTCGCCGAGTTCGGCGCGTAGCCGCTCGACGGCGCGTGGCGTGAATCCGCGCGAGATGATCTTGCGCAGCCGGCTGTGTTCGGGGTCGTCCATCATGATCATCGACAACGAGCCCGCCTCGATCTGACCGCCGCCGCCGGTCACCTTGTAGCGCGGCACGATCGACTTCTTGGCCGACGAGAACACGTCGCTGCGCAGCGACACCTCGCGGACGTCACGGTGCTTACTGACCACCCAGAAGCCGCCGTCGCCAAACCCGCCGACGTCCGGTGGCTGCTCATTCCACCAGATCGGTGCGGCGCGGCGGACCTCGGCCAGCTCCTCCGTCGGCAGCCGGTCGGCGTAGATGGCGGGGTCGGTGAAGTCGAAGCCCTTCGGCAGATTCGGGGCGACCATCGGCGTACTCCTCACGGTGAATTCCGCACCTGGCACGGCACACCATTGACCACTTGAGTATTGCTGGGCACGTCGAGAAGATGCGCCGGGTTGAGAAGATTCGAGTTGACCCCGGGACGGTCGTTGGCGACCTGAAGTTGCGTGCCGTCGACGCCATGCCCCCAGCCGTGCGGCAGCGACACCACACCCGGCATCATCTCGTCGGAGATCTCCGCGGTCACCGTCAGCGAGCCCTCGGAGGTGGACACCTCGGCGAGGTCGCCGGACCGCACCCCGGCACGGTCGGCGTCGGCGGGGTGAATCAGCAGTGTGCAGCGGTCCTTGCCGCGCATCAACGCCGGCACGTTGTGCATCCAGGAGTTGTTCGAGCGCAGATGTCGGCGACTGGTCAGCACCAGATCGTCAGCGGGACGTGTCAGTCGGGCGCGCAGCCTCGGCAGGTCGTCGATCAGACGTTGATGAACCAACTCCACTGTGCCGGAGGGTGTGCACACGACCTCGTCGAGTCGGCCACCGGCGAGTTCGGCCAACCGAAGACCGTTGGGATGCCTGCGCACCTCCTCCAGCGTCAGCCCGCCGAGACGACGGCCGAGGTCGTCACCCCATGGCCCCAGCCGGATTCCCAAGTCCACCAACCGTTCCGGACCCCGACCGACAAGTGCGGCGGTGGCCTGCTGTGGGTCGCGTCCGGTCAGTGGCGTACCGGGCGTCGCGCACATCGTGGCGATCATCCCGCCGACGTAGAGATCGTCCATCGCGCCGATGTCCACGTCGGGCACCGGGATTCCCACCATCGCGCCCGCAAGTCTCAGCAGGATCTCCCACTCCGCGGGCCGGCCCGGGTCAGGTGTAAACACCGCGTCGGACCATTTCAGGCAGGAGGACACCGCGTAGATCCAGTACAGATCGTCGGCGTGCGGCCGTTCCAGGGGTGACAGTCCGGGCAGGATGACGTGGGCGTGGCGGGTGGTCTCGTTGAGCCAGTTGTCGACCGCGATCATCGCGTCGAGGTTCGCCAGCGCGGCGTCAAGCCGTCGCGCGCCGGGCGCCGACACCGCCGGATTGCCCGCCACGGTGATGAGGCCGTGCAGCTGACCCTCACCGGGAGTGTCGATCTCCTCGGCCAGGCAGCTGATCGGGAATTGGTTGAACACCTCCGGCGCGCCGCGCACCCGGCTGTCGAAGCGGCCGAACTGCCAGCCGGCGCCGTCCTGGTCCGGTGGCTTCATGAACATCGGCGACCAGACGGCCGGCTTCGGGAACACCGCGCCGCCGGCACGGTCCAGCGATCCGAGCGCCGTGTTGATGACGAACACCAGCCAGGTCGCCAGGGTGCCGAACTCCTGCGTGCAGGCACCGATGCGGCTGTACAGGACGGGGCTCTCGGCGTGCGCGAGGTCGTATGCGAGTTGGCGGATCGTGGTCGCGTCGATACCGCAAGCGTCGGCGACGGTCTCCGGGGCGAAGTCCGCGGCCATCGCGATGACCTCGTCGAGACCCGTGACGCGGCCGTCGAGGTGGTCGGGCCGTCGCACCCAGTTCTGCTCGGCGAGGGTGAACAGGATCGCGAACAGCAGCAGCGCGTCGGTGCCCGGCCTGATCGGCACCCACTGCGTCGCGCGCTGCGCGGTCAGGGTGCGGCGCGGGTCGACGACGGTGACGGTCCCGCCGCGCGCGCGGATGCCCGCGAGCCGGCCCATCAGATCGGGCGCGGAAAGCATCGAGCCTTGGGACGCAGACGGATTCGCGCCGAGGATCATCAGGTGATCGGTGCGGTCGACGTCGGGGATCGGCGCGTTCCACATCCCGCCGAACAGCAGCGCGCTGACGAGATTCAGTGGCCACTGGTCGACGGTCCCGGGTGAGTAGTACGCCGACATGCCCGCCGCCTGGGCCATCCCGATGAGCGCGCCGATGTGCGTGCTGAGGCCGAGGTTGTGCGCGACCGGGTTGCCCACGTACACGGTGACGGCGGAGGCGCCGTGACGGTCGATCACCGGCCGCAGCACACGCTCCACCTCGGCGTAGGCGTCGTCCCACGAGACCGCGACGTGACCGCCGTCGCGCGTGCGGACCATGGGCGCGCGCAGCCGGTCGGGGTCGGTGTGCAGCTGGGGCAGCGAGGTGCCCTTCGGGCAGAGATGACCTTGCGACCACACGTCGTCGCGGTTGCCCCGGATATCGGTGACCAGGTCGTCATCCACGCGCAACTGCAGCCCGCACATCGCCTCACACAGCGGGCAGGTCACGACGGCGTGCCTGGACACGTGTCCAGACTATGGACACGACCCTGGCAAAGGCAAGGGCTGTGACCGCTCAGGATCGGTGGCATTTCAGCGTTGTCGTACAAATGGCTTATCGGACAGCTGTCCAGATTCCGCCAACCCGGACCGATGCGGACCGCCGGTGTACTACGTTCGGCCCAGGAAGGAGTGCGCATGGACGACGGCGTGACGGCCTTCATGCGTGCGATCAACGACGGCTTTCCCGCGGTCGAGACGATGAGCGCTCCGCAGGCACGGGCAGCTATCGCCGCGCGACGCCTGCCCGTCGAGAACATCGACGACGTGGCTGCCGCCGAGGACCGCGTCGTCCCCGGGCCCGGCGGTGATATTCCGGTGCGGATCTACCTGCCGCACGGACCACGCGAGGCGCGGCCTGCCGTCGTGTTCTGCCACGGGGGCGGCTTCGTGCTGTGCGACCTGGACTCCCATGACAGCTTCTGCCGGGCGATGGCACGACACACCGATTCGGTGGTGGTGTCGGTGGACTACCGGCTCGCGCCGGAACATCGGGCGCCGGCAGCCGCTCAGGATGTATTCGCCGCGTTCGGTTGGCTGATCGGGCAGGCGTCCGAGCTGGGCGTGGACCCGGCGCGTGTGCTGGTTGCGGGGGACAGCGCGGGTGGCAATCTTGCCGCGGTCACCGCGCTGCAGTGTCGCGAGGCGGGCGGACCGGAACCCGTCGGACAGGTGCTGATCTATCCGGTCATCGATCCGACCTTCGACACGGTCAGTTACCAGTCGTACGCCAGCGGCTTCGTCAACACCCGCGCGGCGATGCAGTGGTACTGGCAGCAGTACCTCGGCGGGCCATCGCTACCCGCGCCTGCGCACCTGGTTGCGCCGGGGCGCGCCCCTTCCCATGACAGACTGCCGCCCGCGGTCGTGGTGACGGCCGGACTCGACGTGCTGCACAGCGAGGGCGTGGCATATGCGGAACGTCTGCGGGCGGCGAAAGTCCCTGTGGTGCACCGGGATTACCCCGGCCTGTTCCACGGCTTCGTGACCATCATGCCGTTCGCCGCGGGGGCGTCGGCCCGTGAGCTGTTGTGGGCGGACATGCGCAGCCTGGTGGCCGCGGCGTGACGGTCGACGCGATCGTCATCGGTGCCGGCTTCGCCGGGCTGTACGCCGTGCACCGATGCGTGTCGGAGGGTCTGACGGTGCTGGGCATCGAGGCGGCCCCCAGCGTCGGCGGCACGTGGTATTGGAATCGCTACCCCGGGGCCCGTTGCGACGTCGAAAGTGTGGACTACTCCTACTCTTTCGACGAAGACCTGCAGTCGAATTGGACGTGGACGGAGCGCTTCGCGGGGCAGCCCGAGATCCTGGCGTATCTCGACCATGTGGCAGACCGCTTCGATCTGCGACGCCGCTACGAGTTCGACACCGAGGTCGTCGGAGCGCGCTTCGACGTGGGCGAGTGGGTGGTGCAGACCTCGGCGGGCGAAAGACGCGGCCGGTATCTCCTGTGCGCCACGGGTTGTCTGTCAGCGGTGAACCGGCCCGACATCCCGGGGCTCACCGATTTCGCGGGGCAGGTGTACTACACCGCGGCGTGGCCCCGCGAGGATCCAGACCTGCGTGGCAAGAAGATCGGCGTGATCGGCACCGGATCGTCCGGTATTCAGGCAGTTCCGATTCTCGCCGCGCAGGCCGAGTCGCTTGTCGTTTTTCAGCGCTCGCCCAACTACACGGTGCCGATGCCCAACCACCCGTGGTCGGAGGACGACCTTCAGCGGATCCGCCAGGAGTACCCGGATCGGCGCACGCGGTCGGCGTACGCGCCGGCCGGCACACCGCACGGCACCTACCACAAGAGCGCGCTCGAAACGGATCCCGAGGAGCGGGACGAGGCGCTGTGGCGCCGGTGGCGCGACGGCGGAGTGCTGTTCAGCAAGACGTTTCCCGATCAGACGTCGGTGCTGGAGGCCAACGACATCGCTCGCCAGTTCGCCGAGAACCGCATTCGCGACATCGTCATCGACCCCGACGTCGCGGATGACCTGATCCCCACCGACCATCCCATCGGCACGAAGCGCATCTGCACCGATGCCGGCTACTACGACACGTTCAACCGCGACACCGTTCGGCTGGTGAATCTGCGCCGAGAACCGATCGAGGCGATCACGACGGACGGGGTGCGCACGGCGTCGGCGTCGTATGCGTGCGATGTGCTCGTGTTCGCAACGGGTTTCGACGCGTTGACGGGCGCGATGACGCGGATCGACCCGGTCGGTCCCGGCGGCGACCGGCTGTCGGAAATATGGGCTGACGGACCCGTGACGTTCCTGGGCGTGATGGCGCCGCGGTTGCCGAACCTGTTCAGCTTCAGCGGGCCGGGCAGCCCGTCGGTACTCGCGAACATGGTGCTGCACGCCGAGGTTCAGGTCGACTGGGCGGTGGACCTGATGGTCGCGGCCCGTCACCGCGGTATCACCGAGGTCGAGCCGCGGCGTGACGCCGCACGAGCCTGGACCGACCATGTCGCGGAGGCCGCTGAGCGGACGTTGTTCTTGAAGGCGCAGTCGTCGTGGTACCTGGGCGCGAACATCGACGGCAAGAAGCGGGTGTTCATGCCCTACGCCGGCGGGTTCGGCAATTACCGGAAGTATCTGGACGATGCCGCGCTGATGGGATATCCGGGGTTGGTCCTCACGACACGGTGAGGGCTGACTTCCCGCGGACCCGGCATCGGGACGCGTGTCGCCCCACGTTGTCAGCTTTGCGGACCGTGCAGCAACTACGATGCGGTGGTGGGAACCGATGTCGACCTGCTGAAACACCCGGTGGTGTCCGCCGCGGTGGGCACGGCTGCCGTGGCGGTGGGTGCGGCGGGAGCGGCATACCGCGTGGCGGAGAAGGTGCCGGTCTTCGGCCCGTTGATGCGGCGCAGCGTCGCCGGGCTGTCCGAGCAAGGTGACCGGTGGCTGACGCAGAGCGCCGATCAGATCAAGGCGCTGGTTGCCGCGGTCGCGGTCGGCCTGGTGGACCTGGTGCTCGACGAGATGGATCTGAATGCGCTCGTGCGCGAGCGCGTCGATATCGATGCGCTCGCCGCCGATATCGACATCGACGCGATCATCAACCGGATCGACCTGATCACGTTGGCGGACAAGGTGATCGACGGTGTCGACCTCCCTGCGATCATCCGCGAATCAACGAATTCGATGACCGCCGAGGTGATGACCGACGTCCGCACCCAGGGTGAACGCGCCGATGACGTCGTGGCGGGAATCGTCAGCCGCATGCTGGGGCGTGACCGGGAAAACCGGTGACCGCACCGGAATCGGTGGCCGACACCGAGCGGCCGGCGGGGATCATCACCCGGGGGCTGGCCGCGATCTTGGACCTGCTGGTGGTTCTGGTGATCATGAGTGCGCTGTACGGCGGCCTGGTCTTGGTGAGGCTGGTCTATTCGCCCGCGGCCTTCAGCCTGCCGTCGCTGAACGTCGTGTTCTCGACGGTGGTGACGTTCGTCGTCGCGGTGGTGTACCTCGCGGGATGTTGGGCGGTTTCGGGATCCACCGCGGGCGCGGTGATGATGGGCCTGCGGGTCGTCGGAAGGCGGTCGCAGCGGGTGAGCCTGGTTGTCGGGTTGCTGCGTGCGATCGGCTGCGTGCTGTTTCCGATCGGCTTGCTGTGGGTCGTGATCGATTCGCGGCGAAGATCATTGCAGGACATTGTGTTCCGCACGCGGGTAATCTACTCACGGCCACTGGCCGCGTGACGCCGCTGCGTGAGACGACCAGGTTCGGCTTTCTGCAGGAGTTCCCAGGGGCATGTGTTCTTTGCGACGCGTCTGGCACCGCCCGCGTCGCCCAGAAACTACGATGCTGGTCATGGCGCGCCGACTTGTCGTGAGTGTGGTCATCGCGTTGGCGGTGGCCGGGGGGTGCGCCAACCGGCCGGAGCCGCCAGGCCCACCGTCGCCAGAGCGCGTCCAGCGTTGCCTCTCGGAGCGCGAGGACGTGCGCAGTGTGGAGACGATCAAGCCCGGCCGGTCGGATCTCTCGACTTCTCTGACGGCGGCGCAGCTGCGCGCGTTCAAGCCGGCATTGGAATCGTCTGACGCAGCGATCGGCATAAGCAGCGGTGGCCCCGTTCAAAGGGACGGTGGCATCGCCGATGGCCCCGTGGGGGCGACCGAGCTGCATTTCTTCAGTAGTGGTGCCGAAGCGCAGGACGCCGCCGATGTCGTCGAGCCCGTCGTGGGTTCGCCGGACGACAGCGTCTTCAACGGCGCGCGTGTGCTCGGGCCGGTGCTGGTCATGCACTACTCGTACGGGATGGGCGACCGGCCGGGCGGCGTCACCATCGCGGAGGACATCGAGCCCGTCGAAGCCTGCATGCGCGAGGCGGGATACCTGCAGAGCTGAGGCCTGCGGCGGTCAAACTGCCAGCAGGAACATGCCGCCTTCTGCGGTTTCGGCCTGCGGCCCGCTGTCGATGGCTAGGCTCTCGACGTCAGGGTCATATCGCGGATCGGGGGACCCCACCATGAACAACCGCCATTCCGGACGTGCCGTTGCAGAGGCTCTCCGGCTAGAACAAGAAGAAAGCGCCCGTCGGCTACGGGAATTTCCCACATTCTCGAAGTTCTCCGACGACGACCTGAAGCGTCTCGTCCAGGCGGCACATCGCACCTCGACATCTGGGCCCTGGCCGCTGATTCGTGAGCAGACTCCGTCGGACTCCTGTTACGTCCTGCTCAGCGGGGAGGCGGGGGTGTACGTCGGCAAAGACCGCATCGCCGTGGTCGGGCCGGGCGAGATCATCGGCGAATCGGCGCTTCGCCGCGGGAAACTGCGCAATGCCACCGTCACGACGGTCGGTAAGGCCGAGGTCTTGCATATCGGGCGCGACGACCTCGACCGCTTGCTCACGGAGATAAGTGCACTGCGTGAAACCCTGGATGAAACAGTGTCGCGACATGTCCCGGCAGCTGCAATCGCCGAACCGAGTTGACTTGCCGCAGTGAGCTACTCGCCGTCGGCGACCGAGGGGCTGTGCGGAAATAGCAGTCGCCAGTGAACCTCTATGACGGCGAACAGGAACGCCGTGGTGATACCGAACAGCAGCACACCGTTCACCGCCTGCAGGGCGCTGATCATCTGGAACCGGGGCGGCAGAATCAGTCCCGGTATCTCGAACGTCGTCAGGGTGGCCAGTGCGTAGGTCGACGCCTGGGTGAACGAATCGAGGGCGCCGAGCCACAAGTACGCCAACGCCCACAGGACGCCTTCCAGGCCGTGCAAGGCGGCCAGTGCCACCGCGACGGCGCCGATGCGGGCGATCACGATCGGAACCGCCCGTCGCCTGTCGGTCATCGCGGCACCGGGCCGGATCTTCGATTCCAGTCCGAACGCCATCAGCACCACCGCGGTCGTGTGGATCGCGATGGTCAGCACGATGAGCACCAGGCCCAGGCTCCAACTCGCGAGATCCACCCCTCCTGCCTATCATCGGCGACGTCAGTGAACGGCTACATCCACCGAAGTCGGTCGGGCCCCTTTGGCAACCAGCTGGGTGTTACGTCGGAGCCGTTGGAGCAATCGCAGAACGCGTTCGACTCGATCGACCAGGGAATCTGACGAGCTCAGGGGCTAGGTGACGCTGGAAGCGTCAACAAATGATGACGGCGTTCCGAAGGCACGTTCTCTCCTTCTGCGTTTCAACCGATCGAAATGTGGAACTTGTAGTGCAAACACGGCTGACGCATTCGAGCCGCCGCCGTGTCGTGACGGGAGGACAGGCAATGACTGAAGGCGAGAAGTCGGGCGAGGCCCGCAAGGCTCTGGTGGATTCGGTGAAGGGCAAGGCCAAGGAGATCTTCGGGGCGGTGACGGGTAACGACTCGTTGACCGCCGAGGGCCAACTCGAGCAGACCGACGCGAAGGAACGCAGAGACGCCAACAGGGCCGAAGCCGAGGCGGACGCCGAGGCTGCACAGGCGGAGTCCCTGGCGGACGACGCGAAGCGGGACGCCTCCGAACGGCGCCTGGAGGCCGGCGCGGACGCAGCGGCGATCATCGCGCGAGTGCGTGGCGAGGAGGCCGCTGCAAAGAGCGCAGCCGAGGAGGCTGGGCGCCGGGACGCGGTTCGGGAGCAGACGAAGGCGGAGATGGACGCACAGCACGAGGTGATGCGCGCAAAGGAAGCCGAACGCGCCGAAGTCCATGCTGCCGTCGACGAGTACTCAGAGGCGGTCGACGAACATCGGCATTCGGTGAACGAGGCCGTCCGAACACAGGCCGAGGCCAACCAGTTGAGGCGGCGCGCCGAGGTCATCGACCACACGGACCCGGCCTGACCGCCGACACTGACAGGAGCTGACCATGAAGATCACCGAGATTCCGTTCGCGGCACTACGACTGCAGTATCGGATCGCCCGCATGCCGCTGCGACTCTTCGAACAACGTGTCCTCGTCCGCGTCGACTCGGAAGCGCCTGCGCGACTGCTCTACGAGCGGTCGGTCGGGGCGGTCGATTCCGTCGTCGGCAACATGCTCGGCGACACGGAGGTCGAGAAGCAGGGCGCTGCGCGCGTCGAGCGCAGTGAAGCGTTGGGCGAGGCCACGCGCCTCGACGAACTGGCGACCCAGACCAGGGAGCAGGCCGACGAAGAACTGCGTCGCAAGCGTGAAAGCGCCGCGTCCGCACCTGGTAAGGCCCGCGCGACTTCACAACGCAGGGTTCGAGCGGTGCGGTCGACAGCCGAGGAGCGCAAGCGGCAGGGAACTCAGACTGCGGCCAAGCGGGCCGCCGAGGTGAAACAGCGGGTCGACGAGGCGGCTGCCGCCAAAGTGATCGGGGTCGAAACCGCGAAACGCGCCAAACAGCAGAGGATAAATGCGGCGGAGCGGACGGCTACCGCGGTGGCAGAGGCGGAGTTGGATGATGCCGCCGAGAAGCGCAGCGCGGCCGCTGCCAAGCGTGCCCACGCCAACCGCGTCGACGATCTGGCTGAGGCCAAGAAGGCGGAGCGGAAAGCGGCGCGCGACAAGAACGGCCAAGACTAGGGTGTCACCACGTTCTGCAGCGGTTCGTCTCGCTGCAGCCGACCGATGTTGGCGGCGATGTCATCGGCACGGCCGGCAAACGTGTCTCGCGTGACGCCCGACGAATGCGGCGTCATCAGGATGTTCGGCAGCTCCGCGAACGGCAGATCGCTTGGGGCGCTTGTGCCGTCGGTTGACGGGTAGCGGTACCAGACGTCGATCGCCGCCGCCCGGATCACGTTGCCCGCGAGCGCGTCGTACAGCGCCTGCTCCTGCACCAGGGGTCCGCGGCCGACGTTGACCAACACGCCGTCCGGGCCGAGGTGACGCAACTGCTCGGCGCCGATCATTCCGACGGTGTGCTCGTTCAGCGGCGCGGACACCACCGCGACGTCGCACTCCCGCAGCAGCGCGTTCAACTCGCCGGTGTCGCCCGCCCACGCCAGCCCACAGTCGGGCACCCGGCCCGACCCGGTCACGGCTGCCGCGCTACATCCGAAGGCGCGGAACAGATTCCACGCCTGCTGGCCGATGTGCCCGAACCCGACGAACCCGATGCGGGCATCGCCGAGCGTCGGGGCCTGCGGGATCGCCGGGTCGTAGACGGACGTCGCCCATGTGCCCCCGCGCAGCTGACGGTCCTGCGCCAGGAAGTCGCGGCGCAGCATGACGGCCGCGGCGACGACGTACTCCGCGATCGAGCGTTCGTGGTGGAAGGTGTTGGCCACCAGCACGTCAGGCGGCACGGCATCGAAGTCGACCTTGTCGGTGCCCGCGCCTGCGACGTGGATCAGCCGGAGCTTCTCGGCGGCCGCCGCCATCTCCGCGGTGAACCTGCTTCCGACATGCACATCGGCGTCGCGCAGTGCATCCAGCGGTGCCCCGCCGGGATACCAGTGCACCTCGGCGCCCGGCGGCACGGCCGCTTCGAACCGCTCGCGGTGCGGGACCAGGTTCGCGTCGGCGATGACGATTTTCAACAAGCCGCACGTTCGGCGCTCGAAGTGGTGACCCACGGCCTAGCTCCGCTGCAGACACGGGCGCTTGCTGTCGAACGTCCAGCCGGGGATCAGGTACTGCATGGCGATCGCGTCGTCGCGGGCGCCGAGTCCCTCGCGTTGATACAGCTCGTGTGCGGCGGCCACCGCCTCGTCGTCGAGTTCCACACCGAGACCGGGCTTCTCGGGCACCGTCAGGTAGCCGTCGACGATCTCGTACGGATGCTTGGTGATGCGCTGGCCGTCCTGCCAGATCCAGTGGGTGTCGATCGCGGTGATGTCGCCGGGCGCCGCGGCGGCGACGTGGGTGAACATCGCCAGCGACACGTCGAAGTGGTTGTTGGAGTGCGATCCCCATGTCAGCCCCCACGCGTCGCAGAGCTGCGCGACGCGCACCGAGCCGGCCATCGTCCAGAAGTGCGGATCGGCAAGCGGGATGTCGACGGCGTTGGCGCGGATCGCGTGGCCCAGTTCGCGCCAGTCGGTGCCGATCATGTTCGTCGCAGTCGGCAGCCCGGTGGCCCGCTTGAACTCGGCCATCACCTCGCGGCCGGAGAACGTGCCTTCGGGTCCGACCGGGTCCTCGGCGTAGGCGAGCACATCGGTGAGCTCGCGGCACGTCTTGATCGCGTCGGCGAGCAGCCATCCGCCGTTGGGGTCCAGGGTGATCCGCGCGTCGGGGAAGCGATCGGCCAGCGCGATGACGGCCTTGGCCTCGTCGGGTGCGGGCAGCACCCCGCCCTTGAGCTTGAAGTCGCGGAACCCGTAGCGGTCGCGGGCGGCCTCGGCGAGACGGACGACTGTGTCGGGGGTGAGCGCCTCTTCGTGCCGGACCTTCATCCACTCGTCGGCGTCGGTAGCCTCGTCGGCCGGGGACTGGTAGGCGAGGTCGGTCTTGGTGCGGTCGCCGACGAAGAACAGGTAGCCCAGCGCCTGCACGCGGTCGCGCTGCTGCCCGTCGCCGAGAAGTGCGGCGACCGGAACCTCGAGGTGCTTGCCCAGCAGGTCCAGCAGCGCCGACTCGACAGCGGTCACCGCGTGCACCGCGATGCGCAGGTCGAACGTCTGGGCACCGCGGCCGCCGGCGTCGCGGTCGGCAAACGTTCGCCGCATGTCGTTGAGGATGGCGTTGTGATCGCCGATGCTGCGGCCGGTCACGATCGTGCGGGCGTCCTCGAGGGTGCGGCGGATCGCCTCCCCACCGGGCACCTCGCCGACACCCGTGTTGCCGTCGGAGTCGGTCAGGATCACCAGGTTTCGGGTGAAGAACGGGCCGTGTGCGCCGCTGAGGTTCAGCAGCATGCTGTCTCGCCCGGCGACCGGGATCACCGTGAGGTCGCTGACGACGGGTGTGCTCATCTCAATCTCCTGATACTCGGGTCGCGAACCATCTGTCGCCGTTGGCAAGGGGGCGTACCACGCGAGACACCTTGTCTCCCATGGTGCGCAGCGCGTCGGCGATCTCGCGTTCGCGCTCTGGGTCTAATCGGTCGAGGGGGATCGATGCGCTGATGGCGTCCTGGGCGGGCTGGCAGTAGCGCAGGGCCACGGCGAAGCACCGCAGTCCTGTGGTGTTCTCCTCGTCGTCGGTGGCGTAGCCGCGGATGCGGACCTCGTCGAGGTCGGCGTCCAGAGCGGCGCGGTCGACGATCGTCTTGTCGGTCAACGGCTTCAGCGCCGCCGGGACGCACGCATCGCGCTCGGTGCCGAATCGCTCGGCGAGAAGCGACTTTCCGAGTGCGGTGGCGTAGGCGGGCAGTCGCCGGCCGACGCGGTTCGAGGAGCGGTTGTACTGCTTGGACTCCCGCGTCGCGAGGTACACGATGTCGGTGCCGTCGAGGCGGCCGACGTGGAAGGTCTCGTCGAGGTCGGCGCGCAGGTCGTCGAGGAACGGCGTGATCAGCGGCAGGTACGGGTCGCTGTCGAGATAGCTCGTGCCGACCAGCAGCGCCCGCACGCCGATCGCGTACAAGGTGCCCGTCGCGTCGCTGCGCACCCAGCCCTGCGCGACGAGTGTGCGCAGCAGAGCGTGGGCGCTGCTGCGCGGCATGTCGAGGGCGTGGCTGATCTCGCGCAGCCGCGCGGGGTCGTCGGGGCGGGCGGCCAGGTACTCCAGTAGTTCCACCGTGCGGACGGCGGACTTCACCTTGCGGACGGCGAGGTCGGGTGCCGGAGCCGCCGAGCCGGCGACATTGGGCTGGGGAGCCGCCGAGCCGGCGACATTGGGCTGGGGAGCCGCCGAGCCGGCGACATTGGGCTCGTCTGACACGTCAGCCTCCTATCGCCAGGAGTTCGCGGCCGATCAGCACAACGGCGCCCACCGCTGAGACGCCGATCGCCAACCAGCGCAGTCGTTTCGGATCCAGAACACGGTTCAGGCCACGGGACAGCACGTAGCCGACGACCGCAGCGGGGATGAGGATCGCGAACATCACCATCGTGTGCCCGTTGACGGCGCCCGTCGCCGCGAGCGCGATGATCGACATGACGGAGCCGACCAGGAAGAAGCCGCTCATCGTGCTGCGCAATCGCGCGCCCTCTTTGCGCTGCCACACCAGGGCCATCGGCGGTCCCCCGATCGCCGTCGCGGTGCCGAGCACACCCGAGGCAGCACCGGCGAGAACGACGTTGCGCCGTCGCGCCACCGGGATCCAACCAAAGCTGGTCAGCGCGACGCCGACCAGGACGACGAGGGCGAGCATGATCGCGAGCCCACGCTCGGGCAGCATCGCCAGCAGTAGCGCTCCGGCGATGGTGCCCGGAACCCGGCCGACCAGCGCCCATTTGGCGCCGTGCAGGTCGATGTCCTCGCGCTCGCGAACCAGCACCATCAGTGTGACCAGGGTCGCGACCATGATCAGGGTGCCCGGGATCAGTTTGGGGTCGACGAGCGCGACGATCGGGGCGGCGAGCATGCCGATGCCGAAGCCGATCGACGCCTGCAACGCCGATGCCAACATGATCGCCGCCGCCACAATGCAATATCCCCAGATGCTCATGCCGTCGCCAGCATGGACCCTTCGGACAACAGGGGATGGTGGCACTCGGCGCTGTGTCCGTCGACGGCTGGATCGCCCGCGCTGGGCGGTGCGGTGGTCGCGCAGATCTCGGTGGCCTTCCAGCAGCGGGTGCGGAACCGGCAGCCCGACGGCGGGTCGATCGGGGATGGCACCTCGCCCTTGAGCAGGATGCGGTCCTTGCGCTGGGCGCTGTCGAGTTTCGGCGCGGCCGACATCAGCGCCGCGGTGTACGGATGGTTCGGTCGGTCGAAAACGGCTTCGGTGGGGCCGTTCTCGATGATACGGCCCAGGTACATCACCGAGACCCGGTCGGCGACATGACGTACCACCGACAGGTCGTGGCTGATGAAGATGTAGGAGATCTGCAGCTGCTCCTGCAGGTCGTTGAGCAGATTGAGCACCTGCGCCTGCACCGACAGGTCCAGCGCGGACACCGGTTCGTCGCAGATGATCACGTCGGGCTCGAGGGCCAGCGCGCGGGCGATGCCGATGCGCTGACGCTGGCCGCCGGAGAACTCCTGCGGGTACTTGTCGGCCGCCTTGGCGCCGAGGCCGACGAGGTCGAGCAGGCCGCGGACCTGCATGTCGCGGTCCTTGCGGGTCTTGTGCATGCCTTTGTGGCTGCGCCACGGTTCGGCGATGATGTCACCGGCCGTCATGCGCGAGTTCAGCGACGCGTAGGGGTCCTGGAAGACCATCTGCACGCGGCGGCGGAAGTCGAGCAGTTCCTTGCCGCGCAGGCCGAACGGGTCGATACCGTCGAAGCGCACGGTCCCCTCGTCCGGACGCTCCAGCATCAGCAATGTCCTTGCCAGCGTGGACTTTCCGCAGCCGGACTCGCCGACCAGGCCGAGCGTCTCGCCGCGCTTGAGGTCGAGGGTGATGCCGTCGAGCGCGGTCAGCCTCTTCTTGCCGGCGTTGGGCACGCGGAACGACTTGCGGAGGTCGCGGACCTCGAGCAGGTTCTCAGACATTCGATACCTCTTCCGGGAAGTGGCAGGCGGCTTTGCGGGCGCCGGCCATGACGGTGTCTGATGTCGCCGCCGGGGCGGCGACGGTGTCGAGCGTCGGACGCTTGGTCGCGCAGACCTCGCGGGCCAGCGGACAGCGGGCCTGGTACACACAGCCGTCGGGAATGGCGTGCAGGTCGGGCGGTGACCCGCCGATGGACTTGAGGTCGTCGCCGCGGCGAGCGTTGACGGGCACCGAGTTGAGCAGGCCCTTGGTGTAGGGGTGCTGCGGGTTGGCGAAAACCTCGGAGACCAAACCGGTTTCGATGATGTTGCCGGCGTACATCACCGCGACGCGGTCGGCTTCCTCGGCGACCAGGGCCAGGTCGTGGGTGATGAGGACGACCGCCATGTCGTACTCGGTGCGCAGGTCCCGCAGCAGCGCCATGATCTGGGCCTGCACGGTGACGTCGAGGGCAGTGGTGGGCTCGTCGGCGATCAGCACGCTGGGGTTGAGCGCGACGGCCATCGCGATGAGCAGGCGCTGCCGCATGCCGCCGGAGAACTGGTGCGGGTAGGAGTTCAACCGCGACTCGGGCTGCGGGATGCCGACGCGGGCCATCAGGTCGACGGCCTTGCGCTTGGCTTCCTTGGCGCTGAGGTTGTGGTGGATCCGGAACGGTTCGGCCAGTTGGGTTCCCACGGTGTAGAGCGGGTTCAGCGCGGTCAGCGCGTCCTGGAACACGATAGCGAGTTCGGTGCCTGCCATCTCGCGGCGCTTGGCACGGCCGACGCTGAACAGGTCGACGCCGCCGAGGCTGGCGGTGCCTTCGACGACATCCGCGACGGGCTCGAGCAGGCCGACGAGCGCGGTGGCGGTCATCGACTTGCCGCAGCCGGATTCGCCGAGCAGGGCCAGGGTTTCGCCGCGGCGGGCCTGGAAGCTGACCTCGTTGACGGCGCGCACGGTGCCGTTGATGGTGCGGATCTCGACGCTCATGCCGTCGACGTCGAGCACGGGCTGGGCGTCGGTCTGGCCGACGGTGGGCTTGCGGTCTACTGGCTGCGGTCATGACGTCCTCTCAGATCCGCTTTGTGGTCTTTGCGAAGCGGGACAGGCGCTTCTGCGGGACGGTCAGGCGCCACCGCTGCCCGGGATCGGTGGCGATGCGGGCCCACGCGGCCAGGATGGTGGCCGACACGGTGGTGATGACGATGGCCAGGCCGGGGAAGAACGACAGCCACCACGCGGTGTGCAGGTAGGTGCGGCCCTGCGACACCATCAGGCCCCAGCTGACGTCGGGCGGCTGGATGCCGATGCCCAGGAAGCTCAGCGAGGACTCGGCGAGCATCACGTAGCAGAAGTCCAGCGTCGCGACGGTCAGCAGCGTCGGCAGCACGATCGGCAGCACGTGGCGGAAGATGATGGAGCGGGCGGGAGCGCCGAAGGTGCGGGCGGCGTCGACGAACAGCCGGCTCTGCAGTTCGGCGGACTCGGCGCGGGCGGTGCGCAGGTAGACCGGGATGCGGGTGATCGCCAGCACCAGAACGATGTTCGCGGCGCTGGGCGAGAACACGTAGAGGACGACGACCGCGAGCAGCAGCGACGGGAAGCTCATGATGACGTCCGCGACGCGCATCGCGACGGTCTCGCGCCAGCCGCGGAAGTAGCCGGCCCACATGCCGATCGCCGAGCCGACGATGGCGGAGATCACCACGGCGGGGATCGCGACGGACAAGGTGGTCTGGCAGGCGACGATCAGCCGGGCCAGCATGCTGCGGCCCAGTGGGTCGGTGCCGAGGAAGTTGGCCCAGCCGTGGGCGAAGGTGAACGGCGCCTGGTTGGAGTTGTCGAGGTCGATCTTGGTGGCGAGATCGCCGACGAGCATCGGGCCGAAGATCGCGGTGAGAATGACGAAGCCGAGGATCGCCGCCGCGACGGTGGCGACGCGGTCGTTGACCAGCAGCCGGAACCACTTCGACGCGGTGCGCTGCTTGGTCGGCTCACCGACGATGATGGCCGTCGTCGGCTTGACGGGAACGAGATCGAGTCCACTACTCATTGTCTTTGTCTCCCTTATCGCGTTCTTTAGACCCGAGCCGGTTCGCGGACGCGGGCGTCGAGCATCGCGTAGCAGGCGTCGATGAAGATGTTCAGCAGGAAGATGCTCACGGCGGTCAGCAGGACCGCGGCCTGCAGCACCGCGAAGTCGCGTTGCAGGATCGCGTCGATCATCAGCTTGCCGATGCCGGGCCAGCCGAAGATGGCCTCGACGACGACCGCGCCGTTGATGAGGCCGACGGCCAGGTCGCCGGCGACGGTCAGTGCGGGGGCGGCGGCATTGCGCAGGGCGTGGTGGGTGACGACGCGGAAGTCGCTGGCGCCCTTGCTGCGGGCCAGTCGCACGTAGGGGGCGGAGAGCGCGGAAACCATTGCGCCGCGCACGACTTGGGTGAGCACGCCGAGTGGCCGGATCATCAGCGTGGCGATCGGCAGGATCCACGAGAGCATGCCGCTGTCGACGCCGGAGGTGGGCAGCACGCCGAGCAGGACCGCGAAGAGCCAGACGCCGGTGATGGCGAACCAGAAGTCGGGGATGGACGCGGCGGTCATGGACAGCAGGCTGGAGAATCGGTCGGCCAGCGAGTTGGGCCGGTAGGCGGCCCAGCAGCCGATGACGATGGCGCCGACGATGGCGAGAAGCATTGTGGTGAAGGCGAGTTGGAGCGTGGCGGGGAAGGCCCGCAGCGCCATGTCGGTCGCGGATTCACCGGTGCGCAGCGAGGTGCCGAAGTCGAGGTGGATGACGCCCTTGAAGTACTCGACGAGCTGCGTCCACACGGGCTGGTCGAAACCGTTGGCCTGGGCGAAGGCCGCACGCTGTTCCGGCGTCGCCGACTCGGGCAGGTACAGGTTGGTGGGGTCGCCGGTGAGCCGGGCGAGCAGGAACACGCCGAGCAGCACGATGATCAACGGCAGTGCGCTGGTGTATGTCCGGCGCCGGATGAAGGAGAACATGGGGCTGGCTTCCTTACTACTGGGCGACCGTGGGGGTGGCCGAGTCGGCGGGTGTCATCTCGGACAGCCGCATCTCGTCACCGGTGGCGGAGTTGGGGGTGTAGTCGACGCGGGACGACTTGCCGAGAATGCCCTTCATGTGGGCGATGTAGGCCATCTGCATGATCTCCTGCGGCTCCTCGGCGAAGAGCTTGGCGAACGCATCCTGACGCTGCTGGCCGGTCAGGGCCTCGGCGGCCTTGATCTTCGCGTCGAATTCCGCTGTGCCGTAGGCGGCTTGGGGCCCGTCGCTCAGCATGTACTGATCCATCGTGAAGGCGGCGTCACCGGCCTGGTTGCCGTGCATGATCATCAGCAGGTAGGGGCCGGCGCCCTCGGGGAACGGCCGCAGCTGGTAGAGCAGCTGGTTGGACGTGTCCATCATCTCGATCTTGACGTTGAGCCCGATCTCGGAGAACTCGCTCTGCAGCACCTCGATGGTCTCGGCGATCTTCGGGAACTGGGCGGTGCGGCCGATGAGGCGGATCTGCGTGTCGACGGGAACCCCGTCGGCCTTGGCTTCCTCGATGAGCTTCTTGGCCTTGTCGGGATCGTGCGGCCACAGCTGCAGTTGGTCGTTGTATCCGACGACGCCGGAGGGGATCAGCTGCGAGGCGGGATCGCCGAGGCCGCGGAACAGCGCCTTGACGATGCCGGTGCGGTTGACCGCGTAGTTGATGGCCTGGCGCACGCGGATGTCGTTGAGCGGCGCCTCGGTGGCCTGCATGCGCAGCGCGGTGGTCTCGTTGTTCTGGAAGGGGACGCCGAGATCGCCTGCGCCGTCTTCGGGTCCGAGGGAGACGGCGATGTCGGTCTCGTCGTTGGTGATCATCGCGGCGCGGACGCTGCCCTCGCTGCGCCACTGGTATTCGGCCTTGGCGAACGCCGGCTTCTCGCCCCAGTAGGTGTCGTTGCGCTTGAGGAACAGCTTCTGGCCGTACTCCCAGTCATCGATGGCGTAGGGGCCGGTGCCGATGGGCTCGCGGACCTTCTCGGTCATGCTGGTGCCGGTCGGCACGATCTCGACGAACGAGATACGCAGCGGCAGAATCGGATCCGGGGTCTTGGTGCCGACGACGAGGGTGTTGTCGTCGGGGGTGTTGAGCTCGAGCTTGTCGTCGCCGAACACGTAGCCGTCGACGTTGCAGTTGAGGTCGGAGTTGACGGCGCGGTCGATGGAGTAGGCGGCGTCCTTGGCGGTCATCGGTGCGCCATTGGAGAAGGTGACGCCGTCGCGGACCTTGAACGTCCACTGGTTGGGCGACGTCTGGCGCCACTCGGTGGCGAGCA
>CAVRMG010000046.1:0-88387 GCA_963721495.1 uncultured Actinomycetota bacterium | reverse complement strand
GAGCTGGGCCCACGCGCGAGCTGGGGAACGCAAAGTGCCCCGACACGCCGACAGTTGAGGACATTTTGCGTCTGCTCGCGCTGGAAGGGGTCACGCGGTTTCCCACGCGGCGCGGGCGAACATGAGCACCTGCGTGGCCAGCATGTCGAGCTGGTTCTGCACCGCATCGTCTGTCAACTCGCCTGCGGTGTCCCAGATCTTGTCCGCGGAGTTGATGGCCACCCCGAGCGGTGTCGGCCAGGCCCGCAGCGCGTGACCGATGGACCGCAACTGCCCCAGAGTGCCGACCGCTGCCTGCCAGCCGTAGGCGCAACTGATGCAGCCCCAGGGCGTGTTGTCGAGGTAGACGCGCGGATCCTCACGGAGATCCTCGATGTAGTCGAGTGCGTTCTTGACGAGTCCGGAGACCGCGCCGTGGTAACCGGGCGAACCGACGACGACGGCGTCGGCGTCACGCAAAGCTTTGACCAGCTCCAGCGCCTTGGGAGTGCGCTCCAGTTCGTGCGGGGCATACATCGGTAGGTCGAGGTCGGGACCCGAGAAGAATTTCGTGCTCCCGCCCTGACGTTCGACGGAGTCAAGGCAGTAGCGCAACGCCCGCTCGGTGGACGAGTTGGCGCGCAACGTTCCGCCGAGTCCGACGACCAGCGGCCTGCCACCGGTTGTTGTGCTTGCGGTCATGACTTCACCTTTTTCGCAAAACCTATTTTATTGCAATCGGATTAACGGGCGAACCGACGGCGCCGGTCACCCTCAAAGGCGGTGCGATGAGCTGGAATTCGTAGACGCCGTCGGCCGCGCAGTCCGCCGCCAATGCGTTGAGATCCCAGTATTCGCCGAGCATCAGACCCATGTCGCGCAGGCACAGCATATGCATCGGCAGTATGGCGCCGTCGACACCCGAGACGGGGTTCTCGACCATCAGGTTGTCGGCCGCGACCGCGGCGACTTCATGGTCGTGCAGCCACGACGCGCAGGCCCAGTCCAGTCCGGCGCCGGGTTCAGCACCGTCTCCGGTCTCGAGAAAGCGTGCCCACCAACCGGTTCGGACGAGGACGATGTCGCCGCGTTCCACCGTGACCCCCTGCCTTCGGGCAGCCTCGTCGAGCTCGTCGGCGGTGATCGGATCGTCCACCTCGCAGAACGTCTCCACACCGCGCAGTCGCACGATGTCGAGCAGCACACCGCGCGATGTGATGCCCTTGCCGTCGACCTTGTCGATGCCGCAGTGAAAAGCGCCGAGGCTGGTCACCGAACTGGCGGGAAACCCGTTGTACAGCTTGTCCTCGTAATAGACGTGCGACAGGGCGTCCCACTGGGTGGCCGCCTGCAGCGGCATGATGATCAGGTCGTCGTTGAATCGCATCGGACCGGCCTCGGAGTACGAACTCAACTGAACAGCCGACGGGTTCTGCAGCCATTTGGGCCCGTACTCGAGAAGCGTTGCGGCGTCGCCGCCGTCGATCGTCATCACGTGTGTCGGGTTCTGGCGGTATTGGAACGCGCCCTGCGGACCGGAGGACCCGAAGTCCACGCCGAGGGGAAAGACCTTGCCGTGCCTGACAAGACCGGCCGCTTGAGCAACCTTCTCGGGAGTGATGAAGTTCAGTGTGCCGAGTTCATCGTCGTCACCCCACCGCCCCCAGTTCCGGACATCGTCGGCGACCCGACGGAAATCGCTCATCGAAGACATTGAAGCCATTGCTCGCCTTTCGAGTCTGTCCACGTCATCGTCGTACTACCGATCCGGCGAGGTCCGTCTCGCCGACCGTCCCGCCGTCCACCCAGATCACCTGGCCGGTGAGGTAACTGGCGGCCTTGCTGTTCAGGAACACCAGAACACTGGCCTGCTCGTCGGGACCCGCCGTGCGGCCCAGCGGAGTGCGGAAGGAGTCCAGGAACTCCTGGCCGTATGCGGACCGCAACTGGTCGAGGATCGGTGTGTCGGTGACGCCGGGCGCGGTGCAGTTGATCCGGATCCCCTTGGCTCCCAGTGCCGTGACGTTCGCCATCCCGTACAGGATGATCGCCTCCTTGGACAGCCGGTAGCCACCCCCGTCGGCGACGGCCTCCGGATTGCGCTCGCACCACTGGATTCCCTCGTCCATTGTCTCGGTGTCCACCAGACCCGCGGTGACCGCGGCATTCTCCCGATAGGCCGATGCCGCCAGCGACGAGACGTTGGCGATGGCCGACCCCGGCGGCATCGAGGACACCAGCGCTTCGGTGAAGCGCCGGGTGCCGAGGAAGTTGATGATGACCACCCGCAGCGGATCCTTGATCCCCGACGACACCCCAGCGACATTGAACAGCGCATCGACGCGACCGCCGATGGATGCGACCGCCTCATCGATCGAAGCCGGTTGCGAGAGGTCCAGTGAGACGAACTTAGCGACCTTCACATCCGGTGGCCGGATATCGAGGCCGACCACCTCGGCACCGAGATCGCCGAGCTGGCGGGCCACGTCGGCGCCGATGCCCGAGGCACATCCGGTGACGACGACCCGGCGGCCGTCGTAGCGCCACAGCTCGTCAGTCTGGGCCATCGGTCAACTCTTGTCGCTCCTGGTCATTCGCTCCTCGCGTCCGCGGAGGGGTTTCTGCTCGTCCACCCTTCCCCTGACTTGAGCTTCGCCGCCGCGGCCTCGATGCCGGCGTTCATCTCCTCCATCGCCAGCGACACCTCGTTGGCGGTGTAGTTCTCGCGGCCGGTGGGCAGACCGCCGAACGAGTACGTCTCGTCGAACAGCGGTGCCTTCGACTTGGGCCTGCGCGCCTCGGCCTTCTCGAGAGCAGGTTCGAGCCGCTTGGCCTTCTCGGCCCGTGCCTTCTCGTCCCGCTCGATGAACTCGGGCAGAACCTCCTTGCCCATCAGCTCGATCGACTCCATCGTCTCCTCGTGCCTGCGCGGGGTGAGCAGCAGGATAAGTTCGTCGACACCGCTCTCCTCGTAGCCGCGCAGGAACTCGCGCACCGTGGCGGGGCTCCCGATCGGCCCGCGGCCCGGGCCGTACACGATGCTCGGATCCTTCTCGATCTCTTCGAGATGCCGCTTCCAGACGCCGGTCCGGCCCGGCGTGTGCATGCCGGTCATGTAGTAGTGCATGATCCCGAACGCGAAGAATCCGCCGCCCTTTCCGAGCCGCTCGATGGCCTGCTCGTCGGTCTTGGCCACCATCATCGACAGGTCGCCGCCGATGGCAAGGATGTTGGGGTTCATCACCGGCGTGACCGGGACGGCGCTCTCCTCGAACTCCTTGTAGTAGCCGTTGACCCGCTCGGTCAGCGGCCCGGGCCCGGTGTAGGCGAAACTCAGCGCGCCCAAGCCCTTCTGCGCGGCCATCGCCACCGAAGCGGGACGGGTGCAGGCGACCCAGACGGGCGGATGCGGCTTCTGCAGCGGTTTGGGAACGACGTTGCGCGGCGGCATCTCGATGTGCTGGCCCTTGAAGCCGGTGAACGGCTCCTCGGTCATACAGCGGATCGAGACCTCGAGCGCCTCCTCCCACTGGGCACGCTTGTCGGCGGGATCGATGCCGAACCCGCCGAGTTCGCCGACCGAGGACGACTCACCGGTGCCGAACTCGACTCGTCCGTTGGACAGCAGATCCAGCGTCGATACCCGCTCGGCGACGCGCGCCGGATGGTTGACCGCCGGCGGCAGATGCATGATTCCGAAACCGAGGCGAATGTCCTTGGTGCGCTGGCTCGCCGCGGACAGGAAGATCTCGGGCGCGGTGGAGTGACAGTACTCCTCGAGGAAGTGGTGCTCGGTCAGCCACACCGTGGAGAAGCCGGCCTTGTCGGCGGCCTCCACCTCGTCGAGCCCGTCTTGGAAGAGCTTGTGCTCGTCGTCGTCACTCCACGGCCGCGGAAGCGGGAATTCGTAGAACAGCGAGATCTTCATTTCGTTACCTTTCGATGTGGAGCGAGTGTCGAATCGGGTTGGGCGCCGGACGCAATAGCGCTGTCGGGCAAATGTTCTGCAATGTGTTTGGCCGCGACGTACCCGAAGGTCATCGCGGGTCCGATGGTCGCGCCTGCGCCCGCGTAGCTGCGGCCCATCACCGCGGCCGAGGTGTTTCCGACCGCGTACAGCCCTTTGACGAAGCTGTCATCGGAACGCAGCACACGCGCGTGCTCGTCGGTGCGCAGCCCGCCCGACGTGCCGAGATCACCGAGGATGATCTGGAACGCGTAGTACGGCGGCTTCTGCAGCGGATGCAGATTGGGGTTGGGCAGCGTCGGGTCGCCGTAGTAGTTGTCGTAGGCGGAATCACCGCGGTTGAAGTCGTCGTCGTGGCCCTTGCGCGCCAACTCGTTGAAGCGATCGGCCGTGGCGAGAAGCTGTGCGGGCGGTACGCCGATCCCGGCCGCCAACTCCTCGAAGCTGTTGCCCTCCACCACGACTCCTGAATCCAGCCAGGCCTTGGGCACCTTCCACCCGGTGGGCACCGGCGCGAACGGCACCTTGGGAATGGGCAGGTGGCCACCGACGACGTAGCGGTGGAACGAGCGGATGTCGGTGACGAGCCAGCACGGGATGTGAGCGACACCGGAGTTCTGCCCCTCGATCATCGCGTGCGCGAAGTCCATGTAGGGCGCGGCCTCGTTTATGAACCGCTTCCCCTCGCCGTTGACGACGAACTGCGACGGCATCATGCGCTCGTTGAGCATGAACTGCAGCCTGCCGTCGGGCCAGCACATGGCGGGAAACCACCACGCCTCGTCGAGCAGGTCGGTCGATCCGCCGACCTTCTCCCCCGCCCGGATGCCGTCCCCCATCGACGCGGGATTGCCGAAGCTCCAGTCTTTCTCGAGAACCGGAAGGTGCTGTTTGCGCCACTGAATGTCGTGGTCGAATCCGCCCGCCGCCAGAATGACGCCGTGCCGAGCACCCATGCGCTGCTGGCGACCGTTCCGTTCGACGACAGCGCCGGTCACATTCCCGTCGACGTCGGTGATCAACTCGGTCATCGGCGTACTCAGCCACAGCGGAATGCCGTGCTCCTTCAGAGCCAGCCGCATCCTCGCCGCCAGCGACTGGCCGATCGCGGCCATCCGGTCGCCGAATACCCGCGCCCGGAACATCCGCCAGATCAGCTTCACCAGCACGGCCTTGCCCCGCCAGTTCTGACGAACCTGGTAAAAGAGCCGAAGATCCTTGGGGGCGAACCAGATTCCCTTGGGCGCCAACGCCAGCGGTTGCAGCAGGTTCTGTTCCTCGTTACCGAGCTTGCGCAGATCGATCGCGGGCACGTTGATCGTGCTGCCCAGTTGGGAGCCGCCGGGCAATTCCGGGTAGTAGTCGGCATACCCGGGCTTCCAGACGAATTCGAACCACGGGCTGCGCTTCTCGAGGAACTCCATCATCTCGGGTGCCGTGTCGACGTACCGACGCAGTCGCGCGTCGCTGACAAGGCCTCCGGTGATCTGCTTCAGGTAGTCGAACACACCATCGGGGTCGGGAACGTAGCCCTCTTTGCGCTGCGACGGTGCGCCCGGCACCCAGATGCCGCCACCAGACAGCGCGGTGGAGCCGCCGAACTGGGGCGACTTCTCGACCACCAGCGTGTCGAGGCCGAATGCGTCGGCGGCGAGCGCTGCGGTCATTCCGCCGCCCCCGGAGCCGACGACGAGAACATCAACGGTGTGGTCGAAAGCATCTGCTGTCATGGCTTGCACACCGCCGTCCTGATGGCGAAACCGGCGATCAGGTCGGGCGCGGCGCGGTAGAACCGGTCCGCCGTCTCGTAGCGACCGTGCGCGGCCAGCGCCGCGAACGCCGCGACCCAGGTGCGGATTTCGTGAGCGGAGTGGCCGGCCTCCTGCTCGATCCAGCTATTCGACCAGCCGTCCACCTCATCGAGACGATTCGAGTCGACCAACTCGAGGAATGCTCGATCCCAATCGGGATTGAGGGGTTGCAGCGGGCTGTCGCCGTGGGCGAAGGCCTGCGCCGCGTCCATGACCGCGACCTGTCGCGCCTGCCGCTGGTCCGGTGTCATCGGTTCGCCATGCACAATCCGCGCCAGGGCGGCAGGCGGTGCGGTGGCCAGTGTCGGTACGGGCGGATCGTGCGACAGGCCACCGGATCCCACGACGAGGACCCGCTTGTCCAGCGTCGCAAGGTAGGTGCCGACGGCGGCGCCGAGAGCCCGCACACGCCGCAGCGGCCCCAGCGGGGTCGCGACCGAGTTGATGAAGATCGGAATCACCGGCCGCGCCGTGGCGTCGCCGAAAAGCTTCTGCAGCGGTTGGACCGTGCCGTGATCGACGTCCATGCTCGCCGAAAGCGCCACGTCCACACCCGATTCGAGAACCGCGCGGGCGCAGTCTGCGGCGATGTCCGCTGGCACGTTGAGCGGTCCGGCGTAGGTGCCGTAGTCGCCGACGCCCTGCGCCGCGGTGCCGATGCAGAACGGCGGCATGGTCCGGTAGAAGAACCCGTTGTAGTGGTCGGGCGAGAAGGTGACGACCAGTTCGGGGTCGTAATCCGCGACGAACGTCCGCGCTGCAGCGAGCGCGGACTCGACGTCGTCAAGGAGATCCCGCGACGGTCCCGGAAGGTTCAGTAGCGGACTGTGCGACATGCAGCACAGGGCCAGTGTCGCCATGAGAACTCGAGCCTCCTTCCTGGGTCAGACAAAGGACGTCGAAAAGCGATGCGCTCACTTCAGGCGCACGCTGCGCGATACAGGCGCCGGCGATGCAGCGATCCGGGCGCACGAACAGCACCGAATCGGTGTAGACGTCGAACCACGATTTGAGTGCGCCGGCCCGGTCACCGATCACCACGACGTCGGCGTCGTCGTGCCCGGTCCAGTGAAGCTGGGTCATCGGGCGCGCCTCGACAAAGTTGGCCCCCAATGCCTTCCAGCGCGCGAACGCCTCGTCGCCGAGTACGGCGCGCAAGTTGTTGCTCCAGCACAGCACCGCGAAGCCGGTCCCGAGCACCTCGTCGAGCAACACGTTCTGTGCGTCGCGGGTGTCGACGCGCGGCTGGATGAACAGCGTGCCGGTTGGCGAGGTGTTCTCGGGCTGGCCGGCGCGTGGCTCGGCGTGATAGACGGCGCCCTGCTGGTAGCGCGGCATCGGTTTGAACCGCATCTCCAGGATGTAGCGCTTCAGCGACGGCACGACCGACGCGGCGTGGATGACGCGGTCGCGCAGCGCGGCCACCCGTCGGTTCGTCGGCGAGATGACCCGCCCCACCATGGTGGACAGGTCGATCATCGCGCGCGCGTGCTTGCGCCTTTCGACGTCGTAGGTGTCGAGCAGCGCGTCCCCGGCCTGGCCGCTCACCACCGCGGCGAGTTTCCAGCCGAGATTCGCGGCGTCCCGGATACCGCTGTTGTAGCCCTGGCCCTGCCAGACGGGCATCAAGTGTGCGGCATCGCCCGCAAGCATCAGACGTCCCTTGCGGAACGAGCCCGCGATCCGCGAATGATGCGTGTACACGCGGTGGCGGATCATGTCGACACGGTCGGGATGCGGAACCTGCTGCCCGAGCATGCGTCTGACGAAGACCGGGTCGTCGGCGAGTTCGTCCGACTCATCCTCGTGAATCAGGAACTCGAAGCGCCGGATACCGTGCGCGATGGAGATCGACACGTACGGCCGCTCAGGATCGGCACCGACCTCGCTGTTCGGATGGCCCAGCGGATCATTCGCGACGTCGACCACCAACCAGCGCGTCGATGACGTGGTGCCGTCGAACGACACACCCATCAGCCGGCGGGTGGCGCTGCGGCCCCCGTCGCATCCGACCACGTAACGAGCGCGCACCGGATCCTGCCCGTTCGAGAACTCAACCGTGACGCCGTCGTCGGTCTCGACGCAGTTCTCCATCCGGTGTCCCCAGCGGACGTCGACGTGGTCGAAGCGTTCGAGTCCACCGTACAGTTCGGCGTCGACCATCGGCTGGACGAAGCCGTTGCGCTTGGGCCAGCCGAAACGGGCGTCGGGGGGCGCCATCTCGGCGAGTAAGCGCCGCTTGGCGTCGAAGAACCGCAGAATCTGGTTCGGCACGGTGTGCGGCAGGACGCGGTCGACCAACCCGATGGACTGGAAAGTGCGCAGCGCCTCGTCGTCGAGACCGACGCCGCGGGGATAGTCGATGAGGCTGTCGCGCTCATCGACGACCACGGTCCGGACACCCTGCAGCCCAAGGATATTCGCCAACGTCAGGCCGGACGGGCCGGCCCCGACGATGACGACGTCCACCGAGTCGGTCATGGTTGCCTTCTGCTCTTCGCGCAGGCGCTCATCGCTGCCTTCTGCTCTTCGCGCAAGCGCTCATCGCTGCCTTCTGCTCTTCGCGCAAGCGCTCATCGCCGCCCCAGCAGGAAGTCGAGATGCAGGCGGTTGAAGGTCTTGGGGTCCTCGTACTGCGGCCAGTGGCCACAACCGGGCATCAGCTCGAACCGGGCACCGGGGATCATCGACGCGATCCGGCGTCCTTCGGCGGCATCGGCTGTGGGGTCATCGCTGGTCCATACAACCATCGTGGGCGCAGTGATAGACCCGTATTCCTTCGGACCGAGCAGATTTCGCGCGCGGATATCCGGATCCTGCAGCGCCATGATGTCCTTCATCGCCGCGACGAATCCCGGTTGGCGGTACACGCGTTGGCGGCTCGCGACGATGTCGTCGTAATCCTTGGATTTGTCGGCCATCAGCCATTTGATGCGGGCCTGGACCGTTTCCCATGTCGGGTTCTCCGCGGCCGCCATGGACAACGTGATGATGCGCTTCATCACCTCGGGGTCGGCTTGTGATCCGCCCGCGGTGTTGAGCACCAGTCGGTCGATCCGGTTCGGGTGGTCGGCCGCGGCACGTGCAGCAACCCAGCCGCCGAGCGACTCGCCGCTGATGTGTGCCCGCTCCGCGCCGACCGCATCGAGGAATGCCATCAGATGCACCACGTAGTGGTTCACCTCCAGCGGGTGACCGGGCTTGTCCGTGTATCCGTGTCCGAGCATGTCGATCGACCACGTCGAGAAGTGTTCTGCGTGCGATTCCAGATTGCGGACGTAGGCCTCGGCGTGCCCGCCCGAGCCGTGCAGGAACACCAGCGCCGGCTTGCCGGGGTCGCCCGCGTGCAGATAACGGGTGCGCACTCCCCCGACGTCGAGGAAGCCCTGCGAGAACGGGACGCCCTGAAGGTCACTCCACACGCTCTCGAAGTCCGAAGACGCTGAAGACGCGGGGAGCGGAGGCGAATCCGACACTCGTCACCTCTCTTGACGGCGAGAATTGAATTCTCGCATTTTGTAAGCACTTTGCTCATTTATCGCACATACTTGTGCACTATAGTCAGAGCATCACTCTCCTGAGTGGTCGATGTCAAGGGAAGTCAGAAAGGGCGTCATGACTGGTTCGGTCGACGGGGCGAGTCCCAGGGCCGCGCCGACGGGTGCGCCGGGCTCGCAGACGTTGGCCAGGGGTTTGGCCGCGCTGCAGCTGGTCGCGACATCGCGGTCGGGTCTGACCGCCCAGCAGGTCGCCGACGACATCGGCGTGCACCGGACGATCGCCTACCGGCTGTTGTCCACGCTGTCCCAGTTCCGCCTCGTGGCTAAGGGTGAGGACGGCCGCTACCGCGCCGCCGCCGCGCTCGCGGTGCTCGGCGCGTCGTTCGACAACCACGTACGTCAGCTGAGCCTGCCCACCCTGCGCACGCTTGCCGACGAACTCGGCAGCACGGTGTCGCTGCTGGTGGCCGAGGGCGACCAGCAGGTGGCCATCGCGGTGATCGTCCCGACGAACGTGTACTACCAACTCTCGTTTCACGAGGGCAGCCGCTACCCGCTGGAGAGGGGCGCAGCGGGCATCGCCCTGCTGGCGAGCATGCCGCCGCGACCCGGTGAACGCGACCTGGTTCCCCAGACCCGCCAACAAGGTTGGGTGATCACCCACGGTGAAGTCGAGCCGAACACGTACGGCCTGGCCGTCCCCGTACGCAGGCAGCCGCCGTCTCCGCCCACGTGCATCAACCTCATCTCGCACCGCGAGGACGTGGTCATGCGCGGCAGGGACACGGTCATCAAGGCCGCCAACGAATTGTCCGCGATCCTCAGCTGAACGGGATGCGCATGTCAGTTTCGAAGATCCAGCGTCGAACGTGAGCTTATGCACGACATTTTGGAGACTTTCCGAGCACAAGTTGACGTTCGACGCGCGTAGTGAGAGGAGACAACCGTGACCGATTGGGATCATGAGGTCGACGTGGTCGTGCTGGGCAGCGGTGGAGCCGGCCTGACGTCCGCACTGACCGCCGCGGTCAACGGTGCCACGGTCGAGGTGTACGAGAAGGCCGCGACTGTGGGGGGCACGACGGCGGTCTCCGGCGGCATCATCTGGATTCCTGCGCACAGCCGGTCGTCCGAGGGCGAACTGACGGTCGAGGATGCGATGAGCTATCTGCGCGCGCAGTCCCTCGGATTCATGGACGACGAGTTGGTGGAGACGTTCGTGCGCACCGGCCCGGAGATGCTCGACTTCGTGGAGACGCACAGCGAGTTGCAGTTCGAGGTCGCCGAGGGATTCCCGGATTACAAGCCCGAACTACCCGGCGGTCGACCCGCGGGCGGACGCTCGCTCAACGCCAAACCGTTCGATCGGTCCCGGCTCGGACAGTGGAGCGACCGCATAACGTCATTCCCAGCCGACTTCAGCAATGTCGGGATCGATGCCGAGACGCGGGCACGTATCCACGCGTCGGTCGACGACGAATCCGGCGACTACTGCGTGGCGGGCACCGCGTTGATCGCGGGGCTGCTCAAGGGTCTGCTCGACAAGGGGATCGTCCCGCGCACGAACGCACGCGCCGTTGAGCTCTACTCCGATGCGCTGGGTATCACCGGAGTCCGAATCACTGCGGACGGCAAGGAATTCAACGTTCGTGCCCGTCGCGGCGTGGTGCTGGGCACCGGCGGGTTCGAGTGGGATCCGAAGCTGGTCGAGGCGTATCTGCGCGGCCCCATGCGCGGCGCGGTGTCACCGCCCAACAACACCGGCGACGGCCTGCGCATGGCGATGGCACAGGGTGCCGATCTGGCCAACATGGGCGAAGCGTGGTGGGTCCCGATCATTCAGTTGCCCGGCGACACCTTCGAGGGTCAGCCGCGCAGCCGAAGCGTCCGACTCGAACGCACCCGCCCCAGAAGCATCATCGTCAACCGCTTAGGCAAGCGGTTCCTCAACGAGGCCGGCGAATACAACTCGATGGCGGGCCCGTTCCATTTCCTCGATCCGAAAAACGGGTACGCGAACGATCCCGCCTGGATCGTGTTCGACTCGCAGCATTTCAAGCGGTACGGGTTCCTCGGCGTGCTGCCGGAGGAAGAGGCGCCGGACTGGTTCTCCCCGTCGGCCGATCTGACCGAACTGAGCGAGAAGACAGGCATCGACGCCGACGGCCTGGCTCGCACACTCGAGGCGTGGAACGAGAACGTCGCCCACGAGCAGGACCCCGACTTCGGCCGCGGCTCAAGCGCTTACGACGGATACTGGGGCGACGACAAGGCAACGACGTCGGCAGGGAAGACTCTCGGCGCGATCGACACTGCCCCGTACTACGCCGTTCCGGTGTCGATCGGCGCGATGGGCACCAAGGGCGGGCCGCGCACCGACCGCGACGGCCGGGTACTGCATGTCAGCGGCGCGGCGATTCCGGGGCTGTTCGCCGCGGGTAATGCGATGGCGGGCGCGACGGGCAAGGCCTACGGCGGAGCAGGTGGGACCCTGGGCCCTGCAATGGTATTCGGGTATCGCGTCGGCATGGCCGTGTCAGCGCGAGTGTCCTAACCGGGCGCCTTCACCTCGCGAGCAGACGCAAAATTGCCCTTCGCCCGGCGTGTCGGGGCAACTCTGCGTCTGCTCGCCAGGAATCAGCCGGCGATGGACGAGCCGACGAAATAGCTGCCCAACAGGCACACGGCTATGAGAACTACCCACCCATCGGTGATGCGACACAGCAGCGGGGGGGCATGGCGTACCTCCATGAACTCCCGGAAAATGATGCGCACCTTGATCAGCGCGATCACGATCGCACTCACGGTGACCACCGTGCTGGCTGTCAGCGTCCCGTTCTGATCCGCCGTGTGATCGATCCAGACGTATGCGAGGGTCATCGCCGTCAGGATCAACCAGACGGTCATCAATCTCTTGTTGAAAGTGGTACTCACAGCTCACCTCACGACGTAGATCAACGCAAAGATCAGGACCCACAGGAAGTCGACCGTATGCCAGTAGGTTGCGCACGTTTCGACCAGCTGTTGGGAGCGCCGCGCCCGGCTCTTCAACTGGTAGACCACGACTCCCAGCACGACGAAGCCGATCAACACATGTATGCAGTGGATCGAGGTCAGGAAGAAATAGTGTTGAAAGAACTCGTCGCTGGTGAACGTGTTCCCCAGGCGAATCTCCTTTACCCACTCCAGGATCTTGGAGACCAGGAACATCAGGCCGAAGAAAATCGTCAAGAATGCGTCGGTCAATGCCGACCGGTACGCGCCGGCTCGGGACGCCTGGACACATCGGGCGATCGCCCACGAGCTGAGCAGCAGGGCGATCGTGTTGAAGATCCCGAAGCGAAGGTCCAGGTCTGCCTGGGACTGTAGATAGAGTTGCTCGTTTTGGGTGCGGGAGACCAGGTACACCGAGAAGTAGCCGGTGAACAGAAGCGACTCGAAGAGCACGAACATCCACATGTCCGGCTGCCCGGGCACGAACTTCGTCGGCTTCTCCTCGACCTGCGACGGTGAGCCGACAAGATCCGTCATCGAACACCCTCTACTGAATCCGACTGCGCGACGGCATGTTTGCCTGGAAGATCCGGTAGCGGACCGGTGCCGAAGTCCTCGCGCTGAATCATCCGGCGCAGCAGCGTGATGAAGACGACGGTGTAGGTGACGAACACGACCATGTTGATCCACCAAGCTATCGCGCCGTTCCACGCGAAGGCGCCGCGCTGGAAGATCCACGCCGGCGCGACGACGACTTCGGTCAGCGCGTTGCACAGGCCGAGATAACCGAACCACTTCGGGAACACGCGGTTCTTGTCGAGCAGAATCGCCACCATCCACACCAAGGAGCCGATCATGAACACTCCCATGGTTCCGCTGAACGACAAGAACGCGAAATCGAAGAGCCACTGGATCAACTCGGGGTCGCGGTCCGGCCGAAGCGCTCCAACGGTCATCGCGATCGCCATCACCATCATGCCGGGAATGGCGCTGAGCGAATAGATGATCAAGTACGAGTACGCAAAGAGCCGGCTCACGGACATCCGCCGCATCGAATACGCGAGGAGGGCGTTCATCGGGGCGCACATACCGGTGATGAGGAATACGACGCCGAACCCGGCGAGGATGCCGAGGTGGCGATCGCTGAACCACTGCAAAACCATCGGGGCATCCCATGCGGGGCTCGCCGGCGGCTGGACGCGGGTGACGAAGAAGAACAGCACACCGTAGAGCTGGTAGAAGATCACCATCACCCACCACGCGAACCACAACTCGCGTTTGGGATGGTGACGGAAATTCCAGAGGAGCCTGCTCATCCGTGACCCGGCGGGCGGGTCCGGCATCGTCAACGGCTCCGTTGTCGACGCGCTCATGCGGCGACCAGATCCTGTGCTCGCTGCTGTCGAATCGTCTGGCCGAGAACGATTCCCATGACGATGATCCATACGAAGATCGCGATGTTCTTGACCCAGAACGACAGCAGGCCATCCCAGGCAAGTGGCCCGGTGGACGCAAGCGCCGTGAATGCGGCAGGTGCGAGCGCGACCGCGATCAGCAGGTTGAAGTGTGCCACCCACGGTTTGAAGACGGGTTGATCCTGCCCATCCCAGTAGATCGCCAGCGCCAGCAGCAGGCATTGCGCGATCAGATAGGGAACGAGAATGGTGAAGGTGATCCACGCGAGATCGTTCAACAACTGGGTCAGCTCAGGCGCGCGTTCCGGGCGGAAGGCGCCTAGGAGCCAGAACATGTTCGCGATGAGGAAGAGTGTGGGCGGGCCGCCGGCGCAGGCGATCAGGCAGTAGGACACGATCGGCGTGCGGTGAGCCATCCGGCGTATCTGCATCGCCAGGAGGATCACGACGGGGATCAGACCTACGCCGAACCAGTTGAACAGGATCATGCTGTAGCGAATCCGAGCCGTGTCGTCGCGGTAGAAGGCTGCGACCTCCTCCGCGGACATGGTGGGTGACATCGGGTGAAGGAAGCCGGGAAACAGCAGGAAGGCGGATACCCAGATGATCGCCACTACAGGCAATGTCCAGAAAAGAATCAACTCGCCATCACGTTGTCTCATCGTCGAGCCCATCCCATAGGTAGCGTCGGTTGCCGATCGGCAACCCGCACGGTAGCCGATCGGCTACTAAATGGTCAATGCTCGGTTACCCTCGTCGCTGTGACGTCCACACAGGATGGTCTCAAGTTCAGCGAGATCACCCGCACTGCCGCCCAGACCCGCGTGCTGGATGCGGCGTTGAAGCTGATCGCCGAGCACGGCGTCAGCGGAACGTCGTTGCAGATGATCGCCGACGAGATGGGCGTGACGAAGGCGGCCGTGTACCGCCAGTTCAAGACCAAGGAAGAGATCGTCATCGCTATCACGGAACGGGAGATGAGCCAGCTCGAGGATGTGCTCGAGGCCGCCGAGGCCGAGGGGCACCCCCTGCGGGCGCGTGCGGTGCTGCTCGACCGGATGGTCGAACAGGCCATCGACCGACGCGGCGACTTCAGCGTCCCGATGTTCGATCCGATCATCATCCGCCTGCAGGCAGAGTACGAACCGTTTCAGCGGTTCATCGAACGTCTCTATGCGGCCCTGCTCGGCACGGAAGCCGGTGTCGAGGCGCGCCTCCACGCGGCGATGCTGTCCAGTGCGATCAGCGTGGCGGTCATGCACCCACTGCTCGCCGACGTCGACGGTGAAACGCTGCGCCTGCAGTTGAAGCAGATGACCAGCCGGATGCTCGGAATCCCCGAATGACGACTCAAACCGTCGATGAGCACGCAATCCGCAGTCTCGTCCACCGGTACGCGGATGCGGCTTCCCGTCGCGATCCGGCCAGTGTCGCAAGCACTTTCACCGCCGACGGCGAGTGGCATGCTCCGGAGTTGGGCCGTTTCGAGGGCCGCGATGCGATGGTCGCGTTCTTCACCGCGATGCTCGGCGGCTGGAACGTGTTTCTCCAGGCGCTTCTGTCAGGCTTGGTCGTCGTCGACGCGAAGAATCCCGATCGCGCGACGGGCCGCTGGTTCGTCCAGGAGACCGGGCAGCGCGCCGAAGGCACCAACCTGATCATCTCGGGCGTGTACCACGACGAGTACATCCGCGACGCAGGCTCATGGCTGATCGCGCGCCGTCGATACGACCCGTTGCTGCGCAACGCCGACGGTGCGGTGACCGCGCTGCCGTTTCCGACCGACGTGCCTGCGATCGGGTGTTAGGGGTCGATCGGGACGGCGAACAACTGCTCGGTCGCGGAGTAGGGATCGGAAACAGCGTCGGCGACCAAACCCGCCAGGCGGTCCAGATCGGGATGGCTGCGTAATCGCGTCTGCGCGAGCGACAGGATCTGCGCTCGTGCGCGGGCCTTACGGCGTTCCGGACTGTCGGCGCGGTGATGCACCTCGATGGCCTCGACCAGCTCGGGGATGCCCTGCCCTTCTGCGGCAATGAGTTTCAGGATCGGCGCCTTGGTCTCGGCCCGCAGGTCTCGCGCCGTCTGATCCGCGCCCTCGCGATCCGCCTTGTTGATGACCACGATGTCGGCGACTTCGAGCAGACCCGCCTTGGCCGCCTGCACCGCGTCGCCCGCGCCGGGGTTGAGGAGGACGATCGTCGGGTCGGCGATAGCGGCGATCTCGATCTCGGACTGCCCGACACCGACCGTCTCCAGCACGACCAGGTCGTACGACAACGCCGCGAGCAGTCGGATGGCGGCGGGCACCGCAGCGGCCAGCCCGCCCAGGTGACCGCGCGTCGCCACGGACCTGATCAACACGTCGGAGTCGTTGATGTGTGCGGCCATTCGGATCCGATCGCCGAGCAGCGCGCCCCCGCTGTAGGGCGACGACGGGTCGACGGCAAGCACGGCAACTCGCTTGTCCCGTTCGCGATACGCGCCCACCAGCGCCCCGACCGTCGTCGACTTGCCCGCGCCAGGCGGACCCGTCACACCGACGACCCGCGGCGCAGGCGCCGCGCCGAGCGCGTCGAGCACCTCGCCACGCCGTGGACTTTCGACCAGGCTCAGCAACCGGCCAGCCGCCCGGATGGATCCGTTGCGTGCCGCGTCGATGAGTTCGTCGATGGTCATTGGTGCAGAAGTTTACGGCCTCTCCGCCATCCTGAGAATGCTATTCTCCTAGTTTGAGAGTGCCAGTTGCAAGAAAGGGAACCATTATGCAAATCGCAGGTAGCTCGGCGATCGTCGTCGGAGGCGCAGGAGGCCTTGGCGAGGCCACAGTCCGGCGCCTGCACGGCGCGGGCGCGAAGGTGGTCGTCGCCGACCTTGCCGACGACAAGGGCAAGGAGCTGGAGAGCGAGCTCGGCGTGCGGTATGTGCGGACCGATGCCACCTCCGAGGAGTCGGTCAATGCCGCCGTTGCGGAAGCCGCCTCGCTGGCGCCGCTGCGAATCTCGGTCGACACCCACGGCGGTCCCGCCGCCGGCGGCCGGCTGATCGGCAAGGACGGATCCCCGCTGGATCTCGAGGGCTTCAAGAAGACGATCGAGTTCTACCTGACGGCGGTCTTCAACGTGATGCGGCTGTCGGCTGCTGCGATCGCCAAGTCGGAGCCTCTCGAGGAAGGTGGCCGCGGCGTGATCATCAACACGGCGTCGATCGCGGGATACGAGGGACAGATCGGCCAGCTCCCGTACTCCGCAGCCAAGGGCGGAGTGCTCGGCATGACGCTCGTCGCCGCTCGCGACCTCTCGCCGCTGGGCATTCGCGTCGTCACCATCGCGCCCGGCACGATCAACACCCCGGCGTACGGCAAGGCGGCCGACCAACTCGAGCAGTACTGGGGCCCGCAAGTGCCGTTCCCCAAGCGCATGGGCAGGTCGACGGAATACGCCCAACTGGCCCAGAGCATCGCCGAAAACGACTATCTGAACGGCGAAATCATTCGTCTCGACGGAGCACTGCGCTTCCCACCGAAATGACCGAGCAGAGCAGAGCACTCGCGGGGAAGGTGGCCTTCGTCGCCGGTGCGAGCCGCGGCATCGGCGCGACCGTCGCCACGGCGCTGGCCCGCGAGGGCGCCGCGGTCGCGGTCGCGGCTCGCTCCGAACAACAGGGCAAGGTGCCAGGAACCATCCATTCGGTTGCCGAGGGCATCACGGCGGCTGGCGGCCGGGCGATGCCCCTGTCGTGCGACGTCACCAGCGAGGAATCCGTCGAAAATGCTGTCGCTGCAACAGTTTCGGAGTTCGGCGGCATCGACATCCTGATCGCCAACGCAGGTGTGCTGTGGCTCGGACCCATCGAGTCGACGCCTCTCAAGCGCTGGCAACTGTGCCTGAATGTCAACCTCACCGGCGTGTTCCTGGTGACGAAAGCCGTCATTCCGCACGTGAAGGCCCGCGGCGGTGGCTCACTGGTGGCGATCACCACGACCGGCGTCGGCATGATCGAGCATGGAGCCAACGCCTACTGGGTGTCCAAAGCTGCGGTGGAGCGGCTGTATCTGGGCTTGGCCGCAGACCTCAAGCCGGACAACATCGCCGTGAACTGTCTGAGCCCATCACGCGTCGTTCTCACCGAGGGCTGGCAGGCTGGTGGTGGTGGCGTCGAGATCCCGCCGGAGATGGTCGAACCGCCGGAGGCGATGGCCGACGCCGCGGTGCTGTTGGCCCAGCAGGACGCCGGTGGCATCACCGGCACCATCCAACGCTCCGAGGAACTCACCGCCTAGCGCGAGCAGACGCAGAATCGCACAAACCCCCTGCAAATAGTGCGAGTTTGCGACTGCTCGCGGTGCAATAGCTACTTGTTCTTGGCGATCAACCCATCGACGATCTTGTTGAAATCGGCGGTGCCGAAGGAGACGTACTCCGCGAGGTTGGCGTAGTCCAGCGACGCCATCACCGACTTCTCCAGTTGGATGTTCATCAGGCGCTTGGTGGCCTCGACCGCCTGTTGGGGCAGCTCCAAGATCTTCTTTGCGCATGCGGTCGCATCGGCCAGCGGGTCGGCGACGACATGGTTGGCCAACCCGAGTTCCAACGCCCGTTGGGCCTTGATCCGCACACCCGTCAGGGCGAACTCTTTGGCCTGCAACAGGCTGATCTGCGAGCCCCAGACCAACGGGCCGCCGTCAGCGGCCACCAGACCGATCGACACGTGCGGGTCGGCGAAGAACGCGGTCTCGGCCATATAGACGATGTCCGAGAGCGCCGCCAAACTGCAGCCCAATCCGACGGCCGGACCGTTGACCGCGGCAATCACGGGTATGCGGCATCGCACCATGCCGATGACGAGGTCACGGCCGTGCTTGATCGTCTTCTGGCGCAAGGCTTCGTCGTTGCGCAACTCGTCAAGGTAGTTGAAGTCGCCACCGGCCGAAAATGCCCGGCCCGCACCGGTGATCACCGCCGCCCGCGCGTCGACATCCTCGTTGAGCGCTTCCCAGATCTTCGCCAGTCCGACGTGCAGCGGGTCGTTGACCGCATTGAGCTCATCGGGCCTGTTGAGCGTGATGATGCGCAGGGCACCATCGGCCTTGACGTCGATTTCGGCTGGCATGTCGTACATTTCAGTTCCCTTCGTTCTTCGCGCAAGCGCTCATCACACGCCCAAACCCAATATGCGCGAGGCGATGATGTTCTTCTGAATCTGTGAGGTGCCGCCCATGACGCTCTGGGCGCGGCTGTACATGTAGGCGCCGAACAGTTCGGGATCACCGGTCCCGACCGTGGCCAGCGCCGCGTGACCGACCGACTGCTCGACCCAGGTCATCAACAGCTTGTCGAGCGAGCCCTGGGGGCCGTGGGTGATGCCGTCGAGCTGTTCGGAGAGCCGCCTGCGCACGTGCAGCCGCAGCATCTCGGTCTGCACCCATGCCCACGACAGCTCTTCGGGTGTCGTTTCATCGACACGGGATGCCAACTGGCGCACCAGCTTCCCGTACCGAGCGGAGAAGCCGAGAGTCGAAGGCTCCCGTTCATGGCTGACGACCGTCATCGCCAGTTTCCAGCCCTCGCCCGGTGCTCCCACCATGTTCTCGACAGGCACCCTGGCTCCGTCGAAGGACACCTGGCCGAACTCCTTGGTGACGCCGCTGATCATCTTCAGCGGTCGTTGCTCGACACCGGGTTGGTGCATCGAGCACGACGAATGCCGAGATGCCCTTGTGCTTGGGAACGTCCTTGTCGGTGCGCGCCAACAACAGACACCAGTCGGCGACATCGGAGTAGCTGGTCCAGATCTTGTGGCCGTGGATGACGTATTCGTCACCCTCGCGGGTGGCAGTGGTGGTCAGCGACGCCAGGTCCGATCCCGCGCCGGGCTCGGAAAAGCCTTGGCACCACCGTTCGCTGCCGTTGATCATGCCGGGCAGGAATCGCTGCTGGAGTTCCTCGCTGCCGTGATGACCAAATGCGACGACGAGGTAGCCGAGGCTGGGCCGTGCCGGGGCGCCTGCCTTCGCGATCTCTTCGTCGACGATGACGTCGTAGACCGGCGGCAGGTCCTGGCCGCCGTATTCCTTGGGCCACGATGTCCCGAAGAAGCCCTCCTGGTAGAGCGCTTGATGCCAGGCGCCCTGGGCGGCCCAGTACTCGTCGCCCGACGTCGGGAACTTGCCCTTCTGCTCGGTCAGCCAGCCACGCAACCTGTCCCGGAACGCGGCTTCCTCCGGCGAATCACGAAAGTCCAATGGTCAGCTCCTCCAGCTTCACGGGCCACAGTTCGGTGGCCGTCAGCACCCGGCGCAGGTAGACGTGCGCGAGGCATTCCCACGTGTTCCCGATGCCGCCGTGCACCTGAATCGACGTCTCACAGACGGTCAGTGCCGCACGCGCGCAATAGATCTTGGCCACCCGACCGGCCGCCATCGCCTCCGCTTCCGGCAACTCGTCGACCGCCCATGCGGCGTGGCGGGACACGCTGATAGAGCCCTCGATGAGCGCGAGGCTCTCGGCCAGCAGGTGCCCGACCGCCTGATACGACCCGATGGTCGAACCGTACTGCTCACGAACCTTGGCGTACTCGCATGCCAGCGCATGGGTGCCGCGGGCTGCTCCGACGAGATCGGCACATGTCACCGCGAGTGCCAGAGCACGCCAGCGGCCGGCGTCCTCCGGGGAGAGGTCACCGAGGTCCGACGGCGACTCGACCACTCCGGCAGCGCTTCTCGTCAGGTCGACGGACGTGAGCTCCTCTGGCGGCGGCGACGGCTCGCGACCGAGCGCCCGTCGCAGATCGTCGGTCATCACCGGCCCCAGGAACGGCACATCGACGAGGCCGCGCGCGAACTCCTCGGCGACTATGGCCACCTCAACACCGGATGCGCCGTCGGAGCGCAGCGTGCGAAAACCCGTGGCGTCAACGGCCTTCTCCAGCCGGGCGATCCGACCCTCGTCTTCGAGATCTGCGACGGACCCGGGCCCCAGATCGTCGGCCACCTTGGCTGCGGCCTCCCGCAGCTGCTGCTGTTCACTTGTCAGACGGACGTCCACAGCCGCTCCTTCAGCACTCGACGCAACACCTTTCCGGATGGCAGGCGCGGTATTTCGGCCACGAACTCCACGCGACTCGGACGCTTGTACGACGCAAGGGAATCTGCGACCAGAGCGATCAGTTCCTGGGCTTCGACTGGTTGCGCCCCTGGCTGCGCGGGGGCCCCAATCTTGACGGCGGCGACCACGGCCTCGCCGTCGGCGGCATCGGGAACACCGAATACGGCACAGTCCTCAACCGAGGGGTGTCCATGCAGGACGGCTTCGATCTCGGCGGGGGCGACCTGAAAACCACGCACCTTGATCATCTCTTTCGAGCGGTCGGTGATACGCAGCCAGCCCTCGGCGTCGACGTGCCCGACGTCGCCGGTCCGGTACCAGTCGTCCGAAAAGGCTCCGGCTGTAGCCGAATCCGGCAGATAGCCGGCCATCACGGAGTCCGATCGCACCTGGATCTCGCCGGGCTCCCCCGGCCCCACCGCCTCGCCGGTGTCGAGCGAGACCACTCGGATGCTGACGCCCGGCACCGCACGACCCACGGTGTCCAGACGCGCGCCCTCGATGTCGTTGCAGGAGATCACCGGCAGCTCGCTGGCGCCGTATGCGGTCACCCAGTTCACGCCCGTCCTGCCGCTCACGGTTTCGGCGACGCTTTCGGTGACCGGGGTCGCGCACCACATCACATATCGCAGCGATGACAAATCGTACTTCTCGAGCTCCGGATGTGAGGCCAGCGCCAAAGCGATTGGCGCCACCGCCATTTCGACGGTGATCCGGTCGGTCTCGATATGGCGCAGCATCTGGTCGATGTCGAACCGGCGGTGCAGCCGGATCCAGGCGCCCGTCTCGATCGCCATCGCGATGTTGAGAAGTCCGAGGATGTGCGACGGCGGCGTCATGATCTGCATGCGGTCCGCAGACGACAGTCGCAACGCGTCGCGCCAGTGCCGCACTGCGACGGCGAATGCGCCGTGGGTATGGCGCACAGCCTTGGGCATGCCGGTCGTACCGGAACTGAAGACGAACAACGCGTCGGACTCCGGCGGCGGCGGTACGAAGGCTCGCTTACCCGGCGCGACGGCTTCATCCAACGACATCATGGGCATCAACTCGGCGAGCACCGGATTGTCGCCGACGGCGTGCGCAGGCTTGGTCAGCGCGAGTGCATGCTCGACCTCTGCGCGCTTCCATGCCGGGCTGATCAGGACCGCCGACGCGCCCAGCAGCCAGATGGCACGCAACGCGAAGACGAATTCGGGTCGATTGGACGACATGAGCGCGACCCGGTCACCCGCCCGCACACCGCGATGCTCGAGAGTGGTCGCCATGCCACTGGTCAAGGCGTCGAGTTCAGACAGCGTGTACTCACGCTCCTCGAAAGCGAGCGCGATCGCCTCACTCACAGCTTGTCCTCACTCGCCGCTGTCGGCCTCCACGATGCAATTGAGAATAGCGTATCATTTATCGAGAATGATATTCTCTAATTGACAGAACCGATGTGCCAGGAGGGGATTGATGACGGCCGAACCGGTGCCGAACTCACCCACCGACGCCGGGCAAGTGACGATCGTGCTCGATCGGAAAAAGGTGTCGGTGTCCCGGGTGGCGAATGAGACGCTTCTCGAGAGCGCCCGCCGCGCCGGTTTGTCCCCGCCGTTCTCTTGTGAGGCGGGAAACTGCGGCACCTGCATGGGCAAGCTCGTCGAGGGTAAGGCCACTATGCGCATCAACGACGCCTTGGACGAGGACGAAGTCGAGGACGGGTACATCTTGACCTGCCAGGCCGTCCCGGACACCGATTCGATCAGCGTCAGCTACGACGACTGACCCGACGGAGCCTCGGCGTGTTCGTCGAGGCGCGGTGGCGGCCGGTAGTCGGGGTCGTACCCGTCGACGTGGATCGGGCTACCGACCAACCGGAAATCCCCTGCGGTGACGACGACTTCGGGCGTCTCCTCCAAAGCTTCTGGCAGTGTGCGCACCGCGGCGGCCGGAATCCCCAGCGGACGCAATCGCGCTTCCCACCCCTTTGCGCTGTCGGAGGCGAGCGCGGAGGCGACCACGGCGAGCACCTCCTCACGCCGTGCCGCGCGCTCGGCCATCGTCGTAAAGCCCTCGATGCCGGCCTCGGTGGCGAACGACTTCCAGAAGGCGTCATGCGTGATGAACAGCGCAAGATACCCGTCGGCTGTCGAGAACAGCTGCGCCGGAACGTAATACGAGTGTGCGCCGTACGGGTATCGAAGCGGCTCGGCGCCGTCGTTCAGATACGCCGACGCGCGGTAGTTCAGCTGGGACAGCATCACATCGCGCAGCGACACGTCCACCTGTCCCCCGCGCCCCGAGACGATCTGCGCCAGCAGGCCGAGCGCCGCGGCCAAGCCGGTGGAGTTGTCGGCCGACGAATAGCCCGGCAGGGTCGGCGGATCGTCCGGATGGCCGGTCATCGCCGCCACGCCCGTCGCCGCCTGAATGACGTAGTCGAACGCCGGGTCGTCGCCGCCGTTCAGTCCGAACCCCGTCAACGCGACGCAGACGATGCGGTCGTTGAACTGCCGCAACGCGTCATAGGTGAGGCCGAGCCGCTTGATCGCGGAGGGTTTCATGTTGACCAGCAGCGCATGCGAATCCGCGACGAGTTCACCAAGACGCCGACGACCCCCGTCGGACCGCAGGTCCAGGCACACACTCTGCTTGTTGCGGTTCAGGCTCGCGAAGTAGCTGTCACTGACTTGGCGGGAGATCTCGCCACCCGGCGGCTCGATCTTGATCACCTCGGCGCCGAGGTCGGCCAGCAGCATGGTCGCGTACGGGCCTGCGAGCATGACGCCGACCTCGAGGATCCGGATGCCGGCCAGCGGGCCGGGTGCGGGTTCGGTCACCGCACGGCCTTGGCGATCTCCGCAATCACCTCGCGCGTGCGGTATTTGGAGGCGATCAGTTCGTCGCGGGTGTCGCCGATCGGCAGCAGGCGAACCGACAGGTCGGTCACTCCGGCGTCCGCGAACTGGCGGAACCGCGCGAGGATCGACTCCTCGTCACCGGCTGCGGTCAGATCGCCGACGTCGCGGGCTTCGCCGCGATCCAGCAGTCGCTGGTAGTTGGGCGACGTCTCCGCCTCGGCCAGGATCCGGTTGGCGCGTTCCTTCGCGGCATCGATCTCGGAGTTGGCGCACAGACACACCGGGATACCCGCCACGATTCGTGGCGCCGGGCGGCCGGCGTTGTCGGCGGCCTTGGTGATGCGCGGCGCGATGTGCTCGCCGATCGCGCGCTCGTCGGCCATCCACAGCACTGTGCCATCGGCGAGTTCGCCTGCGATCTGCAACATCACCGGTCCGAGGGCGGACACGAGCACCGGCATCGGTGTCTCGGCACCCAGGACGGTCGGGTTGTGAACGGTGAACGAGTCGTTATCGACGTCGACATCACCCGGGCCTGCCAGCGCGGTGTTGAGCACTTCGAGATAGTCGCGGGTGTAGGCGGCCGGCTTCTCATAGGGGATGCCAAGCATGTCGCGCACGATCCAGTGGTGCGATGGCCCAACGCCAAGGGCCAGCCGTCCTGCGGCCATCGCGTGCACCGAAAGTGCCTGGCGGGCAAGCGCGATCGGATGCTGCGCCTGCAGCGGAACGACGGCGGTGCCCAGCTCGATGCGTGATGTATGGGCCGCCATCAACGCCACCATGGTCAGGCAGTCGAAGTCGTTGGGCACCTGCGGCATCCAGGCGGTGTCCATGCCGGCGGCTTCGGCCCACTCGATGTCGGCCACCAGCTTGGAGACCTTGCGCGCCATATCCCCGCGCTCGGCCCCGATCATCACACCCAGTCTCATGACTGCCCCGCCTTCTGTGAGTGCTCCGCCGAACGCTGGTTCATTCGGCGGCCTTCTCGGTCAACGCCCGGACGTCGCGCACCAGCGTCTCCAACGGTGTACCGGTGGGGAACACCGCTGCGGCGCCCGCGTCGAGCAGTTTCTGCACGTCGGATTCCGGGATCGTGCCACCCACCACGACCGCGATGTCACCGGCATCGGCTTCGCGCAGCGCGTCGACGGTGCGGGTGGTCAACGCGACATGTGCCCCGGACAGAATCGAAAGCCCCACCAGGGCAACGTCTTCCTGCAGTGCGATGGACACGATGTCCTCGATGCGCCTGCGGATGCCGGTGTAGATGACCTCGAAACCGGCGTCGCGCAGCGTGCGCGCGACGATCTTGGCGCCGCGGTCGTGGCCGTCGAGGCCGGGTTTGGCGACCAGGACGCGGGCGGGTTGCGCCTGGGCGGGAGCGGAGTCGGCCATCAGAACACCACCGGCTGCTGGAACTCGCCCCACACCGCTTTGAGCGCCGAAACCATCTCACCCACAGTGCAGTAGGCGTTCGCGCAGTCGATCAGCTTGTGCATGAGGTTGTCATCCCCCTCTGCCGCGCGCGTCAGCGCAGCGAGCGCTTCCTTCACGGCGACGTCACTACGCTCGGCCTTGACCTTGGCGAGCCGCTTGAGTTGAAGGTCGCGCCCCTCGGCGTTGAGTTCGTAGGTGGCGATCTCGGGTGGCGGCTCGTCGACGACGAATTTGTTGACGCCGACCACCGGCCGCTCGCCGGACTCGACCTCCTGGTGGATCTTGAAGGCCTCATCGGCGATCAGGCCCTGCAGGTATCCGTCCTCGATGGCCCGCACCATGCCGCCGTGCGTTTCGAGGTCGTGCATGATCTCGATGATCTTCTCTTCGGTGGCGTCGGTCAGCGCCTCCACGAAGTACGACCCTCCCAGGGGGTCGGCGACCTTCGCGACTCCGGTTTCGTACGCCAGGATCTGCTGGGTGCGCAGCGCCAGCGTCGCGGACTCCTCGCTGGGCAGCGCGAACGGTTCATCCCACGCGGCGGTGAACATCGACTGCACGCCGCCGAGCACCGCAGCCATCGCCTCGTACGCCACGCGGACGAGGTTGTTCTGGGCCTGGGGCGCATACAGGGAGGCTCCGCCTGCGACACAGCCGAACCGGAACATCGACGCCTTGTCCGTGGACGCGCCGTAGCGTTCGCGCACGATCGTGGCCCACCGGCGGCGGCCGGCACGGTACTTGGCGATCTCCTCGAAGAAGTCGCCGTGCGTGTAGAAGAAGAAGGAGATCTGGGGTGCGAACTGGTCGATGGTCATGCGACCCCGTTCGACGACGGTGTCGCAGTACGTCACGCCGTCGGCGAGGGTGAACGCCATCTCCTGAACCGCGTTGGCACCTGCGTCGCGGAAGTGCGCGCCTGCCACTGAGATCGCGTTGAACCTCGGCACCTCGCCCGCGCAGAACTCGATGGTGTCGGCGATCAGCCGCAGGGACGGCTCCGGCGGCCAGATCCAGGTGCCGCGGGAGGCGTACTCCTTGAGGATGTCGTTCTGGATGGTGCCGGTGAGCTTCTCGCGCGGCACGCCCTTCTTCTCTGCGGCCGCGACGTAGAAGGCCAGCAGGATCGCAGCGGTGCCGTTGATCGTGAAGCTGGTGCTGATCTTGTCCAGCGGGATGCCGTCGAACAGGATCTCGGCGTCGGCCAGCGTGTCCACCGCGACGCCGACCCGACCGACCTCTTCGCCGTACTCCTCGTCGTCGGAGTCGTAGCCGCACTGGGTCGGCAGATCCAGCGCCACCGACAGTCCGGTACCGCCCTGATCGAGCAGGTAGCGGTAGCGCTGGTTGGACTCCTCGGCCGTGCCGAATCCCGAATACTGCCGGAACGTCCAGGTCTTGCCGCGGTATCCGCTCGCGAAGTTGCCGCGGGTGAATGGGTAGGTACCCGGCGCCGGCGGCTCTCCGCTGCGGTCAGCCGGTCCGTAGATGGGCTCGAGCGGGATGCCGGAGGGGGTCTGTACAGGCTCGGTCATCAATGGATAACGTACTTGCAAAAAATGAGAATGCCAATACCGCACGCCGGAAACGTGCAGTGAGCGGGACCCGCGACAGCCCCAATCCGACGGCTGAAGGCCCAGTAAACAGCGAATATGGCACTTGCCTAGAATGAGAATGCCAATACCACTTTTGTTGCATTCCTGTAGCATCCCGGGACAGCGCTCACAAGGAGGCCCATGTCCACCTTCACCGACCGCACGCTTGTCGTGTCAGGCGGCAGTCGCGGCATCGGGCTGGCGATCGCGCTGGGCGCTGCCAAGCAGGGCGCAAACGTCGTCCTGCTCGCCAAGACCTCCGAACCGCACCCCAAGCTGCCCGGCACCGTGCACACCGCTGTGGCCGACGTGGAAGCCGCGGGAGGGAGGGGCGTCGCGGTGGTCGGCGACGTGCGCAAGGAAGAAGACGTGCAGCGTGCGGTGGACGCGGCGGTCGAGCACTTCGGCGGCGTCGACATCGTGATCAACAACGCCAGCGCCATCGCGACCGAACCGACCGAGGATCTGGCCGCCAAGAAGTTCGACCTGATGATGGACATCAACATTCGCGGCACATTCCTGCTGACCAAGGCAGCGCTGCCGCACCTGCGCAAGTCCGCGAATGCCCACGTCATCACGCTTGCGCCGCCGATGAACATGAACCCGCACTGGCTGGGCGCTCATCCCTCCTACACGTTGTCGAAGTACGGGATGACGCTGTTGTCGCTGGGCTGGGCGGCCGAGTACGCCGACGCGGGCATCGGCTTCGCCTGCCTGTGGCCAGAGACGTACATCGCCACCGCCGCGGTCGCGAACGCACCCGGCTTCCAGGAGGCGCTGGCCCGGTCCCGCGACCCGCAGATCATGGCCGACGCGGCGGTCGCGATCCTGTCCCGCCCGGCCGCGGACATCAACGGGAAATGCTTCATCGACGTCGAGGCTCTGGCCTTGGCCGGCATCACCGACTTGTCCGGCTATGGCGGTGGGGATGACCCCATCCTTGATATCTTCGTCGACAAACCATGAGCATCTCTTTGCTGCTTGAGATGGCAGCCTCGACAAACCCTGACCGGACCGCGTTGGTGTCCGGCGAGATGCGACTGACAACAGGCGAACTGAGCGCGCTCGCCGATGGCGGTGCAGGTGTCATCGCGGCCACGGGTGCCTCCCACGTCGCCTACGTCGGCCTGGGCGGGGCCATGCTGCCGCTGTTGCTGTTCGCCTCTGCGCGCGCAGGCGTGGCGTTCACACCCCTCAACTACCGCCTGAGCGGTGACGGCCTGCGCGAACTGATCGACCGCCTGCCGCAGCCGCTGGTTGTGGCCGATGCGGAGTACCTTGACGTCGTCGCCGGAGCAGGCAAGCAGGTCATCGAGTCCAGGGAGTTCATCGCGGCCGCGCGCACGGCCGAGCCGGCTGCGGAGTTCCCGGACCCCGAGGACGTAGGCGTCGTGCTGTTCACCTCGGGCACGACGTCGCGGCCCAAAGCCGTTGAGCTGACCCACAACAACTTGACCAGCTACATCACCGGAACGGTCGAGTTCGACTCTGCCGAACCCGGCGATGCCGCGCTGATCTGTGTGCCGCCGTATCACATCGCGGGCGTGAGCGCGGCACTGTCGAATCTGTATGCCGGCCGAAAGATGGTGTACCTGCCGCAGTTCGACGCCGCCGAGTGGCTCCGGCTGGTCCGTGACGAAGGCGTCACGTCGGCTACCGTCGTGCCGACGATGCTGGATCGCATCGTGGCGGCCCTGGAGTCGCAGACGGCCGAGTTGCCCGCATTGCGGACCCTCGCCTACGGCGGCTCGAAAGTCGCACTTCCGTTGGTGCGCAAGGCACTCAGACTGCTGCCCGCGGTCGGTTTCGTCAACGCCTACGGCCTGACCGAGACGAGCTCGACGATCGCGGTGCTCGGGCCCGACGATCACCGCGAGGCCCTCGCCTCGTCCGACGAATCGGTCGGTCGGCGGTTGGGATCGGTGGGTCAGCCGGTTCCCGGGATCGAGGTACAGATCCGTGCCGACGACGGCACCGTCCTCGGGCCCGGCGAAACCGGGGAGCTGTTCGTGCGCGGCGAGCAGGTTTCCGGCCGCTACTCCGAGATCGGGTCGGTACTCGACGCCGAGGGCTGGTTCCCCACCAAGGACGTCGCCATGCTCGACGCGGACGGGTATCTGTTCATCGGCGGCCGCTCCGACGACACGATCATCCGCGGCGGGGAGAACATCGCGCCTGCCGAGATCGAAGACGTCCTCGTGGAACATCCGTCGGTGCGTGACTGCGTCGTCGTGGGCCCGGAGGATCCGCAATGGGGCCAGATCATCGTCGCGGTAGTGGTGCCCGCGGACAGTACAAACCCCGACCCCGACGAACTGCGTGAGCACGTTCGCGCACACCTGCGTGGATCGCGTACGCCCGATCGCGTGGTATTCCGAGACGAGCTACCCACGAACGCGACCGGCAAGGTGCTGCGCCGCGAACTGGTCGCCGAGTTGACAGCCTCGAATTAGCAAGGAGCCGAACATGATCAAGAACGGCACGCGCCTGCAGAGCCAGGTGTGCGACACGCAGGTGATCGTCGTGCGCAGCGCCGACAGCCTGGACGACCTTCGCGCAGGTGGGGTGGCGATGGTGCCTCTCGACAGCCAGAAAGATCCAGCGAAGTCTTCCGAGTTATCGCTCGATCCGGCGTTCTCCGAGGGCAACGCGATGGGTAAGCGCTACGTCGACGACACCGGCGCCGAGGTGCTCGTGACCAAGGCCGGCGCGGGCACACTGTCCGTCGGCACGACCGCACTGTCCCTCAAGGAAGCCAAGCCGCTGCCGGCAAGCGACTGATACGTTCGCCCATGTGAAGCCCCGCAAGCTGCTGGTTCGATATGCCGCAGGGCTCACGTTCGCCTATCTGCTGACGACCGCAGAGGTCTCAGCGCTCGTCGTATCGCTGACCGGTCGCGGCGGCACCACAGCAATCATCGTGGCCGCACTGGCAGTGGTCGTCGTAGGGACGGCGACGGTCGCAGTGGGCGCCGTCCTGATCGTCGCTCCCGCGATGCGCTGGCTCGGGAAACGGGAACCCACGGACGCCGAGCGGCAGTCGGCACTGAAGATCCTGCGGCGGCAGTCCGCGATCACCGCGGCGCCGTGGGCCCTCGGTGCCGCTGTGATGATTCCGTTGAACCTCAACGCCAACGCGGAGGTTCAGGTCGTGATGTTGTCAGCGATCCTGTTCGGCGCGATAGCGACGGTGTGCACCGGTTTTCTCTTCACACTGCGGACACTCCGCCCGCTGCTGGCCGGCGTGACAAGGGATTTCAGCCAGATCTCGGAGATCACCGCCCCTGGTGTGCGGGCCCGGCTGCTGCTCATGTGGACGGTGTGCACGGCCCTGCCCGGCCTGGCCATCGCCTTGCTGCTGATCATGCGGTCGAACGGATGGATCATCCAGAAGTCCACACAGATCGAACTGGCCCTGCTGGTGCTTGCCCTCGTCGCCGTGGTGCTCGGATTTCGGGCGATGATCCTGGTGTCCCTCTCGATCTCAGATCCGCTGCGCGAGGTCGTCGACGCGATGGCCGAGGTCCAGCGCGGCGAGATCGACAGGACGCTCGACGTATACGAATGGTCCGAAATCGGGCGACTTCAAAGCGGATTCAACCGGATGGTCGCCGGACTGCGCGAGCGTGAACAGCTGCGCGATCTGTTCGGCCGTCACGTCGGTGAGGAAGTGGTGCGTCGTGCGGTTGACGACGACGAGTCGCTGTCGGGCGACTCGTTGTCGGGCGACGAACGCAATGTCGCGGTTCTCTTCATCGATCTGGTCGGCTCGACCCAGCTTGCGGCCACCCACGAACCGCATGAGGTCGCTGCGGTGCTCAACGAGTTCTTTCGGATGGTCGTCGACCAGGTCGATCGGCACGACGGCCTGATCAACAAGTTCCAGGGCGACGCAGCGCTGGCGGTGTTCGGCGCACCGCTGCGCACGACCGACCCCGCCGCGGCCGCACTGTCCACCGCGCGCACGCTGGGTGTCGAACTGCGCAGACTCCCAGTGGATTTCGGCATCGGGGTATCTGCGGGCCCGGTGTTCGCCGGCAACATCGGCGCGCAGAACCGCTACGAGTACACCGTCGTCGGCGACGCCGTCAACGAGGCCGCCCGACTCGCCGACCGCGCCAAGGACTTCGACGGACGCGTGCTGTGTTCGGGCGCCGCGCTCGAGCAGGCGGCTGATGCCGAACGCAGGCGCTGGAGTGCCCACGGGTCGGAGGTGCTGCGCGGCCGCTCCGCCCCGACGGACTTCTCAATACCCGTACACGCAGGTCAGGCCGCAGGTTAGGGACGCGCCCCAAACGGGAATGCACGTGTATGACTTTGCGCACTGCGGACACCGCAGTCGCAGCTCGGACACGCATTCGGACCGGCGAGCACGCCGGCCCGACGAGCGGGCTTGCCCCGGGTTTCGCGCAGTCCAATCTCGTCGTACTGCCTGAAGAGCATGCGCTCGATTTCGTGCGCTTCTGCGTGCGCAATCCGAAACCGTGCCCGCTGCTAGAGGTCACCGATACTGGCTCGCCATATCCGGTCACTCTCGCCGCCGATGCTGACCTACGGACCGATGTGCCGCGCTACCGGGTGTTCCGCGATGGCCAGCTGATCGACGAGCCGACGGACGTGATGCGCTACTGGCGCGCAGACCTGGTGTCGTTCCTGCTCGGATGCTCGTTCACGTTCGAATGGGCGTTGGCCTCCGCCGGACTGCCCCTTGCGCATCAACTGCAGGGCGTCAACGTCCCGATGTACATCACGAGTCGTCGCTGCGTGGACGCGGGACCCTTCTCGGGGCCGCTGGTGGTGTCGATGCGACCGTTCCTACCTTCGGCCATCCCCCACGTCGCGGAGGTCTCCGCCCGCTTCCCGGCCATGCACGGCGCTCCCGTTCACGTCGGCGACCCCGGGGCGCTCGGCATCGCCGACCTCGACGCACCTGATTTCGGTGACCGCGTACGGATCGGTCCCGGCGAGGTCCCGGTCTTCTGGGCATGCGGAGTGACGCCGCAAGCCGTCGCCCTCGAGGCACGCCCATCCTTGGCGATCTTCCACGCGCCGGGCCACATGTTCATCACCGATCGACGCCATATCGATTTCGATTGTCAGGAGGAGGGGCATGACCATCCATGACGCCCCGGAGCGGCGCCACGTCGGCCCCGAAGAGATCCGGAAAGCGGTGCGCGGTGCCGCGATCGGCAACACCGTCGAGTGGTACGACTTCGCGATCTACGGCTTCCTGGCCACTTTCATCGCCGACAAGTTCTTCCCCCCGGGCGATGAGACCGCGGCTCTGCTCAGCACGTTCGCCGTCTTCGCGGCGGCGTTCTTCATGCGGCCGCTCGGGGGCTTCTTCTTCGGTCCCCTTGGCGACCGCATCGGGCGCCAGCGGGTGCTCGCCCTGGTGATCTTGCTGATGTCGGGCTCCACTTTCGCGATCGGTTTGGTGCCCAGTTACGACTCGATCGGCGTTCTCGCACCGCTGCTGCTGCTGTTTCTTCGTTGTGTGCAAGGCTTTTCGGCCGGTGGCGAGTACGGCAGCGGCGCGTGCTTCCTGGCCGAGTACGCGTCCGACAAGCACCGCGGCTTCGTCGTCTCCTTCCTGGTGTGGTCTGTGGTCGTCGGTTTCCTGCTGGGATCTCTGACCGTCACCGGCCTGGAAACCCTGCTCTCCGAGAGCGCGATGGACTCCTACGGGTGGCGCATCCCGTTCCTCATCGCGGGTGTGTTGGGAGTCGTCGGCCTCTACATCCGGTTGCGTCTCGGTGACACTCCGGATTTCGAGAGGCTGCGCGACGAAGGCGGCGTCGCCGAGTCGCCGTTGAAGGAGGCGCTCACCACGTCGTGGCGACCCATCCTGCAGATCGCCGGGCTGGTGGTGATCCACAACGTGGGCTTCTACGTGGTGTTCACCTTCCTGCCCAGCTACTTCACCAAGACGCTGGGGTTCACGAAGACCAACGCGTTCGTGTCGATTGCCATCGCGAGTCTGGTGGCGTTGGTCCTCATCCCGCCGCTCGGAGCGCTGTCGGACCGGATCGGCCGCAAGCCGTTGCTCATCGCGGGCGCAGTCGGTTTCGCGGTGTTCGCCTACCCGCTGTTCATGTTGCTCAACACCGGCTCACTTGCCGCGGCCTTCGCCGCTCATGCCGGCCTGGCCGCGATCGAATCGGTCTTCGTGTCGGCATCGCTGGCCGCCGGGGCCGAGCTGTTCGCCACGCAAGTACGGTCCAGCGGCTACTCGATCGGATACAACGTGTCCGTCGCGCTGTTCGGCGGCACGGCACCGTATGTGGCGACGTGGCTGGTCGATCGCACGGGCAATGAGGTCGCACCCGCCTTCTACGTCATTGCGGCGGCGATCGTCAGCCTTGCGACCGTGTTGACGATGCGCGAGACCGCGGGGCAGCCACTGCGGCACGCAGTGCACACATAGCGCACATCGATTGCCCGCAACGCTGCTGCGCGTGCGCGCCGCCGACGCACACTCGACTATATGTCGACAACGAACCCGGCCGACTCTCCTCTGCGGGTGGCAATTGCCAGTTTCATCGGCACCACGGTCGAGTTCTACGACTTCCTCATCTACGGCACCGCGGCTGCCCTGGTCTTCCCGAAGCTGTTCTTCCCCAACATGTTACCTGCGTCGGGGTTGTTGTTGTCGTTCACCACGTTCGGTGTCGGCTTCGTGGCCAGGCCACTCGGCGGAATCGTGTTCGGCCATTTCGGCGACCGCGTCGGCCGCAAGCGCATGCTCATCTATTCGCTGCTTGTCATGCGCGGCGCGACGGTACTGATGGGTGCGTTGCCCACGTATGCCCACATCGGTCTGGCGGCCCCAATCCTGTTGAGGCTCTTGCGCCTTGCGCAGGGCTTCGCCGTCGGCGGCGAATGGGGCGGGGCCACGCTCATGGCCGTCGAACACGCCTCAGCGGAGCGCAAGGGGTTGTACGGCGCGTTCCCGCAGATGGGCGCTCCCGCGGCACGGCGGTACCAGTGATCTCGGCGGTGTCGGCGTGTTTCCTGCCCGGCGGTTGGACACGCGATCGAACGTGAGTCACGCCTCGCCGGTGAGCTGGCGATCAGGCTTCGCCGACGCGCTGACCGTGGTCGTGCCCGCCTGATTAGGCCTTGGCGAGCTGTTTCTCCGCGTAGAGCCGTGCCCACTCCTTGCGCGGCCGGATCGACACGTCGACGTCGGATGCCTTGGCGCGCAACGCCCCGACGTTGGCCTGCTGCTTCGGCGTACGCGCGAACGGATCCCAGCTGAAGAATCGGCAGGAGTTCTCCCACGTGATCTTGTTGATGTCCGTGTCGTCGGCGCCCGCGGCGTTCAACTCGGCGAGCACCTGTTCGGGCGCATCGGGCCAGAAGCAGTCGGAGTGCGGGTAGTCGCATTCCCACGCGATGATGTCGATGCCGATCTCATGACGCAGCTTCAGCGACGTCTTGTCGGTCACATAGCAGGCCAGCGAGTGCTCCCGGAACACGTCGCTGGGCAGCTTGTCGCCGAAGTCGCGGCGAAGCCACTTCTGGTTGGTGTAGTGCCGGTCGCTGCGGTCGAGATAGAAGGGGATCCAGCCGATCCCGCCTTCGGAGAAGGCGAACTTCAGATCCGGGTAGTTGCGCATTGCCGGGCCCCACAACAGATCCTGGGCGCACATCGCCGAGATCTGCGTGGCCAGAATGATGAGATTGTCGATCGGAGCGTTGGGCGCCATGCTGATCGCCCCGAACCCGGTGCCGATGTGCAGACACATCACGACGTTCTCCTCGGACAGGGTCCGGAACACCGGGCCCCAGTACTCCTCGTCGTGGTAGCTCGGAAGACCTTCCAGATGAGGCAGTTCCGGCATGGTGACGGCGCGGCAGCCCTTGGCCGCCACCCGGCGGATCTCGGCGCACATGGCCTCGGGGTTCCACGTCGGCAGCACCGCGATCGGGATGAAGCGATCAGGGTACGAACCCGCCCACTCGTCGATGTGCCAGTCGTTGTACGCCGACACCATCACCAGCGTCACTTCTTCGCGGTGCATGTTGAGGTGGCGCGCCGAGAAACCCGTGAACGTGGGAAAGCACATCGACGCGAGGATGCCGTTGCGGTTCATGTCACGGACCCGCTCGTGAACGTCGTACACACCCGGGCGCATCTCCGCGAAGCCGGCGGGGTCACGCCCCCACTCCTCGGCAGGCCACGACACCACGGCGTTGAGTCCGCTCACGCCCTGCGGCCTGCCCTGGTACATCCACTGGTCGACGCCCTTGTCGTCGGTGACGACGACGGGAGCCTCCGGCTTGTACTTGGCCGGGACGTGGTTGAGGAACATGTCGGGCGGTTCCACGACATGGTCGTCGATGCTCACCAGGATCAGGTCGTCGGTCTGCATATCCAAGTAGTACCGTCTAGCTGGTGTGACCGTCTCTGCGCTTTCGGACAGAGATTTGGCCGGAACGGCCAACAATGGCCGGGCGCCCGAACGGCCAAGATCCCTCCTACCCGACGCATCATCGAACTTCGTCGCGGCGGGCGCGCACTGGGCGGCAGCTACCTCTACGAGGGTGACGGGCTGATCACCGGCTGGCATTCGCACGAGGTGCACCAGATCGAGTACGCCATCGGCGGCGTCGTCGAGGTCGAGACCGACACGGCGCACTACCTGCTGCCGCCGCAACAGGCGGCCTGGCTCCCGGCCGGTCTCGACCATCAGGCGACGATGAACCCCGACGTCAAGACGATCGCGGTGATGTTCGACCCCACGCTCGTCGCCGCCCCCGGCGATCGCGCCCGCATCCTCGCGGTGTCACCGTTGATCCGGGAGATGATGATCTACGCGCTGCGGTGGCCGATCGACCGCGCCGACGGCGATGCCGAGTCCGACGGCTTCTTCCGCACCCTGGCCAATCTCGTGTCCGAAGCGCTGGACCACGAGGCCCCCCTGAGCCTGCCGACGTGCGATCACCCGATCGTGGCCGCCGCGATGGCCTTCACGAAGGATCACCTGGATTCGGTGAGCGCCGACGAGGTCAGCCGCGCGGTCGCGGTGTCGGAGCGCACGTTGAGACGCCTGTTCCAGGACACGCTCGGGCTCTCGTGGCGGACGTATCTGTTGCACGCACGGATGCTGCGGGCGATGGCGCTGCTGGCCGCGCCGGGACAGTCGGTGCAGGAGACCGCATCAGCCGTCGGCTTCGACAGCCTCAGTTCGTTCACGCGCGCCTTCACTCAGTTCTGCGGAGAGACGCCTACCACGTACCGTAAAAGGGTTGCTGGCGAACGGATTTGAGGTCGCGCGCCTACGATCCGGTATCGCTACCGCGCGGAAACAGACCTTCACGCAGCAGTGTGTTGACGGACTCCTGCCACCGATCGAGCTGCGCGGGCGCGGAGAAGGCACCCGGGACCTGCCGCTCGATATGGCCGCGCAGGATGAGCGTGCCCAGACGCCAGCACGAGTGAGTTGAGGGCGGCCCATGTGACATCGATGTCGTCGCGCGCTTCGCCGGTTTCCCTTCGCGTAGTCCAACGCGCCGTGCCGAAGGCGGCGAGCGTGTCCCAAATCGTCGTTCCAAGCGGGCTGCCGTCGATGAGTGCACGACCGAAGTAATCCACGACGTCGGGATGCTCGATGAGCAAGTTGGTGATCCTGCTGCCCATGTCGACGATCGAATCTCTCCGGTGCGTCGAACGGCGGTCGCGAAACCATCTCGATCACCACGCTCATCACGTAGTCGTCGACAGCCTTGATGAGCCCGGCCTTAGTTTCGAAGTGATGCTGCACCAGTCCGAGGGACACGCCCGCATCCGCAGCGACAGAGCGAAGTGATGTCGCCGCAGCGCCGCGCGTCGCGAAACTGCTTCAGCGCGGCACGACGGATCAATTCGAGTTTCTTGAGATCCTCGCCACCGATCCGGTCGCGCTCCGACGCCAACGTCATCGTTCAGCGTTCTCGGTGCTCACACCGACATCCCGCAGTGCGCCCCTGCGCTGTTGTGAGCTACATCATGCGGAAGTAGCTGCCGACTAATTGACATGGTTGCCGTCTATTTCCTATGGTTGCATGAAACTGTTAGCAAGAGCTGCCAGCAGAACAATACGTTTGTATCGTGTATACCATACAAACGTATTGTTGACGTATCTGATGACTTGGAAGGCCACACCAGTGCACGACTGCAGTCGAACAACCGGGGCCGCAGGGCTGCGCGATGTGACTGTGTCCGCGAATTCGGCGGTCGTCGACGGGTCAGCCGCGTGTACGCGGGATCCGGACCGGTGGACGACGACCGCCGACGAAGGCGCGAAGGCGCTATGCCGCGCCTGCCCACTGCGGTGGCGATGCGCGCAGGAAGCCTGCATGACACCGGGCGCCGAAGGCGTGTGGGCGGGCATTCTGATCCCCGAATCCGGCCGGGCGCGCCGATTCGCACTGAAGCAGTTGCGGTCATTGGCCGAACTCAACGGATACCCGGTCCGAAAGACGGGATAGCGCGGCGGGTGCGAGGATGATCAGCCATGACCCGCTGGCATCCGCTCGAACCCGCCGACGCCGACTTCCTCGCCTCGGCGCCCCATGTCTTCCGCTACCAGAAGCGGTACGCCGCAACGCCCGAGAAGGTCTGGGAATCACTCGTTTCCGACGAGTCGCTGGCCGCATGGGGCCCGATGATCAAGGACGTCACATGGACGTCGCCGCGGCCGTTCGGGGTGGGCACCACCCGCGAGGTGACCGCGCCCGGCGGGTCGACGATGCGGGAGCGGTACTTCCAATGGGACGAGGGCCACAGCCATTCGTTCTACGTCTACGAGTCGGCGCTCCCGGTGTTCAAGCGCTTCGCCGAGCATTACCTCGTCGAGCCTGCCGGTAGCGAGACGCTGTTCACGTGGACGGTCGCGATTGAACCGAAAGATGCGTTCGCACTGCCGTTGAAGGTGTTGGCGCCGATTCTGAAGGCCGGTTTCGGGCGGATCCCCAGCGGCGGGCAGAAGTACTTCGCGAAACGGGCTTGAAATCGTTCGTTATCGGGGTCGGTCAACGACCAGACGAGGTCGTAGACGATTCGGCGTGATCGGTGACGCCGGCCGCAAGGTCGTTGATCAGCACGTCGGCATAGTCGACCAGACCCGCCACGTCGACGGCGTACGGTGCCGCCCTCTCGCCGCCGGCAAGACCGCCCGACGCGCGCCGAAGCACGGTGATCGCGCCCTTGAGATTGCCGCGCTGGACGTGGGTGATCCCGACCGCGAACTGCGCCAAGGCCTGCCACATCGCCTTCTCGTCGTCCGGGCCGTTCTTCCATGCGGCCTCGAGCACTTCGTGCGCGTTGAATGCCAGGCCCCCGGTCCAGCAGATCCTGCGCATAGGCCAGGGTTTCGGCCGGAGTCAGCTCGAGGTCATCTGGAATGCGAGGAATGCCTTCGCTGCCGGGCGGGAGCGGTCGACCTAGGGTGTCGCGCGGGCGGGTGCTGCGAGGACGTCCGGATTCGTCGCGATCACGCTCGACCATGTGACACATCCAACCCGGACGCGTAGCTCTCCTTGACGACTTCGAGGTGCGCCCAACTCTCGACCGAGTTGACGCCAGGCATCGCCCGGACGATGTCCAGCAACTCGACCAGTTGCGCGGCCGAGAAGGCTCTCACCGTGACGAGTACGTCGAAGCGCCCTAGCGTGCGCGCCACGAAGATCACCGACGGCATGGTCGCCAGCTGTTCGACAACTCCCCGGTGGTCCCCGGCTAGCCGTACCCCAAAACCCATCGCGCTCTGCCGATCCCGACCGGAATGCCGGACGACCGCGCCGATACGGACGACTTGCGATTCAACAAGACGTACGACTCGCCGCCGTGCTCCGGCCGGCGAAAGGCCAACCACCGCGGCGAGATCGACATAGGAGGCCCGACCATCGTCTTGCAGGGCTCGCAGCAGCGCCAGGTCGACCTCGTCGACTTCGGTACGCATTTCGCCGACCGGCCCGATTACGTCGCGGACCACCTCGACGTAGGCGAGGGTGTCAACGCCGACGACATCGTCGAGAGCCCGCAGTTCGGAGATCGTGCGATCGATGTCGCGAGCGGAGGCGGCACGCACCTCTGCGACGAGGCCGTGCGGTCCGCTGGTCAGTGACAGGAACGGCACATCTTCGCGCAGCGCGATCTCGGCGGCCAATGGCGCCGCCGGCCCGCGCACGACGAGGCCCACATGCGCCAACGCAGTTTGACCTATCACCGCGGGGTGAACGGCGCCGCGCACGATCACCTGACCGCTGGTGATGAGCCGCTGGACCCGTGCCGCTGCCGCAGATCGGGACAGGCCCACCGTCCGCGCGATCTCGCGGTGGGTCAGGCGCCCGTCGACCTCGAGGAGTTCCACGATTGCCTCGTCGATCTCGTCCATTGGCGACCCTTCGCCCGCATTTCTGAAAGATTTTTCGACCCGCGCGATGCAACAGATCAGTCGCATACAAGCACAGAAGGGCTCATTATGTAGCGATATACGCGTTGATACTGGCAAATCGTGATGATTGACGCCGCTACGGCGAATGAACTGCTTGCCGGCTCTGACGGATGGCCATACAGTGACGCACACCACACTTCCCAACGCGCAAGGATCCACTATGACCAACCCCGTCGGCCCCGTGGACGCCTCCAAAACGCCGCGTTTCGCCGGCCTTGCTTCGTTCGCCCGACTGCCGCGCCTGGACCAGGTGCCCGCCGCCGACGTCGTCGTCGCCGGTGTCCCGTTCGACTCCGGGGTCTCCTACCGGCCCGGCGCGCGATTCGGACCCACGCACGTGCGGGAGTCGTCGCGGCTGCTCCGGCCCTACAACCCGGCCCTGGACGTCTCGCCGTTCGACATCGCCCAGGTCGCTGACGCCGGCGATATCGCGGTCAACCCGTTCAACATTCACGAGGCCATCGAGACCATCGAGGCCGCCGCGCTTGAGTTGACGGCTGACGGCACCAGCCTGGTGACCATAGGTGGCGACCACACGATCGCGCTTCCGCTGCTGCGTGCGGCCGCGAACAGGCACGGCCCGGTCGCACTGATCCACTTCGACGCGCACCTGGACACCTGGGACACCTACTTCGGTGCTGAGTACACCCACGGCACCCCGTTCCGGCGCGCGGTCGAGGAGGGCATCGTCGACACCGAAGCGCTGAGCCACGTGGGGACCAGGGGCCCGTTGTACGGCAAGAAGGATCTCGAGGACGACCGGCGCTTCGGCTTCGGCATCGTCACCTCATCGGACGTCTATTACCAGGGGGTCGTCGAGATCATCGACAAGCTGCGGCAGCGCGTCGGCGACCGGCCGGTGTACGTCTCCATCGACATCGACGTGTTGGATCCGGCGCATGCGCCCGGTACCGGTACTCCCGAGGCCGGTGGAATGACGAGCCGCGAGCTGCTTGAGATCCTGCGTGGCTTCCGTGGTCTGAACATCGTCGGTGCCGACGTCGTCGAGGTCTCCCCCGCGTACGACCATGCCCAAATCACCGGAGTCGCCGCATCGCATGTCGCCTACGACCTGGTGTCGCTGCTGGCGCTACGACACGAGGAGGCTGCCGGTGGCTGACCATGCCCGCAACGGCGGCGACGTGGTCGTGGAAACACTGACCGCGCTGGGGGTTTCGCACGTCTTCGGCATCCCAGGCCAGCACGCCCTCGGCCTGTTCGACGCGATACGGCGCAGCAGTCTCAGGTTCGTCAGCTCGAGGGTGGAGAACAACTCTGCGTTCGAGGCCGACGGGTTCACACGGGCCACGGGCGAAGTGGGCGTGCTGTTCCTGTCCACCGGGCCCGGCGCGCTGACGGCGCTGGGCGCCCTGCAGGAGGCATATGCGACCGGTGTCCCACTGCTTGTCATCACCAGCCAGGTTCCCCGTGCCGGCCTCGGTTTGCGCAAGGGCATGTTGCACCAACTCGACGATCAACAGCGCAGCGCCACGAATGTCACAAAGAGCACCGCCGTCGTCCGCGAGGCCGCCGAGATCCCCAGTCTGCTCGCCGACGCGTGGGCGCTGGCCCAGTCCGCGCCGGCCGGACCCACGTGGGTCGAGATCCCCGAGGATGTGCTGCTGGAGGCCACCCACGTCCCACCGGTGACGTCGGTGGTGACGGACATCGCCGAGCGTCCCGCCCGAGCCGAACTCATCGAAGAGGCTGCGGCCCTGCTCAATTCGGCGCATCGGCCGGTGATCCTGGCCGGCGGCGGCGTTCGTCGTTCGGCTGGAGGACCCGAGGCGTTGGTGACGCTCGCCGAGATCCTGGATGCGCCCGTGGTATGCACCGTCGGCGGAAAGGGCGCCCTACCTTTCGACCATCCGCTGTCCGCCGCGTCATGGATAGAAGATCGCTGCACCACCGAGCTGCTGGAGAACGCCGACGTGCTGCTAGCTGTGGGCACGTCGATGGGCGAGGTGACGAGCAACTACTTCACCTTCCGTCCGCGGGGCCGCCTCATCCACGTCGATGCCGAACCGCGGGTGCTCGAGGCCAACCATCCCGCCCTGGGCATCCACGCCGACGCCGCGCTGGCGCTTCAGTCGATCGCCAAGCTGGTCTCGGCCAGAGGGGCGCAAACAGGAGCAACGGTCGCATCCGAGTTGCGAAAGTCGGTGCAGCGCAGGCTCGCTGACCAGGACCTGGCTGTCGAGCTGACACTCATGAGAGATCTGCGCACTGCCGTCCCGCCGGCCATCCACACGTTCTGGGACATGACGATCGCCGGGTACTGGGCATGGTCAGCGTGGGATCCGCTCGACGGCGCCTTCCACTCCGCCCAAGGCTCGGGCGGACTCGGCTTCGCCTACCCGGCGGCGCTGGGCGCGGCGATCGGCTCGGGCAGTCGCACGTTCGCGGTCTCCGGTGACGGTGGCGCCATGTACTCCATCGCCGAGTTGGCGACCGCCCGCCAGCACGACGCCGACGTCACCTGGTTGATCGTCGACGACGGCGGCTACGGGATCCTGCGCGAGTACATGACCGGCGCATTCGGCCAAGCCACCGCCACCGAACTCGCCCGCCCCGACTTTGCCGCCCTGGCAGCGAGTTTCGGCGTCCCCGCCCACATGGCGACGCTCGATACCGTCGGCGCGATCATCGCCGACACCTTCACCACCGCAGGGCCCGCCGTGGTGGTCCTGCCCACCGTCCTAAGCATGTTCGCCCCCACCCATCACTGAGGAGCACCACCATGGGCAAGCCCGTTGATGTAGCCATCATCGTCGTCTACCTCGTCGCCATGCTCGCGTTCGGCTTCTGGGGCAAGACCAGAACGAAGGACTCGGCCGACTTCCTGGTCGCGGGCCGTCGGCTGGGGCCGGTGCTGTACACCGGCACCATGGCCGCCGTCGTGCTGGGCGGCGCATCCACCGTCGGCGGCGTCGGCCTCGGCTACAAGTTCGGCCTCTCCGGGATGTGGCTCGTCGTCGCGATCGCCGTCGGCCTGCTGCTGCTAAGCCTCGTCTTCGCCGGACGCATTCAGCGGCTGAAGGTTTACACCGTGGCGCAGATGCTCAAACTGCGGTACGGCATCGACGCGACATCGGCATCCGGGATCGTGATGGTCGCTTACACGCTGATGCTGTCGGTGACGTCGACGATCGCCTACGCGACGATCTTCAACGTGCTGTTCAACACCAACCGAACCCTGTCGGTAATCATCGGCGGCGCGATCGTGATGCTGTACTCCTCGATCGGCGGCATGTGGTCGATCACGCTGACCGACATGGTCCAATTCATCCTCAAGACCATCGGCGTCTTCTTCCTGCTGCTCCCCTTCACCTGGAACAAGGCGGGCGGCCTCGACGGGATCAGGGAGCGGGCCGGGGACACTGTGTTCGACCTCGGCGCAATCGGGATGCCTACGATTATCACGTTCTTCGTCGTCTACAGCTTCGGAATGCTGATCGGCCAGGACATCTGGCAGCGCGTGTTCACGGCGCGGTCTCCGCAGGTCGCGAAGTGGGGTGGCACGACCGCGGCGATCTACTGCCTGCTGTACGGCATCGCCGGCGCGCTGATCGGCACCGCGGCATCGACTTTCCTCCCTGACGTCGAGGCGAAAGACGACGTCTACGCGCTGATCGCCGAGACCATCTTGCCGGTGGGCATAAGCGGGATCGTGCTGGCGGCGGCCGTCGCCGCGATGATGTCCACTGCATCGGGCGCGCTCATCGCCACGGCCACCGTAGCGAAAACCGACGTGACTCCTTTGCTGGCAAGGGTTTTCGGACGCGGCACGGAAAACACTGACGAGAACGCCGAGCGAGACGTGCACTCTGACCGGCTCTACGTCGTGGCGTTGGGCATTGCCGTCATCGTGATCGCCGCGCTGCTCAACGACGTCGTGAATGCGCTGACCATCGCCTACGACATCCTCGTCGGCGGCCTGCTGGTGCCGATCCTCGGCGGGTTCCTGTGGAAACGCGCGACCGGCGTCGGCGCTCTCTGCTCGATGGCCGCGGGCACAATCGTCACGCTGGGCACGATGGTCATCTTCGGGGTCGCCGCGAACGAACCGATCTATTACGGCCTCGCCGCGAGTCTGATCGCTTATGTAGTCGGCAGCCTGCTGACTCCCCGCACGCCGGCCAACGTCCTGCAGGTGTGGGACGACCGGCTCGCCGGAGGCGACGCCGCCGAGGTCGAAGCGGTCGACAAGGCGTCGCGGGCCTGAACGTTCGTGCTACACAAGCTGCCATGAGCACGCTTGCCGATCAGACCCGTTGGATGGATGCGACCGATCAAGCGGCGCTCGTCGCGTCGGGCGAGGTGTCGCCGAGCGAGCTGCTGGAGGCTGCGATCGAGCGCATCGAACGCATCGATCCGGCCCTCAACGCGGTCGTGATCCGCTGGTTCGACCACGCCCGGAAGACCGCCGCAAGCACCGATCTTCCCAACGGTCCGTTCCGCGGCGTTCCGTTCCTCATCAAGGATCTCTTCGCCGCGTACGCGGGGCAGCGGATCAGCAACGGCAACGTCGCGTTCAAAGAGGCGCACGTCATCGCCGACGCCGACACGACACTCGTCAGCCGCCACCGTGCGGCCGGGCTGGTGATCGCCGGCCGCACCAACAGCCCCGAGCTCGGCAGCGCGCCGACCACCGAGCCCGTCGCGTGGGGCGCGACCCACAACCCGTGGGACACGACGCGCACGCCCGGTGGATCGAGCGGCGGTGCGGCCGCCGCGGTCGCGTCGGGGATGGTGCCGTTCGCCCACGCCAGCGACGGCGCCGGATCGATCCGCATCCCGGCGTCTTGTTGCGGCCTCGTCGGGCTCAAGCCGAGCCAGGGTCGCATCACACTCGGCCCGGTCCGCGACGAGAGCGAACTGTCGGTCGAGCACTGCGTCAGCCGCACCGTTCGTGACACGGCAGCATTGCTCGACGCGACGCGCGGCCCGGGCATCGGCGACACCGTGATCGCGCCGCCGCCCGCACGTCCGTATGTCGAGGAGCTCGGCGCGGACCCGGGTCGGCTGCGCATCGGCATCCTGGACCATCACCCACAGGGCGGCCGGGTGGACGCGGAGGTCACCCATGCGGCGCAGGCCGTCGGCAAGCTGCTCGAATCGTTGGGACACCACGTCGAGGCGGCGTGGCCGACGGCGTTGGAGGACAAGACGTTCGGCTCCAAGTTCGGCGCGCTGTGGAGCGCCAATATGGGACTTTCGCAGCGCCGCTTAGAAGAACAGCTCGGCCGCCCGCTGGAGGATCGAGAGTTGGAGCCGATGAACCGGGTCCAGGCCGACAGGGCCAAACACTTCACCGCAGTCGACTACCGGCTCGCGCTGTCAGCCGTCGCCCAGTACCGCCGGGCGGTGCAGTCGTGGTGGCACGACGGCTGGGATCTGCTGCTCACACCGACGCTTGCCGAGCTGCCGCTCAAGCTCGGCACAATCGTTAACGACCCCAACAACCCGATGGCACCGATGCGTCGCGCCGGCGACTTCGTGCCCTTCACTCCCCCGTTCAACACCAGCGGCCAACCGGCGATCAGCCTTCCGCTGGAGTGGACGGCTGAGGGCTTGCCGGTCGGCGTGCAGTTGGTCGCCGCCTACGGTCGCGAAGACGTTCTAATGCGCATCGCCAGTCAGCTCGAGCAGGCGAAACCCTGGGCGGACCGCAAGCCGGAGATCTGAGTAAAAGGAGTGCGGGCGGAGGGAGTCGAACCCCCACGCTCTTTCGAGCACGGACACCTAAAGACCGCGTGTCTGCCATTCCACCACGCCCGCAGCGTGGCCGATCGTACCCGCTCGCGCATCCAGGCTGTCGGACGCGCCTACCTTGAGGCAGTCCGACGGAGGGCGGGTCATGCGATCTGCAGAAGAATTCAACGGTGCGCAGCGCCTCTTTGCAGCGGGTGTCAATGATTGTGCGATCGCACGCCAACTCGACATACCGCGAACGACTGTGCGGGATTGGCGGTGCCGTCCGCAGACTCGCCCAAGGCTCGATAGCGGAACCCCGTGCGGCGTGATCCATGACTTCTCCACGCTTCCGATTGCTGCTTACTGCTATCTGCTGGCCATGTATCTGGGTGACGGCTCGATCTCGCGGTCGCGTCGTGTGTGGCGTCTCCGGATCACGCTCGACCAAATACCCAGCAATCATCGAACGATGCTGCCAGGCCATCGAGATGCTGATGCCCGGCCAACGAGCGGGCATCGTGAAACGCATCGGGTGTGTCGACGTGTCACTCTTCTCCAAGCACTGGCCTTGTCTCCTGCCGCAGCACGGCCCGGGGATGAAACACACGCGACGCATCGCCCTCGAACCCTGGCAGCAAGCACTCGTCGACCAGGCCACCGAAGAGTTCATCCTCGGTCTGATCCACAGCGACGGGTGCCGCGTCGTCGCTAACGATCGCGGCGTCATGAGCATCCGCTATCACTTCTCCAACATGTCCGAGGACATCCACGGACTCTTCACCGCCGCACTCGACAAGCTCGGTATCCCGTGGACTCGGTCGAGTAAGAAGATCGTTTCGATCTACCGCAAGGCTGCTACCGCCCGCCTCGACGAATTCGTCGGGCCCAAGCACCTCGCGGTACCGTTGGAAGGTGTCCACTACACGGCGTAGGAGACCGGCGCTCGTCCTCTTGGCGATCGCCGGCGCCGCCGGTTGCCTGGCCCTGGCCTGGTGGCAGTGGACCCGCTTCGAGTCCGCATCGGGCACCTTCCAGAATCTCGGCTACGCGCTGCAGTGGCCGCTGTTCGCCGGCTTCGTCGTCTACGCCTACTACAAGTTCGTGCGCTACGAGGAAGCCCCGCCCGAGCCGAAGCGCAACGACGCCGACACCGAGATCCCCGCTGGCCTGTTGCCCGAACGGCCAACGGCTGCAGACCAACCCAATGACGATGACCCCGCATTGCGCGAGTACAACGCATACCTCGCCGACCTCGCCGAGAAAGACAAGGAACAACCGACGACATGACCGAGACCACCGGCACCCCCGTCGAGGCCATCCGCAAGGCGCTCAAGGGCTACCGCGTCCTGGCGTGGGTAACGGGTATCTGGCTGATCGCGCTGTGCACAGAGATGGTGTTGAAGTACATCGTCAAGGTCGACTGGCCCTACCTCTGGCTCGTCGCACCCATCCACGGCTGGGTGTACTTCGCATATCTGCTGTTCACCGCCAACCTCGCCGTCAAGGTGCGCTGGCCGATACCCAAGACCATCGGTGTACTACTCGCCGGCACCATTCCGTTGGTCGGCATCATCGTCGAGCACGTCCAGACACAGGAAATCACTGAGCGGTACGCACTCTGAGCCTTTTCAGGTCAGGTGTTTGAGCACTTCTTCGGCCACTTGCTCGCCGCGATCCTCCTGCAGGAAGTGTGACGCGCCCTCGATCTTGACCTGCTCGGCCGCGGTCGGGATCAGATCGCAGAAGACCTGTCCCGCTTTGGGATACGGGAAGATCGGGTCCTGGTCGGAGAACGCGACCAACGCCGGCTTCTGCCACCGGGACAGCTCGTCGGCGACGGCACGCATCTCGCGTGCCCCCGGCGCGTCCTCGGCGGTCGGCACCAGAAGCGGGAACTGCGCCGCACCGGCCTTCGACTCGGCATTCGGGTACGGCGCGTCGTAGGCGGCGACGACATCGTCGGGAAGTTCGGTCGCCGTCGCACCCTGGACCACGAAGCCGACCGGCAGATCCGGGTTCTTCTCTGCGAAGTCCCGCCATGCGAGAAATCCCCTGGAGACGCGGCCGCTGAACAGGCCGGTGTTGAGGATCGCAAGCGCGCCAACGCGATCGGCGTTCTCCACCGCCCACCGCAGTCCGATTGCACCACCCCAGTCCTGCACGACCACGATCGCGTCGCTCAGATCAAGGCCGCCCAGCACCCGCGACGTCAGATCGGTGTGGCGGTCAAAGGTGTACCACCCCCGGTCTGTCGGCTTGTCCGAGCGGCCGAACCCCGCATAGTCGGGTACGACGACCCGATGCCCCGCGTCCACCAACGGGCCGATCATCTTGCGGTACAGATACGCCCAACTCGGCTCACCGTGAAAGCACACGATCGGCCTGCCGCCGCGTGGCCCTTCGTCGACGTAGTGCATCCGCAGGCCGTCGGCGTCGACGTAGTTCGGCGCGAAGCCATAGCCCGGAAGATTCTCGAAACGTGCGTCCGGCGTCCGGAAGACCTCGGTGGCAGTCATCGTCACAACCTATCCACGAGTTGACCGACCGGTCAACTATTTCCTACGATCACTGAATGCCCCGTACGTCGGACGCCCGCGACCGGATCGTCGCGACGGCCGCGCGACTGTTCCTCGAGCGCAGCTACCAGGCCGTCGGCGTCGATGAGTTGTGCCAGGCCGCCGACGTGCGCAAGGGCAGCTTCTATCACTACTTCTCGTCGAAGTCCGAACTCGCCAAGGCCGTCATCGACCTGCATGCCGACCTCTTCGCGAGGCGGCTGTCCGGCTCAACTGCCGCCACGCCGGCGCAGACGCTGCACGCGATCCCCGATGCGATCGGCGCCATTCAGACCGCGTTGGAAGCACAGTTCGGGCGCGCGGTCGGCTGCCCCTTCGGCAACTTCGCCGCCGAACTGTCGACCACCGACGACGATCTACGCAAGCACCTCGCCGACAAACTCGCCGCCATGGAGGGTCACCTCGCTGTGGCATGCCACGACGCCGCCGCGGCCGGCGCGCTTCGCGACGGCACCGACCCGGACCGTCTCGCCCACGCACTCTTGGCGCAGTATCAGGGCATCATCCTGCTCGCCAAGCTCAACGACTCCGGCGTCGAAGCGCTCGCCCCCGCGCTGCACGACTTCATCGACGGATACCTCGTCGACGGATCGATGACGTAGGCATCAGGACCCGCTTCGGCTTATTGCCGCGTCCGGCACCGTCACAGGCGCAGCATCCTCATCCGCATCGACCACTGGGATCATCACCGCGAGCACGGCCGCGAGTGCCGCCATGCCTGCCGCGATCACCAAGGCCATCCGAAACGCCGTCAACGACGGAAACTCCTGGCCCGCAACCGAAATCGTCAACCCCGTCAGCACGGCGCCGATAATTGCGCTCGATATCGACGTGCCCAGCGCTCGTGCAAGCGCGTTGATGCCGTTGGCTGCCGCCGTCTCCGACATCGGAACCGCGGCATTGATCAGCGCGGGCAGCGAAGAGTACGCGAACCCCACCCCGACACTGATCAGGATGTTCATAAGGCATAGCTGCCACGCACTGCCGAGCAGCACCAACCCCGCCAGGTACGAGGCTGCCACGATCGCGCAGCCGAGACAGAGGGTGAACCTCGGTCCGCGGGACGCGGCGACCCTCGACGCGATCGGCGAAGACACCATCATCGCCAGACCGCCGGGGGCCAGCCACAAACCCGCGTGCAACATGCTCAACCCGAGCCCGTAACCGGTCGTGACCGGTAGCTCGAGGATCTGCGGGCCGATCAGTGCCAAAGCGAACATCGCAAAGCCCACCGCCACCGACGCGACATTCGTCATCAGCACCGGTCGCCTGACCGTCGTACGCAGGTCCACAATCGGCGACTCGGTGCGCAACTGCCACCACGCGAACATCGCGAAGATGGCGATCGATGCGACGAACATCCCCAGAGTGTTCGCGCTGGTCCACCCCCAGCTGCCGCCCTTGGATATGCCGAGCAGCAGCGTTACCAAGCCGGCCGCCAGACCCAGCGTGCCCAATGGGTCGAGTCGGTCCGCCGACGCCGAGGGGATCCGCGGCACCAGTACCGCGAAAACGACCCCGGATACCGCGCCCAGTATCGCCGCGAACCAGAACACCGCGTGCCAGTCGAAATGGTCGGCGATGATCGCCGCCAGCGGCAGCCCCAAAGCGCCACCCACACCGAACGACGCGCTCATCAAACCCATTGCGGTACCGACGCGATGGGGCGGCACGCATGTCCGCAGCACACTGATTCCGAGCGGGACGATGGGCACGCCGAAGCCCTGCAGGGCGCGACCGATGACCACCGGTATCCACGCGCTTGTCGACGCAGCGATCAGCGAGCCCGCGGTCATCACGATCGCGCAGGCGATCAGCATCGGCTTGGGTCCGTACATGTCGCCGAGCCTGCCGAACACCGGGGTCGCGACGGCGGCGACGAGCAGCGTCGCAGTGATCGCCCAGGAGGCATTAGACGCATTCGTGTTCAGCAGCTTCGGCAGTTCGGGAATCAGCGGAATGACGAGCGTCTGCATCAACGACATGCAGATGCCCGTCGTCGCCAGCACGGCGACCACGACGGCGGGATGACGCGTACGCCCGGTGTCGCCGGTTCCCGGCAGATTGAGGCGGCGCACCACGTGGATGCTACAGATTAGTTTGGCTATACAAAATTTGCGGGTGAGGGCTCGCTCGTCACACCAGCTCCCGGAGTGCGGGCACCAACAACGCCAACGCCCGTCCACGATGCGATGCGGCGTCCTTCTCGGACGGGCTGAGCTCCGCGGCCGTACGCGTCGACCCCGCCGGCAGGAACACCGGGTCGTAGCCGAATCCGCCGCCACCGCGCGGCTCGCGCACGATGCTGCCCGGCCACTGGCCGCGCACGACGACCTCGCCCGCCCGCGATACCAACGCACATGCCGACACGAACGCCGCGCCCCGCCGTTGGTCGGGCACATCCCCCAGTTGCGCCAATAGCAGCGCGGTGTTGGCCGCGTCGTCGCCGTGGCGCCCCGACCATCGCGCCGACAGCACGCCCGGCATGCCGTTGAGCGCCGTGACTTCGAGACCAGAGTCGTCGGCCACGGACGCGAGTCCGGTGGCGCGATACGCATCGCGCGCCTTCGCCAACGCGTTGTCCTCGAATGTCGCGCCCGTCTCCGGCGCCTCGTCGAACGCGGCCACGTCGTCCAGCGACAGCAGCGTCAAGCCCGACACACCCGCCGCGGCGAGCACGCGGTGCAGTTCGGCGAGCTTCTTGCGGTTGCGGCTGGCGACCAACAGCGTTGAGGTCGGCGTCAGCTTCCGAACGCCTTCTTCGCCGGCTCCCCCGACTCGGGCAGCACTCCGGGGTAAGGCAATTCGAGCGCCTCGCGCTGGATGACGAAGATCTGCTCGCACGCGGCCATCGCGGCGTCGAGCATCTTGTCCAGCGTCGAACGCGGGAACGTCGCCCCTTCGCCGGTGCCCTGGATCTCGACCAGCGTGCCGGTGTCGGTGGCGACGACGTTCATGTCGACCTCGGCGCGCGAGTCCTCGGTGTAGGGCAGGTCGACGCGGATGCGCCCGTCGACCACACCGACACTCACCGCGGCGATCGCGCACGACAACGGCCGCGGGTCTGACAGCTTGCCGGCGGCGGCCAGGTACGTCACCGCGTCGGTCAACGCGACATAGGCACCAGTGATGGCCGCGGTGCGGGTGCCGCCGTCGGCCTGCAGCACATCGCAGTCGATCGCGATGGTGTTCTCCCCCAGCGCCGCCAGGTCGATGCAGGCGCGCAGCGACCGCCCGACCAGCCGGCTGATCTCCTGGGTACGCCCGCCGACGCGGCCCTTGACCGACTCGCGGTCGGACCGCTCATGGGTGGCGGCCGGCAGCATCGCGTACTCGGCGGTGAGCCAGCCCCGGCCGGAACCCTTACGCCAGCGAGGCACACCCTCGGTGACGCTGGCCGCGCACATGACACGTGTCTGACCGAACTCCACAAGCACCGACCCGGCCGGGTGGGAGGTGAAACCACGGGTAATGCGAACGGGTCGCAGCTCGTCGTCGAGCCTGCCGTCTTCTCGTCTGGACACGGGCCAACCCTAACGGGTGCCTCCGTCATCGCCGAGATCGACGTTTTGCAGAGTTCTTCTCGCACGAAACGTCCGTTTGGGCTAAAAATTCGGCAGGCTCAGGACCGCGCGACGTCGAACGACTCGCCGCACACCACGGCGTGCACGGGTCCGTCGAACTCGGCCTTCGCCTCGCTGATGACGTCTTCACGCGACGTCCACGGCGGAATGTGCGTCAGCAGCAGTTCTCCCACACCGGCGTTGGCCGCGGCCCGGCCCGCCTCGGCCCCTGAGAGGTGCAGCATCGGCGGGCGCTCCGGTGAATCAGTCCACGACGACTCGCAGAGGAACACATCTGCACCGCGCGCCAGGTCGATCAGCGCGTCGCAGTATCCGGTGTCGCCGCTGTAGACCAACGTGGCTCCGGACTCATCGGAGATCCGCATGCCGTAGGACTCGGTGGGGTGACAGACGAGGCGGGGCACGATGTCGAGCGCCCCGATCTGCACGGCGCGGTTGTCGACCCAGTGCCGGATGTCGAAGATGTCGGAGAAGTCGTCGATCTCCCCACCCTCGGGCGACGACGCGGCACCCAGTCGCGCCCATGTGTTGGCCGGGCCGTACATCACGCCACGCTCCTGCGCGGGCGACGGATGGTATCGGCGCCATACGAACAGGCCGGGCAGATCAAGGCAGTGGTCTGCGTGCAGGTGCGACAGCAGGACGTACACGGAGTTGGGGTCGGCGTGCCGCTGCAAGGCACCCAGCACGCCGCCACCGAAATCGAGGACTAGCGGCGGGGTGTCAGCAGCGGTGACAAGGTATCCGGACGCTGGCGAATCAGGCCCGACGACACTGCCGGAGCAACCGAGTACGGTGATTCGCACAGCCACCAGCTTGCCATGCCCACTATCCGCTTGACGAAAACATCGCCGGTTTGCGCGACATAATTCATTTTTTGGCTTCAACGTGACGCTGAACAGGGCGAACACCGTCGAGTGTGGGACCCAGGAATCGGGCCGCAAGTGTGGTGAACGCCTCAGGGTCTCCGGTGGCTTCGAATCGGCGCCGAACTGCGGCGGCGGGATCGTCCGGGTGCGGGTGCAGCAAATCACGTTCGGTGAGCACCCGCAGCAAGTCCTTCGCCGTCTCCTCGGCGCTGGACACCAGCGTCACGTGTTCGCCCATGGCGAGTTGGATCAGCCCGGACAGCATCGGGTAATGCGTGCATCCCAGAACGAGCGTGTCGACCTCGGCACGCTGGAGCGGCTCCAGATAGCCCTCGGCGAGGCCGAGCACCTGCCGTCCACTGGTGATCCCTCGCTCGACGAAGTCGACGAACCGCGGGCATGCCACTCCGACGACCTCGGTGTCGCGCGCCGCCGCGAATGCGTCGTGATATGCGCCGGACGCGATGGTCGCCTCCGTGCCGATGACGCCGATGCGGCCATTGCGGGTGGCGGCCACCGCGCGACGCACCGCAGGCAGGATCACCTCGACCACGGGTACCGGCGCATACCGCTCGCGCGCGTCGCGCAAGCACGCTGACGACGCCGTGTTGCAGGCGATCACGAGAGCTTTGACGCCGCGCGACACGAGGTCGTCGCCGATCGCCAACGCGTGCGCGCGGATCTGGGGAATGGTCAACGGACCGTACGGACCGTTGGCGGTGTCACCGACGTAGATGATGTCTTCATCGGGCAACTGGTCGATGATCGCTCGCGCGACCGTCAGCCCGCCGACGCCGGAGTCGAAGATCCCGACGGGTGCGATTGCCGAACTCACGGCGTCAGATACGGATTCTTCGCGGCGACCTTGCGGCGCTCCCGCGCCTTGCGTTCCGGTCCGGAAAGCAGGTACGCCGCGATGACACCGGCGACCGCACCGGACAGGTGGCCCTGCCACGAGACCCCGGGGGTGCCGGGCAACACGCCGAGCAGGACGCTGCCGTAGACCAACAACACGATGACGCCGACCACGATCTCCCACACGTTGCGGGTGAAGAATCCGAACACGATCAGGAACGCCAGCCAGCCGAAGATGAGGCCCGACGCGCCGATGTGGTTGGTCTCGCAAGGCACACCGACGTACGGACAGTGCGCGCCGATATTGCCGACCAGCCACGTGCCGAAGCCGCCGAGGAACCAGACGATGGCCGTGGCGAAGATGAACCGCGACATCCCCGCGAGGGTCATCAGAAAACCCAGCACGAGCGCCGGAACGGTGTTGGCGATCAGGTGGTCCCAGTTCGCGTGTAGCAGCGGTGCGACGACGATGCCCCACAGCCCGTCGGTCTCCAGTGGCCGGATGCCGTTGTCGTCCAGGCGGTGGTTGGTCAGCGAGTCCCACAGTTCGATGACCCACATCAGCACGACGAAGCTGATGATCGTCACGCCGCCGACCAACCACCCCGGTCGACTCTTCGGCTCCGGTGTCGGCGTCGGCAGCGTCACGGGCGTTCCGCCTTCGCTTCTCGGCGCCCAGTGCCTGTCAAGCCCATAGCTGCCCTTCCAATGCGTCTTCGGCATCATCAAGGCTACCGGCGTACGCGCCGGTCGACAGATACTTCCACCCGGCGTCGGCGACGACGAACGCGATGTCGGCCTGCTGGGATGCCTTGAGCGCCTTGGACGCCATTCCGAGCGCGGCGTGCAGCACCGCGCCGGTGGAGATTCCGGCGAAGATGCCCTCCACCTGAACCAGTTCGCGGGTGCGCTTGACCGCGTCGTAGGAGCCGACGGAGAAGCGGGTGGTCAGCACCTCGGGGTCATACAACTCGGGGATGAATCCCTCGTCGATGTTGCGTAGCGCGTACACGCCCTCGCCGTAGCGCGGTTCTGCGGCGACGATGAGAACATCGGGCTTGTTCTCGCGCAGATACCGTCCGGTGCCCATCAGCGTGCCCGTGGTTCCCAGGCCCGCCACGAAGTGGGTGATCTCCGGAAGGTCGGCCAGCAGCTCCGGGCCGGTGCCCTCGTAATGCGACAAGGAGTTCGACTCGTTGCCGTACTGGTACAGCATGACCCACGAAGGGTTCTGCAGCGCAAGCTCTTTGGCGTGGGCGACCGCCGTGTTCGACCCACCCTCGGCGGGCGAGTAGATGATGCGCGCGCCATAGAGTTCGAGCAACTGCCGTCGTTCGATGGAGGTGTTCTCCGGCATCACACAGATCATCTGGTAGCCCTTGAGCAATGCGGCCATTGCGAGCGAGATGCCGGTGTTGCCGCTCGTCGGCTCGAGAATCGTTGTGCCGGGCTGCAGTACGCCCTGCCGCTCGGCGTCCTCGATCATCCGCAGCGCGGGCCGGTCCTTGATGGAGCCGGTGGGGTTGCGGTCCTCGAGCTTGGCCCACAGCCGAACGTGCGGTGCACCGTCCTCGCCGTCCCAGCGGGGTGAAAGCCGCTGGAGTCCGACGAGCGGCGTGTCGCCGAGCGCCTGCAGTAGCGAGTCGTGACGCGCCATTTGACGCCTACTCACCCCCCGCCACGGCGGGCAGGATCGTCACGGAATCTCCGTCGGAGATCGCGGTGTCCAGCCCGCCGGAGAACCGGACATCCTCATCGTTGACGTAGATGTTGACGAAGCGGTTCAACTTGCCAGGATTTGCACTGTCCATCAGGCGGTCGGAGATCCCCGAATAGTTCCCTTCGAGATCGCTGATCACCGCACCCAGGGTTTCGCCGGCTGCGCTGACTCGCTTCTCGCCGCCGGTGTGGGTGCGCAGGATGGTCGGGATCGACACTGTGACAGGCATGGGTCGGTGATTCCTTTCGAAGTTTCTAGTACTGCTCGACGATCTTGACGGGTTCCTCGGTGACAACGCCGTCGACGATGCGGTAGCTGCGAAGCTCGTGCTCGTCGGCGTCGCGCGTCGACACCAGCACGTAGTGGGCGTCCGGTTCGGACGCGTAGGAGATATCGGTGCGGCTGGGGTACGCCTCGGTGGCGGTGTGGGAGTGATAGATCACCACCGGCGCCTCGTCGGCATCGTCCATCGCACGCCACACCTTCAGCTGCTCCCCCGAGTCGAATCGATAGAACGTCGGCGAGCGCTCCGCGTTGAGCATCGCGATGAACCGCTCCGGGCGGTCCGACCCCTCCGGTCCCGCGATCACCCCGCACGCCTCATCGGGGTGGTCGGCGCGCGCATGGGCGACCATCGCGTCGACCAGGTCGGCTCGGATCACCAGCACTGTCGTTGACCTCTCATTCGAACGCTCCGGGCAACATGTCCCGGTACGCCGGTATTCCGGCCACGGACTTCGCCGCCAGCACCCCGACCAGAACCGCCCGGGCCAGGCAGTCCGCCGCGGCCGCGCCGATCGCGGTGATCAACGGCACCTCGGGTGACATCGACGCCGGTGTCGTCGGGTCGGGCGCGACTTCGACGGCCCCGGTGGCCAGTGCGAACACCGTATCGCCATCCAACGGGGTGTGACACGGCCGGATGGTGCGGGCCAGTCCGTCATGTGCGGCGACCGCGACACGGCGGCACCCGGCGGTACTGAGCACCGCGTCGGTGGCGACGACGGCGATGGTGGTGTTGAGGGGGCTGAACTCGATGTGCCGGTCGGCGAACGCGGCGATCTGGTCGGCCGGTGGGGGCACGAGGCCGAACTCCTCGATCTGATCCGCCTGCCACGGCAGGCCCGTCGATGTGTCGACGGCCTCACCCGCGGCGTTGACAACCACCAGAGCACCGACCGTGACGCCCGAAGCGAGCGTCACCGACGCCGTTCCGACCCCGCCCTTGAGAACACCGACACGCGCGCCGGTGCCCGCTCCGACGGTCCCGAGGGCGACGTCGGTGCCCGCACTGCTCGCCGCGGCGTAGCCGAAGTCCGCCGTCGGCCGACACTGCCAACCCCCGACGGGCAGGTCGAAGACCACGGCGGCGGGCACGATCGGCACCACACCGCCCTCCATCGACACGCCGCGGCCCTGTTCCTCCACCCACCGCATCACCCCGTCGGCCGCGGCGAGCCCGAAGGCACTGCCGCCGGACAGCACAACCGCGTCGACGTGTCGAACCGAGTTGATCGGGTCGAGCAGGTCGGTCTCGCGTGTACCGGGTGCCCCGCCTCGGCAGTCGACCGCGCCCGTGGTGCCGGGCGGAGTCAGCACAACGGTGGTGCCGGTGGCCCAGCCCGAACCGAGCGCGACATCGGGATCCAGTCGGTGATGATGGCCGACCCGAATTCCGCCGACGTCGGTGATCGCACTCATGGACGTCCCGACCTCATGCACGCGCTGATCACTGTGGCTTTCCCATGATTCCGAGCACGAGATACTCCTGAAGCACCGTCAGCCACTGATAGACATCCAGATGGCCCACCATGGGATCGTCGGGCGGCAGGTCCTGGGGTCCGTCCTGTGAGATACCGAGCATGGTGCCGAGCGCAAGACGAATATCGTTGACCGCTGCGGCCCAAGCCTGCGCATCGTCCTCGGAGAGCTCGAACTTCCCGCCGTCCTCCGGCAACGTGTCCAGCAACCGTTGGGCCGCTTCACGTTTCGCTTCGATGATCTCCGGCTCATGCAAGGTGCGCAGCGCGCTGTTGAGGCTCTCGGCGGTACCGGAACCGGCCGGGTGCTCCGTCTGCGGCCGGAAGAAGTCGGGCAGCAGTCGCTTCATCGTCTCATCCTGCGGTGGCGACGAATGGCCGGCACGCATACCGGTTATCTCTTCGAGTTCGTCAGCGGGAGAGGACGATTCGCGATCGTCCAGCATTCCGACCATCGATGTCGCGAGGTTCTGCAGCAGCGACGCCTCGTGAGCGGCTAGAGCCGATCGAAAGCGCGGGCCGTCAGCGGTGTCGACCCGTTTCCATTTGCGCACCGTCGGATCAGCGGTCCTGCTGCAGGGTCGCCCACAAGCCGGCGGCATGGAGCTTGGACACGTCGACCTCCATCGACTCTCGGCTGCCTGCCGACACCACGGCCTTGCCCTCGTTGTGCACCTGCAGCATGAGCTTGGTCGCATGCGGCTCGCTGTAGCCGAACAGCTTCTGGAGTACGTACGTCACGTAGGTCATCAGGTTGACGGGGTCATCCCAAACGATGGTGATCCAGGGGCTGTCCGTGGCATCGAGGGTGGCGACGTCCCGTTCCTCGCGAGTTCCCGGTCGGGCCTTCGCCGGCGTAACCATGCATATGAGGATAGCCCGGCCATTCAAGCGGCCTCGAACTACTACGGTTGCGGTGTGGTCCCGATGTCCGCGGGGATGTCCCTGGCGTTACTCACCGACAAGTACGAGTTGACGATGCTCGCTGCCGCCCTGCGGGACGGGACCGCGCACCGTCGAACGACGTTCGAGGTGTTCGCCCGACGGCTGCCCGAAGGCCGCCGGTACGGCGTGGTCGCCGGAACCGCCCGATTCGTGGAAGCGTTGGCGCAGTTCACGTTCGACGACGCGACACTGGCGGCGCTGTCGGACTTCTGCGGCCGAGAGACGCTGGCGTACCTCGCCGACTATCGATTCCGCGGCGACGTCGACGGATACGCCGAGGGCGAACTGTACTTCCCCGGCTCCCCGGTGCTGGCCGTGCACGGCACATTCGGCGAATGCGTCGTCCTGGAGACGCTTGCACTGTCGATCCTCAATCACGACACGGCGATCGCGTCGGCCGCCGCCCGGATGGCCCACGCAGCAGAAGGCCGCCCGCTGATCGAGATGGGCTCGCGTCGCACCCACGAGCACGCTGCCGTCGCCGCTGCACGCGCCGCCTACATCGCAGGATTCACCGGATCGTCCAACCTCGAAGCCCAACGCACCTACGGGGTGCCTGCACTGGGCACGAGTGCGCATGCCTTCACGCTGCTGCATACGACGGCAGGCGGTCCTGGTGATGAGCGTCTCGGGCGAAGAACATCGGAATGGGAGAAGGCGGCGTTCAAGGCACAGATCGACGCGCTCGGTGTCGGTACGACGCTGCTGGTGGACACCTACGACATCACCGCGGGCGTCGCGAACGCCGTGGAGGTGGCCGGACCCGAGCTCGGCGCGGTCCGTATCGACTCCGGTGACCTGGGCGTGCTCGCGCGACAGGTGCGCGACCAACTCGACGGCCTGGGCGCGACCCGAACCCGCATCGTGGTGTCCGGCGATCTCGACGAGTTCGCGATCGCCGAGTTGCGCGCCGAGCCCGTCGACATCTTCGGCGTGGGCACCTCGGTGGTCACCGGCTCGGGCGCCCCAACCGCTTCAATGGTGTACAAGCTGGTGGAGGTGGACGGGATACCGGTCGAGAAACGTAGCAGCCACAAGGAGTCCCACGGCGGCCGCAAGCAGGCGCTGCGCGTCGCGAAGTCCACCGGCACCATCGTCGAGGAGGTCGTGCATCCGTTCGGCAGCAATCCGTCGGTGCAGCCGGGCATGATCGAACGGCCACTGATGGTCACGCTGGTCCGCGAGGGCGAACCGGTCCGCGGCCTCGGGCTCGACGCCGCGCGGGATCGCGTGAAGCAGGGGCTGGGAAGCTTGCCGTGGGACGGCCTCAAGCTTTCGCGCGGCGAACCGGCGATCCCCACCCGCTTGATCTCCCCCGCGAGACTTTAGGAGCAGCCACGGGCGAGACAGAAAACGTCACCGACCTGCTGGCCAGGGCGGTCACCGCACTGGGCGGTGCAGAACGCCACGGCCAGATCGAGATGGCCGAGGCGGTCGCGCATGCCTTCGACAGCGGCGAACACCTCGCCGTGCAGGCAGGCACCGGGACCGGGAAATCGCTGGCGTACCTGGTGCCTGCGATCGCGCGGGCCGTGGAAACCGACGAGCCGGTCATCGTATCGACGGCGACCATCGCCCTGCAGCGTCAGCTCGTCGACCGCGACCTGCCGCGGCTGGCCGAATCACTCGCCGATGTATTACCGCGCAGCCCCGAATTCGCATTACTGAAGGGTCGGGGAAACTATCTGTGCCTCAACAAGATTCACAACGGATCGGCGTCCGAACCGGACGAGCAGTCGCAGGAGGAGCTGTTCGAGCCGGTCGCTGCGTCGGCACTCGGCCGCGACGTGCAGCGTCTCATCGCGTGGTCGTCGGATACCGACTCAGGTGACCGTGACGAACTGACGCCCGGGGTGCCGGACCGGTCGTGGTCGCAGGTCAGCGTGTCGGCGCGGGAGTGCATCGGCGTGGCCCGCTGTCCTTTCGGCGCCGACTGCTTCGCGGAGAAGGCCCGCGACAAGGCCGGCCACGCTGACATCGTCGTCACCAACCATGCGCTGCTGGCCATCGACGCGGTGTCCGACGCCGCCGTGTTGCCCGAACACGAACTGCTCGTGGTCGACGAGGCGCACGAACTCGTCGACCGGGTGACGGGCGTGGCCACCGCCGAACTGTCGGCGACGTCCATGGGCGTCGCGCATCGGCGTGCCGCGCGGCTGGTCGAGCACGAACCGGCACAGCGGCTCGAGGCCGCGACCGCGACGCTCTCATCGGTCATCCACGACGCCACACCCGGGCGCATCGACACGCTCGACGACGAGCTGGCCACCTATCTGACCGCACTGCGTGACGCCGTTCACCGGGTGCGGTCGGCGATCGACACCAGCCCGAGTGACCCGAAGGCAGCCTCGGCGCGTGCCGAAGCCGTGACGGCGCTGACCGATGTCGGCGATACCGCGTCGCGCATCCTGGATTCGTTCGTGCCCGCCATCCCCGATCGCACCGACGTGGTGTGGCTCGACCACGAGGACAACAGGGGAAACGTCCGCGCGGTGCTGCGAGTGGCGCCGCTGTCGGTGTCAGGGTTGTTGCGCGGCAGGCTGTTCGAGCAGTCGACGGCCGTGCTCACCTCGGCCACGCTGACCATCGGTGGCACGTTCGACGCGATGGCCTCCGCGTGGGGGCTGGCCGGCGACGACGACAAGGTCCGGTGGCGCGGCATCGACGTCGGGTCACCGTTCGAGCACGCGAAGTCGGGCATCCTCTACGTCGCCGCCCACCTCCCGCCGCCGGGGCGCGACGGCACCGGCTCGGCCGAGCAGCTCGATGAGATCGCCGCGCTGATCACCGCTGCGGGCGGCCGCACGCTCGGACTGTTCTCTTCGATGCGCGCGGCGAAGGCCGCCGCCGAGATCATGCGTGATCGCCTCGACACCCCCGTCCTGTGCCAGGGCGAGGACACCACGTCGGCACTGGTGACGCGTTTCGCCGACGATGAACGGACGTCGTTGTTCGGGACTCTGTCGCTGTGGCAGGGCGTCGATGTCCCCGGCCCGTCGCTGTCGCTGGTACTCATCGACCGGATCCCCTTCCCTCGCCCCGACGACCCGCTGCTCACTGCGCGCCAGCGTGCGGTGGCCGCGCGGGGCGGCAACGGTTTCATGGCCGTCGCCGCCAGCCACGCGGCGCTGCTGCTGGCGCAGGGCGCAGGCCGGCTGCTGCGCCGCGTGGACGACAGGGGCGTCGTCGCCGTGCTGGACTCCCGGATGGCCACTGCCCGCTACGGCGGATATCTGCGGGCGTCGCTGCCGCCGTTCTGGGCGACCACCGACCCTGTCCGGGTCCGTGCGGCACTCGAACGCCTACGCGCAGGCTGATTCCGTTCACTATTCTGTGGGCTAACACCATGCGCTGGCCGCCAGGGCCGCTGGCTGTCCCCGGAAGGCGGCGTGAATGACCCGACGACACCTGGTGTCCGCGGTGATCGCGCTGTCATCTGCGCTGCTCGTCACGTCGTGCAGCACCACCTTGCAGGGCAAAGCGGTCTCCGTATTCGACGACCCCTTCAGCGTCGCGGGTATGCCAGCCACCGACGGGCCCACGGGCCTGCGATCCGACCCCGCAAAACCGACCCGGGCGGTGCTGGGCACCGACGACGGCGATATGGACGAACTGGGTCGCCAGGCGATCAGCGACATCGAAGAGTTCTGGGAAGGCGCGTACGGCGAGTCGTTCGACGGTGAGTTCCGGCCCGTGGAGGACGTGTTCTCCTGGGACGCGAACGGATTCGACGACACCGAGTTCTGCGGCGACAGCACGTACGGGATCGTGAACGCGGGTTTCTGCCACGACGACCAGACCATCGGGTGGGACCGCGGTGAGCTGTTGCCTGCGCTGCAGGAAGCCCATGGCGACATGGGCGTGACGATGGTGCTCGCCCACGAGTACGGCCACGCCGTCCAGTACCAGGCGGGCATGGTCGAAGAGGACACGCCCACGCTGGTGTCCGAGCAGCAGGCCGACTGCCTGGCCGGGGCGTACATGCGGTGGGTTGCCGAGGACAATTCGCCGCGCTTCGCACTGTCGACCGGTGACGGTCTCAACAGTGTGCTGGCAGCGGTCATCGCGTTTCGCGACCCGGTGTTGAACGAGAACGATCCCGAGGTCGGGGTGGACGAACACGGCTCGGCGTTCGAACGTCTCTCGGCATTCCAGTTCGGTTTCACCGACGGCGCGTCGGCATGTGCGTCCATCGATATGAGGGAGATCGGCCAGCGTCGCGGCGATCTACCCGTACTTCTCCCCGAGGACCAGACCGGCGAGTTGGCGATCGACGAGAACTCCGTGCAGGCCATCATCGACTCGATGGATAGGTTGTTCGCGCCGGAGAAGCCGCCCGAGCTGAGCTTCGACGCCGCCGACTGCCCCGATGCGCGACCGAGTCCTCCGGTGTCGTTCTGCCCGGCGACCAACACGATCGCCGTCGACCTACCTGAACTGGAGGCGATGGGCGCTCAGGCGGATACCGAGGACGGAGTGGGCGTGGCCACCGGCGACAACACCGCGTACTCCGTGTTGGTCTCGCGATACATGCAGGCTCTCCAGCACGAGCACGGCGGCGTGATGCTCGACAACGCCGAGGCCGCGCTGCGCACCGCGTGTCTGACCGGCGTCGCGACCACGAAGCTGTCGAAGCAAAGCACCGACCCGGGCGGGAACACCGTCACGCTGACCGCGGGTGACGTCGACGAGGCCGTGTCGGGGATCCTCACCAATGGTCTGGCCGCCAGCGATGTCAACGGTGAGTCGGTGCCGTCGGGCTTCTCACGGATCGACGCGTTTCGCGTCGGCGTGCTCGGTGATCAGGAGCGGTGCTTCAAGCGTTTCGAATGAACTGGATCCGCTAAATCTTTTTCGTTACGCCGTACCAGGCCAGCACGGCCTCGGACATCGCCGTCGACCTGGTCAGGAAGGCGTACGAGCGGATGAACGACTCGCCCACGCAGCCGTCGATCTTGACGCGGAACCTGCTGATCATCACCCACGGGTCCGCACCGGTGAAGTCCTTCTTCGTCACCGGGACCACGTTGACAAGGCCCGGCTTGAGTCCGACCGTGATGCCGGCACCGAAGTTGTCCCCCAAACCGGGCACGATGCCCTCGGGTAACGGCGAGATGATATCGGTGCCGATGAGCCCGATCGACGGGTTTATGCCCATCGTGCCCGTCAGTGAGACACCGTTGGAGGTACTCATGTCGATACCGCAGCCGATCTCGTAACCGACTTCGAGTGTGCCCCCTGGCTCCTCGCCGTCGTCGGGACCCGTCAGCGAGCCAACGTACGTCCCACCAACGACATACTCGCGCGACGACAACGCCGTCGTCAGCGGGGGTATCGGACCCTGCGTCTCGTCCTTGGCCGACAGCGTGAGCGTCCAGCCGTCGGGTGTCTCCGTCATCGCCGGAGGTGTCGACTCGACGCGGCCGTCGTCGACCGGCGGCGGTGGTGTTGGCGCGCCCTCCGGCGGAGGAGGTGGTAACCCCTCCGGGGGCACTGGGGGCGCCTCGGGCGGTGGCGCATCGACGGCGACGGGCTCGGTCTCCGGATCCGCCCAGGCGGGTCCGAGGCCGAGACAACCCAACAACCCGCAGATGGCCATGACTGTGATGCCACGCCGCAGCACATACCGAACCGTCACTGCTTGCCCTTCCATACGTCGCGGTATGTGACGCCCTGATTCGGAACCTACCCCGAGCGGTGTAAGGGTCCGAACAGGTGTCCAGAAGATCGTCCCACCAACTCTCGCGCAACTGCGTTAGGCGGACACGCGAAATACGAAGCCGTCCTCCAACGCGACCCACAGCGCCCCGTCCGGACCGATCGCCAGGCCATGCGGCTCACTGCCTGTCGGGAGGTCGATCGTGACGATCTCACCGTCGCCGCTGACCCGCGCGAGTTGGCTCGAACCCCACAGGCTCACCCATACACCGTCGGACGGATCGGCGACGACGGCGTGCGGCTTGCCGGGCAGGTCGATCTCCTGGATCGCCTCGTCCATCGGGATGCGGCCGAGACGCTCGGCGAGTATTTCGGTGAACCACACGGCATCATCGTGTGTCGCGGCGATCCCCACCGGACCAGCGGCGGCAGTAGGCAATTCGCGCTTGGTGAGCTCGCCGGACAGCGACAGTCGGCCGATCGCGTTGTCCTGGTTGAGGGTGAACCACAACGCGTTGTCGGGTCCGCTGACAATCATCGACGGCGCACCGCCGACCGTCTGGGAGTCGGACAACTCACCGTCGACCGAAATCCTGCCGACCTCGCCGGTCGTCATCGCGGTGAACCACAGCGCACCGTCGCCGCCAACGGTGATGCCGTACGGCGCGCTTCCCTCCGGCAATTCGAAGGCGGTCAACTCCCCCGCCGTACCGATCCGGCCGATCCGGTCGTCGCCATAGCGGGTGAACCACATCGCGCCGTCGGGGCCTGCGGTGATGATCGACGGCCGGCACCCTGGGGCAACCGGGAAGACGCGGACGTGGCCGTCCGTCGTCACCCTCGCGACCGCGCCGTCGTGTACCAGCGTCACCCACAGCGCACCGTCGGGACCGGCCGCCAACGCATACGGCCCACCCTCGATCGAAACCTTGAGGGCCCCCGTCACGCGAGCGTGACGAGACCGAGTTCGTTGTCGCCGGCCAGCAGCGCGTGGTGAGGCAACACCCGCACCGTGTACCCCACCGGCCCCGCCACCGGCAGCGGCGCCGTCGTCGTGAAGATCTCGTTGCCACCGTCGGAGGTCCCCGTGTGCTGCATCGCCACGGTCACCGGGTCCACCAGTGCGTCGCTCGGATCGACGCGACCGAGCACCGCCTGCACGGACACCTCTTCGGGCGTCAGATCGGCCAAGTGGACCGTCGCGGTCAACGTCAGTTCGGAGCCCAGCAGCGGGGTATCGGGAAGCCCGTAGCTGTCGACGTCGGTGATCTGAACCTTCGGCCACGCCTCGGCGGCACGCTGCCGGAACGCGGCCAGTTCGCGGGCCGCGCCGAACGGTTCGCCCGCAGCGCCGGGTTCGACTGTCCTGCGCAGCGATTGGGCCGCGGGCGCGTAGTACTTCTCGGTGTAGTCCCGCACCATGCGCGAGGCCAGCACCTTCGGCCCGAGCGCGATCAGCGTGTGCCGCACCATCTCCACCCATCGCATCGGCACGCCGCGCTCGTCGCGGTCATAGAACTTCGGGGTGACAGACTTCTCCAGCAGGTCGTACAACGCGGCGGCCTCGAGATCGTCGCGCCGTCCCTCGTCGATGAGTCCGTCGGCGGTCGGTATCTCCCACCCGTTCTCACCGTCGTACCATTCGTCCCACCAACCGTCGCGGATCGACAGGTTCAGTCCGCCGTTCAACGCGCTCTTCATTCCCGACGTGCCGCATGCCTCCAGCGGTCGCAGCGGGTTGTTCAGCCAGACGTCACAACCCCAGTACAACAGGCGCGCCATCGACATGTCGTAGTCGGGAAGGAAGGCGATGCGGTGCCGGACCTCGGCCCGGTCGGCGAACTTCACCACCTGCTGAATCAGCGCCTTGCCACCGTCGTCGGCGGGGTGCGACTTGCCGGCGACGATCAGCTGGATCGGCCGGTCCGCGTCGAGCAGTAGCTTCTCGAGCCGGTCCGTGTCGCGCAGCATCAGCGTCAGCCGCTTGTACGTCGGCACCCGTCGGGCGAATCCGATGGTCAACACGTCGGGATCGAACGCCGTTGCGATCCAACCCAATTCGGCGTCCGATGCGCCGCGTTCCAACCAGGAGCGGCGCAATCGCGCGCGGACATCGTCGACCAGTAGTTCACGCAGCTGCGAGCGGATCCACCACAGGTGGCCGGGGTCGACCTGATGCAGCCGCTCCCACACCGCCGGCTCACGCAGCGAATTGAGGTCGTCGTTGCCGAGCAGTTCGCGGCCCAGTTCCAGCCACTGCGGAGCCGCCCACGTCGGTGCGTGCACGCCGTTGGTGATCGAGCCGATCGGTACCTCACCCGGGTCGAAACCCCTCCAGAGCTCGTTGAACATTCCGCGGCTGACCCTGCCATGCAGCAGGGAGACGCCGTTCGCACGCTGCGCCAGCCGTAGACCCATGTGGGCCATGTTGAACTTCGACGGGTCATCCTCGGCCCCGAAGGCGATGATGCGGTCGAGTGGCACCCCCTTCAGCAGACGTGAGTCGGCTCCCGACGGGGTGCCGGTCGGGCTGCCGAAGTACCGCTTCACCATCTCGACCGGGAAGCGGTCGATCCCGGCGGGAACGGGCGTGTGCGTGGTGAACACGGTGGACGAACGCACGACGGTCAGCGCGGTGTCGAAGTCCAGGCCGGCATCGATCAGTTCCCGGATGCGCTCGGTTCCCAGGAACCCCGCGTGACCCTCGTTCATGTGGAACACCTCGGGCGAGGCGAGACCCTCGACGTCGGTGAACGCCCGAATGGCGCGCACGCCGCCGATACCGGCCAGCATCTCCTGCTTGATCCGGTGCTCCTGGTCGCCACCGTAGAGCCGATCGGTGACACCGCGCAGATCGTGGTCGTTCTCCGGGATGTCGGAATCCAACAGCAGCAACGGAATTCGTCCCACCTGTGCGATCCACACGCGGGCACGCAGCTGGTTGTCCTCCGGCATCGCCAGCTCGACGAGCACCGGGTTGTCCTCGCCGTCGGTGAGCAGCCGAAGCGGAAGCCCCTGCGGGTCCAGGGAGGGATAGCTCTCGTGCTGCCAGCCGTCGGCGGTCAACGACTGCCGGAAATACCCCGAGCGGTACAGCAGGCCGACAGCGATCATCGGCAGGCCCATGTCCGAGGCCGCCTTCAGGTGGTCGCCGGCGAGAATGCCGAGGCCGCCTGAATAGTTCGGCAGCACCCCGGCGACGCCGAACTCCATCGAGAAGTACGCGATGCCGTTCGGCAGTTCGGCGCCGTCGGCGACCTGCTGCTGATACCACAGCGGCCGGGCCAGATAGTCGTCCAGTTCGGCGGCGAGTCCATCGAGGCGGCTCAGAAACGAGTCGTCAACGGCGAGCTCGTCCAGGCGTTTCGGGTTGACCTGCCCCAGCAACGCCACCGGGTCGTATCCGACCTGCTTCCAGAGCTCCGGGTCGATTGCCGCGAACAGGTCCTGGGTGGGCTTGTCCCACGACCACCGCAGGTTTATCGACAGCCGTTCGAGTGCGGCCATGCGATCGGGGAGATGAGCGCGGACGGTGAACCGGCGGAGGGCTTTCACGCGACTCAACCTTACTGAGTTTTCGTCGCTCCGCAGGTTACCTGCCCGTACCGCTTCACCTCCGTTTGATTGGGCGGCGCACTACGGTGGGTATAGCGAAGAGGCGATTGATGAGCTCAAACGACGCAGCGTAAAGGAGTGGTGGGAAGTGGTCGGTCGGATCGGGATCGATGACGTCGCACCCGTCGTGTCGGGCGGACTGTTCCCGGCCAAGGCGGTTGTCGGCGAGGTCGTGCCGGTGCGGGCCACCGTATGGCGCGAGGGCCACGACGCCGTCGCGGCCACACTGGTCGTCCGATATCACGGCTCGGAGTATCCACAACTCGTCGACGGGCCTGCCGGATCGACGCCCGCGACATTGGAGCCGGTGCCGATCGAGACGCTCGTCAGTCCGCCGAACCGCATCAAACCTCAGCGTCTGCCGATGGAACCGGGGACGACGCCCGACGTGTTCCACGGTCAGTTCACCCCCGACCGCGTCGGGCTCTGGACGTTCCGAGTGGACGCGTGGGGCGATCCGATCGCGACCTGGCGTAAATCGGTCACCGCCAAACTGGACGCGGGCCAGGGCGAGGTCGAACTGTCCAACGATCTGTTGATCGGTGCGCGGTTGCTCGAGCGGGCCTCGACCGGCGTACCGCGCAAGCTGCGCGACCCGATCATCGAGGCGGCGGAGTTGTTGCGTAAGCCCGGCGACCCGTTCACCCGTGCAGGCGCCGCGCTGTCAGCCGAGGTGACAGGAGTTGCTCGCGGAGTATCCGTTGCGCGAATTGGTCACGCGCGAAGAGCAGCACGGCGTGTGGGTGGACCGTCCGCTGGCCCGGTTCAGCGGGTGGTACGAAATGTTTCCGCGGTCGACCGGTGGGTGGGACAAGAAGGGCAAGCCGGTCCACGGGACATTTGCCACCGCCGTCAAGGCGCTACCGCGTATCGCCGCCATGGGTTTCGACGTGGTCTACCTTCCACCCATTCACCCGATCGGCAAGGTACATCGCAAGGGCCGCAACAACTCGGTGGCCGCTGCGCCCGGTGACGTGGGCTCACCGTGGGCGATCGGTAGCGACAAGGGTGGCCACGACGCGGTGCATCCCAAGCTCGGCACGATCGAGGACTTCGACGAGTTCGTCGCCGCCACCCGCGATCACGGCATGGAGGTGGCGCTGGACTTCGCCCTGCAGTGCGCACCCGACCACCCGTGGGCGCGGGATCACCCGGAGTGGTTCACCGTGCTGCCCGACGGCACCATCGCCTACGCCGAGAACCCGCCGAAGAAGTATCAGGACATCTATCCGATCAACTTCGACAACGACCCGGCAGGGTTGTACGAAGAGGTGCTGCGGGTGGTGCGGTTCTGGATATCCCACGGGGTCAAGGTGTTTCGGGTCGACAACCCGCACACCAAGCCGCCCGATTTCTGGGCGTGGCTGATCGGAAGGGTCAAGAGCGAAGATCCCGACGTGCTGTTCCTGTCGGAGGCCTTCACCCGGCCTGCGCGACTCTACGGTCTCGCCAAACTCGGCTTCACGCAGTCGTACACGTACTTCACGTGGCGCACGTCGAAGTGGGAGCTCACCGAGTTCGGCGAACAGATCGCCGAACACGCCGACTACGCGCGCCCCAACCTGTTCGTCAACACACCGGACATCCTTCACGAGAGCCTGCAGCACGGCGGCCCAGGCATGTTCGCGATCCGCGCCGTGCTGGCGGCCACGATGAGCTCGGCGTGGGGCGTCTATTCGGGCTATGAGCTGTTCGAGCACCGTCCCGTCCGTGAGGGCAGCGAGGAGTACCTCAATTCCGAGAAGTACGAGCTGCGTCCACGCGATTTCGAGGCGGCTCTGACAGACGGGGAGTCGCTGGAGCCGTTCCTGACCCGACTCAACGAGATTCGCCGGGTGCATCCGGCACTGCACCAGCTGCGCAACATCAAATTCCACCACCCCGACAACGACGCAATCGTGGCGTACAGCAAGTTCGACCCAGCGACGGGCGATCAGGTGCTGGTGGTGGTGACGCTCAACCCGTTCGGCCCCGAAGAGACGACGCTCTGGCTCGATATGGGCGCATTGGGGATGGAACCCTATGACCGCTTCTGGGTGCGCGACGAGATCACCGGTAACGAATATCAATGGGGACAAGCCAATTACGTTCGCCTCGACCCGGCGACCGCTGTGGCACACGTGCTGAACATGCCCCAAGTACCGGCCGACCAACGACTCAACCTACTGCGTAGGGAGTGACGAGATGACGCAGGCCAATCAACGCACAAGTCAGAATCTGAGGCCGCACACGTCCGACCTCAACCGTCTGATTTCCGGCGAACACCACGATCCGCACTCGGTCCTGGGTGCGCACGAATACGACGACCACACGGTCGTACGCGCCTACCGACCACATGCGGTCGAAGTGGTGGCGCTGGTGGGCGGCGAGCGCTATCCGTTCCAGCACGTCGAGGCGGGACTGTTCGCGGTCGCGCTGCCCTACACCAACCTGGTGGACTACCGCCTCGAGGTTGCCTACGCCGCAGGGGACGGTCAGCACGTGCACAGCGTCGCCGACGCCTACCGGTTCCTGCCGACCCTCGGCGAGGTCGACCTGCACCTTTTCGCCGAAGGCCGCCACGAGCGGCTGTGGGAGATCCTGGGTGCCCATCCCCGACGGTTCGACACACCGGACGGTGTCGTCGAAGGAGTGTCGTTCGCGGTCTGGGCACCGAATGCCAAGGGTGTCAGCCTGATCGGCGAATTCAACCACTGGGACGGCAATGAGGCCCAGCTTCGGGTGCTCGGTTCGACGGGCGTGTGGGAGTTGTTCTGGCCGGGCTTCGAGATCGGCGAGCTGTACAAGTTCCGGGTGCACGGTGCCGACGGTTCGATCGCCGACCGGGCCGACCCGATGGCATTCGCCACCGAGGTGCCACCGCAGACGGCGTCGAAGGTCACCAAGAGCGAATACGGCTGGGAGGACCAGGACTGGATGGCCCGGCGAGCCGACCAGAACCCCGTCTTCGAGCCGATGAGCACCTACGAGGTGCATCTGATGTCGTGGCGACCGGGCCTGAGCTATCGCGAATTGGCCGTCCAGCTCACCGAATACGTGGTCTCCAACGGTTTCACGCACGTCGAACTGATGCCGGTCGCCGAGCACCCGTTCGGCGGCTCGTGGGGCTACCAGGTGACGTCGTACTACGCCCCGACGTCGCGCATGGGCACCCCCGATGAATTCCGCCATCTGGTCGACACGCTTCATCAGGCCGGCATCGGCGTGATCATGGACTGGGTCCCGGCCCACTTCCCGAAGGACGCGTGGGCGCTGGGCCGCTTCGACGGCGCCGCCCTGTATGAGCACTCAGACCCACGCCGCGGCGAGCAACTGGACTGGGGCACTTACGTGTTCGACTTCGGCCGCGCCGAGGTCCGCAACTTCCTGGTGGCCAACGCGTTGTACTGGCTGCAGGAGTATCACATCGACGGCCTGCGTGTGGACGCGGTCGCATCGATGCTCTACCTGGATTACTCGCGACCCGTCGGCGGCTGGACCCCCAACATCTACGGCGGCCGCGAGAACCTCGAGGCCGTGCAGTTCCTGCAGGAGATGAACGCCACCGTGCACAAGCTGGCGCCAGGCGTCGTCACCGTCGCCGAGGAGTCCACGTCCTGGCCGGGCGTCACCCGTCCGACGAACCTTGGCGGCCTTGGCTTCTCGATGAAGTGGAACATGGGCTGGATGAACGACACGTTGGAGTTCATCAAGCGGGACCCGATTCACCGCAGCTACCACCACCACGAGATCACGTTCTCGATGTTGTACGCGTTCAGTGAGAACTTCGTGTTGCCCGTGAGCCACGACGAGGTCGTGCACGGCAAGGGCACGCTGTGGGGTCGCATGCCGGGCGACGACCACACGAAGGCGGCCGGGTTGCGCGGGCTGCTGGCCTACCAGTGGGCCCACCCGGGCAAGCAACTGCTGTTCATGGGCCAGGAGATCGGCCAGCGCGCCGAGTGGTCGGAGGAACGCGGCGTCGACTGGTATCAGCTGGATGAGAACAGCTTCTCCACCGGCGTACAGCGGTTCGTTCACGACATGAACGGCATCTACCGCAGCAGGCGGGCCCTGTGGTCTCAGGACACCAGACCCGAGGGCTATTCGTGGATCGACGCCAATGACTCGGCCAACAACGTGTTGAGCTTCATGCGGTTCGGCGATGACGGTTCGATGCTGGCGTGCGTGTTCAACTTCTCGGGTTCCGAGTACAGCCGCTATCGGCTGGGTCTGCCGCATACCGGCACGTGGCGCGAAGTGCTCAACTCCGACGCCGACGTCTACAACGGGTCGGGCATCGGCAACTACGGCGCGGTCGAGGCGACCGACGAGCCGTGGCACGGGCGTCCGGCGTCGGCGGTCATGGTGCTGCCGCCGCTGACGGCGTTGTGGTTCGAGCCCGCCTGATTTCTATCGCGAGCTGGGCCCACGCGAAGCTGGGGACCGCAAAAGTCCCCAAATCCGCGGCGTGCGGGTCTTTTGTGTCGTCTCGTGCGGATTAGTACAGCGCGTTGGCCAGCTTGCGCCGACCCGCGATGACCTCGGGGTCGGCGGGGTCGAAGAGATCGAAAAGCTCGATCAACCGGGTCCGTACCGAGGTGCGGTCGTCGTCGGCGGTGCGTTTGACCAACGCGATCAGCCGGTCGAAGGCGGCCGCGATGTTCTGCTGCAGGATCTCGACGTCAGCCGCGGCGAACGCGGCGTCGATGTCGTCGGGCGCGGCGTCGGCCGTCGCGACGGAGTCGGGCCGGTGCGCCGAGGCGCGCTGGAGGAAGCCGATCTGACGCACCGCGCCCTTGGCCTCGACGTGATTCGGGTTGGCGTCGAGGATCGCTTGGTACGCGCTGCGCGCGGCATCGAAGTCACCCGCATCGAGATGCGCCCGCGCCTGCGCAAGTTCGGGGTCCACCTGCTCGGGATCCTCGGCATCGGCGCCGTCGCCGAGCTTGCCTGCGGTGGCGTTCAACAGCGAGTCGATCCATCCCCGCAACTGCTCGGGTGGCTGCATTCCCTGAAAGCTCGACAGCGGTTGTCCCCCACCCAATGCCACCACGGTCGGGATGGCCTGCACCCCGAACATCTGCGCGATCCTGGGCACGGTGTCGACGTTGACCGTCGCGAGCGACCACTTGCCGCCGTCGTTGGCCGCGAGGCTGGCAAGAGAGTCGCCCAACTGGATGCTCGCGTCGCTGCGCGGTGACCACAGCAGGACCACGACGGGAACCTGGCTGGAGCGAACCAGCACCTCGGCTTCCAGATTGGCCTCGGTGATCTCCACACCGCCGGAGGGACCGGACGGGCCTGCCGCACCGCCTTCACCGGCAGGGGCTCGCTGCTTGAGCGCCGAGAGGTCGACCGCACCGGCCATGGACGCTGCAACAGGACGTGGACGAGTCACGCCCACAAGTTTGTCACGTCGTTTCGGGTGCGTGCCGCCCCGGTTGCACCATCGCGGCGGAACCCGCCACGGCGCCCATCTTGCCGCTGCGATCGGCCCATATGAGGAAGATCACACTGCACAGCGGCACGATGCTCGCCAGCAACACCAGCAACCACGTACTCGTCGCCCATTTGAACGCGATACCTGTCAGCAGGCCCGCCACCACGAACGCGATGAAGACCAGCCCGTGTGCCATGCCGAACACCTTGACGCCGACCTCGGTTCGCGGGCCGGCGAGGTACTTGAAGTACATGCCGACAAGCAAACCAACCCAACTGACGGCCTCGAGCAGAGCGATGAGTCGAAACCACCCAGCAACGGACCGGAGATCAACCGCGCCTGTCATGGCGGCCACTGTGCCCGAAAACGACGCGAATTACTACAGCGCGTCGTAGACGTGCTAGCCGGCCCGGAGCACCAGTGCGTCGCCCTGCCCGCCGGCGCCGCACAGCGCCGCGACCGCATAGCCGGAGCCGCGTCGTGCCAGCTCAAGGGCGGCGTGCAGGGTGATCCGGGCGCCCGACATACCGATCGGATGCCCGATGGCGATCGCACCGCCGTTGACATTGACCTTTTCCGGGTCGACGCCCAGCTCCTTCATCGACGCGAGCCCGACCGCGGAGAACGCCTCGTTGATTTCGATGACATCCAGCTGGTCGACCGAAATGCCTTCGCGGGCAATGGCTTTCTTGATCGCGTTGGCCGGCTGGCTCTGCAGGGTGGAATCCGGGCCCGCGACGACGCCGTGGGCGCCGATCTCCACCAGCCAGGTCAGCCCCATCTGCTGAGCCTTGTCCTTGTTCATCACGACCACCGCGGCAGCGCCGTCGGATATCTGTGATGCCGACCCGGCGGTGATGGTGCCGTCCTTGCGGAATGCCGGCTTGAGACCGGCCAGCGACTCCGCGGTGGTGTTGGCGCGGATGCCCTCGTCCTCAGTGAACTCGATCGGGTCTCCCGTGCGCTGCGGGATCTTGACCGGGACCACCTCGTCGGCGAAGACGCCGTCTTTCCATGCCGCAGCGGCCTTTTGGTGCGAACGTGCGGCGAACTCGTCCTGCTCGGCCCGCGTGAACTGGTCGACGTCGTTGCGCTGCTCGGTCAACGCACCCATCGACTGATCGGTGAACACGTCGTGCAGACCGTCATAGGCCATGTGGTCGACAGCCGTGACGTCGCCGTACTTGTAGCCGGCGCGACTGTCCATCAGCAGGTGCGGCGCCTTGGTCATCGACTCCTGGCCGCCCGCGACCACGACGTCGAACTCGCCCGCCCGGATCAGCTGATCGGCCAGCGCGATGGCGTCGATGCCGGACAGGCACATCTTGTTGATCGTCAGCGAGGGCACGTCCCAGCCGATGCCCGCGGCGACCGCCGCCTGCCTTGCGGGCATTTGCCCGGCCCCGGCGGTGAGTACCTGCCCCATGATCACGTATTCGACGGCCGACGCCGGGACCTTGGCCTTTTCCAGCGCTCCCGCGATCGCGATGGCGCCCAGGTCACTGCCCGAGAAGTCCTTCAGCGAACCCATGAGTTTGCCGACCGGGGTGCGGGCGCCAGCAACAATTACCGATGTAGTCAATTTTCTGCCTCCAGGGCGTCTTCTGCGCCGGTGTGACCGATCACGCATATGCAAACCGTTACCGTAGACGTTACCGTTGCGTTATGACAGCCGAGCAGGTTGACGCCCGTCCACTTCTGGCGAGCGCGTTGGTGACAGGACTCGACCATGTCGGCATTGCGGTCCCCGATCTCGACGTCGCCATCAAGTGGTACCACGACCACCTCGGGATGATCGTCCTGCACGAGGAGATCAACGAGGAGCAGGGTGTCCGCGAGGCGATGCTGTCAGTGCGCGGCGCCCCGGTCGGCAGTGCACAGATCCAGTTGATGTCGGCGCTGGATGAGACCTCGACGATCGCCAAGTTCATCGACAAGCGCGGCCCCGGCCTTCAACAGCTTGCCTATCGCGTCAGCGACATCGATGCGCTCACCGAGCGACTCCGCGCCGAGGGCGTGCGGGTGCTTTACGACGCACCGCGCCGCGGCACTGCGAACTCCCGGATCAACTTCATCCATCCCAAGGATGCCGGCGGCGTTCTCGTCGAACTCGTCGAGCCTGCCGACGATCACTGAGGCTGAGCGTCAACTCCCTGCGGGAATTGCTCGACCGATCAGTCAGTTTTGGCCTCGATTCCTGACGTTGTCGGCCGCCTGCTGCGGCAGTTTGCGGATGTTGTCATGGTCTGTTGCAAAAAGCATGGGCTCCTCGGCGAGCTTGGCGGCCGTCTGACGCGGCAAGGCACCGATTCTGCTCACGGTCTGCCCCGGGAAGCCAGGCTAAGACCATTTGCGAGTGGGGCCGCGGGTGGCCCGGTGCGTCCAGCACGGCGAGTGCCAGTGCCGACGATCGTCGACGGCCTGATCACCAAGACCGGCCGGCCACACCACTAAATGCGCGGTGCCGGAGCGTATTTCGTGATCGCAGCCGGGACAACGATAGATCTTCGTCGCGCGCGCCGCCGGGATCGGGCGCACCTCGTACTGATGTCCGTCCGGCCCCGTTTCAATCCGTCGAGCGGCGGGCAGCGGCGGCAGGGAGCGTGGTCTGCGCGGCGGTGTGCGGCGCCGGGGCATCTCGCCAGTCTAGGTGCTCAGAAGAGCCGGAACTCGTCGCTGTCCATGCCGCGCATCTGGTCGTAGTCCAAACTCAGGCAACGAATCCCACGGTCGGTCGCCAGCGTCCGAGCCTGCGGCTTGATCTGCTGGGCGGCGAACACACCGGCGACCGGTGCGAGCAGGGTGTCGCGATTGAGCAGTTCGAGGTAGCGGGTGAGTTGTTCGACGCCGTCGATCTCGCCGCGCCGTTTGATCTCGACGGCCACCGACCGGCCGTTCTCGTCGCGACACAGTAGGTCCACCGGCCCGATGGCGGTCATGTACTCACGGCGCACCAGGGTGTAGCCGGCGCCGAGCAGCTCTACGTGTTCGGCTAGCAGCTCCTGCAGGTGCGCCTCGACGCCGTCCTTGACCAGTCCTGGGTCGACGCCGAGTTCGTGGCTGGAGTCGTGTTCGACGCTCTCCAAAGTGATGCGCAACTGCTCGCCCGCCTTGTTCTCGACCACCCACACCGGTACGGGACCGTCCGGCTCCACGGTCAGCCAGCACGGCGGGCTCATCCAGTTCAGCGGCTTGTACGCGCGATCGTCGGCGTGGACACTCACCGACCCGTCGGCCTTGATGAGCAACAGGCGGCGGGCCGATGGCAGATGAGCGGTCAGGCGCCCGACGTAGTCGACGGTGCACTGGGCGATCACGAGACGCACCCGAACCACCTTAGGGGGCGGTTCGGCAAATTAGTCTGAGGGCACGATGACGGAAAAGAAGAGCGCCGCGCAGCGACTGGGTCTGGTGCTCGAGAAGGTCACCAGACAGAGCAGCCGGGTGCCGTCCACTCCCGAGTTCGGTTCGTGGATTCTGGGTCGGGTCTCGGAGAGCCAGCGTCGTCGCCGCGTCCGTATTCAGCTGATCCTGACGACCTTCGTGCTCGGCGCGAACCTCATCGGCGTCATCGTGGCACTGCTCGTCATCACCGTCACGTTCCCCGTGCCCAACGTGTTCGACTCGCAGGTCCTGTGGATCACTTTCGCGGTGGCCCCTGCCTACATCGCCTTGGCCTTCGTCGTCGGCGTCATCTGGGCAACCAACCGCGTCATCAACAACGTGCGATGGGCGATCGAGGAGCGCGAGCCGACCCCCAAGGATCAGCGCAATACCTTCTTCGCCCCGTGGAGGCTGACGCGCGTACTGCTCGTTCTCTGGGGCGGCGGAACCGTCGTGCTCACCGTCTTATATGGCTTGCAGGACACCGACTACATACCCAAAGTCCTTCTCGGGATCAGCTTTCCGGGCATTGTCGTGTCGGCGAGCTGCTATCTGTTCACCGAGTTCGCACTGCGTCCGGTCGCCGCGCAGGCACTCGAGGTCGGCCCTCCGCCGCGCCGGTTCGCACCGGGCATCATGGGCCGCACGCTCACCGTGTGGGCGTTGGGGTCGGGTGTGCCAGTGCTCGGTATCCTGCTGGCCGCCATCATCACGCTTTCGCTGCAGAACGTGTCCCCCACTCAGTTCACCGTCGCGGTGATGATCCTCGCGCTCTTCGCCTTGGTATTCGGCTTCATCCTGATGTGGATCCTGTCCTGGCTCACGGCGACTCCCGTGCGGGTGGTGCGTGCCGCGCTGCACCGGGTCGAAGAGGGTGATCTCGACACCGAACTCGTCGTGTTCGACGGGACCGAACTCGGGCAGCTGCAGCGGGGTTTCAACTCGATGGTCGTAGGGCTGCGCGAACGGGAACGCGTACGCGACCTGTTCGGCCGCCACGTCGGGCGCGAAGTCGCCGCCGCCGCGGAGAAACAACGTCCGAAACTCGGCGGCGAAGAGCGCCACGTCGCGATGATCTTCGTCGACATCATCGGCTCCACCCAGTTGGTGACAGGCAGGCCCGCAACCGAGGTGGTCGACCTGCTGAACCGGTTCTTCGCGGTCATCGTCGACGAGGTCGATCGCCATCACGGTTTCGTCAACAAGTTCGAGGGCGACGCGGCACTGGCCGTGTTCGGCGCGCCCAACCACCTCGACAACCCCGAAGGCGAGGCACTGGCCGCCGGCCGTGCGATCGCTCGGCGCATTCGCGAAGAGGTGCCCGAGTGCGAGGCGGGCATCGGCGTGGCGTCCGGCACCGCGGTGGCCGGGAACGTCGGCGCCAACGAGCGCTTCGAGTACACCGTGATCGGTGAGCCCGTCAACGAGGCCGCCCGGCTGTGTGAGCTGTCCAAGGACACCCCCGGACATCTGCTCGCGTCATCGGATGCCGTGTCGAACGCGGACCCGACGCGAGCGCGCTCGCTGGACCTTCGGAGACACGGTGAGGCTGCGCGGGCACGACGAGCCAACGCGGCTTGCGCTGCCGGTCTCAGGCGTCCGCGGCCTGTGCGTGATACGTCACATCATGCCCTAGGTAAGTGATACTGCGCGTTACGGTAATTAGAATCGATCTCGTGCACGGTTCCACCGGCCACGAGGGTCTACTGCAGATCGAGGACTGTCTCGATGCCGAAGGCGGCATTGTGCTGCCGCCGGGCGTCACGCTGATTTCGCTCATCGACCGCAACATCGCCAACGTCGGCGACGCCGTTGCCTACCGCTACCTGGATTTCGCCCGCTCGGCTGACGGAGATCCGGTCGAACTGACCTGGTCTCAACTCGGTCGCCGGATGCAGGCGATCGGCGCTCGCGTGCAGGAGGTTGCCTCGCGTGGTGATCGGGTGGCGATCCTCGCGCCCCAGGGCCTCGACTACGTCGCCGGGTTCTTCGCGGCGGTCAAGGCGGGCACGATCGCGGTGCCGTTGTTCGCCCCCGAACTCCAGGGGCATGCCGAACGTCTCGAAACTGCGCTCACCGACGCCCGGCCCACAGCCGTCATGACGACAGCCGCGGCGGCCGACCCCGTGCGATCCTTCCTCGCGAGCCTCGCGTTCGCGCGCACGATTGCCCGTCATCACCATCGACGACGTTGCAGACGGGGCCGCGGATGCGTTCGCTCCCGTCGATCTCGACGTCGACGACGTCTCGCACCTGCAGTACACGTCGGGCTCGACGCGGCCGCCGGTGGGCGTCGAGATCACCCACCGCGCAGTCGGAATCAACCTTCTGCAGATGATCCTGTCCATCGATCTACTCGACCGAAACACCCACGGTGTCAGTTGGCTTCCGCTGTATCACGACATGGGGTTGTCGATGATCGGCTTTCCGGCGGTGTACGGGGGCCATTCGACGCTGATGTCGCCAACGGCCTTCATTCGCCGGCCGCAGCGCTGGATCCGGGCGCTGTCCGACGGGTCGCGGCAGGGACGCGTGGTCACCGCGGCGCCGAACTTCGCCTACGAGTACACCGCGCAGCGTGGCCTGCCTGCGCCCGGCGAGGATGTCGACCTCAGCAATGTGGTGATGATCATCGGTTCGGAGCCGGTCAGTATGGACGCCATCGCGACATTCAACGCCGCGTTCGAGCCGTACGGATTGCCGCCGACAGCGATCAAACCGTCGTACGGCATCGCCGAAGCGACCCTGTTTGTGTCGACCATCGCCCCCACCGCCCGGGCCACGGTCGCCTACCTCGATCGTGGGCACCTTGCACGTGGTCGGGCCGTACGCGTCGCCGCGGACGCCGAAAGCGCTGTCGCACAGGTGTCGTGCGGTCAGGTGGCTCGTAGTCAGTGGGCCGTGATCGTCGACCCGGATACCCAGACCGAACTCGCCGACGGGCACGTCGGCGAGATCTGGTTGCACGGCGACAACACCGCGCGGCGATATTGGGAACGGCCCGAGGAGTCCCGGCAGACGTTCGACGCGGCGCTGCGGTCTCGACTGGAGTCGGGAAGCCACGCTGACCGCTCAGCGGTCGATGCGACGTGGCTGCGGACAGGGGATCTGGGCGTCTATCTCGCCGGCGAGTTGTACGTCACCGGCAGGCGTGCGGACATCGTGCTCGTCGACGGCCTGCAGCATTACCCACAGGACATCGAGGCCACGACGGCGGCCGCCTCGCCGATCGTCCGCCGGGGATACGTCGCGGCATTCGCCACCGACGACGGTGTCGCCATCGTCGCCGAACGCGCGTCGGGCACCCGCCGCGCTGATCCGCAGGTCGCGGCCGATGCGATCCGTTCGGCCGTCTCCGATGTCCACGGACTCTCCCTCGCCGACGTCCGCTTCGTACCGGCAGGTGCCATTCCGCGCACGACGAGCGGCAAGGTGGCTCGTCGGGCGTGCAGAGCCGAGTATCTGCGCGGCGCACTGCGGGGGTAGTCGGCGGTCAGTTCCCTCCGCCGCCCACTTCAGCGGGTAACGGCGGCGGCAATGGCGTTGTCGGCGTTGGCGTCTCAGCCGGTGGCGCGGCGGGCACAGCGGTCTGCTGCGAGCCGTGGAAGTCGATCATCGATTCTTCGCGGATCACTCGCGTGCCCGCGCTGATGACCAGCGAGTCGTCGGTGACCGTGTAGGTGATTCCGTCGTTTTCTGCGGTGTATCCATGACCCGATTGCGAGGCGGCGACGATCAACTTGGCGCCATCGCGCAGTCGCACACCGCGGTACTGGAGGTCACCGTCCGACCCACAGATCGCCACCCGCGACGTTTCCGTCCTGCCGAAGACGACGGTCTCACTCGGCGAGGCGCACCGCGCGGTGGAATCGACGTACCCCTGACGGTCCGCGCTCGGGGCTGCCGAAGCCGGCGCCAACCCGATAGCGGCCAGCGCTGAACACGCCGCCGCAGTGGCGGCGAGGCGAAGGGCGGTCGGTCCGTGAGTAAGCATCGCCATCCACCAGAGCACGATCGTCTTCGTCGCGCGAGTACCGATGCTGATAATTGGCGAGATCGTTAGGAGCCTGACACCGGCGTCTGCCGGACCCACGGCGACACCTACGACGATGTCGGATTTCCGCCAGAAAACCGGTATCACAGTACCTTCGGGCACGTATGCGATGGTAGAGCGGTTTTCAGCGTCGAGCGCTATCGCGAATTGACCTGGCGTGGCCACATTTTGGACACAGTCTCGGTCACCGAGTCCAGGTCGGAGTCGAACAGATCGGCGTACACATCCAACGTCATGGCGGCGCTGGCGTGTCCGAGCATCCGCTGGACAACTTTCGGGTTTGCGCCAGCGCTGATGGCCAGCGATGCGGCGGTGTGCCGAAGGTCGTGCGCGGTTACGCGCGGAAAGGTAGGGTCGATCTTCTGGCAGCGCGCGACTGCTGTCGCCAGCCACGACGTTTTCCACAGCGACGGCCCGCTGATGTACCCACCCCCTCGGCGACGGCCAGATCAATTCGTCACGGCCTTTGTCCTCACATGCGTGAGCCACTTCGTCGATGACGAAGGCCGGGAGAGCAACGCTGCGGTTCTTGTGGCTTTTGAGTGAGCCCACCACGAACGTGTTGCCCACCTTGACCGCGTTGCGGCGCAACTCGACACGTCGGCGTAAGAAGTCAACGTCCGACACCCGAAGCGCCGCGGCTTCGCCTAGCCTGAGCCCGCCGACGCCCATTGCAAACACCAGCGATTTGTACCGACCGGATTCGTCGGCGAGCTTCTGTAGTTGGACGGCTGTCAGATACGTGTTGCGCGACGGCGGTAGCTTCGGCAACTTCACCCCCAGCGGGCTGCGTTCGAGGCGATCAACCTGTCACGCACGGCGTCGTCGAGTATCCGCGCCAGCACCGAGTACGCGATTCGCACCACCCCCGGGCCACGCTTGGACGACAGGTCCGACACCCACGCCTGCACATCGGAGAAACGGACGGCGGAAACACGGACATCACCCCAGCGATTTACGACGTGGGCACCCCAGCTTAATTCGTAGTTCCGAAAGGTTGATGCCTTCAGGTGGCCGCGCTGACGTCCAAGCCAGGCTGGTCCCAGACTTCGCCGATGGTCACCTTGCCGACAGTCGGAGCGATGTACTCGCCGCGCGCCTTGCTCACTTCGACGGTTGCGGCGAACAGTTCGGCGTCACGTTTGGTCGTGAACCCGCGCTTCGACGTCGAGCGGCGGTCAGGTGTACGGTATCTGACGCGGTAAGCCGTTCCGCCGCTGGCGGTTTGGTAACGCTCAATGGTCGCCATCAGTCAGCCTCGCCAGCCGGGGGTTTCTGGAAGAGGCCGCCATCCCCGCCGAAGTTCGCGTCGACGTACTTGATGTTGGCCAGCATTTCTCGCTTCTTCCACAGCGGGAGTGCCCTTAGCCGCAATGTTCTCGGAGACGCGCTATGCGCTCAACGGGGACTTGCGCGTCGCCTATCGCGCATCACCTGAAGGCGCTCGCGACATCGTGTACATCCCTGCGTGGTTCAGCAACTGTGAGGACTTTCCTGACCAGCCGCCTCTTCGAGGGTGGATCGAGGCGATGACAGCGCTCGGTCGACTGATTATCTTCGACCAACCGGGCACCGGAGCGTCCGATCCCGTCACATCGCGCGCGCTGCCGACCTTGGAGCAATGGTCCAACAGCATCACCGCAGTACTGGACGACCTCGGGAGCCGTGAAGCGGTCCTCCTCGCGATGAACGGCGCGGTCGCGACGGGTGCGCTGTTCGCGGCAACACATCCGTCCCGCACCACCGGGCTGGTCGTGCTGGAGGGCTACGCGAATCCGATGGCTGAGCGCACCGACGGACCGACACCCGAGCAGACCGGTGCTGCCCTGGTCGCCATATGGGGCACGGACGAGCACCTTCATGCGATGAACCCGGACATGCCGTGGAACGAGGAGATCCGGGCAGCGACGGCACGCTGGGAACGCGGGGCGGCCAGTCCAGGGACCGTCGCCCTCATGATGCCTCTGCTGGCCGAAATGGACGTGCGGGCGTTGCTTCCCACAGTCCGCGTCCCGGCACTCGTCCTCCATCACACCGACGACCCTTTTATCCCGCCCGCGTGGGGCAAGGACATCGCTGATGCATACCGGGCGCGAGATACGTTGAGCTTCCGGGGCGCAACCTCATCCACTTCTACGAACCCGACTGGCGTGCGTCCTTCCAGGAGATCGCCGAGTTCCTCACCGGCGAGCAGGCTGAGGTCGCCGACGACCGGGTTCTCGCCACCGTGCTCTTTACCGACATCGTGGACTCGACGCGCCGGGCGGCGGAGATGGGCGACCGGGACTGGCATGTGTTGCTTGATGCGCACGACGCCGTCATCCGCTCTCAGCTTGCTCGCTTCCGAGGCCGTGAGGTGAACACGTCGGGAGACGGTTTCCTCGCGATGTTCGATGGCCCGCAGCGAGCGATCCGCTGCGCCATGGCGATTCGCGACGCGGTGCAGTCGCTCGGCATCGAGGTGCGTGCAGGGCTGCACACCGGCGAGTGCGAGATTCGCGGCGATGACATCGGCGGGATCGCCGTGCACATCGGCGCACGTGTCAGCGCACTGGCAGGGCCGAACGACGTGCTGGTGTCCAGCACGCTGCGCGACCTCGTGATCGGCTCAGGGCTTGAGTTCGAAGAGCGCGGCGCTCACGACTCAAAGGCGTTCCCGGCGAATGGCACCTATTCGCCGTCGCCTCGTAGATGCGGGATTGGCCACACACATTCGCCTGCCGGGCAAGGTGGTCAGGTGGTTTCAGGTGGTCGGCATTCACTGCGAGACAGCGTCCAGTTCTGCTCGGGCCTGGTCGATCTGGTCGTATGCGTAGGTCGCCACTTCGGCGGTGGTCATCGTCTCGCCCTTGCGGGCAAGCGATTCGTAGGTCTGGTCGCCGAGCGCGTCGCGGAGGTGTGCGATGGCGGTGGTCAACTGTGGGACTGCCGCCGCGGCCAAGGGACTGAACGCGAAACCGGCGATGGTGGCTGCCGGTTCGAGGCGTCCGAGGCGGTCGAGGAGTACCGCGAGAGTTGCCAGGGAGAAACGGATGTAGGCGACGTTGCCGAGTCGTAGAAGTTGCGGATGGCCAGGGTGATGTGATCGAGCGCCGCCAGCGGATCGCCGTGTTCGGCCTCAAGCCCAGACAAAGCGGTCGCCAGCAGTGAAGTTCGATCAAGCGGTTGCCGCTGTCTTTGGGCGATTACCAGGCCCCGGCGCAGGGCTTCCAGCGCGCGAACGGGATCAGCATCGCCGAAGGCGTAGCCATAGCCCGTAAAGCGCGTTCGCGAGCGCGTTGGGGTTGTGGATGGCCTCGGCGGCTTCGATCAGCCCGTTCGCGGCACTTGCCCGCGCCTCCTCACCGGCCCCGGCGACCGCCAGTCCGGCGACCAGCATTGACCTGGTCGAGTGTATGGGTGTCGCGACCGCGTGCGAGCAGCGCGCGGCACCTACTCGACGTTTCGTTCGGGCTGGCCGATAACCGCGTACACAGACGCCGAGCGAACCCTCGCCGCCGAACGGCACATCGCCGCCACTGCCGATCACCGTCTGGCCGGCGTCGGCATAGCCGACAGCCTCCTCGATCCGTCCAGTCCAGTAGCACTGCGATGCCAGTACGTACGAGTCGCGAGGCGTGGGTGGTCGACGGCGCGGGCGGGTTCGATGAGTTCTTCGGCCCAGGCTATCGGCTCATCATTGTGACCCCGGTGGATCACGCCGAGGATCGCCGCGTAGGAGACGATGGCGGCGGCCACGTCGAGGTCGCCGTTGTCGGCGGCCCAGCGGAAGGCCGTGCGCAGGTTGGCCAGTTCGGCGGTGAACCAGTCGTAAGCCTCCCGCTGCCGGGGGCCGTCCCACAGCGCCATGATGTCGGTTTCACGTCCGGCGAAGTAGCGGGCATGCGCGGCCCGATGATCGCCCCGGTGGCGACGAGTTGCTCCTCGGCGAACTGCCGGATCGTCTCCAGCATCGAAAACCGATCCGCGCCCGAAGACCTGTCGGCGACCAGCAGCGACTTGCGCACCAGCGCGTCGAGAAGATCCAGGACGGCGTAGTCATCGGCGTCGTCGGGTCCCACAACGGCGCAAGCACTTTGAAGGTCAAACCCGCCTGCGAACACCGAACAGCGTTCCAGCACTGTCTTTTCAGCGTCATCGAGCAGGTCATAAGACCACGCCACCGCGTCACGGAGGGTTTGATGATTCCAATCCGCGTCGTGACCCCACGAGCAGCCCGAACCGGTCATCAAGACGATCACGCACCTCTGCCGCCGTCATCGACGCCATCCGCGAGGCCGCCAACTCGATCGCCAACGGGATCCAGTCGAGGCGACGACACACATCCTCCACGGCGGTCGCCTCATCGGCCAACGGGTCCGACGCCCTGCTCTTGACGCGTTCGACAAACAACTCCACCGCCGCACCAACCTCCCAGTGACGGCACACCGCCAAAAAAGTTCGTCAGCGACACCGATTCCCTCACGACTGGTGGCCAGAACCTTCACCGTGGCCGACGCCGCGAGGATCGCTGCGACCAGATCCGCGACGCTGTCAACGACGTGCTCACAATTGCAACACCAACAGCCGCGACCGGCCCTCCAAAGCCAAAGCCACCGACTCGCCGACGCTCTTGCGGTTGCTGATGAATCCCAACACCGCCGCCACCGCATCCGGTACCGCAGCAGGATCAGCGACCGCCGCCAACTCGAAAAACCAGACCCCGTCGACAAATCGTCGGCTACCTGCGTCGCGACTTCCAACGCCAGCCGGGTCTTGCCAACTCCACCCACGCCCACCAATGCACCAACCGATGCCAGCGCAGGGCCGCTTGAAGATTGGAGACCTCGGCGTCGCGGCCGATCAAGCGCGTGATCGCCGGACGCAAATTTCCCAGGATGGATCGACTCCACGCAATGAGGAAATTGTGTCCGCAGATCCCGGGTGCTCGGACCTGGAACACCCCCACCGGCGCTGACACATCACGCAACCGTCGCGGTCCCAGATCGAGAAGATCAACACCGGTGAGCAGAACCGCCGTCGACTCGGCCACCAGAATCTGACCGCCATGCCCGGCGGCCATCACCCGCGCCGCCCGGTTGAGCACCGTCCCCGAAATAGTCACCCTCACGCAATTCGGCCTCACCGGTCGCCAGCCATCCGCACCGGCAACTCCAGCGCCCGCTGCGCGAGCAACCGCAGCGTCGACAGCGCCGCTTCGGCGAGGCGAACGCGGCAACCACGCCGTCACCGGCGTGGCTGAAGATAGCCGCCATGCGTTCGATCCGCCCGCGCGCAGCACCTCGTCATGGGCGGCGAGAGCGATCCGCCTGCCATCATCAGTCTTCCCACCGATGAGTCGATCCCTCGACATAGATCAAACGCAACCCCGAAGGCGCAGCCGCCGTCATGGCATCGCCTCGGCCCACTTCATGTGCCCCTCGAAGCCAAGCGATGTCGCCATGTCGCGGTAGCGATCCCGATAGTCGCGATAGGCGGCCTCATCGCCGTGGGCTTCGGCGAGCAGCGCATAGCCCGCAGCAGCCAGATGTCGCGTATCGCTTAAGACCCTCATCGGCTGGCGCGGTCGCCAACCGCTCGATCGCGGCCTCGGCTTCCGCCTCGTCACTCGGCGCGGCGATCGAGCAGTGTCTCCCACCAGAAAGCCAGTCGCCAGAATGCCGTACATCTGTGCGATATCCGCGTGGAACATATCGGCTATCACCAGCGCGTAACTGAGGTATGGCCACTGTCGCGGTCGCCGCACCTGGCCCGCTCCCTTCGCGGTGTACACGTCCACGGCCGCACGTGAGAACTGGGGGAACCGCCCCTGCAGGCACATGTCGCGGACCTGCCCCAGCACCGCCAGTCCGCGCTCACGCTCCACAGGGGATCCCGATGCACCAGCGCCATACCCAGCGCCCACCGGGCACAACCCGCCGCGAAATCCTCACTCGATCGCTCGGCGATCTGCCGCGCCTCCTCGATGTCGCGCCGCGCGGCGTCGTCGGCCAGCAGCACTCCGCCGGCGGATCGCGAAACCGTAGCCGTACCGATGACGAACGGCATGCGACATGGCGGGCCGGACCCGCGTCATGGCCAGCGCCCGGGCGTAATCGTCGCGCCCCCCCGCACCGGCCCAGCGCCCACCGGGCGGTGCCGCGATATGCCAACGCCACCGCCAGCGGCGATCCGAAAACGACGTTCCCTTTGGCCGGGTCGCCCGCGGCCAGTTCGATGACGGTCTGCGAACAGCGCAGCGCCTCGGCAACCTCGCCGACCTGAAGCTTCGTGTTGATAACCCCGAGGGACAGCGCGACCGTCAAGGTCGGCTTGCCGATCGACTCGACCAGAGCCATGGTTTTGGAGCCAGCACGGACGCCTCGCGCTCCCGGCCGCGCATCATGTGCTCATCGTCGCCCGGCCATGCCGTTGGCCAGCGACGGCTTGTCCCCCGCGGCCGTGCAAAGCTCTCGCAGCTCCTGAAAAAGGCCGTCGGAGATGTCGGCATGGACGCGGAAGGCATTGCCGCACCGGACGTCGTCGCGGGCGATCCGCATCGCGGTGCGATCGGCGTCGTCAGCCGGCAGCGCGTCGGCGACCTGCGTGCCCGCTCCCAACCGGCCGGCGCCACAACGTCGCGAGTGGCTGCCCACCTGCCAGCGCGCATGTGCCATGCATAGGCGACGTGCAGGTCACCGGCGGTCTCCAGATGTTCGGCGATCAGCGCCGCGTTTTCGTCGGCTCATTCGGTCCGTGGGCTTCGATCGCGGCTGCCGACCGTCGGTGCAACTCGGCGCGATCGGACTTGAGCTGCGACTCGCAGGCCACCGCGCGGATCGACGGATGCCGAATGCGTATATCCGCACGCGGAGTGAACCGGACCTGATCGATCAGTTCGGCCTTGACCAACTGGTGACGAGGCCGGGTCAATCCCCAGCCCTGTCAGCAGGTCGAGGCCAAACCGCGACCCGGACCGCCGCCGCGCTCGACGTGCGTTTTCTTCTGGTGGAAGCCGATCGATGCGTGCTGCGATGGTCCTGCAACGTGGCAGGCACACTGATGTCACCACCCTCTGGTCGAGATGTATGCGCCGCGCTCACCGCGCAGCACGCCACGCTCGGCCAGTTCCCGCACGATCTCCTCGGCGAAAAACGGGTTACCAGCGGCCCTCTCGGCGATCGTCTTGGCCCAATCCGACAACCGAGGAGTCTTGCGCCGAGCAGCTACCAACCAGGGCTGAAGCTCCGGATCGCTCAGCGGCGCAAGCGCTATCGTCTGTGCACCGTGCATCCGCGCCCAGCGCTCCCTCCATCTCGGGGCGATAGGTGACCAACGCCAGCGAGGGTGCTGAGGATGGCCGGTGAGGAAATCGACCAGCATCGACTCGCTTACCTCATCGATCCAGTGGGTGTCCTCAACGACATCGACCCGCCCGGGGTTGCGCAGGGCCAACGAGGCGGCGTTCGCCAGGGCGCTCAACCGCCGCACCGACGCGCATCCGGATCAATCCTTGGAAGCTTCACATCCGGATCGGCGATCCCCAGCAGGTCATCGAAGAGCACCGAGTCCTCGTTGTCGGCGTCGGGAACCTGGGCGCGTATCCGGTCGCGGGCGGTCTGCTCGTCAAGACCCTCGACGCCAGTCGCCGCGCGCAACAGGCGCGCCACGGCATGAAGGTGCTGACTGGTATGCGACTCGCCAGAATGCGGTGAACACCTCCACGCCACGGGAACCCGCCATCGCAGAAACTTCACGCACGAGACGGCTCTTGCCGATGCCAGGTGATCCCACCAGGGCGACCACCGCGCCGTGGCCGTCGACGGCGCGCTGCAGCAGGCCCTCAGCGGCGGCCATTTCCCGCTGTCGACCAACAAGGTTGAGACTCAGCACGCCCGACGAGCGCGATGCCGTTCCTTCCATGCCCAACAGCCGCTGGGCCGTGACGGGCTGATCGGCACCCTTCGATCTGAACAAGCTCAGCCTCAGCGAGGCTGGCTGCGCCTCAACCAGTCGCGCGGTGGACGCGCTAAGCATGACCCGCCGCCGGCGCGATCGACTCCATCCGCTGCGCCATCCCCCACCTGCTCACCAATCGCGGTGTAACCGAAAGGGCCAGAACCGATCTCACCGGCGATCACCCGGCCGGAATTGAGGCCAATCCGCGACTCCAGTTCGACACCGTCGCAGCGTTCGACCTCTTCGGCAAGCCGCTTCGCCTCGTCCTGCACACCCAACGCGGCCAGGCAGGCGCGAGAACGGCGTGGTCCTCCAGCGCGGTCGGCACACGAACACCGCCATGAATCCCGTCACGGTGAATTTGTCCACCGTGCCGCTATACTGCTCACCACCACCGCCGCACGGTTGACCAATTCGGCCATGAGATTGGCGCAACCGCTCCGCGCCGACGGCGGCCGCGATGTCCATCGAATGGACAACGTCGGCGAACAGCCACGTCCACCTGCTTGTACTCCGCCGATCGGGTGGCCTGTGTGAGGGTGTGCCGCACTCACTAGAACTTGGCTGCGGCGCTCAATTGGGTGCCGCGCGACCACACGGCAGCCCCGTCGCGGTCAGTCCACCGCCACCATCCCCGCTGCGGTCCACGTCAGCATCGTTTCACCGCTGCTCGGTGGATGCGCTGGGGCTCTCGCCGTGCCGTCTGACACGAAGTTTTGAGACCCTCGTGCGTGGTCTCGGGATTGTCGTCGAACGACCTTGTGTCGCTGTTGAGGCGCAGCCGGGCAGGTGTTGAGCATCGGCGGCCAGGTGCGCGCCGCATGTTGCGGCTATCGCGATCGGTTGTCGTATCAGGTTGCGGGCGTGGCGGCAGCCGTTGGCGATTGATCAGGCCAGCGCCATGGCTCAGGCCCTTGACGAGTAGGCCGCTGTTCCGTGAGGGCGCGGTCAGCACCTAGTTCAGCCCCTTGGATAGCTTCCCGGTGTAGGGAAAGTCCATGGACCTGGGGGGTGTTCAGCCCGCCAGCCGGTCAGAGGAGAGCACCGCTACGGTGCCATCGTTAGTGATGTAGGCGTGCCTGCCAGTCTGGGCTGACCGCCACCGAGCCTGGAAAATTGCCGACGGGAATGGTGGTGATGGTGTTGGTGAGGGTGTTGAAGCTTCCGGCGACATTGCCGCCGCCATCGTTGGTGACGTAGACGTAGTTGCCGTCGGG
>CAVRMG010000045.1:0-62131 GCA_963721495.1 uncultured Actinomycetota bacterium | reverse complement strand
GAGCTAAGGGGATTCGAACCCCTGACCTACTCGATGCGAACGAGTCGCGCTACCAACTGCGCCATAGCCCCTGATACCGGTAGCACAGGCTATCAGTCGCGGCCCGCCGGTCGAAACCGGCGAGGCTACTGACCTGCTGCGTGCGGCAGGTCGAACTGACGCGCGAACGGAGCGTAGTCCAGGTGCTCGAAGATCGGATCCTCGTCATCGATCTCAAGCACCACCGAACCCGGCCGCCGCAAGCGCGCAGGCACCACGTCGAACTCCCGGTCGTCGGTGTTCTCCACGCCGAGTCGCGACCTGGCGATGCGTTGGGCCCGGCGGCGCCGCAGCCGCTGCTCGATTCGTGTCTGACGCCGTAGATACCCCAGGTAGAGCAGCGTCACGCCGCCGATTCCTCCGCACGCCCACCACAGCACAGGGGTCACCGTGTACGCCGCGACCGCCGAGGCCACCACCAACGCGGCCATCACCATCAGCATCCGTTTGCGGAACTTGAACTTGCGCACATCGACCGCGACGGCGGTCTTCGATTCGTACCGGCGTTTGCGCGCCGCGCTCAGCGAGTCGGCCAGCTCGAGTTCGGTGTCCGACGGCGCCTCCAGGCCCGACGAATCGGCCACGTACTCGTACTCGTCGTCGGAGCCGTCGGGTTCGGGTTCGTGCTCCGCCTCCGGTTCGTCGGCGTCCTCGGCGACGGGCTCCTCGTCGACCGGCTCGCTGAAATCCAGTGCCAGTTCGTCGGTTTGGCCCTCGACGCCTTCGGCGGTCTCGGCGCGCGCGGACACGCCGACGGGTAGCGCGTCGGCGTTCTCGTCGATCACATCCACATCGAGGTAGCCGGGGTCGGTGTCCTGCTCGACCTCGACGGCGGCGACCCGCACCACCGTTCGGCGCGCCGGTTCCTCGTCGACGTCCCCATCGAGGTCGTCATCGTCGAGGTCGTCATCGGACGCCCGCCAGTCGGGGTCGCTGACGTGGCCGGCCGCAGGCGCCTTGCGCCGCAACAGCCGTGCGCCGCTGCCGTTGAGAACCCGTGTCGCCAAAGCCACGTCACTGGTGCGGCGCACAGCATCTCGCTTGCTGGTCAGCATTGGCACGAGCACGAAGAGCCAGAGAACGACCAGAGAGATCCACAGAAGTGATTGGGGGATGCTTGGCATTTCGCCTGCTCCTTTCCCCGATAAGGCTAGGTCTGTGACCTGCGCATCCGTGGATGGCGCGCCGAGGCAATTACACACCTGTAATTCACTGATGACAAGCACCAACAGTCACATGTGTCACTTTTGTAACAGTCGGGCGTAATTGCGGCTCCCGCGAGATCTGCGTCAGGGTCGTGAATTCGACGCGCGCACAGCCCTCGTGCAGAACTCGCGCGAGCCTGCCCGCTAGGCCCAGCTGGCGTGGCCCTGGCGCACCAGCGCAGACGTGGCCGAGCCGTTGAGTTCCTCGACGGTGATGGCCACCAGCAGGTGATCCCGCCACGCTCCGTCCACATCGAGATAGCGACGCAGCAGCCCCTCTTCGCGAAAGCCGACCTTTGCCAGCACCGCGCGGCTCGCGGCGTTCTCCGGGCGCACTGTGGCCTCGACGCGGTGCAGCCGAACCACACCGAAGCAATGGTCGAGACCTAACGCCAGCGCGGCCGTCGCCACCCCTCCCCCGGTGGCGAAGCTCGCCACCCAATACCCGATCCACGCCGACCGCAGCGCGCCGTGCGTCACGTTGCCGATCGTCAGTTGGCCGGTGAACTGACCGTCCAGCTCGATCACATAAGGCAGCATCCTGCCATTGCGCGCTTCCGACCGCAGCCCCGAACACACCGACGGCCACGATGTAATCGCATGCCGCGCTTCCCAACTCACGCCGCTCGCGGGCTCCCACGGCTCCAGGTGGGATTGGTCGGTCATCCTGATACGGCTCCACTGCTTGCCATCGCGCAACCGCACCGGGCGCAACCGCACGACGCCGGCCTGCACCCGCAATGGGCCCGCGGGAAGCGGCCACCCCGGATGCAGAGAACTGTTACGCCACAGGTTCATGACGATATGCCCGGCGTCGATCAGCCGCGCTGGGCCAGGAACGCGACGTCGACGATCTCGCCCGTGCGGATCTGCTCGGCCTCGCTGGGAACGACCACCAGACAGTTTGCCTCAGCCAACGTGGCCAGTAGATGCGACGGCGCCCCCGGTGCTCCACCGAGAGCCTGAACCAGGTATTCGCCGGTGTCCTGATCGCGCATCAGCTGTCCTCGCAAGTACCCCTTGCGGCCGACCACCGACGTGATCGGCGACAGCGTGCGCGCCTGCACGATCCGGCGTTGGGCCTGCCGTTTACCCAAGGACAGCCGGATCAGGGGGCGCACCATCACCTCGAAAACCACGAGCGCGCTGACGGGGTTGGCGGGCAGCAGGAACACCGGCACACCGTCGCGCCCCAGCTGCCCAAAACCCTGCACCGAGCCGGGATGCATGGCGATGCGTGTAACTTCCATCTCGCCGAGCTCCGCGAGCACCGTGCGGACACCCTCGGCGGCCGCCCCACCGACCGCGCCCGCGATCACGACGACCTCCGCACGGTTCAGCTGACCCTCGACGACGTCGCGGAGCACCTTGGGATCGGTGTCCACGATTCCGACACGGTTCACCTCCGCGCCCGCGTCACGGCCCGCCGCGGCCAGCGCGAAGGAGTTGACGTCGTACACCTGGCCGTTGCCCGGCGTGCGGGAGATGTCGACGAGTTCACCGCCCACGCACATCACCGACAGTCGCGGCTTCGGATGCACGAGGACACGGTCGCGCCCGACCGCGGCCAACAACCCCACCTGTGCGGGGCCGATGATCGCGCCCGCCCGCACCGCGACGTCACCCGGCTGGACGTCGTCGCCCGTCCGACGGACATACGCTCCGGAGCGCACACCGCGCAGCACCGTCACGCGCGCCTCACCGCCGTCGGTCCATCGCAACGGAAGCACCGCGTCGGCGAGCGTCGGCATCGGCGCGCCTGTCTGAACCCGCGCGGCCTGCTCGCGGCTGCAGCCGGCTGGGGGTGCGCGCACCGGCCTCGATCGAGCCCATCACCGGCAGGCTCACCTCACCGTCGGAGCCTCCCTCGGACTCTTCGGTGCCGTCGTCCTCATCACCGGCGCCGACGCCGAGCACGTCCACGCTGCGGACGGCGTAGCCGTCGATGGCGGCCTGATCGAATCCCGGCAGGGGGCGCTCGGTGACGACTTCCTCTGCGCACATCAGACCCTGCGCCTCGGCGATCGCGACCCGGACGGGTCTGGGAGCCACCGCGGCGGCCGCTACTCGAGCCTGCTGCTCCTCAACCGACCGCACCACACGCCTTTCTAGGTGTCAGGGCAATCGATGCAAGTCAGCAATCGATCAACCCCAAGCGCTCGACCAACCACCGCCGTAGCTCAGGTCCGTAGTCGTCGCGCTCCAACGCAAAGTCAACCGCAGCCTTGAGGTAGCCGCCGGGATTTCCGAGGTCGTGTCGAGAACCGCGGTGCACGACCACATGCACCGGATGGCCTTCGTTGATCAACAAGGCGATCGCATCGGTCAGCTGGATCTCGCCACCCGCCCCCCGCGGAACACGCTTGAGCGCGCCGAAGATCGCGCGGTCGAGCACGTAGCGGCCCGCTGCGGCATACGGCGACGGCGCGTCCTTGGCATTGGGCTTCTCGAACATGCCCTTGACCCGCATCACATTCGGATTGTTGGTGTCCGCGACCGGTTCGACGTCGAAAACGCCGTAGGCGCTGATCTCATCGCCAGGCACTTCGATCGCGCACAGCACCGAACCGCCCCGCTTGGCGCGGACCTTCGACATCGTCACCAACACACCTGTGGGGAGCACGAGATCGTCGGGCAGCAGCACGGCAATGGCGTCGTCATCGGCGGTGAGGACGCTCTCCACGCAGCCGACGGCGTGGCCGAGACCCAGCGGTTCGGCCTGCACCACGGATTCGACCTTGATCAGCGCCGATGCGCGGCGGACCTTCTCGAGCATGACGTGCTTGCCGCGCGCTTCGAGCGTGCCCTCGAGGACGAGGTCCTCGACGAAGTGCGCGACCACACCGTCTTTGCCCTCGGAGGTGACGATGACGAGTCTTTCGGCGCCGGCCTCAGCCGCCTCCGCCGCGACCAGCTCGATTCCCGGTGTGTCGACGACGGGCAACAGTTCCTTGGGCACCGTCTTCGTGGCAGGCAGGAACCGCGTCCCCAAGCCGGCGGCAGGGACGACCGCGGTGTGCGGAATCGGTATGTCGGGCCGTGTCATCTTCCACACACTAGTGTCCTCAGGTCAGTTGAACCTGCCAAGGCGCGGTGTTTGGAGGCGATGCGGTGAGCAAAACGAAATCCGAGCTGCGGGCGGCGCTGCTCGAGGCCCGCCGCGGGGTGTCACCGTACGAGCACGACGCCGAGGCACAGGCGCTGGTTCGCCACCTTCCTGCGCTGGTCGCCGGGGCCGAAACCGTCTGCGCCTACGTGCCCGTCGGTTCCGAGCCCGGCTCGATCGAGCTGATCGACGAGCTTCATCGCCGACGACTGCGGGTGCTGCTGGCGGTCGCGCGCAGCAACGCCACAGGTGATCCGCAGCCACTCCAGTGGGGCGAGTACCGCCCCGGCGAGCTCGTCGAGGCGCGATTCGGGCTGCGCGAACCTCCGGAGCCGTGGCTGGCGACCGATGCGGTCGCACAGGCGTCGGTGATCCTGGTGCCCGCACTCGCGGTCGATCGTGCGGGCGTCCGACTGGGCCGCGGCGCCGGGTTCTACGACCGCTCCCTGCCGCTGGCCGATCCGGCGGCCCGCCTGGTCGCCGTCGTGCGCGACGACGAACTGATCGACCTCCTGCCCGCCGAACCGCACGACGTTCGCATGACTCACGCGCTGACCCCGCGGGGCGGGCTCGTGGCACTGGGCTAGCAGTCGTCCAGCACCTCTTCCATCGCCCGCTTCTCGTTCGCCGACACCGACAGCCGGTAGGCCGCCTTCACCTCGACCTGGCGTGCGACGAACTCGCAATGAAACGCGTCGGCGGGCGGCAGCCATGCGGCGGCATCGCGAAAGGCCTTGTCGAAGTTGGCTTTTCCGCCGACGGCGAGCAGGTTGCGCGGGTCGTTGGCGAAGTCGCGCCTTCGTTGCTCGTCCCACTCGCGCGCGCCCTCATACCAGGCGTCGGACAGCGAAACGACATGATCGATCTGGACCGCATCGGAGGTCGTGGGCCCGCGTACGAAGGGAATCGACGCACCGGTGTACGGGTCGAGTAGCACGCCGGTCTCGGCGTAGCAGGTGCCTGGCCGCACGACCAGTTCCCTGAGGTCCCGGCGCAGGATGTCGTCGCGGGTATTGCAGCCGTTGTGACCGAACTCGACGTCGACGTCGTCAGTCCAGGGTTCGCCGAACCGGTAGCGCGAGAAGTCGGTGTGGCGGTCCCAGCCTTTGACCGGCAGGGCCGCCAGGAGCGTCCGCGCCCGGTCGTAGCCGGGAGTCCCCATCGGCGCCGCAGGTCCCGGTTGGCTACGCCAGTGCATCCACCCGGCAACTGCGATCGCGACAGCGACCATCACCGCCAGCGCGGGAATGACACGGCCCACATAGCGGTTTTAGCACTTGGGACGGTAGAGTGCTAAGAAGTTTGATCATCTCGGAGGTTTGCGTGCCCACCTATTCCTATGCGTGCACCGAATGCAGCAATCGGTTCGATGTGGTGCAGGCGTTCAGCGACGATGCGTTGACCAGCTGCCGCGAGTGCAGCGGCCGGCTGCGCAAGCTCTTCGGCAATGTGGGAGTCGTGTTCAAGGGCAGCGGCTTCTACCGCACTGACAGCCGCGAGTCGGCCAAGAGTTCGTCGAGATCTTCGACGTCGACCAACGGGTCGTCCGGCGGCTCGGAATCGTCGACCTCGTCGTCGGAGAAGTCGGAGAAGTCGGCCTCCAGCTCGTCCGGATCGTCCGGCGACGCGGGTTCCAGCTCCTCGAGCTCGGCACCCGCCGCTGCGGCATCCAGCTAGCACCGCAGTTATCCACAGGCACGGCATCACCCCGCGCCATCACCATCACTTGCCGCCTAGTTTGACGGTGTGGGGGAATCGCTCAATCCGTCGGCGTTGAGTCGAATCATCGACGGCCTGCGGCCGGACTGGTCGCGCACCGTGGTCGGCCCGACGAGTCGCGGCCGGTGCGCTCGTCATCCTGGCCGCCGTCGCGGCACTTCGACCCGACCCGGACGACCAACGGCGTCGACATCGTCGTCGCCGCCCGAGACCTGGCGCCAGGAGTCGAGCTCAGCGCGGCCGACGTTCGCTCGAAACTCGCACGGCAACAACGGTTCCCGACGGTACGCAGTCCGATCTCGCCGCGGTGGTCGGTGCGACGCTGGCCGGTCCCGCCCGCCGTGGCGAGGCGCTGACCGATGTGCGGCTTGCTGGGTCCGCGACTGGCCGAGTCGGCGGCGGGTCCGAATGCGCGCATCGTTCCGCTGCATCTCGACGACACGGCGCTTCTCGATCTGATCCGTCCCGGCGACGTGGTCGACGTGCTGGCCGCCGGAGCCGACGCACGGCATGGGTGTCGACGCCGTGCCACAGGTCGTCGCGACCGACGCGGTGGTGGTCCTGGTGTCGGAGAAGCCGGCAGGCGCGGGCAGCGGCGGCGATCGGGTAGTGCTGGTGGCCCTACCGGCTCACGACGCCAACGAGGTGGCCGGGAGCGACGCTGGTGTCAATCGGTCACCCTCACCTTTCACTGAAGGCGTCACGGGTGTGGCGCGGCCGCAGTGGCGTCGTGGTCGGGGCCGTCACGTCACCGTCTTCGATCACGTCCATGACCATGTCGGCCAGCTCGTCGGACGTCGATCCGGGCTGGATGGGTCCGGGGGGTGGGGCCGGTTGAGCGTTGGCCGAACCCACCGCGAACACCAGAGCGCCTGCGAGGATCCCCGCTACTGCCGTCAACACGCACCGCATCGCAATGTCACCCATGACGCGCAAAGCTAGCACCGGAGTTCGACCGCCGCAGGGCCACCACGACTAACGTTCTATGTCTGACGGATAGACGAGACTGCAGGAAGGATTCGCACGCATGCTGAAGGGGTTCAGAGAGTTCATCGCCCGCGGCAATGTCATCGACTTAGCCACCGCGGTCATCATCGGAGCGGCATTCACCGGACTGGTGACTGCATTCACCGACAACGTGGTGCAGCCGCTAATCAGCCGGATCGGCGCGACACCTGATTCGGACTACGGTTTCCTACGAATTCCATTGGGCAACGACATCGCCATCGATTTGAACGCCGTGATCTCAGCGGCGATCAACTTCCTGATCATGGCGGCGGTCATCTACTTCCTCATCGTGGTTCCCTACAAGAAGCTCAAGGAACGCGACACCAAGGTGGAGGAGGAGGAGACCCAACTGACTCTGCTCACCGAGATCCGCGACCTATTGGCCGAGAACGGCAGCACCGCCGGCAAGCACGGCGCGGAAGCTGCCCTCGGCGCCGGCAACTCGAAGTCCGACGGCGAATAGTCCCGCTGACACGAAGCAGCCCCCGGATGCTTCCGGGGGCTGCTTCGTTGGGCCTGGGAGAGGTGTCAGTTCATGTTCCAGGGCTCGCCGTAGGTGGTGACGCTGTCACCGGACGAGGAGATGAGCCGCGCGAACGGACGCAGCAGCACGCCACCGGCCGCACCGGTCACCGTGCCATGCGCGTTGGACACCGCCACACCGCCGCTCGCACCCTCGACATCCACCGAGAACGTCGCGACTTCCTGGATGCCGGGGCCGTTACCGAGGTCGGAGCTGATCGACACACCCGGGAACAGGTTCGGCGTGATGATCGGGCCCATGCGGCGTTGGCCGGACTGAGCGCGTCGTCGAGCAGGATGTTCGGCGTGGTGTAGCTGAAGTTGATGCCAACACCCAGCGACCACGGGAAGCCGATCTGATAACCCAGCTCCAACGTGCCCTTGAACTCATCGGCACCCGCGCCGGCCACGATGTACTTCGCGCGACCACTGTGGAACCACTCGCGAGTCAGCCGGTTGCGGTCCAACGGGAACACACCATTGAGGAAGGTGTCCCACTGCTGGATCGTCAGTCGTCCGATCTTGGCCGTCAACAAGGCTCAGCTCGTTGTCCAGCCCGGCGTGAGAGGTGCCAGTGCTCACGAACAAAGACGCAATGGCTGCCACCATCGCGATCAGCACCCGACTGAATACCTTCATGTTCTCCCTAGCTATGTCGACGGGAGCCCGGGCGGGGCCACCGTGTGTTCTTTGTTCGTGCCTGGCCCAACCGCTACACCACACACGACGCACGAGCCACATGTGACCCAAATGAGAAACTCCACATGTTTCTCTTACGTTTTGCTCATCGTTGACACGAGGAACATAACGGTCGGACATCAGCCCGGCAACGTGAGATCGCCTTGAATGTGGCCCGCGTTACCAGACCTGCCACTTTGCTCACTCCAGTAACGCGGCCGGGGTAACGGTGCGGTCGCCGATACGACGGAGTCGGTAGAGCGTTTCGCGTTGCACACCAGTGACAGGGACTGTCACTAAGGCGCCACCCAGCCGCTACCTGTGGTTAAGACGTAATCACAGGTCACTGGTGGTGCGGCGGCGTGTTTTCCCGCAACCACCGCTCGTGTTCCGTGTCGTCATCAGGGGATGAACTGTCACTATCGTCAACAGCCTTCTGACGCAACGGATCCCCGAATATCTGGTTAACTGCGTCGCGCGAACGCCTCCGAGGGTTCGCCATTACCCACCTCCAGTGTGACGAACATCACATTCTTGGTCGGGTCATCGGCTGAGGCTCAGATCTCGAGGCTGGAAAGCTGCCCGATGATCTGAACGGCCAGTGGAGTGAGCGTCGCCATACCGTCGCGCACGGCAGCGCGGGAGCCGGCGAGGTTGACGACCAGGGTGCTGCCGGAGATTCCTGACAGGCCGCGTGACACTCCGGCGTCGACGATTCCTGCCGACAGACCCGAGGCACGCAGTGCCTCGGCGATGCCGAGCAGTTCGCGGTCGAGGATATCGAGGGTCGCTTCCGGCGTGACGTCGCGCGGGGTCACACCCGTCCCGCCGACCGACACCACGAGGTCGACTCCGCCGATAACCGCCGTGTTCAACGCGTTGCGGATCTCGATTTCGTCGGCGGACACCACGACCACGCCGTCGACGACGAAGCCCGCCTCACCGAGCAGTTCGGTGACCAACGGACCGCTGTGGTCCTCCTCGTCGCCGTGTGCAGTGCGGTCGTCGACAACCACGACCAGTGCCCGGCCCACCAACTCCCCTGGCTGTTCCATGAAGCCAACCGTATATCCGGGCACAGACAGCGTCGCGCCCACTGTCAGCGTGACCGATCCGGACGTCACGGCGGGCCTCACTGCTCCGCCTTGCCGAGGGTGACCTCCACGCTCTGCGGTTTACCCGCGGGGTCGAGATACGTCAGGGTCACCTTGTCGCCGGGCGCCTTGGATCGGACCGCCGCGACCAGCGCGTCGGCACTGTTGATCACTCGATCGTCGACCTTCGTCACCACGACGCCGCTCGGCAGGCCCGCCGTTGCGGCAGCACCACCACCGGTGACTTCGACGATCCGCGCGCCGTCGGTGGCCGCGTCATTACCGACCTGCACACCGAGGGACGCGTGCGAGGCGGTGCCGTTCTTGATCAGCTCGTCTGCGATTCGCTTGGCCTGGTCGACCGGGATGGCGAAGCCCAGCCCGATCGAACCGCTCTGTGCCTGCGGCCCGCCGGCGTCGCCACCCAGTGTGGCGATGGCCGAGTTGACGCCGACCAGCTCGCCGTTCATGTTGACCAGCGCTCCGCCGGAGTTGCCGGGGTTGATCGCAGCGTCGGTCTGGATGGCGTCGAGCACCGTGTTCTGATTTTTCGCGTCACCGCCCGCGGCGACCGGGCGGTTCATCGCGCTGATGATGCCCGTGGTGACCGTGCCCTCGAGACCGAGCGGTGAGCCGACCGCCACCACGTCCTGGCCCACCCGCAGGCTGCCCGATGAGCCGATCGTGATCGGCGTCAGCCCGGACACCCCCTCGGCGCGCACCACGGCGATGTCGCTGCTCGGGTCCGTGCCGACCACGCTGAAGGGTGCGGTGCCGCCATCGGCGAAGGTCACCTTGGTCTGCGCCCCGCCGGGCCCACCCGGAGCGTCCGGGGCAGCCGGCGGTCCACCCGGGCCGCCGCCCTGGGAGGCAGAAACAACGTGATTGTTAGTCAGGATGAGACCGTCGGACGTCAGAACGATCCCGGAACCCTCCTCGGACTGCCTGCCGAGGTCGACCTCGAGCTTCACGACGCTGGGAACCACCTTCGCCGCGACCTGCTCGACCGAGCCTGAAGGCAGGCTGGCGGCGGGCACGCTGGGGGCGGCGCCGTTGATGCTCGACGTGGCCGCGGGCCGGTCGGGCTGCGCCAACAGCGCGACTCCCCCACCGATGCCTGCGGACACGATGGCCACGGCGATGGCCCCTGCCGTCAAAGCACCTGCGCGGGAACGCTTTTGGGGCCGTGGTGGCCCCGGAAGAGGGTAGCGCCCGGTCGGGGGCGCCGCATGCGCGCCCTGGTAGGGATCGTAGGACGCGCGAAAAGGCTGCTGTTGCTGTTGGGTCTGGTACCGCCAGTCGTACGGCTGCTGCTGGTACGGGTCGAGCCCCAGCGGACCGGTGTACCCGGGTGCCGCGTGCTCAGGTACGCCGGGCCGACGACCCGGTGGCGGTGGCGGCGGCGAATACCTCGGGTAGTTGGTCATATCGCTGCGGTGCTCTTCCTCTCAAGTGGGGGTCTGACATCAAGAACAACGGTGGTGGCATCGTCAAAGTTGCCTAAGCGGGCTGAGAATCCACTTAGAGAACATTCGTGAGATGCACAGACTTCTTGCCCCGTGGCGCGTTCCCGCTAATCATTGTCGACGCTGACCACCGGTAAGTCCACGCCGGCGACCGCGTGTCGCTCGGTGTCATCGGGCATCGCACGGCCGGGCAGCACGATATGAATGGCGGTGCCCGGCGGCCGTCCGCCGGGCACGCCGTCTTCCACCCGGAGAGTGCCGCCGTGTTTGAGCACAACCTGTTTCACGATCGCCAGGCCCAGCCCGGAACCCGGCATCGCACGTGCCGACGTCGAGCGGAAGAACCGATCGAACACCAGTCGCCGCTCCTGCGGAGGTATGCCGGGCCCCTGATCTATCACCACCAGTTCGGCATGCACGGGGTCGATCTGAGTCAACCGAACACCGACCCGCCCGCCGGGCGGGCTCCATTTCGCGGCGTTGTCCAGCACGTTGAGCACCGCGCGGCCCAGTCCGCCGCCATCGCCGTAGACCTGCCACGGCATGAGCGTCGCATCGAACTCAATATCGTTGCGGCGACGGCGAACTCGCTCCAGTGAGCGGTCGACGATCTCGGTCATATCGACTGGCTCGTGAATGATGACACCGGCCTCGTCGCGGGTGAGATCGACCAAATCGCCGACGAGGGTGGACAGTTCTTCGATCTGAGCGATGACGTCCTCCCGCAGGCCCTCCATCTCCTCATCGGGCAGCCTCGGTGCACCCGGGGCCATCGACGCCATCAGGAGTTCGACGTTGGTGCGCAAGGATGTCAGCGGTGTGCGCAGTTCATGGCCGGCGTCGGTGACGAGTCTTGCCTGGCGCTCGCGTGATTCAGCGAGTGCGCGCAGCATCGTGTTGAAAGCCTCGGTGAGACGGGCGAGTTCGTCGCTGCCGAACACCGGGATCGGTCGCAGGTCGTCGGTGCGGGCAACTCGTTCGGCCGCCTCGGTGAGCCGGGCCACCGGCCGCAGGCCTGCCCGGGCGACCGCACCGCCCGCCATGGCGGCCACCGCCACGCCGATCCCGCCGACGATGAGCAGCACCGTGCCCAACCGTTTGAGCACCTGGTCCGTCGGTACCAGGCTCTTGGAGATGAGCAGTGAACTCCCGTTGGACAGGTGCAAGGCCAGCACTCGCTGCTGGTTGACGGATCGCTTCGACATCCACAGTTCGCCGCTGATGACCGCCTTCTCGGGATCGCCCAGCGGAAGCGTCTGCCCCTCCTGATTGGCGGTGTAGATGGAGCGGCCGGGATTCACCAGCATCGCGTTGACATCGGAGTAGGCCGTGCCCTCGATCGCCTTGCCGGGGTCGGTGAACAGCGAGCCGCTCTCGATCAGCAGCCGGGCCCGGCTGTGCAGTTGGTTGTCCATGTCGTCGTAGAGCGCACGCGAGACCACGGCGTAGACGGCAACGGCCATCAACACCACGACCATCGCCACCATCGACATCGCGAGCAGCATCACCCGCCAGCGGAGCGACAATGAACTTGGCGTCGGCTGCGCCGCCAATGCGTACGGCTGCGGCCGAAGCGAAGAGTTCTGGGCAGACATCAGGGCGGTGTCTCACGCAACACGTAACCCACCCCGCGCACGGTGTGGATCAGTCGCGGCTCTCCTTCTGCTTCGGTCTTGCGACGCAGGTAACCGACGTAAACCTCGAGCGCATTGCCCGACGTCGGGAAGTCGAAGCCCCAGACCTCCTCGAGGATCCGGCTACGGGTGAGCACCCGTCGCGGGTTAGCGATGAGCATCTCCAGAAGCGCGAACTCGGTGCGGGTCAGGCTGATCGAACGTTGGCCACGGGTGACCTCGCGGGTGACCGGGTCAAGGGACAGATCGGAGAACGTCATCGCCGGCGACTCAGTGCCATCATCGGGCGTGGTGCGCCGCAGCAACGCACGCATGCGGGCGAGCAGCTCCTCCAGCGCGAACGGCTTGGGCAGATAGTCGTCGGCGCCGGCGTCCAGCCCGGCGACACGTTCGGACACCGAATCGCGGGCGGTCAGCACGAGGATGGGCAGGTCATCGCCGGTGCTGCGCAGCTGGCGGCACACCTCGAGTCCGTCCAGCCGCGGCATCATCACATCGAGGACCAGGGCGTCGGGTCGGTCGCTGGCGATCAGGTCGAGGGCTTCGAGTCCGTCCTGCGCCAACTCGACCGAGTAACCGTTGAACGAAAGCGATCGACGCAGAGATTCGCGTACAGCGCGATCATCGTCGACGACAAGTATGCGCACAGCCACAGTGTCATCCCCCTGTCTGAGAGCGACCTGAGAGGCGCGCCGATGTGGACCCCCGCCCGAAGGGCAGCGGACACTCGCGCGAAGTGGGCGTACCCCCCGCCCGAAGGGCAGGGGGAGGGATAAGCCCGAGGATCAGCGGCGGTCGAGGTCGATCAGACCGAGGCGCGCCGCCTTGAGCAGACGGCGCGGCACCTTGTGCTGCTGACCGGCGACGGTCACACCGACGAGCTCGGGGCGCTTGGCCTTCCACTGCGAGCGTCGGCTACGGGTATTCGCACGCGACATCCGGCGCTTGGGCACAGCCATGATCGAGAATCTCCTAGTTGAGGGGTGCTACCGGTAATGAAGTATGCGCCGCGCGAGGCGTTCAGGCGTCGGCGATTGCCCTTCAGGATAGCCCGTGACCTGTATCTGCTCCAAAATGCGTCGCCGGCGTCAGCGGGCCACGCAGAATGCGCATTGCAAGCGAAGCGCCCGAGACCGAGGAGCGACGATGAAACAGCTGGTACTGGCGGGCGTCATGGCTGCGGCGCTGGCCGGCTGTGGGGGCGGCAGCGGATTGGACGCCATGACGGCACTGGCGGACTTCCAGCTGCAAATGGACGACGCCCAGAAGTCCGGAAAGATCACGCTCGACCAGCTCACCTCGGCGCGCGACAAGCTGTTCGACGAAACGCAGTCGGCGCAGGAGAAAGAGGACTGGACCGCGTACTGCAAGGCGATCGACGCCACCCGAGCCGAGCTGGGACTCTAGCGACTGCCGCGGCCGAGCGGGGCTTGACGTGGGACCGGCGGTACGGGTTAACCTACCGGTTGGTTGGGCCGGTATGAAAGAACGACGGGAGTTTTGAGTGACGCCTGCGGTCCGAATCGGCAATTACTCGGGCTTCTACGGTGACCGGCTCGCAGCGATGCGGGAGATGCTCACCGGCGGCGACCTGGACTACCTCACCGGCGACTACCTCGCCGAGCTCACCATGCTCATCCTGGCGCGCGACCGCGCGAAGTCACCCGACCGCGGCTATGCCAAGACCTTCCTGATCCAGCTCGAGGAGTGCCTGGGCACCGCGCTGGACCGCGGGGTGCGCATCGTCGCGAACGCGGGCGGGCTCAATCCCGCCGGTTTGGCGCAGGCGGTGCGGGAACTCGCGGACCGTCTCGGGTTGAGCGTGCAGGTGGCTCACGTCGAGGGCGACGACCTGCTGCCGCGCGCCGACGAGTTGGGCCTCGGAGCCGCAGCGGCGGCGACATCGGGCGGGAGAGCCGCAGCGGCGGCGACATCGGGCAGGGGCACGCCGCTGGCGGCCAACGCCTACCTCGGAGCGTGGGGCATCGTCGACTGCCTGAACTCCGGCGCGGACGTCGTCGTCACCGGCCGCGTCACCGACGCGTCGGTCATCGTCGGGCCGGCCGCCGCACACCACGGCTGGAGTCGAACCGACTACGACCGGCTGGCCGGCGCGATCGCCGCGGGCCACGTCATCGAGTGCGGGGCGCAGGCCACCGGCGGTAACTATTCGTTCTTCACCGAGATCGCCGACCTCACCCATCCGGGTTTCCCGCTGGCCGAGATCCACCCCGACGGGTCGTCGGTGATCACCAAACATCCCGGCACCGGGGGCGCGGTGACCGTCGACACCGTCACCGCACAGCTGCTCTACGAGATCACCGGAGCGCGCTACGCCAATCCCGATGCGACGCTGCGGGTCGACACCATTGAGTTGTCCGACGACGGGCCCGACCGCGTTCGGATCAGCGGCGTGAAGGGCGAGCCGCCGCCTCCGACGTTGAAGGTGTCGCTGAATAGCGTCGGCGGGTTCCGCAACGAGATGACGCTGGTGCTCACGGGTCTGGACATCGAGGCCAAGGCCGCCCTGGTGCGCAGACAGCTCGAGAGCAGCCTGACCGTCAAGCCGGCGGAGATGCAGTGGACGCTGGCACGCACCGACCACGCGGACGCCGACACCGAGGAGACGGCCAGCGCGCTGCTGCGGTGCGTGGTACGCGATCCGGATCCCGCCAATGTCGGCCGTCAATTCTCCTCGGCCGCAGTCGAACTCGCACTGGCCAGCTATCCGGGCTTCACCAGCACCACGCCGCCGGGCAATGGTCAGGTGTACGGGGTGTTCGAACCCGCCTTCGTGCCCGCCAACGAGGTCGCCCATGTCGCGGTACACGCCGACGGCAGTCGCACCGAGATTCCCCCGGCGTCCGAGACCTTCGAACTGACGTCCGTGCCGCCGTTCGCGTTGCCGGAGCCACTCCCGTTCGGCGAAACCCGACGCGTCCCACTGGGCGCGATCGCGGGGGCCCGCAGTGGCGACAAAGGTGGCAGCGCAAACGTCGGGGCGTGGGTCCGTACCGGTGAGCACTGGCGGTGGCTGGCGCACACGCTGACCGTCGAGAAGCTTCGTGAATTGCTGCCTGAGACAGCCGATCTACCGGTCACCCGGCACGTGCTGCCGAACCTGCGGGCGGTCAACTTCGTCATCGAGGGCATCCTCGGTCAAGGCGTGGCATATCAGGCCCGGTTCGATCCGCAGGCCAAGGGGCTGGGCGAATGGCTGCGCAGCCGGAGTGTCGACATACCTGTCGAATTCACCACGGACATGCCTGAGGAATTCGTATGACCATCTGGCACACCCCCGAACGGGAGCAACTGCGAAAGACGGTGCGGGCGTTCGCAGAACGTGAAGTTCTGCCCAACGTCGAGGAGTGGGAGCAGTCCGGTATGTTGCCGCGCGAGCTGCACCTCAAGGCCGGCGATGCGGGGCTGCTCGGCGCGGGCCTACCCGAGGCGGTCGGCGGTGGAGGCGGCAACGGTGCCGATGCGTTGGTCATCTGCGAGGAGATGCACTACGCCGGAGCACCGAGCGGGGTCTTCGCGTCGTTGTTCACCTGCGGCATCGCGGTCCCGCACATGATCGCCTCGGGCGATGCGCGGTTGATCGACACCTACGTGCGGCCGACGCTGCGTGGTCACCTGATCGGGGCGCTGGCCATCACCGAACCGGGCGGTGGTTCCGACGTCGGGCATCTGAGCACGAAGGCCACCCGGGATGGCGACGACTACATCGTCAACGGCGCCAAGACCTATATCACCTCCGGCGTTCGGGCCGACTACGTCGTGACGGCGGTGCGCACGGGCGGGTCTGGGGCGGCAGGTGTTTCGCTGATCGTGGTCGATAAGGGCACGCCGGGTTTCGAGGTGACGCGCAAGCTCGACAAGATGGGTTGGCGCTCATCGGACACTGCCGAGTTGTCCTATACCGACGTCCGAGTCCCGGTGGCCAACCTCATCGGCGGGGAGAACAGCGGCTTCGTTCAGATCGCGGGCGCATTTGTCTCAGAACGCGTCGGGTTGGCCGCGCACGCATACGGGGGCGCCCAACGCTGCCTCGACCTGACCGTCGAGTGGTGCCGCAATCGGGAAACCTTTGGTAAACCGCTGATCTCGCGGCAAACCGTACAGAACACGCTGGCCGAGATGGCGCGGCGGGTCGACGTTGCCCGGGTGTACACCCGGAACGTGGTCGAGCGGCAGCTCGCCGGAGAGACCGACCTGATCACCGAGGTGTGCTTCGCCAAGAACACCGCCGTCGAGGCGGGAGAATGGGTGGCCAATCAGGCGGTGCAGTTGTTCGGCGGCCTTGGCTACATGGCCGAATCCGAAGTCGAACGCCAGTACCGCGACATGCGCATCCTCGGTATCGGCGGAGGTACGACAGAGATCCTCACCAGCCTCGCAGCGAAAACCCTTGGGTTCCAATCGTGACCGCGCTGAAATCGACCATCGACCCACGGTCCGCGGCGTTCTCCCAAGCAGCGGACGTGATGGTGGCCAAGCTCGCCGAACTCGAGGCAGAGCACGCGAAGGCGGTGGCAGGCGGTGGCGAGAAGTACGTCAAGCGCCACCATGACCGCGGGAAGATGACCGCGCGCGAACGCATCGAAATGCTGCTCGACGCCGACTCACCGTTTCTTGAACTCAGTCCACTCGCCGCGTGGGGCAGCGACTTCACCGTCGGCGCCAGCGTCGTGACGGGCATCGGCGCGATCGAAGGCGTCGAGTGCGTCGTCGTCTCCAACGACCCGACGGTCAAGGGTGGCACGAGCAATCCGTGGACGTTGAAGAAGATCCTGCGCGCCAATCAGATTGCGCTGCAGAACCGGCTGCCGGTGGTCTCGATGGTGGAGTCCGGCGGTGCCGACCTGCCGACCCAGAAGGAGATCTTCATCCCGGGCGGGCAGATGTTCCGGGACCTCACCCGGCTTTCGGCGGCGGGTATCCCGACCATCGCCCTGGTCTTCGGTAACTCGACCGCAGGCGGCGCCTACATCCCCGGCATGTCCGACCACGTCGTGATGATCAAGGAGCGGTCCAAGGTCTTCCTGGCCGGTCCCCCGCTGGTGAAGATGGCCACCGGTGAGGAATCCGACGACGAGTCCCTCGGCGGTGCCGAGATGCACGCCCGCACTTCGGGACTCGCCGACTACTTCGCGGTCGACGAGCTCGACGCGATCCGCATCGGCCGTCGCATCGTGGCGAGGCTGAACTGGCGCAAGCAGGGACCGCCGCCCCGCCCGGTCACCGAGCCGCTGTTCGAGCCCGACGAACTGGTCGGCATCGTGCCCGCCGATCTGCGTATCCCGTTCGATCCGCGCGACGTCATCGCCCGCATCGTCGACGGCTCGGACTTCGACGAGTTCAAGCCGCTCTACGGCGGCTCGCTGGTGACCGGCTGGGCCACCCTGTACGGCTATCCCGTCGGCATCCTGGCGAATGCGCGCGGCGTGCTGTTCTCCGAGGAGTCGCAGAAGGCCACCCAGTTCATCCAGCTGGCCAACCGCGCCGACACTCCACTGTTGTTCCTGCACAACACGACCGGCTACATGGTGGGCAGGAAGTACGAGGAAGGCGGCATGATCAAGCACGGCTCGATGATGATCAACGCCGTCTCGAATTCCACCGTGCCACACATCTCTCTGTTGATCGGCGCCTCCTACGGCGCGGGCCACTACGGCATGTGCGGGCGGGCCTACGATCCCCGGTTCCTGTTCGCCTGGCCGAGCGCCAAGTCCGCGGTGATGGGCGGCACGCAGTTGGCCGGTGTGCTGTCGATCGTCAGCCGGGCCGCCGCCGAGGCACGCGGCCAGACTGTCGACGAGGAAGCCGACGCCGCCCTTCGAGCGGCCGTCGAGGCGCAGATCGAGGCGGAGTCGCTGCCGATGTTCCTGTCCGGCAGGCTCTACGACGACGGGGTGATCGACCCTCGCGACACCCGCACCGTGTTGGGAATGTGCCTGTCCGCCATCGCCAATGGCCCGATCAAGGGAACGTCGAACTTCGGCGTCTTCCGGATGTGAGCGGCAGCATGATCACCAGAGTGCTGGTCGCCAACCGTGGCGAGATCGCACGGCGGGTATTCGCCACCTGCCGCCGCCTGGGCGTCGGCACCGTCGCCGTGTACACCGATCCCGACGCTTCGTCCCCACACGTCGCCGAGGCGGACGCCAGGGTACGACTGGAGGGCACCAGGGGCTACCTCGACGCGGCACAGTTGGTCGCCGCTGCACGGGCGGCCGGCGCCGACGCCATCCATCCCGGTTACGGGTTCCTCTCCGAGAACGCCGAATTCGCAGCAGCGGTCGCCGATGCGGGCCTGACGTGGATCGGTCCGCCGGTGGCCGCGGTCGCGGCGATGGGCTCCAAGATCGAGGCGAAGAAGATGATGGCGGCCGCGGGCGTGCCGGTGCTCGACGAACTCGACCCCGACACCGTGACCGCCGACCATCTCCCCGTGTTGATCAAGGCGTCGGCCGGCGGCGGTGGCCGCGGCATGCGGGTGGTCGACGAATTGTCCACGCTGTCCGGGCAAGTGGAGGCCGCCCGCCGCGAAGCGCAGTCGGCCTTCGGCGACCCGACTGTTTTCTGTGAGCGGTACCTGGCCACCGGTCATCATGTCGAGGTCCAGGTGATGGCAGACGAACACGGCACCGTGTGGGCCGTCGGCGAACGCGAATGTTCCATCCAGCGGCGGCACCAGAAAGTGATCGAGGAGGCTCCATCGCCTCTGGTCGATCGCGCGGAAGGCATGCGCGCCAAGCTCTTCGAGGCCTCACGGTTGGCGGCAAAGGCCATCGGGTACACCGGCGCGGGCACCGTGGAGTTCATGGCTGACGAGGCGGGATCCTTCTTCTTCCTGGAGATGAACACCCGGCTGCAGGTCGAGCATCCCGTCACCGAGGCCACCACCGGCCTGGACCTCGTCGAGTTGCAGCTGCATGTCGCCGCCGGTGGGCGGCTCGACGCCGAACCCCCACCGTCGCGCGGATCGTCCATCGAGGCCCGGCTCTACGCAGAAGACCCGGCCAAGAACTGGCAACCGCAGGCGGGCACCGTGCACCGCTTCGACGTGCCCGCCTCTGCTGAATTCGATCCGGACGTTCGCGGTGTGCGCGTCGACAGCGGCATCGTCGACGGCTCGGAAGTCTCGATCTTCTACGACCCGATGCTGGCCAAGGTCATCTCGTGGGCGCCGTCGCGACGGCAGGCTGCTGGCGTCCTCGCCGACGCCCTGGCCCGCACCCGCATCCACGGCGTGCGCACCAACCGCGACCTGTTGGTCAACGTGCTGCGGCACCCGGCGTTCCTCGACGGGTCGACCGATACGGCGTTCTTCGACACCCACGGCCTCGACGGCCTGGCCGCACCTCTGGGCGACGATCGCACCGTCACGCTGGCCGCGGTCGCCGCGGCGCTCGCCGATGCCGCGCTGAACCGCGACAGCGCAACGGTGTTCGCCGCCGCGCCGAGTGGCTGGCGAAACCTGGCATCGGGTTTCCAGACCAAGCGCTACGCCGACGCCGCCGGTGACGAGCATCCGGTGCGCTACCGGTTCACCCGTGCCGGCGTGCACCTACCCGACCACGACGACGTCACGCTCGTTTCGGCCACCCCGGATCGGGTCGTGCTGTCCGTCGCCGGCGTCGAGCGTCCATTCGATGTCGCGCGATACGCCTCCGACGTGTTCGTCGACTCGCCACTGGGCCCCGCGCAACTTGTTGCGCAGCCGCGCTACCCGGACCCCGACGCCGCCGTCGCGCAGGGGTCGCTGCTGGCGCCCATGCCGGGTTCGGTACTGCGCATCGGCGCCGCGGTCGGCGACACCGTCACCGCCGGACAGCCCCTGGTGTGGCTGGAGGCGATGAAGATGGAGCACACCGTGACCTCGCCGGGCGACGGCGTGCTCGCCGAACTCAACGTCGAGGTCGGCCAACAGGTCGATGTCGGCGCTGTACTCGCCCGAGTGGACAACCCCGGAGGATCGCAATGAGCAATTTCGTGGAAACCGAAGAGCAGCAGGCGCTGCGCAAGGCCGTCGCCGCGATGGCCGCCAACTACGGCGAGCGGTACTACCTCGAGAAGGCACGCGCCGGCGAGCACACCACCGAACTGTGGAGTGAGGCAGGCAAACTCGGCTTCATCGGGGTGAACCTGCCCGAGGAGTACGGCGGCGGCGGCGCAGGCATGTACGAGCTGTCCCTGGTGATGGAGGAGATGTCGGCCAACGGCTGCGCACTGCTCTTGATGGTGGTCTCGCCCGCCATCAACGGCACGATCATCTCCAAGTTCGGCACCGAGGAGCAGAAGAAGCGGTGGATCCCGGGTATCGCCGACGGGTCGATCACCATGGCGTTCGCCATCACCGAACCCGACGCGGGCTCGAACAGTCATCGCATCACCACGACCGCTCGTCGCGACGGCGGCGACTGGATCCTGTCGGGCCAGAAGGTGTTCATCTCCGGCGTCGATCAGGCTCAGGCCATCCTGGTGGTGGGCCGCACCTACAAAGACGGCGTGGCGAAGTCCGAATCACTCCGGCCCGCGCTGTTCATCGTGCCCACGGACACCCCCGGCCTGTCGTGGACCAAGATCGACATGGAGATCGTCAGCCCGGAGAACCAGTTCCAGCTGTTCCTCGACGAGGTCCGGTTGCCGGCCGATGCTTTGGTCGGATCGGAGGACGCAGCCATCGCGCAGTTGTTCGCAGGCTTGAACCCCGAGCGGATCATGGGCGCGGCCAGCGCCGTGGGCATGGGCCGGTTCGCCATCAACAAGGCCACCGAGTACGTGAAGACCCGGCAGGTGTGGAAGACGCCGATCGGCGCGCACCAGGGCATCTCACATCCGTTGGCGCAGAACCACATCGAGATCGAGCTGGCCAAGCTGATGATGCAGAAGGCCGCCACGCTCTACGACCTCGGTGACGACGGCGGCGCCGCCGAAGCCGCCAACATGGCCAAGTACGCCGCGGGCGAGGCGTCGGTGCGCGCGGTCGATCAGGCCGTGCAGTCGCTCGGCGGTAACGGGCTGACCAAGGAGTACGGGATCGCATCGGTGCTCACCGCGTCGCGATTGGCGCGCATCGCACCGGTCAGCAGGGAGATGATTCTCAACTTCGTAGCGCAGACCTCGCTCGGTCTGCCACGCTCTTACTGATGAGCTCGCTTGTCCACTACACCGTCGAAGGCAGCGTCGCCCGGCTGACGCTGGACTCGCCGCACAACCGCAACGCGCTGTCGACCGCGCTGGTCAACCAGCTGCACCAGGGTCTCACCGACGCCACCGAGGAATTGGGGGCGCGGACTGTCGTGCTGGGTCATACCGGCGGAACCTTCTGCGCGGGAGCGGATCTCGCTCAAGCCTCTGCCGGCACGCCAGCCAGTGATCTTGGCGATGTCGCGGTCGACCGCGCCCGTGAACTGACCCGCCTGCTGCGCCGGATCCTTGAGCTGCCGATGCCGGTCATCGCCGCTATCGACGGCCACGTCCGAGCTGGCGGGCTGGGCCTGGTCGGTGCGTGCGACATCGTCGTGGCCGGGCAGGCCAGCACGTTCGCGTTGACCGAGGCCCGCATCGGGGTGGCGCCGTCGATCATTTCGCTGACCCTGCTGCCGAAGATGACCACGCGCTCCGCAGGCCGGTACTTCCTAACGGGCGAGAAGTTCGGCGCCCAGGAGGCCGCGGAGATCGGTCTCGTCACCATCGCCACCGAGGACGTCGATGCCACGGTGGCGGCACTGACCGCCGCGATGGGCAAGGCCTCGCCGCAGGGGCTCGCCGCGTCAAAGGCGTTGACTACCGCACCGATCCTTGCGGCCTTCGACGACCGCGCCGACGAACTCACCGAGCAGTCCGCCCGATTGTTCGTCTCCGAGGAGGCACGCGAAGGCATGCTGGCCTTCCTGCAGAAGCGCGTCGCCCCGCTGGGTCGGCTGAGTCCGGACCCCGAACTAGGCGGCAGGCGTGACTCCGGCGCGACGTGACTGCCTGGTGCTAACGGCGATCCTCGTCTTGTCGGCGGTGCTCCGATTTGTGGTCTGGCGGGCCGCGCGAGTGGGACGACGATCAGGGCACCGAGTTGCTCGCGATGTTCAGATTGATCATCATCGCCAGGTGCATCAACACCCCGGCGCCCAACACCCAGAATCGCAGCCGCCGGTTCCACACCAGCACGGCGATCGCCAACTCCACGCAGAGCGTGCCCCATGTCAGGACGTTGACCAGAATGGCGTTGGCGGACAACCACTCCGGTGCGGACAGAAATGCGAATCGCCCGTCGGTGCGCCACGCGTAGGACACCGCCGAACCCTTGCGCCACGACTCGCCATTGAGCTTGGCCTGCACCGACACCAGGTAGATCAGGGAGAGCTGGACCTGTAGCAGTCGGACCGCCCACGGCGAGCGAGTCTGCGCCGACCAGAACGATCCCTCGCGCTTGCGCTGATCGAGCGACAACGCCGCACCGCAGGAGGAGAGCGCCAGGATCAGGGCGACCAGCACGATGAGCGCGTCGCCGGCGTTGAAGACGAACGGATCTCGTCGCACGAACGACTGGACCAGAACGAAGACGACGATCGCCGCGAGCCGACTGTGCCAGCCCACGGCCAGCGCCAGGGCGGACACCACGAGCACCACCCAACCGATGAGCAGTGCCCGGTCGCCGCCGAAGATCGCGAAGACGCTCCACTCGTACTCGAAGTGGGGGTGTTTCGGCACCACGCCCTGCGCGCCGAGGAGTTGGTACAGGTCCGGCAGAAGCACAAGGGCCCACGCGAGCACCACGACGCCGAACGCCATTCGGACCAGTCCGAGTGTGTGGGCGGGTTCGGGGGTGAACCAGAATGCATTCCACCGTTCGGCGACAACGCCGACCAGAGGTTGCCGGCGATTGGGTGCTGTCATTGCTGTCCCGCCAGATTCTCTTGGTACAGAACCTTCGTCGCGTTGGAGCGCCGACCGCCGTTCTGTGCGGGTTCGTCCGGCGCCTGCAGTGTCTCGGTGCGAAGCGTCATGGTGACGGCGACGGCGCGTTCGCCCGGACCGGTGACCTGGCGGGCGACCCAGCGGGCCAGATCCGGTCGGACACTGGCGTCGAGCACCGCGTAGAACCGCATAACCAACCAGCGGTCCCAGCCGAAGTCGCTGATACCGGCCGCGCCGGGCTGCATCGTCCAGATCCGGTTCTCACCGTCGGCCATCGTGACCTGAACCTCGATGGTGTCGATCCGCGTACTCGGATTCGGCGTATACATCGCCCAGCCCTGGTCCAGTCCCGTCGGCACCGCGAGCGGTTTCGCGACCGGCGTCACCAGGCGCTTGATCGGCGAATCCGGCAGATTCCATGCAACGCCGACCAGAACGATCACCAGGATGACGCCGCTGATGACGGCCTTACCCACCGCGGACGCCTCGAATCGCTGTTGAAGTGTGGATAGCTTCCGCAGGCTCGAGCCCAGGCCCCGCTCCTTCACATCACCATCGGCCACAGCCAGATCCGCCCTTGCTTCGTGTCGGGGACACATTAGTTCATGGCTTTAGGGTGTAGGCATGCCGTCGCGTGTCCTGATCACGGGAGCCACCGGCACACTGGGCCGGAAGGTGGTGGGCACAGCTACCGCCGCCGGTCACCATGTGCGGGCAATGAGCCGACGCAGTCACGTCGGCTACACAGGGGTGCACTGGGCACAGGCTGACCTACTCGCGGATGCCGGCATAGACGACGCGGTCGCAGGCGTGGACGCGATTGTGAACTGCGCCACACAACCAACCGGGGACAAGGACGTCACCTCGATGCAGAACCTCTTGGCTGCCGCGCGAAACGCCGGGGTCCGCCACGTCATTCACGTCTCGATCGTTGGCATCGATCAAATCCCGTTGCCCTATTACCGGACGAAGCTGCGCGTCGAGCAGGCACTGGAAGCCTCCGGCATCGGCCACACCGTGCTGCGCGCCACCCAGTTCCACGACTTGATCAACACCATCTTCTCGATCCAGCGGTTCTCCCCCGTGCTGTGGGCGTTGCGCGGTGTGCGGTTCCAGCCGATCGACGCCGGCGACGTGGCGGCGCGGCTTGTCGAACTGGTCGATATCGAACCGGCGGGCCGGGCGCCCGACATCGGCGGACCCGAGGTGCACACGCACGCACAGTTGGCTCGGATGTACCTCACGGCGCGCGCCGGGCGTCGCAAGGTCGTTGAGGTCCCCCTGCCGGGACGCATTGTTGCCGGTTACACCTCGGGCGCGAACCTGGTGCCCGACAACCCCGTCGGTACTATCGGCTTTGCCGACTACCTCGCTCTCGCCGAATAAAGTTGGCCGTATACATGCTTCGCCGGCACCGATGAGAGCACAGTTTGGCCAACCGCCTTGCTTGTGCCACCGTTCGTCGTAGGCTCGTCAGTGATGAGCACTCCAGCGTCGCGGAACGGTTCGATGCGTGCTGCTGACACCGATCGCATTCAGGTGGCGCAGTTGCTGACCGATGCCGCGGCTCAGGGCAGGCTTCCGCTGAGCGAGTATGAAGATCGCCTGACCAGGGCCTACGCCGCGCAGACGCACGAGGAACTCGACCGACTGTCCGCCGACCTGCCCGGTGCGATCACCCGGGGCCCCAGCGGCGGGCCTGTCCATCCCGCGCCGTCGACGATGCTGCTGGCGATCATGAGCGGCTTCGAGCGACGTGGCCGCTGGAACGTGCCCAAGCGGATGACGACGTTCGCTCTGTTCGGCGGCGGTGTGATCGATTTGCGGTATGCCGACTTCACGTCACCGGACGTCGAGATTCACTCGTACTCGATCTTCGGCGGCCAGACCATCGTGATACCGCCCGAGGTGAACGTGGACCTGCGCGGCGTTGGGGTGATGGGCACCTTCGACCAGAGTGTGAGCGGCGACGGCTCACCCGGCGCGCCGTGCGTGCACGTCCGCGGTTTCTCGCTGTGGGGCCGCGTCGGCGTCAAACGCAGGAAGCGTAAGAGCGCCTAGCGCTCTGTTCGGTTCGTCGCGCAAGCGTTCATCGCCTGCGGCGCGAGCGCAGATAGTCGCCGACCACCGCTGCCCCCAAACCGTCCAGATCGGGTACCACGACGCGACCCTCGACCCTGCGCGCGACCTGGTCGATGAACCGTGCGAGACCCGGATCGCTGCCGAGCCGGAAGATCGTCACCTGCGCTCCGAGCCGGGCCATGTCGTCGAAGCCCTTCACCGTGTGGGCGATCGTGCGCGGATGCGGCGGATAGTCGAAGAAAACCGACGTGCCCTCGCCGTCGACGTCTTCCAGATGCGCGGTGGGTTCGCCGTCGGTGACCACCAGCACCACCGGCTGGGCATTGGGGTGACGTCGCAGGTGCCTGCCCGCCAGCGCGAGGGCGTGGTGCAGGTTGGTGCCCTGCTCGTAGACGCCCTCAAGCCCGGTCAGTTCGGCGGCGGACACCGTACGCGCGTAGCGGCCGAACGCGATGATCTGCAACGCATCCGAGCGGAAACGCGTGCTGATGAGATGGTTCAGTGCCAGCGCCGTGCGCTTCATCGGCAGCCAGCGGTTCTCCATCACCATCGAGAACGACGTGTCGACCAGAAGCGCGACCGCCGCCTGCGTGCGGGTCTCCGTCTCGGAGATCTCGACGTCCTCGACAGTGATTCGTAACGGCGTCTCGGCGACGCCGGTGCCTGCCTGCCGCAGTACCGCATTGGTCAGCGTGCGGGTGACATTCCAGGGTTCGGTGTCGCCGAACGCCCAGGGCCGCGTCGCCCCGGTCAGCTCGCCCGCCGCGCCGGCACGACGGGTGTCGCGCTCGCCGTGCCGACCTGAAAGCTGTTGCGCCACATCGCGCAACGCGGTCTGACCCAGCTGGCGCATCGCCTTCGGCGACAGCCGCCACTGCCCGTCCGAACCACGGTCGAGGAATCCCTGATTCACCAATGCCCGTTCGAGTTCGGCCAGTGTCGCGGCGTCGACCGCGGCGTCGTCCCCGAGTTGGCGGGCCAGCGCCTCCAGGTCAACATCCTCCATGGTGGCGCCCGCGTAACTCTGGGAGAGCGCCTCGGCGAGCTCTTCGAGTTCGGCGATGTCGGCCATCGCCTGAGCGCCTTCGCCCATCCCCATCGGGTTGTCGCCGGAGAACCGCGAGGAACCCTCCCAGTCCTCACCGGGCCGGGCCGCCTGCAGATGACCGTCGAGGCGGTTGAGCGCATTCATCAGTGACGGTGAGCCGAACGCCTGCTGCGCCAACGCATCCAGCTCGGCTCGTTGATCTGCCGACAGGCTGTTGCGGAAGCGCTGGGCGGCGGCGGCCCGGCTGGCCAGGGAGTCCAGGAGTTCGTCGACGTTGCGGGGGTTCTCCGGGAAGAACTCGCCGTGCTTGTCCATGAAGTTCTGGAAATCCTGGTCGGTGTCCTCGCCGCGGGCGTGTTTGTCCAGCAGGTCGTTGAGATCGTCGAGCATCTCGTTGACCCGCTGACGGTCCTCGTCGGTGGCGTTCTCCAGCGCCTGCTTCATGCCTGCGAACCGCTGGTCGAGCATCTCGCGGCCGAGCAGATCCTTGATCTGCTCGTACTTCTCCTGCGCCTCGGCGCTGCGCCACTCGTAGTCGGAAAGCTCCTGCACGGCCTTCGCAGGCGACGGCGGCAGCGACTCGATGCGCATTTCGTTGAACCTCGCGTCGTCGTCGAGCGCGCGGGCCAGCTCCTTGCGCTCGGCCAGCACCGCTTCGTCGAGCAGCTTCTTGATCTCCTGCAGCGTGCCGTCGAGATTGTTGCGCTGCAACAGTTCCCGGCGACGGCGGTTGGCCTCGGCGGCGAGCTTGTCGGCCCCGCGCATGTTCTTGGTGCCGCGCCGCATCAGCTCGGACAGAGCCCGGCGGGGCGAGCTGCCCTCCATGACGTCCTGGCCGATCTGCTCGAGCGCCTCGCTCAGGTCGACCGGCGGTGCCAGCGGGTCGGGACCGCCGGTGTATCGCGAGTACCGCGAAGTGCGGTGCGGTTTCATCGGTCGCACTCTCCCCCTACGCTTCGCGTGGGTGGGCCCCCAGTCCCCGGCTCGCGCATGGGCCCATGCGAGGGGAGTACCCCCACAGCGCAGCTCGTCCCTCGCTGCTCGATCGTCGTGCTCCTACCCATAAACGGTTTCGCCTTCTGAAGACACCTTGTCGATCCGCTTCGCCAGATACAGCGCTTCCAGCGCCAATTCGACGGCCCCCGCCCGCTGTCCGTCCGTCGTCGCCTCGAGGCGCTTCTGGATCTCGGCGATCGCAGGCACCTCGGGTACGGCGGCCAGCACCTCGCGCGAGGACACGCGGTCGCCGGTGGTGATCGCCGAACCGTTCTCGATCGCGACCACCAGGGGACCGACGTCGATACCGCCGAGCAGTCGCTGCGCGGTGTCGGCGGTGGCCCGGCGAAGGAGGTGTTCGAGCACGGCCTGCTCGCGACCCTCCTCGCCGGACTCGAACTCCAGCTTGCCGCGCAGCACGTCGATCACGTTGGACAGGTCCACCACCCGCGCCACCGGATCCTGTTCGCCCAGTACGGCTGAGCGATGCCGCGCCGACGCGGCGACGGTCTCGGCGGCAGCGATCGCGAACCGTGCCGACACGCCCGAGCGTTGGTCGATGGACCGCGACTCCCGCAGATAGCGGGCGAACCGGGCGAGCACGTGCAGCAGGTACTCGGGCACCTCGGCGGACAGATGCGACTCCTGCCGGATGACGCCGACCTCGGCCTCGAGTTCCAGCGGGTAGTGGGTGCGGATCTCGGCGCCGAAGCGGTCCTTGAGCGGGGTGATGATGCGACCGCGGTTCGTGTAGTCCTCGGGGTTGGCACTAGCCACCACAACAACGTCCAGCGGCAGCCGCAACGTGTAGCCGCGCACCTGGATGTCGCGCTCCTCCATGACGTTCAGCATCGACACCTGGATGCGCTCGGCGAGGTCGGGCAGCTCGTTGATGGCGACGATGCCGCGATGTGCCCGCGGGATGAGTCCGTAGGCGATGGTCTCCGGGTCACCGAGGCTTCGGCCCTCGGCCACCTTGATCGGGTCGATGTCGCCGACGAGGTCGGCCACGCTGGTGTCGGGAGTCGCCAGCTTCTCGGTGTAGCGCTCGCTGCGATGCCGCCATGCGACGGGCAGGTCGTCGCCCGAGTTGGCCGCCCGCCGGATCGACTCCGGGGTGATCGGGCTGTACGGGTGCTCACCCAACTCGGAGCCCGCGATGACGGGGGTCCACTCGTCGAGCAGACCGGTCAGCGCACGCAGCACGCGCGTCTTGCCCTGCCCGCGCTCGCCGAGCAGCACCAGGTCGTGGCCGGCGATCAGGGCGCGCTCCAGCTGCGGGATCACGGTGTCCTCGAACCCCAGGATGCCCGGCCACGCGTCGCGTCCCTCGGCGAGCGCGGCCAGCAAGTTTTCCCGGATTTCCTGTTTCACGCCCCGCTCGCGGTGGCCGGAGGCCTTCAGTGCGCCGACGGTCGAGGGCAGATCATGAGGTGGTGTCACCACTCCACGCTACGACGCTTTTCGGAGTTGGGGTCGACTGACCGTCATCGGCTGCCCGGCGGCAGCATCTGGAAACCGTCCAGGATCGCCGCCGAGTCGCGGATGAAGGTGGGGTCGTGGGCATCGGCGCTCTGCACCGTGACAGCGACGCCGTACGTCGTGGCGCCGTCGAACATGACGCCGATGAGCACTTCGGCCGGACGGGGCTCGGCCGTCCCCATCAGCGGCGACATGTACCCGCCACGCATCGCCGGCAGTCCGCACAGCGTGGTGTCTGTGAGGGTCAGCTGTGTGACGCCCAACTCCGACACCTGTCTGCGCTGCTCGGCGAACAGTGTGTCCGGCGAGATCTTGCCGCGGTGCGATTCCAGAGTCACCACCGCGGTGGGGGCGACTCGGTCGACGGCGAGGTCGTCGTTGCGCATCACGAACCGGATCATCTCCGAGTCCAGCGATGTGATCCGGTTCCAGCCGGGCGGCTTCGGGATCCGCAGCACAGGATCTGAATTGCTCGATCCGCCCGGCGGCGGTGGCACATCGGCGAGCGGGACATCGACCGCCGTACACGCCGCGGCGCCTTCGGCGACCAGCGGTCCCGCGTCGTCGGCGGCCACCGGGCGCGCGTCATCGATTACTCGGGTGCACGACGACACCAGCACAGCCACGATTCCCGCAGCCACCCCCATAGACAGGCGAAGGCGGCGTCGGCCGTGGGTTCCCATCACCGCTCCACGCTACGACGTGTTCCCCGAGCGTGCGTGTCCCGGTCGACCACTGCTGATCCGTCAGATTCTGCGCATGCCCATGACGCCGACGGCGGCAGCATACTGAATTGTTTCGGCGGGGCTGTCCACATTGAAGATGACTGGTGACGTCCAGGTCGACGTCGGCCCCCAGGAGCTCGAGCATCCCCTCGCGCGTCAGGTCGAACGCTTCGTCGGGGTCGCCTGTCCCGTCAAGGCTTTCGACGGTGACCACGCGTGGTTGCACTGAGGCGCCGCCGCCGCACGCGGCACGTCGGCGTCGGCAAGAAGTACGACGACTGGGCGGTCACGCAACTGAAGCAACTCCTAAATGGTCGAATGTCGGGTTGTGTCACGCTCTCGAGCGCGAAACGTGTAACAACCCGGCACTCGCCGTCCGCTCAGTGCGCGAAGTGGCGGGCGCCCGTGAGGTAGAGCGTGATGCCAGCCTTGGCGGCCGCCGCGGTGACTTCCTCGTCGCGCACGGACCCGCCGGGATGCACGATCGCCTTGACGCCGGCATCCGTGAGCACCTCGAGCCCGTCGGGGAACGGGAAGAACGCGTCAGACGCAGCGACGGCGCCCCGTACGCGATCGCCTGCCCTCTGCACGGCCAGCTTGGCGGCGTCGACTCGGTTGACCTGACCCATGCCCACGCCCACGGTGGCGCCGTCGGCGGCGACGACGATCGCGTTGGACTTCACCGCGCGGCACGACAGCCACGCGAACTCCAGGTCGGCCAGGGTCGCCGGGTCGGCGGGTGAGCCCGTGGCCAGAGTCCAGTTGGCCGAATCGTCGCCGGGTGCGGTGAACTCGTCGCGCTGCTGAATAAGCAGCCCGCCGCTGATCTGGCGGAACTCGGTACCGCCCTGCAGCGGCTCGGACGCCAGCAGCACGCGGATGTTCTTCTTGCGCGCAAGCACTTCCACCGAACCGGACTCGTATGCGGGCGCGATGATCACCTCGGTGAAGATGTCGGCGACCGTCTCGGCCATCTCGACGGTCACCTCGGTGTTGGCCGCGATCACCCCGCCGAACGCGGACAGCGGATCGCATTCATGTGCCTTGCGATGGGCGTCGGCCACCGATACTGCGGAGACAGCGATTCCGCAAGGGTTGGCGTGCTTGATGATCGCCACGCAGATCTCTTCGTGGTCGAACGCGGCACGCCACGCCGCATCGGCATCGGTGTAGTTGTTGTAGGACATCTCTTTTCCGTGCAACTGCTGGGCCTGGGCGAGACCCGGCCAACCCCCGTCGTTGCGATACAGCGCGGCCTGCTGATGCGGGTTCTCCCCGTACCGCAGCACGGCTTCGCGTCGCCACGTCGAACCCGTCCACAGGGGCAGCGACGGCGGGGCCGTGTCGCCTTCCCCGGCGAGCACCGACGACATCCACGCCGCGACCGCGACGTCGTAGTCGGCGGTGTGACGGAACGCCAAGGAGGCCAGCTTCTTTCGCTCATCGAGGGTGAAGCCGCCGGCCCGTACCGCAGCGAGCACGCCGTCGTAGCCCAGCGGATCCACGACGACCGCGACGCTGGGATGGTTCTTGGCGGCGGCGCGCACCATCGACGGGCCGCCGATGTCGATCTGCTCGACACATTCATCTTCGCCTGCGCCGGAGTCGACGGTCTGGGTGAACGGGTAGAGATTGACGACGACCAGTTCGAACGGTGCGACACCGAGTTGGGCCAGCGCCGAAACATGTTCGGGCTTGCGCTGATCGGCGAGCAGGCCGGCGTGCACGTGCGGATGCAGCGTCTTGACTCTGCCGTCGAGAACCTCGGGGAACCCGGTGACCTCTTCAACGGAGGTAACCGGAACACCGGCGTCCGCAATGGTTTTGGCGGTCGACCCGGTGGATACGATGGCGACGCCCGCATCGTTCAGACCGCGCGCGAGATCGGCGAGACCGGTCTTGTCGTAGACGCTGATCAACGCGCGCCGAATAGCCCTACGGTCAGTCATCCTAAGGTCGCCCTTCGTCCGGTCCAGGTCACACCGCGGGTAGCCACCGCGGCCAACACGTCCACCAGCAGTCGCCGTTCAACGACCTTGATCCGCTCGTGCAGGGTTGCTTCGTGGTCATCGTCGTACACGGGCACGGCTTCCTGCGCCAAAAGCGGCCCGGTGTCCGTTCCGGCGTCGACGAGGTGCACGCTGCACCCCGTCACCTTGACGCCGTACTCCAGCGCCTCGAGAACCGCGTGCGCACCGGGGAATGCAGGCAGCAGCGCTGGATGCGTGTTGATGATCCGCCCCATGAATCGGGAAAGAAAATGAGGCCCAAGGATTTTCATGAATCCGGCGGACACGATCAGGTCGGGTTCCTGCAGTGCGGTCGCATCGGCGATGGCGGCGTCCCAGGCCTCGCGGTCGGGGTGATCGCGCAACCGCACGACATAGCTGGGCACCGATGCCGACGCCGCGATGTCCACAGCAGGGCAGTCGCGATCCACGCCCACCGCGACGATCCGGGCGGGGTAGTCACCACCGGTCGCGTCGAGCAGGGATCGCAGCAGCGAACCGGTGCCCGACGCCAGCACGACGACCCGTGCAGGCACCTGCGGGGGCACACGAAGCGGTTGCTGCACGCCTGGCAGCCTAATCGTCGGTGTCGGGCGCCCGGTCCGTGGTCGTGCCGGGCGTGGCGATGTCGTCTGCGACGAAGTGTTCCTCGGGGTCGTCGAACGCGCCCGGCGGTTCCAGTTCGGGCTCTGGCCGGGGTACCGGAACGTCCTCGGCGTCGAGATCCTCGACTGGTGGCTCCGGTTCGGGCTCCGGCGCGGGTTCAGGCTCCCGCACCGGTTTGGGCGCCTTGACGCGATGGGCGATGCCACCCGACATCGCCACGGTCAGGGCCCCGATGCCGGCGAACCACAGGAACACCGCGGGCGCGAAGGTGGCCTGGTCGACGCCGACGTCGCCGAAGTTGCCCAGTCGGCCGCCACCCGCATGGCCGAGCACCGCCATGATCATTGCCGCCACCGCAGCGGCGACGACGAGCTTGCCCAAGGCAGGCAGCAGCGGCAGCGGTCGGCGCGCACACTGCTGGCCGACAGCCACACCCGACGCCGCGGCGACGATCAGCAGAGCCACCCAGGCCGGGCCCAGCGGTGGGGTCGGCACGGCGGCCAGCACCGGCAAGGCCGGGATGTCGCCGCCGAACACGGTGAACGAACTGAACGTCGCCAGCCCGACGTGCGCACTCGAACCGACGGCGACCGCGGCGGTGCCGACGAGAACGTTGGGGATGTAGAGCGCGGACAACAGCGTGAGGCTGAACTGACCGAAAAACGAGTCGGTGATCCCGTAGAGGTCGTTCATCGTCGCCCAGTGCACGACCATCGAACAGACCATCACGACGCCGGAGAGCCCGAGAAGCGCCAGCACTCCGGCACTGGCGGCGCGGAACGCGTCGGGCAGCCACGAAGGCAGCGGCGAGGCCGTCAGAAGTCGGCGGCCGACCCGCGAACCGACCCCGATCACGGCGCCGACTGCGTGAACGGCCAGGACGCTGCCGAATGCGCGCAGGGCATTCGGCGTCTGGAGCTGGGTGAGCACCGAGGCGGCGTCGTGGACGACGGCCAGCGAGATCGCCGCGATCAACAGCGGCCCGCCCAGCGCCGACGCGACGACCCAGCGCGTCACGAACCAGGAACCTTGAGGTGAGGTGGCCGCGGCCGTCGTGCGGGCGGTGCCCCACACCATCGCCAGCACGGGCAGAAGCGGCATCACGCCGAGCTCGTTGCCAGCGATCGAGATCGGCACCAGGTGCACGCCCAGCCACATGCTGGCGATCGCGCCGAGGGCGCCGGTCATGTCGCTGTTGGCGATCAGCAGCTGCAGAAGCACCACTGCCGCGATGATGCCCAGCGCCACGATGGATGGCCCGAACGCGACCCGAAGCAGCTCACGCGCCTGGCGTGTGCCGACTGGCCGGCTGTCCACTAAGGCCGCTCCTCGCACGAGCTCACGCGTGCGAAGTTGACGCACGCGCGGCTCAGACTACGACGGCTCAGGCCCGGACTGCGTGGAAGACGCCGACGTTTGCGTCGGCATCGGCGCCTCGCGGGTCGGCATCGGCGCCTCGCGGGTCGGCGCGGCGTTACCCGGCGGCTGGCCGTAGGTGGGAAATCCGGTCGGCGGGGTCGGGGGTCCGCTCTGCTGACCGCCCCCGTATCCGCCGGCTGACGGCCCGCCACCCGGGTAGCCGCCGTAAGGCGACGGATATCCCGGGCGCTGCTGGTGGACCTGCTGCTGTTGCGGCGACTGCTGTTGCGGCGGGCCACCGTGCGGGAGCTGTCCGTAGTACGGCGCGCCGGGGCCGCCGTACTGGCCGTACTGCTGGTCATACCGTGGCGGCTTCGGCGCAGGCGGGGCGATGACACCCGCATCGAAGAGAAGCACAGCCACCGCGACGATCGCCTGGATCACCGCGAACCCGATGATCAGGTACAGCCCCCAGTCGATCGACACGCCGTCCGGCGCCGTCAGCACGATTGCGATCACCAGGAGGAACGCCAGCACCGAGAGCACCGCGACCAGTGCTGGCAGAGCCCTCTGCTTGGGCAGCAGCGAGACGCCTGCGGTCAAGCCGGCGGCGACCGCCGCGACGACCCCGAGGTCCAGCAGCGTCGGCGTGAAGAAGTCCGCACCCGACGTGAACAGCGGTCCGAAGCTGGACAGGTATACCGCCAGCCCGAGTACCACCACCGCGACGGTCAGATACATCGGCAGCTGACCCGGACCCGCAGGGGCGGCGGGAGCGGGCTCGGCCTTTACGAACTGTTGGGTCGGCGCGGTGAACTGCGTCGTCGGCTGCTGTGCGGGCGGGTATCCGGGGCTACCGGGCGGGCCTTGGGGGTACGACATGACCTCTCCTGTGCTGGACGGCTTCGGACCCACGCTAGCGCACCCTTGGTCAAAGCGACGCGAGCAAGGGTTCGCGCGCGGAATCTCCTGCATCCGCTTCTGATCGCTCGATTTCGCGCACCAACGGCAGCACCCGCGAACCGAAGTACTCGATCTCCTCCTGGAAATGCAGAAAGCCACCGAGGATGAGGTCGACGCCGCGTTTGCGGTACGCCGCAACACGTTCCGCGATCTGCTCCGGGGTACCGATCAACTGTGTGCGGAATCCGTCGTTGTACTGCACCAAGTCCTCGAACGTCGAATCGGCCCACATGCCGCGCTTGTCCGGCGATGCGTTGCCGGCCTGCTGCACGGCGGCGTGGAATCCGTCGACCGCGGGGCGGTTGGCCTTGTCGATTATTTCGCGCAGCGTCTCCTTCGCCTCCTTCTCGGTATCGCGCGCGATGATGAAACCGTTGAGCCCGAAAGAGACCTCGCGGCCGGCCCCTGCTGGATCGCCGGCTCGGCCGGCCCCTGCTGGATCGCCGGCTCGGCCGGCCCCTGCTGGATCGCCGGCTCGGCCGGCCCCTGCTGGATCGCCGGCTCGGCCGGCGGCGCGGGCGTGGTCGCGCACCTCGACGATCTGCTCAGTGACGCCGTCGAAATCCTTTCCGTTGGAGAAGTACCAGTCGGCGTAGTAGCCGCCGTTGCGCCGGGCCGCCGTCGAGTTCCCGCCCTGGAAGATCTCCGGATTCGGCCGCTCGGGTGTGTTGAGCGGCTTGGGCTTGAGGGTGAAGTCGTGGATGCGGTAGAAGTCGCCGCGGAATTCAACATCGTCCTCGGTCCAGATCTTGCGCAGCACCTGCAGGAACTCGGCGCTGCGACGGTAGCGCTCATCGTGTTCGAGCCACGGCTCGCCGAGGTGGGTGAACTCGTCTTTGAACCAGCCCGAGACCACGTTGACGGCGAAGCGGCCGTTGCTCAGGTGATCGGCCGTCGCCCCGAGCTTGGCCAGCACTGCCGGTTGCCACAGGCCCGGATGCACGGCGGCGATCACCTTGAGCCGCTGCGTGGCCAGCAGCAGCGCCAGCGAGAAGCTGGTGGACTCGTGCTGGTACTCCGCGCCGTAACTGGCCTCGTAGCGAACCTGGGACAGCGCGTATTCGAAGCCGTTGTTCTCGGCAGTCTGCGCGAGTTTCACGTTGTAGTCGTAGTTCCAGTCCGTGCGCTGTTCGATGTCGCTGGTGACCAGCCCGCCGCTGACGTTGGGCACCCAGTACGCGAACTTGACGTGGTCGGCGATGTGTTCGGTCGTCATGGTGTGCCACCCAACAACGCGCCGCTACAGAGGTCACGGGTAACGATCCGCGTGACCCTAAAGCGGTGCCGAGCCTCACGCAGTGGCGATCGACGCGACGGGTTCGCCTTGGACATCCGTCAGGCGAGGACGGCGGACCGCGAGCAGACCCTTGAATCGTTCGTCTCTCTTGCCGCTCACGGGTGCTCCACGAATGGTCGCTTGCCCCCCAGACTGAAACACGTTCTAATTCTGGGCATGAACTACGGGCTCGTGCTGTTCACCAGCGACCGGGGCATCGACCCCGCGTCCGCCGCCAAACTCGCCGATGAGCATGGCTTCACCACGTTCTACGTGCCCGAACACACCCACATACCGATCAAGCGCGAGGCCGCCCACCCCACTACGGGCGACGAGTCGCTGCCCGATGACCGCTATATGCGCACGCTCGATCCCTGGGTGTCGCTGGGCGCGGCGTGTGCGGTCACCACGCGGGTGCGGTTGTCCACGGCCGTGGCACTGCCCGTCGAGCACGATCCGATCACCCTGGCGAAGTCGATCGCCACGCTGGATCACCTTTCCGGCGGCCGCGTATCGCTGGGTGTCGGATTTGGTTGGAACACAGACGAATTGGCTGACCACAACGTGCCACCCGGGCGACGGCGCACGATGCTGCGCGAGTACCTCGAAGCCATGCGCGCCCTGTGGACCGACGAAGAAGCGTCCTACGAGGGCGAGTTCGTCAACTTCGGCCCCAGTTGGGCCTGGCCCAAGCCGGTGCAGGCGCACATTCCGGTGCTGGTCGGCGCCGCGGGCACCGAGAAGAACTTCAAGTGGATCGCGAAGTCCGCCGACGGCTGGATCACCACACCGCGCGACTTCGACATCGATGCCCCGGTCAAGCTGTTGCAGGACACCTGGGCCGCGGCCGGTCGCGAAGGTGCCCCGCAAATCGTCGCACTGGATTTCAAGCCGGACCCCGACAAGCTGGCCCGATGGGCCGACCTTGGGGTCACCGAGGTCTTGTTCGGCTTGCCCGACAAGTCCGACACCGAAGTCGCCGCGTACGTCGAACGTCTCGCGGGCAAGCTCGCCGCTCTCGTCTAAGCCATCACGATCGGGGTAGCTGCAATACCGTTGAACCCGGACGACGTCACGCTCGTGTAGGCCCCCATCATCGGGCTGACCACGATATCTCCCACGTCGAGGCCGGGCATCGGGTAGTCGCGGGCGATGACGTCGGCGCTATCGCAGGTCGGACCCGCGAGGGTGACCGGTTCCAACGAGACAGCGTCGTTGTCGAGTTCTCGCAGCGCCAGGATCGGCGGGTGCACGTCCTCCGTCATGACGTTGGAGTAGCTGCCGTACAGCCCATCATCGAGGTAGTGCCACACCTGCCCGTCTCGCTCCGCGCGTCCGACGACGCTGGTGAGCAGGGTCATGCAGTCCGCGACCAGGAAGCGCCCTGGTTCGGCCAGCAGCGTGAAATCGTTCCGGGCGCTTCCGAGTTCGTCATCGATGACGTCGGTGATCGCGTCGAGGTCCGGCACGTCGTCGCGGTAGCTGACCGGGAATCCGCCGCCGATGTCGATGACGCGGCCGCGCACACCGAGCGTCTCCTCGACGTGCGCGAGGAGGTCGAGGGTACCGCGCAGCGCCGCCCCATACGGCTCGACCGTCGCGCTCTGACTGCCGACGTGAAAGCTGAATCCCGCGAATTTCGCTCCCGAGGCAATGATGTGTTTGACCAACAGTTCGGCGTCGGCGGGCATGACACCGAACTTCGACGACAGGTCCGATTTGGCGGTCGGATTGCGGAAAGCCAGACGGACAAGCAGCTCGATGTCATCCGGTCGGCCGGCGAATTTCTGTACTTCACAGGGATTCTCGACGACGAAGGTGCGGATCCCCGCCGCATAGGCGTGATCGATATCGGCGGGCTTCTTGACCGGATGGGTATGGATGCACCGATCCATCGGCAGGCCGAGGTCTTGCAGACGGTCGACCTCACCGCTGCTAGCGACGTCGAACCCGCCGCCGCAGACGGCGATCGTCGAGAGCACGATCGGGTGCGGCAGTGCCTTTACCGCGTAGTGCAGCCGGAAGCCCTGCAGCTTCTCGGCCAGCAGGCGGTACCGCCGAGCCACCAGATGCGGTCGCAACACCAGCAGCGGCGTGCCGTGCCGTTCGGCCAGCGCGGTCAATCGGTCCGAGTCCTCACGCAGATCCTCACGCAGTTGCGATCGCCGCGACGGGTTCACTGTCGACCTCCTTGTGTTGCGGCCGCGGCGCAGCCAGCAGGCCTTTAAATCGTTCGTAACTGCAGATGGCGAAGACGTAGAACGCGACGTCGGCGAGGAAGCCGCCGACGATCCAACCGCGGAGGACATTGTCGAGCAGCAGCGGGCCCGCGTAGATGAGCGCTGGCCGCACGGCCAGGCTGTCGATCAGTTCGGCGGGGCCGAACTCGATGGTCAGGCTCCGCAGCGCAAGCAGATGCGACACCGTCGTCCGGGCCGGCCATGGACGGTGCTGTTCCAGGCTCGCCGCCCATCGCACCGCGCTGATGTACGCGGGCAGGTAGTAGCCCACGGAGGAGCCGATGGTGGCTGCCGCGGCCGCCGCGGCCAGCGAGCCCGTCCACATGTAGACCAGGCCTGCGGCACCGAGTTCGCCGATCCAGCCCGCGATCTCCAGCGGCAGATACCGCTTGAGCCATTCGATCAACTTGCGGCGCGCGCGGCCTTCGGTGGGCATGGCTCGAACTGTTCCGGCTCGAGCCGGCCGCGTCGTGAGTAGTCGACTACGCGTCCTTCACGCCGGGGATACGCGGGCCGCGGCTGACGAGTTACGCCAACGAGGCGCAATTGATGCCGTCATCCGCCGACTTGACCACGATGTGGGCACCGATCGGGTCACCGTCGCTCATCAACGCCACCAGATCGTCGTCGTCGGTGATGGCCATGAACCGGCTGTTGTCGGCGTCGAGTCGGCCGACGATGATGCCTGTCGCGACCGGCCAGTCATAGCGCACCGAGTACGTCTCGATCGTCGCGGGACCATTGGCGTTGCGGGTCACAGAGACCTTTGGCAGTGCCGCGATGTCTTGCTGCAGCGCCTTGCTGTCGTCGGCCACCCAGTCGGCGGGCTCCGTTGAGTAGATCCCCACCGAGTACTTGCTCATGACGCCGCCGTTCGCGCCGACAAGGCCGAACGACCCTGGCTTGTCCCGCATTTCAGCGACGGTCTCGGCGATACCGTGCAGCGAATAGCTGTTGCCGGGACCCCCGAAGTACGGCAGGCCGCCGGTGAGCGTGAACCCTCGCGGGTCGTCGTTCGCGAGCCCGAACTCGTCGCACACCACGAAAACGGGGAACGGGAAGCAACTGTAGAGATCGAAGGTCGCCACGTCGTCGATGCCGATTCCTGAGACCCGAAGCGCTTCCTGCACAGCCTGTTTCGCAGAGAGGCTGATGCCGACGTCCACGCGGTCCAACAGGTCCTGCTCGGTCTGATCGGCGTGGCCACGCAGGTACACCCACTTCTCCTCAGCCACGCCGAGGCGGCGCGCAGCGGCCACCGACATCAGCAGCGCGGCCGCACCCTGATTCACCTGATCGCGTGCGACGAGCAAGCGGGGATACGGGTCGCAGATCATCCGGTTCTCGTCGGTGACCGTCATGATCTCGTCCACCGAACGCTCCACCGGCGAGGATGAAAACGGGTTCTTGGCAGCGACTTTGGAGAACGGCGCGAAGAGCTCGGCCATCTGTCGACGGTAGTCGGCGACGCTGAGGCCCAGTCGCGCACGGCGCGCGTTATCCAGCAGTCCGTACTGCACAGGCGCGCCGGTCAGTCCGTGCTTGGCGGTGTATTCGCTCATGTACTGCTCGAAGCCGTAGCCGCGGTCCTCGAGCTGACCACCGACGTGCTCGGTGAAGTCCGGCTTGGCCTTTCCCCTTTGGGCGGGTCCGTCCCAGTACTTCGTCGTCGACCCCGGCTCGGAGCCCAGGACCAACGCCACCTCGATATCCCCTGCGGCGATCGCCCCCGCGAACTCCGTCACCAGCTTCTGCGGGCCGTTGCCGCCGATCGGCTCGAGCACCGCGCGCGCCGGGTCGGCCCCGACGCGCTGTGCCACCGATCGCAGGTAGTTGTCAGAGCAGCCCAGCGGTGGCTTCGCGAACGGCGTGCAGATCTCGAACTGCCGCAGCCCGACGAACACCTCGATCGCCCGCGCCACAGTGCGCACATCCGCGCCCGTGTCGGTCAGCGCGGCTGTGGTCGCGGCCGTCGCCAACTCCACGGCCGACATACCCCGGTAGGAGGGGTCGTCGATGCGCTCAGTGAACTGGCCGACACCGACCAGGACCGGCGTGCGCGGATCGACCGCCATTACAGACCTCCTGACACATGTTAATTCGTCAGGCTAATCGATAATTAGAACGTGTTCCTAATTCTGCGGCCCACGTCACCCCTTTGGCGAGCGACCGCGTTTGTACATGCGCCCACGGTGTGTCGGCGTACAAACACGGTCGCTCGCGCAGGCGACAGCTACAGGCTCTGCAGGATCTCCCGTGCCAGACGCGCGGTCTCCGACGGGGTCTTGCCCACCTTGACGCCCGCGGCCTCCAAGGCTTCCTTCTTGGCCTGGGCGGTGCCCGAGGAACCCGACACGATGGCGCCGGCGTGGCCCATGGTCTTGCCCTCCGGTGCGGTGAACCCCGCGACATAGCCGACGACCGGCTTGGACACGTTGGCCTTGATGAAGTCGGCTGCCCGCTCCTCGGCGTCGCCGCCGATCTCGCCGATCATCACGATGACCTTCGTCTCGGGATCCTTCTCGAAGGCCTCGATGGCATCGATGTGCGTGGTGCCGATGACCGGGTCGCCGCCGATGCCGATCGACGTCGTGAAGCCGAAATCGCGCAACTCGAACATCATCTGGTAGGTCAGCGTGCCGGACTTGGACACCAGCCCGATCGGGCCGGGGCCGCTGATGTTGGCGGGCGTGATGCCGACCAGCGACTGACCGGGAGTGATGATGCCGGGGCAGTTCGGACCGATGATCCGGGTCTTGTTGCCCTTCTCGACGTTGTAGGCCCACGCGTATGCGCTGTCCTGCACCGGAATTCCCTCGGTGATCACGACCAGCAGCGGGATCTCGGCATCGATGGCCTCGATGATCGCGTCCTTGGCGAACTTCGGCGGCACGAAGATGATCGACACGTCGGCGCCGGTCTTCTCGATGGCCTCGACGACACTGCCGAAGACCGGCAATTTGACATCATTGCCGTCCTTATCCACGTGCGCGACGTCGGTTCCGGCCTTGCGCGCATTCACGCCGCCGAGAATCTGGGTTCCCGCCTTGAGCATCCGCGCGGTGTGTGTGGTGGCCTCGCCGCCCGTGATGCCCTGGACGATAACCTTGCTGTCCTTCGTCAAAAAGATTGCCATGTCAGTCCTTTCAGGCCTTCGCGGCTTCGGCTTTGGCCGCGGCGACGTCGGCGGCTTCGTCCATCGTGCCGATCTCTGTTACCAGTGGATGATTGGCTTCGGCCAGAATGCGCCTGCCCTCTTCCACGTTGTTGCCGTCGAGGCGGACCACCAGCGGCTTGTTGGCCTCGTCACCGAGGATCTTCAGCGCGTTCACGATGCCGTTGGCGACGGCGTCGCATGCGGTGATGCCGCCGAACACGTTGACGAACACGCTCTTGACCTGCTCGTCACCCAATATGACGTCGAGGCCGGCGGCCATCACCTCCGCGGAGGCGCCGCCGCCGATGTCGAGGAAGTTGGCCGGCTTGACGCCGCCGTGCTTCTCACCGGCGTAGGCCACGACGTCCAGGGTGGACATCACCAGGCCTGCGCCGTTGCCGATGATGCCGACCTCGCCGTCGAGCTTGACGTAGTTGAGGTCGTGCTCCTTGGCCTTGAGTTCCAGCGGGTCGGTGGCGTCGCGATCCTCGAACTCCACGTGGCCCGGCTGGCGGAAGTCGGCGTTGGCGTCGAGGGTGACCTTGCCGTCCAGCGCCAGGATCCGGTCGTCGGGCGTGCGCACCAGCGGGTTGACCTCGACCAGGGTGGCGTCCTCCTTGACGAACACCTCCCACAGCTTCGCGATGGTCACCGCGGCGGCGTCGAGCACCTCGGCGGGCAGGTGACCCTGTTCGGCGATCGAACGGGCGAATGCCTCATCGACACCCTTGACGGCATCGACGGGCACCTTGGCCAGCCGCTCCGGCTTGGTCGCGGCGACCTCTTCGATCTCCATGCCGCCCTCGACGGAGCACATGGCGAGATACGTGCGATTGGAGCGGTCGAGCAGGAAGGAGATGTAGTACTCCTCGGCGATGTCGCTGGCCTCGGCGACCAGCAGCTTCTTGACGATGTGGCCCTTGATGTCGAGACCGAGGATGTTCTGCGCGTGTGTGAGGGCGTCGTCGGGGGTCGCGGCGTACTTCACGCCACCGGCCTTGCCGCGGCCGCCGACCTTGACCTGCGCCTTGACCATCACCGGCTTGCCGATCTCCTCGGCGATCGCCTTGGCGTCCTCGGCGGAGTCGGTGACGCGGCCGGGTGTGGTGGGAACGTTGTGCTTGGAGAACAGCTCTTTGGCTTGGTATTCGAAGAGATCCATGGACTCACTGTCTGTCGAGCGTTGAGGTCGAAGTTTGGGCCTGACGGGCTCGGGGGAACTTTATCCACACGAGGCTGCGCCCTCAGAACCGCCCACCCGGTCATGTGGTGGATCTCACCGCCGGGCGTCAGTGATACGTGTCACATTCGGGCATGGAATGCGTCCTCAGGTTGCCACCAACATTGGGATTTGGTTAACGTGCCTCTGGTCCAGGTAGATAACGAACTGATCACGGCAAAGGGACTTTCAGCTTGGCTAAGCACCGTTCGTCCAGGTCTCCCGCTGGAGCATCGACGAATCGGCGAATCAACGGTCGCGTAACCGAAGAAGCCGCTGAAATCACCGACATCATTCCGTTCAACGAGTTCGGCGACCTCGCTGAGCTGGACTTTTACCAGAGCAGCGCGTTCGATCGCGAGGCGCAGGTCATCCACGCTCCGGAGCTCGACGACCTGCACGACTTCGAGGATCAGGTCCCGCAGCGACTGGCCGTGCCGTCGGAATTCCGCCGTGATCCGCGCGATGAGGGCCGGTCATCTCGCGCCTACCGCGACAGCTACACCGACGTCAGCGACGGCACGGCCGCAACCGACATCATCGCCATCGGCGGCCAAGGCGGCCAGCACCGCAAGCAGGTGGGCCCCCAGCTGCGAGGGGAGTGCCCGTCAAGGGCCGCCTGATGGTCGCCGCCATGGCGGTCGGCGCGACAGCCGCAGGCGCGTACTCGATGGCCAACTCCTCCGAGGAAGCGCCCGCCACCGTCCTGGCCGCAGACCAGTCCATAATCGGCGGCGGCGCGATCACCGGATCGACGGACGGCATGCAGGTCGTGACCGTCACTCCCGCGTCCACTTCGGAATTGCACGCCGAGGAGATCAACAAGGCCGCCGCGTTCGCGCAGGAGCGCGCCGAACGCGAGGCCCGTCTGCAGCGCCCGATGTTCGTGATGCCCACTAAGGGCGTGTGGACGTCGGGCTTCGGATACCGCTGGGGCGTGCTGCACGGCGGCATCGACCTCGCCAATTCGATCGGCACCCCGATCGTTGCGGCCGCCGACGGCGTCGTCGTCGCAGCGGGCCCACAGGCCGGCTACGGCAACTGGGTCAAGCTGCGCCATGCCGACGGCACCGTGACGCTCTACGGCCACCTCAGCGCGTGGCAGGTCGACATCGGTCAGCGCGTCTGGGCCGGCGACCAGATCGCGAAGATGGGCAACACCGGAAATTCGACGGGCCCACACCTGCACTTCGAGGTGCTGCTCAACGGCACCGACCGCGTCGACCCCGTCGGTTGGCTGTCCAAACGCGGTCTCACCCCGGGCAATTACTCTGGCTGAGTGGCCAGCGACGACGACCCGAGTTCTGCACGCATAATCCGTCGCCATCCCACTGGCGAGATCCCCGTCAGCGCGGAACCGCAGACCAGTATCATCCGTCGCCATCCCACTGGCGAGATCCCGGCCGCCACCGCAGACCCGCAGACGAGCTACATACCGCGGGCCAGGCCCGCCGCAGTGGCGCCATCGAAGGCGGCGCGACCCAATCCGCACACCGCGATCGCCACGGCGATCGTGAGCATCCTCAGCGGCTGGGCGACGGCTGTCATCGCCACCGACCTGATCACCGGGTGGTGGCGATCGGACCGGTTGTTCTGCGTGGCGATCGGTTTCCTGACCGCGGTGTCCGCGGCGGCGAGCATCACCGGCCTGATCGGGCTGCTGTTGCGCCGGCGGATGAGCAGGCTGCTGATCGTCGTCGGTGCGGTCGTGGCGCTGCTGATCTTCTCGAGCCTGTTCGTCGCCGGCGCGAAACTACCGCCGGTGGTGTATGCGATTCCGGTTCTGCCGCTGGCCAGCATCCTGTTCGCGCTGCTGCCCGGCACACGGCGGTGGGCGCTGGCGCGGCGCGCTTAGAGCACCACGCAATCCTCGTTTTGCAGGGAAAGTACGAGAAGCGACCTGCGAAACGTTGATTTCGACGAGAGGCCACGCGCTTAGAGTTTGGAGACCGGCGCGTGGTTGTGCATCAGCTTGACCCGGCCGGCGCTGCCGAAGTCGATGAGCGACATCGCCGATTCGCCGACGCCGGACACCTCCTCCACCCGGCCGAGGCCGTACTTGTCGTGGTTGACCCGGTCGCCCGGCTCGAGCACGAGCAGCGGGCGCTTTCCGGCGCCCGAACGCGACGGTGACGGCCGCGGCGGTCCGAAGCGGCCCGCGCCGCTCACCGGTGAAGGCATTGACGGGCCCGGGTCGGTGCGGCGCCAGTCGATGAGGTGCTGCGGAATCTCCTTGAGAAACCGCGATTCCGGGTTGAGCATCGGCTGTCCCCAGGACGAGCGGATCTTGGCCCGGCTGACGTAGAGCCGCTGACGGGCGCGGGTGATGCCGACGTAGGCCAGCCGCCGCTCCTCGGATAGTTCTGTGGGATCGCCCAGCGCCCGCATGTGCGGGAACATGCCGTCCTCCCAGCCCGTCACGAACACCACCGGGAACTCGAGCCCCTTGGCGGTATGCAGGGTCATCAGCGTCACCACCCCTGCGCCGTGCTCGGGCAGCTCGTCGGCGTCGGCGACCAGCGACACCCGCTCCAGAAACGCCGCCAGCACACCGGTGTCGGGAATGTCCTCGTCCTGCGGCTCCGACTCCGCCAGCGCCTGTGCATTCGCGAGGTCGGTACTGAATTCGTGTGCGACACTGACCAATTCGTTGAGGTTATCGAGCCGGGCGAGGTCCTGCGGGTCGCTCGACGATTCCAGCTCGGCGCGGTAGCGAGTGCGGTCCAGCACCGCCTCGACGAGTTCGCCGAGTTCACCGTCGAGCAGCCCCCGCAGTTCGTCGAGCATCTCGACGAAACCCGCGATGGCCTTCTCGGAGCGGGTGTTCAGCATCGGCACCTTGCCCTCGGCAGCCGCCTGCAGCGCGTCGTTGAAGCTCGCGCCGGTGTTCTCCGCATACACCGCCACGCACGCCTCGGCCCGATCGCCGATGCCGCGACGTGGCGTGTTCAGGATGCGCCGCATGCTGACCGAGTCGCCCGGATTGTCCAGCACCCTCAGATAGGCGACGATGTCGCGGATCTCCCTGCGTTCGTAAAAGCGAACGCCGCCAACGACTTTGTACGGAATACCGGCGCGGATGAAGACCTCTTCCAGCGCCCGCGACGAGTTGTTTGTACGGTAGAACACCGCGACGTCGTTGTAAGTGATGTCGCCCCGGTCGGCGAGCGCGTCTATCTCCCCTGCCACGAACCGCGCCTCGTCGTGCTCGTTGTCGGCGACGTAGCCGACGATCAGCTCGCCCTCGCCGGAGTCGGTCCACAGCCGCTTCTCGCGGCGGCCGGCGTTGCGGGCGATCACCGAGTTGGCGGCGTTCAGGATGTTCTGTGTCGAGCGATAGTTCTGTTCCAGCAGAATCGTTCTGGCATCGGGGTAGTCGCGCTCGAAGTCCTCGATGTTGCGGATGGTGGCGCCACGGAACGCGTAGATCGACTGGTCGGCGTCGCCCACCACGCACAGTTCGGCGGGTGCCACGCCGTCTTCTTCGTCTTCTAAGGCCGCCCGACCCACCAGTTCGCGCACCAAGACGTACTGCGCGTGGTTGGTGTCCTGGTACTCGTCGACGAGGATATGCCGGAATCGCCGCCGGTAGTACTGAGCGATCTGTGGAAAGGCTTGCAGCACAGCGACTGTCTCGCCGATGAGGTCGTCGAAGTCCAGCGCGTTGGCCGCCCGCAGACGGCGCTGGTACTCCCCGTACACCTCGGCGATGATGCGGGCCAGTTCCTCCTCCGCTTCCGACGCCTCGGCGGCGGCCTGTTCGGGACCGATCAGCTCGTTCTTGTGGTTGGAGATGCCGTTGGCGAGCAACCGCGGCGAGTACCGCTTGGTGTCCAGTCCCATGTCCTTGCCGATCATCAGCAGCAGCCGTCGCGAGTCGTCGGCGTCGTAGATCGAGAAGTTCGAGTTGAGCCCGGGCAGCAGCGAGGCCTGGTTACGCAGGATCCGCACGCAGGTGGAGTGGAACGTCGCAACCCACATCGACCTGGCCCGCGGGCCTACCAACGCGACCACGCGTTCGCGCATCTCGGCGGCGGCCTTGTTGGTGAAGGTGATGGCCAGCACCTGCCCGACGCCGACCTCACGGGCGGCCAGCAGGTAGGCGATCCGGCGGGTCAGGACCGCCGTCTTGCCCGACCCCGCTCCGGCGACGATGAGCAGCGGCGAACCCTCATGCAGCACCGCCTGACGCTGCTGGCGGTTGAGCCCGTCGAGCAATTGGTCGGTATCGGTGGCCGCCAGGTTCGGATGGGACATGTCGTTGTCGAACTTACCGCTGTACAGCGACACTTTGCGCCGACGCGACCGTTGGTGGCACACTCATTGGGTGCTCATGCAGCAAGGACGATTTTTTTACGGGTACCCGCCAGCGGTGCCCGTGGTCTAGCTGCTTCGCAGAGCCCCGCGGTCCGCTTCCGGATCCGGGGCTCGTCTCTTGTGTGAGGCCCGAAACCGGATGGGACCGGGTCCACCACACAACGAGATGACGGAGAATCCCATGACTATCGAGGCCGAACAGTTGCCAGACAGCCCCGCCCATATTGATGACCTTCGCCAGGAGATCGACCAGCTCGACGCGACGATCCTGGAAGCCGTCAAGCGGCGCACCGAGGTGTCCAAGCTCATCGGCAAGGCGCGGATGGCCTCCGGCGGCACCCGCTTGGTGCACAGCCGCGAGATGAAGGTCATCGAGCGCTACAGCGAGCTCGGACCCGAGGGCAAGGACCTGGCGATGCTGCTGCTGCGCCTGGGGCGCGGCCGCCTCGGCCACTGAACGATTCGCCCAAGCGGACCAACGGGCGAAATTGTGCGAGTAGATCGCGCCATTTCGTCGATCTCGGCGCCGCCACTAGCGCAATAGCTGAGGGATCAATACCCGGGTGTCGGGCACGAACGGCCACGCCGGGTCGGCCAACCGGTGCGCGAGCTCGGCGTCGGTCCACCACCAGCCGTCGGCGATTTCATCGGGTTGATGTCGGATCGGCCCGTCGTAGCGAATGCCGAACGTGAACAGGTGACACCGCATCGGCCGGCCCGCCCATTCGCCGTCCCAGGCCACGGCCGCGAGCGGTGCCGGCGTGTGGCCCGTGATGCCGAGTTCCTCTCGCAGCTCACGGGTCGCCGTCTGCACCGGAGTCTCACCGGGTTCGATCACGCCGCCGGCCAGACAGTCATGCATCCCTGCGAACACCGCCTTGGTGGTGGTGCGGCGGTGGACGTATAGCCGCCGACCGTCGGTCGAGCGCACCAGCACTCCGGCGCTGCCGTGCCGCAGTCCCTCGGCATAGACCTGTAGGCGCGGGGCCTCCCCGACGACGCGGCCCTGCGCATCGAACACCGTGACTTGCTCGTCCATCGCTATCGCAGCGCGTCGGTCAGCCACGGCGTCAACCACTTCACCGCGTCCGGTGTCGGGTGCACGCCGTCACTACGCACGCGGATGCCGTCGACCCGGTTGGTGTACACGCCGCGCGGGCCGAGCTTGCGGTTGAGGTCGAGCACCGAGACATTGGGACGCGCCTTGACGACGCTGCGCAGTAACGCGTTCCACTCGTCGACGCGATCCGGGTCGTCTTCGGGATACAAGCTGCCGTCCGGCTTTTCGGCGCGCCGGTTGTAGGGCTCGGTGGTGACGACGATCCGCGCGCCGGTCGAACCGAGAATGTCCAGCGCACGGTTGATCTCGCCACGCAGATACTCCTCGTAGCCAGTCTCGCCGATGTGGGTCCAACGGCCCTCGTTCATCCGGTCGACGACCTCCCAGCGGCCGACGATCAACAGCACCACATCGGGCCGGTCGTGGTTGACGCGCTGTGACCACCGACTCGGCCAGGAGTCGCATTCGGGTTTCTGGTTCAGCGTCTGGCCGACATACCGATAGGGACCGCCGCGGGCGATGCCGCACCCGATTGTCGTGTAGTCGGTGAAGGCGAGTCCCGGCGTCGGTGGCAGGTACCGCATCATCGTCCACGCGACCGAATCACCGAACACCGAAACGGTCCGGGTGCCGTGATCGTGCGTGGACGGTTTGCGGACTTCGACGGGCACCTCCGGCCCGACCAGCGCGGCAGAATCGATCGCCGGACCCGGCGCCACCTCGGGTTTCACGCCCACCGGCAACACCGTCATCGTCAGCACGGCCGCGGTCGCGGCCGTCGCACCTGCCAACGGCAGCATCGGGACGATCGCGGGACGCCACCGTCGGATCGGCTGCTCCAGCAGCCACCACGACGCCCCGGCCAGGGTCACCGTCGCCGCACAGCGCAGCGCGAACAGCGGCCAGCCCGACCACCCCGTGCGTTCGCCGTTGAGCGCCAAGAAGATCGGCCAGTGCCAGAGGTACACGCCGTAGGAGATCGCCCCGAGCCACACCAGGGGCCGCCACGCCAGGACGCGCGCGACGGGCCCGTCCTGCTCCAGCGCGACGGATGCAACGACGAGCACAGCCGCGAGCGCCACCACGATCAGCAGGCCCCTGCGGAAATCGCTGACGCTGCCGGTCGCGTAGTGTGCCGCCGCCCCCAGCACCGCCAGCCCGACGAATGGCAGGATGCGGGCGACGACGTGGCCCCACCGCGTCCGGATCAGGGTGCCGCCGTCGTTGAGCACCGACCAGTCCCGCACCAGCAGGGCGGCCGCCGCGGCCCCCACGAGCAGCGCCTGGGCACGGGTATCGGTGCCGAAGTAGATCCGGTTCAGCGACGCGTCGGTGGTGAACACGATCGTCGCGGTCGCCGAAGCGAAGACCCCGGCGGTCGCCAGCACGGAGACGGCCAGTCGCAGTCGGGCCCAGAACAGTACGGCGACCGCCATCAGGAGCAGCGGCCAGAGGAGGTAGTACTGCTCCTCGACCCCGAGCGACCACGTGTGCTGCAGCGGCGACGCCGGGGCGCCCTGCGAGAAGTAGTCGGTCTTCTGAGCGACGAAGGCCCAGTTGGACATCCAGAGGAACGAGGCAACGGCGTCTTCGCGCAGCGACACGGTGGATTCGGGCGAGAACAACTCACGGGCCGCCACCACCGCGAGCACCATCACGAGCAGTGCCGGCAGCAACCTGCGGGCGCGCCGGATCCAGAAGTCGGCGAGGCGGATCTGGGCGGTGCTCCGGTGTTCGTCCAGCAGCAGCGACGTGATCAAGAATCCGCTGAGCACGAAGAACACGTCGACACCGAGGAACCCACCGGACAGCCCCGGGATACCGCCGTGGTCGGCGAGGACGAGGGCGACCGCGACGGCCCGGATGCCGTCCAATGCGGGGATGCCTGGAGACGGAGCGCCGAGCCGACCCGGGCGGCGATCAGCGGGCGCGACGGAACGACGCGCAGTCACCCGCGAAATCTTGCCCGCGCGAGCAGACGCAAAAGTCCCCGACACGCCGAGCGCCGGCGACCTTATCCGTCTCTCTCGCGAAAGAACGCCTATTTGGTCAGCGCGATGTACTTGACGTCGAGGTACTCGTCGATGCCCTCCGAACCGCCCTCACGGCCGAAGCCGGACTCCTTGACGCCGCCGAACGGCGCGGCCGGGTCCGAGATCACGCCGCGGTTGATGCCGACCATCCCGGCCTGAATGCCTTCGGAAACCCGGAGCGCACGGTCCAGTGACTGGGTGTAGACGTACGCCGCCAGCCCGTATTCGGTGTCGTTGGCGGCCGCCACACCCTCCTCCTCGGTGTCGAAGCCGGTGATAGGCGCGACGGGCCCGAACACCTCCTCCTTGAGGATGCGGGCGTCGCCGGGCACGTCGGCCAGCACCGTCGCCGGGTAGAAGTTGCCCGCCCCACCGGGAGCGACGCCGCCGACCGCGACGGTCGCGCCGCGGGACACCGCGTCGGACACCAGGTCCTCGACGGTGGCGACCTGCTTGGCGTTGATCAGCGGGCCCAGCGTGGACGACTCATCGGTGCCCTTGCCGAGGGTGAACTCGCTCATCCGCTTCACCAGCTTTTCGGTGAACTCCTCGCGCACCGCGTTGGCGACGTGGAAGCGGTTGGCCGCAGTGCACGCCTCACCGCCGTTGCGCATCTTCGCCAGAATCGCCCCGTCGACGGCGGCATCCACGTCGGCGTCGTCGAACACGATGAACGGCGCGTTGCCGCCGAGTTCCATCGACGTGCGCAGCAGTTTGTCGGCCGACTGCTTGACCAGTGCCTTGCCGACGCCCGTCGAACCGGTGAAGGTCAGCTTGCGCAACCGGCCGTCGTTGATCAGCGCCTCGGTGACCGGCCCCGGCGCGTTGGTCGGAACGACCGACAGCACGCCCTTCGGCAGGCCCGCCTCATCCATCAGCTTGGCCAGCAGCAGCATGGTCAGCGGCGTCTCCTGGGCGGGTTTGACGATCATCGTGCAGCCCGCGGCGAAGGCCGGGCCGATCTTGCGAGTCCCCATGGCCAGCGGGAAGTTCCACGGCGTGATCGCGTAACAGGGGCCGACCGGCTGCTTGGTGACGAGGATGCGGCCGGTGCCTGCCGGGCTCCGGGTGAACCGGCCCGCGATCCGCACCGCCTCCTCGGCGAACCAGCGAAAGAATTCCGAGCCGTACTTGACCTCGCCCATGCTTTCCGGGAGAACCTTGCCCATCTCGAGGGTCATCAAGGTGGCAAGATCTTCGGCGCGGTCGGTGATCTTCTCGAAAACCGAACGCAGGATCTCGCCGCGTTCGCGGGGCGGAGTGGCGGCCCAGTCGGCCTGCACTGCGCAGGCGGCGTCCAGCGCGGCGATCGCGTCGTCGGCCGTCGCGTTCGCAACAGAGACCAACACCTTGTCGTCGGACGGGTCGAGCACGTCAAACGTCGAGGAAGCCTGACGTTCCTCGCCCCCGATCCACAGGCCGGTGGGTACTGACTTCAGCAGTGCGGTGGTGTCCATGACTCCATCATTTACACCTTTGTTCAATCAGCCGCACTAGGGTCGAAAACATGAGCGCCGATACGCAGCAGATTCCCGATATCGCGACCACTGACGCCTGGCAGGCTCTGCAACGGCATCACGGCGAGATCGGCGCAAAACACCTGCGCGAGTTCTTCAACGACGATCCCGCCCGGGGTACGGAGTTGGCAGTCACCGTCGGCGACCTGTACATCGACTACAGCAAGCACCGGGTCACCCGTGAGACGTTGAAGCTGCTGGTGGACCTCGCCCGCACCGCGGGGCTGGAGCAGCGCCGCGACGCGATGTTCTCCGGCGTGCACATCAACACCTCGGAGGACCGGGCGGTGTTGCACACCGCGCTGCGGCAGCCACGGGGCGCCGAGCTGACCGTCGACGGTCAGAACGCCGTCGCAGACGTGCACGAGGTGCTCGACAAGATGGGCGACTTCACCGACCGGCTGCGCAGCGGCGAGTGGACAGGCTCCACCGGCGAGCGCATCAAGACCATCGTCAACATCGGCATCGGCGGCTCGGACCTCGGGCCCGCGATGGTCACCCTCGGCCTGCGCCACTACGCGGACGCGGGCATCCAGGCGCGGTTCGTGTCCAACGTCGACCCCGCGGACCTGGTGGCCAAGCTGGACGGACTCGACCCCGCGACAACGCTTTTCATCGTCGCTTCCAAGACATTCTCGACCCTGGAGACGCTGACCAATGCGACCGCGGCACGTCGCTGGCTCACCGATGTGCTCGGCGACGCCGCGGTGTCGAAACACTTCGTGGCGGTGTCGACCAACAAGAAGCTGGTCGATGACTTCGGCATCAACACCGAGAACATGTTCGGCTTCTGGGACTGGGTCGGCGGGCGCTACTCCGTGGACAGCGCAATCGGATTGAGTGTGATGGCGGTCATCGGCCGCGAACGGTTTGCCGATTTCCTGGCCGGTTTCCACCTCGTCGATGAGCATTTTCGCACCGCACCGCTGGAGGCCAACGCGCCCGTCCTGCTCGGCCTCATCGGGCTGTGGTACAGCGAGTTCTTCGACGCGGAAACCCGTGCGGTGCTGCCCTATTCGAATGATCTGTCTCGGTTTGCGGCCTACCTGCAGCAGTTGACCATGGAGTCCAACGGCAAGTCTGTGCACGCCGACGGGTCGCCCGTCGCCGGTTACAACACCGGCGAAATCTTCTGGGGCGAACCGGGAACCAACGGTCAGCACGCGTTCTATCAGCTGCTCCATCAGGGCACCCGGCTGGTGCCTGCCGACTTCCTCGGGTTTTCCCAGCCCACCGATGACCTGCCGACCGCCGACGGCACGGGCAGCATGCACGACCTGTTGATGAGCAACTTCTTCGCCCAGACACAGGTGCTGGCGTTCGGCAAGACCGCCGAGGAGATCGCCAAAGAGGGCACACCGTCGGATGTCGTCCCGCACAAGGTGATGCCCGGCAACCGGCCGAGCACATCGATCCTGGGAACCAAGTTGACGCCGTCGGCGCTCGGCCAGTTGATCGCCCTGTACGAACATCAGGTGTTCACCGAGGGTGTCATCTGGGGCATCGATTCCTTCGACCAGTGGGGAGTCGAACTGGGCAAGACCCAGGCCAAGGCGCTGCTGCCGGTGATCACGAACGACGACTCCCCCGCCGAGCAATCGGACTCCTCGACCGATGCCCTCGTGCGGCACTACCGCGCGGAGCGCGGTCGATCGGCCTGAGTCGCGCGGAGCGCGGTCGATCGGCCTGAGTCGCGCGGAGCGCGATGTGCGCCAGCGCGGAGCGCGATGTGCGCCAGCGCGGAAGCGAGCGGAAGCGAATGGGCCGTGGGTGCGTTCGCGCTCGAGGAACCGCCGGCTGCGGGTCGATGAGCGTCGGATCAGTCTGAGCGGTTGAGCTGGACATCGCCTTCGCCGGCTCGTGGTGCGGGCTCTCGGTAGAGCTCGGTGGACAGAGGCGCGAATGGGGTGCGCGAGAACACCGCCGCCACGGGCAACCCGAAGACGTCGCATATCCGGAATGCCAGATCGAGGCTGGGAAAGTGATCGCCCCGTTCCAACGCACCGACGGTCTGCGGGTTGACGTCCACCAACTCCGCGAGTTGCGCCCGAGTCATCCGCCGCTCAGCGCGCAGGACGCCGATGCGGTTGTGGATGGGGAGGGATTTCCCTCGCCTCACCGGACTCATACAACATACTGTTTGGAAAACCCAACAACTTGTCAAGTCACTGCAACCACAAAGCACAACGCGGCACGCGCCCCCGAGGGGACATGCGCCGCGTTGTGACAGCTAGCTCGGACTACGGTGCCGGGATGCTGATGCAGCCGACGTTGGGCAAGCATCCGGCGGCTCCACCGGGACCCGCCGAACCGCCCGGGCCGACCGGCGACAGCGATCCGGTGGCGCCGCCGAGGTCAGCAGAACCGGCTGGGCCGTTGGGGATTGCGCCCTGCGCGCCACCGGCATCAGCGGTACCGGCCGGTCCATTGGGGACGGCGAATTCCGCGCCGCCGCCAGGGCCGGCTTCGATATTGCCGAGCGCCGCACACGGCGTCCCATCAGCATTCACGCACGGCGGGGGTGGCGCCGGCTGAGCACCGGCGATGGGCGCAGCAGCAATCGCCGCTGCCGCAGCGCCCGCGAACAGGAGAGGCGTCAACTTCGTCATTTTTGCGATCATGTAAATCGGCTACCACGATCGCGGGGCACTTAAACCTTAAGGAACTCTAAGCAAAACGGCGCGCAAACCGTGCCGGCAGAACCCGCATGAGCTGCACCAATGGCGCCCACGGCCACCATGGAACGGCGGCCCGGCCGGACTCGCGCTCCATCACGTCGACCATCGCCTTGACCCCGGTTTCGTTGTCCACCATCAACAACGTCGACCCCGACTTGGCGGTCATCTCGGATTCGATGTACCCCGGCTCCAGGGTGGTCACCTTGATCGGACCGTTCAGGTATTCGGCGCGCAGTGACTCGCCCAAAGACGACACACCGGCCTTGCTCGCGGCGTAGGCGGCCTTGACCCCCGGCACGCCCTTGTTGCCCAGCACCGAGGAGACCAGCACCAGATGACCGCCGCCCGAGGCCGTGAACATCTCGATCGCGGTCTCGATCTGCACCAGCGCTGCAACGAGATTCGTCTCGATGGTGGCCTTGTTGGCCCACAACTTGCCCGACCCCAACGGGGCCCCCTTGCCGATGCCCGCATTGACGATGACGCGGTCGATACCGCCCAACTCGTCGGAGAGCTCGGCGAACACCTTCGGCACCTGCTCGTGGTCGTTCACGTCGAGCGAGGCCACGGCAATCGTGATGCCGGGATGCTGCTCGAGCAGCTCGGCTTTGAGCTCGTCGAGCCGGTCGGTGCGCCGGGCACACAACGCGAGGTCGCGCCCCTTGGCCGCGAACGCCCGGGCCATGCCCGCGCCCAGGCCGGAGCTGGCACCGGTGATCAGGATCTTCTGCCGAGTCACCCCGACAGCGTAGGACACGCGATGATCAGGGGATGAGCTGCAAGCGACGTATCTTCCTGTTCGTGGTCGGTGCACTGCTGACGAGCCAACTCGTCCTACCTGCCACGGCGCAAGCCGAACCCCTCGGCCCACTGCACAACCTCGTCGATGTCGCTGCCCAGCGGCTCGCGACCGCCGATCCCGTCGCGGCGTTCAAGTGGATCGACGGCGGCCCCATCACCGATCCCCAGCGTGCCGGACAGGTGCTCGACGCGGTCGCCGCCGACGCGGACACCCACGGCATCGACCGGCAGTACGTGCGAACGATCTTCACTGAACAGATCGCCGCCACGGAGGGCATCGAGTACACGCGCTTCGGTCAGTGGAAGTTCGATCCCGCCAGCGCACCGACCACCGCGCCCGACCTGTCGCAATCCCGCTCGGCGATCGATGAATTCAACCGGTCGATGGTCGACGAGATTGCACTGCACTGGAATTCACTGCACAGTCCGAGCTGTGAGACCGACCTGGCAGGTGCGATCGACGCCGTGGCCGCAGAGCGTCGGCTCGACGGGCTCCATCGGCAGGGCCTCTCGACGGCCACCCGGTCCTACTGCGGAATTCGACCATAATTCGGGCACGTCGCCAGGTCGATAGGCGATCATGAAAGCCGGATCAGCGCCGCAGGAAAGAACGCGGATGAGCAGTCGATGCACGACACGACCTGGTGCCCGATGCCCGGCCGCACCACGTCGAGAACCTGGTGTCCGCGGAATTGATTGACCAGACCGAATTGATCCCCCAGCGGCGGTACTGCTTTCGGCATCCGCTCGTGCGAACAGTGGCGTACGAATCGCAGTTGACGGCTTCACGATTCGCGGCGCACAAGCGACTGGCCGTCGCGCTTGGACAGCGCGGCCCGCGGGCGCACAACGAGAACGCCGCCATGATCGCCAACCACCTCGAGTCCGCGGGCGACACGCCCAGGCCTACCGCCGGCACATGGCGGCCGTTGCTCGGCACGATCGAACCGGATCTGGCTATGGCGGACGCACGGAACGGGCAGTGGGGCAGGGTAATTGAGAGACTTCGGCCCGATCGATGTCTGGCACCTGAGCTGCCGGGCGATGCTGGCCAGGGCCGACGGCGACACCGCCGGATACGCCACCCAGACCAGACGCTATCTCCATCTGGTGGAACGCCTCGACGCGCGCGGACGGCTTGCTGAAGCTCGCCGAATGGTGGCCGAGATTACTTGAGCAGCCGCGACATCCGCCGGTCGGCCAACACCTTTCCACCGGTCTGACAGGTCGCACAGTACTGAAACGACTTGTCGGTGAACGACACCTCGCGGACGGTGTCGCCGCACACCGGGCACGGCAGACCCGTACGGGCGTGCACGCGAAGCCCGGAGCGCTTCTCCCCCTTGAGCATCGCGGCCTGCTGGCCGACGGAGCGCGACACCGCGTCCGTGAGCACCGAGATCATCGCGTCGTGCAGGGCGGCAAGCTGCGCATCCGTCAGCTTGCCCGCCGTCGCGAACGGAGAGATCTTGGCGACGTGCAGGATCTCGTCGCTGTACGCGTTGCCGATACCGGCGATCACCTTCTGGTCGGTGATCACCGTTTTGATTCGGCCGCTGTTGGGACCGAGCACCTTTTCGAGATCCTCGGCGGAGAGCTCCAACGCGTCGGGCCCGAGCGCGGCGATGCCGGGCACCTTGGCCGGGTCGTCGACCAGCCACACCGCCAACCGCTTCTGGGTGCCGGCTTCGGTGAGGTCGAATCCCGCTGCCTCCCCTGGCGTTCCGAGATGCACGCGCAATGCGATCGGCCCCTTGCCGGGTTTCAGCGGCGCCGCCGCCAGTTTGTCCGACCACCGCAGCCAGCCCGCTCGCGACAGGTGCGTGATCAGGTGCAGTTCGCCGGATTGCAGGCCGAGGTACTTGCCCCACCGGTTGGCGCCGGTGACGGTCTGGCCGTGCAACACCGAGATCGCCGGGTCGAACGTCTTGAGCACCGAGAACGCCGATACGTCGATGCGGCCGATGGTCAGCCCCACGGCGTGGCGGCGCAGGTGGTCGGCGAGCGCTTCGATCTCGGGTAGTTCGGGCATGTATCCAGTGTGCCGCTACCGGCGCACGTTCTTCTCGGCGCTGCCGACCACGAGCGACAACGCCCAGCTCACGATCGACAGCACAATTGCGGCCCAGATCGCGGTCCACCAGAAGTCGTCGATGAACAGGCCCCAATGGGTGGTGTGCTCGGTGATCCACGACGTGATCCACAGCATCAACGCGTTGATGACGATGTGGATCAGCCCCAGCGTCAGGATGTACAACGGGATCGAGATGAGCTGCACGACCGGTTTGATGATGGCGTTGACCAGACCGAAGATCAGCGCGACGACGAAGATGATGCCGACCCGCTGCAACGTCGAACTTCCGCCGACGAAGCTGATTCCCGAAACGATCAGCGTGACCACCCACAGCGCGAACCCCGTCACTGCGGCGCGCAGCAGAAAGGACCCCATGCGGCTCAGTCTGCCGAACGCAGTAGGTAGGTGTCCATGGGGGGTTCTGCGGCGTGTTTACGCACGTCGCGGCGGTCTAGGTGCGCCGGTAGGGCGGTCTACCCCGGCATTACCCCGGCGTGCGGGCGGCAACGGTGCGGTGCAGCGGCACGACATTGCCCCCGGCATGTGTTTGCTGTGCGGGCACCGGTTCCGGCAGCGGGCAGGTGTTGCCGGTCAGCTTGCCGAGATCACGATGACGGAACCTCCCACCGCCTGCGGGGCGCAGGCCGTGGGAGGTTCGGCTAATGCTCCCGATCACCGCGCTGTGCCCGACGACCCTCGATGTCGTCCGCCCCGCCGCCGACCCCGCGGCTGCCAGCAGGCTCAGTCCTGGTCCTTCAGATCTTTGAGCTCCTCTTCGAATTCTTTGAGCGCATCAAGGAGTGGTTGCCCGCCAATAAGGACCCGGACGACCTGGACGTTTTCGATGACCAGCCTTACTACGCAGCATCATCCGCCGAAACTCCTTGCTTTGGCGCACCTCGCGGAGTTGGTCTTCTGTGCCCCGTACCATCAAGATTCCGCTGACACCTGGTGGTGCCGCCGGCCCGGCGACGCCCAACTCGAAGTTCTCGATGGCCTTTTTCTTCTCCAGGCCCTCGAAGTACTCCCGCGTGGCGGCGAAGACCCTCAGGGCACGCCGCTCACGCCCCTGCCGGATCCGGTCCGAAATGATGAACACAGCTATGTCAGCCATCAGTTTTTCCTCTTCGAGTGCCTGGTTGCTGCCCCAAGTGGAGCAACCAACTGACTATCCGCCGTGGGCGGCCTCGGTCCGCAGCTATTTGGCGGAAGTTCCGCTGGAATTTGGCGAGTTGTAAGCCGATTCCTCGAATCCTAGCCACCGCAACGGTTTTGACAGCATTTTGCTTAGTCGATTCGAAGGTTGCGTGCAGGGACTACTCAGACGCACAGAGGACTCCCGCCCCGGTTGCGCTGGTGCGGCGGGGTGCCGGTACAGCAAACATTGCGCCGCACGGCGGGGCGCAATGCTGCCGGGGCTAGCGGGGATTAGATTGTGCGGTGCAGCGGCACAACGTTCGTCGAGGGGGCTGCGGGTGCGACCGGTTCTGGCAGCGTGTTCGGGGCGACCTCTTCGGGGATCCATTCGCCGTACACGTCCAGCGTAAGCGTGTAGCTGCGCGTGCCCTAGCCACTTCGACACCTGCATGAAATGCACACCCGCCGACAGTTGCAGCGCGGCGAACGTGTGGCGCAAGTCGTGCAACCGGGTGCCCTCTAGGCCAACCGCCGCTAGCGCAGGGCGCAGCACCTTCGCGTGCAGGCCGTCGAAGTCGCACGGCTCAGCCCAGTCGAGCGTTGCAACCGATGGCATGCCCTTAGTGCGGGTGCCGCCCCGTAGCCGTCGCGGCCAGAGCACGGCGGTTGGGTTGTTCGCGGCAGGATGCGTATCCGCGAGGTAGGCGGCAAGTTTCGTGGCAAGCCAGGGCGGTAGCGGCACGGTGCGCTTGCTGCGCTTGCTTTTTGGTGTGTTCGTCTCCCATTCGCGGTGCCGCCGCTGCTTTATCCGCTGCACCCGCACACTGCCCCGCGTAGCGCCCCCTGGCCCTGTGGTCAGGGTTAGGTCGCGGACCTCTAACCCTTGCGCCTCCGCTGCGCGCAGGCCCGTGTACGCCATAAACAGCACCAGCAGTTCGTACACCGCGTACCGTTCGCCGACCTTCGCCGCGAACGTGGCGACCTGTGCCGCCGTAAGTGGCCGGTGCACAAACCGTTCGCCGTCGCCGACCGCGCTTGTACTGCCCCGCTCAATCGCCATGCTCGGGTCGACCGGTATTGCGCCGTGCCTCTTGGCGTACCGCAGCACGGCGCGGAATATCCGCCAGTACTTGCGCCGGGACTCCCGCGACAAGCCTTGCGCCGCTAGCTCTGCGAGCCACGCCTCGCACTCAAGCGACGTAATCGCCCCTATCGCCCTGTCGCCAAACCGCTCTAGCGGGTACTTACACAGCACCTGCTGGTAGTCCTCTAGGCTGGCCTCCTTCAGCTTGCCGTCCATCACCTTTAGCCGCTGCGTGTCGAGCCATGCCGTCGCGTACTCCCCATACGTGCGGGCACCCGCCTTCTTTGCGTCAGCCAGCGCTGTTGTGCCGGTTGGGGTGTGCTTCGCGGCGTTGAGTTCGTCGCGGCGTACTTCGGCTTGCTGCCGTGTGGCGTAGCTCTCCTGCCGTGCGCGTGTTGCGCGTGTCGGCAACCCGTTTGCGTCCTTCGCCTGTTCGCGCCAGACGACTTCGTACCGCTTGACCGGCTTGCCGCTGCGCCTATTGCGATGCGCGGTCGTGTACGTGCGGATGTATGCCATTACGCAATCCCTTCCCGCGCAAACACACCGCGCACGGTGCTGTGGTGCCAGCGTTCGCCCCCGCCCGGTGTCGGCACCCGCTGCGCGGTAAGCCGGTCGGCAATCGCCTTGGCGCTTAAGTGCTGTTCCATCCGCATCCGCACAATGCGCCGCGCAAGAGCAGGTTTGATCTGCGATGGCCGGCCAAGTTGCGTGCCCTCGCGGCGTGCGCGCTGCAGGCCCGCCTTCGTGCGTTCGCTGATCTTGCGAAGTTCCTCCTGCGCGAAGGCAAGGCGCATGTTGTTCAGAAACTCCTGGTCCTCGTCGGCGCTGTCTACACCATCGAGACTCAGCAGCCGCCATCCTTCGTTGTGTGCCTGCCGCACCAGCTGGCCGCCATCGATGGTGTCGCGGCTTGCGCGGTCTAGGGCGCGGACCACGAGCACGTCGGCTAGGCCCGCCTGTATCGCCGCCACAGCTGCGGCGCGGCCATGCATCCGGTCTGTCTTGCGGGTGCTCATAACGTCGGGGATAACCGTCACGAGGTTCAACTCGTTTGCAGCGCAGTAGCTCTCGATTGCATCGCGCTGTGCGTCTAGCCCAAATCCGTTCTGCCCCTGCTTAAGAGTGCTCACGCGGACATAGCCAATCGCCTTTGTCCTCGTGTCGCCCGTTGCCTCTGCCATGTCGGCGGTGCCCCTTCCAATCGGTGCGGTTAAATGCTCGTAACGGTCATTACGAGCGTTTACAGCACCGACGCTACCTGCGGGTCCATGGGGGTACGCAAGCGAAACATGATGGGCAAGAACCACTTACGTTGCTCAGATCGCAGCCGTCCGGTTCTACGGCGCGGTGCGTGTCGCCGGGTAGCTGCGGGCCGGGTGCCTGCGCTATGGGCGCAGCTGGGCGCACAGCGCCGGAATCGGCGGCCTAGGCACGGCGGCTGCGTGGTTGTTCGGCGGCTTGCTCTTCGGCGGCACGCTCAAGCGACACAAGCCCGCTGCGCGGTTGCGGTGCATCCTCTGCCCAAGGCGGTGTGTCGACCACCTCTGAATCGCCCTGGAAATGCTGGAGGCTCCTGACCTTGGAAACGAGGATGGAGTCATGCCGAAGGAACAGTCGCCAGGAAGCCGACCGGTTGACGTCGCAGCCCGAGAAGAAGGCCTTGCAGATGCCAGTTGGCTTCCTGCGCGCGGAGTGGGCACCGAGCACGGACAGTTGCCGCCGGGTTGCCCGTGACTCGGCTATGGCATCGTCGGTGCGGTCCTGGGTGCGCCAGGCCGACATCGACGATGGGGTTTGCGCCCGGGGTATCGACCTCGGAATCGCAGCGGGTCAGACATCTTGAGCAGGAATCCGAGGAACTTCGAGCGGGCCAACGAGATTCTGAAGCGAGCGGCCAGTTTCTTCGAGCGGGTTGGATCGCCAACCCGAGGTCGTCGCCTTCATCGACGCTAACCGCGACGAGTTCGGGGTCGAGCCCATCTGCACTGTTCTGCGCTCAGCAGGCGTGCAGGTGGCCCTGAGCACCTACTACGCGGCCAAGGCGCGGAGGCCCTGCGCGCGAGACTGCCGTAGACACGGTGATCGGTCCGGCACTGCGAGCGCTCTGGGAGGCGAACCCCGGGTTTACGGCGCGCAGAAGCTGCTGGAAAGCCGCCCGCCGTGCCGGCCACGACGTCGGACGTGACCAGGTCGCCCGGCACATGCGGGCCGCCGGGATCACCGGAGCCCGGCGCGGCAAACGGGTCCGCACCACCAAACCCGATCCCGCCGCGGTGCGACATGATCTGGTGGGCCGGGACTTCGCCCGCGACCGCACCCAATGCGCTGTGGGTGACCGATCTCCGACGTTTGTGCCGACCTGGGCGGGTGTGGCCTACGTCTGTTTCATCACCGACGCCTACAGTCGCATGATCGTCGGCTGGCGTGTTGCTGGCCATATGCGCACCGCAATACGGTGCTCGATCCAGATCGAGATGGCTCGCTGGTCGCGCGGAAACATGTTGGCGGGTTTGAGATGTCACTCCGATGCCGGCTCTCAGTTCACGTCCATCCGGTACGGAGAGCGCCTCGCCGAGATCGGCGCGGTGCCCTTCGATTGGCACTGCTGGTGACAGCTTCGACAATGCCCTGGCCGAGACAGATCAACGGCTACTACAAGTCCCGAGCTGATCTACGGGCCGGCCCGCACCAGGCCGTGGAAGACCATCGAGGACGTCGAGCTGGCCACTCTGAGCTGGGTCCACTGGCACAACACCCGGCGCCTGCACGGTTACCTCGGCGACCTACCGCCCGCAGAGTTGGACGCTGTTCGCTACAAAACGGACCGACCAACCCCTGGTCGAAATCCAATAGCCCGAGCCTCCATCAGAA
>CAVRMG010000044.1:0-30441 GCA_963721495.1 uncultured Actinomycetota bacterium | reverse complement strand
TTACTTGGCTCTGTTCGCCGGAGACACCTTCGGGTTGGCCTCCGATGCGTGCCCGCTCGCGGGTTCCGCGCGCAACCTCGGCTCCGAGCTGCTCGCGGGCGGACTGACGTTCACCGGTTATTCCGAGGACCTACCGAGCGTCGGGTCCACCACCTGTGGATCGGGTAAATACGCGCGCAAGCATGCCCCGTGGGTGAACTTCGCCAATGTGCCGCCCACCGACTCGGTGCCTTTCTCATCCTTCCCTCCCAGCTCGGACTACACGAGCCTGCCGACGGTCGCATTCGTCATTCCCAATCTCGAAAACGACATGCACGACGGGTCCGTCGCTCAGGGTGATGCCTGGCTGAACAACAACCTGTCTTCCTACGCCACTTGGGCGAAGGCCAACAACAGCCTGCTGGTGGTCACCTTCGACGAGGACGACACCGGCGAAAACAACCAGATCTCAACCATCTTCTACGGCGCGAGCGTGAAACCCGGCGCATACGGCGAACCGGTAACTCATTACAACGTGCTGTCCACGCTGGAACAGATGTACGGCCTGAACACCACCGGTAACGCGGCGACCGTCCCACCCATTACCGATATCTGGTTCCCCTAAGAAAATCCTCCCCCTGGATCTGGATGCCACGTCTTCAACTCGCCAGGGGCGGCACGCTGACGCATAAGCGCCTCTGATCGCCCTACGCCGCGTGGCGCCTCGAAATAGACGAGTTACGAGAGTCTCGAAAGTCAGTCACATGGTTGGCCGCGTAGAAGAGGGCTTTGTGTCACATGCTGCGCGGGTGTCGGCTACGACATTCAGCGTCGATTCAGGTGACGCGTGGAGAATCGTGTGCGTGAACATGGCAGCGCGTCTGTCGGCGATCGGCGCGGGATTGTCGGTGGGCATGCTGGCGGCGGCCTGCGGGGGGAACCCGGCACCAGTCACCAGCACCAGCGCTTCGGCTCCGCCCGTCGAGCACTGCACCAATAAAGATCACCGATCCCTACCAGCCGACGATCGACCCGGCGGCCTTCTCAACCAGCATCGACAATCCGTACCTGCCGTTGGCACCGGGCACCCGCACGATCTCTGACGCAACCACGCCCGACGGTCTGCAACGCACGACCACCGAGGTCACCCGGGACACCAAGAAGATCATGGGCGTCGACACCGTAGTCGTCCACGACACCGTGACCCTCGACGGCAAACCCTTCGAAGACACCCTCGACTGGTACGCCCAGGACCGCGATGGCAACGTCTGGTATTTCGGCGAAGCCACCAAAGAGTTCAAGGACGACGGCACCGTGGACACCGCGGGGTCCTTCGAAAGCGGCGTTGACGGCGCGTTGCCGGGTATCGTCATGCCGGGCCATCCGCGGGTCGGTGATCAATACCGACAGGAGTACGCCAAAGGTGTGGCCGAGGACACCGGCGAGGTGCTCAACCTCACCGGTAGCGAAACCACCCCGCTTACTGGGCCTCTCAGCGACTTGCTGGTCACCAAAGACGCTGACCCGCTCGACCCCACCGCCCCGCCCGAGAACAAGTATTACGCCCGCAGTATCGGGCTGATCCTTACCACGGAAGCTGGCGGCCGCGACGAAGCCGTCAAAGTTGAGAAGTTCTGACCCACCAGTTGCCAATTGCGCGGTCGCGCGCCTTGACTTAGACATGGCGTACGACACGCAGGTAGCCGAGGGCGTGCGCGACGAGCACGAGGGCACACCCTCGGCGGATGCGCCACGGTGGGAACGCGGGTCCTGGACCGCGCGGTCGAGCGCGGTCACTGCTGGCGTCCTCGGATTCGTCGCGGTCTGCGTCACGGTATCGGCGATAACGGTCGTGTCCCGACAGCCGTTCGGCAACACCGGAGTTGTGCTACCGACGGTCCCGATCACGACCACCACCGCACCGCCACCACCCCCGTCGAGCGCAGCCCCGATCCCTCCCCCCGTAACGAGGGCACCCTCTGCGGCGCCGTCAGCGATCGCCCCGACGACCGTCGAAACGAGTGCGCCACCACCACCGCCTCCGAGACCGAGCACCACTGCTCCGTCGAGCACCCACCCAACTAGCGTCCACCCGACGACGCATCAACTGTTCCCGCAGGAGACGACCGATGGCAACCCGTGATCTGCGCGAGGGTGACGGTGTGGTTGTCCGGGACAACCGCGCAATCACAATCATCCAAAAGGCGCCATGAGGCGCGACCGAGCGGGTTGAAGCCGAGCCGCGGTTCCTGCGGGCGGCGCAGGAACGCGGCTGTCTTGCCATGTAGTTCGCCAGTCTTGAAATAGAGCACATCTGCGGCACTCATCGATCCCCTTGCGGGACGGGTGATTCCGCACGTCGCGATGTCTCAAAAGTTAGTCTCACAGCGACGTGTCTCGTCTTCCGCCCTTGAGTAGTAATGAGACGCCTGCCAGCGGTGGCAGAAGGGCCGCCGTCACGGCATCGTCTCGGCCCACTCCGCCACCGAGACCCCGCACGAGCTCAAGATCAGCTGGAGCAACCCGTACTTCGAGCGCGGCGGGACCCGCCACGGCCTGAGCGTCGGGACCGGGCGCAAGGGCAAGTATCACTGGGTGATCAAGGATGGTCTGCACGCCGCGTACCACTACCCGCACGGCGTCAAGACACCCATCGTGCTGGTGTCGCCGCAGAGCAGCGCGAGACGCGCGTACCAAGCGTGCGTCGACACAACAAGGCCGGTCTCTAGCCGGGCGACAACATCCGGCCCCATCCTCTCATCCGGGGTGCGGCCGGTTCTTTGTGCGGCAAAACGTGCTCAAAATGTGCTCACGGGAGGCTCATTAGGACGCACGTTCGGCTCAGAAAACGCTGCTAACAGCGAAAACAACCGGATAGCGTTGGAGCCTCCTATCGGGATTGAACCGATGACATTCCGCTTACAAGGCGAATGCTCTACCACTGAGCTAAGGAGGCCTGCGGGCACTGAGTTTATCGGGTCCCGCCTCGGGGCATCCGGTTGCCCGGGTATGAAAGGCTGTCAGCTGTGAGTGTCAAAGACGATCTCCTCGACGACTTTCCGCACGTGTATCCGGGGCTGTCGCGTTCCGAGATCCAGCGGCTGCTGACTCTGCTCGACGAGAGTGCGAGTACCGAGGGTGGTCTGAGCCTCAGCATCGCCACGGCTCTCAAGCCGTTGGTGCCGGACGTCGCCGACCGGATCGGGTCGTATAAGAAGTCGGGCGACACCGACGACTACGTGCGCATGCTGCGCGGTGCCGCCGTGCTGCTGCTCCAGAAGTGGCAGCCCGAAGCCCAGCCTCCCGCCCCGGACAGCATGTCCAACCTGGTCGACGCGGTCGAGGCGGAGGGCTGACGTCACTCCTCGGCGTTGATGACCCGCTGCGACGTCACCGTCCGCGACGTCGTCGCCCGCGCCCGGGGCCGCCTGCCCGGGAACGGAATCCGGTCGGCGATGTTGCTCAGTGGATTGACCACCTGGCTCAGGGTGATAACGGCTTCGTGGAGTGCATCGATCGTCGGTGCGAGTGCCTCCAGTCCCGGCGTCAACCGGTTCAGAGTGTCCGCGACGTCCGCCAGCTTCAGCAGCGGCCCGTTCTCATCGGTCAGGGTGTCGAGCAGCCCGCCTTCGGCCAGCAGCCGATCGGCCACCCCGTCCTCACGTAGCACCCGTTCGATAAGGCCGTCGTTGGCCAGCAACTGATCGGCCAGCCCGCCCGGAGCGATGACCCGTGACAGCGCCCCGTCGTCGGTGGTCATCCTGTCCATCAACCCGCCCTCGGCCGTGACCTGGTCGACGATCCCGCCCGGCGCGAGCGCGCGGGAGACGGCGCCGCTTTCGGCGGTCAGCCGGTCCAGCAAGCCACCCTCGGCGGTCAGCTGATCGACCACTCCGCCGGGCCGCAACAGCCGGTCGATCGGGCCGTTCGGCCGCAACGCCTGCCCCAGCGGTGCGTCGTCGTCCATCAGCCTGGCCAGCCGGTTCGCCCGTTCGACGGCGTCGTCGAGGCCCAGCATGTGCGCGAACGAGGCCGAACTGTTCTTGTTGGCCGTATTCGCCTCGCCGAGGGTCCGCTGCGCCATGCCGAGTGCGCCATTGGCCATGGAAAGTCCTGCATCGGCCACCGCCAGCCCCACCCGTACGGGTGCTGTGGCCAGGTCCGTCACGGCTTTGCCCAGGTTCATTGCCCCAGTCTATGGACCGCGCAAGCCTAACTCACAGGAAGTTGACAGGGATTGTGCAGCATCATTGCAAGCGAACAGGCGGACAGTAACGAGATGGCGATGGCTGCACTACCCGAGAACACCCCAGAGGCCACGGTCCTCGTCGTCGACGATGAGACCAATATCGTCGAACTCCTCTCCGTGAGCCTGAAGTTCCAGGGGTTCGAGGTCTACACGGCCACGAACGGCTCCGCGGCGCTGGACAAGGCTCGTGAGGTGCGGCCGGATGCGGTCATCCTCGACGTGATGATGCCCGGGATGGACGGGTTCGGCGTGCTGCGCCGGCTGCGCGCCGACGGTATTGACTCCCCGGCATTGTTCCTGACCGCCCGCGACTCGCTGCAGGACAAGATCGCCGGGCTGACGCTGGGCGGCGATGACTACGTGACCAAGCCCTTCAGCCTCGAGGAAGTGGTCGCCCGGCTGCGGGTCATCCTGCGGCGCTCGGGCCGCGGCGTCGAGGAAACCCGCAGTTCGCGGCTGACCTTCGCCGACATCGAACTCGACGAGGACACCCACGAGGTGTGGAAGGCCGGCGAGCCGGTGTCGCTGTCGCCAACCGAGTTCACCCTGCTGCGGTACTTCATCATCAACGCGGGCACGGTGCTGTCCAAGCCCAAGATCCTCGACCACGTCTGGCGGTACGACTTCGGCGGTGACGTCAACGTCGTCGAGTCCTACGTCTCGTATCTGCGCCGCAAGATCGACACCGGCGAGAAGCGACTTCTGCACACATTGCGCGGCGTCGGCTACGTTCTGCGCGAGCCGCGATGAGCGCTTGCGCGAAGAGCAGACAATATTGATGAGCACTTGCGCGAAGAGCAGACAATAAAGCTGAACAATGGGAGTGTGGGCGCACTGAGCGGACGGGGCATCCCGCTGAGGGTTGGCCTCGTTGCCGCCACTCTCGTGTTGGTGGCGTGCGGGTTGCTCGCGTCCGGCATCGCCGTCACCACGATCCTGCGGCACACCCTGGAAAACCGGGTGGACGAGACGTTGCTCGATGCGTCCCGCAGCTGGGCCCAGGCTCCGAGCCGACTGCCGGCAGTCCCGATGGAGGGGCCCAACCCGTCACGGCCGCCGTCGGATTTCTATGTGCGTGGTGTCGGACCCGACGGCGCTGTCTGGATGGCGGTCAACGACCGTGACGCAGAGCCGGATTTGCCCGCCGACAACGACGTGGGACCCGTTCCGGTCACCGTCGACTCGGTCAACCACTCCGGGGTGCAGTGGCGCGCGATGACATTACGCGGACCTCGCGGCGAGCTCACCACCGTCGCCATCGACCTGTCCGATGTGCGAACAACGGTGCGCGCATTGACGTACGCACAGGTCGGGATCGGGCTGGCGGTGCTGTTGGTGCTCGGTGTGGCCGGCTATGCAGTGGTCCACCGCAGCCTGCGCCCACTGGTCGAGGTGGAACGGACCGCCGCGGCGATCGCCGCAGGCCAGCTCGACCGTCGTGTTCCCGAGCGCGATCCCCACACCGAGGTCGGCCGACTGTCGTTGGCGCTCAACGGAATGCTTGCCCAGATCCAGAGCGCAATGGCGGCCTCCGAGTCATCGGCGGAGCAGGCCCGCGGCTCGGAGGACAGGATGCGCCGGTTCATCACCGACGCCAGTCACGAGCTGCGTACGCCGTTGACCACCATCCGCGGCTTCGCCGAGTTGTATCGCCAGGGCGCCGCCAACGACGTCGAGATGCTGATGAGCCGAATCGAGAGCGAATCGAGCCGGATGGGTCTGCTCGTCGAGGATCTTCTGCTGCTCGCCCGACTCGACGCGCAGCGTCCGCTGGACCGGCGCCGGGTCGACCTGTTGGCACTGGCCAGCGACACCGTGCATGATGCCCGTTCGATCGCCCCGAAACGCACGATCACCATGGAGGTGTTCGACGGGCCGGGAACCCCGGAGGTGCTGGGCGACGAGCCGCGACTGCGGCAGGTCCTGTCCAATCTCATGACCAACGCGCTGCAGCACACCCCCGACACCGCGGACGTCACGGTGCGGGTGGGCACCGACGACGACACCGCGGTGATCGAGGTGTGCGACGAGGGCCCCGGGATGAGCGCGCAGGACGCGCACCGGGTGTTCGAGCGGTTCTACCGCGCCGACTCGTCGCGCGCGCGAACCAGCGGTGGCACTGGGCTCGGGCTCTCGATCGTCGACTCTCTGGTGTACGCGCATGGCGGCAAGGTCACCGTCACCACCGCGCCGGGGCGAGGCTGCCGGTTCACTGTCAGCCTGCCGAGAATCGCTGACGTGCCCGCTGGAGTGCGTTGAGGCTCAGCTCGATTCCGCCAGTACGGCCTTGATCTTGGCCTGCGCCTCGTCGAGCGATTCCTGCGACGGATTCTGATCGGCGTTCGCGAATCCGAAGTCGGCCAGGTCGCTGGTGGGAAAGACGTGGACGTGTAGGTGCGGGACTTCGAGCCCGGCGATGATCACACCGGCTCGCTCGGCGGGGAAGGCCTTGACCACGGCCTTGCCGATCAACTGCGACACCTCCATGACCCGGCCGAACACGGCGGGCTCGAGGTCCTGCCAGTTGTCGATCTCGGCGCGCGGCACGACCAGCGTGTGCCCCACGGTGATGGGCGCGATCGTCAGGAACGCGACGATGTCGTCGTCCTCATAGACGAACCGGCCCGGCAGTTCCCCGTTGATGATCTTGGTGAACACGGTCGCCATGGCCACCAGCATTCCAGGACGTGTCGCGACGCGGCGGAGGGGGTGGCAGCGTCGCCCGCGAGATCGGCGTCGGTCGACGCGACCTCATCCGGCGAGGCGCGAATCTCAGTCCGGAACGACTTCCATTTCGTCGGGCCGTGGCCATCGTGTGGCGCCTCGTCGGTCACCCATGCGTACTCCAGCCCGTCGAGATGGCCGTCCTTGATCCATGTGATGATCTCGCCCCGGTAGTCCGCGCTGCTCGGTACGTAGGCATGGGCGGGGAAGGGCCCGTTGGGCAGGTCGACGCCGGGACCGTCCGTCGCCGGCTTGACATCGATGATCCACTGGGTTGAGCGCGAGACGACGGCTCCGTCGAGTTCTTCGATCAGGCCCTGACCTCCGGACACGCCTGAGGCGGAAACGATGGTGACAATCACCGCTGTCTCCTCTGGTGACATGGCCCGCCAGTCGCGATTGTCCGTCATGGGATGAATGCCGTTCCCCATCCTGGTCATTTCCGCTATCGACAAGACGCCTCGACCAATTCGGGGCGCCCGTTAGTTCTACCGGATGAAGCTGCCCAGTTCCTCGACGGTCCATGGCGGTGAGTCGCTGTGGTCTCTGTAGGCGATGATCGCCGGTGTCTGACGGTCGAAGCGGCCGACGAAACCGCCTGCGGCGATGAAGATTTGACCCGTCACGTCCTTTGCGAGGTCGCTTGCCAGGTATGCGTAGGTCGGCGCGACGTACTCCGGTGGGGGAGCGTCGAGTGCCGTCTGCGTGCTGACATCGTCCAACAGGCCGCGACGGTTCAGCTCGGCGATATGGGCCTCGTATTCCGAGCCCGTCGACAGCCGGGTCTTCGCGCCGGGGCACACGACATTCGCCCGCACCCCGTGCTCCTTGAGCTCGGCGGCGATGGCCAGCGTCAACCCGTTGACCCCGCCCTTGCCCGCCGGATAGCCGGTGCCGCCGTAGCCACCGAGGTACGCGAACGAACTGGTGTTGATGATCGACCCGCTGCCCTGCTCGACCATCTTCGGGGCTGCGGCCCGGCACGTCTCGAACGTCGTGACGAGGTGTGCCTCGAGCAGGTCGTGAAACAGCTTGCTCGTGACGTTGAGGATCGACTCGGCGGCCAGCCCAGGCGTGCCCGCGCAGTTGATCAAGATATCGATCCGGCCGAATTCGCTTGTGCACCTGTCGATCAGAGCGTCGGCGACATCGGGGTCAGCGGGTGAGCCCGCGTGCGCGACCGCTCCTGGTATTTGCGCGGCCGCCTGGTTCGCGGTGTCGGCGTCACGTCCGTTGAGCACGACACCGGCACCATGCTCGGCGAGCAGTTCGGCCACCGCGAGACCGATGCCGCGAGAGCCGCCGACGACGACCGCACCGCGGCCCGACAGCGGCTGGCTAATCGCCCTCGGCCTTCGGGTTTTCGAACTTCATCATGTCCATGTTCCAGTAGCCGCGGAGACTGGTCAGCAGGCCGGCGTCATTGGTCCGGTAGGTGAAGATGCCACGCACCGAACTGGCTAACCCGCCCTCGAATTCGAACTGCAGCAACAAGATATGCGCGATCTCTTCCGGCGAACCCGACGGAAAAGTCTCTTCGCAGGTGATCTTCATGCGCTTGGTGATGCCGATGGTCGAGTCGAAGAAGGATGCAACCGCATCCTTGCCGCGCACGCCCGTTCCGTCCGGGTTGGTGGGGGACGGGCCGATCGGATCCTCGATGAGGACGTCATCGGCCATCAGGGCCAGCCAACCGTCCTTGTCCCGCGCCTGCACGCATCGCCATGACGATTGCGATGCGGTGAGCGCCGGTGTCTCCTCAACTGTCTGCTGCGACATGGTGATTGGCCTTAGCGATCGTCGTCGGTATAGCGGATGACGCCGCGGATGTTTCTGCCCTGGAGCATGTCCTGGTAGCCGTCGTTGATCTGCTCCAGCTTGTACTGCCGGGTGACCATGTCGTCGAGGTTGAGCTTGCCCGCCTTGTACATCGACAGCAGCAAAGGGATGTCGAAGTGCGGGTTGCCACCGCCGAAGATGGTGCCCTGCAGGTTCTTCTGCATCAGAGTCAGCATGGAGAGGTTCAATGTCACATCGGAGCTGGCCATGTTGGCGACGGCGGTCACCACGCATGTGCCGCCCTTGGACGTGCAGTTGAGGTAGTTGTCGATGTCCTCGCCCTTGAGTTCGCCGACGGTGATGATGGTCTTCCTTGCCATGCCACCCGCAGTGACCTCGGCGATGCCGCCCATCGCTGAGAAGATGTCCGGATAGACGTGCGTGGCACCGAATTTCAGCGCCTGATCGCGCTTCCACTCCACCGGGTCGATTGCGAAGATGTTGCGTGCGCCGGCGTTCACCGCCCCCTGCAGGGCGCCCATGCCGACGCCGCCGATGCCGAAGATCGCGACGTCCTCACCCGGTCGGATGTCCGCACTGCGCACCGCCGAGCCATAGCCCGTGGTGATACCGCAGCCGACGAGGCAGGCCACCTCGAACGGGATGGACGGATCGATTTTCACGACCGAACTCTTGTGCACGACCATGTACGGGCTAAACGTGCCGAGCAACGTCATCGGGATGACGGGTGTTCCGTCGGGAGTGGTGACCCGATGGGTGCCGTCGGACACGGCTGTACCGGCGAGCAGCAGGGCGCCCAGGTCGCACAGGTTGCGCTGACCGCTCTGACAGGTCGGACACTCACCGCAGGACGGGATGAACGAGAGCACCACGTGGTCGCCGGGGGCGACGTTCTCCACGCCGGGGCCGACCTCGGTGACGATGCCTGCGCCCTCGTGGCCGCCCAGCACGGGAAAACCGGCCATCGGAATGTCGCCGGTCACCAGGTGGTGGTCGGAATGGCACATGCCCGACGCTTCCATCTGGATCTTGACCTCGTCCTTGACGGGGTCGCCGATCTCGATCTCCTCGATCGACCACGGCTGGTTGAACTCCCAGATGAGAGCGCCCTTTGTCTTCATCCGTGCTTGCCTTCCACTAGACCCTTGAGGCCAGACTAGAGCCATTAGTTAGGTGCGTCACACCCACCCCCAAGCAACTGCTTGGCCGGGAGTCACCAAATCTTCGACGGAGCCTCGCCGAGTGGGTAGTAGCCGGGCAACTTCTCACCGGCCATCGAGCGCTCGATGCGCTTCTGCATGCCCGCGCTGAGGTCACCGGACTCGATGAGCTTCATGAACATCTTCGACACGTGGCCGAAGTCGAAGAAGTCGCGCTGCCACTCGATCTTCAGATTGCTGTTGAGCCTGAACCAGCTGCCGCCGATTCCGTAGATCTCGTCCTTGGTGCCGTCCGACTTGTTGACGATCTGCTTCCAGAAGCCGACGATCTCGCCGAGCTTCTCGTCGACGAGCACCTTCTGGTACTCGTAGACCCAGTTCTCCAGGCCTTCCATCTCCAGACCCAATGCGACATCGCGGATCTCGTCGATCCCGACGCACATCACGTCTTCCTTGGGCCCGATGTTCCAACCGTAGGTCGCGTCGTCGGTGTAGAAATCGGCGAGTCCCTTCCAGTCGCCCAGGCGCTCGGCTTCCCGGTTGGCCTCAAGCCATTGCTCGACCCATTTGTCGAGATCCTCGCGTGGCAGTGACGGCATTGTCGTGACCTTTCCTAGTCCTGCTTCTCAACGATGGACAGTGCTTGCGTCGGACAAGCCCACACGGCTTGTTCGACCTGCGCCCGATCCTCTTCTGGTGGTTCGGCATTGAGGATCTCGACCGTGCCGCGTTTGGGCACAGTGAAATACTCGGGCGCCTCGAGCTCGCACATGGCATGGCCCTGGCACAGGTCCAGGTCCACTTCGACTCGATAGGCCATGGCAGCCCTCCTACTTGGTGCGCCTGCGGTACCGAACCTTGGCGGGCCGGTCCAGCTGGACAACCATCTTCGAGTGGTCGTTGCGGTACGTGTCGGCAGGCTGCGCCATCTCGAACTCATACTCGCGCAGGAGAACCGAGAAGATCGCCTTGATCTGCATGGTGGCGAATGCGGCGCCGACACAGCGGTGCTTGCCCGCGCCGAACGGAATCCACGTCCAGCGGTTGGCCAGGTCGGCCTGTTCGGGTTTGTTGTAGCGGTCCGGGTTGAACGCGTCGGGGTCCGGGAAGTCCTCGGGGATCCGGTTCGAGATCGCCGGCGATGCGGCTACGAAGTCCCCTTCGTGGATCGGGAAGCCCTCGACTTCGAACTCGCCCTTGGCGACCCGCATCAGGATGATCAGCGGCGGGTGTAGGCGGAGCGTCTCCTTGACCACGTTGTCCAGCAACGGAATCTGGCGCAGCGCATGGAAACTCACCTCCTGCCCGTCGGCGTAGAGCTCCTCGAGTTCGGCGACGATGCCTGCGTAGACGTCGGGGTGCCGGATCAACTCGATCAGCGTCCACGACGAGGTGCCTGAGCTGGTGTGGTGGCCCGCGAACATCAGCGAGATAAACATCCCCGTGACCTCGTCGGCGGAGAACCTCGGAGTGCCGTCCTCGTCCTTGATCGACACCAGCACGTCGAGCATGTCGCGATCGCTCTTGTCCTTGGGTGGGTTGGCGAGGCGCCCGTCCATGATCTCCTGCACCAGCGCAACGAGTTTCACGCGCGCCTCGTCGCGGCGCCTGAAGCTCTCGATCGGCAGATACGGGTCGACGTAGCACAACGGGTCGGTGCCGCGCTCCAGCTCGTGGTAATAGTGCGCGAACCGGCTGTCGAGCTGTTCGCGGAACTTCAGCCCGATCAGGCAGGCCGTCGAGGTGTAAATGGTCAACTCGGAGAAGAAGTCGAGCAGTTCGATCTCGCCTTCGTCACCCCAATTGGCGATCATCTTCTTGACTTCGCCCTCGATGGTGGCCGCATGGCCCTTCATCTGTTCACCGCGCAGCGCCGAGTTGTGCAGCATCTCCTGGCGGCGTTCGGGGCTGGCGTCGAACACCACGCCCTCCCCGAAGATCGGCGTCATGAATGGGTAGGCCTCGGCCTGATCGAGATCGGTTTCCGGTGAGCGGAAGAAGAATTCGTTCGCCTCGGCGCCGGACAGCAGAATGACGTGCTTGTCGACCAGTTGGAACCAGCCGACGTCACCGCACTCGTCGCGGACGCGTTGCATGAGTCCGATCGGATCGGTGCGGAACTCCTCGAGGTGTCCGTGCTCTTCTTCGCCGCCGGAAACCCGGGGCACAATCGCGGTGGTCATCAGTTCAGGTTCTCCTCGTTCAAGACCAGCTTCTGACGCTCTGCCGGTGCGGTGGCCAACGGGGCTTCGGGCTGTAGCTCCATGTTGGCGATGTAGCCGCCGCGCGGTGTCTCCGCGACGAAGGTGATCGCCCGTGCGAGATCGGCGGCCCGCAGGAAGTAGTCATGTCGAGCCTGCCCCCACTTCGCCCAATCCTCCAGTGCCGGACCGATCTTCTCGGCGGGCAGGCTCCAGCCCATCGACGTCTTGGTCGGACCCGGATGCACGATGGAGGCGCGCACGCCGGTGCCCTCGAGCTCCATCTGGAGGTTGTTGACCATCGCGACCAGCGCGGCCTTCGCGGCCCCATAGGCGCCCATGTGCGGGCGTTGCCGCAGCGCCACCTCGGAGCCCACGAAGATCAGGTCGCCGCGTTGGCGCTCGAGCATGCCCGGCAACACCGCGCCTGCCAGCCGGTTGGCCCCGACCAGATGGATCTGCACCTGCGAGTCGAACTCGTCGGTGCTGATCTCGGCCAGCTTGCCGAAGTAGGTGTCTCCGGCACCGGCCACCAGCACCTCGATCTCGCCGAGCGCGTCAACGGCATTGGCCACGAACGACTTCACTGAGTTGGGGTCGGTCACATCGAGGTGGAACCCGACGGCCTCGCCGCCATCGGCACGGATCTTGCTGACGAGGTCTTCGAGCTTCTCGACGCGACGGGCACCGAGCGCGACGGGGAAGCCACGCGACGCGAGGTCGATGGCGGTGGCCTCGCCGATGCCTGCTGAGGCGCCTGCGACGATGGCCGGTCTGCGGTCGGGAAGTGGTGCGAAGCGCGGCATTTAAGCGATCTCCACGGTCATGGGTAGGTGAGCGAACCCGCGGACATTACTCGAGTGGACGCGGACGGCGTTGGCCTCGTCGACTTCGTATCCGCGGATTCGCTTGAACAATTCGGTCAGTGCCACCCGGGCTTCCATCCGGGCCAGGTGGGCACCGAGACAGAAGTGGGCACCGCTACCGAAACTCTGGAGTTTGGCGCCGATCTCGCGGCCGATGATGAAGTCGTCGGGGTTCTCGAAGGCCCGCTCGTCGCGGTGTGCCGAGCCCGGAAGCAGCAGAAGCACATCGCCGTCGGGAAGGGTGGTGTCGTAGAGCGTCAGTTCACCCTCGACGGTGCGGGCCAGGATCTGGCTCGAGGTGTCATAGCGCAGCGTCTCCTCGACCCACAGCGGCACGCGCTCCAGGTCCGCGTAGACCGGGGTGAGCTGATCGGGGTTCTTGTGCCCCCAGAACGCCGCGTTGGCAAGCAGTTTGGTGGTGGTCTCGTTGCCGGCGATCACCATCAGGAACATGAACCCGAGGATCTCGTCATCGGTGAGCCGGTCGCCGTCGATCTCGGCTTCGAGCAGTGCCGAGGTCAGGTCGTCGGTGAGCTGTTTGCGGCGTTGGGCGACCATCTCCTGGTAGTAGACGATCAGGTTGAGAGATGCCTCGATGGCTGCGGGCGGTACGTCCGTCACGCCCTCGTCGCGGTGCATCACCCCGTCGGCCCATGCTCGCACCTGGTCCCGGTCCTCGACAGGCACACCCATCAACTCGGAGATGACGTCCATCGGGAGCTTGCCCGCGAATTCGTTGACGTAGTCGACGGTCCCCCCGGCCGCCTTCTCCATCATCGTGTCGAGATGCTGGACCGCGATCTCGGTGACCCGAGGCTCCAGTTCACGGATGCGGCGTGGGGTGAATCCCTTGGATACCAAGGTGCGTAACCGCAGATGCGCCGGATCGTCCATCGCCAGGAACGACATCGTCTTGGACGCGTGCGGCCCCCGCGAGGCCGGATCCAGCGACACCCCGAACTTATTGGAAAGCGTTGTGCTGTTGCGGAATCCCTGCAGCACGTCCTGGTGGCGCGACAACGCCCAGAAGCCGAGGTCGTCGTTGTGATAGAGCGGGGCCTCGTCGCGCAGCCGCTTGTAGTACGGATACGGGTCCTCGTGGAAGTCGTAGTCGTACGGGTCCAGGACGATGTCGGAGACATCGAGAGTCATTTGTCGTCTCCCAAGATGAGGCCGACCACGTAGCTGAGGCGGTCCGCGATCTGGTGATAGGTGAAGGCGCCGCTGCCTGCATTGACCAGTGCGCCGAAAAACGTCATCTCCAGCGCGGCAAGCGTCCGTGGGTCGGCGTCCGGGCCGACGGCCGAGCGGATACGGCGATGGATCTCGGCGCCGATACGATCGCGAACCGAGCGCACCGCGTCATCGTTTCCGCTCAGCAGAGCGGTCGTGCACGCCGCGGCCACCTCGGGCTCATCGGCGACGGTGAGCGCCATGTTGCGCAGCGTCTTCTCCACACGCGCCACCCTGCGGTCGTTGACGTCGGTGAAGTAGGGCACCTTGCGGATCAGGTTCAGGTAGACCTCGGCGATCAGGTGGTTCTTCGAGGAGAAGTAGGTGTACGCGGTCGCCGGTGCGACCTTGGCCCGCGCTGCGACGGCGCGCACCGTCAGATCCGCATACGACGACTCGCGCAGCATCTCGACTCCGGCCGCGAGCACCTTGTTGAAGGTCTCCTCCTGCCGGCGATTGCGCGGCGTCTCCCCAGGCTGGACGGGGACCTGCTGCGTGATCGCAACCACAGGATCACTGGACACATGTCCAAGTTATCCGACGAGGACGCCGCGAGGCAAGTGCACAGGTGAAACGGGTCGGCCTTGCTTCTGATGGTTGAGTGGCGTTAAGGTTTGAGATGACACAGTCGGACAGTTGTCCAGTATGCGAACACAGGAGTTCACCGATGGGGATCCTCGCCGATCGCGAGAGTCAACTGCTCATCGACGGCAAGCTCGTCGCCGGCAGCGCAGGCACGTTCCAGACCGTCAACCCGGCCACCGAGGAGGTGCTCGGCGTCGCCGCCGATGCAGGCATCGACGACATGGGCAGGGCGATCGACGCGGCCCGCCGCGCGTTCGACGATACGGACTGGTCGACCAACGTCGAGTTGCGCGTGCGCTGCATCCGCCAGCTACAACAGGCCTTGCGCGATCACGCCGACGAACTTCGCGAGCTTGCCATCGCCGAGGTGGGTGCTCCTCGGATGCTGACGTCCATGGCGCAGTTCGACGGTCCGGTCGAGGATCTGAGCTTCTGTGCGGACACCGCCGAGAACTACCAGTGGATCACCGACTTCGGCATCGCGGAACCGATGGGCATCAAGACGCGACGGACCATCGCCAGGGAGGCGATCGGTGTCGTCGGCGCCATCACGCCGTGGAACTTCCCGAACCAGATCAACCTCGCCAAGATCGGGCCCGCGCTGGCGGCGGGCAACACCGTGGTGCTCAAACCCGCGCCCGACACCCCGTGGAGCGCTGCGGTGCTCGGTCAGTTGATCCTCGAGCACACCGACATGCCGGCGGGTGTCGTCAACATCGTCACCTCCAGTGACCATGGCGTAGGTGCGCTGCTGTCGAAGGACCCGCGCGTCGACATGGTGTCGTTCACCGGGTCGACGAACACGGGACGCGCCGTGATGGCCGACGGCGCGGCCACGCTCAAGAAGGTCTTCCTCGAACTGGGCGGCAAGTCGGCGTTCCTGGTACTCGACGACGCGGATCTCGCGGGCGCGTGCTCGATGTCGGCGTTCACGGCGTCGATGCATGCCGGCCAAGGCTGCGCGATCACCACCCGACTGGTGGTGCCGCGCGCCCGCTACGACGAGGCCGTCGAGGCGGCGGCGGGCACGATGGCGGGGCTCAAGCCGGGCGATCCGACGGATCCAGGCACCATCTGCGGACCTGTGATCTCGGCGCGCCAGCGCGACCGTATTCAGTCCTACCTGGACTCCGCGATCGCCGAGGGCGGCCGATTCGCCTGCGGCGGTGGACGACCCGCCGATCGCGACACCGGGTTCTTCATCGAGCCGACGGTCATCGCCGGTCTCGACAACAACGCGAAGGTGGCGCGGGAGGAGATCTTCGGGCCTGTGCTGACCGTCATCGCACACGACGGCGACGACGATGCGGTGCGCATCGCCAACGACTCGCCCTACGGACTGTCGGGCACGGTGTTCTCGCCAGATGAGGAGCGCGCCGCGGGCATCGCCGCCCGGCTGCGCGTCGGCACCGTGAACGTCAACGGTGGGGTTTGGTACTCCGCGGACATGCCGTTCGGCGGCTACAAGCAATCCGGCATCGGCCGGGAGATGGGGCTCGCGGGCTTCGAGGAGTACCTCGAGACCAAAGCGATAGCCACGGCTGCACAATGACCACTCAGCCGAGTGTCGGGTTGTGTCACGCGCAGACGGCGGAAACGTGTCATAACCCCACACTCGACGGTTAGGAGAAACATGTACGGAGATCAGTTCAAAGACAAGGTGGCCATCGTCACCGGTTCCGGTGGTGGCATTGGCCAGGCGTACGCCGAGGCGCTGGCTCGAGAGGGCGCGGCCGTTGTCGTCGCCGACATCAACACCGAGGGCGCCCAGAAGGTCGCCGACGGCATCAAGGGCGAGGGTGGGAACGCGCTGGCGGTGCGGGTCGACGTCTCGGATCCCGACTCCGCCAAGGAGATGGCCGCGCAGACGCTTTCGGAGTTCGGCGGCATCGACTACCTGGTGAACAACGCCGCGATCTTCGGCGGCATGAAGCTGGACTTCCTCATCACGGTCGACTGGGACTACTACAAGAAGTTCATGAGCGTGAACATGGACGGCGCGCTGGTGTGCACGCGCGCCGTGTACCGGAAGATGGCCAAGCGCGGCGGCGGCGCGATCGTGAACCAATCCTCCACCGCGGCGTGGCTGTACTCGAACTTCTACGGGCTCGCGAAGGTCGGCGTCAACGGCCTGACTCAGCAGCTGGCCACCGAGCTGGGCGGCCAGAACATCCGCATCAATGCGATCGCGCCGGGACCCATCGACACCGAGGCCAACCGCACCACCACGCCGCAGGAGATGGTCGCCGACATCGTCAAGGGAATTCCGCTGTCGCGCATGGGTGAACCAGAGGATCTGGTCGGGATGTGTCTGTTCCTGCTGTCCGATCAGGCCAAGTGGATCACCGGCCAGATCTTCAACGTCGACGGCGGGCAGATCTTCCGATCATGAGTGACGAGCTGAAGCTGGGCTACATCGGACTGGGCAACAGGGCGCGCCAATGGCCAAGCGGCTCGTCGAATGGCCCGGTGGAGTGATCGTCTTCGACGTGCGCGCCGAGGCGATGACGCCGCTGGCCGAGGTCGGGGCGTCGCTGGCCGACAGTGTCGCCGACGTCGCCGTCGGCCGACGTCATCAGCGTCACTGTGCTCAACGACGAGCAGGTGCGCGACGTGGTCGGCGAGCTCGCCGCGCATGCCAAGCCCGGCACGGTCATCGCGATCCACTCGACGATCGAGCCCGACACTGCCGGCTGAGCTCGCAGACGAGCTGCGGCCCAGCGGCATTCACATCGTCGACGCTCCGGTCAGTCGGCGGTGGCGGGGCGGCCCAGAAGGGTGAGCTGGCCGTCATGGTCGGTGCCGACGACGAGGTGTACGAGCGGTCAAGCCGGTGTTCAAGCAGTGGGTATCGCTGATCATGCACGCCGGGTCGCCCGGTGCGGGAACCCGAATGAAGCTGGCGCGCAACATGTTGACGTTCATCGGCTTCGCCGCCGCGTGTGAAGCGCAGAAGCTGGCCGAGGCCGCGGGATCGACCTGCAGCAGCTCGGGCGGGTGGTCCGGCACAGCGACGCGCAGAGCGGTGGACCCGGGCGCGATCGTCGTACCGCGACGACACGCAAACCGTTGAGCCTCGACACACTTCCTCCACGACATGTTCATCCACACCCGCGGGCTCGGTGAGAAGGATCTGAGCCTGGCGCTCGCGCTCGGCGAGGCAACCGGCGTGGACCTGCCGCTGGCTGAGACTGGCTCTGAAGAACCTGGCCGCCGGCCTCGGCGTTCCGCACACGAAGGAGTAGACGATGGACGAGCTGCGCAAGAAGGGCCTCGAGAAGATGAACGAGGTCTACGGCTGGGAGATGCCGAACGTAGCCGGGCAACGAGTTCTTCGCACTGACCGCGACCATCTCTTCGGCACCATCTGGACTCGGCGACGGCCTGTCGATGCGCGACAAGCGGATCATGACGTTGACGGTGGTGACCGCGCTCGGCATCGGTGACCTCGCCGAGATCCAAGCCAATGCCGCGCTGGCCAACGGTGAGCTCACCGAGGACGAGCTCAAGGAGATGTCGATCTTCCTGACCCACTACCTCGGGATTCCCGCTGGGATCCAAGCTCGACGGCGCGGTCGCGAAGGTGGTCAAGAACCGCAAGAAGGCAGCGGAGAAGGGCGAGGGCGAGGACAAGAAGGCCAACGTCAACGCTGCCGTCCAAATGCATTCCGGGGGACGGGTTCATGATAAGTAGATATGCCGCGCTGTCGCGCGACGAGCTGGCGACCCTGGTTCCCGAGCTGCTGCTGATCGGGCAGCTCATCGACCGGTCCGGAATGGCCTGGTGCATCAGCAATTTCGGTCGCGAGGAGATGGTGCAGATCGCGATCGAGGAGTGGGCCGCGTCCAGTCCGCTCTACACGAAGCGGATGCAGAAGGCGCTGAAGTACGAGGGCGTCGACATCTTCACCATCTTCAAAGGCCTGCAACTCGACATCGGTGCCCCGCCGCAGTTCATGGACTTCCGCTATACCGTGCACGACCGGTGGCACGGCGAGTTCCACCTCGACCACTGCGGTGCATTGATGGATGTCGAGCCGATGGGCGAGGACTACGTGCGCGGCATGTGCCACGACATCGAGGACCCCACGTTCGACGCCACCGCGCTGGCCACCAACCGCAAGTGCCAGGTCCGGCCCGTCCACCGTCCGCCGCGCCTGCCGTCGGACCGCCATCCGCACTGCGCGTGGACGGTGATAATCGACGAGTCCTACCCCGAAGTGCCCTTCATCCCGGCGATGGACATTGTCGCCGCGAGCCGCGCGTACCACACCGAACTTGACCCGATCGATCCGAACGACGAAGGCATGGCCGACTATTCGGGCGCCCTGCTGTCGGATGTCGACTTCGGGGCGTTCTCACATTCGGCGTTGGTCCGGATCGCCGACGAGGTCTGCCTGCAGATGCACCTGCTGGTGCTGTCGTTCACACTCGCGGTGCGCGACCGCGCGAAGGGTGACGCGGCGCTCGAGCGGTCGATCCGCACCAAGCAGCTGATCGGGATCGCCGGGGTGGCGGCCGAGCGGATTCATAAGGCTTTGAAGCTGCCCGGCGGCGTCAAGGGCGCTCTGCGGGTGCTCGAGTTCCACCCGCTGTTGAACCCGGCAGCCTATGTGTCGGCCAACATCGATCCGGACTTCGTGCACGTCCGCCGTTCGCCGGCATACGAGGACGGGTCCTGGATCTCGCTGGTGTCACCCGTAGCGGATCTGCCACTGCAGGCGATCGTCGCCGCCGTCGACCCGCACCTGCGCGCCGAGGTGTCCGGTACGGAGTCTGACTGGACCGTTCGAGTCATTGAAACTGACACTGCGGCAAAGGAATTGCCGGAGGTCGGGGTTTGCAAGTTCAGCGGCGGCGCGTCGTGGGTGTTCGAGGAACGGAAGTCTCTGCCGCTGACGGTGGTTTGATTGTCGGCTCGGCCGACGGTGGTTTGATTGTCGGCTCGGCCGACGGTGGCATAGCCGCACCGACCCATCGCTTCAGGTAGGCGCGGAGTTCGTCGCCCTGTCGCGGCGGGCGGCCGGGGTCGATGACGAACGACTGGATGATCCGCAGCAGGTGCTCCGCCAGTTCGTCGATGTCGGCGTCGCTGAAGCCGAGACCGGCCCAGTCGACGTCGAACCGGCGAACCATCGAGTGCGCGAAGTCCAGCGCGATCTCCGACGTCACCGACTCGGTGTGTTGGCTCGGCCGGCCGGGCATGATGAGCAGGCCGAGATGCTTGTCTTCGGGCAGCCACTCGAGCGCGGTCGCAACGGCCTCCGTGACGGCCTCGGCCGGATCGGTGATGCCGCGCAAATGCGCTTCCAACCGTTCCTGAAACCCACTGGCTGCGTGCACGGCAGCGGCGACGAGCAGCGTATCGGTGCTCGGGAAGTACCGGTACACCGTCTGTCGGGTGACGCCCAGGGTGCGGGCGACGTCGGCGATGGAGAAGTCGCCGCCGCGGGCGTCGATCGCCTGGCTTGCCGCGTCGAGGATGCGGCTGATGGCCTCCTCGTCGGACGCGGGCGCCGATCCGGACCAGCCGTGGGTACGCATCCCCGGATCGTACTCAGCCCTGGTAGGAGACCGGCAGCGACTTGACCCCGTTGAGCCATCCGGACCGAAGCCGTTGTGGTTCTGACAGTTTCGCGATGTTCGGAATCTGGTCGGCGATCTCGTTGAAGATCAGCTTGATCTCCATGCGGGCCAGGTTCGCGCCGATGCAGAAGTGCGCACCGTTGCCTCCGAACGCCAGGTGCGGGTTCGGGTCGCGCAAAATATTGAATTCGAAGGGCCGATCGAACACCGCTTCGTCGTAGTTGGCCGAGCTGTAGAAGAGACCGACGCGCTGGCCCTCGCGGATGGCTACGCCGCCGATCTCGGTGTCCGCCAGCGCTGTCCGCTGGAAGCAATGCACGGGAGTGGCCCAACGGATGATCTCGTCGACCGCGGTATCGGGCCGGTCACGCTTGAACAGCTCCCACTGGCCGGGGTTCTCGCAGAACGCGTTCATACCGTGGGTCATCGCATTGCGAGTGGTCTCGTTGCCTGCCACCGCGAGCAGGATCACGAAGAACGCGAACTCGACGTCTTCCAGTGATTCGCCGTCGATGTCGGCCTGCACAAGGCGGGTGACGATGTCGTCGGCCGGACAGCGGCGCCGCTGCTCCGCCATGGTGTAGGCGTAGCCCATCAGCTCGGCATTCGCGGCCGCATAGTCGGTCTCGAAGTCCGGATCGTCGGTGTTCATGATCGAGTTGGTCCAGTGAAATAACTTCTCGCGGTCGTCCTCCGGCACGCCGAGCAGATCGGCGATGGCGAGCAGAGGCAGGCCCATCGCGATGTCGTCGACGAAGTTTCCGGACTCCTTTTGCGATGCCGCTCGGACGATCTCGCGGGCGGCGACGGCGAGCTTCTCCTCGAGTGCGGCGACGGACCTGGGCGTGAACAGCCGCGACACCAACTTGCGCAGCCGAGTGTGTTCGGGTGCATCGTGGTTGATCAGCAGCGCCTTGGTCAGGTCTAGCTGCTCAGCGGTGGTGCCGTCGGGCATCCGCATCACCGCACCCTTGCGGTTGGTCGACCACAGGTCGCCGTCCCTTGAGATCGCCTTGATGTCCTCGTGGCGACTGATCACCCAGTAGCCGCCGTCGTCGAAGATCGACTCCTTGCTGCTCGTTCCACCACACCGGCGCCGTCTTGCGCAGTTCGGCGAACTCGGTGACCGGGATGCCCTTCAGCAGGACGTCGGGGTCGGTGAAGTCGTAGCCGGGTCCGAACGGACATGTGCTCTGCGTCATACATCGACCATACACTGTGAAGTCAAGTGTATGGCCGAATGGGTCATTGCTTACCCTTCTTCCGTTTCGCGCCTTTGACCTCTGGGAATGCGTGGGTGGACAGCCGACGACCTCAACGACCTCCTCGGGAACTGAGCGCGGCTAGCGCGTCGGGGCCGGCGCCGGAGCGCCCTCCTTCACCAAGCGCTCGCCGAGGTCGTAGTCATCGTCGGCATTGAGGGTGAGCACACCGACAGTGGCGCCGTCGCGTTCGTACCAGACGGTGAAGCCGTCATCGCGTTGCAGAAGCCGGCTCGATTCGTAGCCGTCGCCCCAAGCGTGATACTTGACGTCGCTGTCACCGATGGTGGTCCAAAAGCCCGGTACGGCATCCCATTTCGCATCGACCTCGGCTGCCGCGGCGCCCGCGATCGCGCCCTGGTCGGCGGCATCCTGCCAGTGTTCGACGGCAATCCGACGGCCCGCCGAGGTGTTGTAGGCCAACGCGACGTCGCCCGCGGCGAACACGTTGGGGGCCGATGTCGCCATGTCGGCGCCGACGACCACGCGCGACTTCTGGATGTCCAGTCCGGCCGCCTCGGCGGCGCCGCTGTTCGGGATCACGCCGGTAGCCGCGAGCACGAGGTCGCATTCGACGGTCACGCCACTGTCCAGCTGTACCGAGGTGCCCTCGTGGACGGCTTCGACGGATACGCCGCCGACGTAGTGAACCCCCGCCTCCTCGACGAGTCTCAGGAGCTGCTTCCCGGCTTCTGATCCGAGCCGATTCTCCTGCGGAACATCTTGCGGGGCAACCAGAGTCACCGAGACACCGCGACGAGCCAACGAAGCAGCGGCTTCGCAACCGATGAACCCGCCGCCGACGACGACCGCGGATCGCGCGTCCGAACTCGCGGTGCGTAGCCGCTCGGCATCCGAGAGCGAGCGCAGCGCCAGCGCCTGTTCGCCGCCTGCGACCGGAAGTGGCGAGGGGGACGCGCCGGTGGCCAGGACAAGGGCGGTGTAAAAGTGCCGTTCGCCGTCGATGACGACGAATCCGTCCGCCGGGTCGATTCGGTCCACCTCCGCACCCCGCACGAGTTCGATCTCGCGGTCGGAGAACCACGACAGCGGGTGCAGGGCCACATCGTCGGTGTCGCCCCGCAGAAAATCCTTGCTGAGCGGCGGGCGTTCGTACGGAACCGCGGGGTCTGCGCTGATGAGATGCACCGGCAGAGTGCTGTTGTGCTTGCGGAACGCTTCGGCGGCCCCCAGGCCAGCAGGCCCGCTGCCGATGACGATGAGCCCTGGTTCGGTCATCGGGGTCGGATACCCGAAGGGCCACAGGTGTAAGCGATTAAGGTGTGCGCTTGTGCGCGTTCTGGTGGTCGGATCCGGTGCCCGTGAACATGCGTTGCTGCTTGCGCTGCGCCGAGACCCCGAGGTCGAGGAGTTGGCGGTGGCACCCGGCAATGCAGGCACCGCGATCATCGCCGACCAGTACGACGTCGATATCACCTCCGGAGAGGCCGTCACCAAGCTGGCCCAGCGGATCGGCGCTGACCTGGTGATCGTCGGGCCCGAGGTGCCCCTTGTGCTCGGTGTGGCCGACGCGGTCCGGGGCGCCGGAATCGCATGCTTCGGGCCGACGAAGGACGCCTCGCGCATCGAAGGCTCGAAGTCGTTCGCCAAGGACGTGATGTCCGCTGCGGGCGTGCGCACCGCGTCCAGCGAGATCGTCGACAATCCTGCCCACCTGGACGCCGCGCTCGACCGCTTCGGTCCGCCGAGCGGCGACCCGTCGTGGGTGGTCAAGGACGACGGCCTCGCCGCGGGCAAGGGTGTGGTGGTGACCGCCGATCGCGACACGGCTCGCGCACACGCGGCCAGCCTGCTGGACTCCGGGCACCCGGTGCTGCTCGAGTCGTTCCTGGACGGCCCCGAGGTGTCGCTGTTCTGTGTCGTCGACGGCGAGACGGTGGTGCCGCTGCTGGCCGCTCAGGACTTCAAGCGCGTCGGCGACAATGACACCGGACCGAACACGGGCGGCATGGGCGCCTATGCGCCGCTGCCGTGGCTGCCCGACGACGTGGTGGCGGCGATCGTCGATGACATCGTGAAACCCGTTGCCGCCGAACTTGTTCAGCGTGGAAGCACATTCTCGGGACTGCTCTATGCGGGGCTGGCCATCACCTCGCGGGGACCGGCGGTGGTCGAATTCAACTGCCGCTTCGGCGATCCGGAGACACAGGCCGTACTCGCGCTGCTCGACAGCCCCCTCGGCCAACTGCTGCACGCCGCGGCGACCGGTCGACTTGCCGAGCTGCCGCCTCTGCAATGGCGCGACGGTGCCGCCGTGACCGTCGTGCTGGCGGCGGAGAACTATCCCGGCCGGCCGCGGGTGGGCGACGTCATCGGCGGGTCGGAGGCCGACGGCGTGCTGCACGCGGGCACCACGCGCCGCGACGACGGCGCCATCGTGTCGTCGGGTGGGCGGGTGCTCTCGGTCGTCGGAACGGGTGCGGACCTGGCCGCGGCGCGCGATGCAGCCTATTCGCTGATCAAGTCGATTCGCTTGCCTGGCAGCCACTTTCGTGGCGACATCGGATTGGCCGCGGCCGAGGGCCGGATAACTCTCTAAGCGCGAGCTGGGCCCACGCGTCAGCTGGGGAACACCAAAGTCCCCGACACGCCGCAATTTCGGGCCACTTTGCGTCTGCTCGCCCTCTTAAGCGACCAGCAACGGCGCCATCCAGGCCACCTCGCCGGGCAGCTGCGAGCTCCAGAACCCGCCGTCGTGTCCGCCGGGGGAGAAGCCGCCCGAGGGCCGGTTGGCCAGTTGGGCGATGAACTGCTGAGTCGCCGAATAGAACGGATCGCTGTTGCCGCAATCGATCCGGATCGGAATCGAGTTCAGCGCGGGCAGGCCCCAGACGCTGTTGGCCGCGTAGTCGTCGGCGCCGTCGAACGCACCCGGTGCCGTCGCTCCTGAGGACGTCCACAATGCCGGGCTGACGGCGCAGATGGCCGCGGTGCGGGCCGCGCCGAGACGCGCGCCGAGCAGCAGTGCGCCGTAACCGCCCATCGACCAACCGAGAAAACCGATTCGCGATGTGTCGAGGCCCTGCGAGGCCAGCATCGGGATGAGTTCGTTCAAAACCATGGCGCCGGAGTCCTCGCCTGACGCGCGGTCGTGCCAGTAGCCGCCGCCGCCGTCGACGGCGACCACCGCGACCGGTGGTATGCCCGCGGCGACCGCCTGGGCCAACCCCTGCTCGACACCCCCGGCCATCACGCCCGCGGCATTCTGGCCCTTTCCGTGCAGCGCGATGATCGGACGCAGCGTCGCCGTCTGGCCGGGTGGTCGGGCGATCGCCCAGTTGGTCGCGACACCGCCGCGGGCCGCCGATACGAATGAACCGTCGACATACGTGGGGGCCGCGGACGCGGGTGGCGACAGACGGAGGGCCGCTGCCCCGGCGGCCGCACCGACGCCGAGACGCAGAAGGGCGCGGCGACTGAGTTCGGGCATGGCGGCCATCATGCCATCGGCGCCTCGACACCCGTCGGGAGGTGCGCGGGCGGCCAATGGCTCGCGCGCAATGAGCCCAAGTGCGATCTTCCCTGAGTAAAGGCTGATGATTAGCCGAAAGCGCGATGTCACAACGCGCTGGCTGGCAGCATGCAAAAGGTGACAGCAGCGGTCACTCCCAAGGGGGAACGAAGGCGCCACGCGCTGGTCAGCGCCGCTGCAGACCTGCTGTGTGAAGGCGGGTTCGACGCGGTGCGGCACCGGGCGGTGGCTCGTCGTGCCGGCCTGCCTCTTGCGTCGACGACGTACTACTTCTCATCGCTGGATGACTTGATCGCGAAGGCCGTCGAACATGCCGGAGCGCGCGAGGCCGAACAACTACATGCGCGGGTCGACGCGTTGTCGCGCCGGCGCCGCGGCGCGGAGTCGACGGCCGACGTCTTGGTCGACCTGTTGGTCGGAGAGGCGAACGGGCTGCGGGTCACCGAACAGTTGATCTCACGCTATGAGCGCTACATCGCGTGTGCGCGCCAACCCGGGCTGCGCGATATCGAGCGACGCATCCTGGCGCAGCGCACCGATGCGGTGGTCGAAGTCGTCGAGCGCTCCGGACGGGCGGTGCGTGGCGAACTGCTGACGGCGCTGGTGTGCGCCGTCGACGGCGCGGTGGTTGCGGCGCTGGTGGGCGACGGTGACGGTCCCCGCGCGACGGCGCGCGCCACCTTGGTCGACGTGATCGACGTGCTGGCGCCGATCGACGAACACGTCGCGCAGGTGTAGCGACGTTTGCGCGCTTCGCATTCTGGATAACTAGCTCCGATGAGGTTCACGGGAGTTCTCGACGACGCACTGGACCGCTCTGTCGTGCTGGGCTACACCACGCTCGGTTCACGACTTCGGCGGTTGTGGTGGCCGCCCGACCCGCCCCGAAGGGCGATGGCCGGAAAGCGGGTCGTCGTCACGGGCGCGACGGCCGGCATCGGGGAGGCGATCGCCGTCTCGTTCGCCGAACTCGGTGCGACCGTCCACCTGCTGGGCCGAAACGAGGAGAAGGTCAGACACTCGGCCGGTGCGATCCGGCGTGCGATTCCTCAAGCGATCGTGATCGAAGAGGTATGCGACGTCTCCGATCTGGATGCCGTGCGGTCGTGGTGCGATGGCCTCTGCGGGCGCATCGACGAACTCCACGGCCTCGTGCACAACGCAGGGGCCATGCCGAAGGAACGCATCGAGACGTCGCAGGCGCATGAGAGTCAGTTGGCTTGCCATGTCCTGGGTCCGCATCTGATGACCGAGCGGCTGCTGCCGCTGCTCCGTAACGCCGGCGGCGCCTCGGTCGTCTTCATGTCGTCGGGCGGCATGTACGCCGCGCCGTTGTCCGTCGACGACATTGAGACGAAATCCGGTGATTACAACGGTGTTCGGGTGTACGCACGGACCAAACGGATGCAGGTGGTGCTCGCTGACGCGTGGGCGGACAGATTGTCGGGCGATGACATCCGCGTCGAGAGCATGCACCCGGGTTGGGTGGAGACGCCGGGCGTCGCTGATGCCTTGCCGATGTTCCGAACGCTGACGCGGCCACTGCTGCGCGACACCGCCGACGGGGCGGACACCGCGGTGTGGCTCGTCGCCACCCGTCCGGAGTCTGAGCCCGCGCACTTCTGGCACGACCGCGCCCAGCGTCCGACGACGTTCGGGTGGCAGCGTCCGGAGAAACCTGATGTGGTTGGTCAATTCCTCGACGCGGTGTCGTCGATGACCGGAACAATGCGGTTCACACAGAACTGGCAGGAGGCCGACCATGACTGAGCCGGACACCGTGGAACAGCAGCCAGAACTCAAACGCGTGATGGGCCCAGGACTGCTGCTGCTGTTCGTCGTCGGCGACATTCTCGGCACCGGGGTGTACGCACTGACCGGGCAGGTTGCGGGCGAGGTCGGCGGTGCGGCGTGGCTGCCGTTCCTGATTGCGTTCGTGATCGCGACCATCACGGCGCTCTCGTATCTGGAACTGGTGACGAAGTATCCCCAGGCGGCAGGCGCAGCGCTATACGCGCACAAGGCATTCGGGATTCACTTCTTCACCTTCATCGTCGCGTTCGTGGTGATGTGCTCGGGTATCACGTCGGCTTCGACTGCATCGCAGGCGTTTGCATCGAACCTCGTCAAGGGCTTCGGCTTGGACTGGGGCAAGGTCGGAATCGCGGTCATCGCGCTGTCGTTCATGGCGGCTCTCGCCGCGATCAACCTTCGCGGCGTCAGCGAAAGTGTGAAGCTCAACGTCGTCCTCACGATCGTCGAGATTGCAGGCCTGCTGATGGTCATCCTCGTCGGCCTCTGGGCGTTCACCCAAGGCGGCGACGACCTAGACTTCTCTCGGGTGATCCTGTTCGAAAGTGAAGGTGAGCGAAGCACTTTCGTGGCGGTCACCGCGGCAACATCGCTGGCGTTCTTCGCGATGGTCGGGTTCGAGGACTCCGTCAACATGGCCGAGGAGACCAAAGACCCGGTGCGGATCTTCCCGAAGGTTCTGCTGACCGGGCTGACCATCGCCGGTGTCGTCTACGTGCTGGTCTCGATCATCGCGGTGGCGCTGGTGCCGATCGGCGAACTGACGGCGAGCAAGACACCACTGGTCGACGTCGTCGAGGCGGCGGCGCCCGGGCTGCCGATCGGCACCCTGTTCCCGTTCATCACCATGTTCGCGGTGTCCAACACGGCACTCATCAACATGCTCATGGCCAGCCGGCTGATCTATGGCATGGCACGTCAGCACGTGTTGCCGCCGGTGCTGGGCGCGGTGCACCCGACCCGGCATACCCCGTGGGTCGCGATCCTGTTCACCACGACGATCGCGTTCGGGTTGATCTTCTATGTGTCCGCATTCGCCAGCGACAGTGCGGTTTCGGTGCTCGGCGGCACGACCTCGCTTCTGCTGCTGGCGGTGTTCGCGATGGTCAACGTCGCGGTGCTGGTGCTGCGCCGCGACGTTCGGGAAACGGGCGGGCACTTCAAGACGCCGACGGCACTGCCGGTGATCGGTTGCATCGCGTCGCTGTACCTCGTCACGCCGTTGTCGGGCCGCCCGGGAACGCAGTACCTCCTTGCCGGCATTCTGCTGGTGATCGGGGTCGTGCTGTTCTTCATCACCAAGGCCATCAACAAGCAACTCGGCATCCAGGCGACGGGCATCACCGATCCGACGCAACTGGCCGAGTCGCCGGACTAGTTGTCGCCGTTGTTGAGCCGTTTGAGCCTCTCCCGCAACAGCGCAACCCGATGCGCATTGCCGTGCAGGCTCAGGTAGCGGTCGCCGAATACGGCGAGTAGCGCGTCATCGAGGCGGCGCACCGCGCCGGCCGGGTAGCGATACCCCATCGCCCGGTTGATCGCGTCGGCGTCCACGGTATCCAGCAGGGTGGTCAGCTCGTCGATCGAGGTGATGCCGAGTTCCAGCAGCAGCCCCGAAATCCAGCCGTAGTGGTCGGTGCGCGACCAGCCGGCATCGGCATAGCGGTTGCCCAGGTAAGTCGCGAGCACCGGCGTCGCGATCCTTGGATCGGTCGACGATTCGTCATCGTCGGCGGTCTCCTCGCCGGCCATGGTGACCAGCAATCGCTCACGGATGGCGGTGAACTCGCGATCGGCGAGTTCGAGCAACCCTGCCGCCAGCGTGAACCGTCGATCGAGATCGGGTGCGTGCTCGGCGGGAATCGCGCCCTTGTAACGGATGTCGTGCTCGAACTCCGCCCATGCGTGCTGCAGCACGGTGCGGACCTGGATCGACGCCGGCTGCTGTTCGCCCTCGACGCCGACCAGTAGGTGTCTGCTGGCGTAGCCCCACCGGCCTTCGCGTGCGGTCTCCAGGCCCATGTCGCGGTCGTCGAGCAGCCGCATCTCATCGGAGAGCAGTGTCGCGACCGCGTCGACGTCCTCGCGCAGATAGGTGATGATCCGCAGCCCGACCTGGTCGGTGATCTCGACCAGAGGGTCGCTGAAGAGTCGGCGGCCGTCGACGGCACGTTCGGCTTTGGCCGCGAACGACTCGACGCTCTTGGTGCGCGCAGTGACGCTGAGGTAGTTGATGCCTGCGTCGTCGAGCAGCGCCGTCACCAACTCGCGGTAGTTCGCGGTGGCGGCGACAAGCGCGGGTCGCCGGTTCTGGTAGTCGGCGACGGCTGTCCGTACGGAGTCCGAAACCGGTTCAGCGGGTTGAGGATTCAGCCCGGGGGGGAGAGTCGGTGTGAGGATGTAGCCGGTGTCGACATCGCCGTAAAGGGTGACGTCGTCGGGCCGACGGACGGAGTAGAGCGCAACGTACGCGCACAGCACGGAGTCGACGGGATCCTCGGCCCGCCGCAATTCGCTCTTGCGCGTTGCGGTTTCGACCGAGCGTCGCAACCGTTGCCAGTCGTCGTGCGCGGCGACCCGCAACGGCACATCGGCATCCTGCAGTCCCTCGATCAGGGTCATCAGCCGGAGAAGTTCCGACTGCATCTTCTCGAATTTGCGTCCCTTCTTGTCCTTGAACTTGAGCGTCTTGCCGAGCCGGAACAACGCCACCGCGGCCGCGTGCGGATAGACCTCCAGCGCGCGCCGCGGCCGAGGCGAGCGCGGGTCGAGGTCCAGGTCCATCGCGGCGGCCAGGCGTGCCCCGCGCGTCCCGTTCGCGAACTCGGCCTTGCCGGTGTTGGACGGGTGGGCGCCGGCCTCGAAGCCGCGGAAGTCCTTGTTCAGCGCCGCCTCGCACGGTCGATTGCCTGTCGGGTTCGTCACGATCAGTGGCGCGTCGATGCCGACCACGCAGTCATCGGCCACGAACGGCCTGATCGCCGCCAGGATGCTCGCGTCGTCGGTCTGCGCGGAAACGTGCACGAGGGCGCCCTTGTCGTCGACCACGGCGACGCCTGTCGGCTTGCGTTCACCCCATGCAAGGTCGAGTCCAACGAAGTGCATGGGGCCAGACTGCCCTACCGAGGTCGTAAGCTGTGTGTTTGTGACGATCCCGAATGTGCTGGCCAACCGGTACGCCAGCGATGAGATGGTGGCCATCTGGTCGCCTGAGGCCAAGGTCGTCGCCGAGCGTCGGCTGTGGCTGGCGGTGCTGCGCGCACAGGCGGAGTTGGGTGTCGATGTCCCCGAGGGCGTGGTGGCCGACTACGAGCGGGCGCTCGACGACGTCGACCTGAGTTCGATCGCGGCGCGCGAGCGGGTGCTGCGCCACGACGTCAAGGCGCGCATCGAGGAGTTCAACGCGCTTGCGGGTCACGAGCATGTGCACAAGGGCATGACGAGCCGCGACCTCACCGAGAACGTCGAGCAGCTTCAGATCCGTCGCTCTC
>CAVRMG010000043.1:0-105403 GCA_963721495.1 uncultured Actinomycetota bacterium | reverse complement strand
CTCAGTCTCTCCGTTTGTCCTTGTGACAGTCGGTCTTGGATTGCGGTGCCGGTGTAGCGACCACCAACACGATCGGCTCGGAAGTCACTGGTAGTGCTCCGCTGGTCGGTAATCGGGTGGGCGGCGCCGATGCACCGCCAAGTAACGCCAAACACCGTCCACCCGACTCCCCGACGGTCGACCCGTCGCGACCCCTCTGCGTAACGGACCGACTGTGGTCTTGCAACATGAATTCAGAATCGACCGCGCGCCTTGGAGGTTTCTAGGAGGTGCCGAAGGTTTCCGCTGCTCGGCCTCCACGTGCTGGCCGACATCCGACGTGTAGGTGAAGGGCGCGCGAAACCAGTTGAGCGCGTGCGGATAATCCTCGCCTTCCAGGACGCCTGCGTAAGCCGCAATCAGATGCGGGCCCATCTACTCTTCGAATTGTTCCAGGGCTGCAGGGGATTTCGTTCAGGATCGGATCATCCTCGTGAGAGAAAGTTTCCTGCGCCGACGAGCTCGTCGTCGAAATCCGTCGTGGAAAAATCCAGGCCGCCATTGATTTTCGCCACATCGACGACGATAAGCTGGACGCTACGCTTGAAGCCATCGTTGCTCACGTCCACCGGATCGGTCACCGCGAAGTAGACCGGTGCGCCGCCCCCGCGCGTCACCGTCGACTGTCCGACGAGCGACTGCTTCGGGGGCGCCGCCTGCGTCGCGCTCCACTGTGTCGCAGCGAGCAACAGCGCGGTGGCCACAGCGATGACCCTTGCCGCGACGTCGCGAGCGTAGTTCGATCCCGTGATAGCCGCGGTCATTCCGATGTCGCGATGCTACGGTCCGATCGTGTATCGGGTGATTCAGTGGGGAACCGGCACGGTGGGCAGCGAAATGATCACCGCAGTCCTCGACCACCGCGACGATCTCGACCTCGTCGGAGCACTGGTCTACTCCGAGGCGAAGCACGGTGTGGACATCGGCACGCTCGTCGGGCGCGCACCGATCGGCGTCACCGCGACCACCGACGTCGACCAGATCCTTAACTTGGACGCCGACTGCGTCCTCTACACCCCGCGGACCGCGCGACTCGACGACGTCTGCCGATTGCTCGAGAGCGGCAAAAACGTTGTCACGACGGCCTTTCTGTTCCATCCGGCGCGGATCGACCCGTCGGATCGCGACCGCGTCCTCGCGGCGTGTGAAAAAGGTGGTAGTTCGGTGCACGGGAGCGGCCTCAACCCGGGCAACCTGTCCGGCGTGCTGGCGCTGGCGCTGTCGGGCATGAGCCGGACGATCGACAAGATCACCCTGCAGGAGCGCGCCGACTGGTCGGTCTACGAGAGCACCGGAATCACCTTCGACAACATGGCATTCGGTCAGCCCGTCGACGCGATCAGCCCCACCGCGACAGACTTCCTGGCGTTCAACAGCTCGATCTTCGCCGAACAGGTCTGGTTTCTTGCCGACGCGTTGAACGCCGACATCGACGATGTCACCGCCACCGTGGAGGCCGTGGCGGCCACGCAGGATCACCAGATCTTCGACCACCTGCTGGCCGCGGGCACGACGGCCGGGCAGCGCTGGAACTGGGTCGGGCGTCGCGACGGAGAACCGCTCATCGAGATCGAAACGCTGTGGACGGTGGGCGGCGAGTATCCCGGCCACTGGCCCAAACCCCAGCACGGCTGGACATTGACCATCGAGGGCGATCCGTCGATGCGCACCCACTTCATGTCGTTGGCCAGCTTCACCCGCGACGCGACCATGGAAGAGCACGTGCGGTCGGCCAGCGTCGCGACGGGCATGCAGGTCCTCAACGCCGTGCCTGCCGTCTGCGAGGCCCCGCCCGGGTTCGCCACCTCGGCGACGCTGCCCCTGATTCGTAGCTATGCCGGGTTCAGGCGCCGTCCGCGAACGGGTTAGCCGCTATTGTCGGGAGTGTCACTAAAGAAGAGGTCACGGCGGCCACGGTGAATATGCGTGAAAGACGTGGTTGCGAGTGCGTTCGGTATATAACCCTGTGATGAGCACGCCGGCTGATCAGGTCGCCATTCCGCGGCCGTTCTCGGTACTGCTTGTCGAAGACGACCGAGCCGACGCGGTGCTGGTCGAGGAATTGATCGCCGATTCGGGCGCCGACATTCGGGTGGTGTGGGCGCCGTCGATGGCGGACGCCGAGCGCCAGTTGACCGCCAGACGGCCGGACTGCGTCCTGCTCGACCTCAACCTTCCCGACGCCGACGGGATCAAGGCGCTCGACCAGGTCGCCAAGCGCGATCACACCATGCCGATCGTCGTGCTCACCGGCCTCAACGACGAGCACTTCGGCGTCTCGGCCGTCGCTGCCGGAGCGCAGGATTACCTGGTCAAGGGGCGCGTCGAGCCCGACACGCTGTACCGCGCGCTGCTGTACGCGGTCGAACGCAAGCGCGCCGAGCTCACCGCGGTCGAGCTGCACGCCAGTGAAATGCGGGCCGAGGAGAACGCCCGCCTCGAACGCGGGTTGCTGCCGTCACCGCTGTTGCTGGACTGCCCGGGTGTCGACATCGTTGCGCAGTACCGGCCCAGCCGTCAGTTCGCGCTTCTCGGCGGCGACTTCTACGACTTCGTCCAGACGCCCGACCGCACCGTGCACGTCATGGTCGGCGACGTCGCCGGGCACGGCCCCGACGAGGCGGCGCTGGGGGTCGCGCTGCGCATCGGCTGGCGCGCGCTCACCTTCGCCGGCCTGCGGGGCAACGAGCGGATGCGTCAGCTGGAACGGATCCTGAGCACCGAGCGGCCCGGCACGAGCATCTTCGCCACGGTGCTCAGCGTCGCGATCTCGCCCGACGATCTGAGCTTCAACGCGGTGTCGGCCGGCCATCCCGGCATGCTGCTGCACGGGCCGGACACGGTGGAGTGGATCGAGCCGTCGGTGGGGCCTGCGCTGGGCCTCAACGGCTACGAGTGGCCGTTGAACATCCTCGAACTGCCGCCGGGTCACGGCCTCGTGCTGCTGACCGACGGCTTGTTCGAGGGACGTTCCGGGCGGGGCACCGAGCGCCTGATGGAGACAGGCCTGCTGGAGGTGGCGCGGTCGTACGCTGGTCTACCCGGTGCCGAGTTCGTCACCGCGCTGATCGACGACGTCGAGCGGCGCGCCCAGTCCGTCGGCGGGATCAGCGACGACATCGCCGTCGTGCGCGTCGAGCGGACGACGACCGGATGAAATGGCAACCGACGGTACAAGGCTGGCAGAGCCTGGTGCTGTCGGTCATGGGCATCGTGGTGCTCGCCGGCGCGATGGCCGGTGCGTTCCTGTTGAACCGGACCGACGCCGTGTCGCAGGAACTGAACCTCAACGTCCAGCCTGCGCGCGTCGCGGCGTATCAACTGCAGGCCGCAGTGCGTGATCAGGAGACTGCTGTACGTGGATATGCGATCGCCGCCAACACTCAGTTCCTCGAGCCGTACAACGCTGGGCAGGAGGCCGAACGCGATGCAGCGCAGCAGATCCGGGACCGGGTGGGCCACCGGCCCGAACTGATCGCCGATCTGGATGCCATCGAGGCGGCCTCGGCGGCGTGGCGAACCTCGTACGCGGATCCCCTAATCGCCCGTGTGACGCCCGGCGTGCCGAAGGTGCTCGATGCCAGCACCGCCGAGCGCGGCAAGGCACAGTTCGACGAATTGCGGGTGTTGTTCGACGATCAGAACCAGCACCTGTCGGAGGCACGCCAGCATTCCGTCGACGAGCTCGATGCGGTGCAGAACTGGCGGGATGCGGTACTGATCGCGATGGTCGTGGCATTCTTCGTCGCCGCCGTCCTGTCGGCGCTGGTGGTGAGAAACGCCGTCAATCGCCCGCTCACCGCACTCGCAGCCTCGTGCAGAAAGATCACCGAGGGCGACTTCGGCGAACGGATTGTGCCCCAGGGCCCCAGCGACATCCGCGCGATGGCTGCCGACGTCGAGGACATGCGCCAGCGGATCGTCGACGAGCTGGAAGCTACTCGGTCGGCGCGAAGTCAACTGGCTGATCAGGCCCTCGAACTGCAGCGGTCGAACGCCGAACTCGAGCAGTTCGCCTACGTCGCATCGCATGACCTGCAGGAGCCGCTACGCAAGGTGACCGCATTCTGCCAGCTGATCGAGAAGCGGTACGGGGACAAACTCGACGAACGCGGCACGGAGTACATCGCATTCGCCGTCGACGGCGCCAAGCGCATGCAGGTATTGATCAACGATCTGCTCGCATTCTCCCGCGTGGGTCGGCTCTATTCGACGCGTAGCGACGTCGACCTCGGCGCCACCCTGGACGCCGCGCTCGGAAACCTGGAGACCGCGATCGCCGAGTCCGGCGCTCAGATAGTCCGCCACGGACAGCCGCTACCGCGGATCATGGGGGACCCCACCCTGCTGACGATGGTGTGGCAGAACCTCATCGGCAATGCGGTCAAGTTCCGGCGCGACGGCATCGCGCCACGCGTCGTCATCGACTGTGAACAGAGCTCGAACGAACCCGACGGGTTATGGATGTTGACGGTGACGGACAACGGCATCGGCATTCCCGAGGAGTTTTCCGACAAGGTGTTCGTGCTCTTCCAGCGTCTGCACGGCCGCGACGTCTACACCGGCACCGGTATCGGGCTTGCGCTGTGCAAGAAGATCATCGAGCACCACGGCGGCAGCATCTGGATCGACAACTCCTACACCGACGGAACCAGATTCCGCTTCACTATTCCCTCCGCTGTTGACAGCCACGTTGCAGCGAGTCTGGAAGGAACCAGCGCATGACGCCAGCCGGTCGGGCAATCGACGTCTTACTCATCGAGGATGATCCAGGAGACGAGCTGATCACCCGAGAAGCCTTCGAGCACAACAAGATCAGGAACACCCTGCACGTCGCCCACGACGGCGAGGAGGGGCTGGACTTCCTGTACCGGCGCGGCGCCCATAAGAACGCCCCGCGGCCCGACCTGGTGCTGCTCGATCTGAACCTGCCGAAATACGACGGCCGCCAGTTGCTCGAGCGGATCAAAACCGACCCGGACCTCAGCCACATCCCGGTGGTGGTGTTGACGACGTCCTCGGCGGAGGAGGACATCCTGCGCAGCTACAAGCTGCACGCCAATGCCTACGTCACCAAGCCGGTCGATCTCGACCAGTTCATGCACGCGGTGCGTCAGATCGACGAGTTCTTCGTTCAGGTGGTGCGGCTGCCGCCGCGGTCCTGAGGGGCGGCAACGAACCTCATCCGCACGGTGGTGCCCTCGGGCGAGGACTTGACGTCCACACCGTCGCTGACCGCGCGCATGATCGGCAGCCCCCGGCCGCGGGTGCTGGGCTGGCTCGGCGGTGTCTGCCATACGCCGTGATCGGCGATGTCGACGACGATCTGTCCCCCGTCGTTATTGGCCTCGACGCGGATCGACCCCGGAGCGGTTCCGCGGTAGGCGTGCTCGATGCAGTTGGTGCAGGCTTCGTTGACCACGAGCACGATGTCGGCGATCCCCGTGTTCGACACCCCGGTCGGCTCGAGCCAGACGGCCAGTCGGCGACGGATCTCGGCGAGTCGTTCTGCGGCCGCCGGTACCTCGATGCGGAGCGACTCAACCGGTCGCGAACACGCATCGATTGCCACGCAGGTCGTTGTACCCCGAAAAGGCCGATATCTCACGCATCTGACCGGTGAGTTATCGGTGTGTGACTCAGCGGTAGAACGTCCAGCTGTAGTCGGACATCCAGGCTCCGTCGATACAGCTGAGCGGAACGCCGTCCGGCGACTGCGCGACGCCCGTCGCGTCCCCGCAGGGCAGCCGCAGCGTGCGGATCCCCACCAGCGGGGGCGCCGAGATCCAGATGCTTCGCGAACTGCAGGCCAACGTGTTGCCTGACGCGTCGACACCCCAGTTGTAGCGGGTGTTCTGATTGCAGTGGTCGCCGGCGACCGCGGTGCGATCGAGGTAGGGAACGCAGTCCGCGCCGTCGCAATACCCGGGGGAAGCCGAGGCGTTGGCGACGATCACGATGGGTGCCGCCACGAACCCGCACGCCAGCGCAACTGCAGCCAGGATCTTCATGAGCCCTAGCGTAGGTATTCCGGCGCGGTCACGCGTAGGCTTTCGCCTCATGAAGCTGGCCTCCATCACTGGGGCAGCCGCACTGGCAGCCGCCGCAGCCGCCGTCGCACTGGCGCCTGCGGCGAACGCCGACGTCGTCGCGTACCTCGTCAACGTGCACGTACGGCCCGGCTATAACTTCCCTAACGCCGATGCCGCGATCGGATACGGCAACACGATCTGCGACCGCGTCGCCGCCAAGATGAGCTACGCGCAACTCGTCGAGCAGGTCAAGGCCGACTTCAACACAGCCGACTACTACCAGGGCGGCTATCTGATCAACCAGGCGATCAATGAGCTGTGCCCGGCGCAGATCTGGCAGCTGCGGCAGTCGGCGGCCGGCTATACCGTGCCCTGACTAGCGGCACCTGAAGGACTGCACCTTCACGGCAACGGCGGCGCCCCTTCCGGGACGCCGCCGCAACAACTTTCGTCTTTGCCTGACTACGGGCAGACGACCGAGATTTCGAATGGCTTGTTCACCGGCTGCAACGGGTTGGCCATATCCACACCGGTGGCCGTGCCGGAGATCGTGTACTTTTTGCCGTCCTTCTCGGCCTTGGCATCGCCCTGGCCCGTGCCGCTCGTGTAGCCCAGCACAACGCCGTTGACGTTGCCCAGACCCACCGACTGCACCGTCGGGGCATCGCCCTCGCTGACCACCGCGGCGATCGCGGTGGCGGCCTCGCCGATCGCGATGTTCATGTTGCCGCCCATCGATGTGCAGACGACGGTGCCCGAGAAGTTCTGATCCTGACCGTCGATGGTGACCTTGGTTTCGCCCGATCCCGCGCTGGCGCTAGCCGACGCACTGGTTGTCGTCTCACTGGATGCCTCCGCCGACGAGGCGGAGCTGCTGCTCTCGGTCTTCTTCTCGCCCGATGAACAGCCGGACAGTCCGGCGATGACGATCGCCATGCCGCCAACAGCGACCACGAAACCACGCTTCACCACGGTTCTCCTTTATGTTTGGCGCGATCCGTCAAGATCGGCGGATCATCCCCAGCAGTATGGTGCGCGACACCCGGCCCGACACCCGATTAGCCGAAAACGTGCAATACGCAGATTCGTACAGCAGATCCGCTAACAGGACACCTTGATCGCGAAAGTCCCGGATTTGCGGAAGCTGGGGCTGTCGGTGTCGAAGCCGTCGGCGGTGCCGCTGATGTCGTAGGTACGGCCGGTCATCGTGACCTTCGCCGGGTCGCCGAGACCGGCGCTGTAGCTGCCGGTGAATCCGCCGAGGTCGCGGATGGCGACCGATTCGGCGGTGAGCTGGTCTTTGTTGGACACCATCGCGGTGACACCCGCGGTCTGATCGCCGGTCGTGATGGTGGTGAGCGTGCCGGCCGCGGTGCACTGCACGGCCTCGGTGGTGCCCGCATCCTGACCGTTGACGGTCACCTGAGCGGTGCCTGCGACGAGCGTGCCCGGCGCAGGCTGGTACTCCGGCGGCCCGGACGAGCAACCCGTCAGCGCCAGCGCGGCCGCGGTCGTGGCGAGCAGGCGAATTCTCACAGTGCAGAATCTACGGCGTGGGCGAGTCCTTTTTCAGCGTTGACGCGGAACTGCCCGGCCGACTTGGTCGCGCGGGCGTGATCCGAACTCCGCACGGCGACATCCACACTCCGGCGTTCATACCGGTCGGCACCCAGGCCACCGTCAAGGCGGTGCTGCCAGAGACGATGAAAAGACTTGGTGCACAGGCTGTTCTGGCCAACGCCTACCACCTCTACCTGCAGCCCGGGTCCGATATCGTCGCGGAGGCAGGCGGACTCGGCGCGTTCATGAACTGGCCGGGGCCCGACATTCACCGACAGCGGCGGATTCCAGGTGCTCTCGCTGGGTGCGGGGTTCCGCAAGGTGCTGGCGATGGACACCGAACGCGTCCAGGCCGACGACATCATCGCCGAGGGCAAGGAACGGCTGGCCAACGTCGACGACGACGGTGTGACCTTCCGGTCGCATCTGGACGGCTCCACCCACCGCTTCACCCCCGAGGTGTCGATCCGCATCCAGCATGAACTCGGCGCCGACATCATCTTCGCGTTCGACGAGCTGACCACCCTGGTCAACACCCGCGGCTACCAGGAACTGTCAGTGCAGCGCACCCACGAGTGGGCGGTGCGGTGCGTGGTCGAACACGGTCGCCTGCAGGCCACCGTCCCCGAGCGGCCCAAGCAGGCCTTGTTCGGCGTCGTGCAGGGCGCCCAGTACGAAGACCTGCGCAGGGCGGCCGCGCGCGCGCTGACATCGATCGTCGGCGACGACGGCGCCGGTTTCGACGGATACGGCATCGGCGGTGCGCTGGAGAAGCAGAACCTGGCCACCATCGTCGGCTGGGTCAGCAGCGAGCTGCCCGAGGACAAGCCCCGTCACCTGCTGGGCATCAGTGAGCCCGACGACCTCTTCGCGGCCGTCGCCGCGGGCGCCGACACCTTCGACTGTGTATCGCCGTCGCGCGTCGGCCGGAACGCCGCCGTCTACTCAGCCACCGGCCGTTACAACATCACCGGGTCCCGCTACCGCCGCGATTTCACGCCCATCGACGCCGACTGCGACTGCTACACCTGCGCGAACTACACCCGCGCCTACCTGCATCACCTGTTCAAGGCCAAGGAGATGCTGTCCGCGACGCTGTGCACCATCCACAACCAACGGTTCGTCGTCCGGATGGTCGACCAGATCCGCGTGGCCATCAAGGCAGGGGAGTTCGACGAGCTGCGCAGCCACATTCTGGGCCAGTACTACTCGACGCGCACCTGACGCCCAAACGGACAAACGGGCGCGAAAGTTCGAGTGAATCGCGCCATTTCGTCGGACCTCGGCGCCGTTCACCTGCCCAATTGTTAGACGCCTGCACAATATAGGGATGACGTCGACGACGGACCCGCAGGCGCTTCTGCTTCAGCTGCTCGACCCGTCGAATAGGGCCGACCCGTATCCGGCCTACAACAAGATCCGCGAGAGCGGACCGTTGCAGCTGCCGGGCATGACGCTGACGGTGTTCTCGTCGTTCGACCACTGCGACGAGATCCTGCGCCATCCATCGTCAGCCAACGACCGGTCGAAGTCGACGATCGTGCAGCGCGAGATCGCAAACGGGGCCGAGCCGCAGCAGGAGAGCCCGAGCTTCCTGTTTCTCGACCCGCCCGATCACACCCGGCTGCGCAGGCTGGTCAGCAAAGCCTTCGTGCCCAAGGTCGTCAAGGCGCTGGAACCCGACATCGCCGGCATGGTCGACGCGCTTCTTGACAAGGCGGCGGCCAACGGCGAGTTTGACCTCATCACCGACCTGGCCTATCCCTTGCCAGTCGCGGTGATCTGCCGATTGCTCGGCGTCCCCATCGAAGACGAGCCGCATTTCAGTCGCGCATCCGCGATATTGGCCAGGGCGCTGGACCCGATCTACACCGTGACCGGAGAAGCGCACGGCAACTTCGACGAGATCGTGGATGCCGGGCTGTGGCTGCGCCAGTACCTGCGGGACCTCATCGCGCGACGACGCGTCGATCCCGGCGAGGACCTGATGTCCGGGCTCATCCACGTCGAGGAGTCCGGAGACCAACTGACCGAGGAAGAGATCGTCGCGACCTGCAACCTGCTACTCATCGCGGGGCACGAGACGACGGTGAACCTCATCGCCAACGCCGTCCTTGCATTGCTGCGCCACCCCGATCAGTGGGCGGCGTTGCGCGACGATCCGCAACGGGTGTCAGCGGTGGTCGAGGAGACCCTGCGATACGACCCGCCGGTGCAACTCACCAGCCGAATTGCGGCCGACAACATGACGATCGGCGACGCCTTGGTACCCAAAGGCGACGCGATGATGCTGCTGCTTGCCGCGGCCAATCACGATCCGGCGGCGGTGGATCGCCCCGGTACGTTCGACCCGGACCGCGACACGATCCGTCATCTCGGGTTCGGCAAGGGCCCGCACTTCTGCCTCGGCGCGCCGCTGGCGCGGCTGGAGGCGGCGGTGGCGCTCTCGAAGATCACCGCGCGGTTCCCGAATGCGCAGATGGTCGGTGAACCGCAGTACAAACCCAACCTGACTCTGCGGGGGATGGCCAGCCTGGCCGTGACGGTCACTGCACCAATTCGGTGATCGCGGCCTGCGCGGCCCGCTCTCCCGCGTCGACGGCGCCCTCCATGTACGCGCTCCAGTGCGTTGCGGTATCGGTTGAGGCCCAATGGATCACGCCGATGGGTGTGGACAGTGCCGGACCATAGGTTGTCCACACATGGGGTCCGTGGTTGGCGTTGTAGCAGCCGCGGGTCCACTGCCGCTCGGACCATTCACCGTCGACGTAGAACACCGGTTCGGCGGCCGCCCCGCCGTAGTGGCGCACCAGTTCCGCGGTCAGCGCTTCGCGGCGCTGCGCCTCGGGCAGCCGGCCGAAGGTACGGGCCTGGTCGCCCTCCAGGAACAGCAGGATCACGCCGTGGTCGTCGCCAGGGATGCAGGTGTCGTTGGACATCCGGGCCGGGCCGACGTCGGAGATGAGCTGGCCGTTGAATCCGTCTGCGCGCCAGAACGGTTCGTCGTAGATGAAGAACGCCTTCATCGCCGAGCCGTTGGGCAGCCGTTGGGTGAGCTGATCGCGGATCCCGGGCAGTGGCGGCTCGTACATGATCCGGCCGGCAAGCGTCGGCGATATCGCGACGATGACGCGGCGGCCGCGGGCCACCAGCCCGCCGCGGCAGTGCACGATCGCGCTGTCGGCGGTGTGCTCGATCAGCTGGACCGGGACGTCGAGCACGATACGGTCGCCGACCAGCGCCGCCAGCCGGCGCGGAATCTCACTGGTGCCGCCGATGAACCGCGTGGTCTGCGCGCCGCCCTCGGATTCGGCGAACAACTCCGAGGTCACGCCGCAGGTCTGAATGGTGAAGAGCAGATGCAGGAAGGACACCTCGGCGGTGGGCACCGCGAGAATGCCGACGGTGCAGATCTCCAGCAGGGTGCGTGCCACCGGAGTAAGCCCCTGCGCGTCGTACCAGGCGCCTGCGGTCACCGCGTCCCACTCGAGAGCACGCGGCGCCTGCCAGGGCGCGTCGACCGGAACGTCTGCTGCCAACAAATCCAGATGACGCAGCACCAATTCGAGTTCCTTCAACTCCGCTGCGAACCGGGCGTGAAACTCGTTCTCCCGCAACACACCCGAGCCGGCCAGGTCGTAGGACGTCTCACCTTCGTCGTACTGCGGGTAGGTCTGGACGCCGAGTTCGGCGGCCAGCCGGAACATCCGCTGATGTGTGTCACCGATCCACTGGGCGCCGAGTTCGACCGGCACGCCCGGTATCGCCTCCTGGGTGAGGATGCGTCCGCCCACCCGCTCGTCGGCCTCCAGGATCAGCGGGGTGAGCCCTGCCTCGAGCACCTTTCGGGCGGCGATCATCCCCGAAAGGCCCGCACCGACGATGATGACGTCCGCTTCATGGCGTTGTGGATGTGCCATAGGGGACACCCTTTCACGCCGCGTCTACAGCGGATTGAGGATCCGGTCGAGGAATTGCCGGGTGCGCTCCTCCTTGGGGTTCCCGATCACTTCGGCGGGCGGGCCCTTCTCGAGGATGACACCGCGGTCGGTGAACAACACCTGATCGGAAACCTGCCTTGCGAACTGGATTTCGTGCGTAACGATCACCAGCGTCCACCCTTCGACGGCCAGATCCCGGATTACTGAAAGCACCTCACCGACGAGCTCCGGATCCAGCGCCGAGGTTGGCTCGTCGAAAAGCACCACCTTGGGCTTGAGTGCGAGCGCCCTCGCGATTCCAACCCGCTGCTGCTGGCCGCCCGAGAGCTGGAACGGGTACTGGTCCTGCTTCTCGGCGAGACCGACCTGAGTCAACAGCTCGACGGCTTCGGCCGCCGCCTCGTCCTTCGGGCGCTTCTGTGCGATCACCGGTCCCTCGATGACATTCTCCAGCACCGTCTTGTGCGGAAACAGGTTGTGCGACTGGAATACAAAGCCACTCTGCGCCCGATACCGCCGTAACTGATCCTTGGACGCGGGTTTGGAGAAGTCCAACTCGACATCGCCGACTTTGACCACACCCGCATCCGGAACGTCGAGGGCGTTGAGCGCCCGCAACAACGTCGTCTTGCCCGAACCCGAGGGGCCGATGATCGTCGTCGCCGAGCCTTGGGCGATGTCGAACGAGACACCGTTGAGAACCCTGTTGTCTCCGAAGGCTTTCTGCACAGCTTTTGCGCTGACGCGATATTCGGTCTTGGAGTTCGTCACCGGGACACATACCTTTCCAGCCGACGCTCGTATCGGTTCTGGGCGAATGAGAGCACGAGGCAGATGATCCAGTAGTACAGCGCCGCTGTGCCGTAGAGCGCGAAGAACTCGAAGGTCGGCGCGGCGACGTTCTGCGCGGTCCGGAACAGTTCGGTCACCAGGATGGTCGACGCCAGCGATGTGTCCTTCACCAGCGAGATCAACGTATTCGACAGCGGCGGCACGGCGACGCGGGTGGCCTGCGGCAGGATGATCCGCCGCAGTGCGCCAACGTAATCGAGGCCGATGGTCTCAGCGGCCTCCCACTGCCCCTTCGGAATGCTCTGGATCGCCGATCGGATGATCTCCGCGGCATAGCCACCGACGTTGAGGGAGAACGCGATCACCGCGGCGGGGAATGCGTCGATCTTCACGCCGATCTGGGGCAGCGCGTAGAAGACGATGAACAGCTGCACCAACAACGGGGTGCCGCGGATGATCGAGATGTAGAACCGGGCCAGACCCGAGATGACGATGTTTGGCGACAACCGTGCCAGCGCCACGACAAGGGCGATCACCAGGCCGACCACGAAGCTGATGATCGTCAGCGGAATGGTCTTCTCGATCGCGGCACGCGCCAGCGGCCACAGGTTGTCGAGGATGAGCTGCCATGTACTCGTCGGCCCCGCCTTCGAAAGATCGACGTCGAGGTACTTCTCGGAGATCTTGGTCAATGTGCCCTCGGCGCGCAGTTCGTCGAGCGCCTTGTTCAGCTCCGGCAGCAGCCCGCTGTCCTTGCGCGCCGCGAACGCCTGGTCGCCGCGTTCCTTGAGCTTGACGGCGACCTTGATCGGGGCGTCGGGGTGTTCGGCTTGATAGGCGAGCACCGAGATGCTGTCGTTGACGACGGCGTCCACGCGCCCGTCGTTGAGCACGGTGATGGCCTGGGAGAACCCGTCGACGGACTCCACCTCGGAGCCGGCGTCGCGTGCGATCTCGGCCCAGTTGCTGGTGGGGTTCTGTGCGGTCCGCTTGCCCTTCAAGTCCGCCAGCGTCTTGATCGTGCTGTCGTCCTTGCGGGTGACGATCACCCCCTGAGAGATCGAATACGGCTCGGAGAGGTCGTACTTCTGCTTGCGCTCGTCGCTGATCGTGACCTCGTTGGCGACGATGTCGAAGCGGTCGGCCTCCAGCGCCGCGAACATGGCGTCCCACGGTGTTTCGACGAATTCGACGTCCACGCCGAGCTTCTCGGCGACTGCCTTGGCAACATCGACGTCGTACCCTGCGAGCTCTCCGCCCTGCTTCGCATCATGGAACGAATACGGCGGGTAGACGCCTTCGGTGCCGACGCGCAACACACCGGCGGATTTGATCGGGTCACCGCTGTTGGTGTTCGACGAACCGCACGCCGCGAGCAGCAGCGCGGTCAACAGCACGACGGCGAGGAGCGCTCTTCGTGGATAGTGCACCGGCGGACGCTAGCAAGGCTACGGCCGTCGCCCAAGGGTTCTGATCAATCAGGCCGCTATATCCCGGTCGTGACCGCAGCAGTGGCGGCGTGGTTGGCTGGCTGGCATGCCCGAGGAGCTCACCGCCGAGCAGGCCGCCGCACGCCTGGACACCGCCGACACGCTGGGTATGCCACTCGGTCCCGGGCAGCCGCCTGCGTTTCTGCGGTCGCTCGGCGAGCGCGAGGACTGGACAGATCTACGCGTTTACGGCGCATTGCTGGTGGTCGGCACCGAACTGTTCTCACGGGCCGGCGTGCATTACCTGTCGGGCTTCTTCGGCCCGCTCGAGCGGGCGCTGCGGGACGCCGGTGCCGACATCGGGTTCACCCCGGCGGACTTCCGACGCTTCGGGCCGCTGCTGGAGCGGCAGGCGCCGCGCGTGATGACGACCGTCGCCACGCCGCCCGACGCCGACGGGTGGTGCTCGCTGTCGCTGCATGCGGGTGGCACGATCGGCGAGTTGCGCCGCGCGGGCGCCGATCCCGACCGGCTGCTCGTCGCCGAGGTATCCGACGCCTACCCCCGCACGTTCGGGCTTGGTGACAAGCATCGCCACGCGCTGCATATCGACGAGATCGACGTCCTGGTGCGCTCGACCGACGCACCGCTCGCGCTGCCCGGAGGCGATGCGCCGCCCAGCGACGTCGACGACGCGATCGCACGCCACGCCGTCGGCTTCATCTCGCCCGGCGCGACCTTGCAGGTGGGTATCGGCTCGATCCCCAACCAGATCGCGACGCTGCTGGCCGAGGGTGATGGCGGCGACTACGGGCTGCACAGCGAAATGTTCACCGACGGCTGCATGAAGCTGCATCGCGCAGACAAGATCAGCAATGCCCGCAAAGGCCAGTACGACGGGGTGAGCGTGACGACCTTCGCATTCGGCTCGCCTGAGCTCTACAAGTGGCTGGACGGCAACAAGAAAGTCGCGTTCCTGCCGGTCGAGATCATCAACTCACCGGAGGTCATCGGCGCCAATGACGACATGATCTCCATCAACGGCGCGCTCGCGATCGACATCCACGGCCAGGTTGTCGCCGACACGATCGCCGGCGACCAGTTCAGCGGGATCGGCGGCGCCGAGGACTTCGTGGCGGGCGCCGGCCTCGAGTTGTCGGACCGCTCGCTGATCTGCCTGCCGTCGACGTTGGACAAGGACGGCGAGCTGCAGTCGCGGATCGTGCCGTGGTTCGGCCCCGGCGCCGTGATCACGACGCCGCGGCACCAGGTCGACGTGATCGTCACCGAGTACGGCGTCGCCGAACTGGAGGGCAAGACCGTCCAGGAGCGCGGTGAGGCACTTGCGGCGATCGCGCACCCGCAGTTCCGCGATGAGCTGCTCGCCGCCGCCGGGCGCGCGGCGAAGGGCCGCTCGCCGGTTGCATGACGGCGCGTGTCTCTCAGCGCGAGCGTGCGTGTCTGCGGCGGACACGCCGGTGATTCAACCGACTTCACGCACCGTCGCTGGAATGCGAGCGTGCGAACCTCCTATCCGACGACGGTCGCCTGCAGACGCGCTGTCTCTACGGACGGTAGATCCAGGGTCGCCGTGGCAGCTTGGCGGGGTCGAACTGTCGAGCATCTCGATCGGCGAAGACGCCTGCCAGCCAAGGGATTCGGCGATCTGCGCCAGCGCGCGCTGCACGCCGATCTCGGCGAGCGTGACGGCGCCGTCGCGTTTGGCCAACCGGGCCCCGTCCTCGTTGAGCACCAGCGCGACGTGTGCGTACGTCGGCTCCCGATGGCCGAGCAGTGCGGCGAGGTACGCCTGCCGTGGCGACGACGACAGCAGGTCGTCGCCGCGCACCACCTGGTCGACGCCCTGCGCTGCGTCGTCGACGACGACGGCCAGGTTGTACGCCGGAACGCCGTCGCCGCGACGCACCACGAAGTCGTCGACGATGCCGATGTAGTCGCCGTGCAGCAGATCGTGAACCGTGTGCGTGATCGCGTCGGTGCGCAGCCTCAGCGCGGGCGGCCGGTCGATCTCGGCGCGCCGGCTCTCGCGTTCGGAGTCGATCAGGTCGCGGCATGTCCCGGGATACGCTCCCTGCGGCGCGTGCGGGGCACGCGGCGCCTGGGCGATATCCCTTCGGCTGCAATAACATTCGTATAGCAACCCGCGGTCCGCGAGTGCCGCGATCGCGGAGTCGTATCGGGTCGTGTGCGCAGTCTGCCACTGCGCGGGCTCGTCCCAGGTGAGGCCGATGGCGGTGAGGTCGTCGAGTTGGCGACGGGCGATATCGGCGTCGGTGCGGTCGTCGAGATCATCGACGCGCATGAGGAAGCGGCGCCCCGTCGAACGTGCGAACAGCCAGGCGAGCACCGCGGTGCGCAGGTTGCCGATATGCAGGTCGGCCGACGGGCTCGGGGCGAACCTGCCTGCACTCACCCCCGCAATCTAGCTACCCACGCTCCCACGGCGGCGCTTCGCCCATCTTCTTGTAGTACTTGGCGAGGTGGCTCTTCACGCGGTCGATGTCGTCCTTGGGCAGGTCGACTCCGCCGCGGGCGCCGTTCATGATGCCGCCCGCGGCCATCACACCGCGCGGCACGACCTCGAGCTTTCCGCCGACGACGTCGGCGATCAGCAGCTTGTACGCGGTGAACTTGTCCTTGTTGTCGCCGTCGTACCAGACGTGGGCGTCGCGGTATTTCTGGTTCGGCTCGTCCTCGGCGTTCGCCCACTTGCGCACCCGCTTCTCGGCGGCCGCGCCATCCCACTGCCGATCCCGGTCGGCCAGCGGAAGGTCCTGAAAACTCGTCACTGACATGAGTTGTGCGTGCCCGCATCGGGCCGGCTTAAACCGCTGTCGGGCGGCTCGCGATGAGTTCTGCCGCCCTCGGCGGGTCTATATCAACACCGTCAGTTCCTACGGCGATACGAATTCAAGGAGTGATAGCGATGGCGACCAAAAGCACCACCTACCCGACGCCGCAAATCGTCGACCGGTCTGCCTGGCAGTCCGAACTCGATCAGTTGCTGGTCCGGGAGAAGGCGCACACCCGTGAGGGCGACGCGATCGCGGCCGCGCGGCGGCGGCTGCCGATGGTCGAGGTGGACGCCGCGACCCCGGTCGTCGGCAGCGATGGCGAGGTTCGCCTGGTCGACGTGTTCGAGGGACGCAAGCAGCTGATCGCCTACTTCCACATGTGGCACGACGGAAAGCCCGCTGCAGAACAGTGCGAGGGCTGCACGTTCTTCACCGGGCACGCACAGGAGCTGTCCTATCTGCACAGCCGCGGTGTCACGTACGCGACCTTCTGTCAGGGCCCTTACGCCGAGAGCGCGCGGTACCGGGACTTCATGGGTTGGGAGATGCCGTGGTACTCGGCGCACGATGCGCGCGACGAGTTGATGGCAGGGCGCGCGTTCGGCTTCTATGCGTGCTATCTACGCGATGGCGGCCGCGTCTTCGAGACGTACTGGACGACGGGTCGCGGCACGGAGGCCGGCGGCAACAGCTATCACCTGCTTGACCTCACCGTGTATGGCAGACAGGAGATCTCGGAGGACTCACCCGAGGGCTGGCCGCAGCCGATCGACCCCAGCGCCGGCGATCAGTTCCGCACTGACGGGCGTCCGACCTCTCAGTGGTCGCGGGTGGCCGCAGGCCGCTCTGACGACCTCTCCGGCTAGCGGGCGTCCCACCAGGCGAGCACGCGTGTCGCCGAGAGCGTGAGCCATTTCGACGGCTCGCCTTCACGCACGTCGACCTCGAACCACACGCGTCCCGGGTGTGGCTGTCCCTGAAGCCACGTGCCGTCGGGCCGTTGTGCGGAACGGATGATCTCGATGGCCTGCGACATACGCGGATCCGGCGGCGTCCCATCGCGCAGAGAAGCTTCACGGAAGTACTCGGCGGCGTTCAGCACGCTGCACACCCAGCGGATGGGATACGTGAAGCGGTCCACCCACGGACCCACCGGCTCACCGGTCGACAGTCGGCGAAAGAGACTGCGCTGCAGCAGGTACTCCTCGCCGGACGCGCGCGCGGCGTGCGTCGCTGCCGAGCCACCGGTGGCGGCCTCGTAGGCGAGAAGTCCCTTCAGTGAGTTGAGCGTCGAATGAAACGACGATCGCCTCGAGCCCTCGACCCACTCGCAGTTCCAACCGCCGTCGGCCATCTGGTGCGCGAGGAACCAATCGACGATGCCGGCGACGTCGGCGCCGAGCCATACGCCGTTCGCGACGGTCCACGCGTTGATGCAGCAGTCGACCTCGCCGCTCCAATACGGCCGGTCCTCATACTCCCAGCGAGAGTTCGCGGCGAGCAGGTCGACGGTGCGGCGCTCGCGCAGGACCTCGACGTCGACCCCCCACTCCCGCAGCGAGTTCAGGGTCCAGGTGGTCGCGGTCCACGGCTGAGCCCCCGCTGCCGCCTCGGGACCGTGAAAGTCGAAGTCGGAGGGGAAGAATGCCCCGCCCGCCCATTGACCGTCGGCGTCCTGCAGCGCCAGAAGACGTGCGCTGGAGCCTTCGGTTGCAGTGCGCGCCCGCGTTGCTTCCCAGACCGCGGCGGGTTCACCCACCACATCGCGTTCGACCTGCCAACGCAAGGCCGGATCGGAGTCGAGCAGCCAGGCGACGAGGGACTCTTCGACCACCACCCGAATCTAGCGGTGGCCGGCTACACCTTCACCAGGCTGACGGGCTGCTGATTCTGGAGCGCGTTGGGGTCGTTGCACGCTCCGGGTTTCGACGTGTAGCTGATCGTCCCTGCCAGGCTCACCGGATCGAAGGAGTACACCAGATCCGCCGGGGCGGTACTACCGTCGGCGCAGGTCCACCCATTGAAGACGTCGTGCCGTTCGATGGTCCATGGGCCGCCGGTCAGTCTGTGGATCGCCACCAGCATGCCGCTGGAACTCGACACCGAACCGCCGCATGTGCCCTCGGGGTTGCACTGCGTGGTGATGCTCCACGTGTTCGACGTCGGGCCGTTGATGAAGGTGTACTCGCCGTCGAGCCGCTCGTCCGCCCATGCGGGGCTCGCCGATCCGATGGCGATGCCGGTGACGGCGAATGTGACGGCCATCGCCTGCCTGATCGCCATGATTCTCCCTGCGAGTCGCCCGCCCCGTTTCTGAGTCACCGAGCATCACACGTTTCGGGCTTCGAGATCGCGTAACAGCGAATGTCGCTGATCCGTGGCCCGATTGTGGCCTGGTCATATGTGTCAGGCTGGGTTGGCGCCCGCACCGATCGTGGGCTAAGTGGAGGAAGCGTCGTGATCGAGCCATATCCCACCTTGCACATCGATCACGACGATGAGGGGGTGGTCACCGTGACCATCGACGCGCCGCCGATGAATCTGATCGGACCGGAATTGGTGCGCGATCTGGTTGGCTTGGTCAGCGCGTTGGAGTCCGATCCCGATGTCCGGATGATGGTGCTTGAGAGCGCGGACGCCGAGTTCTTCGTGCCGCACGTAGATCTGACCAAGGTCGCGGAGTCCACGGTCGAGGCGGCGAAGGCCGGAGGGCCCGAGGACGCGTCGCTGGGCATGCTGTGGCGCAAGCTCAGCGAGCTGCACGTCGTCACGATCGCGAAACTCCGCGGGCGGGCGCGCGGCGCCGGCAGTGAACTCGCTCTCGCGTGCGACATGCGTTCCGCTGCGCGGGAGAATGCTGTGCGCGGCCAACCAGAGGTCGGCCTCGGCGCGCCCCCCGACGCGCCACGATGCGCGCCGACCCGGGCCTCGACACAATTATCTCGGCGTTGCGCCGGGCCGCCGACCTCCGCCTACGTGTCAGCGTGCCAACGCCATAACGTCAGGAAGAGGGCAGCAGCGTGATCGCCGCGCCCCACAGCGCACCAGGATTGATTCGCCCAGGGTGCCGACACAGCATCTCCCTGTAAAACTCGTCGGCGGATCCCGACGACTCAAGCAGTCGACGCGCGTCGAGGAGGTAGCGGCGCGTCGCCTGAATCTGCGATGGATTGTCGAAGGAGCGTGGATCTTTGTGCCCGGCGATCACCGCCGCGGGGCGCAGCGCTTCGGCGACGTCGAGGGCTGCGAGCCACTCGTCGATCCCGGCGACCCCACCGGATTCGGTCAGGTACAGGTGCACACCGTTGTAGACGACATCACCTGCAACGACAAGGCCCATGTCGGGTACGTGCAGCAGTGTTGTTGCGTCGGTGTCGGTGTGTCCGACCTCGACTGGAACGAGAGCCGCGCCCTCGATCTCGAAACCCTGCTCGTCGACGATGGATACCGGTAAGTCTCCGACGGGTAGCTGGCCGGGGAAGACCCGATCCCAGAATTCCGCGCGGAACTCTGGATCGTTCTGTGCCGCCATAAGTTTGGCGGTACCTCCGGTCGCCTGCACGGTGGCGCCGGGGAACCTCTTCAGCAGAGGAATTGCGCCGAACCAATGGTCCCCGTGGCCGTGGGTGATGTAAATCTGACGCAGCTGGCGTCCCGATGCCGCTATCCAATCGCCGACCTCGGCGGCCTGAGTTGTGGTCATTGGTGGATCGATCAGCACTGCGTCGCGCTGTCCCATGATCAGTGTGGACGTGATAGGCGACCACATTCGGATGCTGCCATCGGGCAACGGCCCTCGACCCGATTGCGGAGTCTGCTCAGTGACAAATGTTCTGTAGCGCAACTTTCTGTTCACGACGCCACCTCTTCGATGGCGTCGACGAAATCGAGGATCATCGCCGCGACAGTCCCGGCGTACTCCACATGGACCCAGTGGCCGCCCTTGTCGATGACTTTGAGTTCGGGCTGGACGAAGCGAGCCCTGGTGGCATCGACGAGGTGCTCGGTCACGAAACCGTCGGCGCCACCGCGGATGATCATGAGCGGGCCGACGAATTCGCTTGCGGCGGGAGCATCCTCGATCCCGTCGTTCCATACGTCGACGTAGTGGGCCGTGACGTCGGCTGAGACAGGGGCGCCGATGTCGGCGAGCCGGTCCAGCTCGTCGTCGCTGAGGTGTGGAGACAGTTCGGCTCGCAGGCTGCGTTGAGCGACACGGTCACCACCAAGGGCGCGGAACGGGTCGACCACGTCGTCGGGCAGCTGCGTGCCGCCGAGCGGGACGGGAGTGAGCAGCACAAGTCCGCGAACGTGTTCGGGGTGCTGCGCGGCCACCAGCTCGGCGACCTGCGTGCCCAGACTTTGGCCGACAACGATCACCGGACCATCGATGCCCGCGACGATGTTGCCGGCCTCGGCGGCGAGCGCCTCTAGCGTAATGACGGACGCATCGGCGATCGATCCGCTTCGCGTGCCGAATCCGGGTAGGTCATAGCGCAGGGCACCGACCTCTCCGGCCAGGCACTCGACCAGGCCGTCCCACACCGTCGCATCGTCGAGGAAGCCGTGGATCAACAGTAATGTGGGCGCATCGGGCGACCGGGTCATTATGACGCCGCCTTCGTCGAGCCCGATGGCGACCATTCGGCCGTGTCGATGGGCGAGTAGCCACTGGCGTGCCCGTCGAGGCGACCCGCGCGGTGCGCGGCGAGTTCCTCTACGAGATCGTCGGGAAGCGGTGTGGTGAAGATGTTGTCGACCATCGTGTATTCACCGGCGAGTCGGCCGAAGACGCCCAGCGCGCCGACGTCGATGCGCCCGTTGGGCAGGTAGAGATCGTCGCGGATGTGAATGCGCGTGACGCGTCCCCACACGACGTGGTCCGGCAACGGGGGCATCGGAATGATGCGGTCGACGACGCATTCGAACGAGATGGGGGCGTCGTCGATGCGGGGTGCGTAAATCGTGTCGGAGGGGGCCTTCTTCAGGCCCAATGCCTCGAACTCGTCGACGGCGGTGTCGAATTCGTAGGCGGACCGGTGCACAGCGTCTGCCTGGCCGATCGTGGCGATGTTGACGACGAATTCGTTGGTGTCGCGGATGTTGACGAACGTGTCCTTGAGAGTGACCCCGTCGGAACGCGGCTGCAAGGTGATCGAGAGTACCGGGGGGAATCGTCCGACGACGGTGAAGAACGACACCGGCGCGATGTTGCCCACTCCGTCAGTCGACCCGGTGCTGACCCAGGCGATTGCCCGCGGCAGCACGCTGCCGATGAGAAGTTTGTAGCTTGAGGTGGGGTCGAGATCTGTGGGATCGATGATGGTCATGATGGTCTCCTGGTGGTGTTGATTAGCTAATTGCCCTGCGGCCATACGGTGTTCAGTGAGTCGGTCGCTGTAGGTGTCGCCTGCACGCCGAGGATCCGCCATCCTGCGGGTCCTCGCGCTACCTCGAAGTGGGCGGCCACTCGCTCTATCTCGGTGCCGTTGGTGCGGAGCCGCGACCAGATCACCTCGATCGCTCCGCCATTGCGGTGATAGGTCGTCACTTTGTGGTCGGGCACTGCGGTGTCGCCGTAGCCTTCGGCGCGTAACCGGTTCTGCAGCGCATCCAGCTGTGCAACCACGGCCTGCGCATCCGGAAACCACTGGCTGCCCTCGTCGTCGCTCCAGTACAGGGGGACTCCCCAGTAGTCGAGAATGAACTCGGGTCCGCGCTCGATCGCGCCCGCGCCGACACCGATCCAGGTGCGCAGGTAGTCCTCGAAGAACCAGTGCGTAACCTCGTCCCGAACCGACGAGTGTAGTTGGGTGACGTTGTCCGTCATGACCATTCCTTTCAGTGACCGTTGGGCTCGGACAGCAGTGCCACGGCGGTGTACCACACCGGGCCGACGTTGAGCCGATCCGGATAGAGGCCGGTCATCTTGTCGAAATAGACTTGGGGAGTCGGCTTCTCGGCGAGCAGCCGGTGTGCATCCAGTAGGTAGGTGCGTGTCTGGTCGATGATCGCTGGGTCGTCGGGAAGATCCTTGTTCTTGTGTCCGGCCACCACGGCCCGAGGCTGCAGGGCCGCGACCTTGTCGAGTGCGGCCAACCAGGCATCGATTCCCCCGTGGGCGCTTTCGAGCAGATACTGGTGCACCCCGTTGTAGGCGACGTCGCCAGCGACGACCAGGCCGATCGAGGGCACGTGCAGCACCGTCGTGTCGTCGGTGTCGGTGTGGCCGACCTCGACGGCGACGAGTCGGTGGTCCTCCAGCTTGATACCGTCGACCGGAATGGCCCGATAGTTGACGGGGCTGGGCGGAATCTGGTCGGGAAAGTCGATGTCCCACAGCTGTGCCCGGCCCACGGTGCCTTGTTGATGCATCATCGCGATCGTGCCGCTGGTCGCGTACGCGACCGCGTCGGGGAACCGTTGCTGCAGCAGGGCGGTGCCGAACCAGTGGTCGCCGTGCCCGTGTGTGGCGTACACGGCGGTCAGGTGCTTGCCCGACGCCGCGATCCAGTCACCGACGCGGTCCACCTGCTCGTAAGTGAACGGCGGGTCGACGAGCACCGCGTCCCGCTGGCCGTAGATGAGCGTGGAGGCAACTGGCGAGGAGATGAGCGGGCTGCCGTCGGGCAGCCGCTGGTCACGCTGGCGTCGCACGCCGTCGTTGACCAGAACTTCGTAACGCAATTCAGACATGAGACAACTTCCCTTCGGGATCAACGGTTTTGCGGATTGAGGTGCTCGCGAAACCAGGCGATTGCGGCACCGCTGGATTCGTCGAAACGAGTGAGATACGGGTCGAAGTGATCCCCGTCGACAGTGACCAGCTTCTTGGGCTGCAGCGCTTGCTCGTAGGCGCCGAGCGCGAGGTCTGTGACGGTGATCGTGTCGTATAGGCCCACGATCATCAGCAAGGGTGTGGGGGAGACGCGGGAGATCCAGGTGCCCGGCTCGTACATGCGAGCGGCGCGGGTGGACCGGAGGGTCATGGTGTTCTCCCACACGCCATCGGGCACCGGTTGGGTGTAGAACGCGACGGCCTGCGGTGAACGGTAGGCGGCAGGCACCGCGAGATCGGCGCTGACCACGGTCTGGGTGGCCGGCGGTGCGCCGAGGAACTGTCGGCGTTCGTCGTCGGCGAACGACGCCTCCAACGCGGGCACCAGATCGGGCGCGACGCGTCGCAGACTCTGCTGATACCCGCTGATCGTCGGGACCTGCGCCACCACCGCCCGCAGCCGGCGGTCGGTGGCCCCGAGCACGATCGCGTGTCCACCGGCATAGCTGGTGCCCCACAGTCCGATTCGGTTCGCATCGACCACCGGCTGGCTCTCCAAAAAGGAGATTGCTCGACGCCAGTCGGCGATCTGCGACCACGGGTCGACATCGAAGCGCGGTGAGCCGCCGCTGGCGCCGAAGCCGCGGTGATCGTGCACCAGAACAACGAATCCCGCCGCGGCGAATGCGGCCGCGAAACGGTCCAGCCCGTGCTCTTTCACGCCGGCGAAGCCGTGCGCCATGGTGATGGCCGGATGCGGTGGCGGACCGTCGGGGACATACAGCCAGCCCCGCAGAGACACGCCGCCCTCGACGGCGAATTCGACATCGTCTCGATGCATCGTCACCTTCCCTCTGGTGGAATCCGGTTGTCGTCTCCGGGCTACCTTCACAGTGCGGCCGCTGATCGGAAGGCGGAAGGCCGCGTTGATCCTGGGAGTGGCGGGAACAGGGTTACGCTCGCCTGATGGCGGCGAAGGTCAACGCGCTTGGCGGCTACCTGCGGGCCAGGCGTGAGCAGCTGCGGCCCGAAGACGTAGGGCTGGTGGCCGGCTCGCGGCGGCGGGTGGCGGGCTTGCGCCGTGAGGAGCTGGCACTGCTGGCCGGCATCAGCGCGGACTACTACCTGCGGCTCGAGCAGGGCCGCGACAAGAACCCGTCGGCTCAGGTGCTGGACGCGCTGGCGCGGGCGCTGCGGCTCGACATCAAGGCCACCGAGTATCTGCACCAGCTCGCCGCCCCGTCTGCCGGCTCACGGGACGATGCGGGCGTCGAGGCGCTCCCCGACGGCACACAGGAGCTGATCGATCAGTTCGCGATGCCTGCCATCGTGGCCAGCCGGTGCCTTGACGTATTGGCGGCCAACGCCATTGCCCGGGCGCTGTCGCCCGGTTTTGCTCTGGGGACGAACTTCCTGCGCTGGCGGTTGTTAGAGCCCGCCGCGCGCGAGCTCTACGTCGATTGGGATGAAGCGACCGATGTCGCGGTCAGCGGGCTGCGTGAAGCAGCTGGAAGTGACCCCGAGGATCCGCGCCTGCAGTCGCTGATCGACGAATTGTCCGCCGCCAGTGAGCGGTTCCGGGAATTGTGGGCGCGCGCGGATGTGGGCTACCGGGTGGGCGTCCTCCACATGCGCCATCCAAAGGTGGGTGACTTGTACTTGCACCGCTACAGGCTCAACATCCCGCATTCCGGCGGCCAGCACATGCTGCTCTACCGTGCCGAGCCCGGCAGCGAGTCCGCCAGAGCAGTCGAGGCTTTGCGCACGCTCGGTTGAGTTGTGCCGGCGCCCGCGATCGAGTTGAGCGAATAGGGGCCACGGACCGCGCCGCTGTTGTATGCATGACAATTGTTTGACGTATTAGGTCCAAGATCCTGCGGCTAGAGCAGGGTGGACGATGGGCAGTTCCGGCGGCGTGATCTTCACGGCAGGCTTCGTCTTCGCCTTCACCATGTTGGCCCTTCTGGCCAGCGACATCGTCAACATCGGTCAAGCAGGCTTGACCATCTGCATGGGATTGACTTTCGACATGATCGTCGTGCGGCTGTTTTGGTGAAGCCGCTCGCCCGCGTCCTCGGTCCATGATTCGTGCCACGGCGTGGAGTCAGCGAAAGTGCCTGTCCTGCAACCGCAACCAGCGGAGGAGCACTTCGAGACCGGCCGACGTTGCTGCTAAAGGCGGCTTGACGTCGCTAACTTAGGGCCAGTGGTCAGTGCTGCGCGATGGATGCCGTGACGCGGGGGCGCTGTGCGACCGGACCGCGGCGCGGGACAGCAGGTTGAGGAGGCTGGGCCCATTCAGCGCCGCTGGCGTCGAACAGCCGACCGATCTCGGCGATGTGCATGTCCGCGAGATCCCACACGTCCGGCACGAGTTCGCGGTCGACGATGAAACCGAAGTCGAGCCGGTCCGCATAACTGGCGACGGTGATGTTGAGGCCCTGTCCGTCGGTGACGATCGAGACCGGGAACTGGTGACACAGCTGCGCCCCGGCAAGATACAGCGGCTGACGGGGTCCCGGGACGTTGGAGATCACCAGGTTGAACGGCTGAGCGACCCGGTCGGCCAGCCGGAGCCGGGAGGCCAACCGCACCGCGGAGGTGGCCAGCACCGGGGCCGAGAACTGAGCCATGTCGACCACGTCGTCGACTGGCATCAGGTCGAGCAGACGCTTGGCATCGAGCATCCCCGCGTGGCAGCGGGTGACACGTTCGAGCGGATCCTCGCAATCGGTCGGCAGATCGACGACCATAGCCGACACCCGGTTGGTCCACGGGTCGTCTTCCTCGCCGGTGCGGATCGATGTCGGCACCATCGCCCGCAGCGGACGATCGGGCAGTGCGTCGTGGGCCAGCAGGTACTCGCGCAGCCCGCCCGCACAAACAGCCATGACGATGTCGTTGACGGTTCCGCCGGTTGCGTCCTTGAGGCGCTTGATGTTCGGCAGGGACGCGGTGCGCATGGCGAAGCGGCGGTGGCCGGTTATCGTCTTGTTCCACGGGGTCGGCGGCGCCGGCGTGATCGGCAGCGGGAGGTTCGGCGTCTCCCCCTTACCAAGTCGCGCGATGGCCTTGATGCCGGCGCCTGCGGCTGTGGCCGCGCTGTTCAGGCTGTTGATGCCTGCGGCGTCAGCCAGCTGACGAACGATCCGGGACTGAACCTGCGTCGCCTTGACCGGATGGCTTGCCAGGTTGCCCAACGTCCGGCGCAACAGGTCGATGTCGCTCGGTAGCGGCTCGGGCTCCCATGACCGGCCGGCAGCCGGTGTCGGCGCGTCGGGCTCGGTGTCGGTCAGGACACCGAGCATCAGCTGCCCGGCGGCGCCGTCGATGGTGGCGTGGTGGTATTTGGTCAGCAGCGCCCAGCGACCGCTGTGCAGGCCGTCGATGACGTAGACCTCCCACAGCGGCCGGGAGCGGTCCATTGGCCGGCCGACGATCCGACTGACCTGCTCGGCGAGTTGGTCGACCATCCCTGGTCGGGCGAGATGGATTTCGCGGACGTGAAAGTCGAGGTCGACGTTGGGGTCGGCCACCCAGTATGGGTGGTCAAGTCCAAACGGCACTCCGACGAGGCGCCTGCGCAGCGGCTCGAGCTGGCCCACCAGCCACGCGTACTTGGCGTACACCGCCGCGTACGGGTCGTAGTCTGTGTTGGGCCGGTCAAAGATCAACAGGCCCGTCACATGACCGAACGTCGTCGGCGTCTCCATATGGAGGAACGCGGCGTCCAGCCCGCTGAGTTGTTTCATGGCGGCTCCTTGGTAGTGGCAATCGCGGCTCAGCTGGTGAGCATGCCGCCTTCGACGGGCAAGGTGATGCCGGTGATGTAGCTGCTGGCGTCACTGGCGAGGAAGATCAGTGCGGCGCTGAGTTCTTCGGCCCGCCCGAGCCGTCCGGTCAGGGTGCGGGGCAGGACGGCGGTATCGAAGTAGCTTGTGTCGAACTGTTCGGTCATCTCGGATTCGAAGTAGCCCGGCGCGAGCGCGTTGACCCGGATGCCCTTGCGGCCAGTCCATTGTTGGGCGAGATCGCGGGTCAAGCCGATCAGACCGGCCTTCGACGAGGCATAGGCGGCCTGCGGCAGCCCGGCGGTCGTCAGTCCCAGCACACTGCTGATGTTGATGATCGAGCTACCCGGCTTCATCACCGCCGCGCAGGCCTGCGCCATCCAGTAGCACCCGTTCAGATTGACGTCGATGACCGAACGGAACTGATCGGGGGTTTCGCGAGTGGCCGGTACGGCGGTGCCCACGCCCGCGTTATTCACCAGGATGTCCACACGCCCGAATGCTTCAGTAGCCGCTCCGACCAACGCCTGGCAGTCAAGCGGGTCGGAGACGTCTGCGCGGACCGCCAGCGCGTTGCGGCCCACCGACTCCACCAGAGCGCGGGTGTCGGCTAGTCGCTGCTCGCGCCGCGCGCCGAGCACCACGTCGGCTCCTGCCTCGGCGAGGGCGTGGGCGAACGCGACGCCGAGGCCGCTGGACGCGCCGGTGACGATGGCGACCCGGCCGTCGAGACGGAAGCGGTCGAGGATGGGAAGTGCACTGCTCGAAGTCATGGCTGCTCCGCCTGGCGTGGATAGTCGTCGTAGAACCCCGCACCGGACTTGACGCCCAACCGGCCTTGCTGCAGGTAGGTACGCAACAGCTGGCGGGGCCCCTCGGGATACTCAGGGTGCTCGGCGCAATAGTGCTCTTCGATATCCAACACGACGTCCAGGCCGACCTGATCCATCATCCGGAAGGGGCCGCCTGCGGAGCCGGTGTTGATTTGGAACATCCGGTCGACTTCCTGTGGCGTGGACACACCTTCGGCGACGACCTCGAGACTTTCCCGTTTCACCGCCGCCCACACTCGGTTGAAGATGAAACCAGTGCTCTCCCTGCGCGCTTCGAACGGGCACAGCCCAAACTCCGGCAACGTCGCCAGCACGAAGTCGATGACGTCGCGGTCGGTCTTTCCGCAGGACATGACATCGACAGCGTTCCGTTTTGGCGGCATGTAGAAGTGGATGTTCAGCACGCGTTCGGGGTGGCCGACCTTGTCCAAGAACATCCGGCTTGCATACGACGACGAATTGCTGGCCAGGATGGCGTCGGCAGGTGCCAGCTCGTCGAGTTGGCCGAAGATCTGCTTCTTCAGGTCGAGCCGCTCGGGAACAGCCTCAACGACCAGCCATGCGTCGTGCACCGCCTTGCCGAGGTCAGCCTCAGCCGAAACCTCGCCCGGCACTGCATGAGTGAGTCGGTCCGCCAGCTCGGGAACGTTCCGAGACACGTAGTCGACTGCGGCCTGGCGTTGCGCTTGGGCGAGATCATGGATCTTTACCTCAGCGCCATACACGGCGAACATCAGGGCGATGCGCCGTCCGAGCGTACCGGCGCCGACGACGGCCACCGGTCTGTTATCGAAATTGGTTGGCACGTTGAAACTCATCTCTTTCTCCTAACGTGTCGCGCGGGTTTGGCCGCTGAATCGGGTTGGGTGGGCCGCTCTACGGCCGTTGAACCGATGACGACAACGCGACGCTTGCTCATGATGTGCTCCGGTCGGGTACCTCGGCGTAGGCAATGCCAGTCAGATTGCCCTGCAGGGCCCGGATCGGCCGATGGCCGGATCCGTCCAGGGCGGACACATAGATGTTGCCTCCCAGGTCGGTCACGAACATACGGTTGTGGGCTGGATCAAGAGCGATCCCAATGCCTTCCATCAGGTGGGTCGCCACGATTTCGGGTTCTGAGTAGTAAATGCCATCCAGCGGAGCCCTGTTGACGGTGTTGCCGTTCGGCGGGTCGCCACGGTCGGTCCAGTAAAGAATCCGCGTGGCGTGGTCGATTTCGAGGTCGATCGGCTCAGGGAGATCCTTGAACACGACCTCGATGTCGCTGCGGTACACTGCGGATTCGCCTGCGGGAACGTCGATCCCGGCCCGCATGATCTTGCCGAGACCACCGTCACTGGGTCCCTTCTGGGTCCAGTAGAGATGCCCGCCGACATGATCGACGGCGACTCCGACGCACCATTTCGTCTCATCGTGGCGGCCGTCTTCACCCACCCCGGTCTGCACCAGCGTCTCCACGTTGGACCCGTCGAGGTCGCACCGCATCACTCGCATGCCTTCGCGGTCGGACCAGTACAGCTTGCGGTCGATGGCGTCGAACTGAAGCTGCTTGGGGGTGTAGGTGCCTCCACGGGGAACGATCGTGGTGCGGTTGCCTCCATCGAGGTCCACTCTTTCGATCGAGCCGTCGTTCGCCGACGGCATCCCCATGTTGGTCCAATAGATATGCCCGGCCTGGACATCGACAGCGACACCATCGGGGACGGGGCATCCGGTGACGATGAATGCCTTGTCCGATCCGTCGGGGTTGATGGAGAACAGCCTGCCGTCGCCGCTGGCTTCGAGCGCGAACAAAGTTCCGATTGATCCGGTCATGATTGGTCCTTCCTTGTCAGGTATGCGACACCAGCACGTAGCCGGCGATAGCGAATGTTGTTGGCATCACTGCCAGAACGCCATACATCAGGCTCAGCATCGTTCTCTCCTTACTCCTTGTCGCGCACCGCGATCAGGCCGAAAAGCATCTCGTCGCGCTGGGCGGCGAGCTCCTCGATCGACCGGCCATCCGCCTCTTCGAGGACGCCCTTGACGATCTGTTGCTGGAGCTCGGGAGTGAACTCGGGGTTGCCCAGCCCCGGCCACCCGGCGGCCATCCGCGGCATCAGGGTGTCCATGAAATGCTGGATACCGCCCTCGCCACCGCCTAGATGCCACAGCAGGTTCGGACCCATTACGCCCCAGCGCAACCCAGGACCCCACGACACCGCATCGTCTGCATCGGCGACGTCGAGCACGCCCTGACCGATCAGATAGACGACCTCTCGATAGAGCGCCGACTGCAGGCGGTTGGCCACGTGGCCGGGCAGCTCCTTCTTGAGGTGGATCGGTTTCTTTCCGATCGAGGCGTAGAACGCCATCGCATCCTCGATCGTTTCCGGAGCGGTCTTTATGCCGCCAACAACCTCCACAAGGGGAATGACGTGCGGCGGGTTGAAGGGGTGGCCGATGACGGTTCGCTCCGGACGCCGGCACTGGACCTGCATCTCGCTCATCGTGATGCCCGAAGAGCTCGAGGCGATGATCGCATCGGGCGGAGTGGCGTCGTCGATGTCGGCAAACAGCTTGATTTTGAGTTCTGGGCGCTCCGGCGCGTTCTCCTGAACGAAGTCGGCGTCGGCGAGGGCATGCGGCAGGTCCGACGTGAACTTCAGGCGGTCCGGGGAGGCGCCGGGCGCAAGACCTAACTTGGTTACCCCTTCCCACGCACCCTCGACATATGACCGCAGCGCTGACTCCGCGCCCGGCGCCGGGTCGGTGGCGGTGACATCGAAGCCGTGGGCGAGGTAGTGTGTCGCCCAGCTCGCACCGATCGTGCCGGTCCCGACAATTGCGATGCGCTGCACTGCTTTTGGTGAACTCATAACCACGTCTCCTCTACTCGGTTGGTGTTAGCGCCCGTGCCAGACGGGTGCGCGTTTTTCGGCGAAGGCCAGCGCTCCCTCGTGCGCGTCCTCGCTGTCCAGCAGGCTGTGTGCTTCCTCGGTTTGGCGCGCGAACGCCTCGGTATCGTTGAGGCCCTGAACTTCTCGCACGACTTGCTTGACCTTCGCCAATGCGAGTGGCGCATTGCCGGCGATGCGCCGAGCAAGGTCATGTGCTGCAGCCAATGCGGCCCCGGGCTCGGTCAGCTCGCTGACGAGCCCGTGCTGGTTCGCATCGACGCCCGAAATCGGCTCGCCGGTGAGCAGCACCTTGAGGGCGACGTGGTAGGGGATTCGGTGAGGCAGGCGGATGACGCCGCCCTCTCCGGCGATGAGTCCCCGTTTCACCTCGGTCAACCCGAACTTCGCGTCGACCGCCGCGACGATCAGGTCGCAGGCCAGCGCCATTTCGAAGCCACCGCCAAGCGCCCATCCTTCGACGGCCGCAATGAGCGGTTTGCGAACCACGGCTTGGGTGAGCCCGCCGAATCCACGGCCGGGAAGGATGGGGGTCTCCCCGGTCGCGAACGCCTTCAAATCCATGCCCGCGCTGAATGTCCCACCCGCGCCGGTTAGCACGCCCACCGACAGGGTCGGGTCCGCGTCCAAGATGTCAAGGGCGGACGCCAGTTGGACGGCGACCTCGCGGCTGATGGCGTTCTTTTGACCGGGGCGATTGATGGTGATCGTCAGAACACCGTCGCGGCGTTCCGTCAGCACCAGCTCCGTCGATACTTCAGTCGTGGTCATTTCGTTGTCTCCTCTTCTGGCGCAACGGGAATCACTTTCTTCTCCCGTAGCTGGTCGATTTCATCCACGCTGAATCCCAGCTGCCCGAGGATTTCGGTGTTGTGCTCGCCATGCTCGGGCGCGCGCCGCGAAGGCACCCTGGTCAGCCCTCGGAGAGTGATCGGGTTGTTTACCGTGTACTCCAGGTCCCTGGCGCCTTCGATCGGCACGACGATGCCGGCGGCACGGAGTTGGGGATCGGCCGCGGCCTCCTCCGGGGTTTGGATGACGCCGTAGGGAATGCGCGCTTTGTCGAGGGCCTCTTGCCAATGTGCCAGGGGTTGGGTCTGGAACTCGGTGTCGAGCAGGCCGGCCAGCTCCGTGGAGTGCTTGCTGATGCCCGCGGCGTCGCCGAAGCGGGGATCGGCCAGCAGGTCGGCGCGTCCGATGGCGTTGGCGACGGTCGGCCACGCGGATTGCCTGGCGGACAGCATGATCCAGTGCCCATCACCACACTGATACTGATTGGTCATCGCGTTCACCGGAGCGTTGCGGTCATGCAGTTCGTACGGCTTGCCGCCGGCCAAAGCCGCCGACACTAGCGTTCCCGTCGCCCACACCCCGGTGGCCAGCAGCGAGGTGCCGACGTTGGCGCCCTGTCCTGTGCGTTCCCGGTGATACAGCCCAGTGGTGATCGCCGCGTAGATCGCGGTGGCGGTGGTGTAATCGCCGCTGCCCCAAGGTGGAGACGTTGGCGGTGCACCCGCATCACGGGTCGAGGCGAGGAGCCCGCTGCGTGACCAGAAGGCGGTAAGGTCGAACCCTGGCAGCCTGGCGTCCGGTCCAGCATCGCCGAACCCGGTGATGTCGGCGTAGATGACCCGCGGGTTCCAGCCCGACACCTCCTCGTAGCCCAGGTGCAGGGCCTCGCGGGTACCGTGCGGGAAGTTGGTGATCACGACGTCGGCCCATTCGACGAGCCGCTTGAGGATCTCCGTGCCGCCCTCTGACTTAAGGTCAACGGACATGCCGCGCTTATTGCGGTTGGCCAAGTGCCAGCTGTAGTTCCCCGCCGCGGCCGGGCTCGGCGGCACCGAGCTCAGCAGCCGTTGCGGGTCACCCATGCCGGGTGGCTCGACCTTGATCACGTCGGCGCCGAAGTCCGACAGCATCGTCGCCGCAGCCGGGGCCGCGATGAAGCTCGCTATCTCAACGACTTTCAGGCCGGAAAACACGGATTGCGTTGTCTGTGTTGTCACTGTCATCCCCTTACACGAACGCGCTCAGGTCGGTGACGGACTTCCCGACGATCAGCGTCTGCATTTCGCGGGTGCCCTCATAGGAGTAGATGCCCTCGGAGTCGGCGACAAAGCGGCCGATGTTGTAGTCGAGGACAATGCCGTTGCCGCCCAGCAGCTCCCGTGCCCAGTGAACGGTCTCGCGCATCTGCACTGTGCAGTAGGCCTTCGCCAGCGCGGACTGCTCGTCGCGATACACCCCTTCGTGCTGCAACTGGGCCAGGCGCACCATCATCCCGGCAGAAGCCGTGGCGTTGCCGAGCATCTTCACCAACAGGTCCTGGACCATCTGGAATTTGCCGATCGGGCGACCGAACTGGGTCCGCTCCATGGCGTACTGCCGCGCGATCTCGTATGCGGCGAACTGGACTCCCACCGACTGCCACGCCACACCGCTACGGGTCCGGCGCAGAATCTCCGCGGTGTCCCTGAACGAGTTCGCGTTCTGCAGCCTGTTCGCCTGGGGAACCCGGCATTCGTCGAGCACGATGTCGGCGTTCTGCACGATCCGCAGTGCGATCTTGTTCTCGATCTTCGTCGCGCTGAAACCAGGTGTTCCCTTCTCCACCACGAAGCCCAGAACCCGGTTCGTTTCCACGTCGCGAGCCCACACCACCACGATGTCGGCGAACGTGGCGTTACCGATCCAGCGTTTCGCACCGTTGAGCACCCACTCGTCACCGTCGCGGCGCGCGGTGGTCTCCATGCCGCCGGCCACGTCGGAGCCGCCGTGCGGCTCGGTCAGCGCGAACGCGCCGATCTTCTCGAAGCGGCTCATCGCTGGCAACCAGCGACGCTTCTGCTCCTCGGACCCGCAGGTGATGATGCTGCCCATCGCCAGCCCCGAGTGCACCCCGAAGAACACTGACAGCGACGGGTCGGCATGCGCCATCTCCAGCGCCGTGATCCCGGTCATCAGTTCCGTTGGCCTGGGCTCTGACGAATCGGGGTCGGCCCAGTCCAGCAGACCCAGCTTGGCGAATCCCTTGACGAGCTCGAACGGGAACTCGGCCCGCGCCCAGTAGTCGTTGACGATCGGCGCAGCCTCGGTGCGGAAGAAGTCGCGGATGCGACCGACCTTCTCGCGCTCCGGTTCTGACAGCAGCCCCTCATAAGCGTAAAAATCGGCCGGCAGCGGTCCGGTTTCCAGATAGGGCTGGCGCGGCGTCGGCAACGTCACTTTGACGGTCATGGTGTCCTCTCTTTCAGTGGTTTGGCGAAGGTGCTCGCCGTGGCCATACATCCACCATCAGGGCACCGCGGACCAGGCGGGTATGCCGTGTTGATCCGGGGTATTGGGGGGGAATAGGCTCGGGCGGTGGCGGCGAAAGCCAACGCTTTGGGCGATTTCCTCCGTGCCCGGCGGGACCAGGTCCTTCCCGAAGATGTCGGGCTGGTTCCCGGCGGACATCGTCGCGCGCCTGGTTTGCGCCGCGAGGAGCTGGCAATGCTTGCCGGCATCAGCGCCGAGTACTACCTGCGACTCGAGCGGGGACGCGCCCAAAATCCGTCCCCTCAGATCCTTGACGCTCTCGCACGGGCGCTCCGACTGGACGCTAAAACCACGCGTTATCTGCACGAACTGGCCGCCCCGACCGGATGTGACACTGCCGAACGGGAAGCGATGGCCTACGGATTGGCCGAATGCATCGATCAGTTCTTCATGCCGGCCATTGTGGCCAATAGATACCGAGATGTGGTGGCGGCAAATCCGATTGCCCGTGCGCTGTCACCGGAGTTCACACCAGGACGAAATTCCCTACGCTGGCGCCTATTGGACCCCGCTGCCCGGCAGCTCTACGTCAATTGGGACGAGGCGACGGAAATCGCGGTGAGTGGCCTACGGGAACTCAGTGGTTCTTGTCCGACGGATCCTCGCATGCGGGCGTTAATAGCTGAATTGTCTGATGCCAGCCCACGTTTCCGCGAACTTTGGGTCCGCGCGGAGGTGGGTTACCGCTTGGGAATCCACCACATGCGTCATCCTCAGGTCGGCGATCTCTATCTCTACCGCCACCGGCTCAACGCACCGTATCCCGGTGGGGACCACGTGCTCATGTATCGCGCCGAGCCCGGTAGCGACTCCGCCAGAGCCCTGGAGCAGCTCCGATCCTCATCGGACGGGTCACCGCGTGCTGGCACGGCACGTACGGCACCCGCACTTGGTTAGCGCCAAGGAGATTCGGATGGCCGACCTGCTTGATGCGGTGCTCGACGCGCACGGTGGACTTGACAGATGGCGACAGTTCAGCCGGGTCGAAGCGACTATCGTCACCGGAGGCGGGCTGTGGGCCATCAAGGGCCAACCGCAGGATCCACTCCCGAGGCAAATGACCGTTGCCTTGGACCACGAGTGGGCGTCGCTTCGGCCATTCGGCGCCGACGATCAGAAGACGGCGTTTACTCCTGAGCGCGTTGCGATCGAAAAGCTGGACGGCAGAGTAGTTTCCGAGCGGCTGAACCCTCGGGAGTCGTTTGACGGGCATGAGTTCGCCACGCCGTGGGACCCGCTGCAACGTGCGTACTTCAACGGTTACGCGCTCTGGACCTACCTCACCACACCGTTTCTGCTAACGATGGAGGGCGTCTCGGTGCGGCAGATCGACTCCGTTGTGGACAAAGGGGAAACCTGGGTGGGCCTGCAGGCGCAGTTTCCACCCGAGATCGCAAGTCACTCCACGGTTCAAGAGTTCTACTTCGGAGACGATCATCTGTTGCGCCGCCATGACTATAGGGTCGACGTGGCAGGAGGGTTTCCTGCGGTCCAATACATGTCGGGCATCGTCGAAGCCGAGGGCATCACGATGCCCGCGAAGCGCAGGGCCTACCGTGCCGACGCCCAAGGCGACGCGATCCCCGACCAGCTCATGGTTGCAATCGACTTCAGCGACGTCAGCTTCGCGTGATTCCAGGCACGATATCGCCAAGGCTGAAGGTAACTGGCTGTTCGAGTTGGTCGTACGTGCATGAGCGTGGTTCTCGGTCGGGGCGCCAGCGGTTGAACTGCGCCGTGTGGCGGAACCGTTCGCCCTCCATGTGGTCATATCGGACCTCGACCACCCGCTCGGGCCGCAGCGGCACGAACGAGAGGTCCTTACCCGCGTTCCATCGGGAGCCTTCGTTGCGACGAGGGGTGCGTTCTCCCGACATGTGGGCGGCCCAGTTCCACGGATGCTCGATCGAATGTGGTTACCAGGGACTGGAATTCGGTAAACAGCTCGCGCCGCCTGCGCCATTGGGAACGCCCCGATCACACCCACCGACGCGAGTGTGCCGTCGTCCTTGTACAGGCCCAGCAACAGCGAGCCGATCGCGCCGTCACCCGACTTGTGCACCCGGTACCCGGCCACCACGCAGTCCGCCGTGCGTTCGGGCTTGATCTTGAACATCACGCGTTTGTCGGGCTGATACGTCACAGTCAGCGGCTTGGCGATCAGCCCGTCGAGTCCGGCGCCCTCGAATTCTTCGAACCAGCGCCGAGCGGTCGGCAGATCGGTGGTCGCCGGCGTGACGTGGATCGAGGGGCCCGAATTGACCAACGCGTCGACGAGCGCGGCCCGGCGCTCGCTGAACGGCCTTGGCGTGTAGTCCTCGTCGTCGAGAGCGAGCAGGTCGAACGCGATGAACGACGCCGGGGTCTTCTCGGCCAGCATCCGCACACGTGAGTCGGCCGGGTGGATGCGCTGTTGCAGCGCCTCGAAATCCAGACCGTGGTCCGTGGCGATGATGATCTCGCCGTCGATGACACAGCGCTCCGGCAGTTCCGCATTGACCGCCGCAACGAGTTCGGGAAAATATCGGGTCATCGGCCGTTCGTTTCGGCTACCCAATTCCACCTCGTCGGCGTCACGGAAACAGATCGACCGGAAGCCGTCCCACTTGGGCTCATAGGACGCATCCGGCGGGATCGACGCCACCGATTTGGCCAACATCGGCGAAACCGGTGGCATCACAGGCAGTCGCATCCGCCCATTCTCGCAGCGTGCCGCTGACGCGAGGAGCAATGAACCGATGACATTGCCCCGGCTCGCGGGTCTAGAACAGTATGGACAGCGTGGATCTCCCCGTTTCGCCGCCGCTCGAGCCGATGCTGGCGAAGGCGCAGGCCAAGGTGCCGACCGAGGTGGGCGTGTGGTCCTACGAACCCAAATGGGACGGCTTCCGGGCGCTGGTGTTCCGCGACGGCGACGAGATCGTGTTGCTGTCACGCAGCGGCAAGGATCTCGGCCGGTACTTCCCCGAGCTGCTCGTCGCGCTGCGCGACGAGCTGGCGCCGCGCTGTGTGCTCGACGGCGAGGTGGTCGTCCCACGGGAGATCGGCGGCCGCGTCCGGCTGGACTGGGAGTCGCTCTCGCAACGCATTCACCCGGCCGCCAGCCGGGTCAAGATGTTGGCCGAGCAGACGCCTGCGCACTTCATTGGTTTCGACGCGCTCGCCACCGGGGACACGTCGTTGATGCGTGAGCCGTTCCGGGTGCGTCGGGCAGCGCTGGCCGATGCGGTCAATGACCGGCTATCTGTTCGAAAAGCACAGTGCCACGTCACTCGCACCACCGAGGACCCCGGGCAGGGCGCGCAGTGGCTCGACACGTTCGAAGGTGCGGGACTGGACGGAGTGATCGCCAAACGGTTGGACGGGCCGTACCTGCCCGGCAAGCGGGAGATGGTGAAGGTCAAGCATGCCCGCGACGCGGACTGCTTAGCCATGGGGTACCGGATCCACAAGAGCGGCGAGGGTGTCGGGTCGATCCTGCTCGGTCTGTACCGGGATGACGGTGAACTGCAGATGGTCGGTGGTGCAGCGTCGTTCAGCGCCAAGGACCGGGTCAAGCTGCTTGCCGACCTCGCACCACTGCGCGAGGGCGACGAGGTCAGGGACGGCGACCCGAGCCGATGGAACTCGGCCGCAGACAAGCGCTGGATCCCGGTGCGGCCGGAGAAGGTCTGCGAGGTCGCGTACGACCAGATGGAGGGAAACACAGTGCACGGCAAGAGGTTTCGACACGCGGTCAAGTTCGTGCGCTGGCGTCCCGACCGGGAGCCGCAGAGTTGCACCTTCGACCAGCTCGACGTTCCGCTCAATTACGACCTCTACGACGTGCTGGAGCCCTGAGATGGCCACGCCTGCAGAAGAACTCGATGTCGACGGCGTAAAGGTCCGGCTCAGCAACCCGGACAAGGTGTACTTCCCGAAACTGGGCAAGGACGGCACGAAACGCAAACTGGTCGAGTACTACCTAGCCGTCGCGTCAGGCCCGATGCTGACTGCGCTGCGGGACCGGCCGACGCATCTGCAACGCTTCCCCGACGGCATCGACGGCGAGGAGATCTACCAGAAACGTGTGCCGCAGAAGCATCCCGACTATCTGGAGACCTGCGTGGTGACCTTCCCCTCGGGTCGGACGGCGGACGCGCTGAAGGTCACTCACCCGTCGTCGATCGTGTGGGCCGCGCAGATGGGTACCATCACCTTGCATCCGTGGCAGGTGCGCTGCCCGGACACCGAGCATCCCGACGAACTGCGCATCGATCTCGATCCACAACCCGGTACGGCGTTCAAGGAGGCCCGCGAGGTCGCGGTCGACGTGCTCAAGCCGTTGCTCGACGAGTTGGAACTGGTCGGCTACCCGAAGACCTCCGGCGGCCGTGGCGTGCACATCTTCCTTCGGATCAAGCCCGACTGGGATTTCATCGCCGTGCGGCGGGCGGGAATCGCGTTGGCGCGTGAGGTGGAGCGACGTGCACCGGATGCCGTGACGACGTCGTGGTGGAAAGAGGAACGCGGCAAGCGGATCTTCATCGACTACAACCAGAACGCCCGCGACCGCACCTTCGCGTCGGCGTACTCGGCGCGCAAGACTGCCATAGCGACGGTGTCGACGCCGCTGACGTGGGACGAACTGCGCGACGCCGACCCCGACGACTACACGATCTCGACGGTGCCCGATTTCGTTGTCGGACGGCCGGATCCGTGGGCAGACATCGACTCGACGGCTCAATCGCTCGAGTCGTTACTGGAGATGGTCAAGGCCGACGAGGACGAGCGCGGGCTCGGCGATCTGCCCTACCCGCCGAGCTATCCGAAGATGCCAGGCGAACCTCCCCGCGTTCAGCCCAGCAAGAAGGTGGCTGCGAACTGGGACGATGAGGGGAATCCGGTCTAGCCCACGGAGCCATAGCCTTGGCGCCACTTCTGGCGTGGCCATCTCGGGCCGTTTCGACCTCGGTACCGAGTTCGGCAAGTCGGCCTACGAAACACAGAGGGCCGCAGAAGTGTCGAACGCTCGGTTCCAGCGCGGCGGGCAATAGCCGGGCCTAACGTCGCCATTGTGAAGGCGCTACGTTTCACCCTCGTCGTGGTGTTCCTCATGCTGAGCGCCGTGGCGCTGGTCCTGACCGCGTGCGGAAGCGCCACAACCCCCGGCGACCAAGACAGTCACGACCGCATCCACCACCCCTATTGCGCAGCCACCGCACTCGCAACTCATTGACGTGGTCTTGCCGTTCGGCTCAACGTGCGACTGCGGCAGCGGCCTTGAAACCTGGAAGGTGCCCTCGGCGTCGGACTCCGACATCATGACGAATCTGCTCACGCAACTGCCGCTGAACAAACCATTCGATGGGCTGCCGTGGTGCGCAGAGGAAGTGAACCCCGCGACCGACTCCACGACCTGGAAGTGGAGCGACGGCCACAAACGGATCTCGGTCATGGTGCAGACCGACGGCTTTATCAGCATCCAACGCATGCCCGACGATCTGGTGAGTCAGGGCTGTTAGCGCAGGACAAAACGCTGTTCGGCGACTGGGCGCTCCACCGGTTGCGGGCGACTTATCCCCGAGCTATGACCACCACTTCCACGAGTATGCCTACGTCGTCAGGCGCGCGGTTCACTGTCATCAACTCCGAAGGCACCACCCGCGCGGCTAGGCCGACTCGAGCGAATGCTTCAGGGACCCGACGGTCCGCGCCCGTTCACTTTTCGCCATGAGCGCCGCCATCGGCTTCATCAACCGCATCAAGCCGAAGAGTTCACCCTCCGCAACGTGAATGAGGATCGTCTTCCCCTGGTCCGCCTCGAGGAAGTACTCGGGCCGGGCCTCCATCACCTCGGAGCCGAGGTATCGCAGCGTCTCCTGGAACCCAATCCGAGACGGCGGCTGGAAGTCGGTCACTTCACCGTGGAAGGTGCCCATCCTTGTCGCATCGAAGTATGACGTGCCCTTGCCAAGAGGACCGTCGGAAGTTTGGCCGCACCGTCGGAACAAACCGGTGCGGTGCATCCAGGTCCTGTAGCCCGCCAGGTCGGCAACCCGGTCGAACACGGCCTCAATGGGTCGGTCGATCGTTGTGCGCGACTCGTAGCGGACGGTGCTGGTGGCCCTGTCCCCCATGCCTCAAGCCTCTCGCACCCTCGCGCCGCTGTCTACGTCGCACCGCAGATTCCGCGACCCCTCTGGACCGGGCCGCTGCCGGTACACCGTGGCCCTGGAGACCCCCAACATCTTCGCGATGTCGGTGGCCGACTTCGCGTGCGGCTACTGGGAATTGATACGCCGGAAACGAAGAAGCCCGGCTATACCGTCGGCTGCTGGGGACCCGAGCGACGCAGTTCGCGGAGTCGACCATGACGGGGCAACGAGTGGCACTCGAACCCGACCCGACGCAAGACAAGACCGACCGTTATGGCCGCACCCTGGCGTACCTTGTCCGGGCAGACGGCTGGGACTATTCGGTGGAAGCGGCTCGCGCCGGAACGGCACACTCCTACGTGTACGGGGTCATCCCGTTGCTCGCCACGCGGCAATCGAGGCGGCGGAGCATGAGGCAATCGATGCGCATCGGGGTCTTTGGGGTCCGCCGTGCAATGGCAACACGGCATCAGTTCCGCGCTGAAGTCGGTGCGGCGGAGTTGGCAACGAATGCGTGAAGAACAGTTTGTTTCGGCTGGTTGCATGAGACGGGATTCGATCTGCTGCTCGGCTTACACTTCGGCAATGTTCTCGGAGACGCGCTATGCGCTCAACGGGGACTTGCGTGTCGCCTATCGCGCATCACCTGAAGGCGCTCGCGACATCGTGCACATCCCTGCGTGGTTCAGCAACTGTGAGGACTTTCCTGACCAGCCGCCTCTTCGAGGGTGGATCGAGGCGATTACATCGCTCGGTCGACTGATTATCTTCGACCAGCCGGGCACGGGAGCGTCCGATCCCGTCACGGCGGGCGCGCTGCCGACCTTGGAGCAATGGGCCGACAGCATCACCGCAGTACTGGACGACCTCGGGAGGCGCCGTTGATTCACCCTCCGTGAGGCGTCCCGTCGCTCGTGCGTTCTGCCGGTCCCCGCAATCGCCAGCGGAAGTCACAGTGGCTCGCTCCAGCCATGATGGTTTGGGAACGGCGAAACTCCCACTCAGGGCGGAGCACCGCCTCGGTCGTGAAATCGACACCACAGGTGAGAAGCGCCCCAACGTCGGCTGCTCCGATCCTGCGGAAGTACTCCGCGAACCCGCAGCGGGTCATGTTCATTGCGAACGTCGATTCCGTGTCTTCAACGACCTCGGTTTCGATGGGGAACTGCTCCTCGATGTTGTTGTCCCTCGGATGGGCGTTCCGGGTGCTTACCGCCTTGGACTGCCATTCCGCATGCGATTCAGCAATCGCCCGACCAACGATGGAATGAGCACGCTCATAGCCGATCTCAAGCTCAAGCGCCCTTACGATCGGGATAACCGCGCGGGCCTTGATCTTGACGGCGTCCAACTCTGAAAGCTTCTCCGACATCGCGCCCCCATTCATGGACGGCAGCCACGCACCTATTCGTGCTACAGACGGTACGGCGAGCGGGTGTCGTCACGCTACCGCTCCTCCGAAAGTCGACAATCGTTCCTTTCGGCAGCGGCGGGCCTCTGGTCAAAGGGCGGCGGTGAGGTCAACTTCGACGAGCTGGCCGGAGAATCCGAGGCAGCGAACGCCCAGCAGGATGCTTGCAGTGCTGAACGCCGATCCGATGACCGAGACGGTGAGCTGGTGCCAGGCTGCGCTCAGAACCGAGGTGTCCTCGCTGACGACGTAAATGACCGAACGGACGACCTGATCGGGGCGGGCGCCGATCGCTCGCGCCAGATGGTCACCGGAAGTCGCAGAAGCGGCAGCACGATCTCTCGGCTAAATGCGCCGTCGACCAAGCAACCTTCCGCGCTGAGCAACGGGTGCTTAGCTTGCGGCATGGAAGAGCAGGGTCGGTTGAGCCGACAGCAACGAGTCGTCATCCGGCTGGCGTTGGCGGCAACGGTCGGGCTTGCAGTGTCTACGGCGGTCGGTGCCATCGCAGGCTCGACCTATGCGCCTGCCGTCGGATGGATCGCGGCGGCGTGCGTTTATCTCGGTTGGACGTGGATCGTGGTTTTCCCGATGGACGCCGAGCGCACGCGGGATCATGTTGGCCCTGAGGACCCGCCGAGGGGGTGGGCCAGCGATGTCGTCGTCCTTTTGGCGTGCGGAGCGAGTCTGGTTGGTGTCGGCCATCTTCTTGCCGCAGCTTCGAAGCACGGACTTGAAAGGGATGTCGCCGCAGCGGTCGGGGTGGTCAGTATCGTCGCGGCGTGGCTCGTCGTCCACACCGTCTTCAGTCTCCGCTATGCCGACGTCTACTACTCGAACGCGGGGGGTGGAATCACATTCAAGGGTACTGAGGAACCGTGGTTCCAAGATTTCCTGTATCTGGGCTTCACCATCGGCATCGCCTACCAGGTGTCCGACACCGAGCTGGAGACACGGCAGCTTCGAGTGATCGCACTATCCCAAGTTTTGCTCTCCTATTTCTTTGGAGCGGTGATCCTCGCGGTCACCATCAATCTGGTCGTCGGGCTGACCAACTAGGTCAGCTGAACAGCTGATCGCTGCGGCCTGCGATGGTCGGACGTCGACAGACAGCTTGACGAGATCGGGCAGACAGAGCGTTGACTACAGCCCAATCTGGGCTTCTGCACGCTGGCTGGCACCCTATTGTCCGATACGCCGGCGCACTGGAAAAGATGATCGCCCGACGGTGGGTAAACCGCGACAGCTAAAGCTATTCGGCGGCCGACTGGTCGCTGTCGACGAAACCCAGACCGCCCGTGTCGAGCGCGATCGCCCAGCAACGCAGTGGGCACTAGGCGACGCCACCGGGTGGGGACGGGAACGGTGCTTTTCATGTCTGGTCCTTTGGTTGTGGTGACTTAGTTGTCTGCCATCCTGATCGGCTGCGGCGAACTGCGTACTCAGAGAAGCGGCAACTGGATCGTCGGGTGTCCTTCGTTGGTGTTGGTGCTCAGATCACTAAACGGCCAGTCGGGGAGATGGACCAGCGGCGCAAGAAATGTGGGTCGCTCGGTGCTTTGTGCGGGTCCGTCGAGACCGAAGATGAACATGCTCTCCGGCCTCCACGCGTCCTCCCCGGCGATGCTGAGACTGATGTGGCTGACGTCGTTGCGGGTGAACGGTGCGACGGCGGGTACGAAGTACATGTTTGCCTGCCCGGATTCTTGTTCGTCCTGGGAAGTGTTCGGGATGTCGAAATTGACGACCGGAACGCCGTCACTGTTGCGCACGGTGAGATTGATCGCATCGTTCGTTCCGGTGGGAAAGTCAATGAACGGATCGTCGCCGTCGACGGTGGTCATCATGAACAGCAGTCGGGTGAAAGTCGCTTCCACGCCCTGGCCGACCGTTCGCAGCGGCTGAAGGGCGTTGCCCTCGTTGGGATCGGTGCTCAACCGTTTGGTGATGTCGGTTTCGGCGGCGAGGGAGAAGACCGCCCTGTCGACAGTTTCGCCCCAGACAATGAAGTGTTGCGGTGCCCATTGGTCGGCTCCGAGGTTCAGCACGCGAATGGCTGAGTTGTTCAGGTCCTCGGTATTGATGTTGCCCGGCGTGACGTTTGTTTCGTACAGATTTGCCTTGCCGCGTTCCTGATCGTCTTGGCTCGTGTCGCGGAAGTTGAGCTGCGCGTCGTTGATGCTGAGCGCGATGCGGCTGTCGGTACCGGCGTCTGTCGAGTCTCGCGTGAGCATTGCGAACCAGATTCGGCGTAGTTGAGGCATGTGGGACTCCAAAGTCGGTGTAGTGATCGCGGCCCGGGTGGGCCGCTTTGTCGGTGGTCGGAAGTGTCCGCCGGGCGGCTTGGGTTCCGTAATCGCTGGGAAGCCAGATTCCCCTCCCGAAAGGGAAGGATTTCCTATCCGCCGGGTAAGAAATCCGGGTCTGCGTTTGTCCCTCGTCCTTCGAGTTGCCGCAGTTGACAACGCTTTCCGTGGCGTCACCGACAAGTGACCGCTTTGATTTGTTTTTGAAAGACCAAATAGTCAGAGCATGGTCTACCGCGCAGCGCGGGAGGTAGGCATTACCCCCGAGCAGTGGCAGGCGCTCAGGTGATCCCACCTGTGGGGGCGGTAATTGCGGTCCAGGGCAGCCCCGCGGTAAGAAACCTTCGCGGTCGCCGTTCGGCCTGGTGGTGTCGGTCATCGCCCGTCCCTCATTCGGGCCTCCATGAGGGAGGCGCTCTTACCCGCACCGGTCGTGTCGGGCCGCTTCGTAATCCGAGGCACCCACGAGCGTGGGGTTGGCGTGCCATCCGGTTGGAGCTTTGCGACGGCAACTCGTGAAGCACTCCCACGTTTCCGCGCCAAGCACGAAGCACCGTCTATCAGCGCGGAAATCATTTTCGGTGCAACCAGTTTCCCGACATCTACGGGCAACCTCGTCGAGGGGAAGAAACCCGCTGTCTTACCGGGACCCGTACCCGATGTCGTGCAGCCACGCGGCGGCAACCTGGGTGCCTGCCGCCGACGGCGGCACCGATGGTCATATCGTGTAGCTCCGTATCCCGCAGCACCAGGAGGGTGTGCATGGCGGCTGGAAGAGACATTAGGCAGCGGCGAAAGGACGCTCTTGACCGCGAGATCAAGGCGTGCCGCAAATGCACGAGCCCCGACCACCTGAACGTGCCCGGTGTGACCGGATCGGCACCAGGGTTCTGGTCACTGTACTCACCCGTGGCGATCGTCGGTGAGGCCCTGTGCCGCAAGTGTATGGAGGCGCGGGAGCCCTTCGTCGGTGGCAGCGCGCGCATCCTCGAAGAGGCATTCAAGCGAGCCGAGGTCGCCAAGGCCGAGCTGTTCATCACCAACTCGATCCACTGCCATCCGCCCGGCGATCGAGACCCCTACCCACATGAGACGCGGAATTGTTCGGGCTTCTTGCGCGCCGAGCTGCGTGAGATCGTCCAGCCGCGCCTGGTGATCGGTGTCGGAGAGTTCGCCAAGGCGGCAGTGAGGTCGCTGTACGAAAGCGATGCCCGAGAGCTGAATTGGCCCTTCCGGGTTCCTCGGCCCCGACTGTCAGATTCGACCGATACGACGTATCTCATATTCCCGCAGCATCCCTACTGGATCATGACCCGGCCCGAGCGTGATCGTGAGCAATACATACGCCGATTGGCCCGCGCGATCGAGTGGGGCCGCGCCGCCGCACCAACTCAGGCCAACCGATGACCGAACCCATCGACCTGTCTGGGTTCACCGGCTGGGCCTGGGTCGTCGCCGACCTCTAGACCAGGGCCTGCCGAAGCCGAAATGACGGGGCTCGCGGCACACCCACAGATGGCCCATTCCGGGGCGCCCGGCGGCGGCCTCGATTCACGCACCGGGTGGACTGTAGGCCGCCTATAGCCGAGGTGGTCGATGATCACGCTTGTACCGACGGCAAGCGTAAAGCCGACTAGCCGTGACACGGGGTGCGCAGGCATCGGTGACCTGCACCTTCACCCCAATTACCCTGTGGGACAGGTGTAGTCCAAGTGTCACCGAGGGACCGATTTCTTCGTACTTAAGGCGAGCTTTACCGGGGCTGTTCGCTAGGCGCCCTACGCCCGTCATCCCGCAGGGACTGCTTGACTTCTTGAACTCCTTGGCCATCCGGGTTCTCCGGTAGGCCACTATCCCGGCCAGGTCGTAGTGACGCTGGAAGTGGACCCATAGGGAGTCGTAGGTGATTCGGTCTTTGTCGTCACGGCCCTCATTGATCGGCGCCAGGTGACGCAGGATTGAGTGTGATCCGGCGTACTTTGCCTCGGCCCAGAAAGATTGAGACGCCGTGCCAGTCAAGCAGGTGGTTGACGCGGATGCGTACAGATTCTTCTCGACAGATCCGACACCGTGGTTCCCTGCGCTCGAAGTCGGCCCGCACGGATGCAGTCGTCCTAGTCATCGTGCTCATCAGAAAGCGGTTGTAGCCCAGCGGCTTCAGGCAAGATGTTCACCACGCGCAGAGGATCGTCAATCGGCAGGACGTGATACTGCGGTGCTTCGGACTGATCAGATGTCACAGCTCTCACGGTAACGCTCTGCGCACCGACGAGGCCCACCCAATTGCCCTGTGGCACAGGCGTAGTTGAGAATCGACGAGTGCAAGATCGCAACCCCTTGTTCGCAGGAAGAAAACGGGCGAGTTCTCGCCCGATAACTTGCCGCATGGCAGAGTTCAGTGACCTGCATTTACGCAGGTGAGCATGGCCAACAGCACGTAGACACTCCGAAGATGCCAGGCGAACCGCCGCGGGTGCAGCCGAGTAAGAAGGTCGCCGCGAACTGGGACGATGACGGCAACCCTGTGAAGGGCGGCTGAGCCAGGCGGCGACGTTCGTCGCCGAATTGGTCTAATCTCCAGTGCGCTCAACGCGGGAGTCGAAGTCGCTGTTGAACGGGCAACCGCCGGTGACGGTGTAGTGGCCGCTTCCGGTGAGCAGCGTGATCGGATCCTGCGCCGGCGACGGCAGGGGGTACTGCAGCGTGATCTCGCGATGGGCGGGGCTTCCGTTCTGACACTTCGTATCCGATGTCCCGTTGGCCAGCACCCACTCGTTCTTCGCGAAGATGAGAACCTTGATGTCGTTAGGGCTCAACCAGTAGCTCAGGCAGCGCTCGCCGGTACGAAGGCAGAACGACTGGATGTCGAAACTCACGTCGGCGTTGCGATTCCCGTCCTTGTAGGTGTCGGTCTCCTGGTAACGGCCGTACAGGGCCTGTCCGGGCGACACCACGCGAGCCGGCATGGCTGCGGGATCGGCGACGGACACGCCGGACTTGGCGTCTCCGCTGCGGGTCAGCGTCACCGGTCGGTTGCTGGCGCAGTTGCTGTCTGTCGAGCGAACGACGAACTCGCCTTCAAGCGACCCGTCGGGCTGTGACTCCAGAGACAGTGACTCCCAGACTTCGCCAGGCCCGGCGCCGCCCTGGCACGTTCCCTGCTTCGCGTTGACCGACTCCCATTGTTTGTCGCGCTCGTCCAGCACCAATGTCGTTGCCGTACTGATGGATCCGCCGGTCTTCGTCGCGCTCGCCGCGCAGCCGCCGGTGTGGCACGCCGATTTGATCACCCATGTCTCCTGGCCACCCGGCGCATTCGTGAACGGTTGGCCGTTGGGCTGTGTCGCCGCGCCGAACTCGAAGGTGTAGGTGCCGTCGAGTGCCGCGCCACCGGCGCCACCGCCACCACCCGGTTGGCCGCCGGGCGCGGTCTGTTCATCTCCGCTGAGGACGAACAGGATGGTCGCGACAGCGGCCACGATCAGGACGACGGCGATGGGGATCACCACTGCCGTCCGTCGGTACCACGGCCACGGCGCGTCGCTGTCGGGCCACTCGTCCGGGGTTGCGATGTCGGGCGGCGAAGGGGCCGAAGCGTTCTCGACATGCACCAGGGGTGCGCCCAAGGCCGTCTCCGCCCAGGCCTGCTTAACGTGCTCGGGCGGGCCGGTCTGGGTGGGCGACCACGCGGGCTGCGCCTGTTCGGTGGGCGGTGCGTGTTGGGCCGGCTGAGCCTGCGTCGGCGCCTGCGCCGCGGGCTGGGCCTGCGTCGGCTCCCGCCGGCCGGCGCTGGGTGGTCGGCGCCTGCTCGGCGGGCTGGGCCCGCGTCGGTGCCGACGCCTGCTCGACATGCGCTGGCCGTCCGGCACGGGTCGGGGCCCAGGGAAGCTGCACGTCTCGCTCGGTCGGCCCGTCTACCTCGGCCGGCTGGGCTTGCGTTGGTGCCCAGGCGTTCTCACCCTTCGCGGGTGTGCCTGCCCGGGTGGGAGCCAAGGGTGCAGCCCCGGCGGTCGTCTGCGCCGAACCGGGTTGTGCTTCTCGTGTTCGTGCGGCGGCGTCGGTGATCGCCGAACGTGCCGCACGGGCCATCTCGGTCGTCGTTGCGTACCGCTTATCAGGGTCCTTGGCCATGCCGGCGGCGATCACCGCATCAAGCCCGGGTGTCACCTCGGGTCGCGAAATCGACGGCCGGGGCGGCGGAGTCGTGAGGTGACCGGCGATCTGCTGCTCGACGCTGTTGCCGGGGAATGGCCGACTGGACGTAAGGCATTCGTACAGCACACAGGTCAACGCGTAGATATCCGAACGGGTATCGGACTGGCCGGTGGTGAAGCGCTCGGGCGCCATGTACGGCCACGTGCCGACGACGTTGCCGGTGGCGGTCAACTTGGTCTCGCCCGCTGCGCGTGCGATACCGAAATCGATCAGGTACGAGAAGTCGTCTTCGGCGACCAGAATGTTGGAGGGCTTCACGTCGCGATGTACGAGCCCGATCTTGTGTGCAGCGCTGAGCGCCGACGCGATCTGCTCGATGATCTTCACCGCGCGCGCCTGATCCAACGGGCCGTCAGCCAAGAGGTGCTCGAGGTCCTGGCCCTCGATCAGCCGCATGTCCACATAGAGCCGGCCCTCGATCTCGCCGAAGTTGTGGATCGGGACGACGTGGGGGTTGTTCAGACTTGCCGCGGCGAATGCCTCGTGCCGAAACCGTTCCTCGAACGTCGGATCCGAGGCCAGTTGCGCCGGTAGAACCTTGACCGCCACCACGCGCTGGGTAGCCGTGTCGAACGCCTTCCAGACTTCACCCATGCCGCCACGGCCCAGCAACTCGACGAGTCGGTACCTTCCGAAGGGCGCACCCTCCACTACGCCTCCTGCGGAATGCGGCAAACCAACTTCACAGTCTTCACCATCGGGCCGCCGCCCGGTCCCGTATTAGCCATTGAAGCGGGTGCAGATCTCCCGCGACACCCCGGGCATGACCGGATCCGCAAGTTTCTTACCTCCGCCGCTGCCAGGTGAGGTCAGGCTCGGTACCTAGCCGAACTATCCCTCGAGAACGAAAAGCAAACACCATCATGCGTGGCCTCGCATCTCGCGCGCGAACGGCGCGCGCCGTCATATTTGCTCATTTCCGAATTCGTGTGGCGGTCCGGGCTTTGGACTGCAACAATTCGACGGTCTGGCTGTTTCGGGGGAAAGGCCAGCGTGAAGGGGGTACTTCATGTCGCTGTTCCGTCGGCCCGCATCGGGTCTTTCGGCGGCTGTCGTGCCGCCCGCTGTCGTTGCCGCCGTCGGTCGGCGGCTGGCGCCCTCGGCGCAGGCGTTCAAGATTCAGAACCACGGGCGCGTCACCCGCGATGCGCTCACTCCTGTCGGGGTAGACCCCGCCACATTGGGCCAGATCCCCGTCGGGCCCCCGCCGAATGCGACTTCACCGTGAACAAAGACGACTGGGACACCCCCCGCGGCATCCTGTTCCGAGCCGACCGACATCAAGCCTGCTGGTAAGAGAGAACGACAATGCCTGTCCCACTTCATATCCGGCGCGCCCGCCTGGCGCTCGCGCTCGCTTCCGTCGTCGCAGTCTCGTCGACCGCGATCGGCGCCGGAGTGTTTCCGGCTCTCGCCCAGGGTGACGAAACGACGGTAGTCACCGAAACCGAGTTCGTGCCGACCGAAACGGTGGCGACCGAAGAAGCGCCGCCGGTCGTCGAGATTCCGACCGTGGCCCCGGCGCCGCAGGCGCCCATCGTCACCCAGGAGCCCCAGGCGCCGGTGGTGACCGAACAGACCCCAGCGCCCGTGGTGACCCAGGAGCCCGAGGTCGTGTCAACGCCAGCGGCGCCGGTGACGACGAGTGCGGCGGCACCGGTACCGACCCCGACGACCAACGTCACCACGGAGGTAACGACCGCCGCGACGACCCCGACCACCGCGGCGACGACCTCAGGCTCGTCAGCCGCTACGACCTCGTCGGCCGCTACGACCTCGTCTTCGCCGACCTCGGGGTCGACGACGCCGGGTACTTCGACGTCGGGCTCCACGTCCCCGAGCGAGTCGGCGGCACTGGAGACGTCCTCGACGACGGCCACCACCAGTGGAACAGGTGGGTCGACGAGCGAGGGCAGCACGACGGAGTCGGGCGAGACCAGTTCGAGCGGAACCACCGCCGGTGGCTCTACCGAGAAGTCCGCCGAGGGTGGCACCACCGGCGGGTCCACCGTCGAAGACACCGGAAGCATCGAGCAGGCCGCGGGCGTGACGACGACTCCTGAGCCGCAGCGGTTGGAAGCGGCGCCAGAGGACATCAAGATCGCCGAGCAGGCCAAGCCGGTCGAAGAGGTTCCGCCACCGGCGCCGGCGGCCGCGGTCGACGAGTTGCGGAATCTGGTCCTCACCGGCGAAGTGAAGACCGGCGCCGGCGATCCGAATGGGGCGAACGCCGAAGCGACTCTCAAGGTCGAGGCCAAGGTCGCGCAATGGCAGCCGGACTGGGTGCAGTACGACAAGTACTACCGGCCGCTGATCTTCAATCCCTATAACGAGCCGCTGAAGCTGGTCTACGACGTCAATGGCCAGCCGCGGATTGTGGTCATCGAACCGCTCGGGCGGATCGTCACCGAAGTGCGCGACCCCGGTTCGTACAACTTCACGGCGTTGCGGCTCAATGTCTTTGGCGTACCCATCGACATCGCGGTCGGCAACTTCTTCGGTGGCGGATACAACCCAGGACCGGGTCTGCCGCCTCCGCCGCCTCCGCCGCCGGTGCGCACCCTGTCCAACGTGCCGGTCCAGGTCAAGTACACCAATGAGACGTACCGGCCGATCGTGGTCCGCAAGATCGTCGACGTCGGCCCAGACCCGGCGCAGGGCGGTGCGACCAAGGTCCTCCTCGACGGCGTGACGCCCGCGTGGGGGGTCTGGAAGGAAAACGAAGAAGGCGTCCCGCAGTTCGAGGTCAACCAGACGCAGAGCTTCCCGGGGATGGAAGAGCCTGCGGAAGGGCCGCTGCCGGGTGACTACGACCTGCAGTTGGTGAGCGACTCGACGCCCACCGGGCTCAGCGGCAAGGACATCGCCGTCATCGTGGCCGCGGTCATCGCGGCGGCGGTGGGCATCGGCGCGATCGTGCTGACCCTCGGCAGGCGCCGGCGGCCTCAGCACTGACGCGCTTGCCCGGCGCGCGGCCGAAAATGCTGCGCAGTCGGGCGCGCACCAGGTTGAGTGTGCACATGCGCGTTTCGTCGACTGTCCGCAAGTGGTCCGCGGGGCTTGCGCTGTTCGCGATGATCGCCGGCGGTGTCGGCGTCGCGGCCGCCGTGATCTTCGGCAGCATCACCGCGCCGAAGCCCTCGCCGCAGGCCGCGACACCACGGACGACGCTTGCGCCGCCGTCGCCGAAGGTGCCGACACCGGTGGAGTTCACCGTCGGTGTGGTCGTCACCGAGCAGACCTGTGCGCCCGAAGGCCCGTGCACCTATAAGTACACGATCGAACCGAAATACATTGGCCTGCACCCCCTGCCGGAGACACCGTTCACCGTCTTCTACGAGGTCGTCGGCGGGAACGCACCGCAACCGGGTGAATTCACCGTGCAAAAGGACCAGGCGAAGATCTTGAAGGACGTCGTCCTGGAGGGCCCGCCCGGAGCAAAACTGTCCGCCAACGTCATGAATGTGACCGGCTAATATCGCGGTTCTGAGCCTACGGCGGCCCGTCCGGCAGCATTGTTAGCGGTATGACAAAGGGGTCACTTCTGCGTGCCGAGGACGGCCTGCCGCGCGACGTGCAGGGCGCTGCGGATCCGCGTTTCGGAAACGTGGTGCGTATTTTCGCGGGCCTGTTCCCGGGCCGTCGGTTCGGTGGGGGCGCCCTGGCGGTCTACATCGAGGGCAGGCCGGTCGTCGACGTCTGGACGGGATGGTCCGACAGGTCCGGCGAGCAGGCGTGGACGGCCGACACCGGCGCGATGGTGTTCTCTGCGACCAAAGGAGTGGCGGTTGCGGTCATTCACCGCCTGGTCGACCGCGGCCTGCTGTCCTACGACGAGCCCGTCGCACAGTACTGGCCGGAGTTCGGTGCCAGCGGCAAGGACGAGATCACGGTGCGCGACGTGCTGCGGCATCGTGCGGGGCTGTCGCATCTCAAGGGCGTCACCAAGGAGGAACTGCTTGATCACGTGCTGATGGAGGAGCGTCTCGCCGCCGCACCGGTCGACCGCCTGAGGGGTTGGCCGGCCTACCACGCACTGACGTACGGATGGATACTCTCCGGCCTCGCCAGGGCCGTGACAGGGATGGGCATGCGTGAGCTCATCCGGGACGAAGTCGCACAACCCCTCAACACCGACGGTATACACCTCGGACGCCCGCCGGCAGGCTCGCCGACCAGGGTGGCGCAGATTCTGGCGCCGCAGAGCGCACGGGCGAATCCGGTGTTCGACTTCGTGGCGCCGAAGGTGGCAGGGCTACCGCTGTCGGGCGCGTTCGGCGCGATGTTCTTTCCCGGCATCAAATCCCTTGTGCAGGGCGAGATTCCGTTCCTGGACGGCGAGGTACCGGCGGCCAACGGCGTCGTGACCGCCCGCGGTCTGACCAGGATGTATGCCGCGATGGCCAATGGCGGCACCATCGACGACACCGAGTTCCTGTCTGCGGAGCTGACACAGGGGCTGATCGGAAACCCGAAGCCGTGGCCGGACATGAACGTGGGCGTGCCGATGCCGTTCCATCTCGGCTACCACGAATCCCCGATTCCTGGACTGCTCAAGGGATTCGGCCATATCGGTCTCGGCGGAACACTCGGATGGGCGGATCCGGAGACGGGCAGCGCCTTCGGCTTCGTCCACAACCGGCTGCTCACGCCGATGGTCCTCGACATGGCGTCGTTCGCAGGCCTGGCCCCGCCGCTGCGAAACGCGATCACGGCCGCACGGCACGCCGGTCCGATGGTGGTCCCGAAATACGGTGCGCGGTACCGGGACTCGCCGGCCGCGAAAAAGAAAGCGGTGGGGCGGCGCTAGCCCTTCGGCACGGTGCCGCGAGCCTGCGGCAGCGGAAGGTCGTTGTACGTGGCGATGCCCGGTGCTGCCGCGACGACGGCCGGAATCGCGTGGATCGGCGGCATCGCCGTCATGATGTGGCCGAGCACGAAGAAGTCCTCGATCGTCTTGGCGTTCTCGATCATGTCCGGCGGCGGCAGGAAGCCGACAGCCATGTTGACCGTCGGCCGCCCTTCGATGGTGATCTTCCAGCCGTCGCCGTCGAGCTGCCAGTCGGGCTCGAGCGTCGTGCCCTTCTTCCACCTCACGTTGATGTCGATGACGGTACGTTGGCCGCCGGCAGGCTCATTGACCAAGCCCTGCCAGCTGGCGTAGACCCCCGCCACGTGGCCTGCCTTGATGGTCCACGAGGCCATCGGGAGATCCTCGGTGGTCTGCGCGTATTCGGACACACACTTGATCTCGTCGAGCTCGACACCGAGCGAGTCGGCTACAAGTTGTACGGCCTCGGCGAACACCGCGGTGCCCTTCGCGGCCATCGGCTGCAGCGCAGGGTCGTCGATGGCCATGTCGAAGCCCACGGGACGTTCGGTGTCCGGAGAGTCGTAGAGGGTGGTGTCGGCGGATTCGGCGATGGTGACCTTGTCGACCCGGTCGCAGGCCGTCGCGGCCACGATGGCGAGCAGCTCGGCGAAGCCCGGGCTGACGCCGGAGCCGAACAACGTCGATCCGCCACGCCTGCATGCGTCTTCGAGCCTGTCTCGGTCGTCTCCGAGGTTGTGACCGGTGACGAAGGACGCCGACGCCACGACGTTCACCCCGGCCTCGAGGATGCGGACGAGTTCGTCGACGTCGTTCCACATCGGGTTGTAGACGACGGCGTCGGGCTTGAGTGCGAGCAGCGCGTCGACGTCGTTGGTGGCCTTCACACCCAACGGTTCGATCCCGACCAGTTCGCCGGCATCCTTGCCTGTCTTGTCCTTCGACCACGCGTAGAGGCCGACGAGTTCGTAGTTCGGATTCTTGGCGATCGCCTCGACCGAGCTCTTTCCGACATTTCCGGTCGTCCACTGGACGACCCGGTACGGGGTGTTTGGCACGCGCTCAGCATAGGGAACCTCGACGCGCTAGGGAAGGGTTTTTTACCGACCGGCGAAAAATCGCCTAGGGTAGGGGTGATGAGCGGCCGAACCAGGGGGCGACCACCGCGGATCAGTCAGGAGCAGATCGTCTCCGCGGCGCGCAGCGTGGCGGGCAAAAACCTGACCATGCAGGCGGTTGCCGATGCGCTCGGAGTGAGCCGCAAGGCACTGCACTACTACGTCGGCGACCGTGAGGGCCTGCTGACGCTGATGGTGCTCGACCGGTTCGACAGGGAACTCGCCCCGGTCGAACTGCCAGCGGACGACGACTGGCGGGTGACGCTGCGTGCGTACGCGGTGGCGTTCCGCGACGGGCTGATCCAGGTGGGCGCCGCCACGGACTTCACCCAGTTGCGCGGCCTCAGCACGTCGGCGGCGTTGGCGCTGGCCGATCGGGTCCTCGATGCGCTGTTGTCGGCGGGCCTCGATCCCGAGAGCGCCAGACACGGGCTGACCGCGGCCTCCAACATCGCGCAGTCTGCGGCGCAGACCGTCGTCGCGCAGACCGGGTCCGGTGTCCACCGTCACCGTGCGGAGACCACCGTGGCGCTGATGCGTGAGCCGCAGGGCACCTATCCGGCGCTGCGACGGGTGCTGGCCTCAGCCGAGCCTGCGGGGCACGACGCGGAAACCCAGTTCGACTTCGAACTCGACGTGGTGGTCGCGGGCCTCGAGCGAATCCTCGACGGCGCTGATCGGTTGTGACGCAACGTGACTCACTGCGGGACGAGCGACACCTTCCCGGTGCGCTGCTGGCCGCTGCCGTCGATCCACGTCAGGTCGATGACGTCGCCGGGATAGTGGCGGTCAAGCACGTGCGTCAGGGTGGTAGCCGAATCCAGCGGCGTGCCGTCCAGATCCGTCAGGATGTCTCCGCTCATCAGCCCGGCCTGATCGGCGGCGCCGCCGCGCAGGACGTCCGCGATGAGCACGCCCGGCCCGCGTTGCGGTGCGGTGCGCACACCGACACCGATCAGCACCGGTGGTCCGATGTGCACGGAATCTGACGGCGCGCCCGACCGGATCTGATTGGCGATGGCCATCGCATCGTTGATCGGAATCGCGAAACCCTTGCCGCCGGGACCCATTCGGAAGTTCACCGTTGCGGCGGTCGTGAGCCCGACGACCTGCCCGGCCCCGTTCACCACCGGGCCCCCGGAGTCGCCGGCGACCACCGGTGCCGCGAACTCGATCAGGCCGGTCAGCTCGTCCTTGCTGCCGGTGAGCGAGTCCTCGGCGTTCACGGTGCGGCTGAAGCCGGTCACCGTCCCGACCTCGCGCGTCAGCGGTGCACTCGAGCCCTGGGCATTCCCCAGCGCGACGACCGGTTCGCCCACCACCAGAGCACCGGAGTCCCCGATCGCCGCCGCGGGGAGCCCGCCCCCGCCCAGTAGCTGCAGCACGGCGACGTCGCGCCGCCGGTCGTAGCCGACCAGCTCAGCGGGGTAGGAGCGCCCGGCGACGGTCGCGGTGATGCGGTCGGCGCCCGTGATCACGTGGAAATTGGTCAGCACCTGACCGCCCGGGTCCAGCACGATGCCCGCACCGTTGGCGATCGCATGCTGGTAGTCCAGCTCGGTGTCGACGCGCGCCACGGCGGGCTCGACCTGGCTCGCTGCGGTGACCGGATCCCCCGGGGCGGCCGTGGACGTCGCCGGGTGGACCGGCGCGACCAGGGCCAGGACCGCCGCAAGCGCGGTCAATAGCGCCGCCAAGGGACGGCGCATCTGGAATGTGCCCATGTGCCCATAGTGCCCGAAGTCGGGCTTCCTAGTCGTCTACTGCGACGCCGCCGCGCAACCGCCTGCGGCGACGACGGGTCGGTACGGCCTTGTCGGCGGGTGCGTCGTCGGGCAGTTTGCCGTTGGTCGACTCGGTGTGGGTCTCGTCGTCGGCGGACTCGTCCAGCACCGCCGGATCGGCGGCCAGCTCGGCGTCGGGCTTCTCGGATTCGGCCGTAAGGACGGCCGGTTCATTCTCAGCCGACTCGTCGGCGTCGGACGTGCTGCCTTCGTCGTTGTCCTCATCGGCGCTCGTCTCCGTCGAGGCCTCGTCCGCTGCGGTTTCGGCGCCGTCAATGCCGTCCTCGGATTTCGTGCCGCGGCCCCGGCGCTGCTTCTGCCTCTTGGGCTTCAGAGGCTTCGGCGGTGGTGGCGGAAGCTCGGCGATGTCGGCCAGGTAGAACGCGAAGATGCCGAGCAGCGCGATCGCGGCGGCGGCGCCGTAGCTACCGAACAGCCACTGACCTGCGTCATCGAGGGAAAGCCAGATCTCGCTGATCGCCGCACCGATGATCAGCACACCGGCGACGACGTGCAGCGCGATCGACGCAGTGCGCAGCCTCAGCGCAAGCAGGGGCGTGCGGAACTCGGGCCTGCGGGTGCGCAACAGGGTGAACACCACCGGAAGCGCGGCCAGGCCGATCACGGCACCGGCGACGACGCGCATGACAGTGCCCAGAGTGTGCGTCGTGACTCCCGTCAGTTCCCACCAGCGCGGCAGCACGAAAAGGAAGTACAGGGCAGCGGCAATGCAAGAGAACGACGCGTGCCACAAGACCGCGACCCAGCGCCGCATGCTCCTCCTCGAGATTATGTGGCCCGGGGTGCGACCAGGCTATTGGTTATGTAGTCGCACCCCGGTCCGAGTGCGGAGGATAGGGGATTTGAACCCCTGAGGGCTATTAACCCAACCCGCGTTCCAGGCGAGCGCCATAGGCCACTAGGCGAATCCTCCGCGGGCCATGGTAGCCGACCACGCTGATGCGCCCGTCGACGCGCACTGGGCACCTTTCCGGGTCGTCCCCCTCGCCTTCGGGCTGGGAGGGGTCCCCAGCTCGCGAGGGGAGTGCCCCCAGCGCGGTCCTGCCCTCCGGGGCCGGGTATTAGACTTCTTCCTGGACCCCGCGCGGCGTCTATCCTGTGAACTCCCCCAGGGCCGGAAGGCAGCAAGGGTCAATGGGCTCTGGCGGGTGCGCGGGGTCCCCTCGTATCTTCCCCGGCTTTCCCCGGCTCTCAGTGAAAGGCGCCTCGTGTCGTTTCAGTCGCTCGGCCGTGAGGAACTCGTCGCACAGCACGACTTGCAGGCGCGCAATTACGCCGAGCTCGGGGCAAAGGGCCTCAAACTCGATCTGACTCGCGGCAAGCCGTCCGCGGCTCAGCTCGATCTGTCCAATGCGCTGCTGGAGCTGCCCGGCTCCGGGAAGGATGCGTTCCGCGACGGAGACGGCACCGACACCCGCAACTACGGCGGGCTGCATGGGCTGCCCGAACTGCGGGCCATCTTTGGCGAGCTGCTCGGTATCGGTGTGCCCAATCTGATCGCGGGCAACAACGCCAGCCTGGAGTTGATGCACGACATCGTGGTGTTCTCGATGCTGCACGGCGGCGTGGACTCGCCGCGGCCGTGGGCGCAGGAGCCGACGCTGAAGTTTCTCTGCCCTGCGCCGGGCTATGACCGGCACTTCGCGATCACCGAGACCCTCGGCATCGAGATGATCACCGTGCCGATGCACGAGGACGGCCCGGACGTCGACCTGATCGAGGAACTCGTCGCGGTCGATCCGGCCATCAAGGGCATGTGGTGCGTGCCGGTGTACTCGAACCCGACCGGGGTGACGTACTCGTGGGAGAAGGTGCGGCGGCTGGTTCAGATGCGAACCGCTGCAAGCGATTTCCGGCTGATGTGGGACAACGCCTACGCGGTGCACACACTGACCCATGACTTCGAGGCCAACATCGACGTCCTGGGCCTGGCTGAGGCCGCAGGCAACCCGAACCGGCCGCTGGTGTTCGCGTCGACGTCGAAGATCACGTTCGCCGGCGCCGGGGTGAGCTTCTTCGGCGGCTCACTGGGCAACATCGCCTGGTATCTGCAGTACGCGGGCAAGAAGTCGATCGGACCAGACAAGGTCAACCAGCTGCGGCATCTGCGGTTCTTCGGTGATGCCGACGGCGTGCGGCTGCAGATGCAGCGCCACCAGGAGCTGCTGGCTCCGAAGTTCGCCGCCGTACTGGAGATCCTTGCGGACCGGCTGGGCGAGTCGAAGATCGCGTCGTGGACCGAGCCCAAGGGTGGCTACTTCGTGAGCCTCGACGTCCTGCCGGGTACGGCGCGTCGCACCATTGCGCTGGCAAAGGACGCCGGGATCGCGGTCACCGAGGCCGGTGCAACGTTCCCGTACCGAAAAGACCCGGAGGACAAGAACATCCGGATTGCGCCGTCGTTTCCCCCGCTGCCCGAGTTGCGCGAGGCGGTGGACGGCCTGGCGACGTGTGCGCTGCTGTCGGCGACCGAAGCGCTGCTGAAGGACTAATGGGTCACCCCGACTCCGCCTGTCCCTCCGTCTCGGTAGCCTGCTGAGCGTGGCGCTCTACCGCAAGTACAGACCTGCGACATTCGCCGACGTGGTCGGACAGGAGCACGTCACCGAACCGCTGTCCACCGCGCTGACCGCCGGGCGCATCAACCACGCCTACCTGTTCTCCGGACCGCGCGGGTGCGGGAAGACGTCGTCGGCGCGCATCCTGGCCCGCTCGCTGAATTGTGAGCAGGGGCCCACGGCCACGCCGTGCGGGGTGTGCAACTCGTGCGAAGCGCTCGCGCCGAACGGGGGCGGAAGTGTCGACGTCACCGAACTGGACGCCGCGAGCCACGGTGGTGTGGACGACACCCGCGAGCTTCGCGATCGCGCCTTCTACGCGCCGGCACAGTCGCGGTTCCGCATCTTCATCGTCGACGAAGCGCACATGGTCACCACGGCGGGCTTCAACGCCCTGCTGAAGATCGTCGAGGAGCCGCCGGACCACCTGATCTTCGTCTTCGCCACCACCGAGCCCGAGAAGGTGCTGCCGACCATCCGCTCGCGCACCCACCACTACCCGTTCCGCCTGTTGGCGCCGCGGACCATGCGAACGCTTCTCGAGCGCATCTGCGCGCAGGAGAACGTGACGGTTGACGATGCGGTGTATCCACTCGTGATCAGGGCCGGCGGCGGGTCACCCCGCGACACGCTGTCGGTGCTCGATCAGTTGTTGGCGGGCGCGGACGGCAATCACGTCGAATATCAACGGGCGCTTGCGCTGCTGGGTGCCACCGACGTGGCGCTCATCGACGACGCGATCGACGCGCTCGCGGCAGGCGACGCCGCGGCGCTGTTCGGTGCCGTCGAAAGCGTGATCGACGCCGGCCATGACCCGCGGCGGTTCGGCACCGATCTGCTGGAGCGCTTTCGCGATCTGATCGTGCTGCAGTCGGTGCCCGACGCGGTCGCCCGCGGTGTGGTCGACGGCCCCGAGGACGTGCTCGAGCGGATGCGCGATCAGTCGACGCGCGTCGGCGCCGCCACGTTGACCCGCTACGCCGAGGTCGTGCACGCCGGGCTGGGTGAGATGCGGGGGGCCACGGCACCCCGGTTGCTGCTCGAGGTGGTGTGCGCGCGGCTCCTGCTCCCGTCGGCCAGCGACACCGAGGCGGCGTTGTTGCAGCGCGTCGAACGCATCGAGACCCGTATGGACATGTCGATTCCCGAGGGCGAACAGTCAGGTGCTCCAACGCAATACAGCCGCAAGAGCAAGGCGCCGGAGGCGCAGGCGCCCCAGGCCGCACCGGAACCGAAGCATGCCCCCGCTGTTGCGCCCGAGGCGAAGGCCGCGCCCGAGCCGAGGTCAGCACCGGAGCTGAAGCCCGCGCTCGAGCCGACGGTGGTGGTCGAGCCGACGCCGATGGCACAGCCCAAGGCGGTCGAGTCGCCGGCCGAGCCCCCGCCGGAGCCGAGGCCGGCCTCGCCGCCACCGGTGCAGCAGCCGTCCGACCCCATCGTGGCGGCGCCCCCACCCGCGGCCATCGCGGGTGAGCCGAACGCGGCGGCTGTGCGCAGCATGTGGACGACGGTGCGCGAGAAGGTCCGTCAGCGCAGCCGCACCACCGAGGTGATGCTTGCGGGCGCGATCGTGCGGGCCGTCGAGGGCGACACCCTGGTGCTCAGCCACGAGTCCGCGCCGCTGGCCAAGCGGCTGACTGAACAGCGCAACGCCGACGTCATCCGCGAGGCGCTCAAGGACGCGCTCGGCGTCGACTGGAAGATCCGTTGCGAGACAGGCCCCCCGGGTCCGCCACCCGCCCCTGAGCCGGTGGAACCAACGGTCGCCCCCGCGCCGACGCAGAGCGACGATGACGAGGAGAGCATGCTGGCCGAAGCCGGCAGCGACACCTCCGAGGCACCGCGGCGGGACCCCGAGGAAGCCGCGCTCGAGCTACTTCAGACCGAACTCGGCGCCCGTCGCATCGAAGGCAGCTGACGCGAGCGCTCTGTTCGGCGATCGGTCAGACCGACGCGGTCCCGATCAGTCCATCCCGGGTGACCAGCGCGGCGAGTTCGGTCTCGCTTAGTTCGGCGGTGCCGGGTGGGCGCATCGGCAGTACAAGGTGCCGGCTCTCCGCGCTTGTGTCGTGTACGACGATCTCGGTGTCTGCGGGCAGCGTCAGTCCGAACTCCGCCAGCACCGCCCGCGGCTCCCGCACTACACGCGCCCGATACGCCTCGCTTTTGTACCAGGACGGCGAGGGCCCGAGCAGCCCGATCGGATAGCACGAGCACAGCGTGCACACGATTACGTTGTGCGTCGTCGGGGTGTTCGGCACGGCGGTGAGTCGCAGCGGCACCGGCCCGGTGCTCATGGACAGACCGAGTTCGTGGCGCGTGACAGCGGCCGGTCGTAGCCGAACTTCTCGTGAAGTCGGCCGCGAAGATCAGCGGATCTGGGGTGAACATCCCACCGGAGTGGTTGGACACCACGAGCGCCGCGTTCGCGTCAGCTCCAGCAGCGCGCTCGCGGAAGGCGTCGCACAACGGGGTACACCCGGTCGGCGATCTTCGCGGTGAACACCGGATCCCACCGTTCGGTATCCGGCTGCGCGAGAGCGATCTCGGTCATCGCAATCCTGTTCCTTCCGGGTCTCAGGAGACACCGGCGAGGGCGGCGGTGATCTTGGCGAGCCATTGCGCGGATTCCCGCCGTCATGCCGCCGTCGACCGGGAGCACCGTCCCGGTGATGTATCGCGACCGTTCGCTGCTGAGAAACACTGCGGCATTGGCGATGTCGTCGACGGTGCCTGCCGTGCTCAATGGACGGGCCTCGACCCACGCCCGGGCCACCACCCGCGCGCCGTTCGCCGGCGACCCGGACAGGACCTGCCCGAGTATGCCGTCGAGCTGCTCGTCGCTGGTCAAGCCGGCGCCGATAGCCGTTCCTCCAGCCGGCGCACCCGCACCGCGGTCTCCGAGCTCGAATGTTGCCCACTCATCCGGCGACCTCCAAGTACGACTCCCACAACTCGACCTGCACCCAGTGCGCGGCTGGTTGCCCCCACAAGGCCAATCGCCCTGCGCCTTGTCGTCGGCGAGCGGCCACTTCCCCTGCACCTCCACGACCTCGCCGACGTGTCCACGGGCGTAGCGGGGAAGCCGGCTGTGGTGGGGCGGGTCGACGGGCCGGGTGCGTACCCGGTCCCCGACCGCGAACCGGGGCTCAGTCATCGCCGGGCGCGATTCGGGCACCGCGGCGCTGTGGATGCCACGGCCGAACGCCAGATGCTGACGGGCGTTCTTGCGCGCCGGGTCGAAGGTGTCCGGGTCTTCGAACCGGCGCGGATCGCGATTCGCCGCACCGTTGAGGACCATTACCGTGGTGCCTGCCGGCAGGTGCACGCCTCCGACAGAGGTGGGCACGCGCGACAACCGGAAGTCGCCCTTCACCGGGCTCTCGATGCGCAACGCCTCCTCGACGAAGTTGGGCACCAGCTTGCGGTCCCGGCGCAGTGCCTGCTGGATCTCGGGCCGTTCGGAGAGCACTCGGACCGCGGTGCCGAGGAGGCGGACCGTCGTCTCCTGTCCCGCCGAGAAGACGTTCGTCGCCACCGGCGACATCGTCGACACCGGGTGTGGACTCGTCGGGGAACAAGACGGTGGCCAACCCGGCGAGTACTCGTCGCGGGGCTCGCGTCGCGATCGTCGATGTACGACGCGAACCGGTCGTACAGAAACTCCAGCGGGCCGTGCGCCATTGAGTCCTCATCCGTGCTGCCGACGCCCCCGCTGCATCGCGACGTTGGCGCGACGAAGCCGTCGCGTCCCGCGCGGGAACGCCGAGCGATCAGCGATCCCGGACGGCGAACGGCCGCGAAGCCACCGAGAACTCGCCCTCGCCGACGCGAAGATAGTCATCGACCCCGTCGACATTCCCGCATCGCCTGTCGTTCGCCTTGAGGCGTTTGGGCGTGATCAGTCGCATCAACAGCGCGCGATGATCCGTATGAGTAGGTGGGTCGAGGGTCGGCAGCTGGTCGCTGAACGGCAACTCATGGCGGTGCTTCAGGATCAATTCGGTGACGTCGTCGCCGTCGAGCGGGACGGAGAAGTCCGCATTAATCGCGCACAGCTCACTTGACGAACGGTCGCTGGGCTAAGGCGTCCACCACGGGCGCAGCGGGAGGCCGCCGTCGGTGCCGTCCTCGTCGAGTTTCACTGCCAGAACCTGGTGCAGCTGAATGACATTCGTTTCGAAGCCGACCCGGGATCCTGCCATGTAGAGCCCCCACACCTTGGCGGTGGGCAGCCCGACCTCTTCGACGGCCTCGTCCCAGTGCTCGACGAGATACCGGCACCAGTCGCGCAGGGTCAGCGCGTAGTGATGGCGCAGATTCTCCTCGTGCACCACCTCGAGGCCGACGTCCTGTGCCTCGGTGATGATGCGGCCCGAACCGGTGAGCTCCCCGTCGGGGAACACGTAGCGGTCGATGAAGACGCCCGCCGACGCGCCGGTCTTGTTGTCGGCCCGGGTGATGCAGTGGTTGAGAAGCAGTGCACCGTTGCGCATCTTGGACTTCAGGAACCGGAAGTACGCCGGGTAGTTCTGCACGCCGATGTGCTCGGTCAGTCCGATCGACGAGACCGCGTCGAATCCGGACTCGCGGACGTCGCGATAGTCGCTGTGGCGGACTTCGCCGAGGTCGGACAGACCCTGCTCGGCGATCGCGTTCTGCGCCCATTCGGCCTGCTCCTTGGAGAGCGTGACACCGATCGCTTTGACACCGTGCCGTGCGGCGTAGCGGACCATGCCACCCCAGCCGCAGCCCACGTCGAGCAGTCGGTCGCCGGGCTTCAGTCGTAGCTTGTCGAAAACCAACCGGTACTTGTTCTCCTGCGCCTCTTCCAGAGTTGCGTCCGCGTCCGGATAGCAGGCGCAGGTGTAGGTCATCGACGGGCCGAGCACCCACTCGTAGAACGCATTTGAGACGTCATAGTGGTGGTGGATCGCCTCGGCGTCACGGGACTTGCTGTGCCGCAGCCCTTCTACGACGCGCCGCCAGCGGGGCAGGAATTCCTGGGGCGGTGGGGCGATCGGCTTGAGGTGTTCGATCCCGATGGAGCGCAGGACGTTGGCCAGCACCCGCGCGGGCGGACGCTTGAAGTCCATGTTGTCGCGCGTGGCGAGTGCCTTGAGCAATTCGTAGGGGTCGCCCGGGTGAACGCCGATCGGTTCGAGATCGCCAGAGACGTACGCTCGGGCCAGCCCGAGTTCACCGCTCGCCGTGGCCAGATACGTTGTGCCGCGCGGTGTCAGCAGGTTGAGGCCGACGGCCGCATCGTCCGGTCCCGATGAGCTGCCGTCATAGGCCTTGAACTTCAGGGGAACCTGGCCGACGGCGAAGATCTCCAGTATCTCAGCCAGCGAGAGCTTTCCGGTCGGCGCATGAGCTGTGCGTTCTTTGAATGTCGTCATCGTCGTTGCACTGCCTTTGCATACAGGTCCAGGAGTCGTGAGTCGGGATCGTAAGACTTCTTAATGGTCTTGTAGGTTTCTCCACCATAGAGTTCGTCGAACTCGTCGGGGCTGTAGTACGCGTCGGAGTACAGCGATTTGTGACCTTCGAGATCACTGACTTTGCGTTCGATCAACTTGTTGGTGTGTCCTTCGGTCGGGCCGACCGGCACTGACGACCAGAAGCCGATGTTGACGTAGGTGTGGTGGGCGCGGATCGGGTACAGCGGCCAGTTGGTGTCGTCGCGGAGCCGCAACGGGCACAACCAGATCGGCTCGATGGGCACATTGGCCAGGAACCAGTCGACGAACTCGGCGGCCCGTCCGATCGGCACCTCGATGTCCTGGACGACCCGTTCCAGCGGCGGGCGGCCGTTGCGCTTCTCGATGCGGTCGGCGATGTTGAACCGCTGGTCGTAGCCGATCAACTTCCAGTAGAAGGCGCTGCGCCGGTAGCGCCGCGGCCAGAACCGGCGGATCTTCGGATCCTGCGCGCCGAACGCCCTCGAGCACCAGAACCAGTCGGTGTCCCACCGCCACAGGTAGTCGTGGATCGTCAACCGGTCGTGCTTCTCGGCGCCGTCGTTGCCGGGATGCTGGATCGAGCGGTAGTAGATCTGCTGGCCGGTGTAATCGCTGACCGGACCCGGCGTGGATGTCTGGAATCCCAGCGTCAGGTAGGCCTCGTCGGCCGAGAACACCACGCCGTCGAGGTAGTCCACGGGCGTGCCGTCGTGACCGCCGGTTTCGATGATGCGGTCCATCGTCGCGAAGAGGTCCTTCAATGAGTTGAACCGCAGATGGCGAATCGCGACGAACGGTTTGACCGGCTCCAGTTCGATCTTGATTCGCACTGAATAGCCAAGCGTGCCATAGGAATTGGGGAAGGCACGAAAGAGGTCGGAGTGCTCGTCGCGCGACGCGGTAAGCACTTCACCGGCTCCCGTCAGGATGTCCATCTCGAGCACGGACTCATGTGGCAGGCCGTTGCGGAACGACGTCGACTCGATGCCGAGTCCGGTGACCGCCCCGCCGAGGGTGATGGTCTTGAGCTGAGGCACCACCAGCGGCGAAAGTCCGTACGGGAGCGTGGCCGCGACCAGGTCTTCGTAGGTGCACATCCCCGCGACATCGGCGGTGCGCTTCTCGGGGTCGACGGCGATGACTCCGCTCAGGCCCGAGACGTCGAGCCCCTTGGTCGACGTCTTCGCGCGGGCACGGAACAGGTTCGACGTGGGTTTGGCCAGCCGGACCGTGGCGTTAGGCGGAATCGCCCGATAGCTGGCGAGAAGCCGTTCGACCCCCGCGGAGTGAGCGGTACGTGCGTCAATCCCCACCACAGACACAGATATACGCTAGTCCGCGGTCGCAGGCGATGCGACCGCACCGACCGCTACATCACCCCAGAAGCACCCCCGAATCACCCACGACCTAGGAGTTTGCACCGATGGGACAGGTCAGCGCGTCCAGCACCGTCGAGATCGACGCCACGCCGGAGACCGTGTTGGCGGCAGTCGCCGACTACGCGACCGTGCGCCCGAAGATTCTCTCGCCGCACTACAGCGAGTACCGGGTGCTCGAGGGCGGACAGGGCGCCGGCACCGTGGCGTCGTGGAAGCTACAGGCCACCAAGTCGCGGGTGCGTGAGGTGAAGGCCAGCGTCGACGTGGCCGGTCACACCGTGATCGAGAAGGACGCCAACTCGACGATGATCACGAACTGGACGGTCGCTCCGGCGGGGGAGGGCTCGTCGGTCACGATCAAGACGTCGTGGCAGGGCGCGGGCGGCATCGGCGGCTTCTTCGAGAAGACGTTCGCGCCGCTGGGCCTGCGCAAGATCCAGGGCGAGGTGCTGGCGAAGCTCAAGAAGCAGGTCGAGAGCTCTGCAACCTAGAACTGCGGACGCCTAGGGGGCGCCGAGGAACCCGGCGATACCCCGAACGACGGCGTCGGCGTACTTCTGCCGGCCTTCGGGTGTCTTCATCAGCGCGGAATCGGCAGGGTTCTTCATGTTGCCGAGTTCGACCAGGATCGACGGGAATTGGGCGAGGTTGAGTCCCGCGATGTCGGAGCGTGGATTCAGGCCGTCCGAACCGATGTAGGTCGACGGCACCAGGCCCGAGGCCTGCAACTGGTCCTTCATGATCCCGGCGAACCGCACCGACGGCCCGGCCTGTACGTCGTTGAGCGGCGGGGACGAGTACAGCACGTGGAAGCCGCGGCCGGTCGGCGGACCGCCGTCGGCGTGGATGCTCACGACCGCATCGGGGTGCACCGAATTGGCCAGCGCCGCGCGTTCGTCGACGCAGGGACCGACGCCGTTGTCGTCGCCACGCGACATCGCGGTGCGCACCCCCAGCGCGTTGAGCGCCTGGCGGATACGCAGCGTGGTCTCCCAGGCGAAGGCGTGCTCTGGATAGCCGTCCTCGGTCGAGGTGCCGCTGGCCTGGCAGTCCTTGGTGCCGCCGCGGCCGGTGGGCACCTGTCGACTGATTGAGGCGTCGTTTAAGCCGTTGTGGCCGGGGTCGAGGAACACGATCTTGCCGGCGATGTTCGCGGGGGCGGCCGAAGCAGGGCTGACGAGCGTCGATGCGGCGATGAGCAGTCCGGCGGCCACCGCGGCTGAGCCGCGCATTGTTCTGGTGGCTCCGACACGCAGGCGGGCAGGCACGGGCGCCACCGTAGCGCCGACCCCGACTAGGCTGAAACCCCAAACCGCCGCGTGCGGGCGACAGAAACCAAGTCGAGACCAATACGCAAGGGGATCGTCATGCAACCCGGTAGTGGCCAGCCCGATATGTCGGCACTCCTCGCTCAGGCCCAGCAGGTGCAGCAGCAGTTGATGGAGGCGCAGGCGGCGCTGGCCGCGGCCGAGGTCAACGGACAGGCCGGCGGCGGCCTGGTGCAGGTCACGATGAAGGGCAGCGGCGAGGTGATCGCGGTCCGGATCGACCCGAAGGTCGTCGACCCGAGTGACATCGAAACCCTCCAGGACCTGGTCGTCGGCGCGATCGGGGACGCGTCCAAGCAAGTCACCATCCTCGCGCACGACCGGCTCGGCCCGTTGGCCGGCGGGATGGGCGACCTGGGACTGCCAGGAATCTGACTTGTTCGAGGGACCGGTCCAGGATCTGATCGACGAGCTCGGCAAGCTGCCCGGTATCGGGCCGAAGAGCGCGCAGCGGATCGCGTTCCATCTGCTGTCCGTCGAGCCTCCCGACATCGACAGGTTGACCGCGGTGTTGGGCAAGGTCCGCGACGGGGTGAAGTTCTGTGCGGTGTGCGGCAACGTCTCCGACGACGATCGCTGCCGGATCTGCTCTGACGCCCGCCGCGACGGATCGGTGGTGTGCGTCGTCGAGGAGCCGAAGGACGTGCAGGCCGTCGAGCGCACGCGCGAGTTCCGCGGCCGGTACCACGTATTGGGCGGTGCGCTGGATCCGCTGTCGGGCGTTGGACCCGAACAGCTGCGAATTCGTGAGCTGCTGACCAGGATTGGAGAGCGGGTGGACGGTGTCGACATCACCGAGATCATCATCGCGACCGACCCGAACACCGAAGGCGAGGCCACCGCAACGTATCTGGTGCGGATGCTGCGCGACATCCCGGGGCTCACCGTGACGCGTATCGCGTCGGGCCTGCCGATGGGTGGTGACCTGGAGTTCGCGGACGAGCTGACACTGGGCCGCGCGCTCGCGGGCCGCCGCGCCATGGCCTAGTTTTCTTTCGCGAAATCCACGTTTTGCAGAGGTCTACCCGCACTTTCGCTGCAGAACGTGGATTCCGCGGGGCTGTCGGTGGGTGAGTGCACTATGCAGCCATGGCTGAGGTCTTCATTGGCAGTGAAGCGATGGCGGCGGGACGGGTCACTCGTCACGAATTGAGTCGCTGGTACATGGCGATTCACCGCGGCGTCTACACACCGAAGAATGCGGAGTTGTCGCTGCGTGACCGCGCGATCGCAGCGTGGTTGGCATCTCGCCGCCATGGTGTGATCGCCGGTGTGGCCGCCTCGGCTCTGCACGGCGCGCCGTGGGTGGATCCGGCTCACCCCATCGAGCTGGCCGGAGTGAAGATCCGTCCACAGAAGGGTTTGGTACCCCGGACCGAGCGCATCGCCTCCGACGAGATCATTCGCATCGCCGGCTTACCTGTCACCACCCGGGTCCGCACCGCATTCGACCTCGGCCGTCACCTCGACCGGCCGTCGGCGTTGGCCCGGCTGGACGCGCTGATGTGGAACCAAGCCTTCTCCATCGACGACGTGAGGGCGCTGGCGAAGCGTTATCGGCGTGCCCCGGGCGCAAGGCAATTACGCGAATTGCTTCCTCTCATCGACGGTGGTGCGGCATCTCCGAAGGAATCTCGCATTCGACTGTTGTTGATGGACGCCGGCTTCCCGCAACCGGAGACGCAGATACCCGTGCTCAAAGGTTCCTACCCGGTGGCATTCCTGGATATGGGCTGGCGTGACTTCCAGGTGGCGGTTGAATACGACGGCGATCATCACCGGAAGGACCGTCGTCAATATGTGAAGGACATCGCGAGGCTACGCATGCTGGAGGCGCTCGGCTGGATCGTCATCCGCGTGATCGCCGAGGACAAGCCACAAGACGTGATCGCGCGCGTCGAGGCTGCCCTGGTGAGCCGAGGCTGCTTCATCGAAATCAACGAATTGCAGAGGTTTACTCGCACTTTCGCTGCATAACGTTGATGTTAAGCGCGGCGGGGGGCCGCCAGACGCTCCTTGCGCAACAGCGCAACCTCGTCGATCTGCAACGGCGCCAGGTCGCCGACCACACGCGAGAGCAGATGGTCCGCGAGCTGCGGATTGCGCGCCAGGCACGGTCCGTGCAGGTACGTCGCGACGACGCTGCCCTGCACTGCACCGTCGATGCCGTCGCCCAGCCGGTTGCCCGCCCCGCTGATCACCTTGGCCAGCGGTTGCGCCGACGACCCCAGAACCGTTCCGCCGCGGTGATTCTCGAAGCCCGTCAATCGTTCCGACAGCTCGGGCAGTAGAGGCTGCGACACCACTTCACCGATGGTGCGCTTGTCCTGCGGCGACGTCGTCACGTCGAGCATTCCCACGCCGTCGACCCGCTCACCCGACGACGTCTCATACCAGTGCCCCAGCACCTGAATCGCCGCGCAGATCGCGAGCACCGGCGCACCCCGTCCCGCCGCCTGCTGCAGACCGGGATAGCGGATCAAGTGCCTGGTCGCCAATCGCTGGGCGTAATCCTCTGCCCCGCCAAGGGTATAGAGGTCCAACTCGGCGGGCACCGGATCCGCCAGGGTGATCTCGACGACCTCCGCGTCGAAGCCCCGCAACCGCAGGCGTTGACACAACACCACCGAATTGCCGCCGTCGCCATAGGTTCCCATCACATCGGGCAGCACCAATCCGATCCGCACCGTCGACTCAGGCATCTTCCCCCCGGTCGTCCCCTGCCCTGCGGGCGTGGGCCCATCGCTCTCCCCTGCTGGCGCGTGGGCCCAGCCCCCTGGGACCACGGCCACCCCGCCCTAACGTGCGGTTCAATTGCAGGAACGCGGTGTAGTTCGCGACCACCTCGACGTGCCCGGGCGGGCAGGACGTGATTGCGTCAACGGCGTTGTGCACCAACGTATGTTCGACGCCGGCGTATCCCAGCCGAACGGCGAGGTCGGTCCCGCGCTCGCCGGCGGCGACCACCGGATGGGCCCGGGCTTGTTCCACAAAGTGCTCGAAGTTGACGTCCCACAGCCACGACAGGTCCTCGCCGTCGGGCACCTGACCGTTGACCGAGATCACCACCGACCCGGCGTCGGTGTCGACCATCGACAGCGCCTCCTGCCAACCCGCGGGATTCTTGGCCAACAGCATGCGGACCGTGTGCGCCCCCAGTTGCACCGTGGTGTACCGCCCGGCGACCTCGTCGACGCCCGACACCGCCACGACCGCCGCAACTGGATCGGCGCCCAACGTGACCGCCGCCGCTACGGCCTGAGTCGCATTGCCGCGGTTGACATTTCCCGGCAAAGCCAACTGCATCGGCAGCGACAGCCCGTCAGGTCCGTGGATGTGCGTGTCGTCGTAGGACCACTGCGGCGACGGTCGCTTGAAATCCGTTCCCGTCGAATACCAGTGAGCGCCGTCGCGCACGATGATCTCGCCCGAGCGCGGACAGCTCACCGAATCGTTGGCCCACCCGCCGCCCGCGGCCACCCACACCACGTGCGGGCTGTCATATGCGGCCGACGTCATCAGCACGTCGTCACAGTTCGCGATGACCACCGTCGACGGATGGCGCGCCAGCCCGCCCCGCAGCGTGCGCTCGATGTGATTGATCTCACCGACCCGGTCGAGCTGATCTCGCGACAGATTCAGCAGCACGACCACCGAGGGATCGAGGGCGTCGGCCACATGCGGGACGTGCATCTCGTCGACTTCCAGCGCCGCCAGCGATGCATCCCGCGTTCCCGCCAGTGCCGCCACCAACCCGGCGTCCATGTTCGCGCCCTCCGCGTTGGTCGCGACGGGCCCCAGCGTGCCCAGCGCCGCCGCGGTCATTCTGGTGGTGGTCGACTTGCCGTTGGTGCCGGTCACGACCGCGGTGCGACGGCCCTCGCCGAGCTGGCTCAGGATCGATTTGTCGAGCGTGATCGCGACCAGGCCACCGATCATCGCGCCCGCGCCGCGGCCGGTGACCCGCGACGCCCATCGCGCGCCGGCACCGGCCGAGAGCGCGAGACGTCCGCGAGTGGTGACCATCCACGGCAGTCTAAAAGGGGAGAAGCAGGTAGCCGACACGCAGGACGAGCGATGCGGCCTTGAAGGGAATTGTCACCGCACCGTGCCATCCTCGAAAATGTGAGCCAAACGCCAGCCGAATGTCGCCGGCCGAGTGGCTCCTGGGGCCGACCGGCAGCCGAAGATGGCGCAGGCTGGGCCGTGGTGGACGTGGAGACCTCCGGTTTCCACCCCGCACATGCCCGGATGGTCAGCATCGCGGCGCTGGCCCTCGGCGACGACGGCAACGTCGAACAGAGCCTCTACACGCTGCTCAACCCGGGAGTCGACCCCGGACCGACGCACGTGCACGGGTTGACCACCGAAATGCTGGAAGGCCAGCCGCGCTTCGGCGACGTCGTCGGTGATCTGGTCGAGCTCCTCAGAGGTCGCACCCTGGTGGCGCACAACGTCGGGTTCGACTACTCCTTCCTGGCCGCCGAAGCCGAGATGGTCGGTGCGGAACTGCCCATCGACACCGCGATGTGCACCGTCGAATTGAGCCGCAGGCTCGAGTTGGGCACCGAGAACCTTCGCCTGGAGACGCTCGCCGCGCACTGGGGCATCACGCAGATGAAGCCCCACGACGCGCTCGACGACGCCTTGGTGCTCGCGCAGATCCTCAAGCCCGTGCTGGTGCGCGCCCGCGAGCGCAAGGTGTGGCTGCCGGTTCGCCCGCTGACGCGCCGTCAGTGGCCGAACGGCCAAGTGACACATGAAGAGTTGCGCCCGCTGAAGATGCTGGCGTCCCGGCTGCCGTGTCCGTACCTCAACCCGGGCCGTTTCGTCGCCGGCCGGCCGCTGGTGCAGGGCATGCGGGTGGCGTTGGCGGCGGAGGTCGACCGCACCCATGAGGAGCTCATCGAGCGAATCGTGCACGCCGGACTGTCGTACGCCGACGCCGTCGACCAGGAAACCTCGCTGGTCGTCTGTAACGACGCCGAACCCGAACAGGGCAAGGGCTACCAGGCGCACGAGTTGGGTGTTCCGTCGGTCCACGACGCCGACTTCATGCGCCACCTCGACGCCGTCGTCGGTGGCACCACCATCGACGACTTCACCGACACCACGGCGGCCGGCGACCAGTTCGTGCTGTTCTAAGTCGGCCGCGCCGTCCCCACAGATGCACCGGGGGTGAAGGTGACCGGCAGCCTGCCCAACCCGGTCATGGTCGGATTGCCCGCGTACCGCTGCACACCGCCGAGGTCGACAGCGTAGTCGGGGAGGCGGTCCAGAACGGCCTTCACCATCACCTCGAACATGATCCGGGCCAGCGCAGCGCCGATGCACCGGTGCGGCCCGAGCCCGAACGCGACGTGGCGGTTGGGCGCCCGGTCCAGCACCACCTCGCCGGCCCGGTCGAACTCCTGCTCGTCGTGATTGGCGGCATACCAGCTGATGAGCACCCGGTCGTTGCGGCGCAACTGCTGACCGCCGAGCACGGTGTCGCGGCTGCAGGTGCGGCTGAGTTGCTTGTTGACCGAGAAGTACCGGAGGAATTCGTCGGCCGCGGTGCGGTAGAGCCCCGGGTGGTCGATCAGCGTCTGCCGTAGCTCGGGGTGGATCCCGAGGTGCATCAGGCTCAGCGAGGTCAGTGACGTCGTCGTGTCGACGCCGCCGCCGATGAGATTCCAGAGGATGTCGATCAGCTGCCCGTCGTCCAGCTTCTTGCCGTCGAAGTCGTAGGAGACGAGGAAGCTCGTGAGGTCATCGCCGGGGTCGGCACGACGGGTGGCCGCAAACTTCAGCAGGCCCTCGATCATCGCGGGGACTTCGGCGATCGCCTTGTTGTAGGCATCGGCGTCGGGAGCGTCCATCACCGAATGGAAGAGGTTGGCGTAGAGCTGCCAGTTGTCGTACGGCAGGCCCATCAACCTCATGGTGAGAATGGCCGGGACGGGACTGGCGTAGTCGAGCACGAGATCCATTGCCCCATCGGCGATCTTCTGGTCGAGGAACCAGTTCACCGACTGCTCCATGAACGGTCGCATCTTTTCGATGGCGCCGGTGGAGAAGAACGGGGTGAGCGCCCGGCGCAGGCCGAGGTGGTAGGGGCCGTCGACCTCGCCGATGCCCAATGGCGGTTGTCCGGCCGGGCGCGGGACGCCCATCTCGCCCTGGTAGTCGACGCCGTCCGCGGCCTCCGGTTCGTACTTGTGCGCGAACGTGTCGCCGTCCCGCGCCGCCTCGGCGACCGCGTCGTAGCCGGTGACGAACCAGAATCCGCCGTAGTTCTCATTCCACGCGACGGGACACCGACGTCGCAGGTCGGCGTTGATCTCGAGCTCGTTGTCGCTGTACTCGCCGGAGTGGTGATCGAAGTCGACGACAACGTCGGCACTGACGTCGGGGCGGCCCATTGCGCTATCTTTGCATTTTTAGGGAGGTTGAGCCATCGACGACTGGGCGGCGGGCGCGACGATCGGTGGGCGCGCGATACCCGCGATGCCCGACCTCGCGCGGATGCGCGCCGAGCGCTACCGGAGGCTGCAGGATCAGCTCGACGCGCAGGGCGTCGACGGTCTGGTGCTGCTCGGTTCCAGCGCGGTGGCGTACGCGACGGGTGCCGGTGAGCCCGCTCAGGACGGCGACCGTGCCGCGCTGTTCAGGACGGTCGCCGTTGTGGCCAAGGGAGACTCGGCGCCGCACGTGTACACACATTACGACGACGGGCTTCCCGACGACCTGCCCGACGACCATCGCCACGCGCCGCTCTTCCCGGACATCGACGACGGCATCGAGCAGTTCGTGAAGGCCCTGGCCGACCACTTCGCACCGGGCGCGCGCATCGGGATCGACCACCAGACACATCCGGTCCTGCGGGTCCTGCCGGACCTCGACTGGGTCGACGCTGCCGATGTGGTCGGCGCGGCGAAGCTCACCAAAACACCGGACGAGGTGGCCTGTATCCGTCACTCGCAACTGCTCAACGAACTCGCGATGGTCGAGGCGCGGAAGATCCTGCGGCCCGGTGTCCGCCAGATCGATTTGAGCGCGGCGTTCCTGCGCCGGGTGTTCGAACTGGGCGCCTCGGCCAACAGCATCGACCCGATCTGGCAGGTGATGGCGCCGACCCGGGAGCTCGGACCGTGGACCGTGCACGGCGACCTCGCCTATCCGACGGTCACCACGGACCGCTTCCTCCGTGAGGGCGACATCATCTGGGTGGACGCGGGCATCAATTGGCAGGGCTACGCCTCCGACTACGGGCGGACATGGATCACCGGCACCGACCCCGTCCCGAATACCAAGCAGCAGGAGCAGTTTCGCCGATGGCGATCGGTTGTCGACGCCGCGCTGGACATTCTCAAACCTGATGTGTCGGCCCTGTCGCTCGGCACGGCGGCCATCGAGGCCAATGACGGCGTGCGACCGTGGATCGACCATTTCTATCTGGCCCACGGTATCGGCACCGACAGCGCGGAGATGCCGCTCATCGGAACAGATCTCGGTGAGGAGTTCGACGAGCGCCAGATCATGCAACCGGGGATGGTCGCGGTCTTCGAACCGGTCATATGGGACGAGGGCGCATCGGGCTATCGATCGGAAGACATTGTGGCCGTTACTGATTCAGGTTGGGTCAAGCTGAGCGGCTCGACTTACGAACCGTACGGTGTCGAGGCATGAGCACCCGAAGACGACCGCGAGTGAGGATCGCAGCGAGGAACGAGCGAGGACCGGAGCGACCGGGAGTCGAGGCATGAGTCCCGCCCCACGCGATCGCGGTGTGCTCGTCGGGACGATGGGGCTCGAGGACGACGCGCGTGTCGACTTCGCCCGTCTGCGCGCCGACCGGCGCGAAAAGGTTCTCGATGGCATGGAGCGCCACGGCCTCGATGCGTTGATGCTCGGCGGCGTCGGCAACGTGCGGTACGTGTCGGGCGCCCGCCAACTGGGCCGGGCAGGCGTGTTGCCGTTCGCACCCGTCGCTGTGGTGGTCGCCGAAACCGCTCGCGTGCATCTGCTTTCGACGTGGGACGAGGGTGTGCCGCCGGAGATCGGATACGAGGACCTCTACCGGATGAACTGGAATCCGGCGAACCTCGCGGCCGACCTCGCGAAGATCCCCGGCGTGCGTGAGGCGAGACGCGTCGGCACTGACGGGTTGACGCCGCGGTTCGCCGCCCTGATTCGCCAACTCGTCACGACCGCTGAGTTGGTCGACGCCGCCGCGGTGCTGACCACTGCGCGGCGGGTCAAGACGCCCGAGGAGATCACCTGCCTGGACGTCGCGTCGGCCATCGCGGAAGCCGCACTGACCGCGATGGAGGACGCGTTGGCGCCGGGGATCACCGAGCGTGAACTGCTCGGCATCTACGACGAGAAGGTCGCGAGCCTGGGAGCGCCGAATCCGCCGTCGGAAAGCGTCTGCTTCGCGACGCCGACGAGCGGCCCCGTGATGTTTCGCCACCTGGCCCGCGAGCGTCCTGTCGGCGACGGCGAACTCGTCGTGCTCGCGCCGGGCGCGCTGTACGCCGGATACGAGGCCGGCCTGGCCCGCACGCGGGTGGCGGGGCGTTCGGGACCCGCCGCCACCCCCGAGCTGGCGTCCCGGTGTGCCCGCGGGATGGACGCGCTCGTCGCGGCGTGCCGTCCGGGCAACTCCGGCGCCGACCTCTACCGCGCGTGGGAACGCGCGGGCAATCCCGACTCGTCGGTGTCGTTGGCGCACGGGCTGGGACTGGGCGCCGAGCCGCCGCTGATCGGGCTCGGACGCGGACGCGACGTCACCCTCGAGGAGGGCATGGTGCTCAGCGTGCAATCCTGGGTCACCGAGGAAGGCATCGGGGGATGCCTGGAGCGCGGTACGGTGCGCGTCGAAAGCGGCGGACCGACGACAATGACGCGCTATCGGAGGTTGTAATGACTAGTCACCGAACAGTTTTCAATCACGTCGGGCTGTGTGTGGCGGATCGCGAGCGGTCGCGCCGGTTCTATGAGGGCCTCCTGGGCTTCAAATTCTGGTGGGAACTCGAACTGCCCGACCAGGGCACAGCGCAGCTTCTGCAACTGGCCGGGCCGATCGGTGTGCATGCGACATACCTGGTGCGCGACGGCTTCGTGCTCGAGCTCATCGACTACTCGAAACGCGAAGCCCACCCCGGGCCCGAGCGTGTCATGGACCAGGTAGGGCTGACGCACATGTCGCTGTCGGTATCGGACCTCGGCGAGGTGTTGGCGCTGGTCGAGGACTTCGGCGGAGCTGTGATCAAGGAGACGGCCACAGAGCAATTCGCCATGATCCGCGATCCCGACGGGCAGCTGATCGAGCTGCTCCCCGATACGTGGCTGGCGAACTTGCCGCCTCGTCCGTAACTCCTCTTGCCATCACTACATCCGTAGTGATACCGTCGCGGCTATGGTAACCACTACGGACGTAGTACGAGCGCAAGTCGCCGTTCCGGGACACCTACCGCCGGCACGGCTACTTCTTCAAAGAGGCCGCGATACTGACTATCCTCATGGGCTTCGGGTTGCACCTCTACCGCGTGATCTTCGGTGACGAGCTCACGCTGCAGTACGTGATGACGCCAACGACAGACAAGGTGTTGCTGGTCCCGATGACCTATGCCGCGGTGACTGGGATAGTGCTGTGGAGCCGCGTCGAGTTCGTTAACAAACTGCACACGGTGTTCTTCACATGGTCACTCGTCTACATCGGGCTGAGCGTGCCGCTGCACATCTACTTCGGAGTGGTACGCGGCAACGTCGACTTCTATTCGGACTTCTTCCCCGTCTGGTTCAGCTACCTGCTGTTCCCGTTCTACGCGGGGCTGATCACGATGTTCTGGCGCTTGCGCTTTCGCAACTGATGCCGCCGAACCCGCAGCGACGCAACCAGATCCTCGACGCCGCGATCGACATTCTGTGCGATGACGGCGTCGGGGGTCTGACGCATCGGCAGGTCGACAGCCGCGCAGGCATCCCCGCGGGCACGACGTCGAACTACTTTCGCACCCGCCAGGCGCTGCTCGAAGCGACTGCCGCCCGCACCGTGGACCTGCACTGGCAGCGCGTAGAGGCGTTGCAGTCGGCCATCGGTCCGCTATCGCGGGATGCGCTGAGGGCGTTGTTGATTCGCATGCTCGATCCCGACGAACAGTTTCGCCGCTGGACACTGGCGCGCTTCGAGTTGTTCATGGAGAGCACCCGGCGTGAAGAGCTCCGGCCGCTGATGGCCGAGCTCCAGGCGGCCGCGGTGAAATCGGCGACACTCATTTTCGAGGCCGCCGGCTTCACCCCGGCGCCGGAGAGGATCGACGAACTCAGCAGGCTGCTCAACGGGTTTGTGTTCAGCAACCTCACTATTGCGCCCGAGCCGGGCGTCCAGGATGCCGCCGGTCTTGTGGACCGACTACTGAGTGCCTTCCTCGATTAGGCCAGGGCCTTGGCCTTCAGTGCGTCAAACTCGGTCTGGCTGATGGCGCCTGACTCCAGCAGGGCCTTCGCGTCGGCGATCTCCTGTGCCGGCGACCGGCCTGCGGCCTGCTTGATGTAGTCGTCCGTGTCCTTCTTGGCGGCGACGGCAGCTTCCCGAGCACGTGCCGCCATACCTTGGCCCCGGGCGATCAGGTAGATCACCGCGGTCAGCCAGGGGAAGACGATCAGGAAGAACACCCAGACCGCTTTGGCCCAACCCGACGTTGTGTGGTCACGCGAGAACAGGTCAATGAGGATCTGGAACAGCACCAGCAGGTAGGCGATCCAGGCGAAGATGATCAGGAAGTGCCAGAGAAAATCCCACGTAGAACCCCAGTCCATGTTCAGCTCCTTCTTAACTGATGGATTTGCGCCCGCAGCAGTTAGCGCCCGCGTCAGTAAATCACGGGAACTGGATTACCGGCTGGCTCGGTTGACCGCCGACACCACCGCGCGCAGCGACGCCGTGGTGATCGACGTCGCGATGCCGACGCCCCACACCGTCTTGCCGCCGATCGACGCTTCGACGTATGCCGCGGCCTGGGCCTCCTCGCCGGCCGACAGGGCGTGCTCGGAGTAATCCAGCACCGAGACGTCGATCCCGATCGCGCCCAACGCGTCGACGAACGCCGCGAGCGGACCGTTGCCCGCACCGACGATCTCACGCTCGTCACCGTCCACCTTCACCACCGCTTCGATGGTGTCGGTGCCGCCGTCGACCTCCGACGCGATGACCTTCTGCCGGATCCGCTCCAGCGGACGCAACGGGGCCAAATACTCCTCGGCGAAGACGTCCCACATCTCCTTCGGGGACACCTCTCCGCCCTCACCGTCGGTGATCTTCTGGATCGCCTGGCTGAACTCGATCTGTAGCCGTCGCGGCAGCGCCAGGCCGTGGTCGGCCTTCATGATGTAGGCCACGCCGCCCTTGCCGGATTGCGAATTCACCCGGATGACGGCCTCATACGTCCGGCCGACGTCCTTCGGGTCGATCGGCAGATACGGCACCTGCCAGAGGATGTCGTCGACGTCGGCGTCCTGCGCGTCGGCGTCGACTTTCATCTGGTCCAGGCCCTTGTTGATGGCGTCCTGGTGGCTGCCGGAGAACGCGGTGTACACGAGATCGCCTCCGTACGGGTGGCGTTCGTGTACCGGCAGCTGATTGCAGTACTCGACGGTGCGCCGGATCTCGTCGATGTTGGAGAAGTCGATCTGCGGGTCGACGCCGCGGCTGAACAGGTTCAGGCCCAGCGTGACGATGCAGACGTTGCCGGTGCGCTCACCGTTGCCGAACAGGCAGCCCTCGATCCGGTCGGCACCGGCCTGATAGCCCAATTCCGCTGCGGCGACAGCGGTTCCACGGTCGTTGTGCGGATGCAGGCTCAGGATGATGCTGTCCCGCCGGTTCAGGTTGCGGCTCATCCACTCGATCGAGTCCGCGTAGACGTTCGGCGTGGCCATCTCCACCGTCGCGGGCAGGTTGACGATCAGCGGCCGTTCCGGCGTGGGTTGTATGACCTCGGCGACCGCGTCACACACGTCCTTGGCGTACTCCAACTCGGTACCGGTGTAGGACTCCGGGGAGTATTCGTAGCGCCACAGCGTGCCGGGGTACTTCTTGGCTTCTTCGACACACTTGCGCGCGCCGTCGACGGCGATGGCCTTGACGGCTTCGCGGTCGGCACGGAACACGACGCGCCGCTGCAGGATCGACGTCGAGTTGTAGAAGTGCACGATGGCCCGTGGTGCACCCTCGCACGCCTCGAACGTCCGCTCGATCAGCTCCGGCCGGCACTGGGTCAGCACCTGGATGGTGACGTCGTCGGGAACCGCGCCTTCGGCGATGATTTCGCGGACGAAGTCGAAATCGGTCTGGCTGGCCGACGGGAAGCCGACCTCGATCTCCTTATAGCCCATGCGCACCAGCAGATCGAACATGCGGCGCTTGCGCGCCGGGCTCATCGGGTCGATCAGCGCCTGGTTGCCGTCGCGGAGGTCCACAGCGCACCACATCGGCGGGGTGGTGACGACGCGGTCGGGCCAGGAGCGGTCCGCCAGCGTGACCGGCTCTACCTCCTCAGCGAAGGTGCGGTAGCGGCTGACCGGCATCGATGTGCCGCGTTGGGTGTTCCACGCCGGTTGCCTTGGGTGGGCGGAGCCGGAGGGTTTGTTGATGGTGCGTGCCGACGAGAAGGCATCGGGGGAATCTGGTGAGGGTCTCGAGAAAGTGGTCACGATGGTTGCTCCGGGAGTTGTATGGACTCACGACCGGCGCATCGCGAACACCCGCGACGGGAAGCCGGTCTGATCAGACCCCGTCGCGGCTGCCGAGGAGGAGCACCCGCTGCACGTGCCCACTGTAGCAAGGTCGCCTGCCAGGCCGAAACCCCAGGTTGTGCGGGCGTTCTAGTCGTCGAGGCTGCCCATCGTCAGGTTGACCGTCGTCCCCGTCATCCCGCTCGCCATGCCCGAGGCCAGGAAGGCGTCGGTGTCCGCCGTCTCCGCGAGCGTCATGAGCCGACGGGCATGGGTCCTGCCCGCGAGGGCCTCCTGCCACTGTTCCCAGGTCATGCTCGACGCCTCGGCGCGCGGCTCGAAGGCGTCCCTGATCTGCAGCATGACGCGCTTCGAGAGCAGGGTGCTGCCGAGCTTCGGCCACCGCAGTCGCTGCCCGGCCGCTCACAGCTGGGAATCGGGGAATGCGATCACTGACAGGAACCGGATCGGCATCTCGACGAGGTCGACCGGTCCGTGCGCACCCTCTCCGTCGAACTGCAGCGAGTCGCCCGGCTGCAGCCGATACACCGAGCGGCTGTGGCTGTAGTCCATGACACCTTCGAGCATGTAGATGAACTCGGTGCCCGGATGTTGGAACAGCGGATACGTCTGGCTCTTCTCCGACAGCGTGACGTGCAGACACTCGAGGCGTTTGTGTTCGCCGCGAAGCGACCCGAGCAGTTGGTATTCGTGGCCTTCCTTGGTGCCGTTGCGCACGATGCGCGCTCCCGTGCCCGCGGTGACGAACGCCGCGGGGCGCTCGACGTCCGCGCCGCGGAACAGGCTGGTGACCGGGACGTCGAAACCAGTGGCCAGCAGGGCCAGGGTGCTCAGGCTGCACGACGTCTGGGCGTTCTCGATCTTGGACATCATCGCTTTGGAAATGCCCACGCGAGTGGCCATCTCGGCGACAGTGAGGCCGTGCTGCAGACGCAGCTGACGCACGTTGCGCCCGATCGCGGCCTCCAACTCGAGTTCGGCGACAGGCTCCTGCGGATCGCGGTCACGAGCCGTGCCGGACTTGTTGCGCAGTAGCGGGACGTCAGACATGTTTCCTTGCGGGTTCAACGCATCTGCCCGGCACCCGCGTACGGATACGGGCTGGTGAGCAGGTCACCTTCGGTGAACCGGGACATCCGGAAGTCCTTTTCCGGAATGCGCGGGTCGGCACTGCGGCCATCGACGACGAGATCGGCGATCAGGCGACCGACCGCAGGCGCGATCTTGAAGCCGTGGCCGCTGAATCCGGCAGCGACGACGAGGCCTTCCACGTCGGTCCGGCTGATGACCGGGTTCCAGTCCGGTGTGACGTCGTAACACCCGGCGTAGCTGCCTGTGATTGCCGCGTCGGTGAAGCCGGGGAATCGTGTGCCGACACGCTCGACGGTGCGGTCGACGAATGCCTCGGTGGCGCGGTTGAGGTAGTCGTCGGGGTCGGCGTCCTCGACGTCGGACAGATCGCTGTTGCCGAACAGCACTTCCCCGCCGAGTTCCGGGCGGATGTACTGCAGGGACACCAGATCGGAGAACACCGGCACGTCGCCAATCTCGACGCCGGGGTTGATCGTTACGAGCTGCTCGCGGACCACCCGGATGGGTACGTCGATGCCGTATGACGCCAGGAACGGTGTCGTCCAGACGCCGGTCGCCACCACCACGGTGTCCGCGGTGATCTCGGCGCCGTCGGCCAGCCGCACGCCGACGACCTTGTCACGTTCGATCAGCAGCCCGGTTACGTTGGTGCCCTGAAGAATTCGCACACCGGCGGCACGTGCCGACACGGCGAACGCCTGCGCGGTCTGGTAGGCGTCGCCGTATCCGCCGCGCGCCTCCCACGCGAACGTCTCGAACGGCGACAGGTCCGCTGACGGCCACAGCCGGGCGACCTCGACGGCGTCGATCTCCTCGGTCTGCACGCCGACGGCCCGTTGTGCGGCAAGGCTTTTGCGCAATGAATCGGCGTCGCCCTCACCGACCCCGACCACGTATCCGGTCTGGCGGAACCCGATGTCGAGTGCGTGATCCCCGAGAAAATCCTGAGCCTTCTCGAACACCTCGAGGCCGACGGCGGCCATGGCGGCCAGCGAGCTGACGCCGTAGTGGCAGCGCACGATGCCGCTGGACTTGCCGGTCATTCCGGAGCCGACGGTGTTGCGCTCGGCCACCACGACGTTCGTGACGCCGCGTTGCGACAGCGCCCAGGCCGCGGCGGCGCCTTCGATGCCGCCGCCGACGATCACCACATCGGCGCTCATCGGCGCACTCTTCTCTTCGCGCGAGCGCTCATCGGCGCACTCTTCTCTTCGCGCGAGTGCTCATCGGCCAGGAATCCAGTCGGTGCCGGCGAGCGGGACGCGGGCCATCGCCGCCGCCTCGATCGTGACGGCGACGAGGTCCTCGGGTTCGAGGTGGCACACGTGCGCCTTGCCGCAGGCCCGCGCGATCGTCTGTGCCTCCATCGTCAGCACCCGCAGGTAGTTGGCGAGCCTCCTGCCGCCCTCGACGGGATCGAACCGGGCGGCCAGCTCGGGATCCTGGGTGCTTATCCCCGCCGGATCGCGACCGTCCTGGAAGTCGTCGAAGAACCCGGCCGCGCTGCCGAGGCTTTCGTACTCCGCCGCGTAGCGGGGATGGTTGTCGCCCAACGCAATCAGCGCGGCGGTACCGATCGCGACCGCGTCGGCGCCCAGCGCCAGCGCCTTCGCCACGTCGGCTCCGCTGCGGATGCCGCCCGAAACGATCAATTGCACCTTCCGGTGCACGCCGAGTTCCTGCAGCGCCTGGGTGGCCTCGGGGACCGCGGCCAGCGTCGGTATCCCGACGTGCTCGATGAAGACCTCCTGCGTGGCGGCGGTGCCGCCCTGCATCCCGTCGACGACGACGACGTCGGCACCCGCGTGTACGGCGAGTTTCACGTCGTAGTAGGTGCGGGTGGCGCCGACCTTGACGTAGATCGGCTTCTCCCAGTCGGTGATCTCCCGCAACTCGTTGATCTTGATCGTCAGGTCGTCGGGCCCGGTCCAGTCGGGATGCCTGCACGCCGAGCGCTGGTCGATGCCCACGGGCAGGGTGCGCATCCCGGCGACGCGTGGCGAGATCTTCTGACCGAGCAGCATGCCTCCGCCGCCGGGCTTGGCGCCCTGGCCCAGGACGACCTCGATCGCGTCGGCCTTGCGGAGGTCATCGGGGTTCATGCCGTACCGTGACGGAAGATATTGGTAGACCAGGTATTTGCTCTGGGTCCGCTCCTCGGGCGTCATGCCGCCGTCGCCGGTCGTGGTCGAGGTGCCGACCTCGCTGGCGCCGCGACCGAGCGCTTCCTTCGCCGGGCCGGACAGCGCTCCGAAGGACATGCCCGCGATGGTGACCGGGATGTCCAGGTGTAGCGGGTGTTTGGCGTGGCGGTCGCCGAGCACGACGTCGGTGTCGCACCGTTCGCGGTAGCCCTCCAGTGGGTAGCGCGACATCGAGGCGCCCAGGAACAACAGGTCGTCGAAGTGGGGCAGTGGACGTTTGGCGCCCCATCCTCGGATGTCGTAGATACCGGTCTCGGCGGCCCGGTGGATGGCCGCGATGGTTGACCTGTCGAACGTCGCGGATTCGCGTAGGCCCAGTCGGGCGCGGTCGTCGGTGCTGTAGCTCATCAGTAGGCCGTGGCGTTGTCGATGCGGAAGTGGTACAGCGACCGGGCCGAGCCGTAGCGGGTGTAGGCAGCGGTGTCATCGTCGAAACCCGATGCCGCCAGGAGTGATTCGAGCTCCCTGTGGTGCTCGGGGCGCATCTCTTTGGCGATGCAGTCGGCGCCCAGCGAAGCGACACTGCCGCGGACGTAGATGCGCGCCTCGTAGATCGAGTCCCCGAGCGCCTCCCCGACGTCGCCGCGCACCACCAGCCTGCCGGCCTGCGCCATGAAGGCACTCATGTGCCCGATGTCGCCGCCCACCACGATGTCGACACCTTTCATCGAAATGCCGCACCGGGCAGCGGCATTGCCTTCGATAACCAACAGCCCGCCGTGTGCCGTCGCGCCCGCGGACTGGGATGCGTTGCCCTTGACCCGGACGATGCCGCTCATCATGTTCTCGGCGACGCCGGTGCCCGCGTTGCCCTCGATCGTGACCTCGGCCTGCTGATTCATGCCTGCGGCGTAATAGCCGACGTGGCCGTAGACCGTCACCCGTATCGGTGCGTTCAGGCCGACCGCGACGTTGTGTGCACCGTCGGGGTTTGCGATGACGAACTCACCCGATAGGCCGGGTGCATGCAGCGCGGCGTTCACTTCGCGCAGCGGGTTGGCGGCCAGATCGAATGCGACTACCGTCTCCACGCGTAGATCACCTCCGGTTCGGGCTCCCAGATGTTGGCCAGTTCCACACCGGGAAGTCCTGCCAGGGCGCGGTATTCGCTGCCCATCGCGACCCAGTCGTCGGTCTCGGCGATCACTGCGGGTTTGCATGCGATGGCGTCGCGGACCACGGCGAACGAATCCCGGTTGGACACCAGCAGGGTGTAGAAGCCATCAAACACGGCACAGAGCTCCTTGAGCGCAGCCTCGACGTCTCGGCCGTCCGCGAGTTGGCGTGCGATGAACCGCGCCCCGACCTCGGTGTCGTTCTCACTGTCGAACCTCACGCCGGCAGCACGCAATTCACGTCGAATGGTGGCGTGGTTGGCGAACGATCCGTTGTGCACCATGCACTGCTCGGGACCCACGGCGTAGGGGTGGCAACCCGCGGGCGTCACCGCCGACTCGGTCGCCATCCGGGTGTGCCCGACGCCCTGCCAGCCCTGCGCCTCGGCGAGGTCCCAGCGTTCGGTCAGCACGCGCGGATGACCGACCCCCTTGAGCACCGCGAGATCGGCACCGAAGCCGGCGACGAGCGCGTCGGGATAGGCGGACCTGGCGGCGGCGAGGATGTCCTCCGACAAGGCCTGTGCGGTAAGGAGATATGTCGCGTCCAACTGCGTCACCGACACACCCAGTTGGGCCGCCACCTCGTCGGGGCTCGCGTCGACCCCGAGCAGCGAAACGCATCCGTGTCCGGGCGGAGACCAGGTCGGGTCGCCGTAGACGGCGACGCCGGTCGAGTCGCTGCCGCGATCGCCCATCTCGCACAACATGCCGGTCACCAATTGCCCGAGCTGCGGGAACAACTCGGGATTCCGCAAGTGCAGGCCCACAATGCCGCACATCGCCGCTCCTTTCGTCTAGAAAGCGGTCAGGTAGTGGTCGATCTCCCACGGCGTCACCGCGCTGTGGTAGGCGAAGAACTCGTCGCGCTTGATGCTGGCGAAATAGGACGCCACACCGTCGCCCGCGGCGTCGAGAACCCCGGTGATGACGGGGTCGCTCTCGAGTTGGTCGACGGCGTGCAGCAGAGTCGGCGGCAGCGCCGAACGCTCTTGGGAGCCAACGCCGCCGGGGTCGGCACTACGCTTGATGCCGTCGATGCCCGCCCCCAGCGCAGCCGCGATCGCCAGGTAGGGGTTCGCCGACCCGTCGCTGCCACGCAACTCCACGCGCTGATCGTCGGGCACCCGGATGTAGTGGGTGCGGTCGTTGCCGCCGTAGCTCGGCGTGTTCGGTGACCACGACGCACCCGACGCGGTGGTGGTCGCGCGGGTTCGCTTGTAGGAGTTGACCGTTGGTGCGACGACGGCCTGCAGCGCGCAGGCGTGCTCCAGGATGCCGCCGATGAACGCGTAGGCGGTATCGGACAGCCCGAGCCCGCGCTCGTCGGCGATGTCCGAGCCCGCGGGGAACACCGGTGCCCCGCCTGTGGTCAGCGACAGGTGCAGGTGCAGGCCGCTTCCCGTCCGGTTGGAAAAGGGTTTGGGCATGAAGGTGGCGACCATGCCGCGCTCGGCGGCGATCATCGACAGCAGGTAGCGCAGGGTTACGACGCGGTCGGCGGTGGTCAATGCCTCGGCGAACTGGAAGTTCTGCTCGAACTGTCCGTTGCCGTCCTCGTGGTCGTTCGCGTAGTTGGACCAGCCGAGCTGATTCATCGCCGTCGAGATCGCGGTGAGGTGGTCGTACATCCGGGTGACGCCCCGCGCGTCGTAGCAGGGCTGCGCGGCGGTGTCGGCCGCGTCCGCGGTGGACAGGGTGCCGTCGGCGTTGCGGTGTAACAGGAAGTATTCGACCTCGGCGCCGACCCACGGCTCGAAGCCCGCGTCGGCCGCCCGTTGGATCAAAGCCTTGAGGATGACGCGAGGCGCGTAGGGCCACGGGTCGCCGTTGACGTGCGGGTCGCAATGCACGATCGCCAGGCCGTCCTTGAGGAACGGGATGGGTGTGAACGAGGCGGGGTCCGGGATGGCCATCAGGTCGGGGTCTTTGGGCTCCTGGCCCATGGCGCCGACGGCGTACCCGGCGAATCCGACGCCCTCGGTGGCGAGAAGGTGGACGGCCTCGACCGGCACGAGCTTGGCGCACGGCTTGCCTCGCAGGTCGACGAACAACGCGAGGATGAATTTCGTACCGGACTGATCGGCCAGAGACGCGAGATCGGTGGACATTGTGTGGAAACCTTGTCTCTTGTCAGGAAACACGATACCGACGGGCCGACCGGCGCGGGCGAGTGGCTCCGCGCCGGCCGGAGTCCGAATCAGGCGTATTGCAGCTCGTACGACGCTTCGCGGTGGAAGGCCGTGTCGATACCTGCTTCTTCTTCGTCGGGCGAGATGCGGATGCCCATCGTTTTCTTGATCGCGAACGCGATGATGAAGGCGACGACGAACGAATAGATCATCACCGCACCCGCCGCGACAGCCTGCCGCCACAGCTGGTCGAAACCGCCGCCATAGAACAGGCCGTTGGTGGCATTGGGCATGCTCTCGCTGGCGAGGACGCCGATGAGCAGCGTGCCGACGACGCCGCCGACCAAGTGGACGCCGACCACGTCGAGCGAATCGTCGTAGCCGAATCGGGACTTCAGGCCCACCGCGTACACGCAGATGGCGCCGGCGATCGCACCGAGGATGATCGCGCCGACCGGCGTGACCGCCCCGCACGCGGGTGTGATCGCGACCAGCCCGGTGATCGCACCGGACGCCGCACCGACACCGGTGACGTGGCCGTCCTTCATCTTCTCGACCGCGATCCAGGACAGGGTGGCGGCGCAGGTCGCGACGAACGTCGTGACCATGACGATGGCGGCCGAGTTACCGGCGGCCAGCGCCGATCCACCGTTGAAGGCGTACCAACCGGCCCACAGCAGCCCCGCGCCGAGCAGCGTCAGCGGCACGTTGTGGGGCTTGCGGAGCTGTCCGAACATCGCGGACTTGCCCAGCACGATGGCGACGGCCAGCGCAGCGGCGCCCGCGTTGATGTGCACCGCGGTGCCGCCGGCGAAGTCGATGGCGTGCAGTTTGTTGGCGATCCAGCCGCCGACCGAGTTTTCGGTCACCACGCCGTCGAATGCGAACACCCAGTGTGCGACCGGGAAGTACACCAGCACCGCCCACACGGCGGCGAAGACCATCCACGCGCCGAACTTCATCCGGTCCGCCACGGCACCGGAGATCAGCGCGACCGTGATCGCGGCGAACAGCGCCTGGAACAACGCGAACAGTGAGATCGGCAGGCCGCTGATCGTCGTGTTCGACTCGAGGAGGTCTTTCATACCGGCGAATTCGGTGATGCTGCCGAGGAATCCGCCGTAGGAGGTGCCGAAGGTCATCGAGAAACCGAACAGCACCCACAGCACACCGACGGTCGCGCAGGCGCCGAAGGTCATCATCATCATGTTGGTCGAGCTCTTGACGGACACCATGCCGCCGTAGAAAAGAGCGAGCCCGGGAATCATCAGCGTGAGGCCGATGATGCAACACAGCATGAAGGCTGTGGTTCCTGTATCCACGTCCATATACATCTCCTGAAGTGATGCGGCCCGCCACAGGGCCGTTCACTGTCAGTAACCGATGTTTCTGTTACGTGGATCGACTCGTGATGTTGCCTGCACGTTAAGAGTCTGGCGCTCGTTAGAGTTCGTGCGATGAGACTTGATCGGCGGTGGTGGGTCGCCATCGGCGTCGCGGTAGTGGTCGTCGTGGCGCTGGTGCTGTCCAACACCGTGTTCAACAGGCCGTCCGAGGAGTGCAAGCCCGTGCTGGCCCTGCTGGAGTTCAACGCCTCGCAGTCCGAGTTGATCGCCTCGAAAGCAAGCGACACCGACCCTGCGGTGCCGACGGTGGCCGAGGACGTCGCCTATCAACAGTGGGCCGACGGCCTGGCGCAGCGCGCCGAGCAGGTGACGGAACCGAACCTGGCCAATACGGCCGTGCAGGTGGCCGACGCGGCGTCCCAGTTCGTCGCCAAGCTGCCGCGGATGCGTGACGAGTCGCAGAACCACGCCCCGGGCGCCCCGGCGCCGCCGGTGGTGTTCGAGATGTCGATTCTGAATCAGCGCATCACAGAGGGACTCGATCAGCTGACGGATGCCTGCCAGGACTAGCGGCGACGTCAGGGGTCCGTCAATGCGGCGACCGGCGGGGTAAATGGGATGCGCCAAACCCTTATCCTTGGTGGGATCTTCCCCAGCACTTGAAAGGCTTGCCCAGTGGCGCTCGTCGTACAGAAGTACGGCGGATCCTCGGTCTCCGACGCCGAGCGGATCCGCCGCGTCGCCGAGCGCATCGTCGAGACCAAGAAGGCGGGCGACGACGTCGTCGTGGTGGTCTCCGCCATGGGCGACACCACCGACGACCTGCTTGACCTCGCCCGTCAGGTGAGTCCGGCGCCCCCGGCCCGCGAGATGGACATGCTGCTGACCTCGGGTGAGCGGATCTCCAATGCGCTGGTCGCGATGGCCATCGACTCGCTGGGGGCGCAGGCCCGGTCGTTCACCGGGTCGCAGGCAGGCGTGATCACCACCGGCACACACGGCAACGCCAAGATCATCGACGTCACCCCGGGCCGGCTCCAGGACGCCCTCGAACAAGGCCTGATCGTGCTCGTCGCCGGGTTCCAGGGCGTCAGCCAGGACAGCAAGGACGTCACCACGCTGGGCCGCGGCGGGTCCGACACCACCGCGGTCGCGCTGGCTGCGGCGCTGAATGCCGACGTCTGCGAGATCTACACCGACGTCGACGGCATCTTCACCGCCGACCCACGCATCGTGCCCAACGCCAAGCGCCTCGACACCGTGAGCTTCGAGGAGATGCTCGAGATGGCCGCGTGCGGCGCCAAGGTGCTGATGCTGCGCTGCGTGGAATACGCCCGCCGCTACAACGTTCCGATTCACGTGCGCTCGTCGTACACCGATAAGCCAGGCACTCTCGTCAAAGGATCGATGGAGGACATCCCTATGGAAGACGCCATCCTGACCGGAGTCGCGCACGACCGTAGCGAGGCCAAGGTCACCGTCGTCGGCCTGCCCGACGTTCCCGGCTACGCCGCCAAGGTGTTCCGCGCCGTCGCCGACGCCGATGTGAACATCGACATGGTGCTGCAGAACATCTCCAAGATCGAGGACGGGAAGACCGACATCACGTTCACGTGCTCGCGGGAGAGCGGCCCCGGTGCGGTGGAGAAGCTCACCGCGCTGCAGAACGAGATCGGATTCTCCAAGGTGCTCTACGACGACCACATCGGCAAGGTGTCGCTAATCGGTGCCGGCATGCGCAGCCACCCCGGTGTGACCGCGAAGTTCTGCGAGGCGCTCGCCGAGGTCGGGGTGAACATCGACCTCATCTCCACCTCCGAGATACGAATCTCGGTGCTGGTCAAGGACACTGAGCTGGACAAGGCGGTCGTCGCCCTGCACGAGGCGTTCGGCCTCGGCGGCGAAGAGGAAGCAGTTGTCTACGCGGGAACGGGACGATAGATGGTAAGCGTCGGTTTGCGAATAGGGATAGTCGGTGCGACCGGACAGGTCGGGCAGGTGATGCGCACGCTGCTGGAGGAGCGCGACTTCCCGGCGACCAGCGTGCGATTCTTCGCGTCGGCGCGCTCGCAGGGTAAGAAGCTGCCGTTCCGCGGCCAGGAGATCGAGGTCGAGGACGCGGCGACCGCGGACCCCGCCGGCCTGGACATCGCGCTGTTCTCCGCGGGCGCGACGATGTCGCGCGTGCAGGCGCCGCGGTTCGCCGAGGCGGGCGCCGTCGTGATCGACAACTCGTCGGCGTGGCGCAAGGACCCCGATGTGCCGCTGGTGGTCAGCGAGGTCAACTTCGAAAGAGATGTCGCACGTCGCGCTCGGTCCCTCAAGCGGGGCATCATCGCCAACCCGAACTGCACGACCATGGCCGCGATGCCGGTGCTCAAGGTGCTGCACGACGAGGCCGGTCTGGTGCGCCTGATCGCCTCGACCTATCAGGCGGTGTCGGGCAGCGGAATCGCGGGCGTGGACGAACTGCACGCGCAGGCCAGCGCCGTCGTCGCGAACAGCAAGGAGCTGGTGGCCGACGGTTCGGCGCTCGACTTCCCCGCGCCGGCGAAGTACGTCGCGCCGATCGCCTTCAACGTGGTGCCGCTGGCGGGTTCCTACGTCGACGACGGCTCCGGTGAGACCGACGAAGACCAGAAGCTGCGCAACGAAAGCCGCAAGATCCTCGGCATCCCGGACCTGTTGGTGAGCGGCACATGTGTGCGGGTGCCGGTGTACACCGGGCACTCGTTGTCGATCAACGCCGAGTTCTCCCGGCCGCTGTCGGTCGAGCGGGCCACCGAGCTGCTGGGGGCGGCACCGGGCGTGAAGGTGGTGGACGTGCCGACGCCGCTCGCCGCCGCGGGTATTGACGAGACGTTGGTCGGCCGCATCCGCCAGGACCCCGGCGTGCCGGAGGGCCGCGGGCTGGCGTTGTTCCTGTCGGGTGACAACCTTCGAAAAGGCGCGGCGCTGAACACTATTCAGATCGCCGAGTTGCTGGCCGCCGAGCTCTGACCCGCATCCACCCCATGCGCCGAAATGGACGTTTCGGCGGGAAAGTGCGAGTAATTCCCGCCATTGCGTTGATCTCGGCGCTCGCCGCACCCGTCGCGTATGCGGATCCACCGGCTCCGATGCCCGACCCGGTGTTGCACCCGCTCGCGCCCGGTCAGGTGATCCGCCTCGGGCCGACGGCCGGAACTGGGACGCCCACAAGGGATTACGGTATCGGGGCCACCGACCTATGCGAATTCATGGAGTTTCCCAGCGGCATCCTGCAGGTCTGCGGCGACAGCTTCGCCGGCCAGGCTGTCGGCTTCGGCGGCTGGTATTCACCGATCGCGCTGCACGTCGAGACCGACTCGATCGATGATCCGAATGGCGTGCGCTACGACGGGGTGACGGGTACCGGCAGGCCGCTGCTGGCCGACCCGACGGAGCCGGGCACCTCGCAACTGCCTGCCGGGGTGGTGCAGATCAACCGCGAGAACTACATGATGGTCACGACGGTGCGCGATCTCGAGCCGCAGACGTCGCGATTGGTGAAAGCCGATCCGGCGCGGGGAAATTGGCCGACGCTGCCGGATTCGGTGCGCGAGGCGACGTACGAGGGCTCCCGCCAGTCGCAGATCAGTGGGTACTACGACCCGATTCCCCGGCCGGACTCCGACAGTGGCTGGGTTTACATCGTCGCCAACAACTTCGACCGCACCGGACCGCTGGTTCTCTACCGCGCACAGCCCAAGACGTTCACCGACCGCAGCAGCTGGCAGGGCTGGTCACGTGAGCTGGGCTGGGGGCATCCGCCCACTCCGCTGTGGCAGGACTGGATCGGCGAGATGAGCATCCGCCAGATCGACGGCAAGACGGTGCTGTCCTACTTCAATGCCTCCACCGGCAACATGGAGGTGCGGGTGGCCGACGACCCGACCGGCCTGGGCACCGCGCCGGTGACGACGGTCGTCGTCGCCACGGAGTGGCCGGATCCGGTGGAACACCTTGGGCCGCCGGAGAACAACAGGCTGGCACAGCCCTACGGCGGGTACATCTCGCCGGGTTCCACGCTCGACGAACTACGCGTGTTCGTCAGCCAGTGGAACACCACGCCGCGCGGCGGGACGCCGTACCGGGTCATCCAGTTCGCGGTCAACCCGTTCAAGCCGTAGTCGAATTTGTCAGCCGCCGAGGTTGCCCGAAAAGAAATTCGGCTTCTCCTCCGGCACACTGCCCCCGGCGATCCACTCCTCGTGCCGACGTTGCATCAATCGCCGTTCGCTCTGGTTGATCCGGACCATCACGGCGATCATCGCCGCGGCCACCATGAGGGTGCCGACCACCACGATCGCGGCCTCGACTGCGTTCATGCAGTGAGTTTAGAAACGTCAACGCCTGACGGGTGCGCGTAGTGGACTACCTGTTTGCCCGCGTGCGCGGGAAAGAAAGGGCTCAGTCCGCCACTCCAACCCTCCCCCAAGGGCCAGAGGCCCTCCCCCCGAGGGCCGGTGCGGCGGACTGAGCCACTGATGATCGGTGTCAATCACCTGTAAGCAAAGTTAATGCTTCTCCGCCCCGAAGGAAATCAGGGATTTCCCTAATCTTCCGGCCCCACCCCCCTAAGCGCGGCCCGGTCGGGCACCGTCTCCCGCCGCCTCGACACACAGCTGATTCATAGGTGGTACATGACGGGCACATCACTACGGCCTGCAAGATCATCCCCATGAGTGAAACAACGACGTCCTCGTCCGAACCCGCGACCGGCCCCGTCGCCGCGACACCGCCGCCGGCACAGCCGCAAACCGAGACGGTTTACCAGGCCGAACCGCCCCGCCGGTCCAGACTCACCGCAGCGGCGGCATGGGTCGGGATCGTCGCCGGGGTGGTCTTCATCGTCGCGGTGATCTTCTTCTCCGGCTTCATCCTCGGCGCGCACAACGGTGGCGGCCACCGCGGCCACGGCGGGCACAGGGGTGATCGTGACGCCGCGGTCTTCCATCGCGGGCCGCCCCCGATGTTCCCGATGGGACCGCGCGGGGAGTTCGAGCGACCGGGCTCGGGTGGTCCGTTCGTGCAGCCGCCGCAGTCGTCCCAATCGCCCGGCGCGCCCCAGTCACCTAGCTCGACGACGGCGCCGGCGCGCCCCTAGTTTCACGCGATCCACGTCTTGCAGGAGAAGTGCGAGAGGCGACCTGCAAAACGTGGATTCCGTGCCGCCGTGGCACGTTTTGAATCGATCCATTTTGGGGGATTCCACTCGGTGAGGCCCAGCCCAATGGCCCACACCCTCGTCGAGGAGATGACACCTGATGACCGACAAGTACACGACCAACGACGCAGGCAACCCGGTACCGAGCGTCGAGCACTCACTCACCGTCGGCCCCGACGGCCCGATCCTGCTGCAGGACCACTACCTGATCGAGCAGATGGCCAACTTCAACCGGGAACGCATTCCGGAGCGCCAGCCCCACGCCAAGGGCGGCGGAGCGTTCGGCCATTTCGAGGTGACCAACGACGTCAGCCAGTACACCAAGGCCGCGGTCTTCCAGCCCGGCGCCAAGACGGAGATGGTCGCGAGGTTCTCGACCGTTGCGGGCGAACGCGGCAGCCCAGACACGTGGCGTGACCCCCGCGGCTTCGCGCTGAAGTTCTATACGAGCGACGGCAACTTCGACATGGTCGGCAACAACACGCCGGTGTTCTTCGTGCGTGACCCGATGAAGTTCCAGAATTTCATCCGCAGCCAGAAGCGCATGGCGGCTAACAACCTTCGCGACCACAACATGCAGTGGGACTTCTGGACTCTGGTGCCGGAGTCGGCTCATCAAGTCACGTATCTGATGGGGGACCGAGGTATTCCGAAGACGTGGCGTCACATGAACGGCTACTCCAGCCACACCTACAGCTGGATCAACGCGAACGACGAGTTGTTCTGGGTGAAGTACCACTTCAAGACCGACCAGGGCATCGACTTCCTCACCCAGGAGGATGCGGACAGGATCGCCGGCGAGGACGGCGACTATCACCAGCGTGACCTGTTCGACGCGATCGAGGCGGGTAACCATCCGACCTGGACGCTGAAGATGCAGATCATGCCGTTCGAGGACGCCAAGACGTATCGGTTCAACCCCTTCGACCTGACCAAGGTCTGGCCGCACGGCGACTATCCGCTCATCGATGTCGGCACGATGACGCTGAACCGCAACGTCGTCGACTACCACGCGCAGATCGAGCAGGCGGCGTTCGAGCCGAACAACATCGTTCCGGGCACCGGCCTGAGCCCGGACAAGATGCTGCTGGCCCGAGGGTTCTCCTACGCCGACGCGCACCGGGCCAGGCTCGGGGTGAACTACAAGCAGATCCCGGTCAACGAACCCAAGGTCGACGTCAACGCCTACTCCAAGGACGGCGCGATGCGGATGCGCCTTGCGACGGATCCGGTCTATACGCCGAATTCCATGGGCGGACCGGTGGTCGACCCGAAGCGAGTGGCCGAGGCGCACTGGGCGTCTGACGGTGACATGGTCCGAACCGCCTATACGCTGCGGCCCGAGGACGACGACTGGGGTCAGCCCGGCACGCTGGTCCGCGAAGTGCTTGACGACGACGCGCGGGATCGACTGGCCGACAACATCATCGGTCACGTATCCGACGGCGTGAAGGAGCCCGTGCTGTCGCGGGTGTTCGAGTACTGGACCAACGTCGACCCCGACCTCGGCAAGAAGGTCGAAGAGGGCGTGCGGGGCAAGGCCAACGGCGACGGCGGGTAGCCATGGGGCGTCTTGCCGTCCGCGAGCGGGCTGGCATGATCAAACCCATGAGCATCGAAGTCGTATTCACCGCAGAGTCAACCGCAACCGGAGGGGGCCGCGACGGCCACGTGAAGTCCTCGGACGACAGGATCGATCTCGACACCCGTCCGCCGAAGGAAGCCGGTGGCAGCGGCGAGGGCACCAACCCCGAGCAGCTGTTCTCGGCCGGGTATTCCGCGTGCTTCCTCGGCGCCCTGCGCCTGGTGGCCCGCAACGAGAAGATCGACCTCGACGACGCGACCGGAATCACCGCGCAGGTCGGCTTCGGCAAGGACCCCGCCGGTGGCTTCGGGATCAACGCCCATCTGATCGGCTACATCCCTGGCCTCGAGCAGGCCGCGGCGGAGGAGTTGATGGAGAAGGCCCATCAGGTGTGCCCGTATTCCAAGGCCACCCGCGGCAACATCGACGTCAAGCTGTCGGCGAAGGTGTAGCCCGTGATGGCCCGGCGGGCGCGCAGCGGCCGGGGGCGGACGCTGGCCGCCATTGGCCGGTGTCGGTCTTGCGGTTGGGCTGTCGTTGGCGGCGCCGGCCGGTGAGGCTTCAGCCCGCCCCTCGGATCCGGGCGTGGTGAATTACGCCGTGCTTCCCAAGGGTTCGGTGGGCAACATCGTCGGCGCGCCAATGCGGTTCGAGTCGACGTTCACCGAACCGTTCCAGTCCTTTTACGTCGACACCGCCGCATGCAACAACTGGGCGGACATCGGGTTGCCCGACGTGTACGCCGACCCGGACCTGGCGTCCTTCAGCGGCTCGACGACGCAGGAGTCGCCCACCGATCAGACGCACTTCGTCAAGCAGGCGGTCGGCGTCTTCGCCACCAACGAGGCGGCCGACCGGGCCTTCCACCGCGTCGTCGATCGCACGATCGGCTGCAGTGGCCAGACCACCGCGATGCATCTGGACAACATGACCACCCAGGTGTGGACCTTCACCGGCGGGCCGCCGTCCGGCACCGATGCCGACTGGGTCAAGCAGGAGGCGGGCACTGACCGCCGCTGCTTCGACACGACCCGCAGGCGCGAGAATGTTCTGCTGCAGGCGAAAGTCTGTCAGTCCGGCAACGGGGGGCCGGCGGTGAACGCGCTGGCCGGCGCCATGCAGAACACACTGGGGCAGTAACGGCAGGAGCATTCGGGTACACCTCACCGACAAGTCACACGAAAAATCACGGGACTTTGTCGGTGCGCTCTGGAAGATGGAACACGGCGGCGATCGTTCCCTACCCGGAAGGGATGGCTGACATGGCCTTCACCATCACGTCCGAGGTGGGCGAAGCACACCCTGTCGAGGCCGCGACGGCTGAGCTGGGCAGCGCACACAGCGCCGCGCTCTACGTCGGCGACAACTGCCTGAGCGACGGTCCGGTCGGCCGGGTGGGCCTGGAGGTCGAGGCGCACTGCTTCGACCTGACCGACCCGATGCGGCGGCCCGACTGGGATGAACTGATGGAAACCATCGCAGGCCTGCCGACGCTGCCGGGCGGCAGCGCGGTGACCGTCGAGCCCGGCGGCGCGGTCGAGTTGTCGGGGCCACCGATGGACGGCCCGGTGCAAGCCATCGCCGCGATGGCGGCCGACCGCGCTGTGCTGCGCGCGGCCTTCGCACAGCAGGATCTGGGGCTGGTGCTGCTCGGCGCCGATCCGCTGCGCCCGGCCAAGCGGGTCAATCCCGGCGACCGCTACGAGGCGATGGAGACGTTCTTCACGGCCAGCCAGACCGGCGCCGCCGGTGCGGCGATGATGACTTCGACCGCGTCGATTCAGATCAACCTCGACGCCGGGCCGCAGGAAGGCTGGGCCGACCGGGTGCGCTTAGCGCACGCGCTCGGCCCGATGATGATCGCGGTGGCTGCGAACTCCCCGCTGCTCGGCGGCAAGTTCGCGGGCTGGCGCTCCGCGCGTCAACACGTCTGGAGTCAGTTGGACTCGGCGCGCTGTGGCCCTGTCCTTGGCGCCAGCGGCGACGACCCGGCCAGCGACTGGGCGCGGTACGCGCTGAAGGCGCCCGTGATGCTCATGCTCACGCCGGACGCGGTGCCGGTGACCACCTGGGTGCCGTTCGCCGACTGGGCCGACGGTCGGGTGATGCTCGGCGGCCGCAGGCCGACGGAGGCCGACCTGGACTACCACCTGACGACGCTGTTTCCGCCGGTCCGGCCGCGCCGGTGGCTGGAGATCCGATACCTCGACAGCGTGCCTGACGCGGTGTGGCCCGCCGTCGCGTTCACGCTCGTCACGCTGCTCGACGACCCGGTCGCCGCCGACATCGCCGCCGAAGCCACCGAATCGGTCGCGACCGCATGGGACCGCGCCGCGCAGATCGGGCTCGGTGACCGCAGGCTGCAGGCGGCCGCCCTCCGGTGCGTGCGGGCCGCGGCCGAACGGGCGCCTGCCGAACTCGTGGAATCGATGCAGCAGTTGGTGCGTTCGGTCGAACAGGGACGGTGCCCGGCCGACGACTTCTCCGACCGGGTGGTGAAGTACGGGATCGCACCCGCGGTCACGCAACTGGCGCTAGGGGAGCTGTGACGTCACGCGAGACCATCGCGCGCGAACTCACCACGGCGCGGGACCGCACGCTGCGGCTGGTCGAGTTCGACGACGCCGAACTCGGTCGTCAGTACGACCCGCTGATGAGTCCGCTGGTGTGGGACCTCGCGCACATCGGCTGGCAGGAAGAGCTGTGGCTGTTGCGCGGCAACAACCCGAATCGGCCCGGAATGCTCGAGCCGCAGGTCGAGCGGTGCTACGACGCGTTTCTGAACTCCCGCGCCAGTCGGGTCGACCTTCCGTTGCTTTCCCCCGCCGAGGCCCGGTCCTACTGCGCGACCGTCCGCGACAAGGCTCTCGACAGTCTCGACGCATTGCCGACCGACGGCGCACAAGTGCAGGCTGAGTTCACCTTCGGCCTGGTGATCAGCCACGAGAATCAGCACGACGAAACCATGCTGCAGGCGCTGAACCTGCGGACCGGGCCGGCGCTGCTGGACCGCGGCGCCGCGCTGCCGCCCGGCCGGTCAGGTGTGGCGGGAACTTCGGTGCTGGTGCCTGCCGGTGAATTCGTGCTCGGCGTCGACGCGGTGACCGAACCCCACTCGCTGGACAACGAACGCCCGGCACACGTGGTCGACGTGCCCGCGTTCCGCATCGGTCGTGTCCCGGTTACCAACGGCGAATGGCGCCAGTTCGTCGACGACGGCGGTTATGACGAGCGCCGCTGGTGGACGGACCGAGGCTGGCAACACCGGCAGGAGGCGGGTCTGAGGGCACCGCAGTTCTGGAATGCCGAAGATTTGGCCGGCACCCGGACGCGATTCGGTCATGTCGAGGACATCCCCGCCGACGAACCCGTTCAACACGTCACCTTCTTCGAGGCCGAGGCGTACGCGGCCTGGGCGGGCGCCCGGCTGCCCACCGAGGTGGAATGGGAGAAGGCCTGCGCCTGGGACCCCGCCGCCGGAAGGCGGCGCCGCTATCCGTGGGGCGCGTCGGAACCCACTGCGCACCTGGCCAACCTCGGCGGAGACGCGCTGCGGCCCGCCCCCGTCGGTGCCTATCCGGCGAGTGCTTCGGCCTACGGCGCGGAACAGATGCTCGGCGACGTGTGGGAGTGGACCACCTCGCCGCTGCGGCCGTGGCCGGGTTTCACGCCGATGCTCTACGAGCAGTACTCACAACCGTTCTTCGAGGGCTCTGGGGCTGGCGACTACAAAGTGCTGCGCGGTGGGTCGTGGGCGGTGGCGGCGAGCATCCTGCGGCCCAGCTTCCGCAACTGGGACCATCCGATCCGGCGGCAGATCTTCTCGGGTGTCCGCCTGGCGTGGGATGTCGACTGATGTGTCGACACCTCGGCTGGCTCGGCGAGCCCGTCTCCGTCGCCTCGTTGGTGGCCGAGCCGGCCTATGGGCTTGTGGTGCAGTCGTATTCGCCGCGCAGGCAGAAGCACGGGTTGATGAACGCCGACGGCTGGGGTGTCGGCTTCTTCTCGTCTGACGTGCCTGATGACACGCCGCGTCGCTGGCGCAGCGCAGCCCCGCTGTGGGGCGACGCCTCATTCGCATCGGTGGCGCCCGCGTTGCGGAGCGGATGCGTTGTCGCGGCGGTGCGTTCGGCGAGCGTGGGCATGCCGATCGAAGCGTCGGCATCCGCGCCGTTTACCGACGGGCAGTGGCTGCTGTCGCACAACGGCCTGGTCGACCGGGCCGCGTTGCCGTTGTCCGCTGAAGTCTCCCGGCTGGCCGAGTCGACCAACGACAGCGCGCTACTGGCGGCGCTGATCTTCGACCGGGGTGTGGACGCACTCGGCGACACCATCGTCGAGGTCGCCGCCGCCGACCCCAATAGCCGCCTGAACATCTTGGCGGCCAACGGTTCTCGTATGGTCGCCACCACCTGGGGTGACACGCTGTCGGTGCTGCGTCGCGACGACGGCGTGGTTCTGGCCAGCGAACCGTACGACGACGACCCGTCATGGGAAGAGATCCCGGATCGGCACCTCGTCGAAGTCTGCGGCTCGCGAGTCCAACTGATCCCGCTGAAAGGATCGTGATGACGTTTGCACTGTCGAACTACCTGTCCGCCGACTCGGCCGCGGACGCCCTGCGCCGTGACGTGCGCGACGGGTTGACCCAGACACCGAAATCGCTGCCGCCCAAATGGTTCTACGATTCGGTAGGCAGCGATCTGTTCGATCAGATCACCCGCCTGCCCGAGTACTACCCCACCCGCACCGAGGCGCAGATCCTGCGGGAGCGATCGGCGGAGATCGCTGCGGCGTCGGGGGCCGACACCCTCGTCGAGCTCGGTAGCGGTACTTCGGAGAAGACGCGCATGCTGCTGGACGCGTTGCGCGACAGCGGAGCCCTGCGCCGGTTCGTCCCGTTCGACGTCGACGCCTCGGTGCTCAAGGCCGCCGGTTCGGCCATCGAGAAGGAATACCCGGGCATCGAGATCGACGCGGTGTGTGGCGATTTCGAGGAACACCTCGGCAAGATCCCCCGCGTCGGCCGCCGTCTGTTCGTCTTCCTCGGCTCGACGATCGGAAACCTGACGCCCGCGCCGCGGGCCGACTTCCTGGCCGCGCTGTCGGAGACCTTGCAGGCCGGTGACAGCCTGCTGCTGGGCACCGACCTGGTGAAGGACACCGACCGGCTGGTACGCGCCTACGACGACAGCGCCGGTGTCACGGCGCAGTTCAACCGCAACGTGTTGGCGGTGGTCAACCGCGAGTTGGACGCCGATTTCAATCTCGACGCGTTCGAGCACGTCGCCAGGTGGAACACCGACGAAGAGCGTATCGAGATGTGGCTGCGCGCCACCGAAGCGCAACGTGTGCAGGTGAAGTCGCTCGAGCTGACCATCGACTTCGCCGACGGCGAGGAGATGCTCACCGAGGTGTCATGCAAGTTCCGTCCCGACCGGGTGGCCACGGAACTGGCCGATTCCGGCCTGCGCCGCACCCATTGGTGGACCGACAGCGCGGGCGACTTCGGTCTGTCGCTGGCGACCAAATGAGTCTCGCCGAGCAGTGGCGGTCGGCCAGGCCGAAGGTCGCCGGACTGCACCTCGACAGTGCGGCGTGTTCACGGCAGAGCTTCGCCGTCATCGACGCCGCGGCCCAGCATGCCCGGCACGAAGCCGAAGTCGGCGGATATGTCGCCGCCGACTCCGCCGCGCCGGTGCTCGATGCGGGCCGTGCGGCCATCGGTGCGCTGACCGGGTTGAGCGGCAGCGACGTCGTCTACACCACCGGAGCCAACGACGCGCTCGACATGCTGCTGTCCAGTTGGCCGGGCGAACGCACCGTCGCCTGCCTGGTCGGCGAGTACGGGCCGAACCTGGCGATCATGGCCGCCAACGGATTCGACGTGCGCGCGTTGCCTGTCGACGGTGACGGCAGACTCGATGTCGACGCTACGAGCCGTGCGTTGGCTACCGACCGGCCTGCTCTCGTACACCTGACCGCGCTGGCGAGCCACCGTGGCGTCGCGCAGCCGATGGCAGCGTTGGCCGACGTGTGCCGAGACCTCGACCTTCCGCTGGTGATCGACGCGGCCCAGGCGCTGGGCCATCTCGATTGCGCGGTAACGCCTTCCGCCATCTACAGCTCCTCGCGCAAGTGGGTGGCGGGCCCGCGCGGCGTCGGGTTCCTGGCGCTGCGGCCGGATCTCGCGCAGCGCCTGCGGCCGCGGCTCCCGCCACCGGAGTGGGGACTGCCGCTGACGGTGACGCAGCGCCTCGAACAGGGTGAGGCCAATGTGGCTGCACGCGTGGGATATTCGGTCGCGCTGGGCGAGTATCTGGCCGCAGGGCCCAAGCAGGTCGGCGAGCGGCTCGCCGAGGTCGGCAGGATGACCCGCGAAGCGCTTGCCGACGTCAAGGGGTGGCGGGTCGTCGAGGCGCTGGACGAACCGACCGCGATCACGACGTTGGAGCCCGTCGACGGCGCCGACCCGCAGCAGGTGCGGGCACGGCTGATCGCCGAGCGCGCGATCGTCACCACCTACGCCGAAGTATTGCGGGCCCCGTTCGAGATGACGTCGCCGGTGCTGCGGGCATCACCGCACGTCGACGTCACCGCCGAGGAACTCGAGCAGTTCGCCGAAACGCTAGGCGGTCTTGCGCACCGATAGCGTTGCGCTGTAGTCCTCGAGGGCGGTCGCGTCGTCGGGCGTCTGCGGATACGGGTCCAGCGACTTCAGTTCGACCGTATAGTCGCCCACCTCGACCGTCTGCCGGGTCTGGCCGGGTGCGGGATTGGTGTTGAACTCCAGGGTCGTCGGCTCGGCCTGCGGCTGCGTAGCGACGACGGCGATGCGTGCCTGGCCGGTCCAGAAGCACTCGACCTGCGTCGGGCAGCGCGAATCCTCCAGCACGTCGGTGAAGCGCAGGCGCAGATTCTCGCCGCTGATCGTGGCCTCCTGGCCGCCGTGCAGGCCGAATTCCTGATCGAGACCGGTCTCGACGGGATCCGCGTGCGCCTCATGGCTCTGGCATCCCGTCAGATTGAGCACCAGCGCCGCCGCGGCGAGCCACCCTTTCTTCACGGCCCGTCCCAGGTGTGTACGGGCTCGTTGCTGTGCATGCGTTCACAGTAGAGCCGCAACATCTCTGCCAAGGCGTGCGGACGCGTCAGTCCGCGCTCCTGCAGTGCCTGCACCGTCGCCACCTGCCACGCGGATCCGTTGTTACCGTTCTTCACGCGGCCCTCGATGACGCCGAGGTAGCGGTCGCGGACATCGCCGGCCACTTCCCACCGCCGCAGCCCCTCGTCGGCCATCGGCAGCAACTGCCGCAGCACCAACTCGTCGGGCGTCACCTCGCCCAGCCCGGGCCAGTACAGCCGCGCGTTCATCCCGTGCTGCGCGGATTCGACGAAATTATGTTGTGCTGCAGCAAAACTCATCTTCGTCCACACCGGACGGTCGTCTTCGGCCAGCGTCCGCAGCACGCCGTAATAGAACGCGGCGTTGGCCAACATGTCGACGACGGTCGGACCGGCGGGCAGCACCCGGTTCTCCACCCGCAGGTGCGGGCGACCGACCCCATCCTGTTCCACGACGTCGTACACCGGGCGGTTCCACCGGTAGATCGTGCCGTTGTGCAGGCGCAGCTCGGCCAGTTTGGGCGTGCGGCCCTCGGCCAGCTCGCGGGTGGGGTCTTCGTCGGACAACTCGGGCAGCAACGACGGGAAGTAGCGCACGTTCTCCTCGAACAGGTCGAAGATCGACGTGATCCACCGTTCGCCGAACCACACCCGCGGCCGCACCCCCTGCGTCTTGAGCTCGTCGGGCCGGGTGTCGGTGGCCTGGGCGAAGAGCTCGATGCGGGTCTCGGCCCACAGTTGGTGTCCGTAGAAGTACGGCGAGTTGGCGCCCACCGCGAGCTGCGGTCCGGCCAGCACCTGTGCGGCGTTCCAGTTGTGCGCGAAGTCGGCGGGGGAGACCTGCAGGTGCAGCTGCATGCTGGTGCACGCGGACTCCGGTGCGATCGACTCGGTCTGCAGGCTCAGCCGTTCGGGCCCGCCGATGTCGATCAGGATGTCCTCGCCCCGGGCAGTGAAGATCGAATCGTTGAGCGCCTGATAGCGGGTCGACTCGCTCATCCACCGGCCCGAAAGGTGTTCGGGCATCAATGTCGGCAGGATGCCGACCATCACGATGTGCGCGTCGTGTCCGTTGGCCTTGGCTTCGGCCGCGTTGAGGCTGGCCCGCACCTCGGCCTCGAGCTCGAGTGCCGATCGGCCGGGCAATCGCCTTGGCGGAACGTTGAATTCGATGTTGTAGGCGCCCAGTTCGGTCTGGTATGCCGGGTCGGCGATCGCCTGCAGGACCTCCCGATTGCTCATGGCGGGCTGATACGCGGAGTCGACGAGATTGCACTCGATCTCCATGCCGGTCAGCGGCCGCTCGAATTCGAAACTGGACTGGTTCAGCATGGTTTCGAAGACGTCGAGGCACTGCTGCACCTTGCGCCGGTACTCGCGGCGGTGTGCGCGCGAGTAGTCGGTCTGGTTTACCTCTTCGCCCACTCTTGCGAGCCTATGCGCGGCCGGCCACCACGACTTGAGGATCCATCAACCCGCCGCGCAACTGCACCTCGATCGCCGGGCCGGCGTGCGCGGCCAGCGCGCGCAGCGCCGACGGACTGTAGGTGCGCAGCGAGCTGATGAAGCCGTCATGCACGAAGGGAATGAACGGGGTGAACGGCAGCATCGTCGCGAGCCGGACGAGGTGCAACGGTGTCGGCGGTCTGGGCAGGTCGATGATCACCAGCTTGTCGGCGGCGCGGGTGCCTTCGGCGATCGCCGCCGATGCCCGCGACGGCGGCAGGTGGTGAAACGACAGTGCGAAGACGGCGAGGTCGAAATGCCGGTCCGGCGCGTCGATGGCGACGGCGTCCATCTCTCGTACGGTCGCCCGTGGGTGCTCGCCGAGATCGCTCGTCGCCATCGCGGCCACCGATGCGGCCTCGACGTCGGTGACGGTGAGCTCGGCGGTGGGATGCCATTCGAGCAGCTTGCGCGACAACCCACCGTGGCCGGCGCCGAGCTCGAGGATCTTGGGGTCGGCGACGTCGGCCACCTCGTCCATGACGATGCGGGCGAACTTCTCGGTGTTGCCGAAGACCTCACCGGTCCACTCCAGCGCGCGGATGACGCCGCGCTTGCGCGCTTCCTTGGCGGCATCTCCGTCGGAGTCGCGGTCGAGGTATTCCAGCCGGTCGGTCTCCAGCAGCCGGTCCAGGCAGGATGCGTCCGGGCCGCCGCGGGGCATGCGGTCAATGTCGACGATCGGTGCGGCCATATGGACCATGATGAACGATTGCAAAGCCGTCCGAAGGGAGCACGAGTTGGCAGACTTCGTCGCCGCCATCGACCAGGGCACCACCAGCACCCGGTGCATGATCTTCGACCACGACGGCGCCGAGGTCGGGCGCCATCAACTCGAGCACGAGCAGATCCTGCCGAAGGCGGGCTGGGTCGAGCACAACCCCGTCGAGATCTGGGAACGCACCGCGTCGGTCATCCAGTCGGCGCTGAACAAGACCAACCTGTCGGCCACCGACCTGGCGGCGCTGGGCATCACCAACCAGCGGGAGACGTCGCTGGTATGGAACCGTAAGACTGGACGCCCGTACTACAACGCAGTGGTGTGGCAGGACACCCGCACAGACCGCATCGCCTCCGCACTGGACCGCGACGGGCGCGGCGACGTGATCCGGCGCAAAGCCGGCCTGCCGCCCGCGACCTATTTCTCCGGCGGCAAGCTGCAGTGGATCCTGGAGAACGTCGACGGGGTGCGCAGCGACGCCGAGAACGGAGACGCGATCTTCGGCACGCCGGACACGTGGGTGCTGTGGAACCTCACCGGCGGAACGCGCGGCGGTGTGCACGCGATCGACGTCACCAACGCCAGTCGCACGATGCTGATGAACCTCGAAACCCTCGACTGGGACGACGAACTGCTGTCGTTCTTCGACATCCCGCGGCAGATGCTGCCCGAGATCAAGCCGTCGTCGTTCCACGAGTCGTTCGGCATCACCCGCGATGACGGACCACTGGGTGGTGAGGTGCCGATCACGGGGATCCTCGGCGACCAGCAGGCCGCGATGGTCGGTCAGGTCTGCCTCGATGCGGGCGAGGCCAAGAACACCTACGGCACAGGCAATTTCCTGCTGCTCAACACCGGCGAGAAGATGGTGCGGTCAGAGAACGGGTTGATAACCACGGTCTGCTACCAGTTTGGAGACGCGAAACCCGTTTACGCCCTTGAGGGTTCGATCGCCGTCACCGGCTCCGCCGTGCAGTGGCTGCGCGACCAGCTCGGTATCATCAGCGGTGCGGCGCAGAGCGAGGCACTCGCGCGTCAGGTGGATGACAACGGCGGTGTCTACTTCGTGCCTGCGTTCTCGGGACTGTTCGCGCCGTACTGGCGCTCCGATGCTCGTGGCGCGATCGTCGGGCTGTCGCGGTTCAACACCAACGCACATCTGGCGCGTGCGACGCTCGAGGCGATCTGCTACCAGAGCCGCGACGTCGTCGACGCGATGGAGGCCGACTCGGGAGTGCACATGGAGGTGCTCAAGGTCGACGGCGGCATCACGGCGAACGACCTGTGCATGCAGATCCAGGCCGACGTGCTCGGCGTCGACGTCGTCAAACCCGTTGTCGCCGAGACGACTGCGCTGGGCGCTGCCTACGCGGCCGGCCTGGCCGTCGGGTTCTGGGAGAACCCCGACGATCTGCGGGCCAACTGGCAGGAAGGCAAGCGCTGGACGCCCGCATGGACGGAGGAGCAGCGCTCTGCCGGCTATGCGGGATGGCAGAAAGCCGTGCAGCGCACGCTCGACTGGGTCGACGTCGAGTGATTTGTGCACGGTTTCCGGCGCTCGACACCGCCGGTTCTCGTGCACAAATCGCAATCAGGCGGCGGCGTCGAGCTGCTTCTTGATCGTCGTCGTCGAGCACGATGTCGGCGACGGCGGTGTTCTCCTCGAGGTGTCCCACCGACGACGTGCCCGGAATCAGGAGCACGTTCGGCGCGATGGACAGCGTCCACGCGAGTGCGATCTGCGCCGGTGTGCGCCCGAGCTTCGACGCCTCGCGCTGGACGGCGGGGTGGCCGAGCACCGGATTGTCGGCGGTGAACGCCGAGCCGAGCGGGAAGAACGGAACGAACGCGATGCCGCG
>CAVRMG010000042.1:0-71407 GCA_963721495.1 uncultured Actinomycetota bacterium | reverse complement strand
GGCGGCATGACGCCGACGCCAGCGGCTCGTACGTGTAGTTCAGGTGGGCGGGGTCGCCCGGTGCGGGAACCAACGGTGCGTCCGGATCGCCCACCGAGTGCCGAGGAACAGTGACCTGCTCGAGCCGGGGGACGGTCAGATCGATCGTCACGAATGCTGACCTAATCGCCGCGGATTGCGCGGTCGATGAAGTCCTGCGGGAAGGAAACGACGGCACGAGGGCAAGGACCCTGTCGAGATAGGGGCCGACTCGACCAGCGCTTTCCAGGTCGGTTCGAGATTGGCAGGTTCTCCCCAGGTCTCCTGGGTGGTGTTGACGAGTTCGTTCCGGATGTCGCTGAACTCGCCGAGCTTCTGCATAGCGGTACCAGCCTGGCCCGCTCCGGCAACAAGACGTCCAGCGCGGGTGGCACGGTGCGCAGCGCCTCGGTGATGTCGTGCTTCTGAGTCGCCAACGTGTTGGTCAGTCGGTCGAGCGCCTGAATCGAGGCTTGAACCGATCGCGTTGATCTCAACTGTCCCACAACGTGTCGAACGCGTAATCAGCTCGCGGATCTCACCTTCACGCCCCGACAGTGCCGTGGCGGTGCTGTGGATGAAGTCGCCGAGTTGCCCGAGTCCGCCCGCGTTGACGACGATGGACAGTGACGACAGCGTCTGCTCGGTCGACGGGTACGTCGATGACCGGTTCAGCGCGATGGTCAACCCGGTCGCAACCTTCCGGTCGGTGGCTCTCCCAGAGGCGGGTCCAGGGCAACGTGCATCGATCCCAACAGGCTGGTCTGGCCGATGGTCGCGACAGCGTTGGTCGGGACGGCGACATCCGGCCGCACCCGGACCTCGACATCGGCGACCCAGTTGTGAACGTCGAGCTTGCCGACGCTTCCCACGACGACATCATCGATCATGACCGGTGAATTGGATTCCAGCGTACCCACATTGGCGATCTGGACGTGGTACACCGAGTTGCCCGACCCACTCGCGACCGCGCCGGGGAGCGGCAACGTGTTGACACCCCCGAACCCGCAGGAAGTCGCCGTCAGCGCGACGCAGAGGGTCGCCGCGAGGACGATCTTGGGGCTCCGAGGGGCCGCTCGCGTGATCATGATGGTGGTGTCCCTTCGGCCAGCGGTGGGGCGACTGGCTCACCGCTTCGGACGGGGGCTTCTGCGGGCAGCAGCGCGGCCTGCAGCGCCGGTACGGGTGCGCTACCCGGCGGAGGCGGCGGCAAGAAACCCGGTGGCGCCGGCACGTCGCCGTTCAGGCCCGTGTAGGCCGACACCGTGGGCGGCTGAACGGGTGGTTCCGGCGCCCCGCCTGACCCTCCATGCGCGAGCGCAGGATCGGTGTAGACCACCTTGTCGGGTGTGAGAGACGGCATCAGGTACGGGTTCAACGGAGGCTGCGGCAGGGTGTTGAAGTTGAGCAACCGCAGCGCCGGGCCGAGATATTGGGCGCAGAGCTTTGAGGTCTCCGATGCGGTGACGTTCGCGATCCCGCCGATCGCGCCGCAAAGGAACTGGACGGGATTGGAGAAGTTGGTGAGGATGAAGGTGCCGATAGCGCCGGGAACATTCGGGTTGAGAATGTTGTAAGCATTGGCGAATGCCGTCGGTGCGACGTGAAGGATGTTCTCGAGGTCCGTTCGATGGTCCACCAATACCTGGGTGGCATTGGCGAGGCGCTGCACCTGCTCGGCAGTCTTGTCCCGGGTACCCGCGACGAAGCGCTGCACTTCGCCGACAGCGATGGCGAGTTCGGACACCGCGGCATCGAGATCGCTTCTGCTGTCGGCTAGTACGGTGCTGAAGGTGGCAAGCCGGTCCTCGAACAACACGATGTCGTCGCTGCTGTCACGCAGTGCGGTGACAAAGGTCTGGAGGTTGTCGATGGTGGCGACGACATCGGCGCTGCCGTCGGACAGTATGCGGGCCAGCTGCGAGAGCTGAGCGAAGGTCTGCCGGAGCTTCACGCCGTTGCCGTCCATCGCGTCGGCGGTGCTATCGATGAACCTGCCCATCGAGCTGGTCGACAGCGTCGCGTCGGGGCCGAGTTCGGTTGCCAGCCTCGACAATTGTGTCTTGACCTCGTCCCACTCGACTGGAACTGCGGTGCGTTCCCGCGGGATGACCGCGCCGTCGGTCAGCCGCGGTTCGCCGCTCCGGTACAGCGGGGCAAGTTGCACGTAGCGGGCGGCGACCAGGTTCTGGGCCACGATCACCGCCCTGGCGTCGGCCGGGACGCGCACGTCGTGGTCGATGTCCAGCGTGATCACGGCGTTGTCTGGCTGCGGTGAGATCGACCGGATAGTGCCGACTTTCACGCCGGCGATGCGCACGTCGTCACCGGGATAAAGACTCGTGGCAGACGAGAAGTTCGCGAGGATGATCTGCGGTTTGAAGACGGTCTGACGCACGACGAAGCCAGTACCTGCAACCAGAACGGCAACTAGAACGGCGAGCAAAAGCAGCCGCGACGCGCGTTTCATCGCGAACCTCCCGGAATGCCGTTGCGAGGCCACGGGAACAGCGCGCGCGGCATGTTCGGATCGCCTGCCCGGAACCCGAAGGCGTAGTCGAAGAACGGCTGTAGCAGCTGGGGCGGTATGAGGTTGGGGACGTATGCGCTGTAGTAAGGGCCGCTTGCGACGGACTCACTGGACGTGATCTCGAACCTCTTCAGCCCCGGGAGGGCCTTGGACAAGTTGTCGCGGTTGCGCTCCAGCATCGCGGTCACGGAGTTCAATCGGTCGAGCGTCGGTGCCAGTTCGGCCTCGTTGTCCTTGACGAGACCGGTCAGGTTGCGCGCCACCGCGGCAGTGTTGGCGAGTAGTTCACTGATGGCCTGCCTGCGCTGCACAAGCACGGCCAGTAGGTCGTTGGCGTTGAGGATCAACGTGTTGACCTGCTGGCTTCGCTCTGCGAGGACCTGTGTGACGGCTGCGGCATTGTGCAACAGCTTCCCGAGCGTTTCGCTTCGGCTGTTCAGCGATCGGGACAGTCGGGTCAACCCGTCGAACGTCGGGCCCAGTTGAGGAGCCACCTGATCGAGGGTCGCCGACAGCGTGTCCAGCGACTGATTGAGCGAATCCATGTCTGTCGCAGCGACGTTCGTGGTCAGGTCGTTGACGGATTCGTTGAGCGAGTACGGCGATCCCGTTCGAGAGAGCGGAATGACGTCACCGAATCGCATGGCGGTTGCGCCGGCCGGTTCCAGTGTGAGGACACGCGCGCCCGAGCAGCGATCCGGTCCTGATGTGCGCGGTGGTCTGATTGCCCAGCCGCACCACGTCTTTGACGACGAACGTCACGACGGCACCACGCTCACCGAGCGCGACGTCGGTGACGGTACCGACCTTGACACCGAGACCTTCACCTCGTTTCCTGAACTCAGCCCTCCGGCCTCGGCGAACTCGGCGGAGTATCGGATGCCGGTCGCCCACGAGATCAGTCGCTCAGGTTGAAGGCCGACGGCGATGACCAAGAGCACGAGAACGACCCCGAGGAAGCCCACGCGGGCGAGCTTGGCGCTGCGATATTTAAGCATCGGGCTCCGCGCACCTTCCCGTCCCGTTGTTTGATCCACGGGAACACCGCTGTGCGTCCCTGCAGATCCGTCGACCCGTACGGAGATGCCGCACAGGTAGTAGTTCACAAAGCTGCCGTAGGAACCGATGCGCGCAAGTTTGCGGTAGTTCTCTGGAGCCCGCTGCAGCGCCACATCGATCAACTCCTTGTCTTTGTCGAGCAGCGGTGCAACGCGATTCAGTTGGTCGACCGTGCCCGCCAGGGGAGGCCGGGCATTGGACAGCAGCTCCGCGATGGACGCGGTTCCGACGCTCAAAGAGTCGATGGCGGTGCCGATCGTGTCGCGGTCGTTGGCCAACTCGGTCGTCAGTCGCTCGAATTTGTCCAGGGTGCCGGAGAATCGCTCGCCCTCCTTGCCCAGCGTCGCCAGGACCGTGTCGAGGTGGTCGACAAGCTGCTCCAGCGCAGTGTTGTTGTCGGCCAGCGTGTTCGAGAACGACGATGTCCGGCTCAGCAACGACTGCAATGTATCGCCCTGACCCTGGAAGATCTGCAGCAGTGCGTTGGTGAGGGCGTTGACGTCTTGAGGGTCCAGCCCGCGGATCACCGGCTTGAGGCCGCCGAGCAACAGGTCGAGGTCGAGCGCCGGTTGGGTGCGGTCCGCCGGAATCTGTGCGCCGTGCGAGATCACCCGGGTCGATCCAGGACCGTCGACGAGTTCGAGGTACCGGTCGCCGACGAGGTTGAGGTAGCGGACGGCGGCCCGGGTGCCTGTGGTGAGCACGACATCGTCGTCGGCGTCGAAGGACACCAGCACCGTGTCATCCGAACGCAGCGTCACTTTGTCGACGGTGCCGACCCGAACGCCTGCGACGCGGACCGAGTCGCCGGCCTCGAGGCTGGACGCATCGGTGAAAAGGGCGGAGTAGTCACTCGTCGACCCGCTTCGGTACTCCCCGAACACCGCGAAAAGACTGGCGGTCAGCGCCGACATGGCGACCCCGAAAACGGCGAACTTCGTCGCCGTACGACGAAGGTTCATCCGGGTTGTCCCCACTGCACGGTGTTGCGCGGCGGACCGTCGATGGGACCGAACAACCACTGCTTGAGGGCGTCAGAGTTCAGCAGGATGCCCGGATTGCCGTAGCGGGTCGGATCCGTGCCGGTGTCCGTGATGACCTTCGGCGGATAGTGGTTGAACACGAGTGGCAACTGGCCCTCACATTGCGGGCCGCCCGTTCCGGCGACCTTCGGCAGGTCCTGCGGATAGCGGTAGCGGTCGATGCCGAGAACCAGCGCGCCTGCGTCGTAGACACCTGGGACCGGGGCGGGCGGCTTGAACGCGAAGTTCGGTCATTCCCGTCAGGGCGCAGTTGAGGGCCTCGTGATACTCGTTGGTCAGGTCCGTCGTCGGAACCAGCAGGTGCATGAGATTGGTCAGCGCCTCCCGGTTGCCGCCGATGACGTCGTTGCCGATGTCGGCCAACCCGATGGCCGACACCAGGAACCGATCGAGGTCGGACTGCTCCTCGACCAGCGTCTGACTGATTCGGCTGGCGTTGCCGATGACCGACAACAAGTCGGGCGCGGCATCGGCATATGCCGTAGCGACGTCGGGGAGAGTCTGCAGTTCGTGGCTAAGCGCGGGCAGGCTCGGCTCGAACTTGGCCAAGAACCCGTTGAAGTCGGTCAGCGAGCGCCCGAACGTCTCACCCCTGCCGCTGAACGCCGTGGACACCGCACCCAACGTCTCGTTCAGCTTCGCCGGATCGATATGCGACAGAACGGAGTTGAGGTCCTCGAAGATCGTGTTCACCTCGACCGTCACGTGCTCGGAATCGAGAACCTGGCCGGCGCGCAGCGGTACTCCGGACGGATCCGGCGGCGGGAGGAACTCGACAGACTTCGCGCCGAACACGGTGTTCGCCCCGATGTCGACGAGCACGTTGTCGGGCACGATGCTCAGCCGGGCCGGTTCGATGGCCAGCTTCAGTTCCGCCCGTCCGTCCGGTGTTTCACTGACGTTGGACACCGTGCCGATCTGCGCACCGTTCAACTTCACCTTCGCGCCGCGGTTCATCAGCAGACCGGCGCGATCCGTCATCACAGTGACGGGGACGGTGTCGACGAAGCTGCCGCTGAACATTCGCGATAGTCACCGCGACGATTCCGGCGATCGCGAGGACCGCAACCAGGCCGACGGCCGGCCGGTAATAGCTTCTGGCGCCGAAGTCGCGGCCAGGCGTCGCCGCGACCGGCCGCGAATCAGTCGCGGCGCTCCACGGTGAGCGCTTCAAACCTGGACGCACGGGTCGCCTGGGCTGGCGGCGATCAACTGAGTCCCCCTAGGATGTGACCGAAATCTCATACTTGCAGTGACGAGAAGAGTACACAGACCAAATCAGAACCTCAAGATGACATAATACGAGAGTCATGTTCTACTGTTACGTCGGTATTCAAGCGAAGAGATGAGGGTTCGTGACGATTCTCGCGGAGCGGCGGACGTTCGTCGGTGGAACGTGGGTCACCGGCGATGAAGTGCTCGCCGTCGAGAACCCAGCGGACGAGACCCACGTCCACGACGTCACGGTCACACCGCTCGCAGAGGTCGAGCGAGCCATTGCCGAGGCCCGGCGCAGCTTCGATCAGGGGACGTGGGCCGATCTGGCCGCCGCGGATCGGGCGCGCGTACTGCACGAGTTCGTCGACTACATAGAAGGCAGCGCCGACACGCTGGTGCCGACGCTCGTTGCCGAAGCCGGTCAGCCGACGCGGTTCGCGGACATGACACAGCTGCGGGCGGGCATCGGGCTGGCCCGCCAAACGATCGATCTCTATCTGTCGATGACGCACGAGGAGGCCAGCCCGGTCCCGGTCGACGACCTTGTCCGCGGCCGGGTCGCGCTGAGCATTCGCCGCCACGAGCCGGTCGGGGTGGTCACGGCGATCACGCCGTACAACGCGGCACTGATCATGGGCTTCCAGAAGTTGATACCTGCGCTCATGGCGGGTAACTCGGTCATTCTGCGCCCGAGCCCGTTGACGCCGATCTCGTCGTTGGTCTTCGGCATGGCCGCGGAAGCGGTGGGCCTGCCGGCGGGCGTGCTGAGTGTCGTCGTCGAATCCGGCACAGCCGGCGCGGAATTGCTCACGTCACACCCCGCCGTTGACATGGTGTCGTTCACCGGGTCGACCGTGGCGGGACGCAGGATCCTCGCGCAGGCGGCTGCCACCGTGAAGCGGGTCTCGCTGGAACTCGGCGGGAAATCGGCGCAGATCTATCTGCCCGACGCGGTCGCACCGCGCTGCCATGGGCGCCGCGATGGTGGTCATGAGCACCGCCGGCCAGGCGTGTGTCGCGGCAACGCGCATGCTCGTGCCCGAGGATCAGCGTGAGCAAGTGCTCGAGGCGGTCGGCGGGGGCGTACCGCTCGATCAAGGTGGGGCCGCCCACGTCGGCCGAGGCGACGATGGGTCCGGTCATCAGCGCCGCGCAACGTGACCGCTGCGAGCGCCTGGTCGCGGCCGCCGAGGAGCACGGGGGCAAGGTGGTCTGCGGCGGCGGAAGGCCCGACGGACTCGACCGCGGCTACTACTTCGAACCGACCGTGCTCGATATTCCGGACAACGCGAATCCTGCTGCGCAGGAGGAGATCTTCGGTCCGGTCATCGCCGTGCTCGGCTATCGCGACCTCAACCACGCCGTCGCGATCGCCAACGACACCATCTACGGCCTCTCGGGCCAGGTGTACGGCGCCGACGTGGCCGCCGCCGGTGGGTGTGGCGCGTCGCCTGCGCACGGGCGCGGTCAACGTCAACACCACCGTCTTCTCCGCCTACGCACCGAGCGGCGGATACAAGCAGAGCGGCCTCGGCCGCGAACGGGGTCCCGACGGGATCCGCGAGTTCCAGGAGGTCAAACACATGTCGATTGGAGAGCTGACGAAATGAGCATTGCGGACGTGAAGAGCAAGAGACGCGATGAATGAGACCGATGGTGCCGCAATCGACTTGAACTGGCTGATCTCCGTCGACGACCACATCCTCGAGCCGCCCAATCTGTGGGTGGACCGCGTCGCCTCGAAGGACCGGGACCGCGCCCCGCACATGGAGCCCGACGAGAACGGCATGGACATGTGGGTCTACGACGGCAAGAGGTACCCGAACTCGGGTCTGTCTGCCGTCGTTGGCAAGTCCAAGGAGGAGTTCAGCCCCGAGCCGCTGTCGTACTCCGAGATGCGCCCGGGCTGCTACGACGCCAAGGCACGAGTCGAGGACATGGACCGCTCCGGTGTGCTGGCCTCGCTGTGTTTTCCGACCATCACGCGGTTCTGCGGGCAGCTGTTCATGGAGGCCAGTGACCGCGAGTTCGGCTTCGAGTGCCTGCGGCACTACAACGACTGGCTCGTCGAGGAGTGGTGTGGCGCCGCCCCGGGACGGTACATCCCGCTGATGTTGATCCCGATGTGGGACCCGGCGTTGGCCGCCAAGGAGATGGAGCGCATGGCAGCCAAGGGCGTGACGTCGTTCGCCTTCTCGGAGAACCCGGAGCCGTTGGGACTACCCACGATTCACGACGCCGATCACTATTGGGAGCCCGTGATGACGGCGGCCAACGACCTCCAAATGGTGGCCAGCATGCACGTGGGCTCGTCGTCTCAGCTGCCCAAGATCTGTTCGGACGCACCGTTCATGGCCAACCTCACCTGGGGCGCCTCGCGGACGTCGGGGACCATGCTGTCCTGGCTCTTCAGCGGGCTGTTCCAGCGCTACCCGAACTTGAAGATCGCCTTGTCTGAGGGCGAATGCGGTTGGATGCCGTATTTCCTGGAGCGTGCCGAGCAGGTGCTGGACAAGCAGCGCTACTGGGTGAAGCGTGGCACAAAGTTCATGGGTCACGCAGGCAACGAGGCCGACCTCGACACGCTCGACATCCGGGAGACGTTCCGCAACCACATCTACGGTTGCATCATCGAGGACCACCACGCAGTCAAGAGCCTGGCCGAGCTCGGCGAGGACAACATCATGTGCGAGACCGACTATCCACACTCGGACTCGACGTGGCCCAACTGCATCGACGTCGCCCGCAACACGATGAAGGACCTCGGGCCGGAAGTTCAATACAAGCTGCTGCGTGGGAACGCCGAGCGGTTGTACCGCTTCACGCCGGCCGAGCCGCCCGTCCTGGCGAACGTCTGATCCGGTGACCGGGGTACTGGATGGCAAGAGCGCCATCGTCACCGGGGCAGGGTCCGGAGTCGGGCGGGTGTCCGCCCTGCGCTTCGCGCAAGAGGGCGCACGGGTGGTCGCCGCCGACATCAACATCGACAACGTCAAAGAGACTGTGCGCGAGATTGAATCGGCGGGCGGGTCCGCCATCGCCGTCGGCGTCGACGTGTCAGACGAGCAACAGGTGCAGGCCATGATCGCCTCTGCGGTCGACCATTACGGTCGGCTCGACATTCTCTTCAACAACGTCGGAATCCCTACGCCGCGGCTGGGCATGACGTTCGAGGACCACACACTCGAGGACTTCAACCGGCTGGTCGCGGTCAACCTCGGTGGTGTCTTCCTCGGGTGCAAGTATGCGGTGCTGCAGTTCAAGAAGCAGGGGGACGGCGGCGTCATCCTCAACACCGGTTCGGTGGCCGGCCTCGTGGGGTGGGGAGGCACGGTATACGGCGCCACCAAGGGTGGGGTCATCCAGCTCACCCGTGCGGTCGCGGTCGAGGCCGCGTCGTTCGGAATTCGGGTCAACGCCATCTGCCCGGCCGCGATGCCGCTGACCGGGTTCATGGCGGCGGGTGGGCTCGAAGTAGACGAGGCGAAGCAGGCGGAAATCGCCGAAATGGTCGGGGGACAACATCCGCTCGGCCGTGCCGTCACAGCCGAGGACTGCGCCGAAGCGGCGCTGTACCTGGTGTCCGATGCGTCGCGCAACGTCACCGGGGTGGCGTTGCCGATCGACGGTGGGTTCGTCGCGAAATGACGACCCCGACGCTCGACCGTGACCGGCTACGGGAGCTGTTCGACCTTCGCAGCTCCTACAACGAGTTCGTCGGCGGTCGCTACTACGACGATCCGTACCCGATCTGGCACAGACTACGCGAGCGGAGTCCGGTGCTGCCCGGGGTGTTGCACGAGCTTACCGGCCTGACGGACACCCTGTACTGGCATGGATTGCCACATCCAGATCGCCTGCACTTCACCACATTCGACTACGAGACCGGCTTCACGGCCTACCGCAATGCCGAGGTGTTCGCTTCGTCCCCAGAGCCGTTCGACATGACCAGCGGTCCCCTGTCCATCACCAACAGCATGCTGTCGATGGATGGTGCCGACCACAAGCGATACCGAACTCTGGTGCAACCGTCGTTCCTGCCCTCCAACGGCAAGTGGTGGGCCGAGAACTGGATCACCGAGACGGTCGAGCTTCTCATCGACGGCTTTGCGCGGGAAGGTCGGGCCGAGCTCAACGTCGACTTCTGCGCTGCCATCCCGATCCTGACCATCACGGGCAGCTTCGGAGTGCCCATCGAACAGGCACTCGACATCCGTGCGGCGCTCGCAACCGACCCCCAAAAGGTCGTCGACATGATCAGGCCGATCATCGGAGCTCGCCGCGAACAACCGCAAGATGACCTGATCAGCGTGCTGGTACAGGCCGAACTCACCGACGACGACGGTGCCACAACCCATCTCACCGATCGCGAGATCGACTCGTTCGTGCTGTTGCTGCTCGGGGCGGGCTCAGGCACGACGTGGAAGCAGATGGGCACCACGCTGACGGCGCTACTTCAACGTCCGGACCTCCTGGAGGCTGTGCGCGACGATCGACAGCTACTCCGGCCGGCCATCGAGGAGTCGGTGCGGTGGATGCCGACCGACCCGATGTTCTCCCGGTTCGTCATCGCCGACACCGAACTCGGCGGAGTCGAGCTCCCGGCTGGATCGGTGGTGCACATCGGGATCGGTCCGGCCAACCGGGACCCGGCCCGGTGGGATCGCCCCGACGAGTTCGACATCACCCGAAAGTTGAAGCCGTCATTGGGATTTGGCCAAGGCACGCACATCTGCTTGGGGATGCATGTCGCGCGCGCGGAGATGACCGTCGCCATCTCGGCGCTGCTCGACCGCCTGCCCAACCTGCGGTTGGATCCCGACGCCGAAGCGCCCCGCTTCGTCGGCATGTACGAACGCGGAGCCACCGCGATTCCCGTCCTCTTCGACCCGGCCTGAGGTGTCATGACCGAACAGAACTACACCGCACCCGATCTTGCGCTCGTCGGCGAGAACCACATCGCGGCCTACCGGGAAAGTGGCGGCGAGGTCGGCTACCTGTGGAACGGAGTGCCGACGCTGCTGCTGACGGTCACAGGACGGCGCAGCGGCAAGGAGCACACGTCGGCACTGATCTTCGGGCGCGACGGTGACGACTATCTGGTCGTGGCGTCGATGGGTGGGGCGCCCATGCATCCGAAGTGGTACCTCAACCTGCAGGCCCATCCGACAGCGAGGATTCAGGTCAAGGCGCAGGAGTTGACCGTGACCGCGCGCACCGCCACACCTGAGGAGAAGCCGCGGCTGTGGCGACTGGTGACTGACGTGTGGCCGAACTACGACGTCTACCAGACACGGACCGAACGGGACATCCCCGTCGTCGTGTTGTCACCGTCGTCGTGACGAGCGCGGGTCTTCCCTCGGAGGAGTGGGTCGAACGCGCCGTTGAGCGGTCCGCCTCGGTACAGCGTTCACGTGTGCGCATCGCGCACCAGATGCGACAGCTTCTCGACGCGGCCCGACGACTTATCGCCACCAATGGTGGCGAGTTCACCACCCAGGAACTCGTCTCAGAGGCCGGCGTCGCACTGCAGACGTTCTATCGATACTTCGCCAGCAAGGATGAACTACTGCTGGCGGTGATCGGCGACGCGATGTCCGAAGCGTGCGAGCGCTGGTCCGAGGCCGCCGGTGAACTGTCCGATCCGCTGGACCGCCTGCGGTACTACATCACATCGACACTCGAGGGGCTCGACGGTGAAGGCCGCCATGCCGCAACCGCGCGCTTCATCGTCTCCACACGCTGGCAGCTCCATCGGCAGTTCCCCACGGAGCTCGCCGAGACAGAGAAGCCGTTCGTCGACCTGCTCCGCCGTGAGGTGAGCTGCGCGATCGACGCGGGTCTGCTGAACTGTCCTGATCCCGAATGGGATCCGTGGTTCCTCGCCGAACTCGCGCGTTCGGTGTTTCACTTCTATGCCTTCGCCGCGCACGCCGACGATGAACTCGAACAGGTCAGGGAACGATTGTGGCGCTTTTGCCTGACCGCGCTCGGCGGCGCCACCCAACGGGAGAAAGGTGTTGTGCAGTGACCGATTCCGACATCGACGGCCAGACCGACTTCGGCGCGATCGACTTCTTCACCAGTCCTGCATTCGTGCCCGACCCGCAGCCCTACTTCGAATACCTGCGCAGCCAGGGGCCGGTCGTGAAGGAGTCGCACCACGGCGTCGTCGCTGTGACCGGGTACGGCGAGACGCTTGAGGTGTTCAAGGACGCAGAACTCTGGTCCAACTGCGTAGCAGTGGGAGGTCCGTTTCCGCCACTGCCTTTCACACCCGAGGGCGACGACATCAGCGATGCTCAGATCGATGCGCACCGCACCCAGATGCCGTTGCACGAGCACATGGTGGCGATGGACCCGCCCAACCACACGCGGGCGCGTTCCATCCTCACCCGGCTGCTTACGCCGAGCCGGTTGAAGGCCAACCAGGACTTCCTGTGGGAGCTTGCGGACAGCCAGCTCAATGAGTTCGTCGATAGCGGAGAGTGTGAGTTCCTCACTGCGTACTCGAAACCGTTCTCGCTATTGGCAATCGCCGATCTGCTTGGCGTTCCTCGTGAGGACCACAAGGAGTTCCGCGCTGCTCTGGCGAGTCCGCACCTGATGGGCAACATCGAGGGCGATGCCGCGGCCATCAACCCTCTGGAGTTCCTCGACGAGAAGTTCAGCGCCTACATCGAAGAGCGCCGTGCCGAGCCACGCGACGATGTCCTGAGTGAACTCGCCGCGGCCACCTACCCGGACGGTACGCAGCCCGCCGTCACCGAGGTGGTACGCACCGCAAGCTTCCTGTTCGGCGCGGGCCAGGAGACCACGGCGAAGCTGCTGGGCGCGGCATTGCGCATCCTGTGCGATCGTCCCGAACTGCAGCAGACCTTGCGGCATGACCCGAGCCTCGTTCCGGTGTTCATCGAGGAGACGCTGCGCATGGAGAGCCCCGTCAAGACGGAGTTCCGCCTGGCGGTGAAGTCGACCAGCCTTGCTGGAGTGGACATTCCGGCGGGCACGACGGTGATGATCTCGGCTGCTGCCGCCAACCGGGACCCCGATCGGTTCGAGTGTCCGCACGAATTCCGACTCGACCGCCCGAACGTCCGCGAACAGATCGCGTTCGCCCGCGGCGTGCATTCCTGCCCGGGCGCGCCTCTGGCCCGCGTCGAAGGTCAGGGTGTCGCTGGAGCGAATCCTGGCCCGTATGAAGGACATCAACGTCGATGAGCGCTTTCACGGACCGGTGGACGAGCGCAAGTACACCTACGAGCCGACGTACATCCTGCGCGGCCTCACCGACCTCCATCTACGGTTCACACCGGTCGGCTGATGCGTGCCCGGAGCGTCGTTGCAGCGCTGAGCGTGGTCATCGCGCTCGGTGTTGCGGGCGCGGCTCCCGCTCACGCCGACGACTGGGCGCTGAACGGCAAGTTCCTCGCGACCTCGAACGGCGACTGGGCCACCACCAACGACGTCTATCGCGACGAGGCCATCGTCCGCAGCACCTGGACAATCGCCATGACGTGCATCAATGTCCTCACATGCAGCGGCACTGTGACCAGTGATATCGGCTGGAGCGCCGAAATCACCACGAGCGGCAACATGGAATACCGCGTCAAGCGTGAGCTGCCCGACTGGGAGCCGTGCGCCGATGGCAGCGGCAGAACGGTCACCGGCCATCAGCTTTACCGCTTCTTCCCTGTGAACGACGGGGGGTCCGTGCTTCCGGGCTCCCAGATATTCGGCGGTTTCGACCAGACGAAGGGCGAGAGCGGCGGATGCAGCCTCAACGACAAGCTGGAGATCGATATACCGTTCCGACTGGAGAAACTGGACGAGCCAACGAATGAGCAGCGCGGAGGTGACCGATGCCGGTGAGTAAACCCGAGAACCTACCGGTCGGCGGCGACGGGCGGTGGCCCATCTGCGGCAGGGGATTTCGATCCGAGCAGTGGGGCGACATGGAGGTCGGTTACACGACGACCGGAGTCGGTGACCACGCGCCGGTCTATCAGGGGCTTCCCGGTGGCGTGTGCCAGTGCCCCCACTACGGATACGTCTTCAAGGGTCGCATCCGCTCCAGGTATCCGGATACCGACTGGCCCGACGAAGTGGCATCCGCCGGTGAGGCGTACTTCTTCCCCGCGGGCCACGTGCTGAGCTACGAGGAGGAGACCGAGGCACTGGAGCTGAATCCCGCCGCTGCATTGCAGACGCTGATGGACCACATTGAGGCGTTAGCGCGCAAGCACGTCGAGACGAATCTGGAGTGATTGTCGGAGCCGCCGGCGAAACTCTCAAAGTTTCCGAAGGCGGCGCAGGACCTTCACATACGGCGTCGTGGCCGCGGCGCTCTTGGACAACTTGGGGTGCAGCGCACCCATATTGCCCACCACGAGGCAGCGCAAGCCTTGGTCCCGGAACTCGGCAAACTGATCCACGATCTCGTCTGGCATGCCGACGGCGAACAAGTCCGTGATCAGTTCTCGAGGTGCCTTGGAAACGTAGGAAAGGGCGGTTTCCTCGTCGATAAGCTGAGGGATCAGGTCCTGCACGCCTTTGAAGTCCGGGCCCATCGGGTGTTCGGCACCGTACAGGGCCCAGTCCTTCGCCGGGGAGTTGAGCGTGAACAAACGGACGAGTGCGGAGTCCAAGATCTCGTCGATGTCGTCCTGCGAGCGCCCGGTCAGAACGAACCTGATGCCCGCCGGAGTGATCGCCATCGGGTCGCGCCCGGCATCGGACGCAGCCGTGCGCAACGCGTTGAGTTGTTCGCCGTATTCGGCCGCACGGGTGGTGCCAGGGAACCACCCGTCGGCGTAGCGGCCGGCGATGCGGATCATGCGCGGGCCGTGCGCGGCGATCCATATCGGCGGCCACTTGCCCTTATAGGGTGTGAGCGCGAAAGTTGCGTTGTGTAGCGGGAAGTACGGCGATTCGCGGCTCACGAGGTCGCCGCCCGAGTCCCACAGCGCGCGAATCGTCGCCATCGCTTCTTCGAATCGAGAAACGGGTTTCGACCACTCGACTCCGTAGGGTTCGTTTCCCTCTCGCTCTCCGGTTCCGATGCCGAGGATGGCTCGGCCGCGGGTGAGATGCTGGAGGGTCACGGCGGCCTGTGCCGTGACCGCCGGATTGCGTCGGCCGGTATCGGTAACCGCCACGCCAAGCGTCATTCGACCCAGCTTGTTGTGCCCGGCGAGATATCCCAGCATCGTCCACGGCTCGACGTGTGCGTCCATCTTCGGAATGATCCGGGCGGCACCAACGTATTTCGGCTGCCACATGGATGGCGGCAGAACCGAATTGAGATGGTCGGCGACCCAAAACGAGTCGGCACCCGCTGCCAGGCCGGTGGCGTAGTCGGCTTGTATCAAGGGCTTCGGCCCGAACTTCGAATTGATCGTGTTGTGCATGACGCCTATGTGCACCGCTGACCGCCTTAATCAGTAGAGATAGATGATGAGGGCGCCCGCCCACAGCACGACCAACCAGCAGTCGGTGGCCAGGCGAAGCCATCGCGGTGCCGATCCGACCTCCATGAAGTAGCGAATGATCAATCGGGACTTGATCAAACCCAGCACGACCACCGCAACGGTGATGGGAAGGCTGGGCACGGCGGCGGCCCCGGAGTGAGCAGGCGACAGCCACCACGAGGCGATCGTGAGGGCGCACAACACAATCCATGCGATCGTGATGCCCCGAAGACCGGAGTGCGACGTTGCAGTCGTTGTCATCGCGTCACCTCATCACGTAGAGCAGGCCGAAGATGACGATCCACAGCAGATCGACCATGTGCCAGTAGGTGGCGCCCTGTTCCACCAGAGTTATCCTGCGGCGCTTAGGAGCTCGCAATTCGCGAACGCTGACGCCCAAGATGATCAGCCCAAGCATTACATGCAACATGTGCACGCCGGTGAGGACGTAATAGAACGAGAAGAACTCGTTCACCACGGTGTAACCGCTACGGAGCGCGAGCGACCATTCATAGGCCTTGATCGCAACGAACAACACCCCACAGGCACCGCCGGCGTAGGTGAGTTTGATTGCTCGGTCGGGCCTTCCGCTACGTGCCGCATAGACACTGCGCGCGACGAACAGCGAACTGGTCAGCAGGACCATCGTGTTGACCACGCCGATGGTGACGTCGAGGTGCTGTTGTGCGGACTAGGAATGCTTCCGGCGCCATGGCCCGGTGCACCATGTAGATCAGGAAGTAGGCACCGAAGATCACCAGGTCGCCGAGGACCATGACCCACATGTGGGTATCGCCGGGCAGATGGGAGGTCTCGTCGTCGGTGACGGGACGCCCGTCAGAGAGGACGGCGGAATTCGAAGTCGATTCAGTCATCGCTGTTCCTCGACCTTCAGTCCGGCGGCCGAGCGCCGGCAGGGTGTTCATCGGTCGCCTTCTTCAGCATCAGACCCTGGCAGTTCAGCCAGACTCCGAAGACGACGACTGCCAGCCAGAAAGCGATAGACCCGTTCCAGGCGAACGGACCCGACGTCTGTTGCCACATCTGAGTGGCGATGACCTCGGTGACGATCTGCCAGATCGTCAGATAGGCAAGCCATTTGGGGAATATGTTGTTCTTGTCGACCAGGATGGCGATCGCAAACGCCAGATAGGCGGTGGCGAAGCACCCGAGCGAGCCCTGGAAGGACAGCATTCCGAGGTCGTAGAGCAGTCCGATGATGCGGGGCTCCCGGTCGGGTCTCATCGTGGCCGCGCCGAAACAGAATGCGACCAGGAGCATTCCGGGTATCGTGCCGATGGCCAGCCCACCCATGTACACGTAGGCGAGTGTCGGGCCCGAAGACATCCGCTTCATGTGGTACGTCACGAAACCGTTCGCAACGGCATGCCCGCCGAAGATCAGGCACAGCACCCCCAGGCCGATGCGAATGGTGGTGTGGTGGGTCTCGAAAAAATGGGTCATGTACTCGTAGCCGACGTCGGGCCGCGGCGGCGGAATGATCCGGAGCAGCAGAACGAAAACGACACCGAACAGACCGAAGAAGCCGGGGAAGATCCAGAACACGATCCACAGAGCGCGCTTGCTCGGCGGCGGCTGGGAATCGGTCAGTGTGGGTTCGTCCCCGACGGGGACGGTCTCCGACACGCTCATGCCGTCAGTCCTTCATCTACTGCTTGGCGATGAACGGCCTTCCAGGTGACGACGAGCATCACTACGAGGAATGCCCCGAAGGCGATGTTGCGCAGCCAGAACGAGACGACGCCGTCCCAGGCGAGGGGCCCGGTGGTGACCGTCATCGAGAACGCCGCCGGAGCCATCGCCAGTGCGACGACGATGGCGAAGTGGGCTACCCACCGCGGGTAGACGGGACGGGACCCGTTGTCGTAGTAGATCGCCAATGCCAGCATCAGGTTCTGGATGAGTGCCATACCGACCGGCGCCACGAACACGATCCAGCCGAGATCGTTGAGCACCAGGATCAGATCTGGGTCGCGGCCGGGACGATATGCGGCGGCGGCGAAGAAGATGGCGGACAACGCGAAGATGGTCGCGCCACTGACGGTCGCCATCAGATAGCAGTAGGCGAACGCCTGGCTCTGCGCCGCCATGCGCTTGATCTGCACCGTGATGACGCAGAACAGCGGGAGCACCATGATGCCGAAGAGGTTGAAGCTCACCATGCTGAATCGGATCAGGCCGGTGTTGTCCCGATAGAACTCGGCGACCGCCTGCGCCGACATGTCCGGGGACATGGGCGGCCAGAAGCCGGGGAAGGCGGCGTAGGCGACAAGCATGAGCGCCAACGAGATCGCGGTGACCCACAGGGCCGTCAATTGCGTACGGACGTTCCCGGTCCGCGGCAGGTCGTCGATACCCGACGAGTAGTTGCACAGGTCCCCTTTTCTGACATTTGTCAGTTTTAGTGTCCAGGTAGACATGCAACCACGTGGCGTAACACCTGGGAGAGATTTCTGAGTATTGTCAGTTTTGTGACGAACAGGACACAGCCGGGCAAGGGTGAGCGCACCCGGGAACGACTGCTCGGAGCGGCCGTCGGTGAGTTCCGGCGGGTGGGTGTGGCCAAGGCGGACATCAAGGCAATCGCCTCGGCCGCCGGCGTCGCCCCCGGCACGTTCTACTTTCACTTTCCGACCAAGGAACACGTCCTGATCGAGTTGGAGCGTCGCGAGGAAGATCGGATAGCCACCGAGCTTTCCCGGTACTTCACCGACGCCCCCGATCTATCGGCCGTGCTGGCGAAAGTCGTTGACGCAGTTGCCGGTTTGGAAGAACGCCTGGGTCCGCAGCTGTTCAAAGACTTCCTCGCGCTGCACTTCTCGGCGGCACGGCCGCCGGAGGAGATCTGGACGAACCACCCGGTGATCGTGGTCGTCGTCGACGAGCTCCGGCGTGCCCGCGAACAGGGCGTGATCCCCGACGACGTCGACCCGCTCTACAGCGGGCTCTTCTTCCTCGTCGGCCTCTACGCCTTGATGATCACGCTGCCGGGAATCGAACCGATGCGTGGTCAAGTCCTCGCGCAGTACGTACGAACATCGCTCTACGGAATGAGAATTCAAGCCACCACCGCATGACGGGCACGGTGTGCGTGCCGGCGGGAAGCGATAGCATTTCCCGGGTGTCTTGGGTGGAGCGGGCCGTCGAGCGTTCGGCGGCCGTGCAGCGTTCCCGTGAGCGCATCGCCCAGCAGGTACGTCAGATGCTCGACGCCGCGAGAACACTGATCGACGCCAAGGGCGACGACTTCACCACCCAGGAACTCGCCGCGGAAGCGGGCGTCGCGCTTCAGACGTTCTACCGCTACTTCGCCAGCAAGGACGAGCTGCTGCTGGCGGTGATCGGCGACGCCATGATCGACGCCGTCGTCCGCTGGGCCCAGACGGCCAGCGAATTGCCCGACCCGCTGGCTCGGTTGAAGTACTACATCACGTCGACACTCGCGCGGCTCGACGGCGACTCCCACGACGCCGCGATGTCGAAGTTCGTGGTGTCCACGCGTTGGCGGTTGCACAAGCAGTTCCCCAAGGAACTCGCCGAGGCCGAGAAGCCGTTCGTCGATCTTGTGCGCGGCGAGGTGACCGCGGCCATCGAGGCCGGCTTGCTCAATCCGCCTGACCCCGAATGGGATTCATGGTTCGTCACCGAGCTGGTCCGCTCGGTATACCACTACTATGCCTTCGCCGCGCACGCGGAGGGCGAGATCGATGTCGTCAAAGAGCGGTTGTGGCGGTTCTGCCTGACCGCGCTCGGCGGCGCTGTCGAACCCGGCTAACGGCGTTACGCGTTTTCTGCGATCCACACCGTGGTGAACCGCTGCTCTGCGATCAACAGGTCGACGAGTTGGCTGCCGATGAAGTTCTCGATCTTGCCGCCGACGAGCGGAATGTTGACCTCGACCGTGGCCTTGAAGTCCAGTCGCGAACCGGTGGCGGGATTCGCGGGGGCGAGTATTGCGCTGCCGCTCAGATTCGCGGGTGCACCTTCGATCGTGAGTTTGATGTTGGCCGCCGCCTGACCGTCGCGGATCGGCGACCACAGCTCTTCGCGGATCACTGCCAGGTCGCCCCGGTGGAACTGCTGTACCACGCCCGGTAGCCGGCTGGAGAAAATCTTCCAGGTCGTCACGATGTCGATGCCGCCCTCGTCGCCGAGGATCAGTCTGTCCAGCGAGTAGGCGTCCGCACCGGACTCGGTCAGCCGGGCCAGCCAGTACCGTTCCTCGCGGAATGCGCGGTGGACTTGTTCGACACTGCCCTCGTATTCGGTGGCCATGTCGAATGAACGCGGCATAGCTGGCCACGCTACCGTTACCGCCCGTGGTCAGTTCGCTCATAGGCGGCGCGTCCGTCTCCGAGTCGGTGCCGCTGGCACCGTTGACCACCTTGCGCGTCGGACCCATTGCGCGACGGCTGATCACATGTGACACCACCCAGAAAGTGGTCGACGTGACCCGCGCGCTCGGCCCCGACAGCGACGCCCTGGTTCTCGCGGGCGGATCCAACGTCGTGCTGGCCGACGACCTGCGCGACCTCACCGTCGTCCTGCTCGCCAACACCGAGATCACCGTCGAGGACAACATCGTGCGCGCCGAGGCCGGCGCCATGTGGGACGACGTGGTGGTGACGTCGCTGGCGTACGGACTGGGCGGGCTGGAATGCCTGTCGGGTATCCCAGGGTCCGCCGGGGCGACGCCGGTGCAGAACGTCGGCGCGTACGGCGCCGAGGTCGCCGACACCATCCGGCGGGTGCGACTGCTGGACCGTCACACCGGTGAGGACCGGTGGGTCGCGCCGACGACGCTGCAGTTCGGCTACCGCACCAGCATCCTCAAGCACTCGGCGGACGCGATCGTGCTCGAGGTGGAGTTCGAGTTGGACCCCGACGGCCTGAGCGCGCCCCTGCGATACGGCGAGTTGGCCAACGCGCTGGGCGCAGAACCGGATTCGCGGGTGGACCCGACGCGGGTGCGGGAGGCGGTGCTGTCGCTGCGGGTAAGCAAGGGCATGGTGCTCGACGAGAGTGACCACGACACGTGGAGCGTCGGGTCCTTCTTCACCAACCCCGTCGTGCCCCAGACGGAGTTCGAGCGGCTGCGGGGCAGCGTCGACGGACATGTGCCCAACTACCCGGCACCCGACGGCGTCAAGCTGGCCGCGGGCTGGCTCGTGGAGCGGGCGGGTTTCGGCAAGGGCTACCCGGGGGAAGCCGCCCCGGTCCGGCTTTCGACCAAGCATGCGCTGGCTGTGACCAATCGGGGTGGCGCGACGACGGCCGACGTCATTGCGCTGGCCAGAGCGGTACGCGAGGGTGTCAGAACGGCATTCGGGATCGATCTCACACCCGAGCCGATTCTGATTGGGGCGGCTCTCTAGGTACCCTGGATCCACGTGAGCCCAGGCCCTGCATTCGACGCAAAGCCGCCGCATATCAGCCGGCGGCGCGCCCTGACCGCCCTTGCGGTCGGAGTCATCGCGCCGGGCGCCTTGGCCGCTTGTTCGAATCGGTCCGCCACCACAACCGCCGGTGAGGCGACTGCGCCGCCTGCCCCGTCGATGAAGTTCAAACCGGCCAACTCCACCGCCGACGTGACGCCCACCGCGCCCATCGGCGTCGAGGTCCGCGACGGCTGGTTCCAGCGCGTCACGCTGACCAATTCCGACGGCAGGGTCGTGGCGGGAGCGCTCAACCGTGACCGCACCGCGTTCGACGTCACCGAGCCGCTGGGCTACGGCGTCGAGTACACCTGGGGTGGCTCGGTGGTCGGCCGCGACGGCAAGGCGGTCCGGGTCGCGGGCAACTTCACCACCGTCAACCCCAGCACTCAGGTCAACGGCCAGTTCCAGCTCGCCGACGGTCAGGTCGTCGGGGTCGCGGCGCCCGTCATCATCCAGTTCGACGCCTCGATCAGCGACAAGGCGTCGGTCGAGAAGGCGATGAAGGTCACCACCGAGCCGCCGGTCGAGGGCAGCTGGGCGTGGCTGCCCGATGAGGTCGGGGGTTCCCGCGCGCACTGGCGCACCCGCGAGTACTACCCGACGGGCACCAAGGTGAACGTCGAGGCGAAGCTCTACGGCGTCCCGTTCGGCGACGGCGCCTTCGGTGCGCAGGACTCGACCTTGAGCTTCGAGATCGGCCGCCTCCAGGTGGTCAAGGCCGAGGCCTCGTCGCACCGTATCCAGGTACTCGACGCAGGGGGCGCGGTGATCATGGACTTCGCGTGCAGCTACGGCGAGGGGGACGTGGATCGCAACGTCACCCGCAGCGGCATCCACGTGGTCACCGAGAAGTACGAAGACTTCTACATGACGAACCCGGCGGGCGGCTACACGAACGCCCACGAGCGGTTCGCGGTGCGCATTTCCAACAACGGCGAGTTCATCCACGCCAACCCGGCCAGTTCGGGCGCTCAGGGCAATACCAACGTCACCAACGGCTGCATCAACCTGTCGACCGAGGACGCCCAGCAGTACTTCAACACCGCGATATACGGCGACCCGGTCGAGGTCACCGGCACGCGGGTAGACCTCTCCTACGCCGACGGCGACATCTGGGACTGGGCCATCCCGTGGGACGAGTGGGCGTCGATGTCGGCGTTGTCGTCGCAAAACCCGCCCTCGGGGATCCCGAGCACCGCGCCGGCCACGCCGACGGATGCGCCGCAACCGGTCAACGGTCGACCCGGCGGCTAAACGCTCCGCCGAGACTGCGCACAGATCGCGAAATCTTGCGAAATCGCGATCCCTGAGCAGTCTCGATCGGTCCTATGTGCGGTTGAAGCGGGATCCGCTCGCTCCGCTGACCTGATCCCGCGGCCTGACCACAATCAGGTCCAGGTCGACATGTGACGGGCGGCTGGCGACGAACCCGATCACCTCGGCGATGTCCTCGGCCACCAGTGGCGTGACGCCTTCGTAGACCTTCGCGGCGCGATCTTCGTCGCCGTCGAACCGGCGCAATGAGAAGTCGGTTTTGACCATGCCCGGCGCAACCTCGGTGAGCCGCACCGGTTTTCCGAGCAGCTCGCTGCGTAAGGTGCGGTGCAGGACGCCCTGAGCGTGTTTGGCCGACGTGTAGCCGCCTCCGTTGTCGTAGATCTCCACCGCGGCGATCGACGTGACGGTGATGATCAGCCCGTCGCCGGAGGCGATCAGCTTCGGCAACAGCGCTCGAGTGACCTGCAGCGTGCCGAGAACGTTGGACTCCCACATCCAGCGCCAGTGCTCGATATCGGCGTCGGCCACGGGGTCCAGCCCCCGCGCCCCGCCGGCGTTGTTGACCAGCACATCGACCCGGTCCAGGCTGTCGGCCAGCGCTTTCACCGCGTCAAGATCAGTGACGTCCGTCACAATCGCGGTGCCGCCGATCTCGGCAGCCAGGGCCTCTATCGGTTCGGCACGCCGCGCTGCGCAGACGACGTGAAAGCCAAGGGCTGCAAGGGTTTTCGCAGTGGCCGCGCCGATTCCGGCACTGGCGCCGGTGACCACCGCGACCCGGGTGTCGGTCTGTGGTGTCGTCATGGGACCAACTTTAGTTGGCGTGCTAAATTCACGGTGTGTCCAGGAGTCAGGCTGTCCGCATCACGCGGCACTGTTGTTGTTGCGCACTTCGCCGCTCCTGATTCCGCTGTCCTGAAGACAGTCGCCGGGTGTGGCAAGAACCCACCGGCCGACTTCACAAAAGGACAATCCCGTGCGCACTGCCACCTCCACTCTCCATAGCGCCTCTTCCGCCGCTCACGCGAAGCGCGCCCTGCTTGCGCGTCACCACGTCGTCGCGCCGTCGCTGAGGGTGGCCGACGCCGCTGCCGGGTCGGTGTTCGGCGCAGCCCGGCTACGCGGTCCTATCGCGCGTGACGTCATCGCCCAGGTCACCCAACTCAGCATCGCCACGGTCAACCGTCAGGTCACGGCGCTGCTGGATGCGGGTGTCTTGCGCGAACGCGCCGACCTGGCCGTCTCCGGCGCCATCGGGCGGCCGCGAGTGCCGGTGGAGGTCAATCACGAGCCCTATCTGACATTGGGCATCCACATCGGCGCGCGTACCACCAGCATCGTGGCCACCGACTTGTTCGGACGCACGCTCGACGTGGTCGAAACCCCCACACCGCGCGGGCCCCAGGGCGCGGCGCTGGCGTCGCTGGCGGCCAGCGCTCGCCGCTATCTGAGCCGTTGGCACCGTCGCCGCCCGTTGTGGGTCGGTGTGGCTGCCGGTGGTGTGGTCGACAGCAACACCGGCTACCTGGACCACCCGCGGCTCGGTTGGTCGGATGCTCCCGTCGGCCCGGTGCTCGCCGAGGCGCTCGGCCTGCCGGTGTCGGTCGCGTCCCACGTCGACGCGATGGCCGGTGCGGAGCTGCTTCTCGGCGTCCGCAAGCTGCCGACATCGGACTCGACGAGCCTCTACGTCTACGCACGCGAGACCGTCGGTTATGCGCTGTCGATCGGCGGCCGGGTGCACTCACCCGCCAGCGGGCCCGGCACGATCGCCGCGCTGCCCGCCGACTCTGCACTTCTGGGCGGAACCGGCCAGCTGGAGTCCACCGTGAGTGATGAAGCCGTGCTGATCGCCGCCCGCAAGGCGCGCGTCATCGCCGGTGACGGGCCCGGGTCGACGATGCAGGCGGTGCTGCGCGCGGCCAGGCAGGGCAACGAGCAGGCGCAGGCTCTGTTGGCCGAGCGGGCCAGGGTGCTCGGGGAGGCCGTCGCCCTGCTGCGCGACATGCTCAACCCTGACGACCTCGTCGTCGGCGGTCAGGCGTTCACCGAGTATCCCGAGGGCATGGAACTGGTCGAGGCGGCGTATGCGCAACGGTCGGTGATGGCGCAGCGCCAGATCAGGGTGACCGCGTTCGGCAACCGGGTGCAGGAGGCCGGTGCGGGCGTGGTCTCCCTCGGCGGGCTGTACGCCGATCCGATCGGCGCGATGCGGCGGGCGCTGACCCGGCGCCCGGAAGTGAGTGCGTAGGCGCGTAGCCGTACATGCGGCCCCGCCTTGCGCCTGGACGAGATCGCCTGCTGGGTCCTATCAACGAGATCGACACGGTGGTTGTTGATATCGGCGGGTGGCGCGCCAATAACAGCCCTGACGTCGATCTCGGCGATAGGACCCGGGAAAGGGTGATCTGAGTGGATCTGCGACGGCGCAAATCGACTGTCCGTCGGCGCGGTGTAGACATGTCTGTGTGCGCCTAGCCACGGATCTGCTTCGCTCTGATGTCGCCGTTCCGGCTCCGAGGCGAGTTGCGGTCGTGTCAGTGCACACCTCGCCACTGGCTCAACCCGGCACCGGCGACGCCGGCGGGATGAACGTCTACGTGCTGCAGAGCGCACTGCAGATGGCGCGCCGCGGCGTCGAGGTGGAGATCTTCACCCGCGCGACATCGTCGGCCGATGAGCCCGTCGTGCGGGTGGCGCCCGGCGTGCTGGTCCGCAACGTGGTTGCCGGCCCGTTCGAAGGGCTGGATAAGTACGACCTGCCCACGCAGTTGTGTGCGTTCACCGCGGGCGTGCTGCGTGCCGAGGCCACGCACGAGCCCGGGTACTACGACGTCGTGCATTCGCACTACTGGCTCTCGGGCCAGGTGGGCTGGCTGGTCCGGGATCGATGGGCGGTGCCGCTGGTGCACACCGCGCACACCCTCGCCGCGGTGAAGAACGCCGCACTGGCCGACGGCGACGCACCCGAGCCGCCGCTGCGCGCGGTCGGTGAACAGCAGGTGGTCGACGAGGCCGACCGGCTGATCGTCAACACCGAAAGCGAAGCGCGACAACTTGTTTCGCTGCATCACGCCGATCCGGCGCGCATCGACGTCGTGCATCCCGGCGTCGACCTGGAGACGTTCACACCCGGTGACCGGGCCGCCGCCCGCGCCGCGCTCGGTCTTTCCGGCGACGAACAGGTGCTGGCATTCGTCGGGCGGATCCAACCGCTGAAGGCGCCCGACGTGCTGTTGCGCGCCGCGGCCAAGTTGACCGGCCGTTTCGCCGCACTGCGCGTGCTGGTGGCCGGCGGACCGTCCGGTAGCGGGCTGGCCGCACCCGACACATTGATTCAGTTGGCCGAGGAACTGGGTATCACCGCGCACGTGACGTTCCTGCCGCCCCAGTCTCGCGATCAACTCGTCAACGTGTACCGGGCCGCCGATCTGGTGGCCGTGCCGAGCTATTCGGAATCGTTCGGATTGGTCGCCATCGAGGCACAGGCCTGCGGCACGCCGGTGGTGGCCGCCGCCGTCGGTGGGCTGCCGGTCGCCGTGCGCGACGGGGTCACGGGGACGCTGGTCGACGGCCACGACGTCGACGACTGGGCGACAGCCATCGGCGCACTGCTGGACCGCGGATCAGACACGATGCGCGCCGCCGCCGTCGAACACGCCGCCACGTTCTCGTGGGCGAGCACCGTGGACGCGCTGCTCACCAGTTATGGACGCGCGATGGCCGACTATCGCTCGCGCCAGCGTCGGGACCTGACGGCCCGACGCAGCGGCCGTCGCTTCACGATGCGCCGCGGGGTCCGTGCGTGACTCAGGAGTCGATCCACAAGGTCATCGAGGACACCTGCAAGGAGCACGGCCTGGTCTGCACCCGCCACGAGGGTGCCCGGGGCGGACTTCCCGGCATCATCGTCGAACTGCCCGGCGAACGCCGCCTCAAGACCAACACGATCCTGTCCATCGGCGAGCACTCGGTTCGCGTCGAGGCGTTCGTTTGCCGCCAGCCCGACGAGAACCACGAGGGCGTCTACCGCTTTCTGCTCAAACGCAATCGTCGCCTCTACGGCGTCGCCTACACGCTCGACAACGTCGGCGACATCTATCTCGTAGGGCGGATGTCGGTGGACTCCGTCACGCCCGACGAGATCGACAGGATCCTCGGTCAGGTGCTCGAGGCCGTCGACTCCGACTTCAATACGTTGCTGGAGTTGGGATTTCGCTCATCGATCCAGAAAGAGTGGGAGTGGCGGGTGTCGCGTGGCGAGTCGTTGAAGAACCTGGAGGCGTTCGCCCACTTAATCGACGAAGACGACTGAGCCGTCCCATGAGAGGATCGCTGCCATGGGAGATTCCACGCTGATCCTGCTCCGTCATGGCGAGAGCGAGTGGAACGCGTCGAACCAGTTCACCGGCTGGGTTGACGTCGACCTGACGGACAAGGGCAGGGCCGAAGCGGCGCGCGCCGGTGAGTTGATCAAGGAGCTGGAACGCCTGCCCGATGTGCTTTACACATCGCTGCTGCGCCGGGCGATCACCACCGCCAACTTGGCGCTGGACAAGGCCGACCTGCACTGGATCCCGGTGCATCGCGACTGGCGGCTCAACGAACGGCACTACGGCGCGCTGCAGGGCCTGAACAAGGCCGAGACCAAGGAAAAGTACGGTGACGAGCAGTTCATGAAGTGGCGCCGCAGCTACGACACCCCGCCGCCGCCGATCGAGCCAGGCAGCGACCTACAGCCAGGACGGCGACCCGCGCTACGCCGACATCGCCGGCGGACCGCCGCTCACGGAATGCCTCAAGGACGTTGTCGAACGGTTTGCGCCCTACTACACCGAGACGATCGAACCCGACCTTCGCGCCGGAAAGACCGTCCTGATCGCTGCACACGGCAACTCGCTGCGCGCATTGGTGAAGTATCTCGACGGAATGTCGGACGAAGACGTGGTCGGGCTGAACATCCCGACGGGCATCCCGCTTCGCTACGACCTGGACTCCGACCTCAAGCCGACGGTCATCGGAGGCACCTACCTGGACCCCGAGGCGGCGGCCGCGGGCGCGGCCGCCGTTGCTGCGCAAGGCGCGAAGTAATCCGCGAATCGGTGCCTTCCGGCAAACGCCGGGTTAACAGGGGAAAGCCGGGGTTGAAATTTCCTTGATTCCTTCTGTGACTTGTCCCGTTTTGGCCGCACGCTGCTGGGATGGCGTTCACCGGGTGCGTACGATTTTCGCGTGAGTGTGGTACCGGCGCTGCTGATCGCGGCGGTCGTGGCACTGCTCGCCCTGATGATCGGTGTGGCGGTCGGGGCGAAGCTGGCCCCCCGTCTGACACAGCGCAGGCAGCGGCGGGTGACCGCTCAGACGGGCATCACCGTCTCCCAGATGCTTCAGCACATCGTGTCGCAGTCGCCGGTCGGGATCGTGGTGGTCGACATCTACCGTGATGTGGTCTACACCAACGACCGGGCCCGCGAACTGGGCCTGGTCCGTGACCGGCTGCTCGACGACCGTGCGTGGCTGGCCGCCGAACGCACGCTGGCCACGGGCGAGGACGGCGAGGTCGACCTCTCACCGCGCAAGCGCGCCAATCCCGGCCGCTCGGGGCTGTCGGTTCGTGGTCACGTCCGGCTGCTGACCGAGCAGGATCGCCGATTCGCCGTCGTCTACGTCGACGACCAGTCCGAGCACGCCCGGATGGAGGCCACCCGCCGCGACTTCGTCGCCAACGTCAGCCACGAGCTCAAGACGCCCGTCGGCGCGATGGGCGTGCTCGCGGAGGCGGTGCTGGCCTCCGCCGAGGATCCCGAGAACGTCCGCCGATTCGCCGAGAAGATGCTTGTCGAGGCCAGCCGGCTGGGCAATATGGTCGGCGAATTGATCGAACTGTCGCGGCTGCAGGGCGCCGAACCGCTGCCGGACCTCGACTCCGTCGACGTCGACACCGTGGTGGCCGAGGCGCTCTCGCGCTACAAGGTGGCCGCCGACAACGCCCACATTGCGATCACCACCGACGCGCCAACGGGGTACCGCGTGCTCGGTGACCAGACGCTGTTGGTCACCGCGATCGCCAACCTGGTGTCCAACGCCATCGCATACTCACCCGACGAGTCGTCGGTGTCGATCAGCAGGCGTCGCCGCGGCGACAACATCGAGATCGCCGTCACTGATCGCGGTATCGGCATGGCCAAAGCCGACCAGGAGAGGGTGTTCGAAAGATTCTTCCGCGTCGACAAGGCGCGATCCCGGGCCACCGGCGGCACCGGGCTGGGATTGGCGATCGTCAAACACGTCGCCGCCAATCACAACGGATCCATCCGGCTGTGGAGCCAGCCGGGAACGGGATCGACGTTCACCCTGTCGATTCCGGCGTACCCGCATGATGACGATGAACCAGAAGTGCACGTCGAGCGAGAGGACTAGCGAGACAGATGACCAGCGTGTTGATCGTGGAGGACGAGGAGTCCTTGGCCGATCCCCTGGCCTTTCTCCTGCGCAAGGAGGGCTTCGAGGCCACCGTGGTGGCCGACGGGCCGTCTGCATTGGCGGAGTTCGAGCGGGCCGGTGCCGACATCGTCCTGCTTGACTTGATGCTGCCGGGGATGAGTGGGACCGATGTCTGTAAGCAATTGCGTTTGCGCTCAAGCGTTCCCGTCATCATGGTGACGGCGCGTGACAGTGAGATCGACAAGGTGGTCGGGCTCGAACTGGGGGCCGACGACTATGTCACCAAGCCGTATTCGGCGCGCGAGCTGATCGCGCGCATCCGCGCGGTACTGCGTCGCGGAAGCGACACCGACGACACCGGCATAGGTGACGGGGTGCTCGAGGCGGGTCCGGTCAGGATGGATGTCGAGCGTCACGTCGTCTCGGTCAATGGCGAGACGATCACGTTGCCGCTCAAGGAGTTCGACCTGCTCGAGTACCTGATGCGCAACAGCGGCCGGGTGCTTACGCGTGGCCAGCTGATCGACCGCGTCTGGGGCGCCGACTACGTCGGTGACACGAAAACCCTTGACGTACACGTGAAGCGGCTGAGGTCGAAGATCGAGTCCGACCCCGCGAACCCGGTGCACCTGGTCACCGTCCGCGGCCTGGGCTACAAACTCGAGGGGTAGCTTTTGTTCGGCGGCGGCCCAGTTCGCGCGGGCTAGCCGGTGGTACCGCCCAGGATCTCGAACACGTCGAAGGTGTTGACGCCTGCGGTGACTGACGGGTCGTTCTCGCCGATGGTCAGCACCTCGGCCCGGTCGGCGGCGCGCAACACCCCCAGACCCCACACCCCTTCGGGGTCGGCGACGGGGCCGTAGACCACCACGCGCCCGTCGGCCAGCAGCTGCTGCCAGTATTCCTGGTGGGCCGCCATCGCCTGCTGTTCCTCGGGTGTCATGGTCTGCGCGAAATCTGCGCGCGGTGGTGTCAGGCGGAAGAAGAACAGATTCATTCGGCGGCGCGGGTTGCGGGGTGTACGGCGATCAGACCTAAACCACTGCGCCGCTTACACATTGCGGCCAGCTCGGAGTAGGCCTTCTCGCCCAGCAGTTCGGTGAGCTCCGGGGCGTAGGACTCCCACACCTGCTTGGCGCCGACGTGTGCGTGGGGGTCTCCGGTGCAGTACCAGTGCAGGTCGGCGCCGCCCTCGCCCCAGCCGCGACGGTCGTACTCGGTGATCCAGGTCTTGAGCACGTCGGAGCCGTCCGGCCGCTCCACCCATTCCTGGGTGCGACGGATCGGCAGCTGCCAGCAGACCTCGGGCTTCAAGGTCAACGGCTCGACTCCCAGCTTGAGTGCCTTGGTGTGCAGCGCGCATCCGATACCGCCGGGAAAGCCGGGGCGGTTCAGAAAGATGCAGGCGCCCTTGTATTTCCGAGTGCGCAGGTTGGGCTTGTCGTCGTACTCGTCCATCTCGAGGTAGCCCTTCTTGCCGAGCCCCTTGTCGCGGAACTGCCAGTCCTCGTCGGTCAGCAGCTTGACCGACTCTTCCAGGTTGGCGATGTCGTTCTTGTCCGACATGAACGCACCGTGCGAACAGCACCCGTCGTCGGGTCTGCCCTCGACGGTGCCCTTGCAGGCGGGCGTGCCGAACACGCACGTCCACCGCGAGAGCAGCCACGTCATGTCGGCGGCGATCAGATGTTCAGGGTTGTCGGGGTCGTAGAACTCCACCCACTCACGGGCAAAGTCGAGTTCAACCTCGCCGGGATGCGATGCGCTCACAGTCTCAACGGTAACCCGACTCTGCTGGATTGCACGCCTTCAGGGAGAGTCGATGTCGGAGGGCTTCGTCGGCCATCGGTAAGTCAGGGCGTGGAGCGCTGAAATCCCCAGCTTTCGGTGCACTCTGAACGCGCTACTGCGGGGTTCACGCCGCGCCACGTCTGCGCGCCAAAGCGGAAGATGCTGGGCGTGCCTGGATAGAGGTCGACCCCCGGCACACCTCGGACCGCTGCGAAGCCTGTGGGCATGCAGCCGCCGAAAACAGGGTCACGCAAGCCGAATTCGTATGCCAACGCTGCACACATACCTCCCAGGCCGACGAACACGCCGCACGCAACCTCCTACCGGGCGGACTGGCCCTTCACGCGCAAGCCGCGTGAAAACAACCCGACGGCTCCCAACCGCCGGGGATGTCACTAGGTTGAAACGGTGCGATTAGGCGTGCTCGATGTCGGAAGTAATACCGTTCACCTCTTGGTGGTGGAAGCGCGTCGCGGCGGCCATCCCACACCGATGAGTTCCACCAAGGCCTCGCTGCGCCTCGCAGAGGCAATCGACGGCTCCGGCAAGCTGACCCGCAAGGGCGCCGACAAGTTGATCGGCACCCTCGACGAGTTCTCCAAGATCGCGGCGAGCTCGGGCTGCGCCGAGTTGATGGCGTTCGCCACCTCCGCGGTGCGCGACGCCAAGAACTCCGAGGAACTGCTCGCCAGGGTGCACGCCGAGACAGGCGTGTCGCTGCAGGTGCTCAGTGGGGTCGACGAGTCCCGGCTGACGTTCCTCGCGGTGCGCCGCTGGTACGGCTGGAGCGCCGGCCGCATCATCAACATCGACATCGGCGGCGGCTCGCTGGAGTTGTCGAACGGCGTTGACGAGGAGCCCGAGGTGGCGCTGTCGCTGCCCTTCGGCGCGGGCCGGCTGACCCGGGAGTGGCTGCCCGACGACCCGCCCGGCCGCCGCCGTGTGGCCATGCTGCGCGACTGGCTGGCGACCGAGTTGGCCGACGCCGGCGCCGAGATGCTCAAGGCCGGGAACCCCGACCTCGCGGTGGCGACGTCCAAGACATTCCGTTCGCTGGCCCGACTCACCGGCGCGGCCCCGTCCGGGGCAGGTCCGCGGGTGAAGCGGACAGTCACGGCGACAGGCCTAAGGCAGCTCATAGCATTCATCTCTAGGATGACCGCGGCTGACCGTGCGGAGCTGGAAGGGGTGAGTGCCGAGCGGGCGCCGCAGATCGTGGCAGGAGCCTTGGTAGCTGAGGCCAGCATGAAGGTTCTCGATGTCGAAAGCGTGGATATCTGCCCCTGGGCATTGCGGGAAGGGCTGATTCTGCGGAAACTCGACAGCGAGGCTGGTGGAACGGCCTTGGTGGAGACATCCGTGCGGGGACGCTGACCGGCAGGCCGGAGGCTCACACGGCGCCGAAATCAAGGAAGTACTAGGGCCTAGAGGCGAGAGACGATGACAGGACCAGACGACAGCCAGAGCACGCGACCGATCTCGGTCGCGGAGTTGCTGGCGCGAAACGGCACGATCGGTGCCCCGCCGGTCGGTGGCCGGCGCAGGCGGCGTCGCGGCGATACCGATTCGATCTCCGTCGCGGAACTCACCGGCGAGATCCCGATCGTCCGCGATCACGACATCGCCGATCACGAGGTCGCCGATCACGAGGTCGAGAACCCGAGCCCTCGGCGCCCCCCTCGGTCCTCGCCGACGAACACGATGAGCCCGACGAGCCGATCAGCCCCGTGACCACCAACGGCGTCATCGACCACCAGGACGCCGAAACCGTGGCGGTCGACGAGTTCCAGGATGTCGACGACACCGACACCGACCACGAAACCGAAACCGACACCCACGCTGAACACCGACACCGACACCGACACCGACACCGACACTGACGCCGACGATGACACCGACGACGATTATGCCGACGCGGTCTCCGACTACGCGGCCCACATCGAGCAGCGGGAAACCGACGTCGACCTGCCCTTCTTCGCGCCGCCGCGCCGCTCGAGCCACGCGCCGCGCCGCTTCGACGCGGACGAGGTGGGCGCCGAGGAGATGAGCCCCGATCCGGTCGACGACGACGGCCCGATCGACTTGTCGCGGCGCGACGCCGGGTCGACTGAGGTCGACGACGACTTCGATGCATTCGACACCGCCGACGACCTCAAGGACGACGTCAAGGACGACCTCAAGGACGACGTCAAGGGTTCCGACGATCTGCCCTCCTATCTGCGGTCCACCGCAGGCCCGCTGTTCGGCGGCCAGACCGTCGCCGACGACCTGGCCCGTCGCGGCACGCTGCCGGGACCGGAGGCCATCGACCTCGACGACGACGCCGACGTGGCCCCGCCGACGGCGATGTCGTCGTTCATGCGCGGCGTCTGGGTCGTGGGTCAGTGCGTGCTGGCGGTCGTATTCGGCGCCGGCTTGTTCATCGCCTTCGATCAACTGTGGAAGTGGAACAACATCATCGCGTTGGTGTTGTCCGTCCTGGTGATACTCGGCCTCGTGGTCGGGGTGCGGGTGGTGCGCAAGACCGAGGACATCGGCAGCACGCTGATCGCCGTGGCCGTCGGAGCGTTGGTCACGTTGGGTCCGCTGGCGCTGTTGCAGTCGGGTTAACGTCGACGACTGCTGCCGAATAGACAACGTGCGCCCTGCCATCAAGGTCGGTCTGTCGACGGCCTCGGTCTACCCGCTGAGGACCGAGGCGGCCTTCGAGTACGCGGCGGACCTCGGCTACGACGGTGTCGAGCTGATGGTGTGGGCCGAGACGGTCTCGCAGGACATCGACGCGATCGCCGAGCTGTCCGAGCGGTACGACATGCCGGTGCTGTCGGTGCATGCGCCGTGCCTGCTGATCTCGCAACGGGTGTGGGGTGCCAATCCGATTCCGAAACTGGAACGCAGCGTGCGCGCCGCCGAACAACTCGGCGCTCAGACCGTCGTCGTCCATCCCCCGTTCCGGTGGCAGCGCCGCTACGCCGAAGGGTTTACCGAACAGGTCGCCGAACTGGAGGCGTCCAGCGAGGTGCTGGTCGCGGTGGAGAACATGTTCCCGTTCCGCACCGACCGGTTCTTCGGCGCGGGGCAGACGTCGATCGAGCGGATGCGCAAGCGCGGCGGTAGGCCCGGACCGGGCATATCGGCTTTCGCGCCGTCCTACGACCCGCTGGACGGCAACCACGCCCACTACACGCTCGACCTGTCGCACACCGCGACGGCGGGCACCGACGCCGTCGACATGGCACAGAGGATGGGCGAGGGCCTTGTGCACCTGCACCTGTGCGACGGCAGTGGCGCATCGGCCGACGAGCATCTGGTGCCCGGCCGTGGCACCCAGCCCACCGTCGAGGTCTGCGAAATGCTGGCGGCGAGCAACTTCTCGGGCCATGTGATCCTTGAGGTCACCACATCGGGAGCGCGGTCGGCCGGTGAGCGCGAGGCGCTGCTCGTCGAGTCGCTGCAGTTCGCCCGCGCGCACCTGCTGCGCTGACTGAGAAGGAAGCACATGCCGAGCTCAACCCTGTTCACCGACGCGATGGCGCTGACCCGCGCCGGTGACGGGGCGTATGACGGTGAGCTGAATGAGCATTGGACCATCGGGGAGAAGGTGCACGGCGGGGCGATGCTGGCGTTGTGTGCCAACGCCGCGCGCACCGAACACGGAGAAGACGTGCAGCCGATCGCGGTGTCCGGGAACTTCTTGTGGGCACCGGATCCGGGGCCGATGCGGGTGGTCACCACGGTGCGCAAGCGCGGTCGCCGGGTCAGCTTGATCGACGTCGAGTTAAGGCAAGGAGCCAGGGCAGGGGGACGCTCGCGCGAAGAGCAGAGAGTCGCCGTGCGGGCGGCGGTGACGCTGGGCGAGCCGGAGCATCACGTCGCTCCGCTGCTGTCGGTCAACCCGGTCATCCCGCTGATGCAGCCTGAGCCGCCGCCCGGACTGGAGCCGATCGGATCGGGTCACCCGATGGCGGACATCGTTCATCTCGCGCACGGCTGCGACATCCGGCCCTCGCTGACGACGATGGAGCCGCGCTCGGACGGCGGTCCGCCGGTGATCGAGTACTGGGTGCGGCCTCGCGATGAGGCCCCCGACGTGCTCTTCGCGCTGTTGTGCGGCGACGTGTCGGCGCCGGTGACGTTCGGGGTCAACCGGTTCGGTTGGGCGCCCACCGTGCAACTCACCGCGTATCTGCGTGCGCTGCCCGCCGACGGGTGGCTGCGTGTGCTCTGTACGACGGTCCAGATCGGCCAGGACTGGTTCGACGAGGATCACATCGTCGTCGACTGCGAAGGCCACATCGTCGTGCAGAGCCGCCAACTCGCGATGGTGCCGGCAGCGTCCTGACGCCGAGAAGTGTCGCCGCAGCGGCGTCTGCAATGCTTTCTCGCATGGCCAGAATCGCGATCATCGGCGGCGGAAACATCGGCGAGGCACTGCTGTCCGGCATGCTTCGTGCCGGGCGGCATGTCAAGGACATGGTGGTCGCGGAGAAAGACCCCACTCGCGCGAAGTATCTGGCCGAGACGTACTCGGTGTTGCTGACATCGGTGGGCGACGCGGTCGACACCGCCACGTACGTGATCATCGCGGTGAAGCCCTTCGACGTCGAGGGCCTGGTCGGCGAGATCGCCGACGCAGCCGCCAAGGCCGAGACCGACACCGCGGAAAAGGTTTTCGTGACCGTCGCGGCGGGCGTGACGGCAGCGTTCTACGAGAACAAACTTCCCGCCGGATCGCCGGTCATCCGCGTGATGCCCAACGCGCCGATGGTCGTCGGCGCCGGAGTGAGCGCGCTGGCCCGCGGCAGGTTCGCCACCGCCGAGCACCTCAAGGAGGTCTCGGCGGTCTTCGCCGCGGTCGGCGGCGTGCTCATGGTGCCCGAAGCGCAGCTCGACGCGGTCACCGCGGTGTCGGGCTCGGGTCCGGCGTACTTCTTCCTGATGGTCGAGGCGATGGTGGACGCGGGCGTGGAGGCGGGCCTTTCGCGCGCCGTCGCGACCGATCTTGTCTCGCAAACAATGGCCGGCTCGGCCGCGATGTTGCTGGAGCGGCTCGATGAGGCGAAGCCGGCCGGCGATGCAGCGATGGGCACCACGATCGACACCACCGCCGCGCAACTACGCGCAACAGTTACCTCGCCGGGGGGTACCACTGCCGCTGGTCTGCGGGAACTCGAAAGGTGCGGTTTGCGGGCGGCCGTGGCCGCGGCGGTGGAAGCCGCAAAAACCCGCTCTGAGCAGCTAGGAATTACATCTGCGTAGTTCAATTAATTCGAATTGATTAGCCCACACCCGTCGCAGTAACCCCATCCGCCACGCTATTCTCCTCGTGTAAGCACGGGGTGGTGCCAGCGGTGGGGAAGCCGCTGGAACTGCCCGTGCCTGAATGATTGGGTTGCGATGACGTCTATGAACGGGCCATCGGGGCGCGATTCGGCGAACGGAAAGCGGGATAGCGGCGCTTCCGAGGGTCAGCCGCCACGTGCTCAATTTCTCACTGTCGCTGAAGTGGCCAGTCTGATGCGGGTCAGCAAGATGACGGTATATCGGTTGGTGCACAACGGAGAGCTGCCCGCGGTGCGTGTCGGCCGCTCGTTCCGGGTGCACGCCAAGGCCGTGCACGACATGCTCGAGAGCTCGTACTTCGACGCAGGCTGATTGTCTGGGTTGGTCGCTCTACGCCGGTTGACTGCGGTCACGCGTTTTTCGCTTACCTGGGCCGCCCAGGTAAGGTGGCGGGTCGAGTGATCGTGCTGAGAAACACTAGGTAGCGGAGTTCATGGGTTCAGTCATCAAGAAGCGGCGTAAGCGCATGTCGAAGAAGAAGCACCGCAAGCTGCTTCGTCGCACCAGGGTCCAGCGCAGAAAACTCGGCAAGTAGTTCTTCTGTCCGGCCATTAGGCTGACCGGATGGATTCTGAGGGTCGTTCTCCAAACGACACCGTCCACTACCCCAAGGTCGTGCTCGTCACGGGCGCATGCCGCTTCCTTGGCGGCTACCTGACGGCTCGGTTGGCCCAGAACCCACTGATCAACCACGTCATCGCCGTCGATGCGATTGCGCCGAGCAAGGACCTGCTTCGCAGGATGGGCCGCGCCGAGTTCGTGCGCGCCGACATCCGTAACCCGTTCATCGCCAAGGTCATCCGCAACGGCGACGTCGACACCGTCGTGCACGCCGCAGCCGCGTCGTATGCGCCGCGCGCCGGTGGACGGGCGGCGTTGAAGGAACTCAACGTGATGGGCGCGATCCAGCTGTTCGCCGCCTGCCAGAAGGCCCCGACGGTGCGTCGCATGATCCTGAAGTCCACGTCGGAGGTGTACGGCTCGCACGCCCATGATCCCGTCCTGTTCACCGAGGACACCAGTGCCAGGCGGCCACCGGGCGAGGGCTTCGCCCGCGACAGCATCGACATCGAGGGCTACGCGCGCGGTCTGGGCCGGCGCCGACCCGACATCACGGTCACCATCCTGCGGCTGGCCAACATGATCGGCCCCGCGATGGACACCGCGCTGTCGCGGTATCTGGCCGGACCGGTGGTGCCGACGGTCATCGGCCACGACGCGCGGCTGCAACTGCTGCACGAGCAGGACGCGCTCGGTGCGCTGGAGCGCGCGACGATGGGGGGCAAGTCGGGGACGTTCAACATCGGCGCCTCCGGGATCATGATGATGAGTCAGGCCATCCGGCGCTCCGGCCGGGTGCCGCTTCCGGTACCGCGGCCCGCGCTTTCTGCTGTGGATTCGCTGTGGCGCGCGACTCGCTACACTGAACTCGATCGAGAGCAGCTTGACTACTTGAGCTATGGCCGGGTCATGGACACCACGCGAATGCGAAATGACCTTGGCTACAGCCCGAAGTGGACAACCGTGGAAGCCTTCGACGACTACGTCCGAGGTCGCGGACTGAACCCGATCATTGATCCACGATGGGTACGCTCAATGGAGAGCCGGGCCGTCTCTGCGGCGCAGCGGTGGGGAAGATGACAGCAACAGTTTGTATCGGGTGGGGGAGAAGGTAACAACGTGGCGGGCGAGCCAAAAGCCAAAGTCATTCCGCTGCACTCAAATTCGGGCCGATCGACGGCCCAGCGGCGCGCAGCGGCGGCGCGCGCGGACAGTTCGCGCCGACATCCGTCCCTGCTCTCCGACGGCGGCAGCCGTGCTTCCGCCGAGCAGATCGCCGCTGTCGTCCGCGAAATCGACCATCGCCGTGGCGCTGTCTCGGGTACCGCGGACGCCGACGCGACCCCCTCCGAGCTCGCCAGACGAATCGCCGTCGGCGCGGAGTTCATCCGCAAACGAATGATGGGCGATTACACCGTCGACGAGTTCGGCTTCGATCCCCACCTCAACAACGCAATCTTTCTGCCTTTGCAGAGAGTGTTTTTCAAGTCATGGTTCCGGGTCGAGGTGAGCGGCATCGAGAATTTGCCGAAGACCGGCGCTGCGCTCGTGGTTGCCAACCATGCCGGGGTGTTGCCCTTCGACGGGTTGATGACGTCGGTGGCCGTCCACGACAACCACCCGACGAATCGCGACCTGCGTCTGCTCGCTGCCGACATGGTCTTCGACCTGCCGATGCTCGGCGAGGCCGCACGCAAGGCCGGCCACACGATGGCCTGCACGTCCGACGCGCACCGACTGCTGGCCGCGGGCGAGCTGACCGCTGTCTTCCCCGAAGGCTACAAAGGCCTGGGCAAGCACTTCAAGGACCGCTACAAGCTGCAGCGGTTCGGTCGTGGCGGCTTCGTCTCCGCCGCCCTGCGGACCAAGGCGCCGATCGTGCCGTGCTCCATCGTCGGCTCCGAAGAGATTTATCCGATGATCGCCGACGTCAAGCTGCTGGCCCGTCTGCTGGGGCTGCCGTACTTCCCGATCACACCGCTGTTTCCGCTGGCCGGGCCGATCGGGATGATGCCGCTGCCGTCGAAGTGGCACATCCAGTTCGGTGAGCCGATCGAGACGGCCGATTATGACGATTCGGCCGCCGACGATCCGATGGTGACCTTCGAGCTGACCGACCACGTGCGCGAAACCATCCAGCAGACGCTGTACCAGTTGTTGGCCAACAGGCGAAACACGTTCTTCGGATAAGGGTTTCGCCTAGCTCCCTTTCGAGCTTTGCCCAGCAATCATTTTCGCGATCGCCTCATCGCGCGCGGCGGCGATGTGCGCGGTGACCTCGTCGGCCTCGTCGCTCTCGGCCTCGCCCATCACGGTGACGATGCTGGTGATCACCGGCTTGCCCTCGGCGTCGGTCACCTCGCCTCGGATCTCGGTGAGGATGGCGCCGTGCGACTCCATGACCGAATCCAGATATGAATCGAAGTACAGCTTGTCGCCGGCCAGGATGGGCCGGTGGAAGACCAGCTTCTGGTCACGGTGCAACACCCGCTCCATGTTGACCGGCACGTCGAACTGATTGAAGATCTCCAGCTGCACGCGACGGCCTGCCACCGCCAGGAACGTCAGCGAGGCGACGATCGCGTCGTGGCCGTACTCCTTGGCGGCTTCCTCGCTGTAATGCGCCGGGTGCTCGTCTTTGACCGCGCGTGCGAACTCACGGATCTTCTCCCGGTTCACCTCGAAATAGTCGGGGTAGCGGTAGTGGGTTCCGATGATCTCTTCAGCGATAGCCATGGGGTTCTCTTCATCTCGTATTTGCGGCGCGAGCCTATCAGCGCCGGGTCGACGCGCCGATGGTGTGACTGCGGTCAGCCGCCGTCCTGCCGTCGCGACACAACGGCCGCCAGCGCGCCACCCACGGCGCCCAACGCCAGCGCAGAGGGCACGCCGATGCGCGCGGCCTTGCGCGCCGTGCGGAAGTCGCGGATCTCCCAACCCCGCTCACGGGCGAGGTCCCGCAGGTCGGCGTCCGGATTGATCGCGACGGCGGTGCCGACCAGCGACAGCATCGGCACGTCGTTGAAGCTGTCCGAGTAGGCCGTGCAGCGCTTGAGGTTCAGGCCCTCGCGGATTGCCAGCGACCGCACCGCGTGTGCTTTGCCGGTGCCGTGCAGGATGTCGCCGACGAGGCGGCCGGTGAACACGCCGTCGATCGACTCGGCGACGGTGCCCAGGGCCCCGGACAGCCCCAGCCGTTTCGCGATGGTGGCCGCCAGCTCGTAGGGCGTCGCGGTGACCAGCCACACCTGTTGGCCCGCGTCGAGATGCATCTGCGCCAGCGCGCGCGTGCCCGGCCAGATCTTCTCGGCGATGATCTCGTCGTAGATGTCCTCGCCGAGAGCCATCAACTCAGCCGTCGACCGGCCCTCGATGAAGGCCAGTGCTTTGCGCTTGCCTTCGGCGACGTCGTCGCTGTTCTCCCGCCCGAGGAGTTGAAACTTGGCCTGCGCGTACGCGAATCGGCCGAGGTCTCCATAGGTGAAGTATTTGCGGGCGGCCAGACCGCGTGCGAAGTGCACCAGCGACGACCCGTGCACGAGCGTGTTGTCGACGTCGAAGAACGCCGCCGCGGTCAGATCGGGCGGCGGGAGGGGTGGCATGGCTGCCTCGCCCAAGTCCGTGACGGCCGCGTGCGCGCTGGCCTCGCCTGCGAGCCGCTGATCATCGGCGTCAGCACCCGCGGCAGGCTCGATGACGTCGGAATCGGACACGAATTCAGCCTAAGACACGGTGCGGCGATACTTGCGGGATGCATAGGCGGGTCGAGTTGCTCACACGGAGCGGATGCACGATCTGCACGGGGGCGGCGACACGGCTGGGGGAGCTCGCCGACGAGCTGGGCTTCGCGTTGACGATCACCGATGTCGACGCCGCGGCCGCCGCAGGAGACCCGGCGCTGCGGGCGGAGTTCGGTGACCGGCTGCCGGTGGTGCTGCTCGACGGCGCCGAGCACAGTTACTGGGAAGTCGATGAGCCCAGGTTGCGGGCCGACTTGGTCAATCCCTCGCGTCCATCGTCGCCGAAATAAGGTTCCGGTACGAAAATCGGCGTTTGACGTGTCATAAGTCGCATCTCGTCCGCCGTCAGCAAATTTGGTGGCCCAGCTGGTCAACGGCTACCTTGGATGACGTGGTGATGAAGCCGTGAGCGTGTTGCTTTTCGGGGTTTCGCACCGCAGCGCGCCGGTTTCGGTCCTGGAGCAGTTGAGCACCGGCGAAGCCGAACAGGCCAAGATCGTCGAGAAGGTGCTGCAGTCCTCGTTGGTAACCGAGGCCATGGTGCTGTCCACCTGCAACCGCGTTGAGGTCTACGCCGTCGTCGACGCCTTCCACGGTGGCCTCTCGGTCATCGGTCAGGTGCTCTCCGAACATTCCGGCATGGGCCTCAACGACCTGACCAGATACGCCTACGTGCGTTATGCCGAGGCGGCCGTCGAGCACCTGTTCGCGGTGGCCAGCGGCCTGGATTCCGCGGTGATCGGCGAACAGCAGGTGCTCGGGCAGGTGCGTCGCGCATATGCCGCTGCCGAGTCCAACCACACCGTCGGTCGCACGCTGCACGAACTGTCGCAGCGCGCACTGTCGGTCGGCAAGCGGGTCCATTCAGAGACGGGCATCGACGCCGCGGGCGCCTCGGTGGTGTCGGTGGCGCTGAACATGGCGGAGTCAAAGTTCGGCTCGTTGGCGGGCCGCACGGCGGTCGTCGTCGGCGCAGGCTCCATGGGCGCGTTGTCGGCCAAACAGCTGGCGCGCATGGGGGTCGACCGTATCCACATCGTGAACAGGTCGCTGCCCCGCGCGAAGCGCCTGGCCGACAACATCCGCGAACTCGGTGTCGCGGCCGAAGCCTTCCCGTTCGACCACCTCCCGCCCGTATTGACCGATGCCGACGTCCTGGTCTGCTGCACGGGTGCGGTGCGGCCGGTGGTCTCGCTGGCCGACGTGCATCGGGGCCTGGCGCACGGCCAGGAGCCCAAGCAGTTGGTGATCTGCGATCTCGGCATGCCGCGCGACGTCGACCCCGCCGTCGCAGGCCTGCCCGGGGTGTTCGTGATCGACATGGACCGCATCCAGCGTGAGCCGTCGGCGCGCGCCGCCGCCTCCGATGCCGAGGCCGCCCGCGCGATCGTCGCCGCCGAGGTCGCCAACTACCTTGCCGGACAGCGGATGGCAGAGGTCACCCCGACCGTCACCGCGTTACGCCAGCGGGCGGCCGACGTGGTTGAGGCCGAGCTGCTGCGGCTGGACAACCGGCTGCCCGGGCTCGAGGCCGCGCACCGTGACGAGGTCGCCAAGACGGTGCGGCGGGTCGTCGACAAGCTCCTGCACGCCCCGACCGTCAGGGTCAAGCAGCTGGCCAGCGCGCCCGGCGGCGACAGCTACGCCGAGGCGCTGCGTGAACTGTTCGAGCTCGACCAGCAGGCCGTCGACGCCGTCGCTGCGGGCGAATTGCCTTTGATGGCACCCGATCTCGATAAGGCCGAGTAGAGCTTGACCAGAAGAAACGTAGCGCGCAAGCCCGCGGGTTCAGCCGGGGGACAAGCGCATCTGGACTTGTCGGCGAGGCCTGCTACGGTCACGACGACAACTGAATCCCCCGGAGAGATCCCAAGGTCAGGACATCGACCGGCGTCGGGGAAAGTAACCAACGAGGCCGCTGGCATTGCAGGTGTGGCGCCCGCAAGGGACAGAGTTGGTCGGCGCGAACGTAAACGCCCCCGGCTTACGGCGGTGCTGTGATGGGCACTGAGACAGCCGGACATCGGCACGCGGGAATCCCACGCCTTCAGGCGGGGGAGGATGTCAAGGTAATCCGGATAGGCACCCGGGGCAGCCTGTTGGCGACAACGCAGGCCGGTGTCATCAAAGATGCGCTGGAAGCCAAGGGGCACGCCGCCGAATTGGTCATCGTCTCCACCGACGGCGACCGCTCCGACGAACCGATCGCCGACATCGGTGTCGGGGTGTTCACCGCCGCCCTTCGTGAGGCCATCGACGACGGGCACGTCGACATGGCCGTGCACTCGTACAAGGATTTGCCGACGGCACCCGACCCGCGATTCAAGATCGCCGCGATACCCCCGCGCGAGGACGCTCGCGACGCCCTGGTAGCCCGGGACGGGCTGGTGCTGGGGGAGTTGCCGGCGGGCTCGGTGATTGGCACCTCGAGCCCGCGACGGGCCGCGCAGCTTAGAGCACTGGGTCTCGGTTTGGAAATCCGCCCCCTAAGAGGCAACCTTGACACCAGGTTGAACAGGGTTAGTAGCGGTGATCTCGATGGCATTGTCGTCGCCCGTGCGGGTCTGGCCCGCATCGGACGACTGGCCGATGTCACCGAGACTCTCGAGCCGGTGCAGATGTTGCCAGCGCCGGCTCAGGGTGCGCTCGCGGTCGAATGCCGCGCGGGCGACACCGAGCTCGCTGCGCTGCTGTCGGAGTTGGACGACGCCGACACTCGCGCCGCGGTCACCGCTGAGCGGGCCCTGCTCGCCGCACTGGAGGCGGGTTGTTCGGCTCCGGTGGGCGCGATCGCCGAGGTGGTCGAGTCCATCGATGAGGACGGCCGTGTCTTCGAAGAGGTGTCGCTGCGCGGATGCGTGGCGACGCTGGACGGATCCGACGTGATCCGTGCGTCCGGGGTCGGGACCACCGATCGGGCACGAGAGCTGGGGCTCTCGGTGGCCGAGGAGTTGTTCGAACTCGGTGCGCGCGAGCTCATGGCGGAACGCGGAGAGCAGTAACAGCTGCGATGAGCGTTAGCGAAGAGCGTAGAGGTGAGTGATAGATGACAGGCCAAGGGAGCGGTCGAGGGCGTAAGCCGAAGCCGGGCCGCATCACGTTCGTCGGTTCGGGCCCGGGTGACCCCGGCCTGTTGACGACGCGGGCCCGCACCGTGCTGGCCAACGCCGCCCTGGTGTTCACCGACCCGGACGTGCCCGAAGCCGTACTCGCCCTGGCGGGTTCCGAGCTGCCGCCGCAGTCGGGACCCGAACCCGCCGAGGCCTCGCAGGCCCACGCGGACAGCAACGCGCATTCCGATGCCGCCGTGGGGGCGGCGCCGCCGGCGATTCTCCCCTTCTTGCGTGTGGGCCCGGGTGGTCCTGACATCAGGCCCGCGCTGGGTGATCCGGCCGAGGTCGCCAAGACGCTGGCGACCGAGGCGCGCACCGGGGTCGACGTCGTGCGACTGGTGGCGGGGGACCCGCTTTCGGTGGACGCGGTGATCACCGAGGTGACGGCGCTGGCGAAGACACACCTGGATTTCGAGATCGTGCCGGGCCTGCCCGACACCACCGCGGTGCCTTCGTATGCGGGTCTGCCTTTGGGGTCGGCGCACACCGTGGCCGATGTTCGCGGCGATGTCGACTGGGAGTCGCTGGCCGCGGCGCCGGGCCCGCTGATCCTGCACGCCACCGTGTCTCACCTGCCTGACGCAGCGCGCACGCTGATCGAATACGGGTTGTCCGACAGCACACCGACCGTGGTGACCGCGAACGGCACGACATGCCAACAGCGTTCGGTGGAGACCACGCTTGCCGGTCTGCTCGACAAGACCACGCTGGCAGGTGCTGAGCAGTCCGGACCGTTGGCCGGGCCACTGGTGGTCACGATCGGCAAGACCGTGGCCAACCGCGCCAAGCTGAACTGGTGGGAGAGTCGCGCGCTGTACGGCTGGACCGTGCTGGTGCCGCGGACCAAGGATCAGGCCGGCGAGATGAGCGAAAAGCTGGTCTCCCACGGCGCGTCGCCGATCGAGGTGCCGACCATCGCCGTCGAGCCCCCGCGCAGCCCCGCGCAGATGGAGCGTGCGGTCAAGGGTCTGGTCGACGGCCGGTTCCAGTGGGTCGTGTTCACCTCCACCAACGCCGTGCGAGCGGTGTGGGAGAAGTTCAACGAGTTCGGCCTGGATGCACGCGCGTTCTCCGGAGTGAAGATTGCCTGCGTCGGCCAGGCCACCGCCGATCGGGTGCGTGCCTTCGGGATCAACCCCGAACTCGTGCCGGTGGGTGAGCAGTCCTCTCTGGGCCTGCTCGACGAGTTCCCGCCGTATGACGATGTTTTCGATCCGGTGAACAGGGTGCTGCTGCCGCGTGCGGACATCGCCACCGAAACCTTGGCCGAGGGCCTGCGCGAACGCGGTTGGGAGATCGAGGATGTCACCGCCTACCGCACGGTGCGTGCGGCACCGCCGCCTGCGCAGACGCGCGAGATGATCAAGTCTGGCGGCTTCGACGCGGTGTGTTTCACCTCCAGCTCGACGGTGCGCAACCTCGTCGGCATCGCAGGAAAGCCGCACGCGCGGACGATCGTGGCGTGCATCGGGCCCAAGACCGCTGAGACCGCAGCGGAATTCGGTCTGCGCGTCGACGTGCAGCCTGAGGTCGCTGCGGTGGGCCCGCTGGTCGAGGCGCTCGCCGAGCACGCGGCCCGGTTGCGTGCCGAGGGCGCGCTGCCCCCGCCCCGCAAGAAGAGCCGTCGCCGCTAGCCGCAGAACAGAAGGTGGCCTTGCATGACTTTTCCGAGTCATCGTCCCCGGAGACTGCGTTCCACTCCAGCGTTGCGCCGCCTGGTGGCGCAAACCTCGCTGGAGCCAAGGCATCTGGTGCTGCCGATGTTCGTCGCCGACGGCATCGACGAGCCGCGCGCGATCGCCTCGATGCCCGGAGTCGTACAGCACACCCGTGACTCTTTGCGCCGGACGGCGGCCGACGCCGTCGCCGCAGGCGTGGGCGGGTTGATGCTTTTCGGCGTGCCGCGCCTCCAGGACAAGGACGCCGCCGGTTCTCTCGGGGTGTCCGAGGACGGCATCCTCAACGTGGCGCTTCGCGACCTGGCCAAGGACCTCGGCGAGGAGACGGTGCTGATGGCCGACACCTGTCTCGACGAGTTCACCGACCACGGACATTGCGGGGTGCTCGACGCCGCAGGCCGGGTGGACAACGACGCTACCAACGCCCGGTACGTCGAACTTGCTGTGGCACAGGCTGATTCGGGTGCCCATGTCGTCGGACCCAGCGGCATGATGGACGGTCAGGTCGCGGCGATCCGCGACGGTCTTGACGCGGCCGGGCACACCGACACGGTGATCCTGGCCTACGCCGCCAAGTTCGCCTCGGGTTTCTACGGCCCGTTCCGTGAGGCCGTCGCGTCCAGCCTGCAAGGTGACCGTCGTACCTATCAGCAGGATCCGGGCAACGCCCGTGAGGCGCTGCACGAGGTGGAACTGGACATCGACGAAGGCGCCGACATCGTGATGGTCAAGCCCGCGATGGCATATCTCGACATCGTGCGTGCGGCCGCGGACATCTCGCCCGTACCCGTTGCCGCCTATCAGGTTTCCGGTGAGTACGCGATGATCAGCGCCGCGGCCGCCAACGACTGGATCGACCTGCAGACGGTCGCACTCGAGACGTTGACCAGCATCCGCAGGGCCGGTGCCGACATCGTGCTGACCTACTGGGCGGCCGACGTCGCCGGCTGGTTGGCGTGACCCCACCGCTCGAGCCCCCCGCCCGGCCCGAGGATGTCGACACCGGGTTTTGGCTGTGGGTGGTCGCTTTGCCGCTGATGGTCACCGGCCACATCGTGGACCTGATCGACACCGCGAGCCGGCAACTCCCCACTGCGGCGCTCGCGATGTCGCTGCTTTTCGTGGTGATCCTCGCCGTGGTGGTGCTGACGTTCCAGATCCTGATGCGCCACGGCTACCGGTGGGCCCGCACGCTGCTGACCGGCGGCGGCGTCACGGCAATCGTGTACGTGGCCACAAGCCTGTTCACGGTCGAGCGTCCCACGGCCGCGGCGGTGACCTATGCCGTCAGCGGCATCCTGGGATCGGTGCTGATTGCCGGTGGTGTGTTCCTGTTGCACCGCAAGGACGCCCACGCGTTCTTCACGCGGTGACAGCACAGTAGGCTGACTCGACCATGACAGCTCCGCACCCGCGTCCGCGCATCGTCAACGCCGGATTCTGGTGCTGGGCGGCCGCCGCCGTGCTGCTGGTGGCCTTCGGGCTGCTTCTCGCGTTCTCCGCCGACCCTGTGCCGGTGCTCTTCCGCGGTGTGGGCGGTCTGTTCGCGCTGGCGGGACTGGGACTCGGCTATCTGGCGGGGCAGGCGCGACTGGGCCGAAAGCGCTTTCGGCGTGCGGCGGTGGCGCTTGCGCTGGCGATCGTGGTGATTCTTGCCATCTTCACGCTGATGAGTCGCGGGCCCGTGTGGCTGGTCGTGATGATTGTGACGATGGTCGGCGCTGTCCTCATGATGCGACCGTCCGCGCAGGACTGGTTCGATCAAGAGGAACCGCAGTGACAGAACCCAGCGCTCCGCCCGCAGTCCTGTTCTATGAGCCGGGCGCCAGCTGGTACTGGATATTGGCGGGTCCGGGCGCGGGTGTTGCGATGTTGTTGATCCAGCTGTCGGCGGGGTACGGCATCCAACTGTTGGTGCCGGGCATCTTCTTCGTTCTCGTCACCGGGTTCCTTGCGATTCAGATCAAGGCGGCGCGCATCCACACCTCCGTCGAGCTGACGCCGGATCATCTGCGTCAGGGCGCCGAACGGATCAGCATCGACGACATCGTGCGGATCTATCCCGAGCCCAGTGGCCCCGAAGTGCTGAAATGGCAGTCGTCGCGTGCACTCGGTGAATTGACCGGCGTTCCCCGCGGCCGCACCGGCATCGGGCTCAAGCTGAGCAACGACCGCGGCGCCCAGGCGTGGGCGCGCAAGCATCGGCGATTGCGGGTAGAGCTGACCAGGGTGGTCGAGGAACGCATACCGCCGGAGCCCACACCGTGAGAACCGGTCGTCGCGCCGTCATCGAACTTCTGCTGGCCGTTGTCGCTGCGGTCGGTTGCGTGCTGAGTTGGCTGGCATCGATCTCGACGGTCGATGTGCCCCCGATTCTGGACAACGAGCCCTGGACCACGTCGCTGGTCTACAGTCCGCCGCTGCTGGCGCTGTCGCTGCTGCTGGCCACGGTGGCCGGCGTGCTGGCCGTGCTGGGTGTGGCGCGGCTGCGTCGCCCGCCGGCCGTGGGAATTCCGCCTCCTTAAGCCCGCTCGAGTCGGTAGTGCAGCTGAAGCGCCTGCCATGGGCCGAGTTTGAGTCAGTAGTCGGTCCGGGCGATGTCGATCCGCCTGACGGTGACCCGCTCACCCGTCTTGATACAAAGTTCAATTTCCGTAACACTGTTCCACATGACAGAGCTTGCGGAGCAGCCCACAGCTGCCGATGCCCTGCCCCTTGGCCCGGACTCGCTGGTCTGGCGCTATTTCGGCGACAACCGGATGTACCTCATCGGCCCGCGGCCGGCGGTTCTGCAGAACATGCTCGCCGAGCTCGGGCAGGGCGTTCTCGACCATTCGGTGTTCTTCGCCGACACCGCTGCGCGGGTCAAACGGTCGCTGCCGCCGATCTTCATGACGGTCTACGGCGCCGACGATGCCAACGAAGGCACCCGGGTCCGCGACTTCCACCGCGACATCAAGGGCGATATGCCCAGTGAGTATGGGGCCGGCCGCTACCACGCGCTCGATCCCGACACCTACTTCTGGGCCCACGCGACCTTCGTCGATCAGGTGCTCTACTTCGCCGACACGTTCGTCAAGCGGCTGACCCGCGAGGAGAAGGAGCAGATCTACCTCGAGTCCAAGACGTGGTATCGCCGCTACGGCGTCAGCGACCGCCCGATGCCCGCGAACTACGACGAGTTCGAGCGCTACTGGGACCGCATGATCGACGAGATCGTGGTGCCACACCAGACCGCCAAGTACGGCGTCGGCTATGTCACCAAAGGCTTTCCGTGCCCCGAGGGTGTCTCGCCGGTCGTGTGGCGGATGATCGCGCCCGTGTTCAACCCCGTCTCCGCGTTCCTCACCACCGGCGCTATGCCGCCTCGGACCCGGGACATGCTCGGCCTGCCGTGGAGCGACCGTCAGGAGCGTCGCTACCAGCGTTTCGCCGCCCTGTGGCGCTCGCGACCGGTCAACTGGATGTGGGATCGTCTGCCAATGCGCCTGCGCTACAACACGTTCGCTCAATCGGGCTATGCCCGGGGCTGACCACACCGCAGAAGCCATCCTCGCCGCCGCCGTCGTCGAGTTCGAACAGCATGGGTTCCGCCGAGTCGCACTCGACGACGTCGCCCGCCGCGCCGGAATCAGCCGCACCACCATCTACCGGCGATTCCGCAACAAGGACGAGCTGATCGCGGCCGTCATCGAACGCGAGAACGCCGTGTTGTTCGCCGACATCGCCAACGAATTGAAACAAGCCGGGCCACAGACGAATTACTACGTCGAGGCGTTCACGCTGGCGATCCTGAAGTTCCGCAGGCACCGTGTGCTGGACCGGATGATCAGAGACGAGCCCGGGCTCGTCCTCGAACTGGCCGACCGGTATCACGGGGCGGCGATCCTTCGGATGGCCGAGGCGTTGCGGGTGATCTTCCCGTCAGGATTCGCCGAGCGCGTCGGTGAGCAGGCCGTCAACGAGCTGTCCGACACCATCCTGCGGTACGCCGCGATGGTGCTCCTGCTGCCCAGCGCCCAACCCCTGGACAGCACCGACGACATTCGCGCCTTCGCCACCCAGCATTTCCTGCCGAGTCTTCCCGCGGCCCTTCGTGCGGTATCCGCCCGTTAGCCACGTTCTGTTTGATAGATCACACCTTGGGGCAGTCCCTAGGCATGAGCACCGAAGAAAAGCAGGGCGCAGAAGAAAAGCAGGGCAGCGAAGAGCTGAAGAGCACCGAAGAGCGGCGCAACTCCGAACCCGAAACCGACGAGCACCACCAGGTCGTCAACGCGCCGGATCCGCCGGAACCCACCGAGAAGCCGGAAATCACCGACGAGCACAAAGAAAAGGCCAAGGAGCTGCGCAAGGACATCGAGGAGGACCGTCCGACGATCACCATGCCGGGCACCGACGGCGCCGTATCGGGCACCGCAATCAACGACTGGGTCGACGATGACGGCAACCCGAAGTTCAGCGAGGAGAGCGAGAAGGGCGGAGAGAGCAAGAAGGGCAGAGACGACGAGAGCAAAAAGGACGACGAGAGCAAAAAGGACGACGAGAGCAAAAAGGACGACGCCGGCGCCACGTAGAGTTCCGGCGTGACCTCTCTGGAGCAGATCGCGCCCGCTTTCATCGAGATGGCCCATTCGATCGTCTGGGCTTCGGCCACCACAGTGGACGCCAACAGCCGCCCCCGTAGCCGCATCCTGCACCCGATCTGGGAGTGGGACGGCACCGACCTCTTCGGCTGGATAGCGACCGTGCCGAGTCCGGTGAAGAAGGCCCACTTGGCCGTTCACCCGGAAATCGCCCTGAGCTACTGGACCACCACCCAGGACACCTGCAGCGCCGAATGCCTGGTCGAGTGGTACCTCGACGACGACACATGCATGGTGGTTTGGGACAAGTTCGCCAACGGCCCCGAACCCGTGGGCTACGACCCCCGCATCGTCCCGCACTGGGCCGACGGGCCGACGTCAGACGAGTTCGCGGTGCTGCGGCTCGCTCCCTACCGGCTGCGGGTGATGCCCGGCACCGTCATGACGAAAGGCGAAGGCGCACCCATCAGCTGGCGGGCGTGAAGGGAATTCGCGTGTCCGCCATCCACCCGTCCCGCACTGGGTGATGATCATCGACATGACCACGCCCGTCGACGTCAGCGCCCTGCCGTTGGTGCCGAAGAACCCGCTGCCGATCTGGCAGCTGGTGAAGTTGGTGCGGAGGCTCGACACCGGACAAGAAGTGATCCGCGACGCCGGCGGACCCATCACTCGGATTCAATTCGGGCCCAAAGACCTGATTCCGCCGATCGTGGCGGTGATGTCCCCCAATGCGATGCGCGACGTGTTGGGCCGAAGCGACGCATCCTCTGAGCGGTGCGTCATCCACGACGAAGTGCGGAACATGGCGGGCGACAGCCTGTTCGTCTTACCCAACGAGCAGTGGCGTCCGCGCAAGCGGACCCTGCAACCCGTGTTCACCAAGCAAAACGTCCGAAATTTCGGCGGCCATATGTCCAGGGCCGCACAGCAATTCGTCGATCGTTGGCCTGACGGCGGTGAGGTCGATCTCGACCTGGAGTGCCGCCGGGTTGCCATGCAATCGTTGGGCCGTTCGGTTCTGGGCGTCGATCTCAACGAACGCGCGGACACGATCGCCAACTGCATGCACGTGGCGTCGTCGTACACCGCTGATCGCGCCCTGCGACCAGTCCGCGCACCGCGGTGGATGCCGACGTTGGCACGCCGCCGGGCCCGCGCCGCGGTCGCCGCCATGCGCAAGATCACCGACGAGATGGTGCGTGCCTGCCGCGCGGACCCCACCCGAGATGCACCGCTGGTGCAGGCCCTGCTCGCGGCCACCGACCCCGAAACCGGGCAGCCGATATCCGACGACGACATCTGCAATGACCTGCTCATCTTCATGCTCGCCGGCCACGACACCACCGCGACGGCGTTGACCTACTCGCTGTGGGTGCTGGGGCACCACCCCGACATCCAGGATCGCGTCGCCGCTGAGGTGGCCGCGATCGGCGACCGCGAGTTGACGCCCGACGACGTGCCTCGCCTCGGATACACCGTGCAGGTGTTGCACGAGGCGTTGCGGTTGTGCCCACCTGCCGCCGGCGTCGCGCGATTGGCGAGCCGCGACATCGCCGTGGATGGATACCGTGTCCAGGCAGGTAGCCTCGTGGCCGTCGGAATCTATGCCCTGCACCACGATCCGACCCTGTGGCCCGATCCCAAGGCCTTCGACCCCGAGCGGTTCAGTCCGGAGAACACCAAGACCCGCGACCGGTGGCAATTCCTGCCGTTCGTTGGTGTTGGCGGGCGGCCGTGCATCGGCGAACACTTCGCGCGGCTGGAAACGACCCTCGCGCTGGCGACCATCGTCCGTGCACTGGAGATCCGCTCGGTGGACGAGAATTTCCCGTGCGAGGTGCCGTTCACCACCGTCGCCAAGGGTCCCATCCCGGCCCGCGTCCGGGTTCGCGCGGGTTGACTCAACCTGCTCGGGTCAGCAGCACCGCCTGTTCGAACGGCAACAGACCGAACAACGGACGCATCAAGCCCGTCACCGACGGCGCCGCCTGGGCCTTCGGCATCACCTGCGGATCGCGTATCTCAAAGGTCTTGCCGTAGCGCTTCATTCGACCACCGCCAGCTGCAGCGACGTTCTTCAGCCAGTCGCGGTTGGGGCCATATGTCAGCAGGATGGCCACACCGTCGTCAGTGCTGAACACCGTCAATGGCGTTCGGTACGACTTACCCGACTTGCGGCCCTCGTGTTCGAGAATGCCCATCGTCGGCGCCCACCCGGCCCAGAGTCGCTGAATCGGATTGGTGACGTGCCGGTTGAACCGCGCCAACCATTGCGGTAGTTGCATACAATCCATCAAACTCTGGGGCTATGGCCTACCTCAAGCCCCCCTGGTTCACCCGGACCATTTTCAACAAGATCGCCATGGCGACTGGCGTCGGTGGCAGCGAGACGCTGACTGTGACCAAGCGCCTGAGCATGCAACCGCAGAAGATTCCGGTGGTCGTGCCCGAGGTGGACGGCGTGAAGTACCTCGTCTCCACCCGGGGCGAGACGGAGTGGGTGAAGAACGTCCGAGCCATTCCTGACGTCAAGGTCGGTGACCGGAAGTACGTGGCAAACGAGATTTCGGTCGCAGAGCGCGGGCCAATCATCGCCGTCTACCGACCCCTGGCGGGAAAGGTTGTCGAGGGATACTGGCGTGAACTGCCCGACGACGCCGACCACCCGGTTTTCGCGCTCACCCCGAAGGCCTGACCACTACACCCCGTAGTTGACGCTCGCGGCCCTGCTGGGACACTGGTGGCCATGCCCAGCACCGACGACTCCGCGAAACTGTTCGCCGACGCGTGCTCTGTCATTCCCGGCGGGGTGAACTCACCGGTGCGGGCGTTCAGCTCGGTCGGTGGCACCCCGCGGTTCATCACATCCGCGAGCGGCTACTGGCTGACCGACGCCGACGGCAACAGATACGTCGACCTGGTGTGCTCGTGGGGGCCGATGATCCTCGGCCATGCCCACCCCGCCGTCGTCAGCGCCGTCCAACAGGTCGCGGCCGACGGGCTGTCCTTCGGCGCTCCGACGCCGTCGGAGACCGAACTGGCCAAGGAGATCGTCGGCCGCGTCGCCCCGGTCGAGCGGCTACGTATGGTCAACTCCGGCACCGAGGCCACCATGAGCGCGATCAGGCTGGCCCGCGGCTACACGGGCCGCGCGAAGATCGTCAAGTTCTCCGGCTGCTACCACGGGCACAGCGACGCCCTGCTGGCCGACGCCGGCTCGGGGGTCGCGACGCTGGGCCTTCCGTCGTCGCCCGGCGTCACCGGCGCCGCCGCAGCCGACACGATTGTGCTGCCCTACAACAACATTGCGGCGATCGACGAGATCTTCGCGCAGTTCGGTGACGAGATCGCCTGCATCATCACCGAGGCCAGCCCCGGCAACATGGGCACCGTTCCGCCCCTGCCCGGCTACAACGCCGCCCTGCGCCGGGTCACCGGCGAGCACGGAGCGCTGCTGATCTCCGACGAGGTGATGACCGGCTTCCGGGTCAGCCGATCAGGTTGGTACGGCCTGGATCCCGTCGACGCCGACCTGTTCACCTTCGGCAAGGTGATGAGCGGCGGACTACCCGCCGCGGCGTTCGGCGGCCGCGCCGAGGTGATGGAGCGGCTGGCCCCACTCGGCCCCGTTTACCAGGCGGGCACGCTGTCAGGCAATCCCGTCGCGATGGCTGCCGGGCTCGCCACGCTGCGGGCCGCCGATGACGCCGTATACGCCCGACTCGACGCCAACGCCGACCGCCTGAGCGGGCTGCTCACCGCGGCATTGACCGAAGCCGGTGTGGCCCATCAGGTTCAGCGGGCGGGAAACATGCTCAGCGTTTTCTTCGCCGACGGTCCGGTCACCGACTTCGCGTCGGCGAAGGCGACCGAGACGTGGCGGTTCCCCGCCTTCTTCCACGGCCTGCTCGACGCAGGGGTCTACCCGCCTCCCAGTGCATTCGAAACATGGTTTGTCTCAACTGCTTTGGACGACGATGCATTCGACCGCATCGCCGACGCGCTGCCTCGCGCCGCGCGTGCCGCCGCGGAAGCGAGACAACCGGCATGACCGGCATGACCGAGCGAAGACGAGCGCGAGTGAGGATAGCAGCGAGGGACGAGCGAGGACCGGTGGGCCCACGCCCGAAGGGCAGGGGACGAGTGGGAGTCGAGCCGTGGCTGTAGCGACGATCGTGCACGTGATGCGGCACGGCGAGGTGCACAACCCCGAGAAGATCCTGTACGGCCGCCTGCCTGACTACCACCTGTCTGAGCGGGGTCAGGCGCAGGCGCGGGCGGTCGCCGACTGGTTGGCAGACCGCGACATCGTCTACGTCGTCGCATCACCGTTGGAACGCGCACAGGAGACCGCGGCGCCGATCGCGGCGCGGCGCGACCTGCCGATCGACACCGATGACGACCTGATCGAATCGACGAATATCTTTCAAGGCCAACGCGTCTCGCCGGGCGACGGGGCACTGCGCGACCCACGCAACTGGTGGTACCTGCGCAATCCACGGCAGCCGTCGTGGGGGGAGCCCTACAAGGAGATCGCCGAACGGATGGCGGCGGCGCTGGAGCGGGCCCGGGTCAAGGCGGCCGGTCACGAAGCGGTGTGCGTCAGCCACCAGTTGCCCGTCGAGACACTGCGGCGCGCGATGACCAAGCAGTCACTGCACCACTTCCCGACCCGACGGCTGTGCAACCTGGCCTCACTGACGTCCTTCTACTTCCATGACGACGACCTCGTCGGCTGGGGTTACGCGGAGCTGGCCGGACAGTGAAGTGGTTGGTGGCCATGCTGGCGGGTGCGGTGTGGATCGCACTCGCCGGATGCTCCACCGGCGACGACGCCGTCGCCCAGGGCGGCACCTTCGAGTTCGTCGCGCCCGGTGGCAAGACCGACATCTCCTACGATCCGCCCGAAAGCCGTGGACGCCCAGGACCGTTGGCCGGGCCGGACCTGATGGACCCCGCCACGACCATCTCGCTCGACGACTTCGCGGGCAAGGTCGTCGTGATCAACGTCTGGGGTCAGTGGTGCGGTCCGTGCCGCACCGAGATCACCCAGCTGCAGAAGGTATACGACGCGACGCGCGACAAGGGCGTGGCGTTTCTCGGCATCGACGTCCGCGACAACAACCGTGACGCCCCGATGGACTTCATCGTCGACCGCAAGATCACCTTCCCCTCGATCTACGACCCGCCGATGCGCACGATGATCGCCTTCGGTGGCAGATACCCGACCACCGTCATTCCGTCCACGGTGGTGCTCGATCGCGAGCACCGCGTCGCCGCGGTGTTCTTGCGTGAGCTCCTCGCCGAGGACCTCCGGCCGGTGGTCGAACGCCTCGCCAGTGAAAAGGCGCGAGCGCCAGACGAAAAGGGCGGTTCGTGACGCTGAACGAGGTCGACCAGCTGATGGCGAGTGGCCCCGTCGCACTGGCACTTCTTGTCAGCGCGCTCGCCGGGCTGGTGTCGTTCGCCTCACCGTGTGTGGTGCCACTGGTGCCGGGCTATCTGTCGTACCTCGCCGCAGTCGTCGGCGTGGAGGACAAGCCAGGTGTCCCGACTCGCCCAAACGGACATTTCGGCGGAAAAGTTCGAGAGGATTCCGCCAAAAAGTCGATTTCGACGAGCCGCCGGGCACGACTGCGCGTGGCAGGGGCCGCAGCGCTGTTCGTCGCCGGATTCACCGCGGTGTTCGTCCTCGGTACCGTCGCGGTGCTGGGCATGACCACGACTTTGATCACCAATCAGCTGCTGCTGCAACGTATCGGTGGCGTCATCACGATCGTGATGGGCCTCGTCTTCGTGGGCTTCGTCCCCGTGTTGCAGCGCGACGCCCGCTTCGCACCCCGTCAACTCTCGACGCTCGGCGGCGCGCCACTGCTCGGCGCGGTGTTCGCGCTCGGCTGGACGCCGTGCCTGGGGCCGACACTGACCGGGGTGATCGCGGTGGCCTCGGCGACCGACGGCGCCAACGTCCTGCGCGGGGTCGCGCTGGTCATCGCCTACTGCCTCGGTCTGGGAATTCCGTTCGTGCTGTTGGCATTCGGTTCTGCGCGCGCGGTGCAGGGGCTGGCCTGGCTTCGTCGCCACGCGCGCGGCATCCAGATTTTCGGCGGCGTGCTGCTCATCCTCGTCGGCGCCGCGTTGGTCACCGGTGTGTGGAACGACTTCGTGTCCTGGGTGCGCGACGCGTTCGTCAGCGACGTGACCTTGCCAATATGACGAACGTTTCCCCGCGAGCTGGGCCCACGCGCAAGCTGGGGAACGCAAAAGGCCCCGAAACACGGCGCGTCGGGGGCACTTTGCGTCTGCTCGCGCAGAAAACCCGCACACTGATGCGCAACACCTGGCGCACCCTGACGTCCATGGGCACCGCGTTGGTGCTGCTGTTTCTGCTCGCGCTGGGCGCGATTCCGGGTGCATTGCTGCCGCAGCGGAGCCTCAACGAGTCCAAAGTCGAGCAATACATCGCCGAGCATCCGACCATCGGCCCGTGGCTGGAGCGTCTGCAGGCGTTCGACGTGTTCTCCAGCTTCTGGTTCACCGCGATCTATGTGCTGCTCTTCATCTCGCTGGTGGGGTGCCTGACCCCGCGCATGGTCGAGCACGTTCGCACCCTGCGTGCGGTTCCGGTGGCCGCGCCGAGGAACCTCTACCGGCTGCCCAAACACCACACCGCCGAGGTGACCGGTGAGCCGCAGGCACTGGCCACCGCGGTGACCGGACGACTGCGGGGGTGGCGCACCACCCGAGTCGAAGCGGACGACGTCATCGAGATTTCTGCGGAGAAGGGCTATCTGCGCGAGTTCGGCAACATCGTCTTTCACTTCTCGCTGCTCGGTCTCCTCGTCGCGGTGGCCGCAGGGAAACTGTTCGGCTACGAGGGAAACGTCATCGTCGTCGCCGACGGTGGACCCGGTTTCTGCTCGGCGTCGCCTGCGGCGTTCGACTCCTTCCGGGCCGGCAACACCGTCGACGGTACCTCTCTGTATCCGATCTGCCTGCGGGTCAACGACTTTGAAGCCGATTATCTGCCGACGGGACAGGCCACATCGTTCGCCGCCGACGTCGACTACCAGGCCGGGGCGGACCTGACCTCCGGCACGTGGCGGCCGTACCGCCTCGAGGTCAACCACCCGCTGCGGGTCGGCGGCGACCGCGTCTACCTGCAGGGCCACGGCTACGCCCCGACCTTCACCGTCACCTTCCCCGACGGCCAGACCCGCACGCAGACATTGCAGTGGCGGCCCGACGACCCGATCACCCTGCTGTCGTCGGGCGTGATGCGCGTCGACCCGCCCGGCGGCACCTACCCCGACGCCGCCGAGCGCCGCAAGAACCAGATCGCCATCCAAGGCCTGTTCGCCCCCACCGAGCAGCTCCACGGCACGCTGCTGTCGTCGAGCTTCCCGGCGCTCAACGACCCCGCCGTCGCCGTCGACATCTACAAGGGCGACACCGGGCTCGACACCGGCACGCCACAGTCGCTTTTCACCCTCGACCCGGGGCTCATCGAGCAGGGCAGGCTGACCAAGAAAGCGCGCGTCAACCTCGGCGCAGGCGAGTCGACGCGCCTCGACGACGGCACCATTGTGCGGTTCGACGGCGCGCTGCCGTTCATCAACGTGCAGGTGTCCCATGACCCCGCCCAGGTGTGGGTGCTGGTGTTCGCGCTGACGATGATGGGCGGCCTGCTGGTGTCGCTCGTGGTGCGGCGGCGACGCGTCTGGATTCGGATTGCCCCTGGTGGTCCGGGTACCGTGAGCGTCGAGCTGGGCGGGCTGGCCCGTACCGACAATTCCGGTTGGGGCGACGAGTTCGAGCGGCTGACCGAGCGCCTCCTACCGACGGCCGGGGCGGCGCAGCGAGAGGAACGTGACGTGAACAATCAGCGAGAAGCGAACGCGGATCGCGCGTGAATACCGACCACATCGACATCGGATTGGCCCGGTACTCGGACTGGGCCTTCACCACATCGGTCGTGGTGCTGGTCGGGGCGCTGCTGCTGCTCGCCGTGGAACTGGCGTACAGCCGAAGCCGCAAGGTCATCGAGCGGGAGGTGGTGGGCGCAGGCGTCTACCCGGGCGGCGGCGGGCCGGGCATCGTCGTCGACGCGCCCAGGCGAAGCGTGGACGAGCGGATCGGCGGTGCGGGTCTCGCGCTGACGTACCTCGGCATCGGTCTTTTGTTGGTGTGCATTGTGCTGCGTGGCCTGGCCACGGCCCGGGTGCCGTGGGGCAACATGTACGAGTTCATCAACCTGACCTGCTTCTCGGGCCTGGTGGCCGCGGCCATCGTGCTGCGTCGTCCGCAATTCCGCGCCCTGTGGGTTTTCGTGCTGGTTCCGATTCTGATCCTGCTGACGGTGTCGGGCCGGTGGCTCTACACCAACGCCGCTCCGGTCATGCCCGCGCTGCAGTCCTACTGGCTGCCCATCCATGTGTCGGTGGTCAGCCTCGGCTCAGGTGTTTTCCTGGTAGCCGGCGTCGCCAGCATCCTGTTCCTGGTCAAGATGTCGGCACTGGGGGAGCCCGACCGTGAGGGCGCGGTCGCGAAGATCGTGCAGCGGCTTCCCGACGCGCAGACGCTGGACCGCATCGCATACCGCACCACCATCTTCGCGTTCCCGGTGTTCGGCTTCGGCGTCATCTTCGGCGCGATCTGGGCGGAGGAGGCGTGGGGCCGCTACTGGGGCTGGGACCCCAAGGAGACGGTGGCGTTCATCGCATGGGTGATCTACGCCGCCTACCTCCATGCGCGGTCGACGGCCGGTTGGCGCGACAAGAAGGCCGCGTGGATCAACGTCGCCGGCTTCGTCGCGATGGTCTTCAACCTGTTCTTCATCAACCTGGTCACCGTCGGACTGCATTCGTACGCCGGAGTGGGGTAGGCGGGCTCGCGGGACCGGCGACCGCGTCGGTAACGACGCGCGCCGGTCACATCGAAGCGTGGCCGCGCCACTTCGCTAAAATTCCCAAGGAAGCCAAGCGACCAAGGGCCAAGCGATCAAGGGAGACCTTCAGCGTGTCTGAACATCCGGCGCACCGCGCTCAGGATCGTCTCAGCGAGGATTTGGCCCCGGCGGCCACAGCGCCCGAAAACGCCTCGGCCTCAACGGGATTCCGCGGCCAGAACCGGTTCACCGACCCCGCGTTGGACGTGGCGCCGGACTGGACCGCACCGACACCGCCCACCGGGTTACCGCTGAAACCCACGCCGCTCGCCACAACGCCGCTGCCCGACGATCCGTCGCCGTATCGGGATCTGTCGACCGTGGCGTTGCTCGGTCAGCGCAAACGGGCGCCGTCGGAGGGGTGGCGCAAGTGGCTGTATCTGGCGTCGTTCAAGCTGATCAACGTCGGCGAAGGACCGAAGGTCGTCCGCCGCAACACCCTGATCAGTGAGGTGCAGCGCCCGCTGCGGGGCTGCCACCGCATCGCCCTGCTGTCGCTGAAGGGCGGCGTGGGTAAGACGACGATCACCGCGACGCTCGGTGCGACGCTGGCGTCGACACGCGGTGACCGCGTCATCGCCGTCGATGCCAACCCCGACCGGGGCACTCTGAGTCAGAAGGTGCCGCTGGAGACACCCGCGACCGTGCGTCACCTGCTACGCGACGCCGAGGGTATCGAGGCCTACAGCGATGTGCGCGCCTACACCTCACAGGGAGCCAGCCGACTGGAGGTACTGGCCTCCGAAAGCGACCCCGCTGTGTCCGAGGCGTTCAGTTCCGACGACTACACCCGCACGTTGGAGGTCCTCGAGCGGTTCTACAGCCTGGTGCTCACCGACTGCGGCACCGGGCTCATGCACTCGGCGATGGCGGCGGTGCTGGCCAAGGCGGACGCGCTCATCGTGATCAGTTCCGGGTCCGTCGACGGCGCCCGCAGCGCATCGGCCACGTTGGACTGGCTGAATGCGCACGGCCACGAGGAGATGGTGCGCAACTCGATCGCGGTCATCAACGGGGTGCGGCCACGTTCAGGCAAGGTCGACATGCGCAAGGTCGTCGACCATTTCAACCGACGTTGCCGCGCCGTCATCCAGGTGCCCTTCGACCCGCATCTCGAAGAGGGAGCCGAGATCAGCCTCGAGAGCCTGAGGCCCGAGACGCGGGAGGCGTTGATCGAACTGGCCGCGGTGGTCGCCGCGGGATTTGCCGGCGGGCAGCGCGAGCCGGTCTGAGCCGCCGCTACTGCCGCGGTTTTCCGTCGGGGCCGAGCCGGCGCAAGAAGTCAGGATCGTCGTCCGGGCCAATCACACGGGTGCGGGGACGGACCGCGTTCGCACGCATCAGCCGCCAGCCCGCGTACGCCAGCCCAGCCAACACCAGAATTGCGAACAGATAGAGCACAGAAACCTCCTTGCTCCGAATATACGCGCCGTCGGTAGGCTCGGGCCGTGTCTGACAGTCGGCCAGGGTCTCGGCTCGTACTGGACCTTGCGGTCTACGTGCTGGCTCGTCTACTCCTCGTTGTCGCCTTGACAGCGGTGATCTTCGGTGCGGGCCATCTGCTCGGCGTGCGGGATTTCCCGCTCGTGGTGGCACTCCTTTTCGCGGTGGTGATCGCATTGCCGCTCGGTATCTGGGTGTTCGCCCCCCTGCGACGCCGCGCCACCGCCAGCATCGCCGTCCTCGACGAACGTCGACGCCAGGACCGCGAACAACTGCAGGCGAGACTTCGCGGCGAAGAGCCGCCTTCACCATGACCCGTGAGGCGTTCGGTGCCGAATTCCTCGGCGCCGATGGCTTTCTGAACACACCGACCTACGGGCTGCCGCCGCAGTTCCTCGTCGACGCCCTGCTCGAAGTCGTCGGCAGGTGGCAGAACGGGACGATGGACGTCCCGTCGTTCGACGAACACGTGCGCGCCGGCCGTGCCGGCTATGCCGCGCTTACGGGCGTGCCCGTCGACTCGGTGGCGATGGGTGGCACCGTCTCCTCCGTGCTGGGGCTGGTCGCCGCCGCCATTCCCGACGGCAGCCGGGTGGTCACCCTGCCCGGGGAGTTCACCAGCACCACGTTCCCGTTCGCCGCCCAGGAGGGCCGCGGGGTTACCGTGACCGAACTCCCCGCCGATGAACTGGTTTCGGCCGCTGCAGATTTCGATGTCATCGCCGCCAGCCTGGTGCAGTCAGCGAACGGCGCGGTGCTCGACTTAGACGCTTTGCGCACCAGCGTCGCCGGGACCGAAGCGATGACCGTCATCGACATCACGCAGGCGCTCGGGTGGAAGCACGTCGATGTCGGCTGGGTCGACGTCACGGCGGCCGCGGTCTACAAGTGGTTGTTGTCGCCACGCGGCACGGTATGGATGTCGTTGAGCGACAGGGTGAGTCGCATCCTGACTCCGCACGCCGCCAACTGGTACGCAGGTGAAGCGCCGTGGCAGACGATCTACGGGCTGCCGCTTCGGCTCGCGGACAGTGCGCGACGTTTCGACGTTTCGCCAACGTGGTTCAGTGCGCTGGGCGCCGGGCTGGCGCTGCCGTGGTTGGCGTCGTTGGACGGCGAGGCGGTGCAGGCTCACTGCCTCGGTCTGGCCAACCGGCTACGCGTTGAACTGGATCTGCCGCAGCAGGATTCAGCCATCGCGTCGCTTCCGATCGAGGGCGCTGTGGACAAACTGCAGCGGGTGGGCATCCGCGCATCCATCCGCGCAGGCGCGATACGGGTTGGTTTCCACCTGTACAACAACGACAATGACCTGGACCGCCTGCTCGACGCACTGCGGGACTGACCCAGGCCGTTTGCGGTGGCGCCTCATCGAATGGGATCGTGGCGACCAGCCTTGTTCCGCCTTCCGGCGGGCCGACGATATCGAGTCGACCGGCGAGCGCTCAGGTACTCCCGGGTTCCGAGGGCGGGTGACGCACCGAATCGCGCTCCGTCGCAGCAACTCCGCTTACCATTCGCGCCAACGGGGTAGTCGTTATGCATGACCTCCGCGAAGCACATGACCTCTGCGAAACAGCTGTACGAACGCTGGATCAACGAGTTGTGGGCCGGCCGGCCGGTGGCGGGCGAGCTGGTCTCCGACGACTTCGTCGGGCACTGGCCCGACCACGAGGTGCATGGCCCGGACGAGTTGCACGCAACCATCGACCAGACGCACACGATGCTCACCGACCTGAAGTTCGTGGTCGAGGTCGGGCCGTTCGTCGAAGGAGAACTACTGGCGGCCCGCTGGATCGGCACCGGGGCGATGGCCGACGGGCCTAAACGATTCACCGGCAACGACATCCTCCGGTTCGCCAACGGTCGATTCGTCGAGTACTGGACGGGTACCTCTGACGGCTGACGGTCGAGCGGGACTAGGGGTCCACGAGGTACGGCGCAGGCCATGGATCGCGGGCGAGCAGCGGTTTTAGCATCGTTGCTCAGCCGCCGCCGCGGTTTGACATCACCTTCCCCCGAGTCGTGGTGAGGGTAACGGCAGGACCGCGGCGCCGCGCCGGTTGGCGAATTCGACAAGGTAATCGAGTTGGCCAGACCGCTGGTCTACATCACGCCAGGAAGCGTTCGGCGTAGGGCCGGAACCGGGCGTGTACGTCGCTCTCGTCGAGGCCGAACATCTCGGTCGATGTCGCGATGCGGCCGAGTCGGCCCCGCTGGTGTCCGGCCAGGTATCCGGTGATCGCGTTGCGCGCCTCGTCCGGCATGGGTTCACCTGCGAGGTCGTAAATTTTTGAGGCAACGCCCATTTCATCGGCCATGAAGTCGTCGAATCTGACGTCGATCGAGCGTTCCGGCGGCAGCACGGGGCGATCGCGAACCAACGCGTTGAGCATGAGTTCAAGGCGGTCGATCCATGACGCGGCGATCTCCTGCACGGGTACCGGAGAGCGGTGCATCCGCGCGCTGTAGGTGATCATCGCGAGCATCGACAGCACCACCGGCACCGGGTCGCGGTGGGTGAAGACGACAACCACGCCGGGGAAGACGGCGTTCAGCACCGTCAGCTGTTCCAGGTGCTGCGGGGATTTGAGCAGCCAGCGTCGGCCGCCGCGGAGGAACTGCAGCGCCTTCAGTTGTGTCGCGAGGTGCTCGTAATGCGGTGTCTGATCATGGGACAGGTAGTAGTCGCGCCAACTCGGCACATGCCCGAGGGTCTCGAACAGCATCGTCGAGAAGTCGTTGGCCAGCAGCTGAATCTCCTCGTGCACGTGGTCGGTGGTCATCTCGTGCATGAGTGGGAAGTAGGGCATCACGAGGTTCATGACCTGCACCGCGACGTCCATCCGGGTGCGGCGGGGATCCGGCTCGACACCCGCCTCCGACGGCAGCGGGAACGGCTCGTTGCTCTCCCAGTACGGGATGGTCCGGAAGGACGCCTCCGGCCCCCCGGCCGGAGAATTGGACGAAGCGGCGGCGAGCAGGTTGTGCAGATGTGTGGTGCCGGTGCGGGGCAGTCCGGCGATCACCACGGGCGGCACCAGTTCGATGTCGTGGATCTCCGGGTGCCGGGTCAGCAGGTCGGTGAGCAGCAGCCGGTTCTTCAACCACTGCAGCATCTGGGCGTGGAAGTTGACGATGCCGGCGTCATGCAAGCCGGAAATATCCTGCAGCGCAGCGAGATACACGTCGAGACGCTCGCGGTAGTCGTCGGCGCCGAAGTCGTCGAGACCGGTGTCGGCGGCGGCCTTGGCGTGTAGCACGTCGGCGTCGAGCGGGCATTCGGCCGCCATCGCTCCCATCATCTGGCGCAGCGGTTCGGCCTCCGGCGAGAAACGGGGCTCCGCGAGGTCGTCCAGATGGACGGTGCGCTGGACAGATTCGGCGGTGGTGTCGGTCATGGCGACTTATGTTACTCTGAGTTCCGTAATGACGGTAGAGATTGGTCGGCCTCGAGATCCCCGCATCGACAGCGCGGTTCTCGATGCGACGGTCGACCTGCTCGCCGAGACGGGATACGCGTCCCTGTCGGTCGACGCGATCGCGCGGCGCGCAGGCACGAGCAAGCCGGCCATCTACCGCCGCTGGCCCAGCAAGGCGCACCTGGTGCACGAGGCGGTGTTCCCTGTCAGTGACGCCACCGAGCTTCCTGAGACCGGAACGGTTCTCGGCGACGTGCACGAGATGATGCGCAGGACCGTCGACGTGCTCACCACCCCGCCCGCGCGGGCGGCCCTGCCCGGCCTGGTCGGAGAGACGGCCGCGGACCCCACTCTGCACGCCGCCCTGCTCGAGCGCTTCGCCCACGTCCTGTCCCGCGGTCTGACGGACTGGCTCGAGTCGGCGCTCGCACGTGGGGAGGTCCGCCCGGGAGTGAACGCCGCCGACGTCGTCGACGCGATCGCCGGTATCACCTTCGTGGCCCTCATCACCCACGGCGACACCATGGACGACGCATGGATGGAACGCACCGCCGAACTCATCACGAGAGGAATCAGCACGTGACCGAACACGAATCCACCGGGGCCTGGCGCGAATTGCTGGACACACTCGGCGGTCTCGACCGCACCTTCCTCGACGGCGATCGCGCGGTGACCGATGACCGGCACGTCGCCGACGGCTACCGGATGTTGGCGAGCACGCTGGGGGTGGCGCTGGACACCTACCTGTTCGCCGAGCCCAGTCGACCGGTGTGGATCGAGCTCAACACGCCGTACCGGCGCGACCGTCGATGGGGCGGTGACAACACCGACGCCTACTACTTCATGTGTCCCGTCGACCCCGCGCGCCGCTACCGGGTCAGCGGCAACAGGAACGACAGCGTGTACTTCTCGGTGACCGCCTACAACGAACCGTCACCGGGCGCATGGTCGGACAAGGTCGTGGCGATCGTCCGCGACGACGATCTGGACATCGATGCGGACGGCAACTTCTCCTTCGAGATGGGTCCGACGCCCGATGGTGTGGTGCTGGTGACGCGCGACTATCAGGCCGACCCGCAGACCGGACGTCCAGTCAGCTGGAAGATCGAACCGCTCGACGAGCCCGACCCGGTGCGCCACGGTGACGCCGAAACCGCTGCGGCGCTGCGGTCCAGCGCGGCCTGGCTGCGCACGATGTTCGCGATCATTCCGCTGGCTGTCGGTGTGCGAGTCGAGGACGCGCACACGCTGGGACACGAAATATCCCAAGCCGCAAACCAGTTCGCCGACCCCTATCAGGTGCCGGACGCGAACTTCGGGTGGTCGGCGCGCGACGCCTGCTATGCCTACGGCAGTTTCGTGCTCGACGAGGATGAGGCGCTGGTCGTCACGCACCGGCCACCGTCGTGCAGGTTCTGGAACCTCGTGGTGTGGAACCAGTTCATGGCCGCCCACAATGGCGGCGACGCGCGGTGCTCGATCAACGGCCACTCCGCGGTCCCCAACGCGGACGGGTCGGTCACGGTCGTCATCTCAGGCCGGATCACCGAGCATCCGAATTCGATTACCACGCTTGACTATCCGCGGGGCAACCTCGCGTTCCGCTGGTTCCTCGCCGACGAAGTACCCGCACGCCCGGAGGTGCGACTGGTGAAGGTGTCCGACGCCCCGACGTCCGTTACCTAGCGGTTTCGGTGGGCTGATAGACGCTCAGCGTACGTTGGCGCACCGAAACCGCCGGCTACGAGGCCTTCGTCAAGGTGAAGTTGAACGTGTCATACGGTTGCGGTGGTTGACCACAGGCCTCCGCTGTCGAGAACGTGTGCCCGTAGCCGGTCAGTTGGGCGTCCCACCTGAAATTCATGCCGCCCGCTGCCGTGCTGCCGTCGCTGCACTTCACCACGTCGGGCAAGCCTTCCACGGTCAGCGTCCAGCCGCGGAAATTCGTTGCCTGTCCGCTGAAGCCGGGTTTACCCGCTGCCGGAGAGGCTTCGATGTTGATGCAGGCGAGGCCACATGGGCGGGCAGTCCACTGTTGGGTGCTGATCCCATCGGAATAGGTGTAGGTGCCGTCGAGGACATCCGGAGTCAGCGGCTCATCGGCCCACGCCGGGCCCGCCGAGCCAAGGGCAGCGGTGACGAGGACGACCGCTGAGAACACTGCTCGACTCGTCGTCATGACGCGCCTCCGATCGACGCGGCCTTGTCACCGCGCCACCCTGTCCTGCCATGGCAGCACGTCGAGGGGTGGCTCGTGTGAAATCAACCGAAAAACAGCGCGGCGGCGACCGTGATCGACCACACCAGCATCGTCAGCCCGGTGTCGCGCAGGACCGGGATGAGGTCCTTGCCGCCGAGGCCCTTCCGCACCGGGCCCGCCGCGCGCACCGCCAGCGGCAGCGCGATCAGTCCGACGGCCGCCCACGGCGTCGCCCGCATCAGCGCCAGGGTCAGCGCCAGTGCCACCACCAGAAGCGCCTGGTACATCAGTCGGGTGCGCGGGTCGCCGAGACGCACAGCCAACGTGATCTTGCCGGATTCCTTGTCGGTCGGGATGTCTCGAAGGTTGTTGGCCACCAGCACCGCCGACGACATGCAGCCCATCGCGACGGCCATTGCGATGCCGACCCAGTCGACCCGCAGTGCCTGCGTGTACTGGGTGCCGGTCACGGCGACCAGGCCGAAGAACACGAACACCGCGACCTCGCCAAGCCCCAGGTAGCCATAGGGTTTGGAGCCGCCCGTGTACAGCCACGCACCGGCGATGCAGACCCCACCGACCAGAATCAGCCAGGGGGCGCTGAACCACGCCAGCGCCAATCCCGCCACCGCCGCGACCCCGAGACTGATCAGCGCTGCCGTCAGCACCGACCGCGGCGTAGCCACCTTCGACCCCACCAGCCGCAGCGGTCCCGCCCGCACATCGTCGGTGCCGCGGATGCCGTCGGAGTAGTCGTTGGCGTAGTTGACGCCGATGATCATCGCGACCGCGACGACCAATGCCAGCAGCGCCTTCCACCAGCACGCGCCGTGCAACCAGCCTGCCGCGCCAGTGCCGGCGATGACCGGGGCGATCGCGTTGGGCAGCGTCCTGGGTCGGGCGCCCTCCACCCACTGCGCGAAACTGGCCACGAGCGCCAGTCTTGCACGGTCGCCGTGCTGCTCCTCGCGTCCGGCGCCGCTAAACGTGGCAGACTGAGCGCATGGAGGACCGACTCAGTAAGGCGGAGATTCGCAAGGACGCCGTGCAGGAGATCGTCGAGTCCGGCGCATCGACCGTCGGCGAGGTGGCCTCGATCATCACCACTGCTGTCAAGGACGTCGCATACGCCATCGGCGGCTTCGCGACCGACGTTTTCGAGATCCGCGACGGCGCCAAGCGCGCGTCGCAACCGGCCGAAGACGACGTCACAGACGCGTAAGGGGCGCCGGTCGGTTAGCCATTGCGCGCACCGACGACGACGTGCGGTTCGACGCGCGCAACAGCGGCGGCGGTGTCCGTTCGCTGCCCCCGGTCAACTTCTATCGCGGTTGACGGACAATGACTGAATGCTAGGAGTCATCGGCGGCAGCGGGTTCTATTCGTTCTTCGGTTCCGACGCCCGCGCCATCAGCCTGGACACTCCGTACGGCGAGCCCAGCGCCCCGATCACCGTCGGCGCCGTCGGCGAACACGAGGTCGCGTTCCTACCGCGGCACGGCGTCAACCACGAGTTCTCGCCGCACACCGTGCCGTACCGCGCCAACATGTGGGCGCTGCGTGCGCTCGGCGTGCGCCGGATCTTCGGGCCGTGCGCCGTCGGCAGCCTGACCACGGACCTGGGCCCCGGTGCCATGGTCGTGCCCGATCAACTGGTGGACCGCACCACCGGCCGTGACGACACATACTTCGACTCCGGCGGCATCCACGTCGAGTTCGCCGACCCGTACTGCCCGGAACTGCGCGCTTCCGCGACCGGCCTGCCCGATGTGGTGGACGGCGGGACGATGGTGGTGATCCAGGGACCGCGGTTCTCCACCCGCGCCGAGAGCCGATGGTTCGCAAACCAGGGGTTCAGCCTGGTCAACATGACCGGCTACCCGGAATCGGTCTTGGCCCGCGAACTCGAAATGTGTTATGCGGCCATCGCTTTGGTGACTGACCTGGACGCAGGCATCGAGACGGGCTCCGGTGTGCGGGCGGTCGACGTCTTCGCCGAGTTCGAACGCAATCTGGTGCCGTTCAAGAAGCTGGTGCACGAGGCGATCGATCAGGTCGCGCTCGAGCGGACTTGTACACACTGCCTGCCGCACGACGGCGTTCAACTTCCGTTCGACCTACCGTGAGGGTTTTGCTGACGGGGGCGGCCGGCTTCATCGGGGCGCGGGTCGGCGCCGCACTGCGCGCCGCGGGGCACGACGTCGTCGCCGTCGACGTGATGCTTCCCGCCGCGCACGGCCCGGGGGCCGAACCGCCGCCGGACTGTCAGGTGCTCGACATCCGTGATGCGTCCGCGCTGGCGCCATTGTTGAATGGCATTGATGTGGTGTGTCATCAGGCCGCGGTGGTAGGAGCCGGGGTCAACGCGGCCGACGCGCCGTCGTACGGGAGTCACAACGACTACGGCACCGCGGTGCTGCTCGCCGAGATGTTCGCCGCGGGCTGCCGACGGCTGGTGCTGGCATCGTCGATGGTCGTCTACGGCCAGGGCCGCTACGACTGCCCCGAACACGGACCGATCGACCCACTGCCCCGCACGCGCGCCGACCTCGACGCCGGCGTCTTCGAGCACCGCTGTCCCGAATGCGGTGCGCAAGTGCTGTGGCGCCTGGTCGGTGAGGATGCGCCGCTGCGGCCGCGCAGCCTGTACGCGGCCAGCAAGACCGCACAGGAGCATTACGCGTTGGCGTGGTCTGAGGCGAGTGGAAGTGCGGTCGTGGCGTTGCGCTACCACAATGTCTACGGTCCGCACATGCCGCGCGACACCCCGTACTCGGGGGTGGCGGCGATCTTCCGCTCCGAGCTGGAATCCGGTGATGTGCCAAGAGTTTTCGAGGATGGAGGTCAGATGCGGGATTTCGTCCACGTCGACGACGTCGCCGCCGCCAACGTGGCGTCCGTCCAGTCCGCGCTCGACGGCTTTGACGCGTTCAATGTCTGCTCCGGCAGGCCGATCTCGATCATGGAGGTGGCGACCGAGTTGTGTGACGCGCGCGGAGAGGCGCCTCCTGTCGTCACCGGCCAGTACCGCAGCGGCGACGTCCGCCACATCGTCGCCGACCCTGCCCGTGCCGCCGATGTGCTCGGCTTTCGTGCCGCCGTCGACCCGCGCGACGGCCTGCGCGAGTTCGCGTTCGCGCCACTGCGGGCATAGATGCGGCGCCTAGCGGTGATTGTCGCTATCGTCGCGTTCGTGGCATCGGGTCTGCTCGCGTTGTTGTGGTCGCAGCAGCGGCGGTTGATCTACTTCCCGTCGCCGGGGCCGGTGCCGTCCGCGGCCACGGCATTGCGCAACGGGCAGGATGTCGTCCTCGAGACGGATGACGGAATCCGTTTGGGTGCCTGGTATTTCCCGGTTCCCGGCGGCGCGCCCGCGGTGTTGATATGCCACGGCAACGGCGGCGATCGGTCAGGTCGCCATGACCTGGCCGAGGCATTCAACAGGATGGGTCTGTCGGTGTTGCTGTTCGACTACCGCGGCTACGGGGGCAATCCGGGCCGGCCTGCGGAAGACGGCCTGGCCGCCGACGCGCGGGCCGCGCAGGAGTGGCTGGCCAAGCAGCCCGGCGTCGAGCAGATCGTCTACTTCGGCGAATCCCTCGGCGCCGCAGTCGCCGTCGGCCTCGCGGTGCAGCGGCCACCGGCGGCGCTGGTGTTGCGATCACCCTTCACGTCGCTGGCTGACGTGGCCTCGGTTCACTACCCGTGGCTGCCGGTCGGGCGGATGCTGCTCGACCGCTATCCGTCGATCGAACGCATCGCGTCTGTGCATGTGCCAGTTCTGGTGATCGCGGGGGACCGTGACGACATCGTGCCCGAGCAGCTGAGCAGGCGGTTGTACGACGCGGCCCAAGAACCCAAGCAATACGTGCTGGTGCCCGGCGTCGGCCACAACGACCAGGAGTTGTCGGACGGCAAGCAGATGCTCGACGAGATCGAAGGGTTCCTGTCGTCGTCAGGTGTCACTTAGTGATACTGGTGGCGTGAAGCCAGCCATCTGCGAGCAGTTCGGTATCGATTTCCCGCTTTTCGCGTTCAGTCACTGCCGTGATGTCGTCGCCGCAGTGACCAATGCCGGAGGGTTCGGTGTCCTGGGTGCGACCGCGTTCACCCCGGAACTGCTGGACCAGGAGTTGTCGTGGATCGACGACCACGTCGGCGGCAGGTCGTACGGTCTCGACCTCATCGTGCCCGCCAAGTTCGAAGGCAAGGGCGAAAAGCTGTCGCGTGGAGATCTGGCGAGTCGGATCCCCGAGGAGTACCGCGACTTCGTCACCGATCTGCTGGCCGCCCACGACATCGAGCCGGACCAACCCCGCACCGGACCGTCCTTCCTTTCCGGCGACACGGGCGAGGACCTGCTCGAGGTCGCGATGAGCCACCCGATCAAGCTGATCGCCAACGCCTTGGGCGTTCCGCCGGATTACATGATCGAGGCGGGCAAGCAGCATGGCGTGCCCGTCGCCGCGCTGGTCGGCGCGAAAGAGCACGCCGTCAAGCAGGTCACGGCGGGCGTCGATCTGATCGTCGCGCAGGGCACCGAGGCGGGTGGTCACTGCGGCGAGGTGACGACCTTGGTGCTGATCCCCGAGGTCCTGGACGCCATCGAGGGCGCCGTGCCGGTATTGGCCGCGGGCGGCATCGTCACGGGCAGGCAGATGGCGGCTTCGGTTGCGATGGGTGCCGACGGAGCGTGGACGGGTTCGGTCTGGTTGACGACAGAGGAGGCCGAGACGGCACCGCACACGGTGCAGAAGTTCCTCGCGGCAACGTCGCGGGACACCATCCGCTCGACGGGCCGGACCGGGAAGCCGGCACGGCAGCTCGTCTCCGACTGGACCGACGCGTGGCAGCCGCACGAGGGCGGCCACAAGACGTTGCCGCTGCCACTGCAGTCGATGCTGGCTGAGCCGGTGATCCGCCGCGTCGATGTGCTTGCGGCGCAAGGTCATCCGGGCGCGCAGGCGCTGGCCACCTACTTTGTGGGGCAGGGCGTCGGGCTGATGAACAAGGTGAAGCCCGCGCGCGAGGTGGTGCGCGAGTTCATCGAGGACTACCTGGCCGCGACGGAACGGCTGAGCAACTCACTGCCCGACTGAGTGTCGGGTTGTTGCACGCATTTTCGCGGACGGCGTGACACAACCCGACGCTCGAGCTCGGTTACTCGGCGGTCCAGCGGATCGCGGGCGGCCGCACGCTTGCGCATAGAGGTTGGCCCTTGCCGTCGGTCAGGCCGAGACGTCCGACGAGCAGTCCGGACGCTGCTGCCGCGTCCAACACGGCCGCGGGAACGTCGGCGAGCATCAGCTTCGCGCGGCGGAACATCTCCATGTTGCCGCCATCGTTGACGCTGCCCCAGTTGAGATAGAGGAACCGATCGCCAGGTGGCCCCTGGATGTGCGGGCCGCGGACGTCGGAGCCGTCGACCTGACAGTCGATCGTCCAGGTGACTTCGTTCGCGTCCGCCGACTGTAGATCTAGCAGTTCCGGCGGTCGACGCTTTGTCTGCATCCCGACATGAACGTTCGAGTAGCCGGGGAAGTTATTGCCGGGCGGGCAGTCGCGGCCGGGTAGGTCCGTACCGACGATTCGAATCCGCACACAGCCATTGTCGCTAGTCGAAGGTGATCCGCACCGAGATCGGGTCGCTCTCCATCGCACGCATCGTCAACGCGGTCGCGGACTGGCTGAGTCTGCCGTTGCCGCCGAAGCTGCGGGCGCGGGCGCGCACGTCGTCGTCGGGTTCGAAAGTGGCGGTGCCGGTGCGCCATTCGTTGTTCACCCGGACGCGCACATTTGGGTTGGCGGCGATGTTGTAGGCCCAGCCGGCGCGGCGGCCGTGTTGCGAGATGACCCACACGGCGTTGCCGTCGGTACGACCGGCCAGCGGCACCCGCCGCGGCTCGCCCGATTTACGCCCGACGGTCTCGAGTTCGACAACGAGCGACGGGCGGATGCCGACGCGGTTCAGCGCCGCAACCACTGGATTCATCAGCGCGCGACCCATCTGCCGCTCGAGCTTGAACTTTCGCCGTGCCTTGTCCGCACTCTTCGTGGCCA
>CAVRMG010000041.1:0-202219 GCA_963721495.1 uncultured Actinomycetota bacterium | reverse complement strand
GCACCCGGTACGCCGACCTTGCTCATGCCGGTGCGATAGACGCTTTGTCCACTGATGAACGCGGCGCGGCCCGCAGTGCAGCTTTGCTCGCCGTACGAGTCCGTGAATCGCATTCCCTCTTTGGCGATGCGGTCGATGTTGGGCGTGCGGTAGCCCATCAATCCGTCGCTGTAACAGCTGAGGTTGGAGATGCCGATGTCGTCGCCCCAGATCACCAGAATGTTGGGTTTGCCGTCTGGCATGGAGCCGCTCCTTCGCTTGATGGCTAGGCAATTGAATTGCGCGACTTGGACTTTATGCCTTGATTGCAGCGGATATGGCAGGTTCGCCTGCCGGTGACCGCAAGTTCACAGATTCGTCGACGCCCGTCGCTGCAACGCTAATCGGATCGCAGGTTCGTCGTGTGGCCTTCACCGGTTGCCCTCTGCGATCGCTCTTCTAGCTGACGGGAGCACCAGCGATGGTGCCGATCGCGTCCCACAGTCGAATGCGGCCCGACTGGCCCTATGCGACCGCGCCACCCATTCCGGCTCCCTCGATGGCGCCTGGTGGCCCAAAAGCACCGATCTGCGAACGGAACTGCCTGACCTCGTCGCCATTCTCAGTCTGTCGATCGGGGCGGTGTATCGGGTTGTCTACGACCCGGCCATTTGGCCGCACGCGCCGTCGCGGATCATCCGTGGTAAAGCACAGATCTCCGTTGATCCCTACTCAATGCTGGCGAGTGACACGATCTACCTGATCGGCACCCACTCACGCGATGCGGTGCTCTACCTGGTGCCGCCCTCGAGTCGCGAAGACGTGGTGCACCCGGTTGCTGCGCGTGGTGTCCACCGCGACCCAGCCGATGAGCGTGGACACGCTGCGGCAATTGGCCACCTACTTCGCGGCTTCCGACCACCCAGCGATGCAATGAATTGATGTTCCTTGTCGGACGGTCGCTCGCGGCGCACCCTGTTAGGTGGAGGGTGATGGCAATGTACGACAGGAAATTGGAACCCAATTGGCACATCGAGATCGAATTCGACGAGGACGAGACGCATACGCGCGCCACGGTGCGCGCCCAGCGTGGTGACGGCGAGACGCTGACCACCCTTGGAGACGCCTACCGCAACCCCAAGGACTCAAGTCAGCCGATGATCGGCGAGGAGATCGCCGCGGCGCGTGGGCTATTTGCGCTGGGCGCGGAACTGCTGCAGGGCGCGTCATCGCGGATCGAGCAGACCACGCATCAGCCGGTCCACCTCTACCGCTGAGCCGTGGCACTGGCCGTCTGCTTGCTCTTCGACCGGCGATCCGAGCGGGCGGTCCGGGCGTTGTGGGACCGGCTCGAAGAGCTGGGGGTGGGCAGCCTGCGCTCACATACCCACGGCAGACACCTACCCCACGTCTCCTACGCGGTGCTGCGCCGATGGGACGACGAGGCGGTCGCCGGTGCGCTCTGCGGGCATCGACGGCGGCGACCCGGTGGAGCTGAGCTTCGACGGGATCGGGCTGTTCCGGCGCGGCAGGACGTGGCTGGTCGCCGGGGTGAGCGCAGATTTCGTGGCGCGTCAGCAGCGGGTGGTCGAGGCGGTCACCGCCACCGGCGCCGAACTGCACAAGCACTACCGGCCCGGGATCTGGCTGCCGCACTGCTCCCTGGCCCCGCGCGCGACGCTGGTCCAGCTGCCGGTGGTGGCGGCCGCAGTGATGGATGTGCTGCCGTTGCGAGGACGGCTCGACCGGGCCGCCCTAGTCAACAGTGCGACCGGGGAGATCAGCCCGCTGGCGGAGCTTCCCTGATCACGTCGGGCGGCTCGGGTCGGGTTTCTCGGTTAAGAAGCATCCCGGCGCGTGGTACGTAATCATGAGGGAAATTAGCGGAGCAGGAGAAGTCGGGGGATGGTCAGTCCGGTCAGTGAGGTGACCGATCGGTGTGGGTCCTGCGGCACCGACCTGCGCGCCAAGGCGCGCTTCTGTGATGTGTGCGGCTCACCGGTATCTCCGAGATCATCGACGGGTGAACACAAACAAGTGACGGTGCTTTTCGCTGACGTCGTCGGCTCGATGAAGCTCGCTGCAGCACTGGACGCCGAGCGGCTCCAAGAGCTCATGAACGAGCTGTTCAACCGCGCGGCCGTAGTGGTACAGCGGTATCAGGGAACGGTTGACAAGTTCACCGGCGATGGTTTGATGGCACTGTTCGGCGCCCCGGCTGCACTGGAGGACCACGCTCTGCGGGCGTGCATTTCAGCGCTGGAGATCCAATCCGTCACCAAAGAACTTGCAACGGAAGTGCTTCGCCGTGACGGTGTTGCCTTGCACATTCGTGTCGGACTTAACTCCGGCGACGTGATTGTTGGCGAAATCGGCTCAGGACCAGGCAGATACACCGCAGTCGGCCATCCCGTCGGTATGGCGCAACGGATGGAGGCAGCCGCCCCTCCCGATGGAGTTCTGTGCTCGCTCTCCACGGCGCGCCTCGTCGAAGACGCAACCCGGCTCGGGTCCGTCGAAGACGTTGCCGTCAAGGGCGTCGACGCCCCCGTGCCCGCACGACTGCTCCTCGCGGTGGAGTCCAACCGGACGGTGTTGGGCCGCAACGAGGGCCCGATGCTGGGCCGCGAAGCGGAGTTGAATTGGCTGCGAAACGTCTTCGATCCCGGTCACGGCTGCCTCGTCGGGATCGTCGGTGCCCCCGGTCTGGGCAAGAGTCGCCTGACTATTGAGTTCACCGCGATCGCCGCGAGCCGGGGTGCCGACGTCGTGCTAATCCGATGTGAAGCCCACACCACCACGATCGCGTTCAATGCAACGTCGCGCTTGCTTCGCGCCATGTTCAGGGTGGACGGGTTGGACGACGCTGCGGCCCGTGAGCAAACGACAGCCCAGTGCGGAGGGCTCCTCGCACCGGACTCCGCCGACGCGCGAATCCTGTTCGAGGCCATGGGCATCGACGACTCCAATGCTGATCCACTGCAGATCAGCGTCGATGGCCGCCGCCGCCGGCTGGTCGAGGTGATGGCGCAGGCTGTCCTGGCGCGCTCGAATCGAACCGTGTTCGTCCTCGAGGATGCTCATTGGATCGATACGCCAAGCGACGACGTCCTCGCTGATTTTGCCGCAACGCTCAACGTGACGAACTCGATAATGGTTGTGACTTATCGACCAGAGTTCCGCGGCGCGCTGAATCAGAGTTCGGCTCAGACGGTTACGCTGCAGCCACTCGCCGATACAGCGGCAGTGCACCTGGTCGGCCAGCTTCTCGGAGACGATCCGTCGCTGGTCGGCCTGGCAGAGCGGATCGCGGTCGCGGCGGCGGGCAATCCGTTCTTCGTCGAAGAGATCGTCCGGGACCTAGCCAGCCGCGATCTGCTCTCAGGGAATCGTGGTCGCTATCGCCTGGCGGCCGATGTCGACGAAATCACGGTTCCCGCAACGGTGCAGGCGGTGCTAGCCGCCCGTATCGATCGGCTACCCGCTGCAGCGAAGTCCATGTTGAACGCCGCAGCGGTAATCGGCAGCCAATTCGACGTCGATACGTTGCAGGCTCTGCGACCGGAAACCGAGTCGACTCAACTCGCCGAACTTGTGTCGGCTGAGTTGATTGACCAAACAGAATTCGTTCCTCGCCAACGCTATTGCTTTCGCCATCCACTGGTTCGCACCGTGGCCTACGAATCACAGTTGAGCGCCACGCGCGTGCAGGCCCACGGCAGGCTTGCCGCCGCCATTGAGGCGCGGGACCCGGCTGCGGCCGACGAGAACGCAGCTTTGATCGCCACTCATTTGGAGGCGGCCGGCGAGCTTGGGGCGGCTTACCGCTGGCACATGCGCGCGGCGGCATGGCTTCGGCCTCGTGATCTTGCCGCCGCGCGCGCGCAATGGGAAAGCGCCCGCGGCATCGCCGATCGATTACCCGATGACCACCAAGAGGTTCTCGTTGAGCGGATCGCGCCACGCACAATGCTGATATCGACAGCGTTCTTCGTCGGCGAAGACGCCGATACCGACGAGCGTTACCGCGAGTTTCGTGACCTGACAATGCGAACCGGTGACCTGACGTCATTCGCGATGGGAACGGCCGGACGCATCTGGTCGCTCAGCGTTAACGACAACCGCGTTCCCGAGGCCACGGCGCTAGCATCGGAACTCGACGAAATCGTCGGTGGCGTCGAGTGCGACGCGGCGACCAAGAGCATCATCCTCATCTCGATGGCCTACGCACGGTTCACCAGCTGCGACTTCGACGCTGCATTACAGGTGGTCGACGCGATTCTGGCATTGCCTCACGAAGAACTGACAGACGAGCTCGCGGTTGCCGAAACAATTCGTGGCATGATCGAGGTTTTCCTCGGCAACTTTGAGCAGGGCCGTCGGCATCTCCGAGACGGAAACGAGCGAGCGCGTGTGCTGCCGCCGGTTACCTATGCCGCTGTGCTGGCCTACTGGGTGACCCTGTCGCGGATAGGCATGTACCGGCCCGACGACCTGGTGGACGAGATGCGCGATGTCTTGCGGCGCGCTGAGTCGTTCGGTGACATCTTTGGGATCATTGCCGCGCAGTGGGCCTATGGCACTGCACTGTTGTACGCGGACAAGGCATCACATGACGAGGCGATCGATGTGCTCGAACGCGCGCGTGCGAACATCCTGAAACACCGGGTGTTCATCCTCGCGCTGGCGACCATTAACGTTGACCTAGCGATAGAAGCCGTACATAACGGGCGGCAACCGAATGAGGCGATCGATGAACTTCGTGCCATGCTATCGCTGCACCTGGGTGGCGGCAGCCGAGTATTTGTTGGCTGTCCCGGTGAGGCCCTGGTAGAGCTTCTCGTCAATAGGGGCACTCTCGACGACCTCACCGAGGCGCACCGAATCGTTGACCAGTGGCAGGCCTATCGTCCGGGCATTCCCGCGTTGGACCTGTGGTGGTTGAAATCCCGTGCGCTGTTGACCAAGGCGGAAGGCAATGCGGACGGCCATGCCAAGTTGGCCAAGCAGTATCTGGAGCTGTGCGAGAAGCTCGACGCCCGAGGGCGACTCGCGGAAGCGCGTCGAATGGTCAACGAACTCGGTTAAGCAGCCACGACAGGGGTGACGAAGGTGGCAACCATACTGGCGTATACCTCGCCCGCACTAGGCCATCTGTTGCCGATCTGCGCACTGTTGTCCGAGCTGTCCCACCGTGGTCACGCAGTCCATGTGCGCACACTGTCTAGTGGTGTGGAGATAGCCCACGGGCTCAATTTCACCGCGGACGCAATCGATCCGCGGATCGAGGGGATTCAGCAGGACGACTGGAGAGCCACTAATCCTTTTGCCGCGCTTAAATTGTCGGTCGGAGTGTTCGGCCGGCGCGCCGCACACGAAGTCGCTGATCTCACCGATGCGGTGGCACGGGTTCATCCGGACGCCTTGCTTGTGGATGTGAACTGCTGGGGTGCGCTATCGGCGGCAGAGGCCGGTGGCATCCCGTGGGTGTGCTTTTCGCCGTACACGCCGCCGCTGCGATCACCCGGAGTGCCACCGTTCGGCCTGGGCCTCCACCCACTGCCGGGCGTATTGGGCCGACTACGCGACGCTGCGGTGCGGACTGCGGTGATCGGCCGTCTCGAGAGAGTAATGCTGCCGCCCATCAACTCGATTCGCGCCAAGGTCGATGTACAAGCGGTCGCGTCGGTCGACGAGTTTCTGCGCCGAGCACCGCTGATTCTGGTCGCCAGCGGCAAGCCGTTCCAGTATCCCCAAACCGATTGGGGCGACGCGGTGCAGATGATCGGGCCCTGTGTGCTTGATCCCGAGCCGGAGACGACGCCCGATTGGTTGGAGTCGATCGATCGGCCAATCGTTCTCGTCACGACGTCATCGGAGCAGCAGGGCGACGACGACCTGGTACTGACCGCGATGGCTGCGTTGGCGGATGAGCCGGTGCATGTGGTGGCGACCGTCCCGGCCGGCAGGCCACACGAGATCATGACGTCGCCCAACGCGACGGTGTGCCGGTTCGTCCCACATGGGCTTGTGTTGGACCGTGCAGTGTGTGCGGTGACGCACGGCGGCATGGGCGCGACTCAAAAAGCTTTGGCCAGTGGCGTACCGGTGTGCGTGGTGCCATTCGGTCGCGACCAGTTCGAGGTTGCGCGGCGCGTCGAGGTAGCGCGGTGCGGTACCCGTCTTCCAGCCAAGAAACTGTCACCGCAACGGCTTCGCACCAAGGTGCGCGAAGCGATGACAATGTCCGACGGCGCGAGACGGGTAGCAGAGGGTTTCGCCGTCACCGGCGGTGTAGCGCGCGGTGCCGACCTCTTCGAGCAGCGAGTGCTCAGCCGTAACGCGCGCTAGCCCTTTGCCGGCTCCTACTTGATCGCGGTCACCATCTGCGCCTTCGTCTTGCCCTTCATCTGGTGGAAGAGGTCGACGTAGTACGGCAGGCATTCGGCCATCGCCTGCTCGGTGGTGAACAGCGGCCGGTATCCGAGGTCGCGCTGCGCCTTCGCGATCGAGAAGTAGTTGTCGAGGTAAAGCCGTTCCACCCCAAGGGGTTCGATCATCGGCTTGGGCAGTCCGAAGCGGAAGTGAAACCACTGCCAGACCGTCATGGCGAACAGCACCAGCCGGCCGGGCACGCGAATCTTCGGATAGCGCTCACCGCACGCCTCCACCACGGGGCGGGAGAACTCGAACATGTTGATCGGCTCGCCGTCGTTGATGAAGTACGCCTGGCCCGGTGCGGCACCGCCGGGCACAAGATGCTGGGCAGCGAGGATGAAGCCGTGAATCAGGTTGTGCACATAGGAATTGTCGAGCTTGACGTTCTTGCCCCCGACCAACACCTTGACGTGGCCTGCGAGGACGCTCTCGAACACCTTGCGGAACATCGTCTGATCGCCGCGTCCCCAGATGCCGCTGGGCCGGATCGAGCAGGTGAGCAGTCCGCTGACACCGTTCTGCGACAGCACGAACTTCTCCGCGACGACCTTGGTCTCGGTGTAGAGGTCGTTGTACCGCTCGGTATAGGGCAGGGTTTCGTCGCCACCGGAGATCCGCCGACCACCCATCACGACGCTGTTGGAGGCGGTGTAGACGAACCGTTTCACCCCTGCCGACTGCGCGGCCCGCACGAGGTTTTCGGTGCCGGTGACGTTGACCGAGAAACTGCGCTGGCGGTACTCCTCGGTGACCGACGCACCGCCCATCAGGTCGATGATCGCGGCGGTGTGGAACACGGTGTCGATATCGGCGACGGCGGCCGCCACTGTGTCGGCGTCGCAGATGTCGCCCTCGACGACCTGAAGCCGCGGATGCGCGGGCAGCGGGGAGGGGGCCCGGTCGAACGAGCGCACCTCGTGTCCGCGATCGAGCAGTTCAGTCACGAGGTTGGCGCCGACGAATCCAGAGCCGCCAGTGACGAGCACGCGGCCGAGTTCGGTGGTCAACGTTGAATCACCCATGCCGGGAAGCATAACTGAAACGTGTTACAGTTTCGACCCCTATTCCGGATGTCGTTCCCGTCTCAACTTTCGTCGGGGTCCGTCGAGGCCAGCGCGTCCTCTACTCGCTTCCGAGCTCCAGCTAAGTGCTCTTCGCATCGTTTAGCGAGTTCCTCGCCCCGTTCCCACAGTTTCAGCGATGCATCCAGGTCCAGTCCGCCCTGTTCGAGTTGCTGTACCACCGCGACCAGCTCGTCGCGGGCTTCCTCATACCCCAATGCACTAATGGGCTTCATTCCGTACCCCTTTCAGCGCTCGCGCTGAGCGGACCTTCTGGGCCTTGGCTGACCGCGGTGACCGCGCCGTCGGCGACCCGCACCCGCAGTCGGGTGCCTTTCGGGGCGTCGGCCGTGGTGCGCAGTACCGCCGCAGCGGGCATGGTCTGCACGACGGCGTAACCGCGTGCCAGCGTGGCCGCCGGTCCAAGTGTGGCCAGGCGGGCCGACAGATGCCCGACCCGGTCGGCTTCGGAAGCCACCAGGCGGGTGATGTCGCGCCGGGCTGCGGCGCGGGCGCGGTGCACCTCGTCGGATCGGGCGGTGAGCGCAGCCAGCGGCGCTGCGAGCACCGGCCGACTGCGCAACTGGTCAAGCTGGTGCTGCTCGCGGTGGACCCAGTTCCTCAACGCCCGACCGCCGCGCCGGCACAGATCACGGACGTACGCATGCTCGGCCGCGGCATCGGGGACGATGTGTTTGGCGGCGTCGGTGGGGGTGGCCGCGCGCAGATCGGCGACCAGATCACACATCGGGTTGTCGGGCTCGTGGCCGATGGCGCTCACCACCGGTGTTGTGCACCTGGCGATCTCACGACACAGCGTCTCGTCGTAGAAGGGCAGGAGCGCATCGATGTCACCACCACCGCGGGCGATCACGATCACGTCGACGTCGGGGTCTGCGTCGAGCTCACGCAGCGCGTCGACGATCTGGGACACGGTGTTGGGCCCCTGCACCGCCGTGTTGCGAATTGCGAATCGCACTGCAGGCCAGCGGCTCTGGGCTACGGATACGACATCGCGCTCGGCGGCTGACGCCCGTCCGGTGATGAGGCCGACGGTGTTCGGCAGGAAGGGAAGCGGCCGTTTGAGGCGTGGATCGAACAGGCCCTCGGCCTCCAACAGCTTGCGCAGCCGTTCGATGCGTTCGAGCAGTTCACCGAGGCCGACGGCGCGAATCTCGGTCACTCGCAACGAGATCGTGCCTCGCGCGGTGTGAAACTGCAGCTTGCCGTGCATGATGACCTGGACGCCCTCGGTCAGTTTGACCGGTGCGTTCTCGACGAGATCCCGCGGGCAGACCACGGACAACGACATGTCGGCGGCCGGGTCGCGCAGCATGATGAACGCGACCGTGGGTCGCAGGTTCAGCTGGGCGATCTGGCCCTCCACCCACACTGTGCCGAGCTTCTCGATGTACTTCGCCACGCGCATCGAGACCGCGCGAACCGGCCAGGGGTTGTCGGGGGACTTGCCCGGCTCGGCGTCAGTCATTTTCCCAGCCCACTGGGGCGGTCACCTGGCGGTCGCGCGGGTGATCCTGTTGGACAGCAGCGTCTGGAAGGGTGCGCGTGCCTTGGTGGCGTCCTCGTACGCCAGCAGCGCCTCGAGGTCGGCGATGCGCAGCGTCGTCAACCGCGCACGCAGCTGTGCCAGGGTGAGCGACTCGTAGTCGAGGTCTTCGACGATCTCGGGCGCGCTCGCAGACGTCGACCGGACGGCCGGCTCGGGCTCAGACGTCTCGGGCTCGCCGCCGGTGAACAGCGCGAAACGACCCTCGGTGAGGCGTTCGCCGTCCGTGACCGGCGCAGAAGGCGCGTCGTCGAGGTCCTCGTCGAAGGTGGCCCACTCGGGCTGCTCGTCCTTCGGGGGAAAGATCGACTCGAGAGCTCTCGTCGCCCTTGATGACCAGGTCGGCGACGTCCTGCTGCACCTTCATCACGATGTGTGCGAGCTGGCTTGCCACGGTCATCGGGTACGTGAGGATGGTCTGCGGAAGCTTGCGGGTTTCCTCGATGGCGGTCACCGCCGCACCCACCAGCAGACGGACCCCATACGGTGCAGTTGGCATGGCGTCCAGCCTACGGTTGGCCTCTTGAGGGCGCGGGTCAGTACCCTTGGAAACATGCCGCCGACTATCAACATGGGGATTCCGGGCGCTTCGAGCTCGGTCACCGGTGGTGTCACGGGCAAGCGGGTGCTGCTGGCCGAGCCGCGCGGATACTGCGCCGGCGTCGATCGCGCGGTCGAGACCGTGGAGCGCGCACTCGAGAAGCACGGCGCACCGGTGTACGTACGCCACGAGATCGTGCACAACGTGCACGTCGTGGAGACGTTGGCCAAGGCGGGCGCGATCTTCGTCGACGAGACGGACGAGGTGCCCGAGGGCGCCATCGTGGTGTTCTCGGCCCACGGGGTGGCCCCGACGGTGCATCAGAACGCCGCAGAGCGCAGCTTGAAGGTCATCGACGCCACGTGCCCGCTGGTGACCAAGGTGCACAACGAGGCCAAGCGCTTCGCCCGCGACGACTACGACATCCTGCTGATCGGTCACGAAGGTCACGAGGAGGTCGTCGGCACCGCGGGTGAGGCGCCTGATCACGTGCAACTGGTCGACGGTCCCGATTCCGTCGACAACGTCACGATCCGCGATGAGAACAAGGTCATCTGGCTGTCGCAGACGACGCTTTCCGTGGACGAGACGATGGAGACCGTCCGCCGGCTACGGGAACGCTTCCCGACGCTGCAGGATCCGCCCAGTGACGACATCTGCTACGCCACCCAGAACCGTCAGGTCGCCGTCAAGGCGATGGCGCCGGAGTGCGAGTTGGTCATCGTCGTCGGGTCACGCAACTCGTCGAATTCCGTGCGGCTGGTCGAGGTCGCGTTGAACGCGGGTTCTGACTCCGCCCATCTGGTCGACTACGCCGATGACATCGACCCCGCCTGGCTGGGCGGGGTGACGACGGTCGGCGTCACGTCCGGCGCATCGGTGCCCGAACTGCTGGTACGCGGCGTCCTCGAACGGCTCGCGGAGTACGGCTACGACGTCGTGCAGCCGGTGACCACCGCCAACGAGACACTGGTTTTCGCGCTGCCCAGGGAGATCCGTCCCGCCCGCTCGTAGCGCGGGTCAGATGTCGTACTCCCAGGTTTCGACTTGCCGGTCGCGTGTGGTCCCTCGCCGCGGGCGGTAATCCGAAGGCTCTTCGCCGTTGTCCTCGCCGCGGTAGCGCACACGCGAAATCGGGTGGTGTGTCCCGTTTCCGTTGCTGCCGGGCGCCTTGGGCGGCTCGCCCTCGTCGAAGCGGCGCCGACGTTCGGGGCGCTCGAAACCGGTGCGGCGATCGGTCGGCGGCGGTGTGGCCCGTCGCTGGCTCGACGACGTGCGGGGCTTGCGGCGTGGTTCGACCGGTGGCTCGGCCTGCCTACTGGTGCGGGGTCGGCGCGGTCGGTCCGCCACGGGTTCGATGATCTCGGTCTCGGGAGGGCGCGCGTGCCGTGACCGCGAGGGTGTGGAGCGGCGTGCGGGCCGCCCGTTGCGGCTCGTCGTCGCCCTGGTCGAGCGGCTGGGGCGGTCGGCGCTTCGGCGGCGCGGCGGTTCGTCGACCTCGTCCTCGTCGTCCTCGTGGCGCGATAACAGCGAGGACACCTTGGACGTGACCGCCGATACCAGTCCGCCGCCGCTCGTCTCGTCCTTCGGTGTCGCGCGCGGTGTGCCCCGACGCGACGACATCCCGGTGTACCAGCGGGCCATTCCGATGAGCAGCACCACCGCGGAGGTGAAGAACATCAGTGGGAACCGCTCGATGAGCGGGTAGGCGCAGTTGATCAGCGTGTCTTTGAGGTTCGACATCTGACTGCTCGTGAACAGGAAATATGCCGTCGGAACGCTGGCGAACAGCAGCAGCGGCGGCTGAATGACGGCGGTGAAGATCCCGGACTGTCGCACCGCCAGCACCGCGAGGATGCAGCCGACGACATAGGTACCGGCAAACACCGCGCTGAGTTCTTTGGTGCCTGAGCCCGCGTCGTAGGCGAACCCGATCGCGGTCAGAGTTGCTGCGATGAGCACGGCGCCCCACCAGGGAACACCTGGGATATTGGGGTGCACGGAACGATGGTCGGCCGTCACCGCCGACCTCCCGCGCTGTGCTGACACACGTTGACCGTACCGGCTATTGCGTGTAGAGGCCGTCAGCGTGGTTCTGGCGTGCCCGTCAAAGTCTCTTAGACTGTTGACCCTGTGAGCCTCAACCTTGGAATCGTCGGACTGCCCAACGTCGGTAAGTCGACGCTGTTCAACGCGTTGACGCAAAACGACGTGCTTGCGGCCAACTACCCGTTCGCGACGATCGAGCCGAACGAGGGTGTCGTGCCGCTGCCTGATCCGCGGTTGGGAGAACTCGCGAGGTTGTTTGACTCGGAAAAGATCGTCCATGCGCCGGTCACATTCGTCGATATCGCCGGAATCGTCAAGGGCGCCTCCGAGGGTGCGGGTCTGGGAAACAAGTTTCTGGCCAACATTCGCGAGAGTGACGCGATCTGCCAAGTGGTGCGGGTGTTCACCGACGACGACGTGGCGCACGTCGACGGCCGCATCGATCCGAAGTCGGATATCGAGGTGATCGAGACGGAGTTGATCCTCGCCGATATGCAGACTCTGGAGCGCGCGTTGCCACGGCTGGAGAAGGAAGCGCGCACACACAAGGAGCGCCGCCCGGCGCACGAGGCGGCATTGGCGGCACAGGAGATCCTCAACGGCGGCACAACACTGTTCGCCGCGGGCGTGGACGTGTCAGCCTTGCGGGAACTCAATCTGCTGACTATCAAGCCGTTCCTCTATGTGTTCAATGCCGACGAGGGGGTGCTCACCGACGACACGCGGGTGGCGGCGTTGCGGGACATGGTGGCTCCCGCAGACGCGGTGTTCCTCGACGCCAAGATCGAGGCGGAGCTGCAGGAGCTCGACGACGAGTCGGCCGCCGAGCTGTTGGAGTCGATCGGTCAGACCGAGCGGGGCCTGGATGCGTTGGCGCGGGCAGGTTTTCACACGCTGCGCCTGCAGACATTCCTCACCGCGGGACCAAAAGAGTCGCGCGCGTGGACGATTCACCAGGGTGACACCGCGCCGAAGGCGGCCGGGGTGATCCACACCGATTTCGAGAAGGGCTTCATCAAAGCCGAGATCGTCTCGTACGACGATCTGGTCGAGGCGGGCTCGATGGCCGCGGCCAAGTCAGCGGGCAAGGTGCGCATGGAGGGCAAGGACTACATGATGGCCGACGGCGATGTGGTCGAATTCCGATTCCAAGCAACGTCTGGTCAGCAGCCCAAGAAGTAGGGGTCGCGGGGTTTCATCAGTCGGGTCACGTCTTGGCCGTGTCGTGAGGTTCATCGTCTTGGTCTGGAATGCGCAGTCCGGCGACCCCGGCGAGGATCAGGGCACCGCCGACCAGCGCGGCCCAGGTGAGCCTTTCGCCGAGCAGTAGCACGGCGAGGAAAGCTGCGGATACCGGTTCAAGAAGCGTGGCTACCGTTGCCGCTGATCCGGTTGTGGTGCGCAAGCCGACGTAGAGCAAGCCGTAGGCCAGGGCCATGGTGGCGACGCCGAGATAGATCATCAGTGCCGCCGACACCCAGTCGGTGGGTAGTACTGGTTCACCGATCGCGGCGGCGAAAGCTAGGAAGGGAGCGAGTGTTACGGCTCCCGCGGTGGTCGCGCAGGTGTTGAGGGCCACCGCATCGACCCGCGAGGCGAGGTTGTGGCCGAGCACGGTGGTGGCCGCGTAGGTCGCGCCCGCAATCACTGCCAGCAACAGCCCGAGCCCCGGCCTGCCGTTGGGTGTGGACGACGCGTGGCCGGCGTTGAGGCTGACGAGAACGAGGCCGGTGAGTGCGGCCGCGAGGACAACGACTTCACGCATGGTGGGCCACGTCCGTCGTGTCGCGTGCTCCCACACGGCTGCCAGGATCGGCGCGACTCCCAACGACACGACGGTTGACACACTGACGCCGACCAACAGGACCGACACGAAGTAAAGGCCTTGGTAGACGGCGGTCCCCACGCCGACGACGATCGTCAAGACTGGATGAGCGCGAAACGTGGCAACCACCGAGTGCCATCGACTGGTGACTAGTGCGAACAGCAAGACCGCACCCGCAGCCAGGATCATTCGCCACGCACTCGCGGTCATTGCACCGAACCCTGTGCGCTCGTGCAATATGGTGACGACCAAACCGCCGGTACCCCAGAGGATGCCAGCTGCGCACACTTGAAGCACCCCAAGGCGCTCGGCCAACCGGCTGGTCCTTCCTCTCGGCGTCACCGCATCAACGTAGGCGCCGGTTGGGTCTGCGACCACTCGCTCACACGTCTTGACCGTTTGTAGTTTCGTCGAGTTCCGCTTTCAAACAACGTCAGGCGGGAAAGCCGCTGCCAAGTAGCATGCGTGGGACCACGCCTCGGCTAATTCGATGAGCGTGAGTTGTGACTCGATCACAGCGGAGGCTCGGCAGGGCCTTCCTCCGAATCATCAGCCAGTGCGTACACGTACGCGGCTACCTCGCCGCTATCGATGCTCACCGACACGGGGACGCGCCAGTAACCCGGTCCTTCGAAGTCATCGAGTCGCTGCCAGTGGTCGGCTAGGTCTGAGCGTTAATTCGGTCGCTCTTGTAGTATGGGTGATGCCGTCGCCGCATGCCGCCAAGATCGTGTTGACCGATGACGAACGCGTCGAGTTGGAGAGTTGGGTTCGCAGGCGCACCAGCGCTGCGGGCCTGGCACTAAGAGCCGAATCGTGTTGACCTGCGCCGAGGGTGGCAGCAATGTCGAGGTAGCCGATCGGCTGGAACTGGATCGCAGCACGATCCGCAAGTGGCGCAACCGATTCGTCGAGAGGCGATGTGACGGCTTGCTCGACGAGCCGCGGCCGGGCCGGCCGAGGGTGGTCGGAGACGATCAGATCGAAGCGTTGATCACCGCGACGTTGGAGACCACTCGCCGGACGCCACACACTGGTCAACGCGGTCGATGGCCGAACACCTGGGGTTGAGTCAGTCGATGGTCTCGCGGGTGTGGCGAGCCTTCGGATTGGCTCCGCACAAACAGGATTCGTGGAAATTGTCCAAAGATCCACTGTTCGTCGCCAAGGTCCGTGACATCGTCGGGCTCTACCTGGATCCGCCCGAACGAGCCATGGTCCTCTGCGTGGATGAAAAGACCCAGATCCAGGCGCTGAACCGCACCGCGCCGGTGTTCCCGATGCTGCCCGGCACGCATCCCGGGAGGCGAATACGTGGACTTGGACCACTGGACCCGAGTCGTCCAACACGATCCCTGGGTAACCGTCGTCTGCGCCCCAGCCTCGTTCATAAAGGTGGCCTTTGATCGTCCCCACCGTCCAGATGCCGGCAAGCCCGTCAAGCAGATGTGCGTTCGGGCGTCCCGGAGCGAGAGTGCCGTATGTGGCCAGTCGGTGTTCCAGTCCAAGTTGGTCTGCCACACTCATGACACTATTTGCCTTCCCTCGCATGATTTGCCCGGCTGTCTCCGCAGGCCACGTTCGTCTGCTTCAGGGCGTTCATCGCTCACGCCGACGATGAACGACGGTGATGTCGTCGAGTTCCGCTTTCAAACACGTCTAGTGGTAAGGCGGCCGGGCACTAGCGCCGCTTAAGTCGGAAGAGGGGAATCCGACGGCCAATCGCCGCCGTCTTTACGCGATAGTCGCCGTACCCCGCATAGACCTGCTCGGCGAGTCCATACAGTCGCGCGTACTCGTCGGGATCGGTAACCTCGGTCGCGACAAATTTTTCATCGCCGAGTTGGCATTCCGGGTGTGCCTTCAAGTTGTAATACCACTGCGGGTGTTTCGGTCCACGCCGTATGAGGCGATCAGGATTGGATCGGGTCCATCGTGGAGGTAGGTGAGCTGGGTCTCTCGCGGCTGACCCGACTTGGCACCCGTGGTCATGAGTGGGGCCGACGCGACCGCGCCCAAGATTGAGGGATAGCGCCCGCCGGTCGCACGGTACAACCATGGGTCGATGCGGGGGGCAATACGCAGTCCGTAAGCCAGCCCGACACGGGTGCGCCCGAGCGCACGGAGGCCCGATACAGGGGACCACGCTTCTTGTTCGGATCGACGTAATGCAGCGGCATGCGCGGGACAGTACTTTGAATCGCCCTGGAAATGCTGGAGGCTCCTGACCTTGGAAACGAGGATGGAGTCATGCCGAAGGAACAGTCGCCAGGGAAGCCGACGACGCGTAGGTACAGCCCGGAAGAGAAGGCCGCTGCGGTGCGGATGGTGCGTACCCTGCGCGCGGAGTTGGGCACCGAGCACGGGACGGTTCACCGGGTTGCCCGTCAACTCGGCTATGGCATCGAGTCGGTGCGGTCCTGGGTGCGCCAGGCCGACATCGACGATGGGTTTGCGCCCGGGGTATCGACCTCGGAATCGCAGCGGGTCAGACATCTTGAGCAGGAGATCCGAGAACTCAAGCGGGCCAACGAGATTCTGAAGCGAGCGGCCAGTTTCTTCGGGGCGGAGCTCGACCGCCAACACAAGAAGTAGTCGCCTTCATCGACGCTAACCGCGACGAGTTCGGGGTCGAGCCCATCTGCACTGTTCTGCGCTCAGCAGGCGTGCAGGTGGCCCTGAGCACCTACTACGCGGCCAAGGCGCGGAGGCCCTGCGCGCGAGACTGCCGTGACGCGGTGATCGGTCCGGCACTGCGAGCGCTCTGGGAAGACAACTACCGGGTTTACGGGGCCCGCAAGCTCTGGAAAGCCGCCCGCCGTGCCGGCCACGACGTCGGACGTGACCAGGTCGCCCGGCACATGCGGGCCGCCGGGATCACCGGAGCCCGGCGCGGCAAACGGGTCCGCACCACCAAACCCGATCCCGCCGCGGTGCGACATCCTGATCTGGTGGGCCGGGACTTCACCGCGACCGCACCCAATGCGCTGTGGGTGACCGATCTGACGTTTGTGCCGACCTGGGCGGGTGTGGCCTACGTCTGTTTCATCACCGACGCCTACAGTCGCATGATCGTCGGCTGGCGTGTTGCTGGCCATATGCGCACCACAATGGTGCTCGATGCGATCGAGATGGCTCGCTGGTCGCGCGGAAACATGTTGGCGGGTTTGAGATGTCACTCCGATGCCGGCTCTCAGTTCACGTCCATCCGGTACGGAGAGCGCCTCGCCGAGATCGGCGCGGTGCCTTCGATTGGCACTGTTGGTGACAGCTTCGACAATGCCCTGGCCGAGACAGTCAACGGCTACTACAAGTCCGAGCTGATCTACGGGCCGGCCCGCACCAGGCCGTGGAAGACCATCGAGGACGTCGAGCTGGCCACTCTGAGCTGGGTCCACTGGCACAACACCCGGCGCCTGCACGGTTACCTCGGCGACCTACCGCCCGCAGAGTTCGAAAACATCTTCTACGCTACAAAACGGACCGACCAACCCCTGGTCGAAATCCAATAGCCCGAGCCTCCATCAGAACCAGGGCGATCTACGACGACATGCCCGGGGTGGGTATGTCGCGGTTCGCTCCGGTGAGGCCAGCTCGGGGTGCGAAATTCTCTTCCCGGAAGCGGGCAGGCCGTGATGAGAAGCCGGTGCCAATCCCAGTCGTAGCTGAGGCCGAGTACTACTCGGAATCTCACCGTGATTCGCTGGGGTCGTAACTGCCGGTTCGCTTAGGTCATCGGGCAGGGTCCAAACGGCGAGCCGCTGCGCATTGGTTTGCGGTGAATAGTCACTTCGGAGTTTCTTCGGGCTGCGCTCGAAGCCGTGGCGCGCTGTTAACCTCCTCGGCGATAAATTGGAGATAGTCGACGTCTACTCCGGGAGGGATTGATGAAGGCTAGGCGCATCGTGGCGGTGGCCGTGTTCTTCGCTGGCGCTTCGGCTTTGACGACCGGCCCGGCATATGCAGAAGTGCTGTGTTCATCTTGGTTCCTTTCGTGGGGCTCCGCGTCTGGTCGCGTCGCCGTTGCGACAAGCACAAGGCGTCGGGGTGGCTACCGATCCCAAGTAACGGCCGCGCTGTGCCCTAACACCCTTTGAACGGTGACCACGTCGCATCCAGACCAGCGCCCTGTCCACCGGTGCAGTAGCCAGGCGGGCGGTATCGTCATCACCAGGGTGACCATGAAGATGACTGGCAGAGAGCCGGTGAAGACCGGCCACTGCAACACCGACGCCATCACGATCTCCATCATGATCACGTGGAGTAGGAAGATCTCGTAGGAAATCTCCCCGAGCCAGACGATGGGAGCCGCGTTGAGCAGTCGCTCGAATCCGTTACTGCCACCTAGTACCAACGGTGCGACGACGGCGCATGCGATGATGGCGTATAGGGCGACCTTCACCAGGGTCTGCCACAGCGCGATCTCACCGGTGTTTACGTCCCCGGCGATCGGCGTGGAGACGATCAGATAAGTGAGCACCGCGAGCGGACCTGCGATGAGTAGATTTACGCGCGCTCCGACGACATGCAGCACTGCCAGCACCATTCCGCCGACGAAGTAGAGCAAGTGGGCTGGCAGCCACATGCCAGCCGAGCTGGGCAACCAGTCGGTGAAGTCTTGTAGCCACAGCCACACTGGAGTGACGGCGGCCAGGCAACCCAGGCCCGCAAGCAGTAGTCCCGGTCGCCATACCCCCTTGCAGAGCACCGTCAGCAGCAGCGCAGCCATCAAGGGCAGCACCGCGTAGAACGCCAATTCGACTGCCAGACTCCAGGTCTGGGTCAGCCCCTGATGCATCACGAAGAAGTAGACCGGTGCGTAGATCTGCGTCAGGGTGAGATGCTCCAGCAGACCCATCCACGTGTGCCCGGGATTGGGCCCGGCGTCACGGAATTGGTATAGCACGTAGGCGATCAGAACCACCACGAGATAAGCCGGCGCGATACGTCGGATGCGACGAAATACATAGCGGCTCACCGACGGTGGTTGTGTCCCGTGCGCAGCAGCCCGCACCCACGGGCGGAACAACAGGAACCCCGACAGGACGAAGAAGATCGGGACGCCAACCTCCAGACGCGCATAGAGTGCCCCGACGTAGCCATTTGTTGATTGCCCCGTGCCATATGCTGCGTGAGTTCCCATGATCAGCAGCGCTGCGACGGCGCGTAGAGCGGTGAGCGAAGCCGCTCGATCCGCGCTGGACGGCGCGTGACTTCCGGGAACACCCCCGCTCACGTTTGTTGGCCGTTACGTAAACGTGATGAATCGCAATGAAGCTCAAGGACCGTCGACATGAACGAACGTGGCGACATCCACGCGCGCAAAACACTCAGGGGCACGAAAAGTCGCGGACTCTCCATAGGTATCTCTCAGTTCCGTCTCAGATGCGTAGGGCAAGGTGGGCTAATCAACTGTGAAATTTGAAGATTCAGGAAGCGAATAAGACGTTATGGCCAACACACCTGCGCGCGACTCACAACATCCGTACCATCAGACCGCGAATCACGTTATGGGACAAGCGCACCCGGCTAGCATCACGACAGGATCGTATAGGTCTCCCTACGACTGGCGCTACCCGCAACCAGAAGCTGCGTCCCCCTATGATCCGTATCACACTGTGCATCAGGTGATTCCGGAGCCGACTGCGATTCGGCCGCAGAAGCGTTCACGTGGGCGCATCGGGATGATCGGCGGAGCTGTCGCGGTCGCCGTGGTGAGCGGAGGGGTCGGTGCGGCCGCGGTAGCAGGTCATTCGGGGCATTCAGCCGCCCTGCGGACTACTGTCGCCGAGGAGACTCCTGGCACGCCGGCGGCAAGTCATCCCGCCGGCTCGGTGGAACAAGTTGCCGCCAAGGTGATGCCCAGTGTGGTCAAGTTGCAGATCGACTCGGGCGCTCAGAGTGGAGAGGGTTCCGGCATCGTTCTCAGCTCGGATGGCCTTATCCTGACCAACAATCACGTTGTCGCCGACGTCGGCCCATCGGGCCACGCGAGTGATGGCGACACTCGGGCCACCGTAACCTTCTCCGATGGCAAGACCGTGCCGTTTGCCGTGGTGGGAACCGATCCAGCAGGCGATATTGCAGTCGTTCGCGCTCAAGGGGTTTCGGGCCTCACACCGATCACACTGGGTTCGTCGGCCGATGTGGAGGTCGGCCAGGACGTCGTCGCCATTGGCTCACCGCTGGGCCTACAGGGAACCGTGACAACGGGGATCGTCAGCGCGCTGCACCGTCCAGTCTCCGCCGGGGGTGATTCCAGCGGCGAGACCACTGTGCTGGATGCCATCCAAACCGACGCAGCGATCAACCCGGGTAACTCCGGCGGTGCCCTGGTGAACATGAATGGTGAACTTATCGGTGTGAACTCCGCGATCGCGACGCTAGGTGGAGGCCAACAGGGTTCTCCCGGGGCGCCAAACGGCTCAATTGGCCTCGGCTTCGCAATCCCCGTCGATCAGGCAAAGCGCGTCGCCGACGAGTTGATATCAAACGGCACAGCCACCCACGGCTCGCTAGGGGTGCAACTCAGCAACGACACCACCGCCCGTGGAGCATCAATTGCCGGAGTAGTTGACGGAAGCCCCGCCGCTGCGGCCGGCGTGCCCAGCGGCGCGGTAATCACCAAAGTCGACGAGCGTGTGATCGACGGCCCCGAGGCGCTGGTCGCGGCAGTGCGTTCAAAAGCGCCTGGCGACACCGTCACGCTCACATACCTCGATGAGTCCGGCACAGCACAGACCGCTCAGGTCACCCTCGGACAGGCGTAGCTGACGGTTTTACCGCCAAACCTCATCGCGACATGTGAGGGCTTCACTTGGACCTTCGCCAGTACTACAGTGCGTAGTAACCAGCTCCTGGGGAGGCATGATGCGGTGGCGCGGTGTCAGTCACGTCGAGTTCGCGGTCCTGCACTATGACGATTCCATCGCGTTCTACGACGCGTTGTTCGGTTGGCTCGGATATAGCAGCTTCTCGTCTCTGAACATGGAGTACCAGTCGATCTACTACATGACGCGCTACGTCAACCCGCACAGCTACGTCGGTATTCAGCCGGCGCGTACCGGAGGGAAGCTGACGCACAGCGACCAGGCGATCGGCATCAATCACATTGCGCTATGGGCGCGCAGCAGAAAAGAGGTCGACCGCTTTCATTGCGAATTCTTGATCGAGCGCGACATCGCTGTCACTGACGAACCCAAGGCGTACCCGCAGTACTGGCCCGGCTATTACGCAGTGTTCTTCGACGACCCGATCAACGGGATTCATTGGGAGTTAGCGTGGGTGCCGAAAGTGCCGACGCCCCGCCAGGTTTGGTCGTTCTATCGCGCTCTTCGCATCTTCACCAGGAGTCGCCCAGATCTGGCGAACTCGGTGTCCGGCGTTACCTGGCAGGCGCGGCGTACCCTGCCATCCCGTTGATCGGCATCGGGTGGACGGCTTTGTGCTGCACCGCCCACCCGACACCCCGCAAGTCGGCCTGCCACATCCCCCTGAGTGGCCGGGCCGACGGAGTCAGTGAGTCGTCCGCTAGAGAAGTAGCTCGGGGTTTTCGTGGTCGGCGGCCGCGATGGACGTGAAGTATGCGATGGCAAGAGCCATGGCGATGCCGAGGACCCAGTGCTTTGGGCGCTTGATGACCATGTGCTGAGACTCTGATGGGGCGCTTGGAGGATTCTTGGAGTGGCACTGAGGTACGGCTCGGATGCCAATCCCGCAGTCGGCCCGCCACTTTCGACGAGCCACCGGGCCGTCCCCGGGGCACCCATGGCATCGCTCATACGGCTGTGCGTTGGCGACGCCTGCGCCGAAACCCACAGCGGCCAGTCCCAGCCCGGCGGACATCAGCGCAGTCGTGGCGAACCGTGTGAGTCGGTCCCTCGTCGTTCCCTCCGTGAGGCGCCGTCTCGTCTGCGTCGCCGATGACGTCGAGTACAGGCCGCGCAGACGGCTACCGATGACAAGAACTCGAGGTGCCACGGTGGCCCCAGGTATGTGACCTTTGCGGCTACGAGCTGCGGAATGAGGCAGAATCACGCACGTGACGCCGCCGCAACGCCCCGGTCATCCCGATTGGCGCGGCAGGGGTACGCCACCTCCCGATCCAGCGACGCAGCGGTTGCCCGCTGCTGGACGTCCGGAGTCGCCGACCGACCGGCTCCGCAAGTTGCGTCGGCCCTCGGAGCGACCGACCCGGAAGATCAGGCGCGCTCCGTCACCGGCCGACGCACGGCCGACCCAGGTCATCCCGCCTGTCCCGCCGGAAGCCCCGCCGTCGCTTGCCGACACACAGCAGAAGCCACGCCGCAACCTGCGGTCGATCGTTCTGGTCGTCGTCATCGTGGTCGCGCTCTTGGTGGGCGCGCTGGCGGGCGCCGAGCTCTACGCTCGCCACCGCGCGGACAGCATTCTGGTGGAGGTCGCCCAATGCGTCGTCGAGGACGGCGCCACCGTCTCGTTCGGCGTGAATCCGCCGTTCCTGTGGCAGTACCTCACCGGCGACTACACCAACATCTCGGTCACCACCGACGGAAAACGGGTCCAGAGTGCCAACGGCATGACGGCTGAGGTGACCCTTGCGGACGTGCGGTTGCACGATTCCGCCGATTCCAAGGGCACCATCGGATCACTCAACGCGACGCTGAGCTGGAAGTCCGCCGGGATCAAAGACACCGTCGCCGAAAACCTCCCCGGTGTAGGCAATCTCGTCACCGCAGTGCGCACCGACCCTCCTGCAGGCACAGTCATCCTGGACGCCGGCGACAACAACGTCACGGCCAAGCCTGTCGTCACAGACGGCGACCTCAATTTGGAGGTTCTCGACGTGACCGGACCGCTGCCGAAGGACGCGGTGCAGACGGCTCTGAACGAGCTCACCAAGAAGCTCAACGACAACTATCCGCTCGGCATCCATGCCGACAGCGTTGACGTGACCGACAGCGGGGTCGTCGGAAAGTTCTCCAGCCAGAATGCGTCGATTCCCAACGAGGACGCCAACCCCTGTTTCGCGCGCCTCTAGCGCGGCTGCCGCGATTCCTGCTCGGATACACGGACCTTGAGCAACTCGACGGGAGTCATGTGTCCCTCTCACCGCGTTGATCGTCCGGGTCGTAGTACAGGCTGGTCTCGGTGCTCGGCGGCGGTTCGGCCAACGGATACAACTGCGGGCGCGCCGTCGACGGCCAACTCGGATCGATGACCGGATCTGCGCGGCCCTGACGTATACGGCGCAGGTAGAACACGCGTCCCACGAGGATGGATACCACCACGGCCACGGTGGCCAGCAGCGCGATCCAGTCGCTCATGGGTTTGGCGCCGCATCGACGACGACCGCGATCTCGTCGCCGAGCCGATAGCCGGGCGCCAACGGCAGATCGTCGCCGCTCCAGAACACGCCCGGGTCGAACCAGTTGTAGTGCTTTTCCGTCGAGAGCAATCCCATTTCCTCGTAGGCGATCGCGACGGTCTCGGCACAGTACGCAGTCTCCAGGCCGACCTGGAGCTTCTCCTTCTTCCTGCGTTGGGTCGCCTCACGAACCTTGCTGTGCAGCAACGGGATTCCGCGCGTGAAGTCCGCCACGTTCATGCGGCCCCGAAACCACCTGCCGGTCAGCCGTGCCGTGCTGGGAAAAGGCGTGCCGTCCATGCGGGCGACCACTTTCAGGGCGCGGTCCTCCTGATCGCGGTCGGCGTAGGGCGTCAGCTGGCGAAACCAGCAGCGCTGGTGGTAGTTGTGCACCCACCGCTCCACGACCTGGCGCGCGTCGTTCAGCTGAACTCCGCGGTGATTGCCGCCCGTCCACATATCCGTCAGCTTGTCACCCAGTTCGGCGTGCCAGATCAGCGGCGGCAGATCCTCGATCGCGATCGTCATCCCGACGTGGTTGACCGGGCTGTTGCTCATCGTCTGTATCGCCCGATCGGGCCCTGAACTGCCCCGGAACAGCCAAAGATCGCCTGTCCGGGTCTCGTCGAGGGCCTTCGCCAGCGAGACCGTGCTTGGATTCACTCTGGCAGCTTAGGCAGACTCTCGGTATGCGCGGATTGTGGAAGTGGGTCGGACTGGCCGGGGTCGCCGGGGTGGTGGCGGGCGGAGCGCTGGTCGCGCGCGACCAACGACGTCGCAATGCGTACACCCCAGAGGACATCCGCGCCCGGTTGCACAAACGCGTGGCCGAAGCCGGCTCCGCCGACTAAGCCGCGACCGCGTAGAGCCGGTGCGAACCGCTGAACCCCTTGAGTTCGGCGTCGCGGCCCTCGTCGAACGCGATGTCGTCCGCGTCGGACAGTGCATCGCGCACCACCTCGCTGACGAGGACCTCACCGCCGTCCGCCTCATTGGCGACCCGGGCGGCCATCGCGACATTGCGGCCGAACAGATCGTCGCCGCGTCGCACCGACTTACCGACGTGGATGCCGATGCGGACACGAAAAGTGTTGGGCTGCCTGCGAAGCGCTCGTTGGATGTCGAGGCTGCACCGCACCGCCTGCTCCGGTTGCGCAAAGGCCACCATGAACCCGTCGCCCTGACTCTTCACCACGTGCCCCGAGTGCGTCTTCACATGGCGGCGCACCATCTTGTCGTGCCTGCTGATCAGCCTGACCCAGGCGCGATCCCCGATGCGTTCGTTGAGCGCCGTCGATTCCTCGATGTCGGAGAACAGGATCGTCACCCTGCCGCTCGGCGCCAGTCGGGCCAGGTCGGGTCGCTCCACCTCGGCCCAGTCGGCGAGGTCCTCGATCGAGGAGCGCACCGCCGCACCGAACCCGTCCTTGCGCATGATGTTGGCGGTCTGCCACACGGTCCTGACGGCCTCCCGGCCGCCGGAGATCAGCATGTTCCGGGTGTCGACGCGGCTGCGCAGCTGCTCGGCTTCGTCACGGCTGCGCTTGAGCCAGGTCCACAGCACGATGAGGGCGACGGCCTCGGCCGCCGCCACCGCCCCCAGCACGTAAGCGGCAATCTGCGTTCCCATCACCGGTCCAGTATTGGATGCTGAACCCGTGATGCCCGCGAAGCCCCCCTATTACGAGAGTCGCTACATCCGGGCCAACCATCCTGACCAGCCGCAAGCGCTGTGGCTGCGCGAGACGTTGCTGCTGCCGACGGCGGGCGAACCCGTCGCCGACGTGTGGGTGATGGTGTTCGATCCCGACGGCGCGGGCAACCGCGCGCTCAAGCAGCCGTACCCGATCGACGCGGCCGAATACGACTACGAGAACTGGAGCGCGCGGATCGGCGTCGCCGTCATCGACGACCGGTCGGCGCACGGTGTGGTCACCGGCGGCAGCCGGTCGGCCCGCTGGGACCTGCGGATCACACCGGGCGCCGAGGATCCGGTGAAACTGCTCACCGAGCGCGCGTACCGCGGACGTATCCCGACCGCCAAGACGACGGTGCGCCATCCGCTGGCGCAGTTCGACGGCCTGCTCGAGCTCGACGACGTGCGTGTCGTCGTCGACGACTGGACGGGCAGCGTCAATCACAACTGGGGCACCAAGCACACGCCGGCCTACGCATTCGGCCAGGTGTGCGGGTTCGACAACGCGCCGGATTCAAGCCTGGAGATCGTCACGGCGCGCGCCGCGATCGGTCCGGTGCTGACACCGGCGGCCACGCTGTTCGTATTCCGCCATGCCGGCGAGGAATTCGCGGTGCGCTCGATCCTGAACAGCCTGCAGACGCACGCCCGCTATCGGCCGTTTGCGTGGACGTTCGGTGGGCGCATCGGGGAGCACATGATCGAGGGGGAGATCACGGCCGAACCTCAGGACGTCATCGGGCTCACGTACACAGACACCGACGGTGGCGAGAAGTACTGCTACAACTCGGCCATCGCGACGTGTCGAATTCAGGTTGCCGGCAAGGCGTTTGAGCGCAAGGAGCTCGTCGCCTGCCGGCGCGCGATGTTCGAGATCCTCACCGACACCCGGCATGAGGCCGTGCCCCTGTTGGCGTGATCCTTCGCGAGCAGACGCAAAGTGTTCCGACACGCCGTGGCGACACGCGCTTTTGCGTCTGCTCGCGGGTGAGATCAGCCCGCGCAGTGATACACACTCGAGCGACACGGAACGCTAGAAACCCTCGGTCAGAACCCGGTCCAGCGTGTCGACGTAGAAGTCGGCGCCCTCGGTGTCGATACACAACGGCGGTTTGGTCTTCAGAATGTTCAGGTGGTCGCCGGTCGGCTGGATGATCACGCCGAGTTCGAGCATGCGGTCGCAGATCGCAGCGGTCTCCTCGGTCGCGGGCTCGAGGATCGCTGCATCGCGGATCATCTCGACGCCGAGGTACAGCCCGATGCCGTGCACGGTGCCGATGATCGGATGCCGCTCCTGAAGAGCCTGCAGCCCTGCCTTGAGGTGTGCGCCGACGCGGGAGGCGTTCTGCTGCAACGACTCGTCGCGCAGCACGTCGAGTACCGTGATGCCGATCGCGCACGACAGAGGGCTGCCGCCGGTCGACGAGAAGAAATAGCCCTCCGAGGAGAACCGGTCGGCGACCGCACGACTGGTGATCACCGCGCCCAGCGGATAGCCGTTGCCCGTCGACTTGGCGATCGACACGATGTCGGGGACGGCGTCCTGCTGCTGGAAGCCCCAGAACCATTCGCCGAGACGGCCGTATCCGACCTGAACCTCATCGGAGATCGCCAGACCACCGCCCGCGCGCACGGCGGCGTACACCTGCTGCAGATACCCGTCCGGCAGCGCCATCCCGCCCGCATTGCCGTATACGCTTTCGCAGATGAACGCCGCGGGTGCTCGCCCGCCGGCGATCAGCTCCTCGATTTGCCGCACTGCGTCGCCGGTGTACCGCGTCGCCTCGGGGCCGCGGTACTTGCCGCGGAAACTGTTGGGTGACTCCACTGTGTGCACCCAATCGGGGCGCGTCGCGAGCGCATTCGGGTTGTCGGCAATCGAGGTCGACACCGCATCGGTGCCGAGGGTCCACCCGTGGTAGGCCTCCCGGACCGCGACGACATCGCGCCGGCCCGTCGCGGCGGTCGCCAGCCGGATCGCCAGATCGCTTGCCTCCGAACCGGAGTTGACCAGGAACACGGTGTCCAGGGGGTCGGGCAGAGTCGCCGCCAGCCGCTCGCTGAACTCGACCACGACCTCGTAGTTGAACCGCGAGTTGGTGTTGAGCTTGCGCAGCTGACGGGCCGCGGTGTCGGCGACCCGCGGATGGGCGTGTCCGAGGACGGTCACATTGTTGACCATGTCGAGGTAGCAGCGCCCCCGGGTGGACAGCAGGTAGTTGCGCCATCCGCGTTCGATCTGTGGCGGCGTGCGGTAGTAATGCTCCTGCACCTGAGCGAAGCTGGCGTCGCGACGAGACAACAGATCGTTCGCGGTCTGCACTTCCGTTGCGGCCAACCCCAGCAGTGGACGCGGATCTTTTGTCACCGCAAGCCATCCCGGCGCCAGCTCTGCAGTCGTGAACACCGGCGCGACGGGCGCACCGACCGGCCGCACACCGAGTTGCGCCCACTTCTGCGCGGGCGCTTCCGCGAGCGGTTCGCCGGTGCGCAGGCCGCCCGATGCCACCGCGCGCACACCAGACAGCGTCAGGTCGTAGCCGCCGCCCCGGAAGGTCAGGCCATCGACCGACGCATTCACCACCTCGCCGTCCCACGGGGCCACGAGGCGAGTATCGGCCGCCGGCCACATGTCGATGCCGGTCGGCACGACCGCCGGGCTGTCCTGGGTCAGCTTCGGTGCCCGGTTCAGCATCGGTTGTCCATACGCGGTGACGACCAGACCTGCGCCGTCCTGTACGGCCCTACGGGCCGCCTCGTCCTCGACATCCGGTGTGAGCCAACGGCCGTCGTCATAGACGTCCGAAGTGGAGGACAGGTCCAGGGTCACCACCGAAGGCGCAGCCGAGCCGAGAAGCGGGGTGGTCACCTCAATCGCCGCAGACGCCGAGGGCAGCCCGAGGTCCGCTTTGATGACCGCCGTCATGACGTCCATCGGCACCGAGGTGGCCTGCTCGAGCATGCGCCATTCGCCGTCGGCCTGCTCGGTCAAATATGCGTTTTCGGGATCAAGCGCGGCTTGTTGCGCACCGCTGACGATCAGCACCGCGGTGCGCAGGACGAGCAGCGGCCACAGCGCTTCCGTTTCCGCCGGCGTAAGCGGCCGAATGTCGTTGAACGCCCGAATCACCGGCAGCACCGAGGTCGGGTCGCTGCCCGGGTGCCGCAAGACGCATGACGCCGTGATCGCCAGTTCGGCTACCGCCCAGCTGTCCGTCAGGTCGCCGAAGTCGATGACCCCGTCGGCGCGGACACCGCCGGCACCCCGCGACACCACGACATTCGCGTCGGTGAGATCCAGGTGCACCGCCTGCCGTGGCAGATCTTCGGCCAGCGGCGCGATGCGTGACCACGCCTGGTGCGCCACGGTCTCGATCACGGCCCGGTGTGCCGGGTCCTCGACATGCGAAATCAGTTCGGTGACAACGTCGACGCCGTAGCGCAAATCCCATTGCAGGATCCGGTCGAGGCCGGGATGTGTGAAGTCGGCGAGCGCCCGACTCACCCTGCCCGCGACCTCGCCGAGACCGGCGACGACAGTGGGGGACAGATAGCCCGACTCGAGCAGTGTTCCGCCCGGTAGATAGCGCAACAGCCGGACGTAGGCGGTGCCGTCCACCAAACCCGTCACGGTCGCGCATTTCTCGCCCGCGACAGTAGGCAGCGGCACAGCGATGCGCAACCCGGGTTCGGCGTCGGCGATGAGCGTTGCCGCAATGTCCTGGGCTTCCAACTCGGCGCCGTTGAACGCCGGATTCGCGATCTTCAACACCCCGACGATCGCCCCGTCGTCGGTGTTCACCGTGAAGTTCTTGTCCTGCTGGCTGCCCAACGATTTAGCGTGGGCGCGCAATCCGTAGTGCGCGCCCAGGATCTGCTCGGCCTGTGCCTCGCTTACCTGCGGCGCCGGCAACTCCGGCTCCTCGAGGAAATTGAATCCGACGGTGCGGCGGTTGACGGTCACCGGCAGACGAACTGCACCGCGACTTCGGAGAAGGCGTCGTTGTCGTCACCCGCGGCCGTGTGCCCAGCCTCCGAGAGTTCAACGAACTCGGCACGGGGCACCTTCGCGAGGAAGTCCTTCACACCTTCGGCGCTGACGACGTCGGAGAGCTTGCCCCGGATCAGCAGGATCGGGATGTCCGATTCGGTCACCGCACGCTCGAGCTTCTCCACCCGGACGAACGGGTCGTCCATCGGCGCGGTCAAAAACGCCGGATCCCAGTGCCAATACCAACGTCCGTCGCGCAGGCGCAAGTTCTTCTTCAACCCTTCCGGGCTGCGTGGCTTCGTCCTGTACGGAAGGTATGCGGCCACCGCATCGGCGGCGTCGTCGAGTGACTCGAAACCATCGATGCCGCTGGCCATGAACTCCCGGATGCGGGCGCTGCCGTCCTTCTCGTATCGCGGCACCACGTCGACGAGCACGAGTTTGGTCACCTTCTGCGGTCCGGCTTCGTGCGCGACGAGCATTCCGGTCATCCCGCCCATGCTGGCGCCGATCAAGGCCACCGGACGCCCGATCTGCTCGACAACGGCAAGCGTGTCGGTGCACAGCGCGTCCACCGTGTAGTTCGCGTTCGGCGCCCGATCACTGTCGCCGTGCCCGCGGCTGTCCAGCGCGACGACGTGCAAACCCTGATCGGCGAGGATCTGACCGGTGTTCTTCCAGGAGAACCTGTTCTGACCGCCACCGTGCAACATCAAGACGGTAGGCTGACCGGCCGCCGGCGGCGCGGCTCCGGCGACCGACGGCGCCCCGCGGTTCCACTCGTCGGCGACGAGTGTGATGTCCTCGGCGCCCCGGAACTTCACCGTCTGCGGCTCGCTGCGTGTCGTGCTCAACGGACATCCTCTCGGCTGATCCCGAAGCCTCACGTTACCCAGAGATTATTTGCGCCCAACTTCGGCCCGGCTGGCCGGCGGCCCTACAATTTGCGCTGTGCAGCCCGAAACCGCCGCCGACGGCGACGACCGCGGCAGCATCATCGAGGCGGCCTATACCTGCCTGTCCGAGCCTCACAGTGGGGCGATCCCCGTCGCCGCGATCCTGCAGCGTGCCGGGGTTTCGACGCGGGCGTTCTACCGCCACTTCGAGTCCAAGGACGAACTGTTCCTGGCGATGCTGCGCGAAGAGACCGATGCGTTGGCTGAGCGTCTCGACCGGATATGTTCGGACATACCGGGTGGTCCGGTCGATCAGCTCAAGGCATGGATCTCCGGCATGTTCGGACTGATTCACGACGACCGAACGCGAATGCATTTCACGGTGATCGATTCCGACGAGGTGCGCGCCGCGAAGGGCTACCGGGAGACGCGCGAGCAGGCCCACGCCGACCGGGAGCGCTCGCTGGTCGCGATCCTGCGTCGCGGACGCGACGACGGCACGTTTCCGCTGGCTGATGCGGAAAAGGATGCGATCGCCATCAGTGCCGTGATCAGCAGGGTGATGAACACCCAGCCTTTCGAGGACGAAGAAGGACTGCAAGAGGCGCAGAACCGCATCCTGGACTTCGCGCTTCGAGCGCTCGGCGGTGTTGCGCCGGCCGTCGAGCCCCGATGAGTTTCGGCCGCGGCGGCGGTCATTCTCCATATGCCATCGATCACGCCCTGCCTATGGTTCGACAACGCCCTCGAGGAAGCCGTCCAGTTCTACACGTCGGTCTTCCCGAACTCGTCGATCGAGACGTTCGCCCGCTACACCGAAGCAGGTCCGGGCACGCCCGGCGACGTGGTCTCGGGTTCGTTCGTGCTGGACGGAACCCGGTTTCTCGGGATAAACGGCGGCTCGGAGTTCCCTTTTTCCGAGGCGGTGTCCTTCACGGTCAACTGCAAGGACCAGCAGGAGGTCGACTACTACTGGGGTCGGCTGGTGGACGGTGGGGAAGAGTCGCAGTGCGGCTGGCTGAAAGACCGCTACGGCCTGAGCTGGCAGATCGTCCCCGACCGGCTCACCGAGCTCATGTCCGATCCCGACCCGGCCCGTGCCGCAGCAGCGGCCAAGGCGATGCTCGGTATGCGCAGGATCGTGATCGCCGAACTAGAGGAAGCCGTCCGCAGTATGTGACATCGCGGCCATTCTGCACGTCAAGGGCGATTTTGACGGGGCGGTGAGGGGATCATCACCCCTGGGGATAACCCCATCGTAAATTCTCGATATACGGTTCTCCGGCGTGTTCCCGTGTGTAACCTCAGCCACAGCCTTTACGGAGCGCGGGTTGTTCGGTTAGAGGGGATCACCGGCGTATGGCGATGAGGAGCACACGAGGAAGGACCCGCTGATGGTCGCTTCCAATGTGATTGCCAAGCCCGTGCGCGCATTCGGCGGCTTCTATTCGATGGCGCTCGACACGTTCGTGGGGATGTTCAAGCCGCCGTTTGCGTGGCGCGAATTCCTATCGCAGGCTTGGTTTGTCGCGCGGGTGTCGATCGTCCCGACGCTGTTGTTGACCATTCCGTACACGGTGCTGCTGACCTTCATCGAAACCATCCTGCTGAACGAGATCGGTGCCGCGGACTTCTCCGGCACCGGGGCCGCGCTCGGTACGGTGCGCCAGATCGGGCCGATCGTGACGGTGTTGGTCGTCGCCGGCGCCGGCGCCACCGCGATGTGCGCGGACCTTGGCGCGCGGACCATTCGTGAGGAGCTCGACGCATTGCGCGTGATGGGCGTCAATCCCATTCAGGCGCTTGTGGTTCCCCGGGTGCTGGCCGCCACCGTCGTGTCGCTGGCACTGGCCGCGACCGTGATTCTCGTCGGCCTGTCCGGCGCCTACCTGTTCGTGGTCTACATCCAGAACGTTTCGCCGGGCGCCTTCGCGGCCGGCCTCACCCTGATCATCGGCGCCACCGACGTGGTCATCGCGTTGGTGAAGGCGGCGTTGTTCGGGCTCTCGGCGGGCCTGATCGCCTGTTACAAGGGGATTTCCGTGCGTGGCGGCCCGGCCGGCGTCGGTAACGCGGTCAACGAAACCGTGGTGTTCACCTTCATGGCGCTGTTCGCGATCAACGTCGTGGCAACGGCCGTAGCGATCAGAATCACGCAATGACGATCTCGCGGCCGCACTCCCAGTTCCCCTGGCTGAAGAGCCAGTTCCGCAGAGTGGCCGACCCCTGGAACCAAATCGGCATGCAGACGAAGTTCTACGGCCGCACCCTGCGCTCCATCCATTACGTCCTGGTCCACTACCGAGTCGAATTGATTCGGATCATCGCTCAGATGGGACTCGGGGCAGGCGCACTCATCATCATCGGCGGCACGGTCGCGATCGTCGGCTTCCTCACTGTGACCACCGGCGCCCTGGTGGCAGTGCAGGGCTACAGCGACTTCTCCGAACTCGGCGTGGAGGCCCTGACGGGATTCGTGTCGGCCTACTTCAACGTGCGGTTGATCGCCCCGGCCACCACGGCGATCGCCCTGTCCGCGACCATCGGCGCGGGCGCCACCGCGCAACTCGGTGCGATGCGGATCAACGAGGAGATCGACGCGCTCGAGGTGATGGGCATCCGCTCCATCGCGTTCCTCGCGTCGAGCAGGGTGATCGCGGGCTTCCTTGTGGTGATTCCGCTGTATTGCGTGGGCGTGCTGATGGCGTTCTGGGCGGCGAGGTTCGGCACCACGGTTCTGTTCGGGCAGTCAACCGGTGTGTACGACCACTACTTCAAGACGTTCCTCAATCCCACCGACTTGATGTGGTCATTCGGCCAATGCATCGCGTTATCGGTGGTGATCATGCTCGTGCACACCTACTACGGCTTCACCGCACGAGGTGGGCCGGCGGGGGTGGGCGAGGCCGTCGGGCGGGCGGTGCGCAGCTCGCTGATCGTCTCGGCGTTCGTCCTGGTGATGCTCTCGCTCGCCGTTTACGGCCAGTCCGGCAACTTCAACCTGGCTGGCTGACATGGATTCACACGACGAAGGCCTGCACCCCGCGTGGTGGACGTTGATGCTCGCGATCCTCCTCGCCGTCGCGCTGTGGCTGACCTATTCGCTCTTCGTCGGCACGTTCAAGTCTTATGAGTCGGTCACGCTGACCTCCGACCGGTCGGGCCTGGTGATGGAGACGAACGCCAAGGTCAAGCTGCGGGGCCTGCAGGTCGGGCGGGTCGCCTCGATCCAGGGCGGCTCCGAGCCGGTGTCGTTGAAGCTGGACATCGACAAGGACAAGATCAACTTCATCCCGGCGAACGTCGAGGCCCAGATCCGGGCGACCACGGTGTTCGGCGCAAAGTTCGTCGATCTCGTCTATCCCAGCGACCCCAGCGCGCAGCGGCTGTCGGCCGGTCAGGTGATCAGATCGCGAAACGTCACGGTCGAGGCCAACACCGTGTTCCAGAACCTGGTCAAGGTGATCGACCAGATCGACGTGGCCAAGCTGAACGACACGTTGTCCGCACTCGCCGACGGTGTTCGCGGCCAGGGGGAGCGGATCGGTCAGGCCACCACGGACGCGAATCAGGTTCTGCTCGAACTGAATCCGCGCAACGAAACGATAAGCGCCGACTGGCGGGCGCTCAAAGATTTCAACGACACGTACAGCGCTGCGGCGCAGAATATCCTGACTACACTCGATGCGCTCAGCACAACCAGCACGACCATCACCAGTCACGCCAAGCAGCTGGATGCGTTGCTATTGGCCACGATTGGGCTCTCCAACAGTGGCATCGCGTTGCTCGCACCGAATCAGGCCAACCTCATCAAGGCCATCAACGTGCTCGAGCCGACAACCGACCTGCTGTACAAGTACAACCCGGAGTACACCTGCCTACTCATGGGTGCGAAGACGCTGCTTGACACGGGCGGTTATGAAGCTCCCGGCGGTAACGGCCGAACGCTGGTGCTGGACGTCGGCCTGTCGCTCGGCGACGACCCGTACCACTATCCGGACAACCTGCCGATCATCGGCGCCAAGGGCGGACCGGGCGGCAAGCCGAGTTGCGGCTCGCTGCCCGATGTCGCGAAGAACTGGCCGGTGCGAAATCTCGTCACCAACACTGGATTCGGCACCGGGATGGACTGGCGGCCCAACCCCGGCATCGGCTTCCCGGCCTGGGCCGACTACCTCCCGGTCACTCGCGCGGTGCCCGAACCGCCCAGCATCCGCAACCTCTTCGGCGGACCCGCGCCGGGGCCGATCCCATATCCGGGGGCCCCGCCCTACGGCGCCGACCTGTACGCGCCGGACGGTACCCCGCTGTGGCCGGGCCTGCCGCAGGCGCCGCCACCGATGGCGCCGAAGGATTCCGGTCCGAGGCCGGGAACGGAACCGTTCATCGTCCATTCGCCTGCCCAGATGCAGCCGACGCCACTACCGCCGATCCCCCTGCCGCTGGAGGCCGCGCCATCGCCATGACCGCCACCGAGAAAGCCGTGAGGGGGAATTCGCCATGCCGAGCATGAAAGCCAAGGTGCGGCACGACGCGTGGCTTCTTGGCGTGTTCTTGCTTGTCTGCACACTCGGCGTGTTCGGATTGTTCGCGGTCTTCGGGCAGCTGCGCTTCGGCGAGACGACCGACACCTACCGAGCCGCGTTCACCAATGTGACCGGCCTGGAAAACGGCGACTTCGTCCGCATCGCCGGTGTCGAGGTGGGTCAGGTCAAAAACGTTGAGATTCAACCTGATACGACGGCGATGGTCGAGTTCACCGCAGATCGGTCGGTGGTGCTGACCGAGGGCAGCCGGGCGGTAATCCGGTACGACGACCTGATCGGTGGCCGCTATCTGGCGCTGCAGGAAGGGGCTGGGAGTACGGCGAGGCTCAAGCCGGGCGAGACGATTCCGTTGGCCCGCACCTCGCCGGCACTGGACCTCGACGCGCTGATCGGTGGGTTCCGGCCGCTGTTCCGGGCGCTCGATCCGGATCAGGTGAATGCGTTGTCTGGCCAGCTGATTCAGGCCCTGCAGGGTCAGGGTGGGACGATCAACTCGTTCCTGTCGCAGACCGCGGCGTTGACGAACACGCTCGCCGACCGCGATCAGCTGATCGGTGAGGTCATCACCAACCTCAATGTCGTGCTGGGATCGCTCGGTGATCAAAGCGACCAGTTCGCAAAGGCGGTCGATTCGCTCGCCGGACTGATAGAAACCCTCAAGGGGCGCAAACAAGACATCAGTAACGGAGTGGCCTACACCAACGCCGCCGCCGCAAGCATTACGGACCTGCTGGCGAAGGGTCGTCCGCCGTTCGCCAAGACGGTCCAGGAGACGGATCGTGCCGCGGGAATCGTGGTGGCCGACCACGACTACTTCGACAACCTGCTGAACACCCTGCCGGATGCGTATCAAGCGTTGGCCAGGCAGGGCATCTACGGTGACTTCTTCTCCTTCTATCTGTGCGACATCGTGCTGAAGCTCAACGGCAAGGGTGGCCAGCCGGTCTATGTCAAGGTCGCGGGCCAGTCCACCGGGAGGTGCGCGCCGAAATGAAGTCCTTCAGTGAACGGAATCAGTTCGTCATCGGTGTGGTCGGATTGATATTGACCATCGGCATCGTGGTGGTCTCGCTGAATTACGACAAGCTGCCGTTCTTTCACGGCAAGGAGTACTCGGCTTACTTCGCGGAGGCTGGCGGACTGACGGTCGACGAGGCCGTGCAGGTTTCGGGCTTTCAGGTGGGAAAGGTGCAGTCCATCGAGCTGGATGGCTCGCGGGCGCTGGTGAAGTTCACCGTCGACAAGAACATCCGATTCGGCGATCGCACCGAGGCGGCGATCAAGACCAGGGGCCTACTGGGAACCAAGATCCTCGAAGTGACGTCTCGCGGTGAGGGCCAACAGCAGGGCCCGATTCCAGTGGAGCGCACCAGATCCCCGTACGAACTGCCCGACGCGCTCGGTGAACTGGCGACGACGATCAGCGGCCTGAACACCAATCAGCTCTCGGATTCGCTTCGGGTGTTGTCGCAGACATTCGCCGACACGCCGCCGGAATTACGGGTCGCGGTCGAGGGGGTGGCGCGGTTCTCCCAGACCCTCAACGAACGCGACGCACAGTTGCGTGGCCTGCTGACCAATGCCAACAAGTCGACGACGGTGCTCGCTGAGCGCAGCGACCAGATCGTGAGCCTGGTCCACAACACCAACGCGCTGCTGATCGAGCTGGAAAGTCAAAGCGCCGCACTGGATCAGATCTCGGGCAACATCTCGGCGCTGAGCGGTCAACTGGTGGGCTTCATCGGCGAGAACCGCAAGACCTTGAGACCTGCCCTGGACAAGCTCAACGGCGTGCTGACGATCCTTGACAACCGCAAGGAACGCCTGCAGAAGTCGCTGCATCTGCTCCAGCAGTATTCGATGTCGCTGGGTGAGTCGGTGGGATCCGGGCCGTTCTTCAAGACCTACGTCGCCAATCTGCTGCCGGGTCAGTTCGTGCAGCCGTTCATCGACTCCGCATTCTCCGACCTCGGTCTGGACCCCAACACGCTGCTTCCGTCGCAGCGCACGGACCCCCAGGTCGGCCAGCCGGGCACACCGGCGCTGCCGGTGCCCTTTCCCCGGACAGGGCAGGGCGGCGAACCTCGACTGACGCTGCCCGACGCGATCACCGGCAATCCCGGCGACCAGGGCTGCGGCCCTCCCGGACTGCCGCTGCCCGGACCCACCGGCTGCTATCCCTACCGCGAACCGCTGCCCGCGCCGCCGCCGGGCGGCCCCCCGCCGGGACCGCCCGCCGAGGCGCCGGCGGGTATGGGGTCGACCCCGGAGCCGACACCGTCACCCGTTATGGTGCCTGCGCCCGGTGAGGTGCCCCACCTGCCGCCCGGGGAGGCCGGCCAATGACCCGGACTTCGCGGATCCTGTTGGCGGCCGCACTCGCCGTGATACTGGTCGGTGGTGTGGTCGTGCTGTTGCGCAACACCGACTCCGCCAATCGCACACACGTCGTCGCGTACTTCGACAACAGCAACGGGATCTATCCCGGCGACGACATTCGCATCGTCGGCGTACCCGTTGGCAGAATCGAATCCATCGAGCCGCAGCCCACGGCGGTCAAGATCTCGTTCTGGTACGACAGCAAGTACAAGGTTCCGGCCGATGTCAAAGCCGCGATCCTGTCGCCGACGTTGGTGACGTCGCGGTCCATTCAGCTGACCCCCGCCTACACCGGGGGCCCGGTGATGAAGGACGACGCGGTCATCCCGCGAGAACGCACCGCCGTTCCAGTCGAGTGGGACGAAGTCCGCCAGCAATTGGAGAAGCTGACCGAGACCCTGCAGCCGACAGAGCCCGGCGGGGTGAGTCCGCTCGGCTCGGTGATCAACACCGCCGCCGACAACCTGCGCGGTCAGGGTGCCAACATCCGCGACACCGTCATCAAACTGTCGCAGGCTATTTCGGCTCTCGGCGATCACAGCACCGACATATTCTCGACCGTCAAGAATCTGGCGACTCTGGTATCGGCGCTCAAGGACAGCACCGACGTGCTGCGCCAGCTGAACCAGAACCTGGCGTCGGTGACCGGCCTGCTCGCCAACGATCCCGACGAGGTTTCCAACGCGGTCCGCGATCTGAACAACGCCGTCGGAGAGGTCAAGACGTTCGTGGCCGACAACCGCGAGGCGTTGGGCACCACCTCGGACAAGCTGGCCGGGGTCACCCAGGCGCTGACCGACAGCCTGTCCGACGTCAAGCAGTTCCTGCACGTGGCTCCCAATACGTTGCAGAACTACGTGAACATCTGGCAACCGGCGCAGGGTGCGGTGAGCAGCGTGCCGATGATCAACAATTTCGCCAATCCGATTTCCTTCCTGTGCGGCGCTGTTCAAGCGGCCTCACGGTTGGGCGCCGAGGAATCGGCGAAGCTGTGCGTCCAGTATCTGGCGCCGATCATCAAGAACCGTCAGTACAACTTCCTGCCCCTCGCCAACAACGTTTTCGTCGGCGCCACTACACGGCCGAACGAGCTGACCTACAGTGAGGACTGGCTGCGGCCGGATTACGTTCCGCCGCAACCTGTTCCGCCGCAAGCACCGCCGCCGGCGGAAGGTGCGCCCCCAGCGCCGCCCCCGGGTCCCCCGTTGGCAGCGGAGGCGCCGATCACGCCGAATCCGGCCGACGGCCTGCAGGGGCTGATGGTGCCACCTGGGGTGGGGCCATGATCCGGGGCAAGGTCTTTCGCGGAGTGGTCGTCGCGCTGGTGTCGGCGGGAATGCTGTCCGGATGCTCCGGCTGGCGAGGGCTGAACTCGCTTCCGTTGCCAGGAGTCGAGGGCAAGGGGCCGGGGGCGTTCGTCATTCAGGCGCAGATGCCGGACGTGGACAACATCGAGCCGAATTCTCGCGTCCGAGTGGGTGATGTGAATGTCGGCCACGTCACGAAGATCGAGCGACAGGGCTGGCATGCATTGGTGTCGATGGAACTCAACGGTGAAGTCAAGCTACCCGCGAACGCGACAGCCACGCTCGGCCAAACCAGCCTGTTGGGTTCCCTCCATATCGAATTGGCGCCGCCCACCGACACGCCGCCCGAAGGCAAGCTGCACGATGGCTCGCTGATTCCGTTGGCGTCGTCAGGCAAGTATCCGAGCACCGAGCAGGCGCTGGCCGCAGTCGCGTTGCTGCTCAACGGCGGCGGTATCGGAGATATCCAGGACATCACCGAGGCATTGAGCACCGCGTTCACCGGTCGCGAGAACGATCTGCGCAGTCTGATCGAGCAACTCGACAAGGCGATCGGCTACCTCGACGACCAGAAGCACGACATCATCGCCGCTTCGGAGAGCCTGAACAAGCTGATCGGTCAGTTCGCTGAGCAAAAGCCGGTGGTGGACAAGGCATTACGGACGATTCCGGACGCACTGGCGGTGCTCAAAGATCAGCGCAACAACCTGGCCGACGCGCTCGCGCAGCTGGGAAAGTTCAGCGCGCTGGCCGCCGACTCGGTCAACCAGACCAAGGACGCGCTCGTGCAAGAGCTCAAGGACCTCGGACCGACGTTGGAGCAATTGGCCAACGCCGGTCCCGCGCTGACCCGCGCGCTGAGTTTCCTGCCCACCTTCCCGTTCCCCAAGGAGACGCTCACCAATTGGATGCGCGGCGACTACGCGAACCTGACGTTGATCCTCGACCTGACGTTGAGCCGGATTGACCAAGGATTCTTCACCGGATCTCGGTGGGAGTGTGACTTGACCTGGTTGGAGCTGCAGTGGGGCCGCACCATCGGACAGTTCCCCAGCCCCTGCAACGCAGGCGGACCGGGCACCGCCGGCGACCCGCTGCTGGCTCCGTACCACTTGGATCAGGGGCCCTGACATGCGAATGACCCGGCGAATCATCATTCAGATGGCGATCTTCGCCGTCATAGCCACCACAGCGCTGGTGATCATGGTGCTGGGGTACATGCGGTTGCCGACGCTGCTTGGTGTCGGTCAGTACCGCGTGACCGTGGAGTTGCCCGAGACCGGCGGGCTGTACCCGCGGGGCAACGTCACCTACCGCGGCGTCGAGGTCGGCGAGGTGAAGAGCGTCAACCTGACCGACACCGGCGTCGCAGCGGTGCTTTCGCTGAACTCCAACGTAAAGATCCCCGCCGATCTCGACGTCGAGGTGCACAGTGTGTCCTCCGTCGGTGAGCAATTCGTCCAGCTGCTCCCACGCCGCGCCGACGGTCCCGTGTTGAAGAACGGCGACGTGATCCCGAAGGATCGCACCAGCGTCCCGACGGATATCAATAAGGTGTTGGACAACACGAACCGCGGCCTCGAGGCGATTCCGCGCGACAACCTGAAGACGGTCATCGACGAGGCCTATACCGCGGTCGGCGGGCTCGGTCCGGAACTGCGCCGGCTGGTTTCCGGGAGCGCCGCACTGGCCAGCGACGCCCGCGCGAACCTCGATCCGCTGACCACGCTGATCGATCAGTCAAAACCGGTGCTGGACAGCCAAACCGACACCGCGGGCTCGATCCAGGCGTGGGCGGCGAATCTGGCGAGTATCAGTCGTCAGCTGCAGAACCAGGATCCAGCCGTGGCGGGGATTCTCGACAACGGCCCGGGGGCCGCCGACGAGGTGCGGGCGTTGTTCGACCGGTTGCAGCCCACGTTGCCGATCGTGTTGGCCAACCTGGTCAGCATCGGCGAGGTCGCCGTTGCCTACCAACCGGGCCTCGAGCAGTTGCTCGTGCTGCTGCCGCAGGGCACCGCGGTCACGCAGGCCGTCGGCGTGCACAAGCGGAACACCAAGCAGGACTACATGGGCGATGCACTGGAGTTCAACCTGAACCTGGCGATCCCTTTGTTGCCGGCACCGATACCGCTGCCGCCGCAGCAGATACCCCCACCCTGCACGACCGGCTTCCTGCCCGCCCAGCAGCAGCGGATCCCCACGTTCCAGGACTATCCCGACAGGCCGGTGGGCAATTTGTACTGCCGAGTTCCCCAGGACGCGCCGTTCAACGTGCGCGGCGCCCGCAACCTGCCGTGCGAGACCGTGCCCGGTAAGCGCGCCGCGACGTGGCAGGAGTGCGAGAGCGACAAGCAATACGTGCCGCTCAACGACGGCTACAACTGGAAGGGCGATCCCAACGCCACGCTGTCCGGTCAGCCGATTCCCGACGTACCGCCGGATGTGCCGGTGACGGTGACGCTTCCTCCGCCGGGTACGCCGCCGCTGCCACCGGTAGCGTCCGCCGAATACGATCCGGCGACAGGGAGTTACGTCGGACCCGACGGCAAGGTCTACACGCAGTCGAACCTCGCCCAAAGCGGCGGCGAGAAGTCGTGGCAGTCCATGCTGGTGCCCCCGGGGAGTTGACGACCCGCAGCCTCACATGCGGACGACGATGCCCTGGTGAGCGCGACGATGACACTATTTACCGTATTTCAGAAATCCCGCAAAGAGGTGGTTCAATGAGCGCCGCTCACAGGCGCTGGCAATATGGTGTACCGCAACTCAGCGGGCGAACGGACCGACGTACATACCTGGGCCTACCGGCCCCTAGTGCCACAGAGGAACTTAGATGGCAGACGATGCAGCATCCCCCGAGGGGAAGGCGAGCGAGTCGACCCCGGAAACCGAGCAGGTCGAGGGGATAGGCGAGAAAACTGCGGCCGTCGGCCTCGAACCCGACAGCACCGCGGTGGAACCGGAGTCGACCGCGGTCGAGGAGGAAACGGCCGAGGAAGACGCTGCCGAGCAGGTTGACGTGGACGCCGCCGAAGACGCTGCGGGCTACGACAAGGAAGCTGCCCCTGCGAAGCCGCGGACGTCCCACCTACGTCTGGCGACGATCGCCGGGTTGGTGCTGGTGCTGGCTCTGGGTGGGTTGACGGGCTGGTTGGGTTTCAACGCCTATAACGCATACAGGGCCGACGAGCAGCGCAAGCTGTTCCTGCAGGTCGGCCGCCAGGGCGCGCTCAACCTCACGACCATCGACTGGCAGCACGCCGAGGCCGACGTGCAGCGCGTGCTGGACTCGTCGACCGGCCAGTTCTACGACGACTTCCAGAGCCGTGCGCAACCGTTCGTGGAGGTCGTCAAACAGGCACAGTCGAAGTCGGTGGGGTCCATCTCCGAGGCCGGACTGGAATCCGAGTCGGAGAACGCGGCCCAGGTGCTGGTCGCGGTCACCGTGAACACCACCAATGCCGGAGCTCCCGAACAGCAACCACGCGCCTGGCGGATGCGGATCTCGGTCGAGAAGGTCGGCGACGACGCCAAGGTGTCGAACGTGGAGTTCGTGCCGTGAGCAGGCACAGCTGGCCCCGAGGCACCGCCAACAGCGACAAGGAAACCACTGACGTGTCAGACGACACCAATAGCCCCGACGAGCAGCCCGCCGACGAGACGGTGGACAAGGCGGACGAGGTGACCGCGTCCGCCGAGGTTTCGGCCGAAGCGCCAACGGCTGAGGCGCCAACGGCTGAGGCGCCAACCGCTGAGGCGCACCACCGACGAATCGGAACCCGCCGAGGCATCCACCGAGTCCACTGAGGACCGCACCGATGAATCGGAACCTGCCGACTCCGCCGAGGCGTCGGAACCCATCCGCATCAAGCGGGAGACCAACTGGCCCCGCGTTCTCGCGTACGGCGTACTGCCCGGCCTTGCGCTGTTGCTCGCGCTCTTCGCCGGGTTCTCCCGGTGGGAGTACGTGTCGAGCGGCTACGGTGCGCTGCCGCCCGCAGCGTCGGAGCAGAACCCCTCTCCGGCAGTCGAATCGATGAACGCCGCCAAGGACAGCACGATCAAGATGCTGTCGTACAAGCCGGACACCGTTGATCAGCAGCTCAACTCGGCTCGCGACCTGCTCACCGGTGAGTTCCGGGATTCGTACACTTCTTTGATCAACGACGTGGTGATCCCGGGAGCCAAGCAGAAGCAGATTTCTGCCGTGGCGTCGGTTCCGGCGATCGCATCGGTGTCGGCCGACCCAAAGCGCGCCGTGGTTCTGGTCTTCGTCAACCAGACCGTCGTCGTTGGCCAGGATCCCCCGTCGGACACCGCGTCCAGTGTCCGAGTGGCGCTGGAGAAGGTGGACGATCGCTGGCTGATTTCGGAGTTCGAACCCGTCTGATGCTCGAGCCCGACACGATCGACGTCGCGACGCCGGCGGTGCAGTTGCGCGTCCTGTCATGGGGCCCGAAGATGCGCCGATCGCGTTGTGCCTGCACGGTTTTCCCGACACAGCGTACCGGTGGCGCAGGGTTGCGCCGATGTTGGTCGACGCAGGCTGGCGGGTGGTCGCGCCGTTCATGCGGGGCTACGCGCCGTCACTGCCCAAGGACGGCAGCTATCACGTCGGTGCGCTGATGGACGACGCGCTACGGGTGCTCGACGCGGCCGGGGCGACGGGCCGTGACGTGATCATCGGGCACGACTGGGGCGCAATGGCGGCCGCGGGGCTTGCAGCGATGCCGGACAGCCCTTTCGAGAAGGCGGTGATCATGTCGGTTCCGCCCGCCGCATCGTTCCGCCCACCGGGTGGCGGGGTGCCCGACGGCGGCCGCCTCGTCGCGACATTGCCTGCGCAGCTGGTGCGAAGCTGGTACATCCTGTACTTCCAGTTGCCTTGGCTACCAGAACGTTCCGCCAAGTGGGTGGTGCCGCGGCTGTGGCGAAAATGGTCGCCCGGATACCGTGCCGACGAGGACCTCCGTCACGTCGACTCGGCCATCGGCGCCCCCGATCGGTGGCGCGCCGCGCTGGGTTACTACCGCGCGGTTGCGCGCAGTACGAAGGCGCCGGCGCCGTACGCCGAGCTGCATGAGCACTGGATGGCCGCTCCTCGGATACCGACGCTTTATCTGCACGGTCGCGACGACGGCTGTTGCACACCCGATTACGCACACTGGGTCGAGAAGATCCTGCCGGACGGAAGCGAGCTGGGAATCGTCGAACGCGCCGGGCACTTCCTGCAACTCGAACAGCCCGACGTCGTCGCTCGCCACATCGCCGACTTCATTGGGCAGGCACGCTAGGCCTTCTTCATCCCCGGATGATTGCGGGCGACCATCGGCAACAACAGTCGTCGCGGCAGTTGATGGTTGATCATTGATGCTACGCGGTTGCCCACGCCGGGAACGATCACACGTTTACCCGAGGCCAGTCCGTCGATCCCCGCTTTGGCTACCGCATCGGCCTGTTTCCACAGGAACTTCGGCAGTGACTTCTCGGCCTCTTCATCGGAGATGCCCATGCCCTCGCCGAAGCCGGTGCGCACCGGCCCCGGGCAGAGGGTGGACGCCGAGACGCCCGTGCCGCGAAGCTCCTGTCGCATGGCGTCGGTGTAGGACAGCACGAACGCCTTGGCGGCCCCGTAGGTCGCCTGCCCGGGCACCGGCCCGAACGCGCCCACCGAGGCGACGTTGAGTACGGCGCCCCGGCCGCGGTCGACCATGCCCGGTACGAAGCGGCTGCACAGGTCGACCACCGCGCTGACGTCGACCTCAATGAGCCTGAGCTCGGCTTCGGCATCGGAGGTGGCGACCGGACCCAGATTGGACATGCCTGCGTTGTTGACCAGGATGTCCGCGGTCAGGCCGAGTGACGCCACCTGGTCGGGAAGGGTGGCCCGCTCCGCGGGTGCCGACAGGTCGACCGGGAGGACGTGCGTTTCGCCGCCCAGCGATTCCGCGAGCGCGCGCAATCGGTCGGCGCGTCGCGCTACCAACACCAATTGGTAACCGCGGCGGGCGAATTCGCGCGCGAACTCCTCGCCGATCCCTGACGACGCACCGGTGACGACGACGGCGCCGCGCTGAGTTGGGGGCGGAAGCATGCGCGAGAGCCTAGCCTGAGTCCATGCCGGTCCGTCGACTGACTGCTGTGGATGCTCAGACGTACTGGATGTCGGCGAAAATCCCGAACGACACCGTCCTGTTCTACGGCTTCGCCGGCGTGCCTACTGACCTGGAAGAGGCCATCGAGGAGATCGGCGCGCGCGCCCGCGGCTGCAGCGACCTGACGGTGCGCATTGACGACGGAGGGCGCCTCACCTATCCCTCGTGGGTGCACCGCGACGTCGACCGTTCGCTGTTCGTCGTGCACGAGATCGAAGACCGCACCTTCGTGGCATGTCTGGCCAAGGTCGGTGAGGTCACCGCCGACCCGCTGGATGCACGGGAAGCGGCGTGGCGGCTGCATGTGTTCACCGGCGTCGAGGGCGTACCCGGCTCGGCGGGTCCGGGCACGGTCGCGGTACTGCAGATCTCGCATGCGCTTGGCGGCGGGGGCCGAACCTCGGCGTCGGCCGCGATCATGTTCGGCCGACGCGATGGCGTCGTACCGGGAATCGATGCCCCGCGCACTGGGGTCTTCAACCTGCCGATCGTCGGGGATTCGTGCCGCCCGAGCGCACCGCCAGATGACCGAAGACACCGCCGCGGGAAGGATTCCGCCACCGGCCGATCTGCGTCCGGTACTGCGGACCAATGCGCGACCGGCCGGCCCGCGGCACCTGCGGACTCTGGTGCGGCGGCGTTCCGACTTGTCCGGCCCGACCGTGACGGTCGCAGCTCTGTCGGCGGTATCGGTCGCGCTCGCCGACCATCTACGTAGCCTCGGCGAGGACCCGTCTTTCCTCGGCGCCGAGGTGCCGATGGCCAAGCCACCGCCTCGTTTGGCGTACAACCACTTTGGGAATGTCGGAGTGGGTCTCTATCCGGAGCTCGCCGAGCCGGAACGCGGCGAACGGATCGCTGCCGATCTCGACGCGCGTCGCCGCCGAGGCGCACACCCCGCGATGCGGATGGCAGACCTGGCTTTCGCTGCGACACCCGCACCGCTATTGCGTTGGGGCATGGACCGATTCGATCCGGACGTCCGGGTGGAGAAGGTGACGGGCAACGCCGTGGTGTCCAGCGTGAATTGCGGTGCCATGGACTTCGGATTCGGTGGCGCACCGGTGACTCTGGCGTGCGCCTTCCCTGGCCTGTCACCGATGATGGGCCTGACACACGCGGTGTGCGGCGTCGGCGACACGATCTCTATGAGCGTGCACGCAGCCGAATCGGCGATCGGCGATATGGATGCCTACGTCGAGCGATTGGAGGCGGCGTTCTGACGCGGGTGGGACCATTTGTTATGCAGGACGATCCCGAGAAGCGCATCTCCGATCTCGAACGCGGGCTAGCCCAGCCGCGCGCCGCCGAAGTTTTTGGCGAGTTCACGACGAGCGATCGCCTCACCGCCGAGGAAGTTCGTACCGTGGCTTTCTCCAAGCCGGCCCTTTTCAAGCGTGGCTACAACGAAGACGAGGTTGACGCATTTCTCGAAGCCGTCGAGGCCACACTGCGAGATCCGACCGCAGTGCGTGCCCTCACTCAAGCGGATCTTCACAACGTTGTGTTCTCCAAACCGCCGATTGGCAAGCGGGGTTACAACGAAGACGAAGTCAACGCCTTTGTGGAGCGCGTCAAGATCGAATTTTCCCGCTACGGCCGATAGGGGTATCAGCGCCTCGGTGTCTTCGACATACCCGCAGCCCCAACCCTTCGAAGGGAGGGGGTTTGTTGCGTTCGGCGGCGAAGGTTTCGTTGAGTCGGCGTTCGTCGGCGATGTTCGTAGCGCGTTGTTGGGTTCGGGTCTGTTTGCGGCGCGGCATGATCAGCCCGCGACTAGTGGCGGTGTCTGATGTGTCGCGGGGAATGTCGAAGGCGGTGACCGCGGCGGTGGGTCGGCACAGGCGCGGGAAACAACAGCCGACTGCCCGGGTGGGTGGTGTAGGTCTGCCCGTGCAGCAATGTCGTATTGATGCACTACAGTTGTTTTTGTTCCGCAGATCAGTTGGCACAGTCGGTGTCCCGCGCCCTGGTGAAGAAGTCCGACGCCCTTCTGGTCGCGCCAGCAGCGCCCACCGGCGGGGCCACCGCACCGTCCGCGGGTCTGCTCAACACCGCCGGCATCGTTTCAACGGCGGCGCGATAGCCGGTGATCTCGACGGCCTGGTCGGTCTCGTCGCCGAGCTACAGTCCAACGGATCCGCCCCGACCCATGTGGTGCTCGACCCGCTGGCGTGGGCCAGCCTGCGCTCGATGAAGTACGGCACCGGATCCAACCAATCCCTGTTGGGTGCAGGCACGTCCGACGCCCAGGCGATGGTGTTGTCGTTGCCCGTCGTGGTGAACAACGAGATGCCCGCCAACAGCGGACTGGTGCTCGACCGCAGCGCTGTGGTTTCTGCGGTGTCCGCGGTCAGCGTGGCCACCGACACGTCGGTGTACTTCACGTCTGATTCGACCGCGTTGCGCGCGACATGGAGAGTCGGCCACGCCGTGGTGAGGCCCGACAGGGTCGGCAAGTTCACCGTCGCAGCATCCGGCAGCTAAGGGCTCCACCGCCGCGAGGTGTTGGCTTCCCTCGCGCTGGTGGGTAGCGATGACCAGTAACGAGAAAGGCCGTCATGACGATGACCAGTAACGAGAAGGGCAAATCATGCCGATGGCCGACAACGAGCCGTCTGCCGCCGACCAGCGCTGGCTCGCCGAATATGAGTTGGCGATGCTCGACGAAGACTGGGTGGCCCGCAATGTGGCGATCGGGGCGATCCAGGAGTCGCCCGGCGGGGCGGTCGCAGGCTTCATCACGGCGGCCACGTGCCACCTGAATCTGCTGGTCGCTGTCGCCGGTATCGAGGGCGCGCGTCAGACGTTGAAGATGGCCACGTTGGACGCGTCGTTGAATGAGGGTGGCGACGATGACCGAGCCTGACGAGAGGTCGACACCCGAATCGACGACCGCGGCGAATCGCACGGTGTGGCCACTTCGGTATAACCGCAGGTCCAGGGCCTCCCCCACCCCCTGGGGAGGTGCCCCCGACCAGCACAAATGCGGCAGTGGCCTATTGCTGCCTTCACACGAGACCCGAAAAATCACAGGGACGGGTTAGCCGCAGCAAACTTCATCAGGAGAGGTGATCGTGGCTAAAGTGGGGCCGATGGGCCGGGAAATGACGATGGTCAGCCTGAACACGGCCGACCGGTTTCGCACTCTCGAACGGCTACGGGACAGGCTGGCCGAGCAGCTCGACGTGACCGAGTCGGCCCGCGATGTGTGTGCGCTGGGGTTGCGGTTGCAGTCGGTGCTGGAGGAGCTCGACAACATGCCGCAGTCGGGGCCGGTGTCGAAGGCGGATGAGATTGCGGAGCGGCGGCGTAAGCGTCGGGCGCAACCCGGCTAGGCGGGGGACTAAGTCCTTTCAGTAAGGTCCAAATCCCCTATTCCTAGCGTTGCGTGGTGGTCAATTCTTCGTGTGGAGCTGTCACGGTGGCGGCCTGAACTACCAAGTCCCGCGACCGAACCCGCGGAGCCGTGAGGTTCGTCATCGGCGGCGATTCAAGCCTCACGGTGAAGGCTGCCGCCGTGGCAGCCCACTTGTCGCGGCCGGTGGGCAAGGCCGATGTGATCGCGGCGCGGCAGCGGAAGCGTCGGGGGCGAGGCCGGCTAGGTCGGTGCCATCACCTACTCAAAACATTCTGGGGCTGGCGACACTGCCAACTCCCCGATGCCACGGTGTCGAGTGGTGCGCATCGGCAGCGTTTATGCTGCTCACGAGCCTTCTTTCAAAGGGTTCTTTAGCCACACCGTCGCATCGATTCGACATCACTGTGCGGTGAGGTCCACACCGCTGGTCGGCTTAGACTTCCGCAATGTTCTCGGAGACGCGCTATGCGATGAACGGGGACTTGCGCGTCGCCTATCGCGCGTCTGCCGAAGGTCCTCGCGACATCGTGTTCGTCCCGAACTGGTTCACCTGCTGCGAGCTATTTCCGGAGCTGCCGTCCATTCAAGGCTGGGTCGAGGCGATGACATCGCTCGGTCGATTGATCTTCTTCGACCAGCCGGGCACCGGAGCGTCTGATCCGGTCACAGCGGGCGCGCTGCCGACCTTGGAGCAATGGGCCGACAGCATCACCGCGGTGCTCGACGATCTCGGCAGTCGCGAAGCGGTCCTCGTCGCGATCGGTCGGCGCGTTCGCGACCGGCGGCGCTGTTCGCGGCAACACATCCGTCCCGCACTTCGGCGCTGGTCGTGCTCGAGGGTTTCGCCGATCCATGGGCTGAACGCGACCGACGGACTCGATCCCGAGGAATGTCCTCGCTCGCCATGGCCGCCGTGTGGGGGACTGGGTGAGTTCACCACGAGGCCAATCCGGACATGCCGTGGAACGAGGAGATCCGGGCGACGTGGGCGCGGCATGATCGCCTGGCGGCAAGCCCAGCGACTTACGCTCTCAGTGCTTCCGCTCGCGACGGAAGTCGACGTGCGGGCGGTGCTTCCGGCAATCCGCGTGCCAACCCTCGTCGTCCAGCACGCCGGACGACGCTTTCGTCCCGGCCCGACTGGGGCAGGTACGTCGCTGATCACATACCGGGCGCGAAGTATGTCGAGCTGCCAGGGCGCAACCTGTATCACTTCGTTGAACCGTGGCGCGGATTCCTTCCAGCAGATCGCCGAGTTCCTCACCGGCCACCAAGCAGAAGTCGCCGATGATCGGGTTCTTGCCACGGTGTTGTTCACCGACATCGTGGACTCGACGCGCCGCGCCGCGGAGATGGGCGACCGTGACTGGCATGCGCTGCTTGATGCGCACGACGCCGTCGTCCGGTCGCAGCTCGCCCGCTTTCGGGGCCGTGAGGTGAACACCTCGGGCGACGGGTTCCTGGCGATGTTCGACGGTCCGCAGCGGGCGATCCGCTGCGCGATGGCGATCCGTGACGCGGTGCAGGCGTTGGGCATCGAGGTGCGGGCGGGGTTGCACACCGGCGAGTGCGAGGTCCGCGGCGACGACATCGGCGGCATCGCCGTGCACATCGGCGCGCGGGTGAGCGCCCTGGCCGGGCCGAACGACGTGCTGGTGTCCAGCACGCTGCGCGACCTCGTGATCGGGTCAGGACTCGAATTCGAGGACCGCGGCGCTCACGAGCTCAAGGGTGTGCCCGGCGACTGGCAGCTGTTCGCCGTCGCCTCTAGGTAGCAGTGGATTTCGGCGCCGGCTAGAACGGTGGGGGTTTGTTGCGTTCGGCGATGCGTTCGGCGGCCCCGGGTTCGTTGAGTCGGCGTTGGTCGGCGATGGCTTTGGCGCGTTGTTGGGTTCGGGTCTGTTTGCGGCGCGGCATCATCAGCCCGCGACTGGTGGTTTCGCTGCCCGGGGCGTCGCGGAATGCCTCGCGTGCGGTGACCGCGGCGGTGGGTCGGCACAGGCGCGGGAACAACAGCCGGCTACCCGGGTGGGTGGTGTAGGTCTGCCCGTGCGGTGAGGTCCACACCACCGTGGCGTCGGGGAGTTGGCGGTCTCGCCAACCCCAGGATGTTTTGAGTAGGTGGTGTTTTCGGCATAAACATTTCAGATTCGCCGCCTGCGTCGGCCCCACCGGATACGGGATGGTGTGGTCGACATCGCAGACGTCGGCGGGGGCGTCGCAGCCGGGGAACCGGCACGTCAGATCGCGGCAACGCACGAACGTCGCCAACACCGCCGAGGGGATGTAGCGCGGTTCGGGCCCGGCATGACCGGGGTGGATGATCGGCACGATGCGTGCGGTGTGCGCAAGGGTGGCCGCCAGCAGCGGTGCGGGCAGCATCGCGCCACCGATGATCACCGCCGGCGCGGTGGCCGCGAACCGGGCGATCATGTCCTGCGGGCGGGGGCTGAGCGCGTCCCTGATGGTCATCTGCGGCAGCTCTGCGGCGGTGGGCCCGGGCGCCGATTCCCCGTCCAGCTGCACCGCAGTGTCATCGGTCAGCGATTCCTGCTCGGCGACAACGTGAACGACCACGGTGCTGGGCTGCACCCGCGCCGCGTCGCACCGCGGATCCTCGCAGCCGCACGCCAGCCGGTCGCCGCCGTGCCCCAGCGCCCCCAGCGCATCGGAGCGGCGCTGCTCGAGGGTGCGCGGATCACCGTCGCACACCGCCCGGGCCATCGCATCCAGGCGCTGGTCCAGCGCGTCGGCGTCGGCGGCGAACAGCAGCGCCTCGATGGACGCCGTGCCGCTGCCGTCGGTGCCCGCATGGACATCGACATGGCGGCCGCGGGCGTGGTCCTGGCTGCGCCGCAGCGCGGCGGGGTCATAGCGGTCCACCCAGTAGTCGATCTCGGTCTCGGTTTTGGCCGCCGACAGCGGCCCCCACCCGCCGATGCGCGCGGCCAGCGCACTGTCGACCGTGGCCCGGGCGTCGCGATCGACGGATCAGCCGGGTCCGCGCGATCACCGCAGCCACCACTCGATACGAGATCGTCCCGGCGGCGAAGACCTCCCCGACCCGCGGCAGGTCCCGCAGCTCCAGGGCGACGCTGACGTTGATGCGAGGCCACCCCCAGCGACACGTTCTGGGCGGCGGCCACCGACGCCGCCACCGCATCCCAGTTGTCGATGCACCACAGCTCCCGATCGGCGGACCCGTCGGCGGCGCGCAGCCGCTCGAGCTCCTCGGCGATGGCGGCCAGGCGCCGCGCGCAGGCGGCGTTCTCCACCCGCGCCCACGCCCCCACCGCAGCCGGGGCGCGGCTGCCGGTGGCCGCATCCACGAGTTGATCGAACATATGAGCGAACCTACCCGCAGCCCGCGACGCATCCGCCCAGCTCAACCCCAACCTGTGGATGAAACGCCCATTGGGGATAACCCAACGCCTCGGCTATGCGTAGGCGGGCGATTCGACTTTCCGGTGAAGACCTCGCAATCAACGTTGTCTAGCTCAACCGGGTAGGAGCATCCGGAACAGCACGGCCGCTTGGGCGGGATCGGCGGGTTCGCCGACACGATCCGTTCACCCAGTCCTGGGCCGACGAATCGGTCCGCACGGCGTTCGGGTCAACGCCGCTGCGCCAGGCCCGATCGCCACGGATCGTCAGCAGGAGTTCGCCGATCATGTCGAACCCATGCTGGCCAGGCTCCCGTCGCGGCGGATGAGCACCCCCGGCAGAAGTCGCCGCCGCCGTCACCTTCCTGGCCAGTGACGACGCCGCCAACATCCACGGCGCGGTCCTCAGCGTGGATGGGGGCTGGGCAGCCGTTTAACACATGCCCTAAGTTTTGTTGCATGACTGCATACGACGTCGGCCTCCTGATCCTGCGAGTCGTGCTCGGTCTCACCATGGCCGCGCATGGCTACAACAAGTTCTTCGGCAAGGGCGGCTTGAAGGGCACCGCCGGCTGGTTCGACAGCATGGGCATGAAGCCAGGCATGTTTCACGCCCGGATCGCCGCCACCACCGAGATGTCGGCGGGCATCGGGTTGGCCGTCGGGCTGTTGACCCCGATTCCCGCCGCGGGCTTCGTGGCGCTGATGCTGGTGGCCGCCTGGACCGTGCACCGGCCCAACGGCTTCTTCATCGTCAAGGAGGGCTGGGAGTACAACCTGATTCTCGCGGCGTCTGCGGTCGGCATCGCGACGACCGGGGCGGGCCAGTACAGCCTCGATTACGCACTCTTCCGCACCACCGGCCTGTACGACTTCCTGCACGGCTGGTGGGGTCTGGTCATCTCGCTCGGCCTGGGACTGGCAGGCGGTATCGGCCAGCTGGTGATCTTCTACCGGCCGCCCGCCAAGACGGATGCCTAGTTCGCCAACCCGAGCAAGACATCGGCCAGATCTGAGGGCCGGGACAGCATCGGCGAATGGCCTCCCGGCATCTCGATGAGCTCGGCGGTGAGCCGTTCCCGGACCGCTTGTCTTGACCACTCCGGCCGCAGCATTTGGTCGTCGCTGCACACGATGTATGTCGTTGGCACACTCGGGTGTTCGGCCAATGAGAACGGAAAAAGTGCGGGATTGGCCGACTGCGGTCGAAGGCGGCTCAGCGCAGCCTGTGCGATCGGTTCGTCGCAATCGTTGTAGAACACTTCGCACGCCAGGTCGAGGTCGGTCCATTCCTGCCGCAGCTGCTCGTCGGGCTCGCTCAATCCCCGCTCGTAAGCCGGGTTGAGCATCTCCGGTTTGTCGCCCAATTGCTCGGCCAGGCTGCGACCGACGTCGGGGATCATCGCGCACAGGAAAACTAGATGTCGTAGTGGTCGGCGTGCGGCCACCAACGGGATCGTATTTCCGGCATACGAGTGGCCCACCAACACAACGTCGCCGTCGCAGCCGTCAAGTGCCGCACACACGGCGTCGGCGTAGGTGTCAAAGGTCGCCGCGCCGTCCTCGAGCGGCAGATCCATCGTCACCACTTCATCGCCGGCTCGCCGCAGCAGCGGGGTCAACCGCTCCCAGCACCACGCGCCGTGGTATCCGCCGTGGACCAGCGCGAAGGTCGTCACATGGCAAGCCTAGAGCTGCGGCCAGTTCGACATGCTCAATCTGATTCCATCCGGCTAGAACACGTTCTAGTCTTTCGGCCATGGGATTTCTCCAGCCCGATATGCCCGTCGTCGACTTCGCCGAGTGGAGCAAGGGCACGCGCTCCGAGAAGATTCGGCCGATGGCCGAGCACTGGGCCGAGGTCGGCTTCGGCACGCCGGTCGTGATGCACCTCTTCTACGTCGTCAAGATCCTGCTCTACATCCTCGGCGGCTGGCTGTTCGCACTGGCCACCAAGGGCGTCGACGGATTCACCGATGTCGCCGAGTGGTGGACCGAACCGATCGTGTTCCAGAAGGTCGTGCTCTACACCATGCTGTTCGAGGTCGTCGGCCTCGGATGCGGGTTCGGCCCACTGAACAACCGGTTCTTCCCGCCGATGGGGTCGATCCTGTACTGGTTGCGGCCCAACACCATTCGGCTGCCACCGTGGCCCAACCGGATACCGCTGACGAAGGGCACCGCGCGTACGCCCGTCGACGTGCTGCTGTACGGCGCTCTGCTGGTCGTGCTCGTCGTGGCCCTGTTCTCCAACGGCACAGGACCGATGCCGTCGCTCGACACCACCGTCGGTGTGCTGCCGATGTGGCAGATCTGGACCATTCTCGGCCTGCTGGCCGTGGCTGGCCTGCGCGACAAGGTGATCTTCCTGGCCGCCCGTGGGGAGGTGTACGCGTCCTTCACCGTGGCCTTTCTGTTCGTCGGCTACGGCGTCGACATGATCATCGCCGCCAAGCTCGTGTGTGTCGCGATCTGGATGGGGGCTGCCACCTCGAAGCTGAACAAGCACTTCCCGTTCGTGATCTCGACGATGATGTCGAACAACCCGTTGATCAGAACGAAGTGGCTCAAGCGCAGGTTCTTCGAGAGGTTCCCCGACGATCTGCGTCCCGGCCCGGTGTCGCGATTTATCGCTCACTTCAGTACCGCGATAGAGATGCTGGTGCCGTTGGCGCTGTTGTTCTCCCACGGCGGCTGGCCGACGGCGATCGCGGCGTTCGTCATGGTCTGCTTCCACTTCGGCATCCTGTCGGCGATCCCGATGGGTGTGCCACTGGAGTGGAACGTGTTCATGATCTTCTGCGTAATCACGCTGTTCGTCGGCCACTCAGACGTCGGCCTTTCCGACATGACCACGCCGCTGCCCGTGCTGCTCTTCGCGCTGCTGGCCACCATCGTGGTGCTCGGCAACCTTTTCCCGCGCAAGATCTCGTTCCTGCCCGGCATGCGGTACTACGCCGGAAACTGGGACACCACGTGGTGGTGCATCAAGCCGTCGGCCAACGAGAAGATCGACCGCGGACTCGTGGCGATCGCCAGCATGCCGGCCTCTCAGCTCGAGAAGTTCTACGGCAGCCAGGAACAGGCGATGATCTTCCTGTACAAGGGATATGCGTTCCGCGGCTTCAACTCTCACGGCAAGGCGTTGCTGACCCTGGTGCACAACGCGTTGGCTGGACGCAACCAGGAGGAGTATGTGATCACCGAAGGCGAGCGGCTCTGCAGCACCGCCGTGGGCTGGAATTTCGGGGACGGTCACATGCACAACGAGCAGTTGATCGGCGCGATGCAGGAGCGGTGCCACTTCGAACCCGGCGAGGTGCGCGTCATCCTGCTCGATGCGCAACCGTTCCACCGACAGCGGCAGGAGTACCGGTTGGTCGATGCGGCGACGGGGGAGTTCGAACGCGGCTACGTGAAGGTCTCCGACATGGTGACAGGACAGCCGTGGACGGACGACATCCCGATCCACGTGACGTGGCAGAAGGACAGTGCTGACGCCACGTGACCCGGTCCTGGTCTGGCTGGACGAAGCGGCCGGGCGGCTGATGAGTGATCTCGGGCCGGTCGACAACGCCTGCTTCGCGCGCGTGAGCGGCGGCCACTGCGCGGACCGCAGTCAATGCGTGATACTCGACCGGGCGCTGGGCCCGCGGTGGCTGTACGGAAGCGAGATGATGTCCGAACTCGACGACGAGGCCGGCATCTATCTGGAGACGCATGCCAAACACCTTGCCGACGACCTGGTTTCGATCACCGTCGACCACGTCGGGCCCGATGGTTGTCCGGGCAGTTGGCGCTATCGTCTGCTGCCGATGCGGTGGAGCACCGTCGAACGCTATGTCAGCACAAGCAGCTGGCTCGCAGTGTGGCCCGACTAGCCCATGACATCGCGGACCTTGACGTCCTCGAGTCCTTCCAGCATCAGGACCCGCGCCACGTCGAGGTGCTTGCGCCAATGGGCCTCGGCGGCGGCGCCGTCGCCTGAGCGCAACAACTGCATGAGCCTGCGATAGGAGCGCATCAACTTCTCGTAGTCCGCCTTCGACACCGGGCGGCCCTCTTTGAAGACGAATGCGGTGTGCCGCACCGTGATTTCATGCAGCATGCCCGCGATCATCATGAGCGTGGCGTTGCCCGACAGCTCCACCATCCTGCGGTGGAAAGCGCCCGTGGTCTCCGCGAGCCGATCGGAAGGCCAACTGGCCGGGATGTCGTCGGCCAGCATCCGGTCGAGCTCGTCGAACGCCTCGGGGGTGCCCGATTCGGCGAGCAGCCGGGCCGCCATCGGTTCGAGACCGGATCGAGCCACCATCACGTCGGCGATGGTCGCGCCGGAGAGTTCGAGCAGTAGACCGGCTGGGCGGGCCACGATTTCCGGCCCGGGCACGCGCACGCGCGCCCCGGTGCGGGAGCCGCGACGAACCTCGACAAGGCGCTCGGACTCGAGGACTCGAACAGCCTCGCGAAGGGTTGGCCTGCTGACCCCGAAGTGGGTCATCAACTCGGCTTCGTTGGGCAGGAAGTCGCCGTCCTTCAGCTTCCCGTCGACCACCATGCGCCGCAGCGTGCCGGCGACGAGCTCGGCGGTCTTCGGTGAGCGGACCGCCGTGGTGGCGCCGACGGCGGCCGCGCCGATCATCGGCTCCAACGGTGTACTTCGAGCCACGACCTCTCCCCAACAAGGTGGCCAGCCGGATAGCCAGCTATGCAACTCAGTAAACCATGTGGGGTGCTGCGGGGGACGGACGTCGCGCATGCGCCCTGTTACCTGATTGTTCTAGCCAACCTAGACGGCACGGAAGTAGTGGTAATGCTCACATCGCGAGGGCTGAGGCTATGCCTACCAACTAGTAGGTTGACCTAGTAAACCTTGTTCCTCTACGTTCAGGGGAAACACGACTTTCAAAGGAGAAGGGTCATGGCTGAAGCCGTCATCATCGAGGCTGTGCGGTCGCCGGTCGGCAAGCGCAACGGCGGGCTGTCGGGTGTGCATCCCGGTGAGCTGTCGGCGCAGGTGCTCAACGGTCTCGCCGAGCGCGCGGGCATCGACCCGGGGATCGTCGACGACGTCATCTGGGGCTGTGTCATGCAGGCCGGCGAGCAGGCGCTCGACATCGCCCGCACCGCGGTGCTGGCGGCGGGGTGGCCGGAGAGCGTCCCCGGTGTGACGGTCGACCGTCAGTGCGGGTCCAGCCAGCAGTCCATTCACTTCGCGGCGGCCGGCGTCGTCGCCGGACACTACGACGCGGTGGTGGCAGGAGGTGTCGAGTCGATGTCACGCACGCCGATGGGAAGTTCGTTGGCCAACGGCGGACACCCGTACCCCGAGGCGTTCCGCAGTCGCTACACGCAGACCCCGAACCAGGGCATCGGCGCCGAGATGATCGCCGAGCAGTGGGGCTTCGACCGCACCGCCGTCGACGAGTACTCGCTGGCTTCACACGACAAGGCCGCCGCGGCACAGGATTCCGGTGCCTTCGACGATCAGATCGTCGCGATCAAGGATCAGGACGGGAACCCGGTGCTCAAGGACGAGGGCATCCGCCGCGGCACCACCATCGAGAAGATGGGTCAGCTCAAGCCGGCGTTCAAGGAGGACGGCGTGATCCACGCCGGTAACTCCAGCCAGATCTCCGACGGTTCGGCCGCACTGCTGTTCATGTCGGCCGAGAAGGCGAAGTCGTTGGGGCTCAAGCCTCTTGCCAAGGTGCACACCGCGGTGCTGGCAGGCGCCGATCCGGTGATCATGCTGACCGCGCCCATCCCCGCGACGCAGAAGGCGCTGAAGAAGTCGGGCTTGCGGATCGAGGACATCGGCGTGTTCGAGGTCAACGAGGCGTTCGCCCCGGTGCCGCTGGCATGGCTGAAGGACATCGGCGCCGACGAGAAGAAGCTGAACCCCAACGGCGGTGCCATCGCGCTCGGCCACCCGCTCGGCGGCTCCGGCGCCCGCATCATGACCACGATGCTGTATCACATGCGGGACAAGGGAATTCAGTACGGGCTGCAGACCATGTGTGAGGGCGGCGGGCAGGCCAACGCCACCATCATCGAGCTGCTGTGACCGCTGACGTGACCGCCCCCGCCGCTCTCACCGAGCGGCGGGGCAACGTCCTGGTCATTACGCTCAACCGGCCCGAGGCGCGCAACGCCGTCAACAGCGCGGTGAGCATCGCCGTGGGCGACGCCCTGCAGGCGGCGCAGGACGACCCCGAGGTACGCGCCGTCGTGATCACCGGCGCGGGCGAATCCTTCTGCGCCGGAGCGGACCTCAAGGCGATATCGCGCCGGGAGAACCTGTTTCACCCCGAGCATGGCGAGTGGGGCTTCGCGGGGTACGTCCATCACTACATTGACAAGCCGACCATCGCGGCCGTCAACGGCACGGCGCTGGGCGGCGGCAGCGAACTCGCGCTCGCCAGTGACCTGGTGGTGGCGGAAGAACGGGCGAAATTTGGTCTGCCCGAGGTGAAGCGGGGACTGATCGCCGCCGCGGGCGGGGTGTTCCGCATCGTCGACCACCTGCCGCGCAAGGTCGCGATGGAACTGATCTTCACCGGCGAGCCGATGAGTTCGGCCGACGCGCTCAAGTGGGGGCTGATCAACCAGGTTGTGCCCGACGGTACTGCGGTGGACGCGGCACTGGCCCTCGCCGAACGGATCACCTGCAACGCGCCGCTGGCGGTATGGGCGAGCAAGAGGGTGGCCATGGGCATCGACGACGGCGTGATCGTCGGCGATGAACCCGGCTGGAACAGGACTATGCGCGAAATCGGCACACTCATCCGTTCCGAGGACGCCAAGGAGGGCCCGCTGGCCTTCGCGGAAAAGCGCCAACCGGTATGGAAAGCAAAGTAGGAGAGACATGAAGAGACTTGTTTTCGAACCCGAACACGAGCAGTTGCGGGAGACCGCGCGCCAATTCCTGGAGAAGGAGTGCGCGCCGAACGTCGAGAAATGGGAGAACGAGCGCCTCGTCGACCGCGAATCCTATGTCGCAGCAGGCAAATACGGCCTGATCGGGTTCAACATGCCGGAGAAGTTCGGCGGCGGCGGATCGGACGACTTCCGGTTCAACGCGGTGATCGACGAGGAGTTCGCGAAGTTCGGCGCCGCCACTCCCGGGCTGAGCCTGCAGAACGACATCGTCGGTCCGTACTTCGCGACCCTGGCCAACGAGGAGCAGCAGGCGCGGTGGCTGCCCGGCTACATCACCGGTGAGTTGATCGGCGCCGTCGCGATGACCGAGCCCGGTGCGGGCAGTGACCTCGCCGGTATCAAGACCTCGGCGGTCCGCGACGGTGACGACTGGATCCTCAACGGCTCCAAGACGTTCATCTCCGCGGGCATCAACTCCGACCTGGTGGTCGTGGTGGCCCGCACCGATCCCAACGCCGGGCACAAGGGCTTCTCACTGCTGGTCGTCGAGCGCGGCATGGAGGGCTTTACGCGCGGGCGCAAGCTCGACAAGATGGGCCTGCACGCCGCCGACACCGCCGAGTTGCACTTCGAGAACGTGCGGGTGCCGGGCGCGAACCTCCTCGGCGAGGAGGGCAAGGGCTTCTACCACCTGATGACGAATCTGCCGTCGGAACGACTCTCGATCGCCATCTCCGCGGTCGCAGGGGCCCGATCGACATTCGACGAGACACTGCAGTACGTCAAGGATCGCAAGGCATTCGGCCAGCCGATCGGTAGCTTCCAGCACAACCGGTTCGTCATGGCCGAACTGGCCACCGAGCTCGAGATCGCTGAGCAGTACATCGATCGCTGCCTGCGTGCCGTCGTGGACGGTGACCTGACGGCCGTACAGGCGTCCAAGGCCAAGTGGTGGTGCACCGAGCTCAACAAGAGGGTTGTCGACGCCTGCGTACAGCTGCACGGCGGGTACGGCTACATGAACGAGTACAAGGTCGCCCGCGACTACGTCGACGTCCGGATCCAGACGATCTTCGGTGGCACCACCGAGATCATGAAGGAGATCATCGGCAAGGACCTAGGGCTCTAAGGGCTAGCCGATCGGCGCGTCCGCGGCAGGCATCGGCTCAGCGGCCGGGGCCTCGGCGGGCAGAGCCCCGGGTGCCGTCGTCGACGTAACGCTCGTGGTCGTCGTGGTGGTGGTCGTGGTCGACGTCCCCGACGGTGTGATCGCGTCCGGCGGCGTCTTGGGGTCCAGCACCGTATCGATCAGGTAGATCCGCGCGTTCTTGGCGAAGATCGCACCGCAGACCAGCTTGGCGGCGTCGTTGACCTTGATATCGCCGCCCTTACCGTCGACCTTGATCTCGGCGCCCTGCTGGGTCGGCCGCTGGCCCTTGACGTCATCGTTGCCGAGCAGGCCGAGGAAGTCGTGGTAGTAGACCAGGTCGCTCAGCGCTGTCGGATCGGCCTTGAGCGCATCGAGCTGCGCGGGAGGCAGCGCGGCGAACGCCTCGTTGGTCGGCGCGAACACCACGTACGGGCCGTTCTCCAGCACCGGGACGATGTTGACCGCGGGGTTGAAGCCACCCGAGATCGCCGAGTAGAACGTGCTGGCATCCGGGATGCTCTGCAGCGCGGTCCCCACGGAAGCGTTGACCAGCGACTTGTAGTTGGGCACCGCTTTCTTGAATGCGTCGCAGCCCGAACCCTGCGGGTCGGGGATCTCGAGCGGCGGCGCGGGCTCGGTAGACGGCTGGGCGTATGCGGTGACGGCCAGCGGAACCGACACGACGATCGCGGCGATTCCGGCGGCGGCCCCGATGGCCTTGGTGGTGCGAGTCTTCACGTGCGGCTCCTCAGTTCTTCAAGTCGCATGGCATGTTAAGGCCCGCAGTGGGCCAACGCCAAAGTGAAAACCTCGTAAGACTCATGTTGCGGGTGCTCTGACCTGGGCTTTGCGGATCTCGCCACACAGTGCCGCTGCGACGAAGCAGAGGCCCCCTGCGAGATAGAGCGCCGTGTCGTAGCCGCCCTGCAGGTCACGCAGCCAGCCGGCGCCCGCGGCGGCCACCGTAGCGCCCAGTTGATGGGACGCGAAGACCCAGCCGAATACGACGGGGAAGCGGCTGCCGAAGTAATTTCGGCACTACACGATCGTCGGGGCACCGTGGCTACCCAGTCGAGGCCGTAGAAGATGACGAACACCCACGTGCTGGGTTCGGCCTGCGGCGTAGGGGCCTAGGTGCCGTCCGGCAGCACCATCGCCACCACCTGGGCCAGTTCGTCTGCCGTCTGCCGGAAGGCGCCGCCCCCACAGCTGGCGTGGACCAAGGCACCCACAAGCCCGAACTCGAGTGTCTCCGCCACCTCCGGCCACGCGCCGGAGCGCAGCATGGTACGCACTCGCCGGTGGTACTCCGCGTGGATCCTCTCCCGCACCGAGCGCACGGACTGGTCGCTGGACACCAGCGCGCTCGAACATGCGGCGGCGAGGCCGGGCTCGTCGGCCAACAACATGACCAGTTGCGAGAACTGGATCGCGATCCGCTCCTGGGCGCCCTGCGCGACGTCGACATTCAGCGGCACCGCGCGCAACCGGTCGAGATAGATCTCGGCCACGATCGCGTCCTTCGACCAGAAGTGCGCCCGGACCGCACCGACGCCGACGCCGGCGCGCTTGCCGATCGCCCGCATGGTCAGGTCGACGAAAGGCACCTCCCGCAGCAGTTCGACTGTCGCGTCCAGCACCTTGCGTGTCTCCGCGTCATCGCGGCTGCGGTCGTCGTACGAGCGCAGGTATACGACGTCAGCCATGTGACTCGGTGTCCAACAGGTCGGCCAACGCGACCGCGAGATCGTGCAGCCCGGTCTGCAGTGAATACGTCCTGTCGACAGTCCAATTGACAATCCCGCCCGTCAGAGCGCCGACGATGATGTCGGCCAGCGTCTGGGCGTCGTGATTGATGTTCACCTCACCGCGGGCCACGCCCTCCTTGACCAGTTCGAGGAAGGTGTCGTGCAGGGCGAACCCGCGCTGAATGCCGTAACCCGAACTGGCAAGCATCTCGGCGATCACCTCGCGGTACGTGTCACTCGACTTGACCAGCGCCGAAGCGATGTCGTCGAACAGCCCCACGAGCCGCGCGGGAACGGGTTCACTTCCGCGGTCGACCACGACGTCGTGCAGGTTGAGCAGTCGACGCTCGGCCAGCGCACGCATCATGTCCTGGCGGGTGGGGAAGTGGTTGAAGAACGTGCGGTTCGCGACGTCGGCGCTTTCGCAGATCTCTTCGATGGTGGTGGCGGTAACGCCCCGCTGGAGGAAGAGGTCGAACGCCGCACCGAGTATCCGGTCGTGCACCTCGCGCTTGCGCCGGTCCATCCTGTTCACGCCGATGCCCCTGCGCCGCAAAGTCTTTCCGAAACCTCCCACAGCGCCGCGGCGTGCGCGTCGTCCAGCGCGTACGGTTCGGCATCGTCCCGGATCGCGCAGTCCGCGAGGTAGACGGAACCGACGCCGTCCAGCTCCGGGCTCGCCGCCGCCCACACCTGCGTGGCCGCGCCGTGTTCGGGAGTGGTGAAGTCACGGCGCACATCGATCTTGTCCTGGCACGGATCCGCAGGCGCGAACTGCGTCAGGGTGGTGAAGTCGTCACGAGTCATGTGGCGCGCCAGCGATGTCGCGACCACGCCGGGGTGTACGGCGTACCCGCGGACCCCGTGGTGACGCAGTCGTCGGTCGAGTTCGACCACGTGCAGGATGTTGGCCGTCTTCGATGCGCCGTACGCAGCGAATTTGTCGTAGTCCCTGCGCTCCCAGTTGGGATCGTCAAGGTCGACATCGCTCAACCTGTGGCCATCGGAGGACAGGTTCACGATACGGGCGCCGTCAGCCACGAGTAGCTGCGGCGTAAGCAACCTGGTGAGCTCGAAGTGGCCGAGATAGTTTGTGCCGAACTGCATTTCGAATCCATCGGCGGTTCGGTCGAACGGAGTGAACATCACGCCGGCGTTGTTCATGAGGACGTCGATGGCAGGGGCTAGGTCGGCGATCTGCTCGGACGCGGAGCGGACGGAGTCGAGCGAGGTCAGGTCCAGCGCCACTGTCGACGTCCGCGCGTGTGCGACCTTGGAATGAACCCACTGCTCGGTTTCGGCGAGTGCGCCGTGGTTGCGTGCGGCGAGGACGACGTGCGCACCGGTGGCGGCGAGTGCTCTGGCGGATTCGCGCCCGAGGCCGGCGGAGGCGCCGGTGATCACACAGGTCTTGCCGGTCAGGTCGACGCCGTCGACCACCTGCATTGCAGTGGGCTGGTTCATCTACGTCTGCACCGGTTCCTCGCCGAGTCGCCATAGCGGTGTCACCACGTCAGGATCGCACGTCTCCTCGACGATCCACTTGCACATCCGCCGCATCGGCTCGATCGCATCCTGCGGCGCCGCGATCGGCACACTGCAGGCATAGCCGAGGCTGGTCAGGCGCTGCGCACCGAACAGCGGAAGAATTTCGCGCAGTTCATTTTTGAGTGACTCCGGGTAGATACCGATCGTCTGAGTAAAGGCGGTGACGGCTTCGGTGACCCTTTCGACGCTGTCGACCGGAACGACATTGGCCACTCGGCCGGACAGCATCGCGGAGTAGTCCACCGCGGAGTCGAACTGCGACACGATGATCGCGCCTTCGCGTTGTTCGCCGCCGATCACCCGGTAGAAGTCGTCCGTCATCCGCGACGCCTCGACGTGCTCGTACAGGTCGCGGTTGGGATTGAGCGGCGGGCTGCTGATGAACGAGGGTAGGCGGATTAGTTCTTCGTAGATCATCTCGCCGAATGAGTTGGCGGTGGCGATGCCCGCTGCGTCGGTCCCGGTCATCACGTAGATCACGCGCGCGTTGGCGCACCCCTCCTGGTTGGCGACCCCGATGTCGACGGCGGCGCAGCGCGCCACCTCGCGCATCGTCTCGTCATCGCTGAACGCCTGGTGCCCGATGATCGTGGCACTGCGTTTGGGGTCGAGCGCGATCATCTCCAGTCCGGGCTGGATGTAACGGGTGACGTGCTTGACCGAAGCCAGTCCGCCCCACGCGACGATCTTCTCGATGTGCTCCGGGCGGTACAGAACCTCTTCGACGGCGAGGTCGCCACCCTTCCAATATCCGACCGCGAGGTGTCTGGTGACGGGGTGGTCGGGTGCGACGTCGGCGAGCGTGCGCGCGATCGCGACCGCCGTAAGCGGGTCGTTGGACGGTGCCTTGATGATGGTGTCGCACCGGGTGATCGCCGAGCGCAGGATCGTCACCGCGGAGACGAGGCCGCCGTTGCCCGCCGGGATGTGCAACACCCTCGAACCGAATGCGCGGACCCGCAACTCGCGCCCGTCGGCCAGTTTCTGCGGCACCCAGCCGGTCAGGAAACCGAGCCCGACCTGGCTGTCGGCGAGTTCGAGCACGTTGGCGCGCGAGAACAGCGGCCGCAGGATCTGGTAGCTGTTCTTGAGCATCTCCGCAGGCAGCGGATTGGCCAGCAGCGCAGCCTCATAGGCTTCCTGCAGGTGGGCGTTGCGGTCGAAGTCGAGCGCATCGCCGAGTGCCTCGAGCACGTCGAGGATCTCCTCGAAGCCCAGCGCGTTGAGGTCGGCCATCGCCATCGGGTTGGGCAGAGGCAGACGGTGCACATGGCGGGCCATATCCGGCGCCGCGAACTGGGCGCCGTCGCCGCGCGTTCCGTACGAAACGAGGTCGTCGGTGATCACCTCGCCGCGGAGGAACAACGGAACCGTGAAGGCGGCACTCATGATTCGAACGCCTTCATGAACTCGACGGCCTCGTTGTGAACTTCGTGGGTGGCCGCGCAGGTGATGCGGTCGTCGTCCACCCCCTGCTTTTCGCTGTAGCGGATGATGTCGTGTTCGAACGCCACACTGGTCTGGCCGCACGGGCACTGCAGATCCCAGTCGATCGTCACCTCGTCACCTGAGATGACGCCGCCCCAATGTGCTTTGAGCAGTACGTCATAGACGGCAGCGCGGCCCGTCTTCCTGCCGGTGCGCGGCAGCGCTTCGCTGGTGCGGGGATCGAGTATGAACGGAATCACCCACGGCTGGACGTGGTAGCGGCCCTCGCTGCACGCCCAGTGGAATGCGCTCTGCTCGGAGAATCCGTAGCCCTCCTGAATGCGGTCCACACCGAGGAAATCGTGGATTACGCTCATGTAGTCGTCGGGGAGTGCGACACCCTTGAGGCCGCCGCCGGTGAGGATCGCCGAATCCTTCGCGAAGACGTTCTTGACGCCTCGATCCAGGCCGGCCTTGGCGACGTCGTACATGATGTTGTAGGAGCCGATCATGAAAACCTTTCGACCGTAGAGCATTTCGGCGATAGTGGTGAAGAACGCGTCGAGATCCTGGGGCTGGCGGGCCTGCATCGCGATGAACTCGTCCTTGCGCGCCGCCAGAGAAGGATCGATCACCAACCGGTCGAGTTCACCGCGGGAGGCCGCCGCGCGCATCTTCGACGCGAGGAACATCAGGTCGGTGTCGATAGCGTCGGGGTAGAGGGCGTGGAACTTGCTTTCGTCGCCACCGGTGAAGCCACGCTTGATCATGTCGGCGATGCGTAGGTGGCCCAGCTTGCCTTTCGCGTAGTTGGGCCAGATGACGTCGACGGCGGGATGGAGGTCTTCGTGCGTGGGTTCGGAGCCGAACGTCTGAAACAGGCAGATCTTCCATAGCTCCATGCCTTCGAGCGCTCCGTGCTTGTCCTTCGGGATGATCGAGAGTGTCCCGGTGGTGCCGCTGGAGGTGATGACCTCGAGCGGAGTCTGCTCGTCGAGTCGGTCGATCCAGTCGTCGATGCTGTTGCAGCCGTCGGTGTCGACGCCGGACAGGTCGTGGCTGGTGAGCTTGTCGAGCCACTTGGTCATCAGGTCGAAGCGCTTGCTGTCGATCAGCGCAGACGGATACGACTTGAACGCGGTGTGCGAAAAAAGCAGCGGAACAACGTCGTTGAACTCAGTGAGTTCGGTGATGCCGAGGCGATTGGCGAGCTTGCGCACGATCTCGATGTTCTGGACGTGCTCGTGGAACCGGATCGACATGGCTTGACGCTGAAGGTCCTCGAGGACATCGCGCGGAATGCTGTGCATCTGTGTCAGTGAGTGCCCGAAGAAACTGATCGGGTCATCCATGAACTGCTCAACTGTCTTCGTCGATTGTTCGCTTGCCATGGTTAGACACACTACGAGTAATTGCAGTCAACTGCAATAGTGTAGTTGTATGCAATTCTTCGAGGTGGCCAACGGCTCAACGGCAGATGAATACGATGACGCGCATGCCTGAGCCGCTGATCCTGACCATCCGCGGTCGCACACCCTCGCTGCACGCCGAAAGCTGGGTCGCGCCGAATGCGAGCCTGATCGGCCAGGTCACCCTCGCCGCGAGGGCCAGCGTCTGGTACGGCGTCACACTGCGCGCCGAGGCCGAGCCGATCGAGATCGGGTTCGGCACCAACATCCAGGACGGCGTCACCATCCACGTCGACGCCGAATTCCCGGTCAGCATCGGCGCCGGGGTCAGCGTCGGCCACAACGCCGTTTTGCACGGCTGTGTCGTCGAGGACGATGCACTCATCGGTATGGGCGCGGTCATTCTCAACGGGGCACACATCGGAACGGGATCGTTGATCGCCGCCAGCGCGTTGGTGCCTCAGGGAATGGTGGTGCCGCCGCGCTCACTGGTGACGGGCGTGCCCGGCCGCATCCGACGTGAGCTCAGCGAAGCCGAGGTCGCCAACAACCGCCACAACGCACAGGTGTACCAGCGGCTGATCGACATACACCGCGACGCGAACTCCTGATATGGAGTAGTTGACTACGTATGGACCTCAAGGAATTCAGCGTCGCGACGTTCAACCTGTACAACCTCCAGGAACCTGGCAAGGCCATGAACCTGAATCAAACTCCCTGGACGCCAGAAGAATTCCTGCTGAAGGTGCAGTGGACGGTCTGGCAATTGGGCGTGCTGATGAAGCCGGACATCGTCGGACTGCAGGAGCTGTGGAGCAAGAAGGCGCTTGATGCCGTGCTGAACTACAACTACGGCACAGAGGACGAACCGAAGTTCCTGAATGACGAATACGATGCACTCGCGAAGCCCGCGAACGGCACCAAGATCATCTGTGGGGCGCTGGTCCGCAAGGGACTATTGACCGGTGAACCGAAGTGGGAGGACAAGTTTCCCAAGGAGGTGAAACTGGACCTCAAGGACGACCCGAACGACCCGCAGTCGCCGGAGATCAAGGTCACGATCAACGCATTCTCGCGGCCGGTGCTGCGCTTCCAGGTGAAACTGCGCGACGACCAGACCCCCACCGAGGTGTTCGTGACACACCTGAAGTCAAAGCTGCCAACGGACGTCAGCGAAACGCCGTGGTTCGTCGCCAAGCCGGAGATGTTCAAGCCGCACCAGAAGGCGTTGGGCGCAGGCATCTCGACGATCCGGCGAACCGCAGAGGCCGTCGCCCTGCGCGTCATGCTCACCGGCGTGATGAAAGGCACGACGACACCGGTGATCGTTCTCGGCGACATCAACGACGGTCAGTCGAGCAACACCGCCAACATCCTCACCGAACAACCCAACTACCTTGTCGGCGCGGCGACCGGCGGCGCCGATGTCGGCCTCTACACCGCACAGACACTGCAGGAATACCGCGACACTCGCGATGTGTACTACACCCACGTGCACCAGGACCTCCGTGAGTCGCTCGACCACGTGCTCGTCAGCGAGCAGTTCTACGACAACAGCAGGAAGCGGCTGTGGCTGTTCGACGGGCTGGTGATCAACAACGATCATCTGAACTTCGAGAACCACAAAGAGACCGGTACCGGTGACCACGGTGTGGTGAAGGTGACGTTCAAGTTCAAGCCCGCCTGAACCCGGGTACAGCCGTACGGTGAACAACGCGCGGATCCTCGTCACCGGCGCGACCGGCTATGTCGGTTCGCGGCTCGTCACAGCTCTCCTCGAGGATGGGCACGACGTCGTAGCCGCCACCCGAAACCCCGACCGACTGGCCGATTTCGGCTGGCACGACCAGGTCACCGGCGTTGCGCTGGACGCGCACAACGCGGAATCGGCCCGCCACGCATTCGACGCCGCCGGGCCGATCGACGTCGTGTATTACCTGGTGCACGGCATCGGGCAGCCGGGCTTCCGTGAGGCCGACAACCGCGGCGCGGCCATCGTGGCGAACGCGGCCAAGGCGGCCGGCGTGCGCCGGATCGTGTACCTCGGCGGGTTCGTGCCCGACGACGACGACCTCTCCGAGCACCTGACCAGCCGCGCGGAGGTCGCCCACGCGTTGAGCGTGGACGGCGGTCCGGACGTGGTCTGGCTGGGTGCGGCGATGATCATCGGGTCCGGGTCGACGTCGTTCGAGATGTTGCGCTACGTCGGCGACCGGTTCCTGTTGATGCCGATGCCGGGATGGTCGGTCAACCCGATCGACCCGATCTCGATCCGCGACGTTCTCTACTACCTCGTGGCCGCCGCCGACGGCGACCGGGTGCCTGCGGGCGCCTACGACATCTGCGGTCCGGAAACCACCTCCTACGCCGACCTGCTGCGGGCGTATGCGCGAATCTCCGGTAAGTGGCGCGCCGAACTACCCGTCAACGGCGTGGAGACGGGCCTGGTGTCCTGGGTGACGTCGGCCGTGTTGCCGGTGCCCGGCGGGCTGGCTGCGGATCTGGTGGAGTCGCTTGATCATCCGATGATGGCCTCCGAGACCGGGCTGCGTGATCTGGTGGACGACCCGCCTGGAGGACTCGTCGGGGTCGATGACGCGATCACCCTGACGCTCGCGAGCCGTAAGCGTCTACCCGTCGACGCGCTTGCCGACCCTCACCATCTGGCCGACACCGATCCGACGTGGGCCGGTGGGGATACCCAGCGCATCCAGCAGCTGGCGAGATCGATCACCCCGCCGTTCGTGCGGCCGCTGCTGGGACTCATCGGTGCGGTGCCGGGGCCCGTCGCCGCTGCGGTGCGCACCGGGCTCGACACGGCGATCGGCCTTGTGCCGAAGGGGAAGCCGGCATGACCCAGCCTGCTGCGACGCGACTGAGCTGGCTGGCCGAGTCCCGGGGAATCGTCGGCGCATGCCCGGTTCCGCACCACGAGCCTCCCTCGGTGATCCGGCGCAGGCGCGTCGTCGTTGCGATCGTGTTGGTGATCGGCGGTGCGCTGCTTGGGTATTCGTTGACCCGGCCGCCGGGAGACAACTCGTTCTTCTGGCTGACGCTGGGACTTGCCGCGGTGTGGGCCGTCGGAGCCCTGGTGTCCGGCCCTCTGCACCTCGGCTGCATTCGGTTCCGCGGTCGCAACCAGCGTCCGTTCATCACCGGAACAGCCATAGGCCTGGCCCTCGGCGCGGTGTTCGTGGTGGGCGGGCTGATCGCCCGCGAAATTCCCGGCGTACGCGAATACATCACTCGTGTACTGGAATTCGCCAACTACGGGCCGCTGTTGCTGGTCACATTCATCACGGTGATCAACGGCGTGGCCGAGGAGATGTTCTTCCGTGGCGCCCTCTACACCGCGCTAGGCCGCACCTATCCCATCATCATCTCGACGGCTCTGTACGTGATCGCGACGTCGGTCACCACCGGCAATCCGATGCTCGGCTTTGCGGCGATCATCCTCGGCACCGTCTGCGCGCTGGAGCGCCGCGTGACCGGCGGAGTGCTCGCACCGATGCTGACCCATTTCTTCTGGGGTCTGGTTCTGGTGCTCGCACTGCCCCCGATCTTCGGCGTCTAGTCCCGCAGAGGATTCGTTAGCTCGTCCGTACGCATCTTGGCCGCGTACATGGCGACGGCCGCCAGCAGCACCGGCGCGATGCCGGCCACCAGGAAGATCGCCTGCATCGAAACGACTTTCGACAGCGGGCCGACGATGGCGAACGACACCGGCATGAACGCCAGCGAGACGAAGAAGTCCAGGCTGGACACCCGGCCCAGCATCTCCCTCGGCACCCGCCGCTGCAGGAGCGTGCCCCAGATGACCATTCCGGCGCCGTCGGTGAAACCGATGACGAACGTCGCGACGGCCATCAACGTGAACGACGACGTGAAGCCGACGACCACCAACGGAATGGTGCCGACGCTCCACATCGCCATCATCACCGACAGGTAGCGGCGGGGAAGCCGTCCCGATGACACCGTCAACGCGCCCAGTGCGCTGCCCATCCCGAAGAAGGCCAGGATGAAGCCGTACATGCGCGCGCCGTCGGTGAATCGATCCTTGGCGATGAACGGCAACAGCACCTCGATGGGGCCGAGGACGACGAGCACGAACATGCTTGCGAACAGCAGGGTCCAGAGCAGCCACGGCGTCCGCAGCATGAACACGAAGCCGTCCCTGAGGTCGCGCAGCATCTGCGATTGCACATGGCCGGGGTCGTGTCGTGGGGCCTTCACCGTCGGCCCGCTGACCAACAGCAGCAGCACGCCCACCGCTAACAGCACGGCCACGATGACTGCACCTATCGCAGGGAACGTCGCACCCACCACGAGGCCGGCGACGGCGGGGCCGACGGCACGCTGGAACACCGGGCGCACCACACCCTCAACTCCGTTGGCGGCCAACAGTTGTTCGGCGGGCAGAATCCTCGGGAGGATGGCGCTGTAGGCAGGGAAGAAGAATGCGGCCGCGATGCCGAGCGTCGCCGCGGCGACCGCCATGTGCCAGATCTGCAGCCCGCCAAGCAGTCCCAGTGCCGCGACTATCGACACGGCGATCACGTTCGCGGCCTGGGAGCCAATGATGATCGCGCGCTGGTTGAAGCGGTCCGCGGCGATTCCGCCCGCCAGCAGAAAGGCGACGAGGCCGACTCCAAGGCACGTCGCGACGAGCGACAGCGATGCGGGATCGTCGTTGAGTTCGATGACCTGCAGCGCCATCACGACGGCCCACATGCCCTCGGCGAAGATCGACAGCGACACCGCGGTGATCAGCAGGCGGTACTCGCGGACGTGAAACGGTGCGAGCACTCGCCAACCGCCGGTGTTGCCCACCGGCCGTTCGATCTCGAATTGCGTACTCACGCATTCGATGGTCGCCGATGAGCTGTGGTCGAGTCCAACGATTTTCGGCGGCCGGGGGGGCCTCCCGGTAGTCACAGGAGTCACTTTGGCACCCTGTCCCGGGCCATGACACCTTCCACAACGCGGTATCGGATGCGATATCGATAGCGCATGCGATACCGGAATCTGGGTCCATGTGTCCACTCCCGCCAGTTACCGGAGTGGCGACTGTGACTAGAACAAGTCGCTGAGTGTCATCGGCGACCGACCTGCCAGTTTCTGAACCACCCACTGGTTCAACGAAATACCCTGCTCGCTCGCTTCGACCACCAGTCGACCGTGCAGTGCCGGCGAGGTGCGCACCATGAAGTTGCCGCTGTACCGCCGGTCCGTCAGAGACGGCGGCGGCTCGGCGCCACACTCCGCCAGGTCCGCGAGTTCCTTCGCGACCACCGTCTCGATGCCGATGATTGCGTCATGGGCCGTCGGCGCCCGCGAGTATCGCGACGGAAACTCGAGGCACATGCCGACGTACTGCCCGGAATCCGGCGACCACTCGGCGCGATATGTGTACTGATTCACGCACCGATCATGGCGATGCCGACCGACATCGCCGTGCCGTCCTTTGACTACGTGTCGGTGAAGTTCGCCTGACGGCGCTGCTGGAAAGCCCGGGCACCCTCGCGGAAGTCGGGCGACTCGAGCAGCACGAGCTGCCCCTCCCTCTCGAGGTCGAGCGCCGCGTCGAGGCCGCTGAGCGTGGCGGCGTTGATGGCGTCCTTGGTCTTGCGGAGAGACACCGCGGGCCCGGACACCAACGCCGAGATGACCTTGTCCACCTCCGCTTCGAAGTCCTCAGCTGAATACACCGCCGTGACCAGACCCCATTCGTACGCTTCGGGTGCGGAAATCTTCTCGGCCATCAAGGCCATCCGCATGGCACGGATGCGACCGACCGCCGCGGCGATCAAGGCCGACGCTCCACCATCGGGCATCAAGCCGATCTTCGTGAACGCCAGCATGAAATAGGCCTTCTCCGACGCCAATACGACATCGCTCGAAAGCGCCAGGGAGGCAGCGACACCCGCGCACGGTCCCTGTACCACGGCAACCACAGGCTGCGGAAGCTTCACAATCGAACGCACGGCGCGATTGGCCGCATCGATGACCGAGGCGGGTCCGTCGACCGTCTTCTGGGCCTGGTCGTCTTTGCCGATGCCGGCGCCCGACGAGAAGCCGCGCCCGGCTCCGCAGAGTCGCACCACCTTGACTCGCGCATCGGAAGCGGCCCGGTCCAGGGTGTCGGCGATGGTCGTGAACATCGCCGATGTCAGCGAGTTCAGGCTGTCCGGCCGGTTCATGGTCACCGACAGCACGCCATCGGCCAGGTCGACGGCCAGGTCGTCGATGCCGGTGTACGACTGCGTGCTGGAGTCGACGGTTGTCATGGCAGAACCCTAGATCGGAGCCACTTGGTTATACAAGTAAGCTTTGTCGGCGTCGACAGCGTTAGTCGGATGGAGGGCGGTTAGGACCATGGCGGGACCACTTCGCGGATTGCGCGTGATCGAACTGGCCAGCATCGGCCCCGGACCGCACGCCGCGATGATCCTCGGTGACCTCGGTGCCGACGTGGTCCGCGTCGAACGCCCGGGAAAGCTCGGAGGCATCCAGCCCACCAAACGCGAAACCACCCTGCGCAACCGCCGGTCGGTCGCGGCGAATCTGAAGACCGACGAGGGCCGCGACCTCGTCCTGAAACTGGTCTCGAAGGCCGACGTGCTCATCGAGGGTCTGCGGCCCGGCGTGACCGAGCGACTCGGCCTCGGCCCCGAGGACTGCGCGAAGGTCAACGAGCGGCTGATCTACGCCCGCATGACGGGGTGGGGCCAGACCGGGCCGCGACGCCTGCAGGCCGGCCACGACATCAACTACATCTCACTCAACGGCGTGCTGCACTCCATCGGCCGGGCGGGCGAACGTCCCGTGCCGCCGCTCAACCTGACCGGCGACTTCGGCGGCGGGTCGATGTTTCTGCTCGTCGGCATCCTCGCCGCGCTGTGGGAACGGCAGGCCTCCGGCAAGGGCCAGGTGGTCGACGCGGCCATGATCGACGGCTCCAGCGTTCTGGCCCAGATGATCTGGGGCTTCCGCCAGGACGGCATGTGGTCCGACGATCGCGGTGTCAACATGCTCGACGGCGGCGCCCCGTACTACGACACCTACACCTGCGCCGACGGCCGCCACATCGCGGTGGGCGCGATCGAGCCGCAGTTCTACGCCGAGATGCTCAAGGGCCTGGGCCTCGACAACGCCGAACTGCCCGACCAGAACGACGTCAGCCGTTGGCCCGAGTTGCGCGCCCGGCTCACCGAGGTCATCGCGTCCAAGGACCGCGACCACTGGGCGAAGGTCTTCGCCGACACCGACGCCTGCGTGACGCCGGTGCTGTCGTTCGGCGAGGTCGAAACCGAGCCGCACGTCACCGAGCGCGACACGTTCTATCGCAGCGGCGATTACCTGCAGCCGATGCCCGCGCCGCGGTTCTCCCGCAGCGTGCCGCCGGAACCGACGCCGCCCGGCGGGGCCGGAGCGGACACCGAGGCCGTACTCAAAGACTGGACCTGAACGCAGAACTAGAAGGGAACACATTCAGTGGAGATCAAGGACGCCGTAGCCGTCGTCACCGGCGGCGCCTCCGGCCTCGGCCTCGCGACCACCAAGCGACTGCTCGATGCGGGCGCGCAGGTGGTCGTCATCGACCTGCGGGAAGGCGACGAACTGGGCAAGCTCGGCGAGCGCGTGAAGTTCGCGTCCGCCGACGTCACCGACGAGGCGGCCGTCAGTGAGGCGCTCGACGTCGCCGAGTCACTCGGCCCGCTGCGCATCAACGTCAACTGCGCGGGCATCGGCAGCGCCGCCAAGACGCTGGGCAAGGACGGCCCGTTCCCGCTGGACTGGTTCACCAAGACCATCCAGGTCAACCTGATCGGCACGTTCAACGTGCTGCGGCTCTCGGCCCAGCGGATCGCCAAGAACGAACCTCTCGGTGAGGAGCGCGGTGTCATCGTCAACACCGCCTCCGTCGCGGCGTTCGAGGGCCAGATCGGCCAGGCCGCCTACTCGGCGTCCAAGGGCGGCGTCGTCGGCATGACCCTGCCGATCGCCCGTGACCTCTCGCGTGAACTGATCCGCGTCTGCACCATCGCGCCGGGTCTGTTCAAGACCCCCTTGCTGGGCTCGCTGCCCGAGGAGGCGCAGAAGTCGCTGGGCCAGCAGGTGCCCCACCCGGCCCGCCTCGGCGACCCCGACGAGTACGGCGCGCTGGCAGTGCACATCATCGAGAACCCGATGCTCAACGGCGAGGTGATCCGCCTCGACGGCGCGATCCGGATGGCCCCGCGATGAGCGCTTGCGCGAAGAGCATCGAACACAGGAGGTATTCCGACAAATGATCACGACGAAGTTCACCGAAACCTTCGGGGTCGAGCACCCCGTCGTGCAGGGCGGCATGCAATGGGTTGGCCGCGCCGAACTTGTTGCGGCCGTGGCCAACTCGGGTGCCCTCGGGTTCATCACGGCGCTGACGCAGCCGACGCCGGCGGACCTTGCCAAGGAGATCGCCAAGTGCCGGGATCTGACGGACGAGCCGTTCGGCGTGAACCTGACGATCCTGCCGACCATCAACCCGCCGCCGTATGACGAGTACCGACAGGTCATCGTCGACGCGGGCATCAAGATCGTCGAGACCGCGGGCTCCAACCCCGCGCCGCACCTGCCGATGTTCCACGACAACGGGATCAAGGTGCTGCACAAGTGCACCTCGGTCCGGCACGCGGTCAAGGCGCAGAGCCTGGGCGTCGACGGCATCAGCATCGACGGATTCGAGTGCGCGGGTCACCCCGGGGAGGACGACATTCCGGGCCTCGTGCTGATCCCGGCGGCCGCCGTGAAGATCGACATTCCGATGATCGCCTCCGGCGGATTCGCCGACGGCCGTGGTCTGGTGGCCGCGTTGGCGCTGGGGGCCGACGGCATCAACATGGGCTCGCGATTCATGTGCACCGTCGAGTCGGCCATCCATCAGAACGTGAAGGAAGCGATCGTGGCCGGCAGCGAGCTCGACACCGAGATGATCTTCCGGCCGCTGCGCAACACCGCGCGCGTCGCCAGTAACGCGGTGTCGCGCGAGGTCGTGGAGATCCTCAACCGCGGCGGTCAGTTCGAGGATGTGAAGGACCTGGTCGCCGGAACGCGAGGGGTCAAGGTCTACGAGGTCGGCGACCTAGACGCGGGCATCTGGTCGGTGGGCACCGCGATGGGCCTGATCAACGACATCCCGACCTGCGGCGAGCTGGTGTCGCGGATCGTCGAGGAAGCCGAGGAGACTCATTACCGGCAGGCTGGCCGGCATGGTCGAGGCCGACGTAGAAGAGAACGTCGCTTAGGACTGATCAAAGGGAAACGGAATCAACGAAATGCGCCCGCAACGGGCAAACTGTTCGGGCTGAACGCGCCACCCCTCGGCGCGCGTTCGGTCAGACAGCGGTTGGCAGCGGGCGCTCGTCGTCGAGCTGCTCCGAGGTATCGCCCTCTACCAGGACATCGCCATGGTAAAGCGCATCGAAGTCAACCTTGATGACATCAGCACTGGTGTCGTCGATCCACATGTACTGAAGAGTAACCATCACCATTAAGAGTTCTTTGAGTCACGATTCGGAAAATGGTGGCAATCCTTACCGCCGGGTAGGGTCCCGTCACTACCCGTGAGTAGGTTTTAGCTGGTCGGCGCTGTGAAGTGGACTGGGGCCGTTCCGTTGAGAAAAATTCACGTCAGGCCCCGCATCAGTAGACCTGCTGCGGCCACGGATCATCTGCACCTGAATGAACGTGAGATCGGTTCACGTCGTAGCTAGGAAAGGGATGCGTTGCCGCGCTAAGTTATCGCTGATAAGTTAGCGGCGATATCTCATCCGTTTCAACGGGAGGACGCGACGTGCTTGAACGCATCGCACTGCTGGCGATCAGGGCGCCACGGCGCATCGTGGCCATCGCGGCACTCGTCATGGTGGCCTGCGGGATCTTCGGCATCCCCGTCGCCAAGAGCCTGTCCGCCGGAGGCTTCCAGGACCCCACGTCGGAGTCGGCGCATGCGACACAGCTGCTTGTCGACAAGTTCGGCCAGGGCGACATGGAGCTGGTGATCAGCGTGACCGACGACAGCGCAGCCGCCGGCGCGCAGAGTCCCACGGCGCGTGCGGTCGCCACGGACATCACCGCGCAGTTGCAGGAATCGCCGGGCGTCGCGCAGGTGACCTCGGCGTGGACGGCACCGCCGTCGGCCACGCCCGCGCTCGTCAGCAAGGACGGCAAGACCGGCCTGATCGTCGCAGGCATCACCGGCGGAGAAAGCGGCGCACAGAAGCACGCCAAGGAACTCACCGACAGGCTCGTACACGACCGCGACGGGGTGACGGTGCGTGCCGGCGGTGTGGCGATGACCTACGTACAGATCAACGCGCAGAGCGAAAAGGATCTGCTGACGATGGAAGTGATCGCCATCCCGCTGAGCTTCATCGTGTTGGTCTGGGTGTTCGGCGGCCTGTTGGCCGCGGCCCTGCCCCTTGCCGTCGGCGGGTTCGCGATCCTCGGGTCGATGGCGGTGCTCCGCGGCATCACCTTCGTCACCGATGTGTCGATCTTCGCGATGAACCTCACCATCGCAATGGGTTTGGCGCTCGCGATCGACTACACGCTGCTCATCATCAGCAGGTACCGCGACGAGCTTGCCGACGGGGCGGATCGGAACCGGGCGCTGACCCGCACGATGAGTACCGCCGGTCGGACGGTGCTGTTCTCAGCGCTGACCGTCGCGTTGTCGATGGTGGCGATGGTGCTGTTCCCGATGTACTTCCTCAAGTCGTTCGCGTACGCGGGGATCGCCGTGGTGAGTTTTGCGGCCGTAGCCGCGATCGTGGTGGCGCCCGCGGCGATCGTGCTCCTCGGGGACCGGCTGGACGCGTTGGACACCCGACGGCTGTTCCGCTCGCTGCTCGGTCGACCCGAACCGGTGCGCAAGCCTGTCGAGCAGATGTTCTGGTACCGCAGCACGAAATTCGTTATGCGCCGGTCGATTCCGGTGGCCGTCGCGATCGTGGCACTGCTCCTGCTGCTCGGCGCGCCCTTCCTGGGGATCAAGTGGGGCTTCCCGGACGACCGCGTGCTGCCGCAATCTGCATCCGCGCGCGAGGTCGGTGACGATCTGCGCAACGACTTCGCCGTCGACTCGTCGACCAATGTCACCGTTGTGATACCGGACGCCTCGGGTGTGCCTCCGGCCGAACTGGACCGCTACGCGGCGGATCTGTCCCGCGTTGTCGACGTGTCGTCGGTATCCGCACCCGGCGGTACATTCATCGACGGCCGTCTCGCCGGACCACCCGCCGCGGCGACCGGGGCGAAGGACAGCAGCGCCTTCCTGACCATCGGCAGCACCGCTCCACTGTTCACCGACGCCTCCGATACGCAGCTCGACGCTATGCACGCCGTCAGCGCACCGGGCGGAAAGCCGGTGCAGGTCACCGGGCTGGCGCAGATCAATCGCGACAGCTCGCAGGCCATCACGTCACGGCTGCCCTTGGTTCTGGGTGTGATCGCGGCAATCGCCTTCGTGCTGCTGTTCCTGCTCACCGGCAGCGTAATCCTTCCGCTGAAAGCCTTGGTGCTCAACGTGTTATCGCTGACTGCCGCGTTCGGCGCACTGGTGTGGATCTTCCAGGACGGCCATCTTGGCGCGCTCGGTACCACCCCCACCGGGACCCTGGTGGCCAACATGCCGGTGCTGTTGTTCTGCATCGCGTTCGGGTTGTCGATGGACTACGAGGTCTTCCTGGTCTCCCGGATCCGCGAATTCTGGCTGAAGTCCGGCAAGACCCGCGCGGACAACGACGAAAGCGTCGCGCTGGGCCTCGCCAAGACCGGGCGCGTCGTCACCGCGGCCGCGCTGCTGATGTCGATCTCATTCGCCGCACTCATCGCCGCCGAGGTGGCGTTCATGCGGATGATGGGCGTCGGCATGACCCTCGCGATCATCGTCGATGCCACACTCGTTCGTATGGCGTTGGTGCCCGCGTTCATGCACTTGCTCGGACGGTGGAACTGGTGGGCGCCCAAGCCCCTGGCCAAGCTGCACGAGCGGATCGGCATCAGTGAGTCCGCGGACGATCCCGCGCCGGTCGCAGAAACACCGTCGGCCGAGCCCGCCCCATCCCGATGAAGCGGCGACGCGCGCCCCGCGGGTTTGGCGAACAACTCCGCGACGAGATTCTCGACGCGACCACCGATCTGCTGCTGGAAACCGGTCACGCCAAAGAGGTGTCGATCCGGTCGGTGGCACAACGGGTGGGAGTGACCCCGCCCTCGATCTATTTGCATTTCACCGATAAGGACGCGCTGCTGGACGCGGTGTGCGCGCAGTATTTCGAGAAGCTCGACGAGGAAATGCAACGCGCCGCGATGGACCAGCCGTCGTCGATCGAGGTGCTGCGTGCGCAAGGACTTGCCTACGTGCGCTTTGCGACGAAAACCCCTGAGCTGTACCGGATTGCCACCATGGGTGAGGCACGGCCCGGCAGCGACATCGACGTGACGCTGGACAACGCGGCGTTTCGCCATCTGCAGAATTCGGTCGAGACGTTGATGGCAGAGGGCATCTTCGCCGCCGGTGACTCGACGACTGTTGCTCTGGAACTGTGGGCCACGGCCCACGGGTTGGCCGCCATGCTGGTGTCCAGGCCCCATCTGCCGTGGGGAGACACCGAGGAATTCGCGGACCGGGTGCTCAAGGCGGTATGTATGGGTGAGATCGTCTCCGGCGCCATCGGGTCGGACGCGATGCCCCAGGAAGCGATCGCTCAGCTGAAGGGACTGCTCAATGAGCAACTCCGTCGATAACCCGTTCTTCGCGAGGCTGTGGACGGTGATGTCCGCACACGAGACCGACGCCATCCGGCGGTTGCGGCGCGAGAACCTCGCCGGCCTGTCCGGGCGCGTGCTCGAGGTGGGTGCGGGCACCGGGACGAACTTCGAGTTCTACCCCGGGGCGGTGACGGAGGTCGTCGCGGTCGAGCCCGAACGTCGGCTCGCCGAGACGGCGCAACGGGCTGCCGCCGCCGCGCCCGTGCCCGTTATCGTCAGCACCGACACGGTCGAGCAGTACATCGCGTCCGGCACCCAGCCGTTCGACGCGGTGGTGTGCTCGCTGGTGCTCTGCTCCGTCGAGGAACCCGAAAGCGTGCTGCGACAGCTGCTTTCGTTGCTGCGCCCGGAGGGTGAGCTTCGCTATCTCGAACACGTCGCCAGCAGCGGGGCGCGTGCAGGCCTGCAGAAGTTCGCCGATGCCACGGTCTGGCCGCGGATGCTCGGCAACTGCCACACCCATCGTGATACCGAAGCGAGCATCGTCGGCGCCGGGTTCGCGGTGTCGGGCGCACGCCGGGAATGGACGATGCCGACGTGGGTGCCGCTGCCGGTAGCCGAGTTCGCGATCGGCCGCGCCGTCAAACCTGCCTAGTTCCGGCGAGCAGACGCAAAAACACCCGAAACAACGCCGAAATGGGATTTTTGCGTCTGTTCGCGCATGAGTCCGGCCTAACCCAGCAGCGCGGGCAAACGCTGCAGCAGGCCGGGCAAGGCGCCCGCCGCGGTCTCGCGCAGCGACACCGTCACGGAAGCCGACAGCGGCGTGGGTTCTGGGTTGACTTCGATGACCACGGTGCCGTTGGCCAGCGCCATCTCGGGCAGACCGGCCGCGGGATAGACGATCGACGACGTGCCGACCACGATCACGATGTCGGCGACGTTGACGGCCTCGACCGAGCGCTGCCATGCGTCCTCGGGCAGTGCCTCCCCGAACCACACCACGTTGGGCCGGATGAGCCCGCCGCACGCACACCTCGGCGGGTCGACGGTCTCAGCCGGTTCAGGCATGGCAGGCAGTGCGCCCGCGTACGTGGTTTGACAACGATCACAACGGAATTCGAACAGACTGCCGTGCAGGTGGTAGACGTTCTTGCTGCCGGCCCGCTCGTGCAGATTGTCGACATTCTGCGTGACGACGTGCACCTCGGCGTAGTCCTGCCAGGCCGCGACGGCGCGGTGGCCGTTGTTGGGCTGCACCGAGCCCATCATGTAGTGGCGCCACAGGTACCAGGCCCACACCTTCTCGGGGTTCGCCTGCCAGCCGTCCGAGCTGGAGATCTCGTAGGGGTCCACCTTGGCCCACAGCCCGGTCTCGACGTCGCGAAACGTCGGCACGCCGCTCTCCGCCGAGATACCCGCACCGCTGAGGACCGTCACTTGCACATGACCAAAGTAGCGGCTTTGGGCGATACTGAGCACGTGACCAAGTTGGGGGATTGGGTTCGCATCGACCATCGCGCGTCGGGTCCCCTGTTTGACCAGCTCAGGACGCAGATCATCGACGGAGTGCGCGATGGCAGGCTGCCACCGGGAACCCGATTGCCGACGGTCCGCGAACTGGCCGGTCAACTGGGGCTCGCCGTCAACACCGTGGCCCGCGCCTACCGCGAGCTGGAATCGGCAGGCGTCGTCGAAACACGGGGTCGCTTCGGCACTTACGTCGCCCGGGTCGACCCTGCCGACGCCGCGATGGCGACCGCCGCACACACATTCGTGTCGGCAGCCAAGGCGCTGGGTATCGATAAGTCCGACGCGCTTCGGTACGTCGAATCTGCGTTCGGAAGCTAGCCGAACTCCAGCAGCGTCGTCACCGGCCGCACGGAATCGAACAGCGGCAGCCGCTGGACGCTCCACAGCACGGCGTTGAAGACTTTGCCGCGACCGGGCGGCAGCGCGATATCGTGCACCGCCCGAATGCCCGGCACCTCATTGACCAACTTTGCCAACTCCGAAACCGACATGCTGAACGGCATCTCCGGCACCCGGTACCGCATCGACGGCCTCAGCATTCCCCGGCTGATCCATTTGGCGAACCAGGCGGGTGGCAGGTCGAACATCATCCGGCCGCCGGGGAAGCGCTCGGCGCATGCGGCGATCAGGCCGAGGGCTTCGTCGGGCTGCAGGTACATCAGCAGGCCCTCGGAGGTGATGAACACCCCGTGCTCCGACTGAACCCGGTCCATCCAACTGAAGTCGAGCGCCGACTGCGCACACATCTCGACCCGCTCCGATGCAGGGAGCAGCTTGCGGCGCAAGTCGATCATCGGCGGGAGATCGACCGTGAGCCAGCGGAACTCATGCCCGACCCCGGCCGCATCGAGGCGATAGAAGCTGGTCTGCAGACCCTCCGCGAGCGCCACCACGGTGGCTTGCGGGTGGTCGGCGAGGTAGCGGCGCGCCTGCTTGTCGAAGGCCAGCGCGCGGACCGCCATGTCCTGACGACGGCTGTGGCCGAACTTGGCCCAGTCGAAATCAATCGCGTCGACGAGCTGGATCGCCATCGGGTCGTCGATGATCGAATCCGGTCGGCGCGCCTCGCTGGCCCGCACCTGCAACGTCAGCAGCGCCGTCTCGGAGACACCCGTCAAGACGGTTCCGTCGGCCTTCGAGGTCGGTGTGGCGCTCACGGGGCCGAATCTACCTACTTCAGAACTTTCTCGATGGTGCGCAGGTTGCGGGTGGTCGTCGACGACTTGTATCGCTTCTGTCCCATCGTCTTGCCGATGGTGGTGTCCAGCGTGCCCTTGTTGGGGACCTGCCAGTAGACGACGCCCTTGCCGCGCTTGATCTTCTCGTGCGCCCCGGCGGTCTTTGCCGAGTTCTGCGAGTTCGTCGAGCACGTCCTTGTCGGTGACGAAGGTGACGTAGGAATGGTGCCCGTCGACCTCGCGCTCGAACGGGAATCGCTTGGAGATCGCGCGCACCGTGTCCAGGTCGTAGGCGAGCACCCAAGCGTCGTAGCCGAAGCCGTCGCGCAACGCCTTCTCGGCCTTCTTCCTGACCGCGTCCACTCCGGAACGGCTGTCCAGCAGGACGTTGCCGGTGGCCAGAATCGTTCGCACATTCGTGAATCCGGCGTCCTCGAGAACCTTCGTCACCTCGGCCATCTTGAGGTTGACGCCGCCGACGTTCACGCCACGCAGAAAGGCGGCATACCTGGTCATGGTCGTCAGGATAAGGCTGCGGGCAACGAGCCGATTGGGAAAACGCGACAGGGTCTAGCCGAACTCCAGCAGCGTGTAGCTGGGACGGTTGCGACGATGGAAGCCGAGGCGATCCAGCGGCTGCCAGGCCATCAGCTTGAACAGTCCCCGTCCGGGCGCTTGGGCGATATCGTGAGCGGCCCGGACGCCGGGAATGCGACCAGCCAGGGCGACGGCCTCGTCGGGGGACAGGGAGAACGGCATCGGCGGAGTGAGATAGCGGTCGGAGATCTTGAGGCCTTTGATCGTGCGCCGGCTGAGCCACTGCGGGATGGAGTCGAACATCATCTGGCCGCCCGGGAAGCGGGCCGCGCAATCGCCGATCAGTCCCAGCGCATCGTCGGGTTCGAGGTACATCAGCAGACCTTCGGCGGTGATGAACACGCCCTCGGTGTTGTCGACACGGTCCATCCAGCTACGGTCCAGCGCCGACTGGGCCAACGGCACGATCCGATCGTCGTGCGGCAGCAGTTTCTCGCGTAGTGCCATGACAGGTGGGAAATCTACTGAGTACCAGGTCAATTCGTCGGCCACTCCGGTGCGGTCCAGCCGCCAGAAGCTGGTCTGCAGGCCTTCGGCCAGCGCCACCACGGATGCCTTGGGATGGGCCGCCAGATAGGCGTGTGCGACGGTATCGAAGGCTTGCGCCCGCAGGGCATGCGACTGGTTGGGCTTGCCGAACTTCAGATAGTCATAGGAGATCGCGTCGAACAGGGTGACCGCCCATGGGTCGCGAATCACGCCGTCGGAGCGCTTCGCTTCGCTGGCGCGGTTGCGCAGCGTCCACAGCGTGGTGGCCGAGACGCCTTCGAGAACCTCACCGCTTACCGTCGTCATCTGCTTCATGCTAGATATGTCGCAATTGGCGCAGGGATTCCGACGTAGGCTCGCACCATGGGACGCCACGTGTTCGATGACAAGCTCCTGGCGCTGATACGCGGAAACTCGCTGGGCGTCCTGGCCACGGTCAAACGCGACGGCAGGCCGCAGTTGTCGAACGTGTCGTACTACTTCGACCCGCGCAATCTGACGATTCAGGTGTCGATCACCGAACCGCGAGCCAAGACCCGTAACCTGCGCCGCGACGCGCGGGCATCGATCCACGTCAGTTCGGACGACGGATGGTCGTACGCCGTCGCCGAGGGTGATGCGACCCTCACGCCGCCCGCCGCGTCGCCGGACGACGACACGGTGGAGGCGTTGATTGCGTTGTACCGCAATATCGCCGGTGAGCATTCCGACTGGGACGACTATCGGCGGGCGATGGTCGAGGACAGGCGCGTGGTGATGACACTGCCGATCTCGCACGTCTACGGCATGCCGCCCGGCAAGCGGTAAAGAAGGCGACGGGCCCAAGGGGGCACGTTAGGCTGCGCTCATGGCTGATGAACCGGAAGACGACACCAAGCGCAAGTTCCGGGAGGCGCTGGAGCGGAAGAAAGCCAAGGCCGCCGAGGGTTCTGTGCACAAGGACGGTGGGTCCAAGGGGCCGAAGGCACAGGGGCACGGTCCGGCGGAGAATCGCCGGGAGTTCCGCCGCAAGAGCGGCTAGCCTCCTTTCGCTCAGACGTCGGCGGTCGCGCGACGGGACTCGCGGGCCTCCTGCGCCAGAATCGCGGCCAGGCAGACGCCGGCCAGGATCGCGACGGCGACGGCGAAACTGACGCCTGCCGTGCGCAGCCCCCAGGCGCCGGCGGCCAGTCCTTCGCCGACGACGGGCAGCGAGATGGCCACGTAGGCGACCACGAAGTAGGTGGAGCTCACCTCGGCGCGGCGTTCGGCGGGTGTGCGTTCGACCACCGCGGCCAGGCCGCGGCTGAAGCTGATGCCGTGGCCGACGCCGGACACGATCGCCGCGGCGACCAGGCCTGCCAATGACGAAAAGTGCAGTGCCACAGCCAGAATGAGCATGCCGGCGACGAGGATCGCGCAACCGATCGCGACCGCGCGCTGCGGCACGATGCTGCGGGCGGCAATCTGCGCCACCGCCGACGCAGCGAAGATCGAGGACGCGATCGCACCGGCGACCGCGTGGTTGCCGATGCCGACGACGTTGGCCAGAAACGACGGGGCCACCGCGGTAAACAGGCCGGTCACCGCGAACCCCGCGAACGCCGCGAGAACGGCGATCACGAACACCGAACGCACCTCGACGGGCACCGACAGCCGCTGCACGCCGACGCTGCCGGTGCGCTGTGAGGTTTCGGGTGCGATCAGGACTGCGACGCCGGCCAGCAGTGCCAGCACGATGTGCACGACGAAGCTCAGCTGCAGCGGGGCGGGCGCATACTCCACCAGGAACCCGGCCAACAGCGGCCCGATGCCCAAGCCTCCGATGTTGGCGACGGTCGCGACCGCGGCGGCCCTGGTGCGCCAGCTCGGCGGCGCCGCCTCGATCACTGCGGCGGTGGCCGTTCCGGTGAAGATCCCCGCCGACAAGCCGGACAGCACGCGCCCCACCAGCAGCACCGGCACCGTATCCGCCACCAGGAAGACCGCGGCGCTGGCCAGCGCAGCGACGACGCCGGCCAGAAGCATCGGCCGCCTGCCGATCGCATCGGACCAGCGGCCGAACACCACGAGCGCGAACAACACACCGCCCGCGTATGTCGCGTAGATCACCGTGGTGGTCAGCACCGCGAAGTGCATGTGCTCGCCGTAGAGCGCGTACATCGGCGTCGGCAGAGTGGTGCCGACCATGATCGCGGCGAAGGCGTAGGCCAGCAGCGGGAAGGCGATTCGTCGCGGCGTCACGCGTGAAGATAACCCTTCCGACGGCCGCGGTAATCCCGCCTCGTTCCGGTGGGACTAGTGGGCGACGGCCTTCTCGGCGCCGACGCCGGTCAGGGCACGCACCTCGAACTCGGCGTTGGTCTCGGGATCGCCGCGGTCCGGCGAACTCAACGTGCCGACGATGCCGAGGATGAACGCCAGCGGAATCGACACGATGCCGGGGTTTGCCAGCGGGAACCACGCGAAGTCGACGTTCGGCAGCATCGCGGTCTTCGCGCCCGACACCGCGGGGGAGAAGATGATCAGCACGATCGTCGAGATCAGGCCGCCGTACATGCTCCACAGCGCGCCGCGGGTGTTGAACCGAGGCCAGTACAGCGAGAAAAGGATCGTCGGCAGGTTGGCCGCGGCGGCGACTGCGAAGGCCAGCGCGACCAGGAACGCGATGTTCTGCTCGGCGGCGAGGATGCCGAGGCCGATCGAGACGATGCCCAGCACCACCACCGTGATGCGCGACACGCGAACCTGCTCGCTCTCGCTCACCTGATGGCTCTTCAGCACGCTGGCGTAGATGTCGTGCGCGAATGACGTTGCGGCCGTGATGGTGAGACCTGCGACCACCGCGAGGATCGTCGCGAATGCGACCGCTGAGATGATGCCGAGCAGGACCACGCCACCGAGTTCGAAAGCCAGCAGCGGCGCGGCGGCGTTCTGTCCGCCGGGCGCGGCCAAAATGGCGTCGGGCCCGACCAGCGCCGCGGCGCCGTAGCCCAGCGCGAGGGTGAACAGGTAGAACGCGCCGATGAGGGCGATCGCCCAGACCACGGAGCGACGTGCCTCCTTGGCTGTCGGCACCGTGTAGAAGCGCATCAGCACGTGGGGCAGGCCCGCGGTGCCCAGCACCAGCGCCAGCGCCAGCGAGATGAAGTTGATCTGCGACGTCAGCGACGCGCCGTACTGCGCGCCTGGCGCCAGGACGTCGCGGGCGGCGACGGCTTCGTTCGACGAGCCCGAGACCGCGGTCTGCGCGGCGCCGAGGATGTCGGAGAAGTTCGCACCGAACTTGGCCAACACCCAGACCGTCATCATTGCCGCGCCGCCGATCAGCAGCACCGCCTTGATGATCTGCACCCAGGTGGTCCCCTTCATGCCACCGATCAGCACGTAGACGATCATCAGAAGGCCGACGACCGCAATGACCAGAGCCTGGCCCAGGTCACTCTTGACGTTGAGCAGCAGAGCCACCAAACCGCCCGCTCCTGCCATCTGTGCCAGCAGGTAGAACAGGCATACAGCGAGCGTCGTGGTCGCGGCGGCAAGTCGAACCGGACGCTGCTTCAACCGAAAGCTCAACACGTCGGCCATCGTGAATTTGCCTGCGTTGCGCAGTGATTCGGCAACCAAGAGCAGCGCGACCAGCCACGCGACAAGGAAGCCGATGGAATACAGGAAGCCGTCATAGCCGTAGACGGCGATGGCACCTGCGATGCCGAGAAAGCTGGCCGCGGACAGATAGTCACCGCACATCGCGATGCCGTTCTGCGGTCCGGTGAACGTGCGCCCGGCGGTGAAAAACTCCGCGGCGGTGGTGTTCTGCTTGTTGGCGCGAATCACGATGTACAGCGTGATCGCGACGAACAGCCCGAAGATGCCGATGTTGGCGGCGGGATTGCCGACCGTGGTGCCGTCGGCGGCCAGGATGTCTAGGGTTTCGCGCGTCATGCCGCACCGCCCTCGAGCTTGTTGCGGATCGCCTCGGCGCGCGGGTCGAGCTCCCGGTCGGCGAACCGGACGTAGATCGCGGTGATGACGAAGGTCGACACGAACTGGCCGAGGCCGATGATCAGGCCGACGTTGATGTTGCCCCACACCTTGGTCGCCATGAAGTCATGGGCGAACGCGCCGAGGAGCACGTAGGCGAAGTACCACAGCAGGAACAGCGCACTCATGGGGAACACGAAGCGGCGCAATCTGCTTCGCAACTCCTGGAATTCCGGACTGGCTTGTACTGCCAGATACTCGTGACCGCTGACGGCGGGTTCTGTTCGCGGCATCGTGTGCTCCTGAACTTCGACTCTGAACCGGCTCAACTGCAGAAGCTAGATGAGATGCAGGTCACATACCCACTGCATACGGCGTTGAACGGTGAAGCCCGGTGGCGATGCGGTGAGCGGTCGATCGGTGACGACGAACGGCGTCGCCTTTCTGCGCGAGCTGGGCCCACGCGGAGCTGGGGACGCAAATCGCCCCGACACACCGCGAAAAACGAGCACTTTGCGATCCCCAGCTCCGCGTGGGCCAGCTCGCGGAAAATCTCAACCCCGGGGGACGCGCTCGACGCCCATGCCCAACCGTTCCGGTACGTGCATACGGGCGAAGATCTGCGCGACGTCCGCGGGTGCCGACGCTCGTGTCAGGCGGCTGACCAAGATCATCGTGGCGAACGCGAGCGGTACGGTGACCGCCGCCGGGTAGCCGATCATCACCGCGGGCCAGCCGCCGAGAGCGTCGTCGTCGATCCCGCCTGCCACCGCCACCGTCACCGCGGTGCCCGACAGCACGCCCCCGACCACCAGTCCGCACGCGGCGCCCCACGCCGTCAGCCCGCGCCACCAGATGCCGAGCACGAGCAACGGGCACAGCGTCGACGCGGCGACGGCGAACGCCAGTCCGACGCTGCGTGACAATTCCAGACCGCCGGTGGTGGCCAGCGACAGCGGGATCGGGATGAGCCCGCCCACCACCGCGGCCACCCGGAAATCGCGGACCCGGCCGCGCATCACGTCGGTCGCCAAGGCGCCGGCGATGCTGACCAACAGCCCGGACGACGTCGCCAGGAACGCCGCGATGGCCCCGGCGGCGACGAGCGCGGCCAGCAGTTGACCGGCAGCCCCGCCGATGGCGCTTCCCGGCGCGAGGAGCACCGCGGCGTCGGCGTTTCCGGTAATCAGGACGCGCGGGACGTAGAGGCGTGAGAACACGCCCAATAGTGTCGGGAACAGATAGAACAGCGACAGCAGGGCGATGACTGCCAGCGCTGTGCGGCGCGCCGCGCGCCCGTCCGGGTTGGTGTAGAAGCGCACCAGTACATGCGGTAAACCCATGGTGCCCAAAAACGTTGCGACGATGAGCGACAGCACCTGATAAAGCGGATGTTCGCCGCCGAGACCGCCGCCGGACGCGATCCATGCCGAACCGCTGCTCGGGGTGCCGACCACCACGGGGGTCGCGGCGCCCGCCGCAAGTGCCAGCGTCGTTCCCGCCTCGAGGGTGTGGTCACCCGGCGTCGGAATCGGCTGCGCGTCAATGGGTGTGCCGTCGAGCATGCCCGTCACCGTGATGCCCGCCGGGTCGGCGACCCGCACCACCACGTGCGTTTCGATCGCGACCGTCGTGTCCTGACCGACTGTCGGGGGAAGCGGCCCACCCAGCTCGCCGCGGTCGGAGACGAATAGGCCCAGCAGCGCCAGCGCGGGTATCGCGATCGCGGTCAACTTCAGCCAGTACTGGAACGCCTGGACGAACGTGATCGACCGCATGCCGCCGGCCACCACATTCGAGATGACGATGACGCCGACCACCAGTGGTCCCACCCAAACCGGCAGGCCCAGCAGGGTTTTCAGTGCAAGGCCCGCGCCCTGATACTGCGGCACCAGGTAGTAGATGCAGACCACGACGACGACGAGCATCGCGACCCTGCGCAGTCGCGCCGATCCCAGCCGGAACTCCGCGAAGTCCGGCACGGTGTAGGCGCCCGATCGGCGCAGCGGGGCGGCGACGAACAGCAGCAGCCCGAGATAGCCGGCAGTGAAACCGACCGGATACCACAGCGCGTCGGCGCCGTATTTGGCGATCAGCCCGGCGACACCGAGGAACGATGCGGCCGAGAGGTACTCACCGGAGATGGCGGCCGCGTTCCACCGGGGGCCGACGGTGCGGGATGCGACCAGGAAGTCGGAGGTGGTGCGGGAGAACCGAACTCCGTACACGCCGATCGCGACGGTCGCGATCACCGCTGCGAGCAGGGCGGCCGCCGTCAACGGTGAGCCGGTCATGGTTCGCTGTCGACGACGCCGACGAAGTCGCGCTCCGCCTGTTCGGCCAGCCGCACATACAGCCGTCCGACACCGTAGAGCAGGGGGTACACCAACACGGCGAGGGCGAGCCAGTTCAGCCGGATACCGACGACGGTGAGAGCCGCGATGTTCGGAAACGCCGCGTTGAGCAAGGGGATTGCGACCACCGTAGACACCACGACGGCGGCGAGACGCAGCGCCAGACCGAGTTGGGCGCGCACCAGCCCGCGGACCAACGCGTCGCCGACCTTCGTCTGTTCCTGAACCTCGACGCGGGTGCGCACCATGCGGGCGCCGCGCCGGTGCGCGAGCACGACACGTTCGCGTTGCGGCTTTTCGTTGCTAGTCATCGGGTTTCAGGTTCCGCATCGGGTCGCGGACCACGCGGTCGCGCAGTTCGCGGGCCTGCCGTCGGCTCACCGGCAGTTCGACCGCGGGGGAGGCGCCGTTGGTCCGCAGCCGCACCAGCACCCCGCCGTCGCTGGTGCGCAGCCCGGTGACCATTCGCAGCGCCACCAGGTAGGACCGGTGCACCCGTTGGAATCCTTTTTCGCGCCAACGGCTTTCGAGGGTGCTCAACGGGATGCGCACAAGGTGCGATCCCGACGTGGAGTGCAGTCGAGCGTAGTCGCCCTCGGCCTCGACCCAGCCGATCGTGTCCCTGGGCACGAGGTGAGTGACGCCTCCGAGTTCGGCGGGAATCACGTCGTCGTCCTGATCGGCCGCCTCTGGCTCGGTGACCCTGGCCGCCAGCACCCGTCGCACGGCTTCATCCAGGCGGTCCTGACGGATCGGTTTGAGCAGGTAGTCCAGCGCACCGACGTCGAACGCCGCGACGGCTTTGTCGTCGTGCGCGGTAACGAACACGATGGCGGGGCGATGCGAGAAGTTCGCGAGCACACCGGCGAGTTCGATCCCGGACAGTCCGGGCATGTTGATGTCGAGGAAGATCGCGTCGATGGGTAGCTGGTTGAGCTCGCGCAGCGCCGACGTGGCGTCAGCGGCGCGCAACACCTTGCCGATATCGCTGTGGTGGTCGAGGAGATAGGCCAACTCGTCCAGCGCGGGCGCCTCGTCGTCGACCGCCAGCACCGTCAGCGTCTTGCTCACGACGTGCCCAATTCGAATGCTCCTCCGCCGGCCCGCACGCCCGAGCGGAACTTGGGTACCCGCATGACGACCTTGGTGCCTGCGCCGATTGCCGTTTCGACCACCAGACCGTAATCGTTGCCGAACGCCGCGCGCAGCCGATGATCGACATTGGTCAGCCCGACATGCGCGGAGTCTTTCTTGTCGTCGGCCAGGGCGTCGCCGGGTCCGGTGCGCAGCGTCTCGGGGTCCATTCCGACGCCGTCGTCCTCGACGGTGATGACGCAGTCCGAACCCTCGTCGCGGGCGACGATCTCGATCTCGCCGCCGCCCTGCCCGGCGAAGCCGTGCCGGACTGCGTTCTCAACCAGGGGCTGCAGCGCGAGAAACGGCACGACGACGTTGAGTACCTCCGGTGCGACCTGAAGCGTGACCTTCAGCGCCGAACCGAACCGGGCGCGTTCGAGGTTGAGGTACCGGTCGATGTTGCGCAGTTCCTCCGTCAACGTCGTGTACTGCCCCGCGGCGCGGAACGAATAGCGGGTGAAGTCCGCGAATTCGAGGATGAGTCCGCGGGCGCGGTCCGGATCGGTGCGTACGAACGAAGCGATCGTGTTGAGCGCGTTGTAGATGAAGTGCGGGCTGATCTGGGCCCGCAGCGCGAGGAACTCGGCGCGGTCGAGGCGCGCGCGCGACGCGTCGAGCTCCGCGAGCTCGATCTGGCTGGCCGCGTAGCGCGCCACCTCGCCAACGGCGCCGAGCAGTCCCGGGGCGGGCGACCGGGTCGTGACCACCACCAGCACGCCGAGGGCGTCGCTGTCTTCGGCGAGCAGCGGCTGCGCGACCACCGTCGAGGTCCGCGCGTGGGTCAATACCCGCCGTTCCCCGGAGATCGACTCGCGCGCGGCGCGTTCGCACGCGTCGAGCACGTCCGGCGTCCACAGCGTCTCGTCGGGTGGGTCGGAGGCCAGCAGTTGGCCGTCTCCGTCGAACACGGCCACACCCTCGGTGCCGGTCAGGCCGCGCAGGAAGGGGGCCGCGGTGTCCGCAGAGTCGGTGTCGAGGCCCTGGCGCAGGGCGCGGGCGGCCAACGAGGCGGTGTGCAGCGCGGCGTGGACGCCACGCTCGGTGGGGGTGGCCACGACGCGACGTGTGCGCACCGTGAAGACCGCGGCCGCCACCGCGGCCAGGATCAGCACCGCCGCCAGTGCTATCGCGAGCTCGCCGGACATCTCACCTCACCAGATCGAGGTCAATTTAAACTGGCAGCGTGGCGAAACTGCAGCTAGTTCAAGATCCCGCGGCCGATGCGTTGCTGGAGTCCAACCCGTTCGCATTGCTCGTGGGCATGCTTCTGGATCAGCAATACCCGATGGAGGCGGCGTTCGCCGGGCCCAAGAAGATCGCCGACCGCATCGGTGGGGTCGACGCCCGCGAGATCGCCGACTACGACCCCGAGAAGTTCGCCGCGCTGTGCTCGAAAACCCCTGCGATCCATCGCTTTCCGGGTTCCATGGCCAAGCGGGTTCAGGCGCTGGCGCAGCTCGTCGTCGACCACTACGACGGCGACGCCTCGGGACTGTGGACCGCAGGCGATCCGGACGGGCCCGAGGTGCTGCGTCGACTCAAGGGACTGCCCGGATTCGGCGAGCAGAAGGCGAAGATCTTCCTGGCTCTGCTGGGCAAGCAGTACGGGGTGACGCCGGACGGCTGGCGCAAGGCCGCGGGCGACTACGGAAAGGCCGGTTCGTTCCTGTCGGTGGCCGACGTCGTGGATCCCGGTTCCCTGGAAAAGGTCCGCTCGTACAAGAAGCAGGCCAAGGCCGCCGCGAAGGCCGCTAAGGCCGCGACAACCTAGTGCGGCTGGCGGTCGGGCTGCAGGTCGAGTTCGGCCAGGCTGCGCAGGATTCCGGCGACGACGCGTCCCGTTGACGTACCGGTGTCCAGACCTTCGCGCAGTGCGCGCAGTCGCAATCCGCGGTCGGTGAGGTCGGCGATAGTCCGGGTCACCTCGGTGGTCGAGCGGCCGAGCCGGTCGAGCGCGACGACGATGACCGTGTCCCCTGAACGTGCGTAGCTCAGCATGGCGTAGAGACCCACGCGGGCCCGGTCGGCGGATTCGGACAACTTGTCGGTGAACACCCGTCTGGGGTCGACGCCCTCAGCGTTGAGTGCCGCGAGCTGGCCCGCGAGGTTCTGCCCGATGGTGCTCGCTGTGGCGTAGCCCAACGTGCAGGTCATGAATCCAAGGTCCCATGACAGCCGCGCACGGGGAAGATGCGCCGCGCCATCGAGTCTGGCCAACTGCCGAACTGTTACCGAACGTCAACCTATGGTCGAGATTGCGCTGAGGGTCGTTGATTCCACCGGCCCCGGTAACGACCCTGTGTGCAATCTCCTGTGTAGCTAGGAGGTGAACGGCTCGCCGTCGAACCGTTCGCGAGTCGCGATTTCGGAGACCGGCTTGCGGGTGAGCTTGCTGACCTGCTTCACGGGTTTGCCGATCGGCAGCAAGGCCGCGATCGCGTAGTCATCGGGGATGCCGAGCAGTTCTTTGATGCGGGGTTCCTCGGCGACTGCCATCGTGGTCAGCACGCCGCCGTACCCCTCGTTGCGCGCGGCCAGCAGGATGCCCCATACGAACGGGTAAATCGAGGCGCCGGGGATGAGGGCGATGCGGCCAAGGTACTGGTCGAAAGCCGCGCACACGTTGAGGTCCACGCAGACCACCAGCACCGCGTCCGCGCCCAGCACGGGTGCGCCGAGATAGGGCGGAACCTCGGTGGCGGCGACCTCTTCGGGCGTGACCCGCATGGGTTTCACGGGATTCCATGGGCCTTCACCGTTCTTGGTCTGCGCGATGTAGCGCTGTGCACCCGTGACACTCAACTCGACCAGCTTCTCCCGTGTTTCGCGGTCGCGGACGACGATGACATGTGCGCCCTGGCGGTTCCCACCAGTCGGCGCGAAGCGGGCGTTGTCGAGAATGCGTTCGAGCACCTCGTCGGGCAACGGGTCGTCGGTGAAACGGCGGACAGCACCCGTCGTACGCATCACGTTGTAAAGCTCCATGCCTCACATCATGGGCTGTGGGAAGCTGAGGGCATGAAGACACACCTGAATTGCCCGTGTGGCGAGGCGATCACCGGTGAGAACGAGGACGATCTCGTCGAGAAGGCGCAGGCCCACCTGTCGGAGGTGCACCCCGGCCGCGATTACGACCGGGACGCCATCCTCTTCATGGCCTACTGAGCTCTCTGACCTAACGCCCAGCGCACGGTTGTTGCACGCAAACTGCGAGTAGACGCGTCAACAACCGAGCGCTCGATGTCGCCGAGACGATTTACGGGACGACCGTCGATCCGATGGTCGGCATGAACTGACACTGCTTCTCGGTCGTACTGACCTGGCCGAAGATCGTCGAGATGATGCTGCCCGAGCCGGTGTCGACGAGCGCCGTCAGCGTCGTCGGCCCCGCTGGGTTGATGTCCGCCTGCGGCTTGAGCGTGGCGCTGCCCGACTTGCCGGTGGTCAGGTTGACCCAGGTGACGTTAAGCGGGAGGTTCTGCACCGCCGCGGGGCCAGGGGTGCCGATCGCAGTGAAGACGTACGCCGTCTGACGCGGGCCGGGTCCGGGCGCAGGGATCTTGGCGGGCCCGGCCACTGAAATCGCTGTGGCGAGCACGTTTCCGCCGTCCTTCAGGCATCCGTTGCTGATCGACGGGTACAGGAAGTCCTGAGTCACCGGGGCCTCCGGTCCGAATTCGGGGCCGACGGGCGCAGCGGCCGGCGCAGCCGCAGCAGCAGCAGGACCCGGCGGGGGAACCGGCGCTCCGTCTGGGACCGGCGCCGATGCGGGGGCGAGCGCTGCCTCGCGGCCCAGGAACAGGCGCGGCCTCAGGAACAGGCGCGGCCTCAGGAACAGGCGCGGCCTCAGGAACAGGCGCGGCCTCAGGAACAGGCGCGGCCTCAGGTGCGGGCGCGGGTGCCGCTAACGCCTCCGGTACCGGACCAACGGCGTTCGCGGGGTTGACGCCTGCGGGCAGGTGCGCCTCGGCGCCCGGCACCGCCCCCGGAGCCGGGGTGTGGGCGACGAACTGGTTGACCGCCGTCGCGACGTTCCGCGAATCGGCCGGTGCTGCCGCGTCCCCGGCGAACACCGCCGCGGCGGCCATCAGCGTGGATGCCGCGTTGGTCGGATCAGAGGCGGCCTGCTGAATGACGGGCCCGAGGCCCTGCACCGCCGTCAGGCCGGGCGCCTGCAGCACGTCGATCGGCAGTGGTGGTACGGGCGGTCCGGGTTCTGCGTTGGCCACACCGGTCACGCCGCCGAACAGCAGCGTGACCGATGAGCCGATCGCAACGGCGGCGGTGGCGAACATCGTCCTGGTTGACATGACTCCCCCAGTGAGTCTCGTAGTGGTCTTTATGGTCGACGTCGCCACAGCCGTCAGGGCAGTGCCGACAGCGGGATCATGATCGGCGCGAGGCCGGCGGTGGGAAGTGCCGCGGGAGCGGCGGCCGCGGGAGCCGCTGCGGCGGGAGCAGCATTGGCTGCAGGTGCGGTCGCCGAAGTCGCCGCGGGCAACAGACCCGCCAACGGCATGCCGCCGGGTATCAACGAGGCCAGACCGCTCGGGATCGACGCTGCTTGCGGCAGCAGACTGGCCGGGGACGCGGGTGCGGCCGGCGTGTTGAGCGGAGCGGCGGCACCGGGCAGCGCTGCCGGGGGCTGCGGAAGGGTGACCGACGCGGTCGCGGCCGGCGGAGGTGTGGCAGGAGCGGCCGGGGAGACGGCAGTGCTCAGGAGTGAGGTGAAGCCCTGCACGAGCTGAGATGCGGCCGCCGGATTTGACGCGAGCTGCTGGATGAACGGAAGACCCGGTAGGCCCGGAGCGGGCGCAGGTGCCGCAGGTTGGGCGGCGGCAGTGCCGCTGAACGCCAGCGCAGCCGTGACGGCTCCCGCAGCGGCAATCATGGTGGTCGCGAACAGTTTTCTGGTGCTGTGCATGGTTCTCCCAATCAGGTTGTTGGCACGCCTGCGCCCGAACGTACGGAGTTACTGGTGCTACTCAAGTGACACGTGTGGCGTTTATGCGACCGTTACGGACTCGACGGGTTCATGTGACCAGTCGATAGAGTCGTGCGGATTGACGGAGATACAGCTTCGACGCACGCCGCGACCACGGCTCCGCGCATGCTCGCCCGGTTGGCGGCCGCGGCGCCGGTTCTGTTGGCGATCAGCGTCGCGGCCCGTCTGGCGTGGACGTACCTGGTTCCCAACGGCGCCAATTTCGTCGACCTGCACGTGTACGTCGGCGGCGCGGGGATGCTCGAACACTCGGGCACGCTGTACGACTACGTCTACGCCGACCAGACGCCCGACTTCCCGCTGCCGTTCACGTATCCGCCGTTCGCGGCTCTGGTGTTCTATCCCTTGCACCTGCTGCCGTTCGGGGTCGTCGCGTTCGCGTGGCAGCTCGGCATCTTCGCGGCGCTGTACGGAGTAGTGCGGATCAGTCAGCGGCTGCTGAGTTCTGGCGACCGTCGAACAGCGATGCTGTGGACCGCCGTCGGCATCTGGATCGAGCCGCTACGCAGCACGTTCGACTACGGACAGATCAACGTGCTGCTGGTGCTCGCTGTGTTGTATGCGGTGTACAGCACGCGGTGGTGGGTGTCGGGGTTACTGGTCGGGCTGGCGGCGGGGGTGAAGCTGACGCCTGCGGCGTCGGGTCTGTACTTTGTCGGCGCGCGGCGGTGGGGAGCCGTGGTGTTCTCGGCCGTCGTGTTCCTCGGCACGGTGGGAATCTCGTGGTTGCTCATCGGCGACGAAACCCGGTACTACTTCACGGAATTGCTCGGCGATGCTTCCCGGGTGGGGCCGATCGGGACGTCGTTCAACCAGTCGTGGCGCGGCGGGATCTCGCGAATCCTCGGACACGACGCGGGTTACGGGCCGCTGGTGGTGGCCGGTATTGCGGTGACGGCGGTGCTGGCGGTGTTGGCATGGCGGGCGATCGGTGGGGCGTTGGACCGGCTCGGCGCGATCATCGTCGTGCAGTTGTTCGGACTGCTGCTGTCGCCGATCTCGTGGACGCATCACTGGGTATGGCTGATCCCGCTGATGATGTGGCTGCTGCATGGGCCGCTGCGCGAACGGCTGGGTGCGCGGATCCTGGGCTGGGGGTGGCTCGGTTTGACGCTGGTCGGGGCGCCGTGGCTGTTGAGCTTCGCCCAGCCGACGATCTGGGTCATTTCCCGGCCGTGGTACCTGGCCTGGGCCGGCTTGATCTACATCGTTGCGACGCTGGCGACGCTGGCGTGGATCGCCTCTACTGGCCGGCGATCGAGTTGATCTCTTTCGCCATCTCGACATCCTTGTCGGTGATGCCGCCCTCGGAGTGGGTGACCAACACAAAAGTCACTGTCCGCCAACGGATGTCGATATCCGGGTGGTGATCCTTCTCCTCGGCCTTCTCGCCGATGCGCCGCACTGCGTCGATGCCGTCGAGAAACGCGGGGAACTTGATCGCGCGACGCAAGGTGCCGTTGACGCGCTCCCAGCCGTCGAGGTCGGGCAGTGCGCCGTCTACTTGTTCGTCCGATAACACAGCCATGGTTCCGACCGTATACCGTCGCCGGTAATGCCGATTCAGGTCGTCGTTGCGGGTGCAATGATCGCGGGCAACGCCCTGTTGGTGGCCCAGCGCGCCCGGCCGCCGGAGTTGGCCGGCCTCTGGGAGCTGCCGGGCGGAAAGGTCACTACAGGCGAAACCGACGAAGCCGCACTCGCCCGAGAACTGAAGGAAGAACTCGGCGTCGACGTGACAGTCGGCGCCCGCCTCGGGATCGACGTCGCGCTCAATCCGACGACGGCCCTGCGCGCCTACCTCGTCACGCAGACCGGCGGCATGCTGCACCCCATCGACCACCGCGCCCTCAAATGGATCACCGTCGACGAACTCGACGCGCTCGACTGGGTGCCCGCCGACCGCACCTGGCTCGCCGAAATCAAACAGGCTCTGACGACCTAGCGGACCTTCCAGCCATCGCGGAATTCCATCGTCACCCGGTTGCCGTTGATGTCAATTTTGGTCGGCCGCTCACACAGCACCGCGTCGACATCGAGGCCCACCACCAACACGTGTTCGGTGCAATCCACTGCAGTCCCTTGTGCAGCGTGGCTTGCTACGGCAGCACTTCTTCTTCGGTTTGAGGTCGAGCAGCTTGCTGGCCTTCAAGTGAGCTGTCTCTCTCGTTTTCGCGATTGAGTCCCCCCACTGCGACACTTACCAGCGTGGATTTCCGGAATGTCGCGATCGTGGCACACGTCGATCATGGGAAGACGACCCTGGTCGACGCGATGCTGCGGCAGTCCGGCGCGCTGACCCACCGCGGCGATGATGCCATCGAACGCTTGATGGACTCTGGTGACCTGGAGAAGGAAAAGGGCATCACCATCCTTGCTAAGAACACCGCTGTGCACCGCAAGCACCCCGACGGCAGCATGACGGTGATCAACGTGATCGACACCCCGGGCCACGCCGACTTCGGCGGTGAGGTCGAACGTGGTCTGTCCATGGTCGACGGGGTGTTGCTGCTGGTCGACGCATCCGAGGGGCCCCTCCCGCAGACCCGCTTCGTGCTGCGCAAGGCACTTGCCGCGCACCTGCCCGTGATCCTGGTGGTCAACAAGACCGACCGGCCCGACGCCCGGATCGCTGAGGTCGTCTCCGACAGCCATGATCTGCTGCTCGACGTCGCCTCAGACCTCGACGAGGAGGCCCAGAAGGCCGCCGAGGACGCGCTCGGATTGCCGACGCTCTACGCATCCGGCCGTGCGGGCATCGCCAGCACTGTCGAACCCGCCAACGGCGAGAACCCCGAGGGCGAGAACCTCGACCCGCTCTTCGACGTCCTTCTCGAGAACATCCCGCCGCCGCAGGGCGACCCCGAGGCCCCGCTGCAGGCCCTGGTGACCAACCTCGACGCCTCGGCGTTCCTCGGCAGGCTGGCGCTCATCCGCATCTACAAGGGCCGCATTCGCAAGGGTCAGCAGGTCGCATGGATGCGCGAGGTCGACGGTCATCCGGTGATCACGAATGCGAAGATCACCGAACTCCTGGTCACCGAGGGCGTGGAACGTACCGCCACCGACGAGGCCATCGCCGGTGACATCGTCGCCGTCGCGGGCATCCCCGAGATCATGATCGGTGACACCCTCGCCGACCCCGACCACGCGCACGCGCTGCCGCGCATCACCGTCGACGAGCCCGCCATCTCGGTGACGATCGGCACCAACACCTCACCGCTGGCCGGCAAGGTCTCCGGACACAAGCTGACCGCGCGGATGGTGAAGTCGCGGTTGGACTCCGAACTGGTTGGCAACGTGTCGATCAAGGTCGTGGACATCGACCGCCCCGACGCGTGGGAGGTGCAGGGCCGCGGCGAACTGGCGTTGGCGGTGCTCGTCGAGCAGATGCGTCGTGAGGGCTTCGAGCTGACCGTCGGCAAACCGCAGGTGGTCACGCGGACCATCGACGGCAAGCTGCACGAGCCGTTCGAGGCGATGACGATCGACTGTCCCGACGAGTTCGTTGGCGCGATCACCCAGTTGATGGCCGGCCGCAAGGGCCGCATGGAGGAGATGACCAACCACGCGGCGGGCTGGGTGCGGATGGACTTCATCGTGCCGAGCCGCGGGCTGATCGGCTTCCGCACCGACTTCTTGACCCTCACCCGCGGCACCGGCATCGCCAACGCGGTGTTCGACGGCTACCGCCCCTGGGCGGGGGAGATCCGGGCCCGCCACACCGGCTCCCTGGTTTCGGACCGGACGGGCTCGGTGACGCCGTTCGCGATGATCCAGCTCGCCGACCGCGGCCAGTTCTTCGTCGAACCGGGAGACGAAACCTATGAGGGCCAGGTCGTCGGGATCAACCCGCGGGCAGAGGATCTCGACGTCAACGTCACCCGCGAGAAGAAGCTGACCAACATGCGCTCCTCGACCGCCGACGTGATGGAGACGCTGGCCCGTCCGCTGGACCTCGATCTCGAACAGGCGATGGAATTCTGCGCGGGCGACGAATGCGTCGAGGTCACACCACAGATCGTGCGGGTGCGCAAGGTCGAGCTTGATGCCACCCTGCGGGGCCGAGCCCGTTCGCGCGCCAAGGCCCGCGACAGCAGTTGATCGGCGGGCCGCTGGCCGAGCCTGCTCGAAGGCTGCCGATACCCTGAACATCGTGCCGAGGCCTGTACACGTCATTCTCGCGATATCTGCGCTGATGACGTTGATATCGGGCTGCACAGTCAGCCCGCCGCCGGCACCGCAGAGCACCGACACAGCGGAGACGACAGCCCCGCCGCCACCGAAGGCGACGCAGATCATCATGGCCATCGACTGGATAGGCCCGGGCTTCAACCCACACCTGCTGGCCGATCAGTCACCGGTCAACGCGGCGATCAGTTCTCTGGTGCTGCCCAGCTCATTCCGTCCAGTGCCGGATCCGAACACCGCGACAGGGTCGCGATGGGAGCTCGATACGACTCTGCTGGAGTCGGCCGAGGTGACCAGTGAGGATCCGTTCACCGTCACCTACAAGATCAGGCCCGAGGCGTCATGGACGGACAACGCCCCGATCGGCGCCGATGACTTCTGGTACCTGTGGCAGCAGATGGTGAGTCAGCCCGGCGTCGTCGACCCCGCCGGGTACGACCTCATCACCGGCGTGCAGTCGGTAGAGGGCGGCAAGGTGGCCGTGGTGAGTTTCTCGCAGCCGTATCCGGCGTGGCGCGAGCTGTTCAACAACATCCTGCCCGCCCACATCGTCAAAGACGTCCCGGGCGGTTTCGCCGCGGGCCTGGCGCGGACGCTGCCCGTCACCGGCGGTCAGTTCCGGGTGGAGAACATCGACCCTCAGCGCGACGAGATCCTGCTGGCCCGCAATGACCGCTTCTGGAGCGCGCCCGCCAAACCCGATCTGGTGCTGTTGCGTCGCGGTGGCGATGCTGCCGCACTGGCCGACTCGATCCGCAACGGCGACACCCAGGTAGCCCAGGTCCACGGCGGTGCGGCCACCTTCGCCCAACTGTCGGCGATTCCCGATGTGCGCACCGCGCGGATCGTCACACCCCGCGTGATGCAGTTGTCCCTGCGGGCCCAACAGCCGGCACTCGCGGATTCCCAAGTGCGCAAGGCGATCTTCGGCCTGCTCGACGTCGACCTGCTGGCCGCGGTGGGCGCCGGTGACGACAACACGGTGACACTGGCGCAGGCGCAGGTGCGGTCTCCGTCCGATCCGGGCTACGTGCCGACCGCGCCGTCGGAGATCTCAAAGGGGGACGCGCTCGGACTTCTCGTCGATGCCGGCTACGAGGTCGAGCCCGTCGAGACACCGTCACCGCCGACACCAGGCACGCCCGCTCCGGACAACGATCGCGGCCGCATCATCAAGGACGGCGTGCCGCTGTCGCTCGTGATCGGCGCGGCCGCCAACGACCCGACATCGATCGCGGTCGCCAACACCGCCGCCGATCAACTGCGCAACGTGGGCATCGCCGCATCGATTTCCGCGCTCGACCCCGTGGCCCTCTACGGTGACGCCCTCGCCAACAACCGTGTCGACGCGGTCGTGGGCTGGCATCAGGCCGGGGGCGACCTCGCGACTGCGCTCGCGTCGCGGTACGGCTGCCCTGCGCTCGAGGCGACACCGGTGTCGACGACGACACCCGACACAGCGGCGCCGCAGACATCGACCACCACGACCGTGACAACCACCACGACCGTATCGCCGACGCCGACGACGACCGCCACATCGACCACTCCGAGTCCGGCGCCGGAATCCGGCGCGTTGGTCCAGGCGCCGAGCAACATCACCGGCATCTGCGACCACAGCATCCAGCCGAAGATCGACGCTGCCCTCGACGGCACCGAGACCATCGACGCAGTGATCACCGCTGTCGAGCCACGACTGTGGAACCTCGCGACTGTTCTGCCGATCCTGCAGGACACCACGATCGTCGCCGCGGGCCCGAGCGTGCAGAACGTCAGCCTGTCGGGTGCCGTGCCGATCGGCATCGTCGGCGATGCCGGCAGATGGGTGAAAACCCGGCCGTGAGAGGGCAATCGGCGATCGCTGATGGCCCTTGCTTGGTCGCAGGGACCAACTGCCGTCCTGCGCCGGCGACTCCGGAGGCGTGGTCAACCCACCCCTCTAAGGGCTGACGCGACTGCGACGCTACGCCGGAGTCGCACAAACTGTGCGCTATTCGGCAGGTTTCCGGCGTGTGGAAGGCAACACTGGAATATGTGCCTTATGCAGTTTTTATCGATGATCGCTACTGCTCATTAGTGTATTGAGTCCAGTTATCGCTTTTGCACGTCAAAGACGTCGCGATTTCACAGCAAATGAAATCGAGTTTGTCAGCACATACCAAGAGGTTTGTCCCGGACATGCCGTGGCGTCGGTTTCATCCGCTCATTTTGCCGATGCGCACTCGGACGCGAGTCCGGCCACGAAATGCCGTGGCGATCTTCGGTGAGGTATTTGCCGGGGGACAGACCTCGCCGTCGTTAGTCGGCGACGGTGCCTTCGTGGCGTTCGCGCATCACGCGCAGCCCGTGAGCAGCGTATGCGGCGACAGCGAACACGATCAGCAACCAAAACGGCGGCTCGGCGAGCTCCCACACGAACAGCGCGGCGAACATCGGCGCCCGCTGGGTGATCGCCAGCACCCCGGCCGCACACGTCAACGCCAGTGCCGAGACATGGATGTCCGTACCGGCCAGGTGATTGAGCGCAAGTGCGACAACCGATCCGGTCGCCGCGCCCGTGGCCAGGGCGGGCGTGAGCAGGCCGCCGACCGCGCCAGCACGCAGAAACAGCGCTGTCAGAAGCGGTTTCAACAGCAGGATCACGGCCGCACCGCCCAGTGTCACCCCGCTGCTGAGGCTCACCGTCAGGATGCTTCTGCCGTTGCCCGGGAGTTCCGGATACCAGATCGAGCAGATGCCGGTCAGCAGCCCGGCGGCCGCGATAGCGGGAATCAGGATCCACGAGTTGTATTGGACTTTCGGTCGCGCGGTGGACATCACGCGGTTGAACGCCAGACCTATCGCGCCTGCCAGTGGTGCGATGGCCAGCGCCAGGAACACGAACAGGTAGGACAACTTTGCGTCCGGCCACGTCAACGCGTGCTCCAAATGAGTGACGGGCGAGGCGACCGCGACAGCGAGACTGGACGTGATCAAAGCCGTGCCCACCGCGCGGGGATGCCAGGTGCCGAGCAGAATCCGTGCGGCGAACAACGCGCCGCCCAGGGGCACGCTGTACACCGCGCCGAGTCCCGCGCCGGCCGCACACGCCAGCAGGATCTCGCGGTCGCGCGCCGTCAGTGCCAGGCGGGTGGTGGCGAAATCGCCTAGCGCAGCAGCGAGTTGGCGGGGTGCGCCTTCTCGACCCAGTGACGCACCGGATCCCACAAGCAGCACTTGAAGGCCGGCGTCGATCGACATCGACAGCCGGGGGATCGGCCGATGACTTGTGATCGTCTCGGCGAGCGGCGGAACGGCCGTTCGACGCCGCAACATCCACCATCCGAACCCGGCCAGCGCACCGCCGATCATCGGGCCGACTGCCCGCCGCACGGGACTGCTGTCGCCGACACCGGTGAGCAGCGTGCCGAATGTGTAGTGGTACGTGAGGTGTTCGACGGCGTGCAATAGCAGCGTCGTGGCGGCACCGGCTGCGCCCGCCAGCAGGCCGACGATGATGATGGCGCATCCGAATTCAAGGGTGCGCCGGGACACCAGGTGAATCTATGTCAGGCAACGGGCATGCTGTTGCAAATGGAGACCCCGCGGCTGCTGTTCGTGCACGCGCATCCCGACGATGAGACGCTGACGACGGGCGCGACCATCGCGCACTATGTGGCGCACGGAGCGCGGGTACAGGTCGTCACGTGCACCCTGGGCGAGGAAGGGGAGGTGATCGGTAACCGTTGGGCGCACCTGGCCGTCGACGCCGCCGACCAGCTCGGCGGGTTCCGCATCGGCGAGCTGACCGCAGCGCTGCGCGCCCTGGGCATCGGCGAGCCGACCTTCCTCGGCGGTGCGGGCCGATGGCGCGACTCGGGGATGGCGGGCACGCCACCGCGACACCATCAGAGATTCATCGACGCCACCCCCGACGACGCCGTTGGCGCCTTGGTCGCCGTCATCCGCGAGCTGCGCCCGCACGTCGTCGTCACCTATGACCCGAAGGGCGGATACGGGCACCCCGACCACATCCACGCCCATGAGGTGACGACGGCGGCGGTCGCGTCCGCGGCGGGCGCAGGGTTTCCAGGCGAGCCGTGGACGGTGCCGAAGGTGTACTGGACCGTCATGGCGAAGAGCGCGATGGCAGCCGGGTTCGACGCCATAGAAGACGTGCCACCGGAGTGGCTGCGGGTATCGGTGGACGACGTGCCGTTCGGCTATTCCGACGACGCGATCGACGCGGTGATCGACGTCCCCGAGCAGCTGCCGGTCAAGGTCGCGGCACTGCGCGCGCACGCCACGCAGGTCACCGTCGCGCCGAATGGCCAGTCGTGCGCGCTGTCGAACAACGTCGCGCTGCCGATCGGTGCGCTCGAGCACTACGTTCTCGTGTCGGGCGCGCCGGGCGCCCGCGACCACCGCGGATGGGAAACCGATCTGCTGGCGGGGCTGAAGCTCGATTAGCGCAGTCACGACGGGGTAAGCTCCCCGACAACCGGCGGCGTGTGGAAGGGATGACAATGGACCCGGATCTGGATCCCAACCTGCAGCATTGGCAGGACCGATTCGACAACCTTCAGTGGGTCATCGGTTCGATCGCCGGTTTGTTCGACAGCATCCCGACCTGAGTTCGCCTCCAACCAACTCTGATCGCCAGCGCCTCGTCGTTCTGGCGCTGTTCGCCGTCAACGGCGTCCTTTGTGCGATAGCGGCAGCGTTCTTCCTTCCGGCCCGCATAGGTTCGTGGCCTTTTCCGATCAGCGGGCTGATCGCCGGCCTGGTCAATGCCGCGCTTGTGTGGGCCGCGCTGCAATGGACCCCGTCGCCGCGGACCGCGGCACTACCGCTGTGGACGTGGCTGGTGACCGTGGCGGTGCTGACGCTCGGCGGACCGGGCGACGACGTCGTGTTCGGCGGCGCCGGGATCATGGAGTACGCGGCACTGCTGCTCATTGTGCTCGGCACGCTGCCGCCGGCCGCGGTGCTGTGGCGTCACGTGAACGGCTGAGAGCTACTTCGTACCGCTGTCGTTGTCGCCGTTACCCGTGTCCGAGTCGGCTGTAGTGGCGCCGGTCGTCTCGGTCGGGTCGTGGGTGTCCTGCCGCAGTCTCTCCTTCTGGCACCGACTTGCGCCGTTCGCGCCGTTGGCACCGTCGGCGACGCAGTTGGCACTGTTCGTGCCCTTTTCAGCATTACCTTCGGCACCCTTGTCGATCGACGCGTCGACGCCGGGTCCGCGGATCTCACCTTGAGCCTCGACGTTTCCGAGCGAGTGCGTGGTCGTCGTATCGGTGGAGGTCACCTCGGTGGAGCCGTCACGATCGGCGCCGTGGTCCTCTTCTGGTGACGACGTCTTCTTGGTGGTGACGTCTTGTTCTGTGGTGACGTCTTGTTCCGTGACGACGTCCTCTTCCTTGGCGACGTCCTCTTCGGTGACGTCTCCTCTTCGGTGACGACGTCCTCTTTAGTGAGGTCTTCGCTGAGGCCGTCGACCTGGTCCACCGCCTCGGCTTCAGACGACAGCATGGTCCTTTCGACCGTCTCCGTCGGGTCTACGAGCATCGTCGAAGCCAAGAACGGACCTTGCGCCGGCGGGCGCGGCGGGTAGCAGCAGAACGGCGGCAGCGGTATGAACGAATTCAGCGCGTCGAGTCCCAGCCAGACGAATGCGAGGCCGACGTCGACGCCGAAATCGACCAGGTTCTCGACGATGCCGCCATTGCCGCGAAGCCAATCGGTGAAATTGAAGACACCGCTGGCGACCAAGCCTTCGACGAAGAAATAGCCGTCCATGATCAACCCGGCGAACCAGCCGACATAGGGAATCCATCGCACCACCGCTGTGGCGACCTCGAACCCGTACTGCACCCAGGGCTCGACTGAGATGTAGATGCTGTCGATCGTGTTGGCGAGGTTCGGCGCGATCGGTATCGCTTGCGGAGTCGGCGCAGGGGGCAGCCCAGTTCCCAGTGGTGTTGCGGGCCCGAGCAGCTTCAGCGGTGAGTTCAGCAGGACGGTGAGAAGGGACGGTAGTGGCGGTAGCGCCGTCGGCTGGACGATTGCCGCCAGTCGGACCGTCGGTGCCGGGGTGGGCGGAGTGGGCGGCGGAGCGGGCTGTACGGACTGGGCGAAAACGATGACGCTCGCCGTCAGAACGGACAGTCCCGCTCTGGCGATTGAGTGTGCGGAAATCCTCATGTCGACTCCTCCCAGGTAGCCCCGACCTTGGATGAACCTACGTGTTTGCGCAGGCGTTAGGAAATCGACCCCCGTGCGTGTCGGCGTTCGCCAGCGCGCCGCCAGCCCGCCACCGCGGTCAATGCGGGGACTACTGTGACCGATATGCAGGGCGCAGTGGTTTCAGAATGTGAGACGCGCGGATGATTCTCGACGATCGCAGGGTTACACGGGAGTGGCTCTGAACCCGCAGCGCGGCGCCGATCTGCCCAGCCCGGTGGTCCCATCGAAGTCCGGTGCGCCCAGTCCCACCGCCCTGCGGCGTGTGTTGCGGCGTGCCCGCGACGGCGTGGCACTCAATGTGGAGGAAGCCGCGGTCGCGATGGCCGCGCGCGGTGTGGACCTCGCTGATCTGTGCGCCAGCGCGGCGCGGGTTCGCGACGCCGGCCTAGGGGCTTCCGGCCGTCGCGGGCCCACCGGGCGATTGCCGGTGAGTTACTCGCGCAAGGTGTTCATCCCCGTCACGCATCTGTGCCGCGACACCTGCCACTACTGCACGTTCGTCACCGTTCCGGGCAAACTGCGCGCCCAGGGCGCGGGCATGTACATGGAGCCCGACGAAATCCTCGATGTGGCACGCCGCGGCGCCGAACTCGGTTGCAAGGAGGCGTTGTTCACGCTCGGCGACCGACCGGAGGCGCGTTGGGACGAGGCCCGGCAGTGGCTCGACGAACGCGGCTACGATTCGACGCTGGACTACGTGCGGGCGATGGCGATCCGGGTACTGGAGGAGACCGGACTGCTGCCGCATCTGAACCCCGGCGTGATGAGCTGGTCGGAGCTGTCGCGGCTCAAGCCGGTGGCCCCGTCGATGGGCATGATGCTGGAGACCACGTCGCGTCGGCTGTTCGAGACCAAAGGCCTTGCCCACTACGGTAGCCCGGACAAGGATCCGGAGGTCAGGCTGCGCACGCTCGCCGATGCGGGCCGGCTGTCGATTCCGTTCACGACGGGACTTCTGGTCGGCATCGGGGAGACCCTGACCGAGCGTGCCGAGACGATCCATGCGATCCGGCGGTCGCACAAGGAGTTCGGACACGTTCAGGAAGTGATCGTGCAGAACTTCCGCGCCAAGGACCACACTGCGATGGCGTCGACGCCCGATACCGGCTTCGAGGATTTCGTGGCGACGGTGGCGGTAACGCGGCTGGTGATGGGACCCAAGATGCGTATCCAGGCGCCACCGAACCTGGTGTCGCGCCAGGAGTGCCTGGCGCTCGTCGGTGCCGGAGTCGACGACTGGGGCGGTGTGTCGCCGCTGACGCCCGATCACGTCAACCCCGAACGCCCGTGGCCTGCACTCGATGAGCTGTCAGACGTCACGGCTGAAGCCGGCTACGACCTGGTGCAGCGGTTGACCGCGCAGCCGCAGTATGTGCAGGCCGGCGCCGCATGGATCGACCCGCGGGTGCGTGGACACGTCGACGCGCTGGCCGACCCGGACACCGGTCTGGCATTGGACGTCAACCCGACCGGGCGGCCCTGGCAGGAGCCCGACGAGGCGTGGGAGTCGTTGGGCCGCACCGATCTACATTCGGCCATCGACGGCGCGGGCAGGCTCACCGAAACCCGCAGCGATCTGGGGAGCGCGTTCGGCGACTGGGAGTCGATCCGCGAGAAGGTGCACGAACTGGCGGCCCGGGCTCCCGAGCGCATCGACACCGACGTGCTGGCCGCGCTGCGCTCGGCCGAGCGCGATCCGGCCGGATTGTCCGACGACGAGTATCTAGCGCTCGCGACGGCGGACGGTCCGGCGTTGGATGCTGTTGCCGCGCTGGCAGATTCGCTGCGACAGGACACTGTCGGCGACGACGTGACGTTCGTCGTCAACCGCAACATCAACTTCACCAACATCTGTTACACCGGCTGCCGGTTCTGTGCGTTCGCCCAACGCAAGGGCGACGCGGACGCCTACTCGCTGTCGGTCGACGAGGTCGCTGACCGGGCGTGGGAGGCGCACGTCGCAGGTGCGACCGAGGTGTGCATGCAGGGCGGCATCGACCCGGAACTGCCGGTGACCGGCTACGCCGACCTTGTGCGGGCGGTCAAGAAGCGGGTGCCGTCGATGCACGTGCACGCGTTCTCCCCGATGGAGATCTCCAACGGCGTCACCAAGAGCGGACTTTCGATCCGGGAGTGGCTGACCAGTCTGCACGAAGCCGGCCTGGGTTCGATTCCCGGTACCGCCGCCGAGATCCTCGACGACGAGGTGCGTTGGGTGCTGACCAAGGGCAAGCTGCCGACGTCGATGTGGATCGAGGTCGTCTCCACCGCGCACGAGGTCGGGCTGCGGTCGAGTTCGACGATGATGTACGGCCACGTCGACCAGCCCAGGCACTGGGTCGGCCATCTTCGCGTACTCCGCGAGATCCAGGACCGCACTGGAGGATTCACCGAGTTCGTGCCGCTGCCGTTCGTGCACCAGAGCTCGCCGCTGTATCTGGCGGGCGGCGCGCGGCCTGGGCCGACACATCGCGACAACCGTGCCGTGCACGCGCTGGCGCGGATCATGTTGCACGGCAGGATCTCCAATATCCAGACCAGCTGGGTCAAACTCGGGGCCGAGCGTACCCAGGTGATGCTCAACGGCGGCGCCAACGACCTCGGCGGCACGCTGATGGAAGAGACCATCTCACGGATGGCGGGCTCGGAATTCGGCTCGGCCAAGAGCGTCGAGGAACTGGTAGCGATCGCCGAGGGTATCGGCCGTCCCGCGAGGCAACGCAGCACGACGTACGCGCCGCTCGCAGCGTAGCCTCTCCTAACCGTCGGCTTGAGGCTTGTCGATCGAAACAATCTGCAAATACTGGGAACTGATGAACTGCGGCGGCCTTCAGCGCGTGTACCTTTGGTAGTCGTCGTCCGCGTCACAGGAGCAATCATGACCACTATCGTCGGCATTCCTGCCCACGCGCTGCTGGTGCACGGCATCGTCGTGTTGGCACCCTTGACGGCGCTGCTCGAGATGCTGTGCGCCTTATGGCCCTCGGCGCGCCGTCGACTGGTCTGGCTGGTGTTGGCATTGGCGGTGGGGGTCACAGTTCTGACGCCACTGACGACCTCGGCAGGTGAGTGGCTGTATGGCCGCGAGGCTCAGCACAGCGCGATTCTGCAACTCCATGAACAGCTTGGCGGTTGGATGATCTACTTCTCCTTGGGGCTTCTGGCGGTCGCAGTTGTCCAGGCCGTTCAGCATTGGCTGGAATCTCGTTCACCGGACCAACCGCGGAAGGTGTTCGCGTTGGTGGTCGCAGTGCTGGCGGTGGTTGTCGGGCTGACCGCGATAGTGGGCGTCGTGCGGATTGGCCACTCGGGCACCGAGGCGAAGTGGGGCGTCATCAGTGAGTGATCTCTCGGAATAGATACGGACTGCAGTCCGTTTTCTCCTCTGAAGGTGCCGGGACGGCCGGTGCCCCAGAGCGAGAGATTCACAAATGACCGCAGCGACCGGAACCGCACAGCTCAGCACGGGTACGTGGGCCATCGACCCTGTGCACTCGACCATCGGATTCTCTGTCCGCCACCTCATGGTGAGCAAGGTGCGAGGCACGTTTGACACGTTCAGCGGCGCGGTCGTCGTCGCCGAGGACGGCACGCCGTCGGTGAGCGCGGAGATCGCCGTCGACTCGATCAACACTCGCAACGAGCAGCGCGACGCCCACATCAAGTCCGCCGACTACTTCGATGCCGAGCAGTTTCCGACCGCGACGTTCACCTCGACCGGTGTACGTCCGAAGGGGGACACCTACCGCGTCGACGGCGACTTCACCCTGAAGGGTGTCACCAGGCCGGTCACCCTCGAACTCGAGTTCAACGGCGTCAATCCCGGCATCGGACACGGTGAGGTTGCGGGCTTCGAGGCTTCAGTTGTGCTCAACCGCAAGGACTTCGGCATCGACATCGACATGCCGCTGGAAACCGGCGGCACCGTGGTCGGCGACAAGATCACGATCACCCTGGAGATCGAGGCGCTCAGGCAGTCCTGAATGCCGTAACGCCATGGCGGGAAATCGGTTCGATTTCCGCCATGGCGTTACGTATGAGCGCGACAGCTCCCAGGCGATGGAGCCGAGGTGGTGGAGGGCCTATAGGCCTGCGCAGCCGCCACCACCTTGGCCATCGCCTGCCGGGATGTCGACGTTGTTCGCCGAAAACTTAGCGACCACACCGTCATCCGATACTTCGAGCGAATCCGCGCGAATGTTGAACTTATTGTCTGTGAGCTTGCCCGTCATCTCGTCGAGCTTCTTCTGCAGATCATCCTGGGGCAGATCCAAACCGCCGCCGAGCTTGAAGCTGTCGGGCTGGATTGCCAGCTGAATGCCCCCATCGGCTGTCGCCTCCGGTTTCACACTGATGGTGGTGCCCAACACTCCCTCCAGCGTGACAACGCCCGTCGATGGATCGGTGTTGACGCTCGTCACAAGTTGATCAGTGGGGATCCAGTCCTGGACAAAGCTGAAAATGCTATCGCCGATGTATTCATCGATGGCCGCCTGGAGGGCGACATTGGCGGATTCCCGCATCCCTTCGGCAGTCCAGGTGATGGTCGCGTCGATCGCCCCGACGGTGCCTTTCTTGGTCGCGTCACCGTTCAGGTCGAGGTCCTCCACGGCGATGTTCGCCGTCATGCCTTGAGCGCTACGGATGTGGGTGCCGTGCGTGGTGATCCTGAATCCGCTGTACTTGTCGTTCATGTACTGCAGGAGAACAGGTGGCGACGTGTCGAATGACACGTCCACCGTGTCCTCGGAATCCTCGATGAAGCATGCCGCTGCCGCCTGGACCTTCTCAACGGCAACGGTGCGGGCGTAGAACTCGGCTCCGAGTAGGCCTGCAGCTGCGAACGCGAGAACGATGACGAAGATGAGCAGGATCGAGAGCGGCTTGCGAAGCCCTGAACGTTTGGCGGGCGGCTGCGGAGGCTGGGCCGGCGCAGTAGTCGGGATCGGCCACGACCCTGTGGGCGCGGAATGGAAAGTCGCGTCGGTGGGTGGCGGGGCTGGGGCCAGCGTGTTTCCTGCGTACATGGGATATGTCATGTCTGTCCTGGTCTTTCCGTTTGGGTCTACCCGTGGGTGGTTGACGGAAAGAATGTTCGGGGGCGCTTGGAAAATCCTTAATGGACAACTTGGCGTCACGGTCCCTCCAGCGCGAGCAGGCGCAAAATCGCCCTCTCAACGGCGTGTCGGGGCGACTTTGCGTCTGCTGGCGGTGAGCCCGGCTGGCGGTGAGCCCGGCTCGCGGTGAGCCCGGCTCGTGGTGAGCCGAGACCTAGAGCCTGGCCGCCAGCTCGGTGCCCTGCTTGATCGCCCGCTTGGCATCGAGTTCGGCGGCCACGGCTGCGCCGCCGATGACGTGCGGCTCGATACCTCTGGCGCGCAGCGCGTCCTCGAGGTCACGCACGGACTCCTGGCCGGCGCAGATCACCACATTGTCGACCTCGAGTACACGAGGGTCGGACCGATCGGAACCGAAGCTGATGTGAAGGCCGAGATCGTCGATGCGTTCGTAGTTCACACCCGATAGCTGTTGCACGCCCTTGGCCTTCAGCGAGGCTCTGTGCACCCACCCTGACGTCTTGCCCAGACCCTTGCCCTGCGGCCCTTTCGTCCGCTGCAGCAGGTACACCTCGCGCGCCGCCGGCGCGGGAATCGGAGTCATCAGCGCACCCCTCACCTCCTGCGGATCGGCCGCGCCCCATTCGGCCTTCCACTCCTTGAGGATGGTTGACGGCGACCTGTATTCGTCTGCCGGCCCAGCCGGCGTCGTCACGAGGAACTCACTCACGTCGAAGCCGATGCCTCCCGCGCCGACGACGGCCACTCTCTTGCCGATGGGTCTCCCCGTGATGGCCTCTGCGTACGACAGCACCATCGGGTGATCGATGCCGGGAATATCCGGGATCCGTGGCGTCACACCGGTGGCCAGCACCACCTCGTCGAAGCCGGCGAGTTCATCGACCGTCGCTCGCGTCCGAAGCCGTACGTCGACGTCGTGCTTGTCGAGCATGCGGGTGTAGTAGCGCAGCGTCTCGCTGAATTCCTCCTTACCGGGAATCCTTCGCGCCAAATCGAATTGGCCGCCGACCGCACCACCCGCTTCGAACAGCGTCACCCGATGACCGCGCTGCGCCGCGCTGATGGCCGTGGCCAGACCCGCCGGTCCCGCCCCGACCACTGCGATTTGTTTGGTCTGTCGGGTCGGACCGAGCACCAGGGTCGTCTCGTGGCCCGCGCGCGGATTCAGCAGACACGACACGGTCTTGTGCACGAAGGCGTGGTCCAGGCAGGCCTGATTGCAGGCGATGCACGTGTTGATCTCGTCGGCAGCGTCGGCGGCGGCCTTGAGAACCCAGTCCGGATCGGACAACAGCGGACGCGCCATCGAGATCAGCTGAACCTGGCCCTCGGAGAGAATCTGCTCGGCGGACTGCGGCATGTTGATCCGATTCGACGCGACCACCGGAATGCTGACGTGCTCGGCCATCGCGTTGCTGATGTCGACGAACGCACTGTTGGGTACCGAGGTGACGATGGTAGGCACCCGGGCCTCGTGCCAACCAATGCCGGTGTTGATGATAGTGGCGCCTGCCACCTCGACTTCCTTTGCCAGGGAAACGATTTCGTCCCAGCTCTGCCCGTCCTCGACGTAGTCGGCCATCGACATCCGGTAGCAGATGATGAAATCGTCGCCGACGGTTGCGCGGGTGCGGCGGACGATCTCAACAGGAAAGCGCCGCCGCTTCTGGGGTGTGCCGCCCCACGCATCGGTGCGCTTGTTCGTGCGCGGCGCCAGGAACTGGTTCAACAGGTATCCCTCGCTGCCCATGATCTCGACGCCGTCGTAGCCCGCATCCCGGGCCAGCAACGCGCACCGTGCGAAATCCTCGATCGTGCCCTCCACGTCGTGCAGAGCGCGCGGCCTGAACGGATTGATGGGCGCCTTGATCGCCGACGCGCTCACCGAAAAAGGATGGTAGGCATAGCGTCCCGCGTGCAGGATCTGCAGCAGGATCTTTCCTCCGGCGTCGTGGACCGGTCCGGTGATCCGGCGATGGCGACGGGCGTCCGACGACGAGAGCATCTGCGCCGCGAACGGCAGCAGCCAGCCCGTCCTGTTCGGGGCATAGCCACCGGTGATGATCAGGCCTACGCCGCCGCGGGCGCGCTCGGCGAAATATGCGGCGAGCCGGTCGGTATCGCGGGCACGGTCCTCCAGGCCGGTGTGCATCGACCCCATCACCACGCGGTTGCGCAGGGTGGTGAAGCCGAGATCCAACGGCGACAACAGGTTCGGATACGTCACTGATCCTCCGTCAACGCCGCCGCGACTTCATCGAGCCAGTCGATGGCGCTTTCCTCCGCGCGGATGCCGCCGCGCAGCACGAGGTACTGGTGCAGGGTGCTGCCCTTCAACGCGCTCGGGTCGGGAAACTGGCCCTTCTCGAATCCCCGGTAGGTGTCGAGCAATTCGGCGCGCTCGGCCCGCAGCGCGGCCACCTGAACCCGCAGCGCCTCGACGTCGCCGTATTCGGCGCCGCGCACCTTGACGGCCACCTCGCGGGTGCGGTGGTCGGCCACCGTGCTGCCGCGCCCTGTCAGCGGTTCGGCGATCCAGCGGGCCAGCTCGACGCGGCCCTGGTCGGACACCGTGTACACCTTCTTGTCCGGCCTGCCCTGTTGGGCGACGGGCGTGACGTGCACCCAGCCGTCGTCTTCCATCGCACGCAGCGTGCGGTAGATCTGCTGATGGGTGGCGGCCCAGAAATAGCCGATGGACCGGTCGAACCGGCGGGCCAGCTCGTATCCGGATCCGGACTGCTCGCACAGCGCCACGAGTATCGCGTGGGGAAGGGCCACGCTGGCAGCCTAAGACCGGCAGGCCTCTATATGCAATTTGTTGCACTGCACTCAGGCGCATATCACCGCGCGGGCGGGGGCGGCATTGCTGAGCACTTGACCAGCACAGCCGACGATGTGGGTGTGGCGACTGGTCGACTTGTATCTGCAACGTCTAGTATCAGTAACCACGCGCCACCCTTAACCGGGCGGCGCGTGAAGTTAGGTCACACTGAGACAGGCGTTCAAGTAGCCACTGGGATACTTGCAGCGACTTTTTCGGGCGGCCTTACTACGACTGGCAGCCCCACTGGACAGGAGATCGAGGAGCACCTGTGACGTACACGATTGCCGAACCCTGCGTCGACATCAAAGACAAGGCGTGTATCGAGGAATGCCCGGTCGATTGCATCTACGAGGGCGCCCGCATGCTGTACATCCACCCCGATGAGTGCGTGGACTGCGGTGCCTGCGAGCCGGTCTGCCCGGTCGAGGCCATCTACTACGAAGATGATGTGCCCGATCAGTGGAGCGGATACACACAGATCAACGCCGACTTTTTCGCTGAGCTCGGATCGCCGGGCGGCGCATCCAAGGTCGGCCTGACCGAGAACGACCCGCAGTCGGTCAAGGATCTGGCGCCTCAAGGTGAGGACTCGTAACGGCTCGCTCTGACCTTCGCAAACGCGTCTCGGCGTCGCTGCCGGTGTTCCCCTGGGACACCCTTGCCGACGTCACCGCGCTCGCCCGGTCGCACCCTGACGGCATCGTCGACCTGTCGGTCGGCACTCCCGTGGATGACGTAGCTCCGGTGATCCGTGAGGCGCTGGCTGCCGCGAGCTCCGCCCCCGGCTACCCGACGACCGCGGGAACCCCGGCGCTGCGGGCCTCCGCAGCGGCGGCGCTGCAGCGCCGGTACGGCGTCACCGGGCTGGCCGACGACGCCGCGCTTCCCGTGATCGGCACCAAGGAGCTCATCGCGTGGCTGCCGACGCTGCTCGGCCTCGGCGCCGACGACCTGGTCGTCGTTCCGGAACTGGCGTATCCGACGTACGAAGTCGGCGCCCGGCTGGCGGGAACGCCGTTCGTGCGTGCGGACTCGCTTACCCAGCTCGGACCGCAGTCGCCCGCGCTGGTGTTCTTGAACTCGCCGAGCAATCCCACCGGCAAGGTGCTGGGTGTCGACCATCTGCGCAAGGTGGTCGGCTGGGCACGCGATCGCGGCGCACTCGTCGCCTCCGACGAGTGCTATCTCGGGTTGGGCTGGGACGCCGCGCCGCTCTCGGTGCTCCATCCGTCGGTCTGCGACGGTGACCACACCGGGCTGTTGGCCATTCACTCGCTGTCGAAGACCTCGTCGCTCGCCGGCTATCGCGCCGGCTTCGTCGCCGGCGACCCGGCGGTGGTCGCCGAGCTGCTGGCGGTGCGCAAGCATGCCGGCATGATGGTGCCGACGCCGGTGCAGGCCGCGATGGTCGCCGCGCTCGACGACGACGACCATGAACGCGAGCAGCGCGAACGGTACGAGCGGCGAAGGGCCGCGCTCATGCCTGCACTGCGGTCGGCCGGGTTGGCCGTCGACCATTCCGAAGCGGGTCTCTACATCTGGGCCACCCGCGGCGAGCCGTGCCGCGACACCCTCGCCTGGCTGGCGCAACGCGGGCTCCTGGTCGCGCCGGGCGAGTTCTACGGCCCGAGCGGGGCGCAGCACGTCAGGGTCGCCTTGACCGCGACCGACGAGCGGATAGCCGCTGCCGTGCAACGACTTACGGAATAGGCTCGCCGCACCGCCTCCGAATTGGACCACCGATAAGCGGTGGTAGGACTCTAGCGAGGGTGACATGCCGATCGGCGCGCCACCGACCAATACCCTCGATGTCCTGCTGCACCAAGACAACCCGGCGACCGCGGCGGGCTCCTGCGCGATGGTCGCCACGGTCACGATTCCGCCGGATCACCCGGGGCGGGCCCGCACCGAAAACTCCGGCCCTGTCTTGGCTATGTGTTGCAAGCACATTGCCCGGGTGGCGATGGTTCAGCAGAACCACGGCAACGATGGCCGCGACGGTGAGGCCGGCGACAAAGGCCTCCACAGCCAGTTCCACTCACCCCAGCGCGGTCAGCCGTCGGGCGCGTTGTGTTCCATTCGGCGATGTCCCCTAGCTTCGCTGGGGGCCCAAACCGTCGCTCGGCACCCAGTTGCCGTGAAATCCGTGCGGCACGCGGGCTGGAAGGTGCACCGTCGCAACCGTTTCCAGCGTCTGCGCGTCGAGTAGCACGAGGTCACTGCGGTCGGTGGACCGGTCGTACACGAAACCCATCGCCACACCGTCGTCTTCGGCGGCGTCTGTGCTGGACGGCACGAAGACGAACTCGCCGGGTTCGCGGCCCGGCTCGAACGATGACGACTGGGAGCGCCGCGTGTCGAGATCGTGCTTGAGAATCGCGTCGGGCTCAGAGAATCCGGTCGCTTTTCCGGAGACGCCGACGGAGTATCCGTAGCGATGCCTGCGGCCGACGAGTCGCTCGTCGACGCGCGGAAACTCCTGTGCCGTGTCGTCAAGGCGCTCCTCGGCGACCTTGCCCGTGGTGAGGTCGACGGTCCAGCGGTCCAGCGTCGGGTTCCCGGGCACGATCGAATGGCCCGCGGTGAACACCGATGGATGCCGGACGACGTCCAACACCACCTGATCGGCGTCGTCGTAGGCGTTGAGCGGGTGGAACACGTAGCACGCGTTCACGTCAAACCACCGGATCTCTGCCGCGGTGCCCTCGCGTGGCATCACGCCGACGCGGGCCTGACGTTCCGGGGCCCAGCGGTACGGCATCCCACCCGGCGACCCACCTCCCCGCGCTGACCCGCGCATCGCGGCGCGCACGAAGAAGTCCGGCGCCGCATGCCGTTCGGCGAAGCGGGTGAGCGTGGCGGCTACCGCCTTGGCCGGCCTGCTGTGCAGTGTCGAGCCGAAGTCCAACGCCACCGGCAGGTCGTAGAGCACGACGTACTTCTCGGTCAGCGAGAAGTCGTGCATCATCGTCTGCGCCCTCAGTCGGATGTCGACCGTGCGACGGACCTTTCCGTCGACGCCGGTCACCGTGTACTGCACGATGTTTCCGCGCATCGGGTTATACGAGACCGCATGCAGTTCTCCCGTCACCGGGTCACGCTTGGGGTGGGCGGTATATCCCCCGAACAGCGTGCCGCAGAAGTCGGACGGCCCAACGGTTTCCAGTTCGTCGGTCAGTTCGTAAGGACGCGCGCCGGCCTCGACGATGGCCAGTGTCCTGCCGCCGTGCCCGATGATGTTGGTGTTCGCCGCGAAGTCGAAACCGCCGTCGGATGGGCCACCCCGCCACGTCTCGCCCAGCTTGCGCGCGACGTCCGCAGAACGCACCCACCGGTTGCGGTACCAGTGCGCCTTGCCGTCGCGCAGCCGCAGGCCGTGCGCCATCCCAGAGCCGAGGAACCAGTGGTAACGGGCGGGATCCGGGTCGCCGATCGGGTTCGGGCCGATACGCAGATAACGCCCGTCGAGGTACTCGGGTATCGCGCCGGTGACGTCGAGATCCAGGGCCGTGATCTCCTTGCGTACCGGAGCGAAATTGCCGTTCAGATAGGGGTTCTCTGTCTCGCGGACGGGGGCTGCAGTCGTCATGAAGCCATCGTGCGCCTATGAGCCCGGTTCTCGCGAGGCCTTGAGGGATGAATCCGGTGTCCATCGAACGGTTGACACCCGGCTCGTTTGCCTGGCGCGGTTACGGCTCGGTGGCCCGCAATCCCAGCGCGAGCACCAGCCGGACGTCGGGGTCGTCGAGCGATGTGGACGTCAACTTCTCGATGCGCCGCACCCGGTACCGCACCGTATTGGGGTGCACGTGGAGATGCTGCGCGACAGCGGCGACATCGCCGAACCCGTCGAGATAGGCCCGCAGCGTGTCGGCCAGCATCGGATCCTGTGCGCGCAGCTGCCGCACCCTCGAATCGACCAGTCGGGGCCGTTCGGCCACCTGCGACACGATCTCGTCCAGCAGCACGGTGGTGTGTGCCTCGTCCAGCGACGTGATCTGTTCGATCGCGCCGGGGTGGCGCGCCGCGCTGTCGAACACGCGGTCCATGTCGACGCGAGCCCCTGCGGCGCCGGCCAATCCCGCGAGCGGGGCAGCGACGACCGCACGCAGTGTCAGGCCGAGCTCGCGATGCAATGCGGTCACGACTCCACGCGCCCAGGACATCACCGACGACGGTGCACCGATCTTGGGCAGCAGCACGTACACGCGCTCACCGGTCGACACCGCCTGGGCATCCGCGCGAAAGGCGCTGGCGCTCAACGCGATGACACCCGTGGGCAACGACGCTGGGCCACCACCCGGGAATCCCTGGAACCCGACGAGTGCGGCCCGGGCATCGATGACGATATCCAGTTCGCGCGCGATCGCAGCGATATCGGCGTCGTCACCGGCCAGCCCGAGAAGCTCCTGCACCCGCAACGTATGGGTCGAGGGCGTCGCGGCCAGCCGCGACATGATTCGGGCCGCCAGCACCGCTCCGCCGCGCAGAATGTCTTCGGCGTCGTCGGCCAGCGGCGCCGACCCCTGCTGTAGCCAGATCGTCCCCGCGAACGCGGGCGGACGGCGCGCATCGGGTGCGGGCAGGTGGATCCCGACGGCCAGGCGCGGCCGCAGACCCAACTCGGGGCGCTCGGCGATACGGACGACGTCGCCACCGCCGCGCAACGCGTCGAAGATTCCCCACTGACCGATCCATTCCAGATGTTCGGGTGGCCCGGCGCGGCCCAGTATCGTCAACCGGCGCAGTTCGTCTGCTTCATCGCTGGACGCCGAGTATGCGAGCACGTGGGACTGATCGTCCTCGATGCTGATCATCCCGCGCGTGCGGTCGGCGATCGACTGGGCGAGCCCGAACAGGTCGGTGCCCGAGTCGTGGTGTGGGTCGCCGCGGTCCCCGTGGTGCTCGAAGGCGTGGTTGACGAGCCTGTAGAGCGACTCCCAGCGCGCCCGCGGCTCCACGGCCACGACCGCGGCGCCGAGTGCGACGGCCCGCCGGACCGCCGCCTCCGAGGGTTCCTTCACGAAGATGGCTGCTGGCACCCTTCCGGTTCCGGCGAACTGCTGTTCCAGCCACCGCACGGCGTCCGCGTCGGCCACGCCCAGCAGGAAGAAGAGGTCCGCGGAACCGGCGCCGACCGCCACGCCCAGCCGGACATCGTCGGCGTCGACGAGGGCCACCGAGCCCACCGGCATATCCAGACCGCGGGGCGCCTCGACCAGCGTCACCATCGTGCGGTCCAGCGTCAACAGCAGCTGACCGAGGCCGAGGCCGGCAGGCGGTGCGGCCATCAGAATCTCCTTTGTCCGATTCGACTATAAATCCAGGAGGTGTTTGTCGTATCGGCTATCGGTTCGCAACGCCGAAAACGGGCATCCTTACTGCATGGACGCCATCACCGACGTACCTCTGCCGGCCAACGAGCCGATCCACGAATATGCGCCGGGTTCGGGTGAACGCGCCCGGCTCGCCGATGCGCTCAGCGCGCTGGCCGCCGACCCTGTCGACCTACCCCACGTCATCGGCGGCACCCACCGCATGGGTGGCGGGACGCGCACCGACGTGGTCCAGCCACACCGCCACTCCGCACGGCTGGGCACCTTCACCAACGCCGAGCACGCCGACGCGACCGCCGCCATCGACGCCGCGATCGATGCCAAGGCGGGCTGGGAGACCACCCCGTTCGACGAGCGCGCCGCGATCTTCCTGCGCGCCGCCGACCTGCTCGCCGGACCGTGGCGGGAGAAGCTGTGTGCGGCGACAATGCTCGGCCAGTCCAAGTCGGCGTATCAGGCGGAGATCGACGCGGCGTGTGAACTGATCGACTTCTGGCGGTTCAACGTCGGCTTCGCACGCGAGATCCAGGCCGAACAGCCGATCAGCGCACGCGGTGTCTGGAACCGCACCGACTACCGGCCGCTCGAGGGTTTCGTCTACGCCATCACCCCATTCAACTTCACCGCGATCGCAGGCAACCTGCCGAGCGCACCCGCTCTGATGGGCAACACCGTGGTGTGGAAGCCGTCGCCCACCCAGATGTTCGCCGCATATCTGACCATGCAGTTGCTCGAGGCGGCGGGCCTGCCGCCGGGGGTCATCAACCTGTTGGCAGGTGACGGGATCGCGGTTTCCGATGTGGCGCTTGCCGATCCACGTCTCGCCGGAATCCACTTCACGGGGTCGACGGCGACGTTCCAGCACCTGTGGCGCGAGGTCGGCACCAACATCGACCGCTACCACACCTATCCGCGGCTGGTCGGCGAGACCGGCGGCAAGGATTTCGTGCTGGCCCACTCCTCGGCGCGGCCGGACCTGTTGCGCACCGCGCTGATCCGTGGCGCATTCGACTACCAGGGCCAGAAGTGCTCGGCGGCGTCGCGGGCGTTCATCGCGCGGTCGGTGTGGCAGAAGATGGGCGACGACCTCCTGGCGGCCACCGAGGCACTGCCATATGGCGACGTGACCGATCTGACGAACTTCGGCGGCGCGCTCATCGACGAGCGGTCGTTCGCGAAGAACGTCAAGGCCATCGAACGCGCCAAGAGCGCTCCCAACGTCACCGTCGCGGTCGGCGGCGAATACGACGACAGCGAAGGCTATTTCGTCAGGCCCACGGTGTTGCTGTCCGACGATCCGGCAGACGAGTCATTCCATACCGAGTACTTCGGACCGATCCTGTCGGTGCACGTGTATCCGGACGACGACTACGAGCGCATCATCGACGTCGTCGACAGCGGCGCACGCTACGCGCTGACCGGAGCGGTGATCGCCGACGACCGTTCGGCGGTGCTGGCGGCCGAACAGCGCCTGAGGCATGCCGCGGGCAACTTCTACGTCAACGACAAGCCGACCGGCGCGGTCGTGGGCCAACAGCCGTTCGGGGGCTCGCGAGCCTCGGGTACCAACGACAAAGCGGGTTCGGCGCTGAATCTGCAGCGCTGGACGTCGGCGCGATCCATCAAGGAGACGTTCGTCGCGCCGACGGACCACAACTACCCCCACATGGAGGCCTGACGTGGGCGTCTTCGAGCGGGTCGCGCGCCCTGCGATTCTGGCCGTCGGCCGGTCGGACGGGATCCGCCGCGCCGCAGAGGGGCTGCCGGTTACCCGTCACGTCGTGCATCGCTTCGTTCCCGGTGAGACGGTGGCCAGCGCGTTGGATTCCGTAGCGCAGCTGCGTAATTCGGCGCGGCTGGTGTCCATCGACTACCTGGGCGAGGACGTCACCGACGTCGACGCGGCGAACGCGACCGTCGACGCGTACCTGGGGTTGCTCGACGCGCTCGACCACCGCGGCGAGCCTGCGGCGACGGTGCGACCACTCGAGGTGTCGCTGAAGCTGTCGGCGCTCGGACAGGCGTTGCCGCGCGACGGCGAGAAGATCGCGCTGGAGAATGCCCACACCATCTGCGAGCGGGCGCAGCGCGCCGGCGCGTGGGTGACCGTGGACGCCGAAGATCACACGACCACCGACTCGACGCTGTCCATCGTGCGCGACCTGCGGACCGAGTTCCATTGGCTCGGCACGGTTTTGCAGTCCTACCTCAAGCGGACCCAATCAGACTGCGAGGAGTTCGCCGCCTCCGGCGCGCGCATCCGACTGTGCAAGGGGGCCTACGATGAGCCGGCGTCGGTCGCCTATCGGGAACGCGAGGACGTCACCGACTCCTACCTGCGGTGCCTGCGGGTGCTGATGGTGGGCGACGGGTACCCGATGGTCGCGTCGCACGATCCCGAGATCATCACGGCGGTGCCGGCCATGGCCCGCGAGAGCGGCAGGGGTGTAGATGATTTCGAGTATCAGATGCTGTACGGAATCCGCGATGCCGAGCAGCGTCGGCTGGCCGGCGAAGGCAACCACGTTCGCGTGTACGTGCCGTTCGGCACGCAATGGTACGGGTATTTCGTACGCCGACTGGCCGAGCGGCCAGCCAACCTGAAGTTCTTCCTGCGGGCGTTGGCCGAACGCAGGCATCGCTAGTCGGTCGAGCAGAACCTCGAAGTCCGCGCTCTGCTGCTGCCACTCGAAGAACGGCGGCCAGGTGTTCCGGTATTCGGCGAGCCCGCCCGGACCGCGGTAGCGGCGGCACGTCGAACATCACGACGTCCGAATCATGTTCGGTCAGAACGGAATCAAGATCGCGTCGTGAACTGCTGTTCCCCGGTGGGTGATCAGTTCACGGATGGCCGCTTCGTCGGTCATCAGACCGAAATCCCTTGCGATCGCCGGTGCCCTGGGACGACACGAGGACGTAACCGGCGCTGCCGAACAGGATTGGCATCATCGCCATCATTCCGTAGGCCAGTCCGGATATCGGAGTCATCGTGTCACCACCTTCTCGTCGGTTCTCTCGGTTACTTTCTTCAACGAAATAGACCGTCACGCGGTTCAAACCCGATCAACCGAGCTCGAACTTCGTCGCGCCGCCCGGCTCGGCTGTGCCGAACGCGTACACGGTGTCGGGCTTGATGCGGTAGACGTGCCACGGCGGGGGACCCGCAGACGGAGCGCTGTATTCGGCGGTCAATGCGCCACCGTCGACCTTCGCCGGCCAGCCCTGCTCGTTGAAGGTATCGGCGACGATGCTCAGCTCCTCGGCGTCGCTGACGCGCTCGGCGCTGCCCTCGATCACCAGGTCGAACGGCTCTACCGCGACGCTGACCACGCACCGCGGATCGGCGGCGATGTTGCGCGACTTACGAGTCCCCGGGCCAGAAGTGAAGTATCGGACGCCGTCGAGCTGGATGAAGCCGACCGGCGTCACGTGTGGCATGCCGTCGGAGTTGATGGTCGTCAGCCAGGAGGTATGCCGGTTCGGGCCGCCGCTGCCGGGAGCCTGGGTGATGTCGGTGGCAAGCATGTCGCGCACAGGCTCCCAGGCGATCGGTGGCATGTCGTATTCCGCGAGGTTGCGTTGCTTTGTGACCTTCATGTCTGTAGAGACCAGGAGAGTCGGAAGAATTCATCGCCGGCGTTGGGAAACAACAAGGAAGCCCTGTACTCACTTCAGCGTTGCGATGCGCGACCGCAACATGTTGCTCAACGATTCGGTTTGCCGCGGGGAGAACCCGATTTCGGTACAGCGCTCAGACCACGGCTGAGCCCTGTCGACGATTGTGTCGATCAGCGTGGCTGTCGCTCGCTCGCGGAGACCTAAGCGGGTGGCAGCTTCGATGAAGAAGTCGCGATTCAATCGGTTCGCCCTTCCGTAGAAGTCGAGTGCCATGGGGTCCTTCCATCCCGTGTATGGCTGTGTAGTCAGTAGGTCGTAGGCAGGCGTTGGCTGCCAAAAGCCTTCCGGAGCGAATACGGACAAGTTCTTGCCATGCAAGTCGCCGTTTCCGATCAGCCATGAGAACACCACGATTCGCAGTAGCTCGAGCGTCGCTGCTGCGCGTGATCCGCCCCCGCGGGCGCACGCGTCGGCAAGTGTCGTGATCGCGGTCTCGGTTTTGATTCGGTACTTCGAGGCCGGATAGAGGCTGCTGACTTGGCATGCATCTTCCTGCGCGATACGGACGTTGTCCTTTCGATCGAAGCGGTCCACTAGCAGAGCGCTACGCCCATTTGTGTCCTTGAGCAGTCGCGTCCTTGCGGTTCGAAGTCCGCAATCTCTAGCCATGCGCATGAAGAAGTGTTCGTTCTCCACCAGACGTTGATGTCCCGTCGGCGGATTGAGTTTGAGAATTGCAGGTCCCAATGTCGTGTTCGCTGGGGTCGACCACATCGCTGCGCTGACTTTGGGTTGGACGCCAGACAACCCCACGGGATCGGCCTCAACTGAGCCGGTAAGGCGTTGAAAGACCGCTCGAAAGTCGGTATCGCGCTCCGGTGCAAACATCGGTGGGCTGTCGGGTGGCTCCGCGCCGGAGGGTAGTACACGAACGTTGCCAATCGTGTCGGCGCCGATAGCCAATAGGAGCGTGAAGTGGTCATCCGTAGATGTCTTCGTCGATGACGTCACGACCCCGAGGCGGATTCCTTCGGGGAGCAGGCCCGCGAAGAAAGGTGGTACTGCGCCTCCGGATGTAGTCAGCGGGTATTCGCCGTTGACGAGGAGTGACCATGACACTGAGCGATCACGGATAGATTCGCCGGCTAGTGGGGTCAGGGTGTCGTAGGCAAAACGAATCTCATCGCCGGGCAAGCGATTGAGTCTCGCAACCACCTCGTCGTTGAGATAGACATCGGCGCCGCTTACATCGCGGAGGTCGTGTCCGTGGACGGCGGCAGTCATGAGGCGCCACCGTGCGCGGTCGTGATATCCAGTCGTAGCCCGAGGGCATCGGCAATCTCGACCACTGATGCGAGTTTGACGGAACCGGTTCCGTACTCAAGTGCCTGAATGCTGTATCTCGAGACGCCGGCCAGGTCGGCAAGCAGCTGCTGGGTGAGACCTATTTCAACGCGACGGGCGGCAAAGAGCTCTCCTATGCGTGTTGTTTCAGGCATAGGAGAGCGCCGTGTGGGCTTTGTCCTGCGTGGATCGGCCATGTCTCTCCTTATGCTTGATTTATCACGCATAGACGCTGGCATTGGTTAATCGGGTGGCGAAAGTCGAGATCAACGGCTCTTGTGCCTGATTTATCAGGCATAATGACGATTCTGCGGGCGGTAATGGTCGATTGTCAACCTTATGCATGGTTTATCAGGCACAAGGAGCAGAGGGATCTCAGTTGCTTCGCTCGTCGGCTAGCGCTCGGACAGCAGCAACAGCGCAAACGCAGCGATCGACTGGGCGTCGGTGATCTCGCCGTCGCGCATCATCCGCTCCACCTCGGCGCGGCTGAACCAGGCGCTGTGCATGTCTTGTTCCTCGTGCTCACGGTCGTGCTCGCCTTCGGTGATGCCCGTCGCCACGAACACCCAGCCGCGCTGGCTGCTCATACCGGGCGCGACGTCGAGCTGACCGAGCAGCGTCATGGCGTCCGCGCGCAGCCCCGTCTCCTCGCGCAGTTCACGGGCGGCCAGCTCGAGCGGTTCGAGCTGCTCCAGGTCCGGCGCCGTGCCCTGCGGAAACTCCCAGCGTCGCTGGCCCAACGGGTAGCGGTACTGCTCGACCAGGTGGAATCGGTCGCCGTCGCGTGCGATCACCAGCGCGTACGTCGGCTTGTCGATGACCGAGTAGATGCCGCTGCTGCCGTCAGGGTGCCGGATATCGTCTTCGCGCAGCGTCAGCCAGCTGTTCCGGTAGACCTCCCGCGTAGCGACCGTCTGGATCGAGTCCACGCGCCCAGTATCCTCACGGGCGTGCTGTTGGCCTCATTGAACCCCGCGACAGTGGCGGCCGGCGCCGACATCGTCGATGCGGTGCGCATCGACGGAGCGGTGCTGAGCCGTAGCGATCTGGTCGGCGCCGCGACGTCCGTCGCCGAGCGTGTGGGTGGTGCGCAACGCGTCGCGGTGTTGGCGACTCCGACCGCGGCCACTGTGCTGGCGGTGACGGGCTGCCTGATCGCCGGTGTGCCCGTCGTCCCGGTGCCCGCCGACGTCGGAGCCGCCGAACGCAGACACATCCTCACCGACTCCGGTGCCCAGGCGTGGCTGGGGGAGAAGCCGTCAGACAACGACGGGCTCCCTCATGTCCCCGTGCGGTTGCACGCACGGTCATGGCACCGCTACCCCGAGCCGTCGGCCGAGGCGACGGCGCTGATCATCTACACCTCCGGAACCACCGGTCCGCCCAAGGGTGTGGTCCTGAGCAGGCGCGCGGTCGCCGCGGACATCGACGCGCTTGCCGAGGCCTGGCAGTGGACGCCCGAGGACACCCTGGTGCACGGACTGCCCCTGTATCACGTACACGGTCTGGTGCTCGGACTGCTCGGGTCGCTGCGCATCGGAAATCGGTTCGTGCACACGGGAAAACCGAAACCCGAGCTCTATGCGGCCGCCGGTGGGTCGCTGTACTTCGGGGTTCCGACCGTGTGGTCACGGGTCGTGGACGACGGCTCCGCGGCGTCGGCGCTGACCTCCGCGCGCCTGCTGGTGTCCGGCAGCGCACCGCTACCGGTGCCCGTGTTCGACAGGCTGGCCGAACTGACCGGGCACCGGCCGATCGAACGGTACGGCTCCACTGAGTCGCTGATCACGATCAGCACGCGCGTCGACGGGGAGCGTCGTCCCGGCTGGGTGGGCCTGCCGGTGAACGGCATCGAGACCCGACTGGTCGACGAGGCCGGCGCCGAGGCTCCGCATGACGGTGAAACCATTGGGCAGCTTCATGTCCGGGGGTCGACGCTGTTCGACGGCTACCTCAACCGCCCGGATGCCACCGCAGAGGCGGTCGACACCGACGGGTGGTACCGCACCGGGGATGTCGCGGTCATCGGCGCCGACGGCATGCACCGCATCGTCGGTCGCGAGTCCGTCGACCTGATCAAGACGGGCGGCTTCCGGGTCGGTGCCGGCGAGATCGAAACGGCGCTGCTGGGCCACCCCGGCGTCGATGAGGTGGCGGTCGTCGGCCTCCCGGACGATGACCTGGGACAGCGCATCGTGGCCTTCGTCGTCGGCGACGTCGATCCGGATGCGCTGATCGAATTCGTCGCCAAGGAGCTTTCGGTGCACAAGCGACCGCGGGAGGTGCGGCTGGTGGACAGCCTGCCGCGCAACGCGATGGGCAAAGTCCTCAAAAAGGAGTTGGCACAGTGCGCCGAAGACGAACGCGAGTGAGGATCGCAGCGAGGAACGAGCGAGGACCGGAGCGAGCGGGAGTCGAGAATTGAACACCCGAAGACGAACGCGAGTGAGGATCGCAGCGAGGAACGAGCGAGGACCGGAGCGAGCGGGAGTCGAGAATTGAACACCCGAAGACGAACGCGAGTGAGGATCGCAGCGAGGAACGAGCGAGGACCGGAGCGAGCGGGAGTCGAGAATTGAGCACCCGAAGACGAACGCGAGTGAGGATCGCAGCGAGGAACGAGCGAGGACCGGAGCGAGCGGGAGTCGAGAAATGGCACTGACGTTCGACGAGATCTGCATCGATGCGCACGATGCGACCTCGCTGGGGGGCTGGTGGTCGACGGTGTTGGGCTGGCGGCAGGACGTCGACGACGATGGTGACGTCGTGTTGCACGCGCCGCCCGGCGCGGGGCCCAACTGGATATTCCTCGCGGTTCCCGACGAGAAGGTCGTCAAGAACCGCATCCACCTAGACTTTCGCCCCGACGATCAGCAGGCCGAGGTGGACCGCGTGATCGGCCTGGGTGCACGCCACGTCGACATCGGGCAACGCGGCGACGAGAGCTGGATCGTCCTGGCCGATCCGGAGGGCAACGAATTCTGCATCCTCGCCGCAGCCGACTGACCGCACTGCGGACGCTGGCGCCGGCCCTCGTGCTGTCGCTTGTCGCATGTGGTTCGCCGCAACCAGAACCGCTACCGGCCATCGCGGCCGACCCGACGCCCCTTAACATCGGCCCGGGCGCCGTGGACACGACCGGCGGGTGGCTGCCCGACGGCAAGACGGTTCCACCGTCCGAGCGGTCCAACCCGATCGTGGGCTGGCTGGATCCGCCGTTGCTCACGGCGATTCAGGATGCCGCCCGAAAGGCGGCCACCGAGGGCATCGATATCCAGATCACCTCGGGTTGGCGCTCGAGGGGATTTCAGCAGCGGCTTCTCGATGACGCCGTGGGCGACTACGGCGGCATCGAGGCGGCGGCACAGTTCGTCGCGTCGCCCGACGTGTCCAAACACGTGGAGGGCAAGGCCGTGGACATCGCTCCCGTCGAGGCCGACAGGTGGCTCATTGCCAACGGTTCACAGTTCGGTCTGTGCCAGATCTACGCCAACGAGTTGTGGCACTTCGAGTTGGCGGTCGACAGCCAGGGCCGTTGCCCGCCGTTGAAACCCAACGCCGCGGGCTGACCGCTAGGCGCGCGAGGGAAATGCTTTGCGGGACAGCACAACGACCGCTGTGCCGAGGGTTGCCAGACATGCTCCGGCCCACGGCAACGACCACAGTCCCGTCGTATTCAACAGACCGGCGCCGATGGCCGCCCCACCGGCTATGCCGACGTTCGCGGTCGCGTTCGTCCACGCCCCGGCCATTTCGGGTGTCACCGCGTGGGTGCGCACCGCGCACGCCTGGTAGATCGACGGGACACCCCCGAACGCGGCATTCCACACCGCCGCGGCGAGAACCACAGCCACCAGAGTCGATCCCGCCCAACCGAGTACGACCAGCGCGCCGATGAGCGTCGCCAGGATGAGCAGGGCGGTTCGTCTCGGGTTCCGGTCGAGATCTCGTCCGACATACCACAGCCCGAGAAGGCCGCAGGCGCCGCACACGAGCAGGATCGGGCCGACGAACACCGGTGCGACACCGCTTGCCAGCAGCACCACGCTGATGAACGTGTACACCGTGAACTGGCCCAGGAACGTCAACATGTTCGACATCGACACCGCGGTGAGTTGACGGCGTCCCCGACGGTCGGGCCTGTGCGCGGTCGGTTCGTGTGCCACACCCGGCAGCAGTCGGCTAACGAGCGCGAACGTGAGAACTGCCATGACGGCCAGCACTGCGAATGACGAGCGCCAGCCCACCGCCGTGCCGAGTGTCGTCGACAACGGCACTCCCACAACGAAACCGGCAGAAGCGCCGCCACCGACGAGCGCAAGCGCGCGGCCGACATCCGCACGTGCCACCAGTCGCGGGACGTAGCCGATGATGAGGGAGAAGAACAGGGCGTGTGTCACGCCACCGACCGTGCGTCCGGCCGCGACGACGCCGAACACCGGTGCCGCTGCCACCAGTACGTTGCTCAATGCGTAGCCCAGCAGAGTCGCAAGCAGCAGAGGCTTGCGGGCGAAGCGCGAGGTGGCGAGGGTAAGGGGGACGGCGAGCGTGGCCACCATCACGGCATACAGGCTGACCAACAGGCCGGTCACGGAGTCGCTTACCGCGAAGGTGTGGCCGATATCCGGGAGCAGTCCCACTGGCAGCATCTCGGTCGTCACCGCCAGGCAGGACGCCAAGCCGAGAGACCACAGGCCCGGCAGGCTTTTTCGAAGGCCCTGTGGGGTAACGCGATCGGCCGTCAATGTCACCGGCACGAATATACTCGTGATTTGAGTATATTCAAATGGAATACTACTCGCGATGGCACAGGACTCGCGGCAGGCCGCACATATCCGCTGGTTGGGCGCGGCTCAACTAATTGGCGTGATGCGGGCCGAGCCGGGCATCACCCGCGCCGCCGCGGCGCAAAAGCTCGGCATCGGCAGCGGCGGGGCCACCGAGTTGGTTGCGCGGGCGCGCCGCGCCCGGCTTCTCGACGAGACACCAGCGCCGGCGCAGGGCCGGGGCAGGCCGACCACGGTGCTGGGGCCGCACGCCGACGGACCGTTGGTGCTGGTGGCTGAACTGCGGGCCGCGGACTGGCGACTCGCGGTGGCAGGCATCGACGGTGATCCTCAGGTCGTGGCGCAGGCACAGTACGCGAGCAAGGACCCGGACGTCGTCCTGGAGCAACTGGCGAATGAGATCGGCACCGCGCTGCGGAAGAAACCCAAACGGGTTAGGGCACTTGCGGTTTCGGTTGCGGGCACCATCAGCGGCGCCAGACTGGTCCAGTTCACTTCTCGTGGTTGGCATGACGTCGACCTATCTGCGCTGACGGCGAAGATCCCGACGCGTGCGGGCGTTCGCCTGTTACTCGGCAACGACGCCACGCTGGCGGGGCTGGCCGAGGCGCGCACCGGTGCCGCCCGCGCGGCGACGACGGCGCTGCACCTGATCGTCGCGCAGGGTATCGGCGGCACCCTGGTGGTCAACGGCGAGCCGATCTCCGGCGCGCACGGTGCGGCAGGCGAATACGGACACATGCCCTTCGCCGACCCGGCTCTGGTGTGTCCGTGCGGTGCACGGGGGTGCTGGGATCTGACCGTCGATGGACGGGCGTTGGCCAGACTGCGAGAGGATCCACCGCCCGCCGACGCCGTCGGCTATGTACACGACCTGATCAGTCAGCCACACCGAGATACGCTCACGCGCAGGGCCTTTGAAGCCGTCGCGGCGTCGCTGGGCCGGGGCATCGGCGGCCTGGTGAACCTGCATGACCCTGAGGTCGTCACGTTGGGAGGGGTCGCCGCACCGTTGAGAGCGGCCGCACCTGCTGCGTTCGATGAGGCATATCGCAACGCTCTGATGTCCTTTCGTAAACAGTCGGCACCGCCCGTGCGCGACGGGGTGCACGGCGAAGAGGGGCCGCTGCGCGGTGCCGTCACGCTGGCGCTCGACCACGTCACGGCCGCGGCGGGTCTTGCAGAATGGGCCGACCGACTACCCGCCGACTAGTTGGCGTGCAGAGCCTCGTTGAGCGTGATGCCGCTGCCGTCGCGCTTGACGACCTCGACCGCGCCTGTCACCGAATTACGCCGGAACAGAAGATTGTTCGCGCCTGACAGCTCGCGCGCCTTGATGGTCTGACCGTCCGCGGTCTGCACCTTGGTGCCCGCGGTGACGTAGAGACCGGCCTCGACGACGCAGTCGTCGCCGAGGGAGATGCCCAGCCCGGCGTTGGCGCCCAGCAGGCAGCGCTTGCCCACCGAGATGACCTGGGTGCCACCGCCGGACAGCGTCCCCATAATCGATGCGCCGCCGCCGACGTCGGACCCGTCGTCGACGACCACGCCCGCCGAAATACGGCCCTCCACCATCGAGTTGCCGAGGGTTCCGGCGTTGAAGTTGACGAAGCCCTCGTGCATGACCGTCGTACCCGCGGCCAGGTGTGCGCCGAGGCGCACCCGGTCGGCGTCGGCGACGCGCACTCCCGACGGCAGGACGTAGTCGACCATGCGCGGGAACTTGTCGACGCCGAACACGATCACCGGTCCGCGCCGCCGCAGGCGAGCCCGCACATGCTCGAAGCCTTCGACCGCGCACGGCCCGTGGTTCGTCCACACCACGTTGGTCAGCAGGCCGAAGAAGCCGTCGGCGTTCAGGCCGTGCGGTACCACCAGCCGATGCGACAACAGGTGCAGCCTCAGGTACGCGTCATAGGCATCGGTCGCCTTGTCGTCCAGCGACGAGATGACCGTGCGGACCGCCACGGTCTCGACGTCGCGGTCCTCGTCGCGGCCGGTCAGCACACCCAGTTCCTCGGGTACCTCGGCCACCGACAGGCGCGTGGTGCCCGACGGGCCGTCGGGACCCAATTCCGGCGCCGGAAACCACGTGTCGAGGACGGATCCGTCGGCGGCTATGGTCGCCAGCCCGATGCCTGCAGCAGAAGTCACGTTGGTAGAGGCTACTTTCTCCCGGCGAGCCGGGGGCGCACCTCCCGGCGAGCAATAGACATAAAAGTGCCCCGACTCGCCCGATAAATCGGCGTTTTTACGTCTGCTCACCCATGATGGGCGACCGACTAGCCTCAGCAGTGTGGCCCTTGATCTGCACGGCGACCCGATCGCGCTGACCGCGGCGCTGGTGGACATTCCCAGCGAGTCACGCCACGAGGGACGCATCGCCGACGAGATCGAAGCCGCCCTGCGCGAACAGACCACCGGGTTCGAGATCGTGCGCAATGCCGACGCCGTGCTGGCCCGCACCAACCTGGGACGCCCTTCGCGGGTGCTACTCGCCGGCCATGTCGACACGGTTCCGGCCGCCGACAACCTGCCTAGCCGGATGGCCGACGGTCAACTGCACGGCTGCGGCACGTCGGACATGAAATCGGGCGACGCGGTCTTTCTGCACCTGGCCGCGACGGTCGCCGACCCACGCCACGACATCACGCTGGTGATGTACGACTGCGAGGAGATCGAGGCCACCGCGAACGGCCTGGGCCGCATCGAACGCGAACTGCCCGACTGGCTGCAGGCCGACGTCGCCATACTGGGCGAACCGTCCGGGGGCTATATCGAGGCCGGCTGCCAGGGCACGTTGCGCGTCGTGGTGAGCGCGGCCGGTACTCGCGCGCACTCGGCGCGATCCTGGCTGGGCGACAACGCAATCCACAAACTTGGTGCCGTGTTGGATCGGCTGTCGTCATATCAGGCCCGCAGCGTAGACATCGACGGTTGTGTGTACCGCGAGGGATTATCGGCCGTACGCATCGACGGCGGTGTGGCGGGCAATGTGATTCCCGACGCCGCGTCACTGACCGTGAACTTCCGCTTCGCACCCGACCGCAGCGTCGACGAAGCGGTACAGCATGTGCACGAGTTGTTCGACGGGCTCGATGTCGACGTCCAAATGACCGACTCGGCCAATGGTGCGCTGCCGGGTCTCACGGCGCCCGCCGCGGCCGCTTTGGTGGATGCCGCCGGGGGACAGGTGCGGGCGAAGTACGGGTGGACCGACGTCGCGCGGTTCGCGGCGCTGGGCATCCCGGCGGTCAACTACGGACCCGGCGACCCGAACCTGGCGCATCGTTCCGACGAGCGCGTCGACACCGCCGCTATCACCGCCGCGACGGACATGCTGGGGAGCTATTTAACCGGTTGACCCCAGTGTCGGACAGCGCGAGTCGGCGTTGACCCGCGATCTCGCATGGCGATTTTGCGGACCGGCGGCCACCGGCGGCACGGTAAATTCAGACCTTATGGCGATAGAGCCCGACAGCAGCCCTTACGGCTCGCAGACGGTGACCGGTCCCGGTTGGCCGAACGTCGACGAGGAGGCGCTGGCCGCCGCGGCGGCCACGTATGAGCAGCTGGCGGCGAAGATCACCGGGACGGTGGTGCCGCAGCAGCAGAGCCAGCTGATGAACCTCACCGACGACTGGGAGGGCGCCGGATCGTTGGCTGCAGCCGGGGAGGCGAGCACCATCATCGGCGGCCACGAGGCCAATGCCGTGCACGCCGCCGCGATCGCGGCCAAGCTGCGCGCCATGGAGGCCACGGTCGTGAAGACGAAGATGCTGGCCAACACGATCGCGCAGGAGACGCAGCACGAGTGCGAGGCGATCGCGGCGATGCCTTTCAGCAACGCCCAGGAGCTGGTCCAGAGCCGGGTCAAGATGGGCCTGTCGCAGAACATGGCCAACGTGACCGTCAACACCACCGAGCTCGCGAACACGCTCGGAGTGCCACCGAGTATTCCGCTGCCGGGCGCGCCGATGACCGGCACGAAACAAGCCGAAGACGCCGGGCAGGAAGCCGGGAAGCAAGCCAGTCAGGGGTCCGACCAGGCGATGCAGATGCTCAGCCAGTTGGGGTCCATGGCCGGCCAGCTCCCGCAGATGATTATGCAGATCCCCCAACAGATGATGCAGCCGCTGCAGCAGCTCTCGCAGCCGTTGCAGCAGCTGACCTCGATGTTCGGTCAAGGCGGCAAGTCGGACTCGATGGGGGCGGCGGGCCTGCCGTTCTCGTCGTTCTCCAATCACCCCTTGGCGGGCGGCGGTGGCGCAGGCGGCGGTTCCGGCATGGTGCGGGCGGCGTCGCTACCGGGCTCCGGAGGTGTTCCGTCGCAGACGCCGTTGATGGCGAATCTGGTCGGGAGTAAGCCCGTCTCCACTGCGCCGGCCGAGGGTGCGCTCGCAGGCAGTACCGCGGTCGGCGGCGTCGCGCCGATGGCTGCGGGCGGCGGAATGGGCGGAATGGGTCCGATGATGGGAGGTGCCCGCGGCGAGAGCGGCGGCACTGTGTCCGGGTTGGCCGTGCCCGCCCCGCTTGACCACGACTTCGACGATGACGACGACGATGACTGGTGACAGCAGGGGAGATGTGCGATGAGTAGTAGTCCGCTGAAGAAACCCGAGGGGATCAGCTGGAACGCGGCCTCGGTCGAATTGCCCGAGATACCAATGCTTCCCGCCGGTCAGGACGCGATGAGCGCGACGATCTCCGCTGTGCTTCCCACGCTGGCCGCCCCGTTGGCCGCGAACGTGGCCACGCTCGCCGCGAAGGAGAACATGTTCTCCGGCAAGGTGGGCGTCGCACAGGCGGCATACGCGAACTCCGACGACGCCGGCTCGCAGTCGGTCGGGCAGGTGGTCGGCATGCTCGGCAAGCTCGGCGAGCAAGCAGGGCAGCTGGGACAGATGGCGGGTGCACCCGCGCAGGCGGCCGGCCAAGGCTCCGGCATGTTCGGGTCGCTGATGCAAAGCGCCATGCAGGGATCCCAGGGATCAGGGGGCGGCGGTCAGTCCTCGGCCGGACAGGGGACCGGTGGCGGCGCGGGCATGGCGCCGAGCCCCGCGGGTCCCATCGGTCAACCGCCGACGCATGACGAGGGTGCGCCCGGCGAGCCGCGCGAGGACCGACCCGATGAGCCGGACGAGCCGAGGCGCGAAGAACGCGAACCACTGTTGCGGGGCGATGACCGCACCTTGGCTTCCGGACCCGAGGAGGTCAGGCCCGGTGCGGGCCCGGCCCCTGTCACACCGCCGGACCAGCCGCGCCACACCGGCGACGATCTCGGTCGCAGGCTATAGCGCTGACTCGTCGACCGCAGGGCGCGTCGGCGCGGGGCGTGGTGCGACGTCGGGTGCCGGTCCCGCGGTGAGTGATTGACCGGGTGCGGCCCCCGTGGGCTGCTCCGTCTGAGGGTCCGAGTCCGCAGGGGCTGCGTGATCTCCTGTGCGCGGAGATTTCTCGGGTGCCTGCGGTTCCTTGGTGTCCTGACCCGCCTTGTCGCTGCCCGGCTCATCCGCCCCTGACTGTGCGGCTTCACCGGCCTGCTGGACTCCCTGCATTACCTGCTGCGGGGCCTGTTGCAGACCTTGAGTGAGCCCTGACAGCAACTGTCCGAGTTGGCCGATCTGTTGTCCGACCTGGCCGACCATCTGCCCCACCATCTCGCCGCCGCTCGAGGCGGCACCCGTGCCGCCTGCGGGACCGGCGCCGGGCGCGCCGCCGGACCCCGCCACGCCGTCCGATGCCCCCGCTCCGCCCGCCATCGCTTCGGCTGCGGCCCTGAGCTTTTCGGTACCCTGCAGGTCGCCCTCCTCATACAACCGGGCGGCGTTCTTCAGAATCTCGCCGATCGTGGTGCCCGACGTGACAGTGGTCTGCATCGTGTCCTGACGGGTTCCGAGCACGCCGGAAAGCGCCGCGTCGACGGCGGCGGCGATGGTCCCGTGAGTGGTTCGTACGTCAGCCGCTCCAGCGGCCCCGGCACCGATTAACTGCGAGAGACCGCTGGCCACCTCGTCGTGGATATCGGCGTACGAGAGCACACCATCGGTCTGCACAAACAACCGCTCCGTCATGGCTCAAGTTTAGGGTCGCGACGACTACATTCTTTGCGCCAATTCGGGGTCGGCAACGCGGGCGGTCACATCTGCCACGTCAGCACCCGAAGGTGGGGCGTGATGCCCGCTGAAATGCGGTATCACGTGCGCTATCGCTATCACATCCGATACCACGATTCCGACGACGGTGCCGACTCGGACTCGTTACGCATGTGCCCACTGTGCTCGCGGGGGCACCCTCTAGGCTTCGGTCGCCTGCGCGGCAGCATCCTCGGCGGCCCGGTTCATGCCCAGCGCGGCGAAGCGCTTGGACACGTCATGCAGCGCGGCCGCGTCATGACCGGCCAGCGCGCGGGCGTGCGCCTGCGCCACCTGGCCGACAAGGCAATCCACGTCCCGGCTGACTCGCGCGATACCGTCGACCGCCCGAATGTCGCCGAGCCGCACCGCATCGAGCAAGGCCCGCAACGCGACCGCCGATTGCCCACCTCGCTCGGCGCTGCGGGCCGCATCGCGCGCCGCCGTGACCGCGCCGTTGGTATCGCCCCTCGCCGACATCGTCCACGCGCGCGCCAGGCCGAGCTCCGGCGCGAACAGCATAGACTTCAGCCCGTGCCGAGATTCCGCTCGGGACAACGCCTTTCCCGCTTCAGCCGTGGCACCCAGCTGGCCGTGCGCCTGCGCCAACAGCATCCATGCCAGCGGGCCCCACGAGTAGCCGGTCGGTGCCAGTGCCGCTGCGGCCCGACGCAAAAGCCTCACCGCCGATTCGAGTTCGCCTTTCGCGATCAGCACATCGGCCACCAACACCTCACCGATCGCGCGGCCGGGCTGTTGCAGTTGCGCGAACTCGGTGAGCCGGCGCCCCAACGTGTACGCCTGATCCAGCTCTCCGGCCATCAGTAGCGCCGTCGTCTGGCCGAAGCCACTGGTGAAGCGCAGCAGCCCCGGATGTCCCGCGGCGATTGCCCGTTCGGCCAACGCGTCGACGTCGGCGAAGCGCCCGATCCGAGCGGAACTCAACGCCGCGGCCGCGGCCGCCCACCCGATGGCGGTGTCGTCGGCCGACGGCGACGCCAGAACCTCCTCGGCGATCTGCAGTGCACGACCGGGCCCACCCGCGTTCATGGCGAACGTCGCCGAAAGTGCGTCGAGGGTTGTCTGCGCGGTCGGCGATGACACCCGGTTTCGCGTCGCCTGCAGAAATGCCGTCGCCCGCTCCGGCTCGGACAGCATCCAGAACTGGTTCGCGGCTCGCGGCAGCGCCCACGCCATCAACTCGGGCTCCGAAAGTGTGGACGGATCCACCTCGGCCAGTACCGAATCGGCGTCGCGGCCCCGGCCCTGCCACGCCAACGCGTAGGCCAGCGTGATCCGGGCCTGCAGTCCCGGCGCGCGTTGCAGGGCGACCTGTCCGAGCCGTTCGGACAATTCCAGGTCGCCGAGCCGCAACGCTTCCAGTGCGGCGGCGACCACCTCGTCGGCTTGCTGGGGGCTGTCGCTGTCGAGAGCCAGCACCGCGAGTCGTAACCCGTCGACGACGCCGACGGCAGGCGCGGCGGCGAGTCGGTCGACCAACTCCGTACGCAACCGCCGCAAGTGCGGTCCGCCCAGAGCGTCGCCGACCGCGTCGACGAACAGCGGATGTGCCGGGCGGACCCGGTCGCCGTCGAGGACTATTGCGCCTGCGGATTCCGCCTCGGCGACGGCGTCATCCCCGACGAGGGCGACGAGCTCGGAGAGCGGAAGTGGGTCGTCCACGGCGAGGTACTCCAGCACCCGGTGTGCGGTGGAAGGCAGCGCCGCGACGAACTGTTCGACCAGGGTGGCCAGCCGGCGGTCGTCGTGGCCGGGGGGCTGAAGGTCGATCCGGTCCAGCAGGCCGTCGTCCCAGAGCGCCGAGATCTCCTCTAGCCCAGGCCCGTTCGGTGCGACCGTCACGATCAGCGAGGCGGTGCCGCTGACCGCCAACTGGTAGACCAGTGCCGCCGACAACCTGTCCAGCAGATGCGCGTCGTCGATGACCAGCAGCCGTCCGTCGCCGAGTGCCTCGCGTGCACTGCGCAACACCTCGGCGGTCTTACCGGTTTCGGGTACGTCGATCAGGTGGCGGAATGCGGCGAACGGGATCGCAACGGCCGGTGCCGTCGCGATGACCCAGTCCACCCGGCTGAACCCCGCCGCGAGTCGTTCTGCGGCGGCGCGCGCCAGCGTGGTCTTGCCGACCCCCGCGGGGCCGATCAGCACGGCCCCGGCGCGCTCCCGCGTCGCGGCTTCGACCAGTTCCAGTGCCGGTTCAAGCGGCACGGTGACCCACTCAACTGGCACGGCCGGAGTCTATGGCTATGTTTTGCTCGTGTCCCGAAAAAAGTCCGGCAAACCCGACCGCGAATGGGCGGTGTGTGTCTACTGCGCGTCGGGGCCGACGCATCCCGATCTCCTGGCGCTAGCCGAACGCGTCGGGGCAGCGATCGCCGACCGCGGCTGGACGCTGGTGTCCGGGGGCGGGAACGTGTCGGCGATGGGCGCGCTGGCCGCGGCAGCCAGACAGCGCGGCGGCCACACCGTCGGTGTGATCCCGAAGGCGCTCCTGCACCGCGAGGTCGCCGATGTCGATGCCGACGAGCTCGTCGTCACCGACACGATGCGGGAACGCAAGCAGGTGATGGAGGACCGCGCCGACGCGTTCATCGCGCTGCCCGGCGGCATCGGCACGCTCGAGGAGTTCTTCGAGGCATGGACCGCCGGTTACCTGGGTATGCACGACAAGCCGGTGGTCATGCTCGACCCGTTCGGGCACTACGACGGTCTGCTCGCCTGGCTGTACGGGTTGATCGACAGCGGGTACGTCGCCCGGGGTGCGCTCGACCGGTTGGTGGTTGTCGACGACGTCGACGCCGCGTTGGCCGCCTGCGCACCGGGCGGGTGATCGCCGTCACCATGGGAGGTCACCAGTCATTAGGGTGTGTTCTGCACACGACCACCGGAGGGGACTCACCGCATGACCGACCAGAAATCGGGCGTCCGTAGCAGCGTCGGGCTGCTCGACATCGCCACCCGCGTACCGGGCCTGTTGATGGACGCGCCGGTGATGTTGCGCGGCGCCCTGACCGGCTTCCTGGCGCGCCCCACCGCGAAGACGTCGATCGGCAAGGTGTTCCAGGATCGCGCGGCCCGCCACGCCGACCGGGTCTTCGTGCGGTTCGAGGACCAGGAGCTGAGCTATCGGCAGGCCAACGAGGGCGCCAACCGCTACGCCGCGGTGCTGGCCGCGCGTGGGGTCGGGCACGGCGACGTCGTCGGTGTCATGTTGCGCAACTCGCCGCACGCGGTGTTGCTCATGCTGGCCGTGGTCAAGTGCGGCGCGATCGTGGGGATGCTCAACTACCACCAACGCGGCGATGTCCTCGCCCACAGCGTCGGACTGCTCGATGCCAAGGCGATCGTCGCCGAAACGGATCTGATCGAGGAGATCACCGACAGCGGCGCGGACACCGACGGGCTGATGACGGTCGAGGAGTTGGAGCGCCTTGCGGCCACCGCCCCCACCACGAACCCGGCGGCAACGGCCGCGGTGCTGGCCAAGGACAAGGCGTTCTACGTCTTCACCTCGGGCACCACCGGGATGCCCAAGGCCAGCGTGATGACGCACTACCGGTGGCTGCGTGCGCTCGCCGGCTTCGGTGGCATGGGCCTGCGCCTGCACAGCGACGACACGCTGTACTGCTGCCTGCCGCTCTATCACAACAACGCGCTGACGGTCGCGCTCGGGTCGACGATCAACGCGGGCGCGACCCTGGCGTTGGGCAAGTCGTTCTCGGCCTCGAAATTCTGGGACGACGTCATCCGCTACGGCGCGACGGCGTTCATCTACATCGGCGAGATCTGCGCCTACTTGCTCAACCAGCCGGCCAAACCCACCGACCGCAAGCACAAGGTGCGGGTGATCATCGGCAACGGCCTGCGACCCGCCATCTGGGACGACTTCACCGAGCGGTTCGGCATCGATCGGGTGTGCGAGTTCTACGGCGCCAGCGAGGGCAACACCGCGTTCGTCAACATCCTCAACATCGACAAGTCGACGGGGATCTGCCCGACACCGGTGGCGTTCGTCGAGTACGACGCGGAATCCGGAGACCCGGTGCGCGACGACAACGGCCGCGTTCGCAAGGTCAAGACCGGAGAGCCCGGCCTGCTGCTGTCGAAGGTCAGCAACTTCCAGCCGTTCGACGGCTACACGGACAAGAAGGCCAGCGAGAAGAAGCTCGTTCGTGATGCGTTCAAGGAAGGCGATGTCTGGTTCAACACCGGCGATCTGATGCGTTCGCAGGGCTTCGGACACGCGGCGTTCACCGACCGGCTCGGCGACACGTTCCGCTGGAAGGGCGAGAACGTGGCGACCACTGAGGTCGAGGCCGCGGTGTCCACCGACCCGCAGGTCGAAGAGGCCACCGTGTTCGGCGTCGAGGTCGAGGGCGCAGGCGGCCGCGCCGGCATGGCGGCGATTCAGCTGAAGGAAGGCGAGAAGTTCGACGGCAAGGCACTCGCCAAGGCGGTCTACGACAAATTGCCCGGCTACGCGGTGCCCCTGTTCGTCCGTGTGGTGACGGAGCTCGCCCACACGTCGACGTTCAAGAGCCAGAAGGGCGACCTGCGCAAAGAGGGCTACGGCGGCACCTCGGGCGAAGGCGATGACGAGGCTGACAAGATCGAGGACCCGATCTACGTGCTGTCGGGTCGCGACGAGGGGTATGTCGAGTTCTACGACGAGTACCCGGGCGAAGTGGCCGACGGAAAGAAGCCGAAGTAGCGATTTCGGCGCGGAAAACCGAGGCTCAGCGTGTGTAAGCGCGCCGAAATCGCAGGCCCGTAGCCTGGAGGGCGTGCAGTCGACCTTCCTGGGCCGTCCGGTGGCCGGCGATCGCGCGCTCATCATGGCGATCGTCAACCGCACACCGGACTCGTTCTACGATCGCGGTGCCACCTTCACCGATGAGGCCGCCAAGACTGCCGCCCATCGGGTGATCGAAGACGGCGCCGACGTCGTCGACGTGGGAGGCGTCAAGGCTGGGCCCGGCAGCACGGTCGACGTCGACGAGGAGATCGCCCGGGTCGTGCCGTTCATCGAATGGCTCCGCGATACCTATCCTGACCAGCTGATCAGCGTCGACACCTGGCGCGCGGCGGTGGCCAAACAGGCCTGCGCGGCGGGCGCGGACCTGATCAACGACACCTGGGGTGGTCACGACCCGGGGCTGCCGGAGGTCGCTGCGGAGTTCGGCGTCGGGCTGGTGTGCTCGCATACCGGCGGCGCGGTGCCGCGCACCCGCCCGTTCCGGGTCAATTACGGCACCTCGGAGCGAGGGGTTGTCGACGACGTGATCGCCGAGGTGACCGCGGCGGCCGAACGCGCGGTGTCGCTCGGGGTCGCGCGAAACGCGGTGTTGATCGATCCGACCCACGATTTCGGCAAGAACACTTATCACGGTCTTAGTTTGTTGCGGCACGTAGAAGACCTTGTAAAAACTGGATGGCCGGTCCTCATGGCCCTGAGCAACAAAGATTTCGTCGGGGAGACTCTGGGTGTGGGTCTGACCGAACGCCTCGAGGGCACTTTCGCAGCGACCGCCCTGGCCGCTGCGGCGGGTGCCGCGATGTTCCGGGTGCATGAGGTGGGACCCACTCGACGCGTGCTGGAGATGGTCGCGTCGATACAGGGCGTGCGTCCACCGACGCGCACAGTGAGGGGACTGGCATGACATTAGTACCGGAGCTGGCCGCCGCGGAGATCGCGAAACACCCCTGGCTGGCCGAGAACAGCTGGAGCCGGCCCATGTGGACCATCGCTGAGCTCGAGGCCGCCAAGGCCGGGCGCACCATCTCGGTGGTGTTGCCCGCCCTCAACGAGGAGGAGACGGTCGCAAGCGTCGTCGAGACCATCACGCCCCTGCTCGGCGGGCTGGTCGACGAGCTGATCGTGCTGGACTCCGGCTCGACCGACGACACCGAGATCCGCGCAGTGGCCGCGGGCGCGCGGGTGATCAGCCGCGAGGTCGCGCTGCCCGAGGTCACGCCGAACCCGGGTAAGGGCGAGGTCCTGTGGCGATCGCTGGCCGCGGCCACCGGCGACATCATCGTCTTCGTGGACTCCGACCTGATCGACCCGGACCCCATGTTCGTGCCCAAGCTGGTGGGTCCGCTGCTCACCGCCGATGGCGTCCACCTGGTCAAGGGCTTCTACCGGCGGCCGCTGAAGGTCAGCGGCAGCGAGGACGCCAACGGCGGTGGCCGCGTCACCGAGCTGGTGGCCCGTCCACTTCTCGCCGCACTGCGTCCCGAACTGACCTGCCTGCTGCAGCCCCTCGGCGGCGAATATGCGGGCACCCGCGAGCTGCTGACATCGGTGCCGTTCGCGCCCGGTTACGGCGTGGAGATCGGCCTGCTCGTCGACACCTACGACCGCCTCGGCCTGAGCGCGATCGCGCAGGTCAATCTGGGCGTGCGGGAACACCGCAACCGGCCGTTGACCGAACTCGCCGCGATGAGCCGCCAGGTCATCGCCACCCTGTTCGCACGGTGCGGCGTGCCGGATTCCGGCGTGGGCCTGACACAGTTCTTCGCCGACGGCGATGACTTCACGCCCCGCACGTCGGAGGTGTCGCTGGTCGACCGTCCGCCGATGAACACCCTGCGGCCTCGCTCGTAGGAGCGCACCGCGGCACGTCGGCGCGCCGAGTGTCGGTGCTTGTCCGGGGGATCGGGCAGTATCGAGGGCGTGACCCTGCTTCTCCTGTATCTGGTCGTGCTGGTGTTGATCGCCATCGTGCTGTTCACACTCGGCAGCGTGCTTTTCGGCCGCGGTGAGCAGCTGCCGCCATTGCCACGCGACACGACGGCCACCGTTTTGCCCGCCTCCGGCGTCACGGGCGCCGACGTGGACGCGGTCAAATTCAGCCAGACACTGCGCGGCTACAAGACCAGCGAAGTGGACTGGGTGCTCGACAGGTTGGGCCAGGAGCTCGATCTGGTGCGCGGGCAACTGGCCGCGGTGCGTGCGGCGCACGGGCTCGATGACGACGATGAGGCCGAGTACCGCATCGAAGGTGGCGCACACGCGCTGCCGTCGTCGGAGGGTGACGACGAAGCGTGACCGCGGGCGCGAAGAGCAGGGCGGCGACGGATGCGCCCGACGAACGTGTCCGCTGCGCTTGGATCGACGAATCACGTTTGTCGGCAGACGATTTCGTTCTCTACCGGGACTACCACGACACCGAGTGGGGCCGGCCTTTGCGCGACTCCAGGGCATTGTTCGAGCGGGTGACCCTGGAGGCGTTCCAGAGCGGGCTGTCGTGGCTGATCATCCTGCGCAAGCGAGAGAACTTTCGACGCGTGTTCCACCGGTTCGACGTCGAGCGCATCGCCCGTTACCGCGATAGCGACATCTCGAGGCTGCTGGCCGACACCGGCATCGTGCGCAACCGCGCGAAGATCGAGGCCACCATCGCCAACGCCCGCGCGGTCGTCGATCTGGATGTCGACCTCGGCGAGTTGCTGTGGTCGTTCGCCCCGCCGCCACGGCCACGTCCCGCCGACATCACACACGTGCCTGCGGTCACCGCGGAGTCGACCGCGATGGCCAAGGAACTGAAGCGGCGGGGCTTCCGGTTCGTCGGGCCGACGACCGCCTACGCATTGATGCAGGCGACCGGAATGGTCGACGACCACACCACAGACTGCTGGGTGCCTGCGACGTTTCAGTGACCCGACGACGCGCCGCCACGGCGGTCATAGCCGGGTCTTTGCACACCCGACGCCGCGGATAGGGAACAATGGAGGGGATTCGTTAGGCCCACCGTGCGGGCTGGCTCATGTGGAGGGAGCACTCGATGGCGGCGATGAAGCCCCGGACCGGCGACGGTCCCCTGGAAGCAACCAAGGAGGGGCGCGGCATCGTGATGCGGGTACCACTGGAGGGTGGCGGACGACTGGTCGTCGAACTCACCCCCGACGAGGCGGCCGCGCTCGGCGACGAACTCAAGGGCGTCACCAGCTAGTGCGGCCCCCGCCCGCGGGGGTTGACACGTGGGAAGAGACCTTCCGATAGATCTCCAGGGTCTGCTCTGCGATGTGCGCCCAGGAGAACTCGTCGATACAGCGCTGACGCCCGGCGTGACCGTATTGCCGGGCCTTCTCCGGGTCGGCGACCACTGAATTGACCGCATCGGCCAACCGCGACTCAAACGCCGACCGGTCGCCCGCGTCGTAGTGCACCAACACGCCGGTGTCACCCTCGGCCACCACCTCGGGAATGCCGCCGACATCGGAGGCCACCACCGCCGTCGCGCACGCCATCGCCTCCAAGTTGACGATGCCCAACGGCTCGTATACCGACGGGCATACGAAAACTGTTGCAGCTGAGAGTATTTCGCGAATCTTGCTGATTGGCAGCATTTCGCGCACCCAGAACACGCCGGTGCGGGCGCGGGCGAGTTCCTGGACGGCCTCCGTCACTTCCGCTGCGATCTCGGGGGTGTCGGGCGCACCGGCGCACAACACCAGCTGGATGTCCGGTGCGAACCGGTGCGCGGCCGCGATCAGATGCGGGACGCCTTTCTGGCGGGTGATCCTCCCGACGAACGCGACGATCGGCCGCGTCGTGTCGACGCCCAGTTCGGCGAGGACCGACTCGCCCGGCTCCGGGGGTGCCGGATACCAGACATCGGTGTCTATCCCGTTGCGCACCACATGCACCCGGTTCGGGTCCAACGACGGATAGGTCCGCAGCACGTCCTCGCGCATGCCCGAACTGACCGCGATGACGGCGTCGGCCGCCTCCACCGCGGTCTTCTCCACCCATGACGACACCCGGTAGCCGCCGCCGAGCTGTTCAGCCTTCCACGGTCGCATCGGCTCGAGCGAATGTGCGGTCAGCACATGTGGGATGCCGTACAGGAGACCCGCGAGGTGGCCGGCCAGCCCGGCGTACCACGTGTGCGAATGCACCACGGTGGCCTGGCCCGCCGCGTTGACCATGGTGAGGTCCGCCGACAGCGTCGACAACGCCGGATTGGCGCCGAGCAACGTGCGATCGGGCTGTGCCACGATCGCACCGTCACGAGGTGCGCCCATGCAGTGCACGTCGACTTCGCACAAATGTCGTAGCTGCGCGACGAGCTCGGTGACGTGGACGCCCGCGCCGCCGTAGACCTCGGGTGGATACTCGCGAGTCATCATCGCCACCCTCATGGTGTCGACGGTATCCAAAAAGCAGAGTCGTGGTGCCCTCATGGGTTTTGTTGGAGCGACAATCGGGCGAACGCCCGATGCGCCAAACACCTTGACCGATGGTGCGAATGCCTAGCCGCGGCCCTTGAGTGCGGTTAGGTTTGGATCATGAGGGAGTTGCCACACGTGCTGGGCATTGTCATGGCGGGAGGCGAGGGCAAGAGGCTTTATCCACTGACGGCAGACCGAGCCAAACCCGCGGTTCCCTTCGGCGGCGCGTACCGGCTGATCGACTTCGTTCTGTCCAATCTCGTGAACGCCAGATATCTGCGAATCTGCGTGCTGACTCAGTACAAGTCGCATTCGCTGGATCGCCACATCTCGCAGAACTGGCGGCTATCCGGCCTTGCCGGGGAGTACATCACCCCGGTTCCGGCGCAGCAGCGGCTTGGCCCCCGGTGGTACACCGGTTCCGCGGATGCCATCTATCAGTCGATGAACCTGATCTACGACGAGGACCCCGACTACATCGTTGTGTTCGGCGCCGACCACGTGTACCGGATGGACCCAGAGCAGATGGTCAAGTTCCACATCGACAGCGGTGCGGGTGCCACGGTGGCGGGCATCAGGGTCCCGCGCGCCGAGGCGACCGCGTTCGGTTGCATCGATGCCGACGAGTCCGGCCGCATCCGAGGGTTCATCGAGAAGCCGGCCGACCCGCCGGGTACTCCGGACGACCCCGAGCAGACGTTCGTGTCGATGGGCAACTACGTCTTCACCACCAAGGTGTTGATCGACGCGATCCGCGCGGACGCCGACGAGGACCACTCCGACCACGATATGGGTGGCGACATCATCCCGCGTCTCGTCACCGACGGCATGGCCGCCGTGTACGACTTCAGCGACAACGAGGTCCCCGGCGCCACCGAACGCGATCACGGCTACTGGCGTGACGTCGGCACGCTCGATGCGTTCTACGACGCGCACATGGACCTGGTGTCGGTGCACCCGGTGTTCAATCTCTACAACAAGCGCTGGCCGATCCGCGGCGAGTCGGAGAATCTGGCGCCGGCCAAGTTCGTCAACGGCGGCTCCGCGCAGGAATCGGTGGTCGGGGCGGGCAGCATCATTTCGGCCGCGTCCGTGCGCAATTCGGTACTGTCGTCCAACGTCGTGGTCGATGACGGGGCGATCGTGGAGGCCAGCGTGATCATGCCCGGCGCGCGGGTGGGCCGCGGCGCGGTGGTGCGTCACGCAATCCTGGACAAGAACGTCGTCGTCGGGCCCGGCGAGATGGTCGGTGTCGACCTCGACAAGGACCGCGAACGCTTCGCGATCAGCGCAGGCGGCGTCGTCGCGGTCGGCAAGGGTGTCTGGATCTAACCGGTCTGGGCCGCGGCCTTCCCGCGGCGTCGACGCAGCAGTTTGACGAACCCCCACACCAGTACCGCGATCACAACGAGCACCAGAACCGGGACCAGGACCGCCAGGAAGACCAGGCCCACGCTGATTCCGTCCTCGAGCGTGCTGAGCACCGGTGCGGCCACGCCTGCGGTGGCCACGTTGGCGACGGGCCGGACCGCCGACTTCGTCAGCGACACCACGAGCGCGGTGACGACACCGATCACCACCGGGATCCACTGTCCCGACTGCGCGAACGCGCCGGGATCGGCGACCGCAGATGTCTGGGCCGCTGTGCCCGATCCGAAGACGATGCCGCCCGCGGTCGGCCGGATGAAGGTCTGGACGGTGTCGTTCACACTGTCCAGTGCCGGGATCTTGTCGGCGATGATCTCGACGACGAGGAGCACGGCCACGATCGCCATCACCCAGCCGTTCTCCAGCCAGGACCAGCCGGCCGGCAGCGTGACGAGGTCGGTGAACCGCGACAGCAGACCGAGCGCCAGCAGCGGGATGTAGGCGTTGAGTCCCGCCGCGGTGGCCAGCCCGAAGCCGGTCAGCAGTTCCACACACGCATTATGGGCGCACGTCAGCCCAATACCGCGAAATTGAACCTGCGCAGTCGCCGCGGGTCGGCGTCGATGGTGATCTCGGTGATCAGCCCGTCGCGAACGGTGAACCGCAGCACCAGTGCCAACCGTCCGGCGGGCGCGACGACGATGCCGACCGCGTCGTCGACGATGGCGGGCTCGGCGAAACGCGCGTTCGCCGCGAACATCCGCGCGTTGGTCGCCACCGCCGCGGCCCCACGGATCGTGGTCGGCGAGCCTGCGGCGGTCGCGTCGACGTGCAACACCACGTCGCCGTCCAGCACCGCCAGCAGGCCATCGAAGTCGCCGTCGCGCGCGGCGGCCAGAAACGCCTCGACGAGCCGACGCTGGCGCACGAGATCGGTTGTCGTGTTTGGCGTTTTCCCGCGTACGCGATGCCGGGCCCGCGCGGCGAGCTGCGCGGCGGTGTTCTCTGACCGGCCGACCATCGGTGCGATCTCCGAGAACGGCAGGTCGAACATGTCGTGCAGCACGAAGGCGAGGCGTTCGGCGGGTGACAGGGTCTGCAGGATGACGAGCAGGGCCACGCCGATCGAATCGGCAAGCACCGCTTCCTGTTCGGGGTCGACCGGATCGACGGGGTGTGCCGCTGAGACGTGGTTCAAGGCCTCGTCGAGCGGTTGTTCCGGCCGCGCGCTGCGGGCGCGCAACATGTCCAGGCAGATCCTGGCCACGACGGTGGTCAACCAGGCGCGCAGATTGCCGACGTCGCCGGCGTCGGCACGGTCCATCCGCAGCCATGCCTCCTGCACGGCGTCGTCGGCGTCGGACAACGAGCCCAGCATTCGATAGGCGACGCCCCGCAGATGCGAACGGTGCTCCTCGAAAGCCTGCCCGCTCACGTCGTCACCTCCTATTGTCATGATCCGCTGTCCTGCGCCGTCATCTCTATGACGGATGACGATGTGCCGACATGACAGGAAGGTCGATATGAGAACTCTGCGAGCTCTGTTCGTGGTGCACGGGCTGATCACCCTCGCCGGAGCGGTGGTGCTGACGGTGTTTCCCACCGCCATCCCGTCGGCGGTGGGCATACCGCTGGAGCGGGCGGACTACCTGCTGGTCTACCTCGTCGGCGCGGCGGAACTCGCCCTCGCGGTGCTGTCGTTCGGCGCCGCCCGGCTCACCGATTGGCAGGCGCTGGGGCTGATCGTCACCACGCTGGTGGTGCTGCACCTGAGCAGCGGCATCCTCGACATCGTCTACATGGGCCTCACGGGTGCAAACGGCACGATGATCGCCAATACGGTGCTGCGGTTCACCGTCGTCATCGTGTTCGTGGTGACGTGGCGGTACTCGCGCTCTCACCAGACGTAGGGCACCAACCGGTAGTGCACCCTGTCCATGTAGTCGGGGTATCCCGCCAGCTCCTGCTTCAGCAGTGCTTCTTCGTCGTTGATCCGAACAGCGAGTACGGCAAGGCCGACAACGACGATCAACAGGCCCCAGTATGAGCCGAGCGCCAGTGGGGCGCCGATCATCAGGATGACGTTGCCGAAGTACATCGGGTGCCGGACGAACCCGTACCAGCCCGTCGACGACAGCTGCTGGCCCGGCTCGATCTTCACATTGGCTGCGGCATAGCCGTTCTGAATCGTCACCAGCATCGCGATGGTGAGGCCGGCCGCGACGAGCACGAGGCCTACCACCGAAACGGCGGCGGCCACCGTCGACCAGCCGAAGCGAAAGTCCAACGCGCTGATCACAATCATGGCGCCCACCGATAGGAAAGCGATGACGATGATGAGCTTCTGCAGGGGCCGCGTCTCAGCGCCAGGGCCGGCCTGCATGCGTCGGCGCAGCGCCTCCGGGTTCTTTACTGCGAGGTACACGCTGGGTATCAGGGTCGCCGCGGCGAACACCGCGATGAACGCCCAGCCCTGCCAGTAATCGAATGTGCCCGCGGGCAGGAACACCAGGAGGCCGAATACGGCGAAACCAATGGCGGATGTAATTGCCGCTTGGACAAGGGTTTTCATCTCACCACACCCCGGGGACCAGTCGATACTGCACCTTCTCGGTGTATTCCTGGTAGCCGTCGAGGTCTTGACGCAGCGCCTTCTCCTCGTCGGAAATTCGGGCGGCGAAGACCAGCATGCCGGGGATGATCGTCAGCAGCGCCCAGTACGAGGCCAGGGCGAGCGGCATGCCGACCATCATGATCAGCGCTCCGACGTACATCGGGTGGCGCACAAGGCCGTACAGTCCCGTGGACACGACCGGCTGCTCCTCCTCGACGGTGATCGTCGCTGCCGCATAGTTGTTCTGAATCACCACGAGTTCCGCCAGGCCGAGTCCAGCCACGACCAGCACGTTGCCGACCACGACAACCGCTGTCGGCACCGTCGACCAACCGAACCGGTGGTCAACGGCGCTGACAACTCCTGTGGCGACGACCGCCAGCATGATGCCGACATTGATGAACTTCTGGACCGTTCGGGTCTCTGCGAACGGACCGGAACGCGTTCGTCGTCTGAACGCATCCGGATACGCGACGGCCAGATAAATGGTCGGGACCATGGCGCCGACGACGAACACGGCGATGAAAACCCAAGCCTGCCAGTAGTCGAACGTGCCCGCGGGCCAGAACAGCAGCATGCCGAAGAACACGATGCTGAATACGGTGTACGCCAACATTTGAAGAGTGATCTTCACGATTCCTCCTTCGAGATTTCAGATCGCGTCGCGGCGCCGATAGATCACGCCCGCGACAAGGGTCAGCGCGGCCGCGGCAACGACCATCACGACGAGGGCGGGTAGCGGATCGTCCATTGGCGCCTTGGTCTGGCCGACCGGGGACAGGTCGACGAGCCATTCGGGCAGGCGCAGCAGCGCTCCGAGGTACAGCGAAATGACGACGAACGTGACTGCAAGCCAACCGATCCAGCCCCGCTGCACCGCAACGCCCACCGCCGCGAGCCCGGCCAGCACTGCCATCGCAGGAACGAACGCCAGCCCCGCGAGGGTCAGCCGAACGATGGTCTGCGGTTCGCCGAGCGCGACACCCGCGCCCAACCCGTTGCCCAGACCCGCGAAGAACATCAGCACCGTCGAGCCGATCAGCGCAGAGGCCACCGCGGTGAACAGCCATCGCCACCGTGACACCGCGCCTGCGAGCACGACCTCGCCGAGGCCCTTCTCCTCGTCGCTGAGCAACCTGAGTACTGCCGCGACGACGTACGCGGTGGTGGCTGCGGCGAGGAACTGCGTCATCGTCGTATACACGCCGTCAGTGCCCTGTTGAGCCAGCACCCGCTGCAGCAGTTCGTTGTCCTTGGCGGCGTCCAGGAGCGACTTCGTCATCGATCCAAGGGCCAAGCCGCCCAGGAACAATCCGGCCGACCAGCCGATCGTCTGGCCCCGCTGCAGGGTCAGGTGCAGGCCGAGTACCGATCTGATCGGGTGTGCGTCGGGGTGCTCCCCGGACGACGGGATGGTGCCGTCGTCGAACTGACGCCTGCTCTCCAATACGGCCGCCAGCGCGATCAGTCCCAGCGCCAGCACCACCAGCAGGACGAACGGCCACCAGCGGACGTCGACGAACGCCCGCATCTGCTGAGCCCATGCGATCGGCGAGAACCAGCTGAGCGCGCTGCCGGAATTGTCGATGACGTCCCCGATTCCGCGGACCAGTGCGGCCAGCGCCAGCACGGCCATCGCTGCGCCGGTCGCCGTGCGCGCCTGCCGCCACAGTTGTGCGGTGACCGCAGCGACCGCACCGAACACCATGGCCGCGCCGGTGATGCCGAGACACATCGCGGCGGTGTCGACGAGTCCGAATCCAGTGGATGCCATCGCCAGCGTCATCGTCACGGCCAGGACGGCATTCACCCCACCCACGAGGATCAGCGCCGCGTGGGTACGGGCGAATCTGCCGACGACCGAGGACATCACCAATTCCGCTGCACCGCTTTCCTCTTCGGCGCGGGTGTGGCGTATCACGGTGAGAATCGACAGGATCGATGCGGCGACGATCATCGTCAGCATCAGCTCGTTGGCCATCATCGCGCCGAGGTCGGCTTCGTTACCGCCGAACATCGGTCCGCCCATGATGATCGCGGCGGGCGTCTTCATCAGGTTCACCCGCGCCTGCCGCTGCGCTTCCTCCGGATAGGCGAGCTTGATCGCGTTCGGGGCGTACACCATCATCAGCGTCAGCGCGGCCACCCACACGGACAGGCGTATGCGGTCCCGGCGCAGGGCCAGCCGTAGCAGGCGGCCCACCCCGGTCCATCCAGAACCGGTGGGCGCGGTCTCGTGCCGCCCCGCGCGGAGTGCGACAGTCGTGGTGCTCATCGAGACTCCCCCTGGTACTCGCGCAGGAACATGTCCTCCAGCGACGCCGGCGTCACGGTCAACTCCTCGATACCGAGTTCGGTCAGGCGTCCCATCGTGGCGTCCAGGTCGCCGCGGTCCACCGTGAAGCGGAGCCGGCCGTCCTGGCTGGTGAAGTCGTGCACGAAGGGCTCACCCTCCAACGGCCGACCGTCGTCGCGGGTACGCGCGGTCACGGTCGTGCGCATCAGATGTTGCAGCTCCTGAAGCGAACCCGAGCGCACGGCACGGCCGCCGCGGATGATCGTGACGTTGTCGCAGAGTTCCTCGACCTCGGCCAAGATGTGGCTGGACAACAACACCGCTGCACCGCGGTTGGACACTTCCTCGACACAGCGCTGAAACGCCTTCTCCATCAACGGGTCCAGGCCCGCCGTCGGCTCGTCGAGAATGTAGAGCTCGGCATTGGTCGAGAACGCGGCGACGATCGCCACCTTCTGCCGGTTGCCCTTGGAGTATGTCCGCGCCTTCTTGTGCGGGTCGAGTTCGAACCGCTCGATCAGCTGATCCCTGCGACTCGTGTCGATTCCGTTGCCGCGAATCCCGCCGAGAAAGTCGATGGCCTGCAGGCCGGTCAGGTTCGGCCACAGCGTCACATCCCCAGGCACGTAGGCGATACGGCGGTGCAACGCCACGGCGTCGCGCCAGGGGTCGCCGCCGAGCAGGCGCACCGTGCCACCGTCGGCGCGCAACAGGCCGAGTAGCACGCGGAGCGTGGTGGACTTGCCCGCGCCGTTGGGACCGAGGAAGCCGGTGATCTCACCCGGGGCGACGGTAAGGTCCAGGCCGTCGAGCGCCTTCGTTCGCCCGAAAGACTTTGACATTCCCTGGATTTCGACCGCAAGCTGCGATCGGTCGCCGGCGTCAGCCCGTCGCAGGGACTTCGTTGGTTGAGCCGTCATCGCTATCTCCTTCTTGAGATGTGAACGGGATGCCTTGTTCGTACTTGGCCAGGAACGCGTCGTACATCGTGGAGTCGGCCATGAGTCCCTGGGTGTACATCTCGAGTGCCGGCAGCGTCATCGCCTCGCCGTAATCGCGAAGAACCGCCCGCAGATCGGTGGGGTCGTCGTGTAGTTGCAGAAACAGCAGGAAGCCGCCGCCGTTGTTGATGCCAAGGAACTTGGCTCGGGCCTTCGGGTCTCGGCTTGGCTTCAGGATGCCGTTGCGCACACCCTCATCCAGGTACTGTTCCGCGTTTTCGATCATCCTGTGCCACAGCGTTTTTGCCAGGTCGCTGCCGGATTGCATGCTGCGGACCAGATACGCCATCAGGGGTGCGTACGATTCGATCTCGGCCATCTGTCGGAACCACTCGGCGGGGTCATTGGTTTGCATCGATGCCGACTTGCCGGTGCGGATCTCTTCGGCGATGTAGTCGTCACACGCCTTGCGAAGGCCGTCCTTGGAGCCGAAGTGGTGGATCACCAGTGCGGCGGACACGCCGGCGGCCTGGGCGATGCTCCGGAGCCCCACGTTGAAGCCCTGCTGACCCCACTGTTCGATGGCGGCGTCGCGGATGCGGGCGACGGCCGTCCGATCGTCAGTTGCTGAACGCATGTTTAGTACATTAAACGCGCGTTCAGCCGACGGTCAAGGGGCGGGACCGTCAAGACTCCGTAAAGAAGTGATGTCGGTGTGGGCAGTCGCGGTCGGCACGGACGCGCGAGCAGACGCAGAAGTACCCGACACAACCGAAAAAAGGGGGCTTTTGCGTCTTCTCGCGGGAGAAACGTCAGTCGCGGGCGGCGGCGAGGAGGCCGTCGCCGAGCGGCACCAGCACCGGGGTGAGCCGCTCGTCCTCGGCGATCAGCCGCGCGGCCTCGCGCACCGCGCCCACCTCGGCGTCGTTCGCGCTCGGGTCACCGGCACGCCCACCGAGGGCCGCGCGGTGCACGACGATCGCGCCCCCGGAGCGCAACAGCCGCACGCCCTCGACGACGAACTGCGGCTGGTCGGCCGGATCGGCGTCGATGAACACCAGGTCGTAGGACTCGTCGGCAAGCCGGGTGAGCACGTCCTGCGCCCGCCCGCTGATCAGTCTGGATCGGCCAGGGCCGATACCCGCCTCGGTGAACGCCTGCTTGGCGATGCGCTGATGTTCTGGCTCGACGTCGATCGTGGTGAGCACGCCGTCCTCACGCATGCCCGACAGGAGCCATAGCCCGCTGACACCGGCGCCGGTGCCGACCTCCACGACCGCTTTCGCCCTGGTCATCTTGGCGAACACACACAGCAGCGCCCCGACCGCCGGGGTCACGGCGCCTGCCCCGATGTCGACGGCTCGCTCCCGGGCGGCTGCGACGATGGCATCCTCGGAGATCGACTGCTCGGCGTGCTTGACGATGGAATCAGCCCGGCTGTGCGGTCCAATGACATCGTCGGTGCCGGCCATGCCCGCAGCGTATTGCCAACCCCGGAGGCCAACCCCGCGACACGCCCGTCCCCAAACAGGTGATTTCGGCCCCCATCGACCCGGTTTCCGCAGGTCGAAAATGGGTAGAAATCTTTCTCAGGAAATGTTCAGTTTGCTCATATGCCAAGCACACCAGGGCAGGAGACGGTATGTCGCATGGACGACGGTGGACGGTGGCACTCAGGGAATAAGCGCGGGGACTTTCACGTTCTCGCGAACATCGAGCCGTCGATACGTGATGGCGGCCGTGACCAGGAGGATCTGACGACCAGTTCAAACGCCCCAGCGGCCCCGATATCCATGGCCCACCTCGAGCAGTTCACGGAGGGGGACTGGGTCGAGCCTTCCGACGAGTTGACCGGCACCGCCGTCTTCGACGCCACGGGCGACCACGCCACGATGCCGTCCTGGGACGAGCTGGTGCGTCAGCACGCCGACCGCGTCTACCGGCTGGCCTATCGGCTGTCAGGCAACCAGCACGATGCCGAGGACCTCACGCAGGAGACGTTCATCCGCGTGTTCCGGTCGGTGCAGAACTACCAGCCCGGCACCTTCGAGGGCTGGCTGCACCGCATCACCACGAACCTGTTCCTCGACATGGTCCGCAGGCGTGGCCGCATCCGCATGGAGGCGCTGCCCGAGGACTACGACCGGGTACCTGCCGACGACCCGAACCCCGAGCAGATCTACCACGACTCGCGATTGGGTCCTGACCTGCAGGCCGCACTGGACTCGCTGCCGCCGGAGTTCCGCGCGGCGGTCGTGCTGTGCGACGTCGAGGGGTTGTCCTACGAGGAGATCGGTGCCACGTTGGGCGTCAAGCTGGGCACCGTCCGCAGCCGTATCCACCGCGGTCGGCAGGCGCTGCGCGACTACCTGGCGCGCCACGGCGCCGGTGAATCGACCGCTTACGAGGACACGGCCAAGTCGGCCTGAGTGTTCGCAGGTGTTCGGTGCGCCGCGCCGCGCTACATTCGAGTCAGTAACGTTTATGCGACGCGCGTAGACCGAGAGGAGCTGGGTGATGGTCGACCCGGGGCATGTGTTCCGTCGCGCGTTCGCCTGGCTGCCCTCTCAGCTCGCATCGCAGAGCGATGCACCGGTCGGCCCGCGGCAGTTCGGCTCCACCGAGCACCTGTCCACAGAGGCCGTCGCCGCGTTCGTCGACAATGAGCTGCGCCTGACCCCGCATCTGCGCGCGGCCCATCATCTGTCGTTGTGCCCGCAGTGCGCCGCGGAGGTCGAGGCCCAGCGTCAGGCGCGCAGCGCACTGCGGGATTCGTGTCCGATAGCCATACCCAGCTCGCTGCTGGGCCAGTTGTCGCAGATTCCGCTCCACACTGCTGCCGAGCCGCCCGAGTCGGCGCACGAGCCACAGTTAGCTGACGGTTCACAGCGAGGCCGCCGTAAGCGCCGGTAGGGTGAATTCAAAGTCGAGTAACGACGTGCGTCGGCCATTGCTGGCGCCCGGATAGAGGGTGATGAACGGGTGACCAATCTGGACCAGACCGGCCGTGAGCGTCTCGAGCCTCGCCCGGTGTCGAGGCCGCCTGTCGATCCGGCGTCAAGCCGGGCATTCGGTCGGCCCGACGGCGTGAGCGGATCCTTCCTGGGTCTGGACAAATACCGCGACCAGGGCGAGTACACGCCCAAGGATCAGCCGCCCGATCCGGTGCTGGCGGAGGCCTTCGGCCGGCCGTACGCCGCCGGCGACTCGCTGCAACGTCACCCCGCCGACGCGGGAGCGCTGGAAGCCGAGCGTGACGGGCAGGGCCCCGAGGAACCCGATGACCCGTGGCGCAATCCCGGCGCCCCCGCGGCGTTGGGCACTCCGGCGTTGACCCAGACCGCACACGCGCCCGCCCCTGTCAGCACGGGCAAGCTCGGTGTGCGTGACGTCCTGTTCGGCGGCAGGGTGTCCTACGTCGCGCTTGCGGTTCTGGGCATCGTGGCGCTGGTGATCGGATTCGCCGGTGGGTGGGTCGGCCGCAAGACTGCCGAGGTGGTCGAGGCGTTCACCACCTCGAAGGTGACACTGGAGACCAGCGACGCCGGCCAGCCCACGGAGGGCCGGTTCGCCAAAGTGGCGTCCGCAGTGGCTGATTCGGTGGTGACGATCGAGGCCAAAAGCGACGAGGAGGGCTCACAGGGCTCGGGCGTGGTCATCGACGGCCGCGGCTACATCGTCACCAACAACCACGTCATTTCCGAGGCCGCCATCAACGCGAGCAAGTACAAGATGACCGTGGTGTTCAACGACGGCAAGGAAGTGCCCGCCAACCTGGTGGGCCGCGACCCCAAGACCGATATCGCCGTGCTGAAGGTCGACAACGTCGACAACCTGACCGTCGCCAAGATGGGCGACTCCGACAAGCTCCAGGTCGGCGAAGAGGTGATCGCGGCAGGCGCCCCGCTGGGTCTGCGCAGCACGGTCACGCAGGGCATCATCAGCGCGTTGCATCGCCCGGTGCCGCTCTCGGGCGACGGGTCGGACACCGACACGGTCATCGACGGCGTACAGACCGACGCATCGATCAACCACGGCAACTCCGGCGGCCCGCTCATCAACATGAAGGGCGACGTGATCGGCATCAACACCGCCGGAAAGTCGTTGTCTGACAGCGCCAGCGGCCTGGGCTTCGCGATCCCGGTGAACGAGGTTAAGTCGGTCATCGAGTCGCTGATCCAACAGGGCAAGATCGCGCACCCGACGCTGGGTCTGACCGCCCGCTCGGTGAGCAACGATCTCGCGTCGGGCGCTCAGGTGGCCAACGTGAAGGCGGGCAGCCCTGCGGAGAAGGCAGGCATCCTGGAGAACGACGTCGTCGTCAAGGTGGGCGACCGAACGGTCGCTGACGCAGACGAATTCGTCGTCGCGGTACGCCAACTCAAAATCGGCCAGGATTCGCCGATCGAGGTGGTGCGCGACGGTCGGCACGTCGTTCTAACCGTCAACCCCGGCCCCGACAACAGCACGTAGACGATGTTCGGGAACGTCGGCTGGGGCGAGATGCTGGTCCTGCTGATCGCAGGTCTGGTGATCCTCGGGCCGGAGCGGCTGCCGGGCGCGATCCGTTGGACGTCGGGTGCATTGCGGCAGGCCCGCGACTACGTCAGCGGTGCCACCAGCCAGCTGCGCGAGGACCTCGGTCCGGAGTTCGACGATCTTCGCGAGCCGTTGAGCCAGCTCAACAAGCTGCGGGGGATGACGCCGCGTGCGGCACTCACCAAGCACCTGCTCGACGGCGACGACTCGATATTCACCGGCAAGTTCGACGCGCCTCAAGACCCACCGGAGAAGCCGGTCAGCCAGCCGCCGCCGACGCCGGTCCAACCCGAGGTGCCCGCCGCAACGCCGTTCGACAGCGACGCGACGTAGTTCGTTCGCGCCGAATTCTGCACCAAGGCTGTTCTCTTCGACAGATCACGACCATGGTGCAGATCTCGGCATAACGGCGTGCTCAACCGTTGCGGCGGCCCGCCTCGACGCTACGTCTTGAAAATATCTCCGACAGCGACGTCCGGGTCGAACTAGCGTCCGGCCGGATCCAGGCCCAGCGACATGCCTGCCAGTCCGCGCTTGCGGCTCGACAATGCGTCGGCGATGCTGCGTAACTCCTTGCCCGCGACCGAATCCGGCGCCGACAGCACCAGCGGCACGCCGGCGTCGCCCGCCGCTACCAGCGCGGGATCGAGAGGCACCTGACCGAGCAGCGGTACGTCGGCGCCGATCGCCCGCGACAGGCTCTCGGCCACCTGCTTGCCGCCGCCCTCGCCGAAGATCTGCATCGTCGTGCCGTCGGGCAGCAGGAGCCCGGACATGTTCTCCACCACGCCTGCGATTCGTTGCTTGGTCTGCAGCGCGATCGCGCCTGCCCGTTCGGCGACTTCGGCCGCGGCAAGTTGTGGCGTCGTCACCACCAGAATGTCGGCGCCGGGGATCAGCTGCGCCACCGAGATCGCGATGTCGCCGGTGCCCGGCGGCAGGTCGAGCAGCAGCACGTCCAGATCGCCCCAGTAGACGTCGGCCAGGAACTGCTGCAGCGCACGATGCAGCATCGGGCCGCGCCACACCACAGGGGTGTTGCCCTGGGTGAACATCGCGATCGAGATGACGCGTACGTCGTGGGCGACGGGCGGCACGATCATCGCCTCGACCTGGACGGGCCGGTCGGTGGTGCCCATCATTCGGGGCACCGAGTGTCCGTAGATGTCGGCGTCGAGAACGCCGACCGACAACCCGCGCGCTGCCATCGCCGCGGCCAGGTTCACGGTGACGCTGGATTTTCCGACGCCACCCTTGCCGGAGGCCACGGCATACACCCGGGTCAGGGAGCCGGGCTGCGCGAACGGAATGACGGGCTCGCGGGAATCGCCGCGCAGCTGCTTGCGCAGCTCCGTGCGCTGTTCGTCGTTCATCACGTCGAGCGTGACCTTGACGGCGCCGGTACCGGGAACGTCGGCGACGGCGTGGCTGACGCTGTCGGAGATCTCGGTCTTCTTCGGGCACGCCGAAGTCGTCAGATACACCTCTACATGGATCCCGCCGGCGGCGTCGACGGTGACGTTCTTGACCATGCCGAGCTCGGTGATCGGCCGCCGCAGCTCGGGGTCGATCACCTTGGCCAGTGCGGCGCGGACCGCGGATTCCAGGTCGGGGGAAGGTGAGGACATCACGGTCGAGTCTAGGCCGACTCGAGGAACGTCCTTAACCGGCAGGTGGCGGCGGTGGGCCGGGCAGCGGTACCCCGGCAGGCGCAGGCACCGGCCCAGGGGGCGGACCCGGCGGCAGAATCGGCTCGGGCCCAGGTGCCAGAGGGGCAAGCACTGGCCCGGCCACAGCTGCGAGCGGCCCGGGCGCCGGTCCGGCCACAGCCGCGAGCGGCCCGGGCGCCGGTGCGAGCGGCCCGGGCGCCGGCCCGAGCGCCGGTGCGAGCGGTCCAGGTCCCGGCGGTATCAGAAGATTCGCATTCGTGTCCGCAGGTGCCCCGAGGGCCGGCTGCAACGGCGCAGGCTGATCCTGGATGCAGAACACCGCACACTGCGGCGCCTGCGTCGGAGGCGGTTGCATCCACGGCGGCAACCAGGGCTGCGGGTCCGGCTGTGCCGGTGGGGGCGCCAGCGGGCCCGGCGCGGGTCCCGGCAGCGGGCCGAGCCGCTGGCCGGGGACGAATCCGGGGAGCTGGCTGGCGACGTCAGTGCGCGCCAGCATCAGCGCCAGTGGATCGTCCGCGGGCAGGCCGAGCGCGTTGAGCGGCAGGCCCGGGCCCAGGCCCTGGTAGTTGTCCAGGTGCATGTCACCGATCGCCGGGACCGTCCCGGTGATCGGCGGCAGGTCCACGGGCACTACGCCGGTGGCGTAGGCACCGGCCCAGCCCAACACATTGCGGGCGTAGGCGACCGAGTTGTTGTAGCGCAGGATCGCGGCCATCACGTGCGACTGGTCGCGCAGGTTCATACCGCCGCTGCAGAGGTAGCGCGCCGTGGCCAGCGTCGAGTCGTAGAGGTTTTGCACATCGGCCTTGCCGTCGCCGTCGCCGTCGGATGCGTACCGGGACCAGGTTCCCGGCAGGAACTGCATGGGTCCCATCGCTCGGGCGTAGGTGACGCGTTCGGCGCTGCGGCTCTGCACGATGACCTCGTTGCCGGGCAGCGTGCCGTCCAGCGCGGGCCCGTAGATCGGCCGCACCGCCGTGCCGCTGGCGTCGGTGGCGCCGCCGTTGGCGTGCATCGACTCGATACGCCCGATACCTGCCAGCAGGTTCCAGCTCACACCACATGCCGGGTACGCCGTGGCCATCATCCGTTCGGCATTGCGATACGCCGACAAGGCCATTGCCGGAATCCGAAGTGTCCCAGGCGAGTTCACTACCGCCGCGGGCGAGGGAGAGGAAGACGTCGACGCGGCAATGTGAAACGCGGTCGGTGTCTTGGTGACCGCGACCACCGATGCGCCTGCGCGATTGCCGGGGGACGACTCGACGGCGGCCAGCGGCGTCACCGCGGTGCCGAGTACCGGCGTATCCGGTTGCGAGGAGGCGCCGACGGCGCCCACCAGGATCAGCGGCGCGATGACGGCCAAGCCGGAGGCGACGCGGACACGAGATGGGCTGAGGGCACCGCGGACGTCGACGGCACGCACGCGGGAGGCGGACCCGGTCGCGCTGCGCACAACCCGCCCTACCTGACGTCGCGCTGCCTCGAGGGCGGCTCCTCCCCCTATATGCACTCAACCGTCCTTGGTCTGTTGTGGCCTGTGAACCAAGTCACCATACCTAGTCGATAACAAGTGCGTTACAGCAATGGCGTTAGGTGATCAGCTCTGCTTTTTCGATCGCCGCTCGCTGTACTCCGAATTACCCGCGCCATCGCGCTTATCGGCGGCCTTCGGGGGCTGCAGCCGATTCAGCAGTTCGTGGATCTCCTCGAGTTCGCGCCGCAGGTAGTCGCGGGTGGCCACTTCGCCGACCGCCAGTCTCAATGCGGCCAGTTCACGGGCCAGATACTCGGTGTCGGCCTTGGTCTGCTCGGCCCGCCTGCGGTCCTCGTCCAGCGATACGCGGTCGCGATTTTCCTGTCGATTCTGCGCAAGCAGGATCAGCGGCGCCGCATACGCCGCCTGCGTGGAGAACGCGAGGTTTAGCAGGATGAACGGATATGGATCCCACTTCAGCTTCACGGCAAACAGGTTCAGCAGAATCCAAACAATCACGAGGATGGTCTGCCATGCCAGGTAGCGACCCGTGCCCAGGAAGCGCGCGATCGACTCCGAGAACCTGCCGACCGCCTCGGCGTCGACGTTGAGTGCAAAACGGCGACGGGAGACCCGTGGGGTGTCCAGCCGCTGACGCGCCGTCAAGTCGCTCATGTCGCCCCTTCGGAGCTGAACAGTTCGGGTTCCTCGCGTTCGCGCCAGTCGTGGGGTAGCAGGTGGTCGAGCAAGTCGTCTACCGACACCGCGCCCAGCAGATGGTTCTGTTCGTCGACGACCGGTCCGCACACAAGGTTGTAGGCGGCGAAGTAGCGGGTCACCGCCGAGAGTGAATCCTCGGGTGCGAGGTTGGGCAGATCGGTGTCGATGATGCCGCTGACCAGGTCTGCAGGAGGTTCGCGGAGGAGGCGCTGCAGGTGTACGCAGCCCAGGTAGTGACCGGTGGGGGTGGCAGTCGGGGGGCGAGTCACGAACACCAGGGACGCCAAGGCGGGAGTGAGGTCTGGGTCGCGAACCCGTGCCAGCGCCTCGGCGACCGTGGTGTCCGGCGCCAGCACCACGGGTTCGGAAGTCATCAGACCGCCGGCGGTGTCGGGGGAGTGGGACAGCAGGCGACGCACGTCTTCGGAGTCCTCGGGATCCATCCGCCGCAGGAACTGCTCGGCGTCCGACGGGGTCATCGACCCCAACAGGTCCGCGGCGTCGTCGGGATCCATCGCCTCGAGCACGTCGGCGGCGCGATCGGCGGGCAACTGTCGGAGCATGTCGGCCTGCTCGTCCTCGGGGAGCTCCTGCAGCACGTCGGCAAGCCGTTCGTCGTCCAGGGCGTTGACCACCTCGTAGCGACGCTTTTCGGGCAGTTCGAGGATCGCCTCGGCCACCTCGACTGCGCGCTGGCCCTCGAACTGGTCGAGCAGCTGCGCCACGCCCTGGTCGGGCATCGCCAGGCCGGACGGGGTCAGACCTTGGACGTGCCGCCAGTCGACGATGTGCACGTTGCTACGTCGGGCCAGCCGCCGCGGGGGTCGCACCGCGACCTTGGTCACCATCCAGTCGCGTGTGCGAGTCGGCTCGATGCCCAGATCGACGATGAACACGTCGATTCCACTCAGCTGCGGCAGGTCGGGATCGAGGACGCGGACCGTGGTCTCGACGACCTGGCCCAGCACGAGCACCTCATTCGGCCGTTGGGCGAACCTGCGCAGCGAGACACTGCCGGTCGTCAACGTCACCGCGCCGGGATCGATCGCGGTGACCCGCAGAATCGGCACGAAAATCCTTCGGCGCGTGAGCAATTCGACGACCAGGCCGAGCACACGCGGCTGCTGGCGCACGATGCTGATGCTGATCACCACATCGCGGACGCGGCCGAGGGACTCCCCGTCGGGACCCAGCACCACCATTCCCACGAGTCGGGCCGCGTAGACCCTGTTCACCGCCGCCATGCTTTAAAGGGTAGAGAGTGTGGTTGTGGAAAACCGCTATCGACCCCGCCGAACGATACTTTCGGTTCCCGGCAGCAGCGCCAAGATGATCGAGAAGGCAAAGGGTCTGCCCGCCGATGAGGTCTTCCTGGATCTCGAGGATGCGGTGGCGCCGGATGCCAAGGTCGAGGCCCGCGCTCTGGTGGCGGCCGCGTTGTCAGAGCCCGGTTGGGCAGGGCAGTTGCGCGGCGTTCGGGTCAACGACTGGACCACACCGTGGACCCACGCCGACATCATCGATGTGGTGTCGGCCGCAGGCGCGTCCCTCGACATCGTGGTGCTGCCGAAGGTCACCGACGTTTCTCACATCCACGCGGTGGACCTGCTCCTGAGCCAACTCGAGGCGACGCACGGATTACCGTTGGGCCGCATCGGTATTGAGGCGCAGATCGAGAACGCCCAGGGCCTGACGAACATCGACGCGATCGCGGCCGGCCCGCGTGTGCAGGCTCTGGTGCTCGGTCCCGCGGACATGGCGGCCAGCCTGAATATGCGCACGCTCGAGGTCGGCGAACAGCCCGAGGGGTACGACGTCGGTGACGCCCACCATCACGTGCTGATGCGGATCCTCATCGCCGCCCGCGCCCGCGGCATCCTCGCGATCGACGGTCCGTATCTGAAGGTGCGCGACGTCGACGGCTTCCGTCGGGTCGCCGGTCGGTCCGCCGCGCTCGGCTACGACGGCAAATGGGTGCTGCATCCCGACCAGATCGCCGCGGGCAACGAGATCTTCAGCCCGCGCCAGGAGGCGTATGACCACGCCGAGTTGATCCTCGAGGCCTACGAATGGCACACGTCGCGGGCAGGCGGAGCGCGCGGAGCCGTGATGCTGGGCGACGAGATGATCGACGAGGCCAGCCGCAAGATGGCATTGGTGATCGCCGGGAAGGGACGCGCCGCCGGGATGGAACGCAAAGGCGAGCCGTTCCGCCCGCCGGCCTGATGCGTTAGACCAGCGACCAACCGCTGGTGATCAGCGCCACGTAGACCAGCATCAGGATCACCCCGGCCGCGAGCGCCAGGCCGCCGATGATCGTGCCTGCCAGCGCCAGCCCGTACCCCTGCTGGCCGGTGCGCTTGGTCTCGCGGATGGCGATCACGCCGAGGATGAACCCGACGATCACCAGCGGGCCGCAGCATGCCACCCCGGCGATCGACGTGACGAGCGAGGCGATCGCTTTGCCGTTCGTGCCCGGCGCCCTGACCGGCTGATACGGGTCGTACACCGGGTAATAGCCCGGCGCGGCGCCGGGGTACCCGGTCGGCGGCGGCGCGTAGATCGGCGGCGGAAACCCGGCATCGGCCGGATAGTCCACCGGCGCGTACGGATCCGGCTGCCTAGAGTTCTCCAGCGACGGATACTCGAAACCGCCCGCCGGATCGTCGGGTCCGCGGCCGGTCATCCTCGGCGTCCGCGGCCGGTCAGGAATTCACCACCGCGATGAACCCGACCAGGCCGAACAGCACGGACAACGCGCCAACGGCGATGCCTGCGATTGCGAGCCCCTGACCACCCTCGCCCTTCTCCTTGATCTGATTCATCGCGACGATCCCGAGCACGATGCCGACAATCGAACCGATCACACCGGTGAAGCAGAGGAAGAAGAACAGAATCCCGACCCCCGATGCCACCAGCGAGGCGATCGCCAGGCCGTTGGTCTTCTGCGCCGGCGGGCCGTACGCGCCGTAGCCCGGGTAACCGGTCGGCGGTGGCCCGTATCCCGGTGGCGGCACGCCGTACGGGGGAGGAGGCGGATACGGCGGTGCGCCGAAGCCGCCGGCGTCGGGATACGACGGCGGCGCCGGATAACCGGGCTGCCCCGGCGGCGGAAAACCCGCGTAGTCGGGAGTAGACGGGAACCCACCCGGTGCGTAGCCCGGTGTCGGTTGGTAGGGCTGTGTCGTCTGATAAGGCTGCGGTGTCTGATAGCCGGATGGGTCGTAGGCCGGCGGGGGTGCGTAGGCAGGAGGTTCGAACGGCGATGCCGGTTGCTCGAACTGCGGCACCTGCTGCGTCGGTTGCTCGTAGGCCGGCTGTGACTTGTCCTGAGTTTGCTCGGCCTGCTCGATCGGCGGGGCCTCGTAGCCGCTTGACGTCGGCTCGGACCCACCTCCACCGGGGTCGGATGATGACGTTTGGCCGGCGTCGTTGTCCGGATTTGTCATGCTGTCAACCTAGCGCAAGCGCGGGGCACCTTTGCGGGGCCGGAGGCGTTGGTCTGGTTGAGATGCCCAGACGACACGTGACGCGCCTTAGAGGAGAATGGGACCGATGACCAGCCCGTTTCAGCCCGGACAGCCGACCGGCGCAACGCCCGGCACCCCGACCACGCGACGGGGCCCGGCGGCCCTGCCCACCCCTCCGAAGGGATGGCCGGTCGGCTCGTATCCGACCTATGCCGAGGCGCAGCGCGCGGTCGACTACCTCTCGGACCAAGAGTTCCCGGTGGAGCACGTGACGATCGTCGGTGTCGACCTGATGCAGGTGGAACGTGTCACCGGCAGGCTGACCTGGCCCAAGGTGCTCGGCGGTGGGGTGCTCACCGGCGCCTGGCTCGGTCTGTTCATCGGCCTGATCATGGGATTCTTCAGCCCCAGCCCATGGGAGGCGCTGGTCACCGGCCTGGTCGCCGGTGTGTTCTTCGGCCTCATCACCTCGGCCGTTCCGTATGCGATGGCGCGCGGCACAAGAGATTTCAGCTCGACGATGCAACTCGTCGCCGGACGATACGACGTGCTGTGTGATCCGCAGAGCGCCGAACGTGGCCGGGATCTACTGGCGCGCTTGACGATCTAGTCGCCCCTCGCGCCCACCCCGCTTTCGCCGCGCGTGCGGGTCCGCACACCGACACGCTGGCGTTAGCTGGGACTTTGCGCACGCGCGCAATTGCGTAACAGTGCGCGACGCGCGCACCGGAAGTGTTGCAAATCACGCGTATCTGGCAATACGGTTTCCGCGCAGGAGGTTCCTCGGACGGGAGGCAGCGGTGCGCGTGGGCCCACGGCGGCTTGGTGCTGCGGCGTTGGCTGCGCTGACGACGGCGTCGATGGTTTCGGCGTGCGGATCGGGCGGCGGCGGAATCGTCATCAACTACTACACACCGGCCAGCGAGATGGCCACGTTCACCGCCGTCGCCAAGCGGTGCAACGAGGAGTTGGGCGGCCGGTTCACCATCCAGCAGATCAGCTTGCCGAAAGAAGCCGACGCCCAGCGTCTGCAACTGGCCCGGCGGCTGACCGGCAACGACAAGACCCTCGACGTGATGGCCCTCGACGTCGTCTGGACGGCCGAATTCGCCGAGGCGGGCTGGGCATTGCCACTCGCGGATGATCCGTCCGGTCAAGCCGAGAGCGACGCCACCACCAACACGCTGCCGGGGCCGCTGGAAACCGCCAAGTGGCAGGACAAGCTGTACGCCGCCCCGATCACGACCAACACCCAATTGCTCTGGTACCGCGCGGATTTGATGAACGAGCCGCCGACGACCTGGGACGGAATGGTGGCCGAGGCGACTCGACTCCACGCCGAGGGCAAGCCGAGCTGGATCGCGCTGCAGGCCAAGCAGTACGAGGGTCTGGTGGTGTTGTTCAACACCTTGCTGGAAAGCGCTGGCGGACAGGTGCTTTCCGACGACGGAAACTCCGTGACCCTGACCGACACCGATGAGCACCGTGCCGCCACCGTCAAGGCGCTGGAGATCATCAAGGCGGTAGCCACCGCGCCGGGCGCCGACCCGTCGATCACGCAGACCGATGAGGGCACCGCGCGGTTGGCGCTCGAGCAGGGTAAAGCCGCGCTCGAGGTGAACTGGCCGTTCGTGCTGCCTTCGATGCTGGAGAACGCGGTCAAGGGCGGCGTGGGCTTCCTGCCGCTCGACGAGGACCCCGCGCTGGCAGGCAGCATCGACGACGTCGGCACCTTCTCGCCAACCGACGAGCAATTCGAGGCCGCGTATGAGGCCAGCAAGAAGGTCTTCGGGTTCGCGCCCTATCCGGGCGTGAAGGCCGACGAGCCGGCCAAGGTCACGCTCGGCGGCCTGAACCTCGCGGTCGCCCGCACCACGCAACACCGGGCCGAGGCGTTCGAGGCCATCCGGTGCCTGCGCAACGTCGAGAACCAGCGCTACACCTCCGTCGAGGGTGGGCTGCCCGCCGTACGTGCGTCGCTGTACGACGATCCGGCGTTTCAGACCAAGTACCCGCAGTACGCGATCATCCGCGACCAGCTCACCAATGCCGCAGTGCGTCCTGTCACGCCCGTCTACCAGGCCGTGTCCACCCGAATTTCAGCGACGCTGGCGCCCATCACCGATATCGACCCGCAGCGCACCGCCGATGAGCTGACTGTTCAGGTGCAGAAGGCGATCGACGGTAAGGGGCTGATTCCATGACAGCCGCGACGGCCGGCACCGACGACACGAAATCGGAACGGCGCCTGGCGTTCGGACTGATCGCCCCAGCGGTCATCCTCATGCTGGCGGTCACCGCCTATCCGATCGGGTACGCGGTGTGGCTCAGCCTGCAGCGCTACAACCTCGCACAACCGGACGACACCGAGTTCGTCGGACTGGAGAACTACATCACGGTGCTGACCGACCGGTACTGGTGGACGGCCTTCGTGGTGACATTGGCGATCACCGTCGTGTCGGTCGCGATCGAGTTTGTGCTCGGCATGGCGCTGGCCCTGGTGATGCACCGGACGATCTTCGCCAAGGGTGTTGTGCGCACAGCGATCCTGATTCCGTACGGCATCGTCACCGTCGCGGCGTCCTACAGCTGGTACTACGCATGGACACCAGGTACGGGATATCTGGCCAACCTCCTACCGACGGGCAGCGCACCCCTCACCGAACAGCTTCCGTCGCTCGCCATCGTGGTGCTCGCCGAGGTGTGGAAGACGACGCCGTTCATGGCGCTGCTGTTGCTCGCCGGATTGGCGCTGGTGCCACAGGATCTGCTCAACGCGGCCCAGATCGACGGTGCGGGATCCTGGAAGCGGCTGATCAAAGTGATTCTGCCGCTGATCAAACCGGCGATCCTGGTCGCGCTGCTGTTCCGGACGCTCGACGCGTTCCGCATCTTCGACAACATCTACGTGCTCACCGGAGGCGCCAACGACACCGGCTCGGTGTCAATCCTGGGCTACGACAACCTGTTCAAGGCGTTCAACCTCGGGCTGGGGTCGGCGATCAGTGTGCTGATCTTCCTGTCGGTGGCGATCATCGCGTTCATCTACATCAAGATCTTCGGCGCATCGGCGCCCGGGTCTGACGCCGAGGGAAGGCGCTGAGATGGCTGAGCGGGTCAACGCGCGCCGCGCGACGGGGTGGGTCGTCGTCGACGTCCTCGTCATCGTCTACGCATTGTTCCCCGTCTTGTGGATTTTGAGCCTGTCACTCAAGCCGACGTCAAGCGTCAAGGACGGCAAGCTGATTCCTGAGCAGTTCACTTTCGAGAACTACAAGGGCATCTTCTCCGGTGACGCGTTCACCTCGGCATTGATCAACTCGATCGGCATCGGGCTCATCACCACGCTGATCGCGGTGGTAATCGGCGGCATGGCGGCCTACGCGGTGGCGCGGCTGGCGTTCCCGGGTAAGCGGCTCCTGATCGGTGTGGCGTTGTTGATCGCCATGTTCCCGCAGATTTCGCTGGTGACCCCGCTGTTCAGCATCGAGCGTCGGCTCGGGTTGTTCGACACGTGGCCCGGCCTGATCATCCCGTACATCACCTTTGCGCTGCCGCTCGCGATCTACACGTTGTCGGCGTTCTTCCGTGAGATCCCTTGGGATCTGGAGAAGGCGGCGAAGATGGACGGCGCGACGCCGGCGCAGGCGTTCCGCAAGGTGATCGCTCCGCTGGCCGCACCGGGCATCGTGACTGCGGCGATCCTGGTGTTCATCTTCGCGTGGAACGACCTGCTGCTGGCTCTTTCGTTGACGGCCACACAGCGGGCGATCACGGCGCCGGTGGCGATCGCGAACTTCACCGGCAGTTCGCAGTTCGAGGAACCAACGGGTTCGATCGCCGCGGGCGCGATGGTGATCACCATTCCAATCATTATCTTTGTTCTCATCTTCCAGCGACGGATCGTCGCCGGGCTCACGTCCGGCGCGGTGAAGGGGTAGTTCCATGGCCGAAATAGTGTTGGACCGGGTGACCAAGAGTTACCCCAACGGCGCGACGGCCGTGAAGGACCTCTCCGTCACGATCGCCGACGGCGAGTTCATCATCCTGGTCGGACCCTCGGGCTGCGGAAAGTCCACCACGCTCAACATGATCGCCGGCCTCGAGGACATCTCCTCTGGCGAGTTGCGCATCGGCGGCGACCGGGTCAACGACAAGGCGCCCAAGGACCGTGACATCGCGATGGTGTTCCAGTCCTACGCGCTCTATCCGCATATGACCGTCCGCCAGAACATCGCCTTCCCGCTGACCCTCGCGAAGCTGAAGAAGGCCGAGATCGCGCAGAAGGTCGAGGAAGCCGCGAAAATCCTCGACCTGACCGAACTTCTTGACCGCAAGCCCGCCCAGCTCTCCGGTGGTCAGCGGCAGCGGGTCGCCATGGGACGTGCAATCGTGCGCAACCCCAAGGCCTTCCTGATGGACGAGCCGTTGTCGAACCTCGACGCGAAGCTTCGTGTGCAGATGCGTTCGGAGATCTCACGCCTGCAGGACAAGCTGGGCACCACCACCGTCTACGTCACCCACGACCAGACCGAGGCCATGACGTTGGGGGACCGCGTCGTGGTGCTGCTCGCCGGGGTCGCGCAGCAGATCGGCACGCCCGAGGAGCTTTACAACCGACCGGCGAACCTGTTCGTCGCGGGTTTCATCGGTTCGCCGGCGATGAACTTCTTCCCGGCCACCATGACCGATGTCGGTGTGCGCCTGCCGTTCGGCGAGGCCACGCTGACGCAGGAAGTTCACGACCTCCTTGCCCGGCACCAGACGCCCAACAACGTGATCGTCGGTATCCGGCCCGAGCACCTCGAGGACGCGGCGGTGCTCGACGGGTATGCGCGGATCAGGGCGTTGACCTTCGATGTGACGGTCGACATGGTCGAGTCGTTGGGTGCCGACAAGTATCTGCACTTCGAAATCGAAGGAGCGGGCGCACACGCCGCCCAGCTCGCGGAGTTGGCGGCGGAGTCGGGTGCCGCCGAGAACGAGTTCGTGGCAAGGGTTTCCACCGAGTCGCAGGCGAAGCAGGGTGACACGATCCAGTTGGCGTTCGACACGTCGAAGCTGACGATCTTCGACGCCGATACCGGCAAGAATCTGACCCTTCCCGACGACGTCTCCGGCGGTACCCCGGCCCCGCCTTCGGCGCCGCCGAGTGAGCCTGATGTGCCTGCGGATTCGTTGCCGACCGACACGAGCATGCCAGTGGTACGGCCGCCGAACGAACCCTCGCCGTCGGCCGAGTGATCGACGTCCTGGCGGAGGTCCGCGCGCACCTGCGCGAGCACTTCGCTCGGCTCGGTATCACCGCCGAACCCGACGCGGCGAGTGTGACGTTCCTGGGCGCTGAGAAGATCGACGTGCTGCGCTTCGGGCCGGATGACCGCCCGGCCTTCGAAGGCGTCATCCACTATGTCTCGCTTGGGTGTTCGCAGCATCCGATGTTCGACCCGGCCGAGATGGTGACCGACGCGCTGCACGGGCCTCGCGCCGAGGTGGTGGTCGCACTACGGGGGCCTTCACCGGCGGGCCTGGCCCGTTCGGTCGCGGTGCTGGCCGCCGCGCCCGCCGTCGAAGGCCTGATGCTGGAACCCGACGCTCTGGTCGATCTGGAGTCGCCGCTGTGGGATTCCGCACCGTTCACCGCGTTCTTGTTGGGCGGCAGCGACATTGACGATGTTCCCTTGACGCCGCCGCTGCCGCCGGTGACGGTGCTGGCCGCCACCCCGATCACCGCGACGGAGGCGGCGTGGGTGCGGCTCAAGGGGGCCGACGCGATGCGAGAGGCATGGATCCAGGACGGTGTGGACGTGCTGGATCCACGGCGGCGAGCCGCCAATCCAGCGTGAGCGGCGAGCCGCCAATCCAGCGTGAGCGGCGAGCCGCCAATCCAGCGTGAGCGCAGGCGCGAAGCCTGCGCAGCCGAGTTAGAGCCAGTGACTGCGGCGGAACGCCCGGAACAACAGAGAGCAGACGATGACCATCACCAAGAGCACCGTGGGATAGCCCCACGTCCAATGCAATTCGGGCATGTAGTCGAAGTTCATCCCGTAAATGCCTGCCATGGCGGTCGGCACTGCGGCGATGGCGACATACGCCGAGATTTTGCGCATGTCGATGTTCTGTTGCATGGCCACCTTGCCCGCCGCGGCCTGCACCAGCGAGCTGAGCATCTCGTCGTAACTGGTGATCCGGTCGGACGCCTGGATGTTGTGGTCGAGCACGTCGCGCATGTAACGACGGACCTCGATCGAGATCAGGTCGTTGTGGTCGGTGCCGATTCGCTGCAATCCCAGCGTCAATGGCGCGACCGCCCGGCGTAGTTCGACGACCTCCCGCTTGAGCAGGTAGATGCACTCGATGTTGGTTTTGCGCGTCGGTGAGAAGATGTCTTCTTCCATGGTGTCGATGTCGGTCTCGATCAGATCGGTGACGTCGAGGTAGCTGTCGACGACGTGATCGGCGATCGCGTGCATGACCGCGTAGGGGCCGAGTTTGAGAGTGCCGGGCGATGCGTCGAGCGTCTTGCGAACACCGGCCAGCCCGCCGTGTTCACCATGACGGACGGTGACCACAAAATCGGGACCGACGAAGATCATGATCTCGCCGGTTTCGACGATCTCGCGGGCCAGTGCCACGGACACGTGCTCGACGTAGTTGACGGTCTTGAGCACCAAGAACAATGTGTTGTCGTAGCGCTCCAGCTTCGGTCGCTGATGGGCATGCACGGCGTCCTCGACGGCCAGCTCGTGCAGGCCAAACACGTCGGCGACGGCCTGCATCTGATGTGTGTCGGGTTCGTGCAGGCCGACCCACACGAATGCCTCCTTGCCCGCCGCCTCGAGATCGTGCACCTTGTTCAGCGCCGCGGCGTGGGTGTACTTGCCGGGCAGCCGGGTGCCCTCGCAGTAGACGGCGCAATCGACCATGGCCCGTGCGACGGGGACATGAATGGGCGCTACGTCGGGGTGGGCCGCTTTCGCCCGGACGTTCGGTCGCAGGGAAGGAGGCAACGCGCGAAACGATGGCATCGGGTCACTCTCCCGTCCAGCGCAGGTCTGATAGGCCTTTAGCAATGCTACGCGGCACGCCTGATCGGCACCCTGCTAGTTTCGTCCCCGAAAGCAACGCGCCCGCGGTGCGGGCAATCCAGATCCGTCCAAGGAGCACCTGACGTGAGCACAACTCCCCTGAAGGTCGCGGTCACCGGTGCCGCCGGCCAGATCGGCTACAGCCTGCTGTTTCGCTTGGCCAGCGGCTCGTTGCTGGGCCCGGACCGCCCGATCGAGCTGCGTCTGCTCGAGATCGAGCCCGCGCTCAAGGCGCTCGAGGGTGTCGTGATGGAGCTCGACGACTGCGCGTTTCCACTGTTGGCCGGTGTCGAGATCGGTTCTGACGCCACCAAGATCTTCAACGGGGTGAATCTGGCCCTTCTGGTCGGCGCCCGTCCCCGCGGCCCGGGCATGGAGCGCGGCGACCTGCTCGAGGCCAACGGCGCCATCTTCACCGCGCAGGGCAAGGCCCTCAACGAGGTCGCGGCCGACGACGTCCGCATCGGCGTCACGGGTAATCCGGCGAACACCAACGCGCTGATCGCGATGAGCAACGCGCCCGACATCCCGAAGGAGCGGTTCTCCGCGCTGACCCGCCTCGACCACAATCGGGCGATCTCGCAGTTGGCCCGCAAGACGGGTGCCAAGGTCACCGACATCAAGAAGATGACGATCTGGGGCAACCACTCGGCCACCCAGTACCCCGACGTCTTCCACGCCGAGGTGGGTGGCAAGAACGCCGCCGAGGTGGTCAACGACCAGAACTGGATTGAGAACGACTTCATCCCGACCGTCGCCAAGCGCGGCGCGGCGATCATCGATGCGCGCGGCGCCTCGTCGGCGGCCTCGGCCGCGTCGGCGACCACCGACGCCGCCCGCGACTGGCTGCTGGGCAGCGCCGAGGGTGATTGGGTCTCGATGGCGGTCATCTCCGACGGCAGTTACGGCGTCCCCGAGGGCCTGATTTCGTCGTTCCCGGTGACGACGAAGGACGGCGACTGGACGATCGTTCAGGGGCTGGAGATCGACGACTTCTCCCGGGCGCGGATCGACAAGTCCACCGCTGAACTCGCCGACGAACGCAAGGCGGTCACCGATCTCGGCTTGATCTGAGGCGATGTTCGAGCGATTAGGTTACCTACCAGTTCGTCGTTAACCTGAGCGCCGTGTCCCAAGCGGTGAGAAATCTGTCTGACAAGCGGCCCCCGATCGTCCTGCACGACGAGGAGATCTTCGCTGCGCATCTGGGAGGAAAGCTCTCCGTAGCGCTGAACGCACCGCTGGACACCCAGCGCGCCTTGTCGATCGCGTACACCCCGGGTGTTGCTCAGGTCAGCCGGGCGATCGCCGCCGACCACACGCTGGCAGCGCGGTACACGTGGGCCAGCCGGCTGGTGGCCGTTGTCAGCGACGGCAGCGCGGTCCTCGGGCTCGGCGATATCGGCCCTGCGGCGTCGCTGCCGGTCATGGAAGGCAAGTGCGGGCTGTTCAAGGCGTACGCAGACCTCGACTCGATCCCGATCGTGCTGGACACCAAGGACCCCGATGAGATCGTGGAAACCCTGGTGCGGCTGCGGCCGACGTTCGGTGCGGTGAACCTCGAGGACATCTCGGCACCGCGCTGCTTCGAGATCGAACGCCGTCTCATCGAGGCGCTGGACTGCCCCGTGATGCACGACGACCAGCACGGCACAGCGATCGTCGTGCTGGCCGCTCTGCTCGGCGCGGCGAAGGCGCTCGACCGCGACATCACCTCACTGCGCGTCGTCGTCTCCGGAGCCGGCGCTGCGGGCGTCGCATGCGCAAAGATATTGCTGGCCAAGGGAATCCAGGACATCACCTTGTTGGACTCGCAGGGCATCCTGCACAAGGACCGCGGAAACCTCAACGCATACAAGGCGGAGATCGCCGAGCAGACCAATCCCAACGGGCTGTCGGGCGGAATGACCGAGGCGCTGAACGGCGCCGACGTGTTCCTCGGGCTGTCCGCCGGTGTCGTGCCCGCTGAGCTCGTGGCGACGATGGCGCCCGACGCCATCGTGTTCGCGCTGTCCAATCCCGACCCGGAGATCCATCCCGACGACGCGCACAAGTATGCGGCCGTGGTGGCCACCGGCCGTAGCGACTTCCCGAACCAGATCAACAACGTGCTCGCCTTCCCGGGTGTGTTCAGGGGTGCGCTGGACGCCGGCGCGCGCCGCATCACCGAACAGATGAAGGTGGCTGCGGCTGAGGCGATCTTCGCGGTGGTGGGCGACGACCTCGCCGTCGACCGCATCGTGCCGAGCGTGTTGGACCCACGGGTCGCTCCCGCAGTGGCGCAGGCGGTCGCCGCGGCGTCCGGCGTCTAGGTTCGTCGGTGCGCCGGCTCGCGTGTGCGATCGCGGTGCTCGTCGTGCTGGGCGCGGCCGGTTGCAGCGCACGCGACGAGACGCCGTCGCTGGTGGTCGGATCCGAGGAAAACCCGGAATCGGCGCTGATCGCACACCTCTACGCCGCAGCACTGCGCTTCTACGGCAACCCGGCGCATGTCGAGTCGTCACCGGACCCCCTGACCGAGTTGGATTCCGGAGACGCTCGAGTCGTTCCCGGTTTCACCGGCCGCGTGCTGCACAGGTTCGTCCCCGATGCGACCGCACGTTCTGCGACCCAGGTGTACCGGGAGATGGTGTCCGCACTGCCCGAGGGCGTCGCTGCGGGCGACTACACGACGTCGGCCGAAGACAAACCCGCGCTGGCCGTCACCGAATCGACCGCCGACGCCTGGGGCGGACGTGACGTGGGGGCGGCGGTGCGCAACTGCGACCAACTCAAGGTCGGGCAGGTCGAAGACGGACTCCGGCGGCCTGAGGTAGTCGGCACGTGCAAGATGCCGAAGGCGCGCGAATACCCCGACAGCGCAACGTTGTTCGCGCGTGTGCGGGCCGGCCAGATCAACGTCGCGTGGACGTCGACAGCGGCCCCGAACATCCCGACCGAACTGCTCATGTTGTCCGACCGCACCTCGCTGATCCGGGCCGAGAACCTGGTGCCGCTGTACCGGCGCAACGAGCTCAACGAGTCGCAGGTGCTGGCGCTCAACGAGGTGGCCGGAGTGCTGGACACCGCCGCGCTGGCCGATATGCGCGCACAGGTCCAGGACGGCACCGACCCGGGTCTGGTCGCAGGTGCGTTCATCGCCGAACATCCGCTGGGCGACTGACTCAACTCATATCAGCGCGTCGGCGGGGAGATCCGTCGGTGGATCGGCAACAGCACCCGCATATAGCCCGAGCCGGTCAGACGCACGACCAGGTCGTACATCTTGGCGTCGATGCCGGGCAGGACCCGTGCCTTGTTCTTGGCGACGGCGTCCAGCACGGTCCTGGCCACGCGTTCCGGGCTGGTGCGCGCGAGCTTGTCGAACGTGCCGACGAGGGCTTTGGTGTCCACGCCCTGAGCCGACGCCATGTTTCGCACGATGTCGGTCTTGATGTAGCCGGGGTGCACGCAGGTGACTTTCACCGGATGTCCGGCGAGCCTCATCTCCTGCCGCAGGGCCTCGGTGAAGCCGCGCACGGCGAACTTGGCGGCGTGGTACGGCGCCTGACCATGAATCGCGAAAAGCCCGAACATGCTCGAGATGTTGACCACATGGCCGTCGCCGGATGCGATCAGGTGAGGCAGAAATGCCTTGGTGCCGTTGACCACACCCCAGAAGTCGACGTCGATCACGCGCTCGATGTCTTTGAAGTCGCTCACCTCGACATCACCGAGAAAGGCGATGCCCGCGTTGTTGTAAATCTGGTTCACCGTGCCGAAATGCGCGTTGACCGCATCGGCGTAGGCGAGGAACGCCTCGCGCTCCGTGACGTCGAGGCGATCGGTCTTGACGGTCGCCCCGAGACCCCGCAGCCGTTGCTCGGTTTCCGCGAGGCCCTGCTCGTCGATGTCACTGATCGCGAGTTTCGCGCCCCGCCTCGCCAATTCGACGGCCAGCGCCCGACCGATGCCCGAACCCGCACCGGTGACCACGACGACCTTGCCCCCAAAAGCGTCCATCGCGACAGTGTCGCAGCCGCGTGCCGGTGTCAGAGTGCTTCCGGCACCATCCGCGACATCACCGTCGAGAACAGCCGCTGGTAGCCCGAGCCGGTGAGCCGGACGATGAGATCGAGCGTCTTGGCGTCGGGACCGACGAGGACACGCGCCCTGTTCTTGCGGACCCCGTCGAGGATGATCTTCGCCGCCTTCTCAGGGGAGGTGTAGGCGAGTTTCTTGTCGAAGGTCTTCGTCAGCTTCGCGTGGTCGACGTCGCCGACAGTCGTCATGTTCCGCACCACGTTGGTCTTGATGCCGCCGGGATGCACCGTCGTCACCTTGACCGGATGGCCGGCGACGAGCATCTCCTGCCGCAGCGCCTCGGTGAAACCGCGCACCGCGAACTTCGCCGCGTTGTAGGCGGCCTGGCCGGGTACCGCGAACAGTCCGAAGATGCTGGAGACGTTGATGACGTGGCCGTCGCCGGAGGCGATGAGGTGGGGCAGGAACACCTTGGTGCCGTTGACGACGCCCCAGAAGTCGACGTCCATCACCTTCTCGATGTCCTTGAACCCGCTGACCTCGATGGCGCCGGCGAACGCGATGCCCGCGTTGTTGTAGACCTGGTTGACCTTGCCGAAGTGCTCGACCACTGCGTCGGCGTACAACTCGAAGGCCTCACGCTCGGTGACGTCGAGACGGTCGGCCTTCACGGACGCACCCATCGCCTTCAGCCGCTCCTCGGTGACCGCCAAGCCTTCGGTGTTGATGTCGCTGATCGCCACCTTGGCGCCCGAGCGCGCCAGTTCGATCGCCAGCGCCTGGCCGATGCCCGACCCGGCGCCGGTCACCACGGCGACCTTTCCGGCGAAGCCCTCCATAGCCACACTCCCTCGCGTCAGTTGCTCGGGTCGAGGCTAGCCGGTACCCGCGGTAGCGCATACACCCACCCTGGATCGGGCGGGAACCCTACGGCGCAAAGGCCTCGTCGATGATCTCCTGCTGCTCGACCGCGTGCACCTTCGACGAGCCCGACGACGGTGCCGACATCGCGCGCCGGGATATCCGTTTGATGCCCGACAACTTGTGTGAGCACACCTCGGGAAGTGTCAGGCCGAACGTCGGCCACGCACCCTGGTTGGCCGGCTCCTCCTGCACCCAGAAGTACTGCTCGGCGTTCGGGTATCCCTCGAGCGTCTCGTTGAGCCGTCGCTTCGGCAGCGGGGCGAGCTGTTCGATACGGACGATCGCGACGTCGTCGCGCTCCTCCTTGTTCTTGCGTGCCACCAACTCGTAGTAGATCTTCCCGCTGGTCAACAGGACCCGCTTCACCGTGCTGCGGTCGCCCGTGCCTTCCTCGTAGGTGGGTTCCTCGATGACTGAGCGGAACTTCATCTCGGTGAATTCCCTGAGGTCGCTCACGGCCGCCTTGTTGCGCAGCATCGACTTCGGCGTGAACACGATCAGTGGACGATGGATGCCGTCCAGCGCGTGGCGCCGCAGCAAGTGGAAGTAGTTCGCCGGCGTCGACGGCACCGCGATCGTCATCGAGCCCTCGGCCCACAGCAGCAGGAACCGCTCGATGCGACCCGACGTGTGGTCCGGCCCCTGACCCTCGTGGCCGTGCGGAAGCAGCAGCACCACGTCGGACAGCTGACCCCACTTGGCCTCGCCCGAGCTGATGAACTCATCGATGATCGACTGCGCACCGTTGACGAAGTCGCCGAACTGCGCCTCCCACAGCACAAGTGCGTCTGGGTTGCCGACGGAGTATCCGTACTCGAAGCCCACCGCGGCGAACTCCGACAGCGCCGAGTCATACACCATGAACCTGCCACCGGTGGGCGTGCCGTCGGCGTTGGTGGTGAGCAGCTGCAGCGGCGTGAACTCCTGGCCCGTCTTGCGGTCGATGATCACCGAGTGCCGCTGGGTGAAGGTGCCGCGTCGGGTGTCCTGCCCGGTCAATCGCACCGTGGTGCCCTCGGCGATCAATGATCCCAATGCCAGCAGTTCGGCGAACGCCCAGTCGACCTTGCCCTCGTAGGCCATCTCGCGGCGCTTCTCCAGCACCGGCTTGACGCGCGGGTGCACCGTAAAGCCTTCTGGGAAGGCAAGATGCGCGTCGCCGATGCGAGCCAACAGCGACTTGTCCACTGCGGTGTTCATTCCCGCGGGCACCATCTGGTCGGCCTCCACCGACTCACTGGGCTCGATCTGGTGCTTCTCCAGATCGCGGACCTCGTTGAACACCCGCTCCAACTGGCCCTGGTAGTCGCGCAGCGCGTCCTCGGCCTCCTTCATCGAGATGTCGCCGCGGCCGATCAGTGCTTCGGTGTAGGTCTTGCGCGATCCGCGCTTCGTATCGATGAAGTCGTACATGTATGGCTGCGTCATCGACGGGTCGTCGCCCTCGTTGTGCCCGCGCCTGCGGTAGCACAGCATGTCGATGACGACGTCCTTCTTGAACTGCTGACGGAAGTCCATCGCGAGTCGCGCCACCCAGACGCAGGCCTCCGGGTCGTCGCCGTTGACGTGGAAGATCGGCGCGCCGATCATCTTCGCGACGTCGGTGCAGTACTCCGAGGAACGTGAGTCCCCAGGCGATGTCGTGAACCCGATCTGGTTGTTGACGATGATGTGGATCGTGCCGCCGGTGCGGTATCCGCGCAGCAGCGCAAGGTTCAGCGTCTCGGCCACCACACCCTGGCCCGCGAACGCGGCGTCGCCGTGCAGCATCATCGGCACGATCGAGAAACCGTCTTCTCCGTTACCCTTGTCCAGCAGGTCCTGCTTGGCGCGCACCAGGCCCTCCAGCACCGGGTCGACGGCCTCGAGGTGGGACGGGTTGGCCACCAGTGACACCTGAATGTCGTTGTCGCCGAACATCTGGATGTAGTTGCCGGTCGCGCCCAGGTGGTACTTGACATCACCGGAACCATGCGCCTGCGACGGGTTCAGGTTGCCCTCGAACTCGCTGAAGATCTGCACGTACGGCTTGGCGACGATGTTGGCCAGCACGTTGAGCCGGCCGCGGTGCGGCATGCCGACCACGACCTCGTCGAGCCCGTGCTCGGCGGCCTGATCGATCCCCGCGTCCATCATCGGGATCACGGTTTCCGCACCTTCGAGCGAGAATCGTTTCTGACCAACGTATTTGGTCTGCAGGAACGTCTCGAACGCCTCAGCCGCGTTGAGCTTGGACAGGATGTACTTCTGTTCGGCGACCGTCGGCTTCTCGTGCTTGACCTCGATGCGTTCCTGCAGCCACTTCTGCTGTTCGGGTTCGAGGATGTGGGTGTACTCGACACCGACGTGACGGCAGTAGGCGTCGCGCAACAGCCCGAGCACATCGCGCAGCTTCTTGTACTCGGCGCCCCCGAAGCCGTTGACCTTGAACTCGCGGTCCAGATCCCACAGCGTCAGGCCATGCGAATTCACATCGAGGTCGGGGTGGCTGCGGAAGCGGGACTGGTCCAGCCGCAACGGGTCGATGTCGGCCATCAGATGGCCGCGGTTGCGGTAGGCCGCGATCAACTCGAGGACGCGGCCGTTCTTGTCCTCGATCGAGTCGGGGTTGTCGGTGCGCCAGCGCACCGGCTCGTACGGGATGCCGAGCTCGCGGAAGATATCGTCGAAGAAGTCGTCGCTCAACAGGAGTTCGTGCACCGTGCGCAGGAAGTCGCCGGACTCCGCACCCTGGATGATGCGGTGGTCGTAGGTCGACGTGAAGGTGACCAGCTTGCCGACGCCCAACTCGGCAATGCGTTCGGCGCTGGCGCCCTGGAACTCCGCCGGGTACTCCATCGCGCCGACGCCGATGATCGCGCCCTGACCGCGCATCAACCGCGGCACCGAGTGCACCGTGCCGATGGTGCCGGGGTTGGTAAGCGAAATCGTCACGCCGCCAAAGTCTTCGGCGGTCAGCTTGCCGTCACGGGCACGACGGACGATGTCCTCGTAGCCGGCGAGGAACTGGGCGAACCTCATGGTCTCGGCGTTCTTGATGCCCGCCACGACCAGCTGACGGTTGCCGTCCTTGCCCTGCAGGTCGATCGCGAGCCCGAGGTTGACGTGTTCGGGGGTCACGGCGTTGGGCTTGCCGTCGACCTCGGCGAAATGGCGGTTCATGTTCGGGAACTTCTTGACCGCCTGCACCAGCGCGTAGCCGATCAGGTGGGTGAACGAGATCTTGCCGCCTCGAGTGCGCTTGAGGTGGTTGTTGATGACGACGCGGTTGTCGATCAACAGCTTGGCCGGGATGGCACGCACGCTGGTCGCGGTCGGCACCTCCAGCGACGCCGACATGTTCTTGACGACCGCGGCCGCCGCGCCGCGCAGCACCTGTACCTCCGAGCCCGCTGCAGGGGCCGGAGACGGGGACTGCTTCGGCTTGGCGGGCGCCACCTCGGGGTTGTCCTCAGCCTTCTTCTCGGCCTTGTCCTCAGCCTTGTTCTGGGCCTTCGGTGCGGGCGCGGGGGCGGGAGCGCTCTTGCTCTCGGCCGCCTTCGGCGGGGGTGCGGGCGCGGGTTCGGGCGGCGCTACCGGTGCGTGCGCCTGCTGTCCGTTGCCACCGGTTGCTTGACTGTCGGTGGTCGGTTCGGGGGAGTAGTCGGCAAGGAATTCATGCCAACTGGGATCCACCGAGGAGGGGTCCTCGCGGAACTTGCGATACATCTCCTCGACCAGCCACTCGTTCTGCCCGAATGGTGAAGGTGAGCTCACGGCAGCTACTCGCCTCGATTCCTTCGCTTCAGGCGAGCGCGCCGCGCTCGCCACGTTCTGTGCGGTTACCCGCCTATCCGCCGTCTCAAGGCTAACGCGCTCCCATCAGCCAGACCATGACAACGGCCTTATGGTCGGTGTGGTCGGACGAGCGCGCGTTGACGGCTAGTTTCGCGGCGCGGGCAGCACGTGAAGCGCCGCCGGCCAGCGCGGTGGCGGATTGCCGAACGCCTTGCGCGCGTTGGCCACGATGCGCTTGCCCATCAGCCGGTTGCCCACGCCGCCGACGACGGCGCCGATGCCGACCGGTAGCAACTTGCCGAAGGCGATCGCCCCGCGCCTGAGCGTGTAGCGCTTGACGAAGTACTTCAGCAGGCGTGAGTTCAGTTGTGACACCGCGGGCAACGGCAACGTCGCCGCCCCGTCGGAGATCCAGGAGCCGCTCGTGCGGCCCGGGCCGAGCAGGTCGGCCACCGCATGCTTGCTGTCCTCACCAACGAGTACCGACAGCACCAGGGCCCGACGGCGCTCCCGATGATCGGCGGGAATGCCATGCACCTCGGCGACAGCCAGCACGAACACCGACGTCGCCTCCAGGAAGACCACCGTCTCGCCCGCGACGGCCGACATCGCGGCCAGTGTCCCGATCCCAGGGAAGGCGGCCGCGGAGCCCACCGCGGCACCGCTGGCCATCACCGCGGCGAGGTAGTGCTTTTCCAGTCCCGTGACGATCTCGGCGGGGGTGGCGTTGGGGCTGTGCGCACGGAGGCGGTCGACGTACGCCTTGACGGCCGGCGCCTGCACACGTGCGCCTCGTTCGATGATCGACGAAAGCACCTTCGCCGCGGCACTCGGACTTTCGTCCGTCGTCGCCTCCAGTTGGGTCTTGGCCTTTGAACGGGCACTCATGTGCGGCCTCCCTGTCCGTACACGGCTGGCCTCTCAGGCTAGCCCTATCTGAACGCACGAGACCTGGCGGCGGGTGCGGAGAACGTGATCGCGCCCACTGTCTGAGAAAACGGGAAGAAATTATTGGAAAGCGGCGCTAACCATCTTCATGGCAACATCATCCGCTGTGGACCTGACGACTGCCGATTCCGTGACCTTCGGACAGGACTCGAAGTCGCCGAGCCGCACCCGGATGATCATTCTCCTCGGCGTCATGGTCGCGCTGGGCCCGCTCACCATCGACATGTATCTGCCCGCTCTGCCGAAGATCGCCGACGACCTCGGGGTGTCGTCGTCGGTCGCGCAGCTCACGCTCACCGGGACCCTCGCGGGCCTGGGACTGGGCCAGCTGATAATCGGCCCGCTGTCGGACTCGCTGGGGCGTCGTCGGCCGCTGATGGCAGGCATCGTGCTGCACATGGCGGCGTCGCTGCTGTGCCTCTTCGCGCCGAACATCGCCGTGCTGGGCGTCGCGCGCGGGCTGCAGGGAATGGGCGCTGCGGCGGGGATGGTGGTGGCGATCGCCGTCGTCGGTGACCTGTTCGCCGGCTCGGCCGCCGCCACGGTCATGTCGAGACTGATGCTGGTGCTCGGTGTGGCGCCGGTGATCGCGCCGTCGCTCGGCGCAGCGGTGCTCTTGAAGGCGTCCTGGCATTGGGTGTTCGCGGTGCTGGTGGTCCTGGCCGGGGCGCTGCTGGTGGTGGCCGCGCTGGCGCTGCCGGAGACGCTGCCGGTGTCGCATCGCAGGCCGTTGCGAGTACGCAGCATCGCGGCCACCTACGTCGAGGTGCTGCGCGACGTCCGCTTCGTCGTGCTGGTCCTCGTCGGCGCGCTCGGCATGTCCGGTCTCTTCGCCTACATCGCGGGGGCGGCCTTCGTGCTGCAGGGCCACTACGGTCTGGACCAGCAGGCGTTCGCGCTGGTGTTCGGGGCGGGTGCCATCGCGCTGATCGGCGCCACCCAGTTCAACGTCGTGTTGTTGCGCCGGTTCTCGCCGCAGTCCATCGCGCTGCGGGCGCTGGCGGCCGCGTCGCTGGCAGGCGTCGTCTTCGTGGGACTGTCGCTGGCTCGCATCGGCGGGCTGCTCGGGTTCGTCCTTCCCGTGTGGGCGATCCTGGCCGCGATGGGCCTTGTCATTCCCAACGCCCCGGCCGTCGCGCTGTCCCGGCATCCCGAGGCCGCAGGCACCGCAGCGGCGTTGCTCGGCGCGGCGCAGTTCGGCCTGGGCGCGGCCATCGCGCCACTGGTCGGTGTGCTCGGCAACACCGAGGTCGCACTCGCACTGGTGATGACGGTCGGTATGGTGGTCGCGTTGTTCGCGCTACTGGCGGTTGGCACGCCGGCAGCGGAACCCGTAGGCGGCGTCACCGGCGACGCCGTCCCCGAGCCGGCCTGACGGTTACCTCCGCGGTATCTGGCGCGATTCCTGACTTGTCGGGAATCGCCACGATCCGTAGCGTCGGCTGTCGTTGAGTAATTAGTCGATGAGATGTATCACACCCTGACCACTCGGCACGACGACCGCGCCCCCGGGATGCGGCGAACCACCGCTCCTACGGCGAACCCGTGGAACGCGCTGTGGGCGATGCTGGTCGGGTTCTTCATGATCCTGGTCGACGCGACCATCGTCTCGGTCGCCAACCCGTCCATCATGGAGAAGCTGGGCGCCAGCTACGACTCCGTCATCTGGGTGACCAGCGCCTACCTTCTCGCCTATGCGGTTCCGCTGCTGGTGGCGGGCCGCCTCGGCGACCGGTTCGGGCCGAAGAACCTCTATCTGCTGGGTCTGACGGTCTTCACCGTCGCATCACTGTGGTGCGGGCTGGCCGGCAGCATCGGCATGCTGATCGTCGCCCGTGTCGTGCAAGGCGTCGGGGCGGCCCTGCTCACGCCGCAGACGCTGTCGACGATCACGCGCATCTTCCCCGCCGAGCGACGCGGTGTCGCGATGAGCGTGTGGGGCGCGACCGCAGGCGTGGCCACACTGGTCGGTCCGCTGGCCGGTGGCCTCTTGGTCGACGGGCTGGGTTGGCAGTGGATCTTCTTCGTCAATGTGCCGGTCGGCATCATCGGCCTGGGCCTGGCCGTGTGGCTGATTCCGGAACTGAAGACCCAGAAGCAGCGCTTCGACCTGATCGGGATGGCGCTGTCGGGCGTCGGCATGTTCATGATCGTGTTCGCCCTGCAGGAGGGACAGTCGCACGACTGGGCGCCGTGGGTGTGGGGCACGATCGCCGGCGGCATCTTCTTCATGGCCGCGTTCCTGTGCTGGCAGTACGTCAACCCCAACGACCCCCTGGTCCCGCTGCAGATCTTCCGTGACCGAGACTTCTCGCTGTCCAACATCGGCGTCGCCACAATCGGTTTCGTCGTGACCGCGATGATCGTGCCGGTCATGTTCTACGCCCAGGCGGTGTGCGGGCTGTCGCCGACGCGTTCGGCGCTGGTGGTTGCACCGATGGCCATCGCGACAGGCGTGCTCGCACCGTTCGTCGGCAGAATCGTCGACAGGTCGCATCCGCGCCCCGTGATCGGCTTCGGCTTCTCCTTGGTGGCGATCTCGTTGACGTGGCTGTCGATCGAAATGACGCCCGCGACCGCGATCTGGCGGGTGGTGCTGCCGTTGACGCTCACCGGTGTCGGCATGGCGTTCATCTGGTCGCCGCTGGCCGCGACCGCCACCCGCAACCTGCCGCCGCAGTTGGCCGGCGCGGGCTCAGGGGTCTACAACACCACCCGTCAGGTCGGGTCCGTGCTGGGCAGCGCGGGCATGGCGGCGTTCATGACATGGCGGATCAGCGATGAGTTGCCGCCGGTGGCCGTGGAGTCGCCGCGCGGCGAAGGTGCGGTCGCCCGACTGCCTGCGTTCCTGCACGAGCCGTTCTCCGCCGCGATGTCGCAGACCCTGCTGCTGCCGGCGTTCTTCGCGTTGTTCGGCGTGGGCGCGGCGCTGTTCCTGCTGGGTTTCGGTGACAAGCGATCGACGGTGCCCGACGATGACGGACCCTACGATGCGGACCGCGACGCGAGCTACGCGGTCGAGTACGGCGGCGACGAGTCGTTCGCCGACGACGACGACGAGTACCTCGAGTACACGGTGTCGTGGCACGACGCAGAACCGGTGACGGCGAAGCCCGAAGATGCCGAGGCCGACACCGAGCCGTTGGGTTTGCGCACCCCGCACGTATTGCACGCACCCGCCGACGTCTGGCATGACCAACCGGTCGAAACCTGGCACCACGTGGCCGCAGAGGAGCGGCCGCCGGTGGCCACGGCGCCACCGACGCCTGCACGCGAACCCGACCGTGACACGTGGCGCTGGGAGGACATTCTGGACGTCCTCCTCGCCGAGGATGAGCCTGCGCCCCCGAAGCCGGTCGCCGAACCGATCGGTTTCGCGCACAACGGGTTTCATGTGGACGACCAACAGCGCTTCCAACCGGTGGACCGTCGACGGTCGATCGCCGAGCCCGGATCCCCGGTAGCCGACGCCTACAGCGCCGACCTGCCCGGTGGCGACCATGCGGCGAGCGGCGAGGCACGCCATCGCATCGGAGGTCACCGCGAACGGCCGTCGCGCCACCGGTTACGGGAGGAGGAATCCGAACCTCGGCAGTTCTGGTTCGAGTCCAACGGCAGGCATTCGCGCGACGATCCCGACGAAGGCTCGCGCCACGGTCGCCATTCGTCGCCGTGGCGCGACTGAGTCCGCCAGCGCCATCCACGGCGAGCAGACGCAAAATGCCCAATCTGTCGGCGTGTCGGGGATTTTTGCGTCTGCTGGCGCGTGGGACCGGCTCGTGCAGTCGGTGGCTAGCCGAAGAGCACCGCGGGATTCAGATAGCCCGTGGGATCGAACGCGGCCTTCACCGCGCGCATGGCCGCGATATCGGCTTCCGTGCGCGACATCCCGACGTAGTCCCGCTTGCGGGTGCCGACACCGTGTTCGGAGCTGACGTTGCCGCCCAGGCGGGAGATCAGCCCCATCATCGCCGAGTACAGGTCGTGCTCGCGGTCGGCGTCCAGCGCGCACCGCACCACATTGAGGTGCAGATTTCCCTCGCCGATGTGACCGAACAGCACCGGGATCGCGTCCGGTGCGTGCCCGGCGACCAGTTCGGCGGCGTCGACTGCGAATGTCGGGACCACCGAAAGTGGCAGCGAGACATCGAATTTCAGTGGCGGGCCGTATACGCCGAGTACCTCGGCGACGGCCTCGCGCACCTGCCAGAGCCGCTGCTGCGCGGCCGCGTCCACGCCGACTGCAGGCTCGCCCGCCAACAGTGTGCCCTCGAGCGCGTCGGCGAGGCGCTCGGTCTGGTCGGTGTCCCCGGCCAACTCGATCAGTAGCTGCCATGCGCCGTCGACGGGCGCGGACACACCGGCGTGCTCGGCGGTCAGCGTGCTGGCGCGGGCATCGATCAACTCCAGTGCCGCGATGCCGTCCATCTCGCGGAATGCGCGGCCCGCGTCGACAAGCGCCTCCAGATCGGCGAACCCGCAGATCGCCGTGACCCGCCTGGCCGGCGTGGGATGCAGACGCAAGTCCAGGGCGGTGATGACACCGAGCGTGCCTTCTGCGCCGATGAACAGCGAGGCCAGGTCGTAGCCGGTGTTGTCCATGCGGACCTGGCTGTGTCGGCGCACCACGGTGCCGTCGGGCAGCGCCACGTCCAGACCGATGACCTGTTCACCCATGTTGCCGTAGCGGACGGTGCGCAGCCCGCCGGCGTTTGTCGACGCCATGCCGCCGACGGTCGCGGAATCCCGCGCGGCCAGGTCGACACCGAACACCAGCCCGGCGGTCGTCGCCGCACGCTGCACCTCGGCCAGCGTGACGCCGGCCCCGACCCGGAGCCGCCGCTCGAGGACATCGACCTCGCCCACCTCGCGCAGTCGCTCGGTCGAGAGCAACACATCGTCGTGCTCGGGCACCGTGCCGGCAACCAGCGACGTCCGGCCACCTTGGACGGTGACGTAGATGCGCGCGTCGCGGCACTCGCGCAGAACCGCGGCGACTTCGTCCGCCGACCCTGGTCGCACCAGCGCACTGGCCCGCCCGCGGTAACGGCCGGTGTGGTCGACGCTGCGGCCGTCGAGCACGTCGGAGTCGGTGCTGACGTAGCCGGCGCCGACGATTCCCGCCAGCCGGTCGGTCAAGCTCATCCCGTGGGTGTACCACAGCGTCGGAACGCCGACGTTGCCGACGTCCGCCGGCTCACGAAGTCAGCGACAGGAACGCACCCAGCTCGACCAGGCGGTCCGGGGTGCCGGGCAGATACTCGGTCAGCAGCGGCGAGCGCACGACCACACAGAGGTATTTTGCCCGGCTGACCGCGACGTTGAGCCGATTCCGGTTGAGCAGGAACGCGATTCCGCGAGGCACATCGTCGGCCGACGACGCGGTCATCGACACGAACACCACCGGGGCCTGCCTGCCCTGGAACTTGTCGACGGTGCCCACCTCGACCTCGGTCAGACCTGCGGTGTCGAGGCGGCGCCGCAACGTCACCACCTGAGCGTTGTAGGGCGTCACCACCAACACGTGCTTCTGCGCCAGTGGCACGGTGCCGTCCTCGTCGGCCCAGGTGGTGCCCAGCAGACCGCGGACCTCGGCGACGATCGCGTCGGCCTCCTCCGGGCTGTCGGTGGAGTTGCCGTTGTGCTCGACGGTGATCACCTTCACACCGGGCGCCCGATCGTCCAGGGTGCGTGCAGCGGTCACCTCGTCATGCGACTGCAACCGGCCGTCGTACGACAGCCGCGAGACAGCGCCACACACCGTCGGGTGCATGCGGTAGGACCGGTCGAGGAAGTAGCCGAGTTCGGCTGGCAGCGTGTGCCTTCCGTCGATCAGCCAACCCAGCGCCGACGTGTCGACGGGCTCTGGATGGGTGCCCTGGCTGACCTGTGGAAGCTGCTGCGGATCGCCCAGCAGCATCAGGTTTCGGGCCGACGGTGCGACCGCGATCGTGTTGGCGATGCTGTACTGGCCCGCCTCCTCGACGACGAGCAGATCGAGTGCCAGCCGCGGAATCTTGTTGGCGTTGGCGAAGTCCCAACCGGTCCCGCCGACGACGCAGCCGATCCCACGCGCGGCGTGGTCGGCGATGTAGCCGGCGAACTCGGGGTTGGTGAGCTCGGTCCAGCCGCAGTTGACGGTGTTGAGCTTCTTGGCGACGTGTTCGCCGTCGACACCAGCCGCCAGGACATCGCGGAACAGGTTCTCGACCACCGCATGCGACTGCGCGACCACACCGATGCGCCATGCGTGCTCGTTGACCAGTCGCGCGATCACCTTCGCCGACGTGAACGTCTTGCCGGTGCCCGGCGGCCCGTGCACCGCGAGGTACGACGAGTCGAGGTCCAATAGCGCTTCAGCGAGGATGTCTGTGATGTCGTCGGCGATCGACCCGCTGCGGGGCAGCGCGCCGCCGCTGACCGTGCGGGGAGCCTGGCGCAGCAGGATGTCCGTCACGGCGTCGCATGGCAGGTTGGGCAGTCCCGCGGCGACGATGGCCGCGGTCTGTTCGATCGACTCCCGCAGCGGCTTGGTGTTGATCGGCGGTCCGGGCGTCAGGGCGAACGGCACCTGGTCGAAGACGTCACCGTTCTTGGGCTGCTTCTCGACGACGACGGCCTGGGTCGGCGCCTCGGGGTTGTCGCACTCGACCACCGTGACCGACCCGAACGCGCGGCGGTCGGGGTCGTCGGCGAGGCCCGCGGGCGCAGGCGGGTCGTACAACGCGTACATGTCCCTGGCCAGCTCGCCGTTGGCGATCTCGCCGAACAGCCGCACGTGTCGCTGTGGCTTGCGTGCCTTCGGCGGCTGGTGCCAGTCGGCGACGATCTGCGCCTTCTCGGCGATGAACACGTCGCCGTTGTCGGCCCATTCATCGACGGGATTGTTGACCCGGTCGAAGTGGCCCCACCAGAACGGCTTGTCCTCGCGTCGATGGAACCCCCGGGCCGCGGCGACCATCGCGACGGCCGTCTGCTCGGCGGTCCGCTGTTCGATGCCGTCGCCGGCGAACTTGCACAGCTTGCGGTCGAGGTCATCGCCGAGTTCGACCACCTCGTCGTCGCGCACCGGCTGGGGGCCGCGCGGCGGCACACCGGATTCGATGGCGCGCGCCATCATCCAGTCGCGCAGGCGACGCGTGGACCGGCAGTCGTAGACGTTGTAGTCCTCGATCTCCTTGAGCACGGCGGCTGCTTCGTCGACTCGTCCCTCGTCACGCAGCGCGCAGTAGCGCGCGTACTGCGTGATGGAGTCGGTCGCGGTCGTCACCTCGCCGCTGCGCAGCTCGTTGCCCATGTACAGCGGCTCCAGCGACTTGATGCTGTAGTTCTCGGTGCCGACCCGAATGCTCTTGCGCACCAACGGATAGAGGTCGACAAGGACGCCGTTGCGGATCAGGTCGTCGACATCGTTCTCGCCGACCCCGTAGCGGCCTGCCAACCGAAGCAACGTGCTTTTCTCATAGGCCGCGTAGTGATAGATGTGCATGTCCGGGAAGCGCTTGAGGCGTTTGCGCACCATCGCGAGGAAGTCGACCAGTGCCTGACGTTCGCTGGGCCGGTCGTGCGCCCAGAACGGATGGAACTCGTCGGCCACGGTCAGCACGCCCCACAGGTATTCGAGTCCCCATTCCCGACCGTCGACGGTCCACAACGGGTCGCCCTCGAAGTCGAAGAACAGGTCGCCCTTGTTCGCGTCCGGCAGCACCATCAGCGGTTGCGCGTCGACCACCTCGTAGGCGGGCTTGCCGTCCACCTTGGGGGTGATCTGCAGCCGCGCCTGTGCAGTCAGCGATGCCACGGTCCGTGGCGCCAGTTCGGGTACGGCGCCGCTGTGCGCGGCGAGCTCGGCGAGGGTGGCGACGCCCGCGTCGATGAGGCGGGCCCGCTGGCTCACCCGCATGCCGGCCACGAGCAGCAGATCGTCGTGGGCGCGGACCTGAATCTCGCACTCCGGGCAGCGAAAGCACGCCCGCACGCCCTCGTCCTCCCACGTGACCGCGGCGTCGCCCGCGAGGTGGTCGTCGAGCAGACGTTCCAGGGCGGCGCGCCGTTGCAGGTACACCGGAAGCAGTTCGTCGACGCGATAGCTCGCGGTGGCGCCGTCGCCCAGCACCAGGTCGACCTCGGGGGCCACCGGGACACCCGCGCGGGCCAGCGTGTCGGCGTAGGCGGCGAGCTGGAGGAGTGCCTCGACCTTGACCGAGCGCGCGAGCTTGGTGTCCCGCAGCCGGTAGAGCTCGGAGTCCAGCACCAGGAAGTCGGCGAAACCGACGAAGCGGCCGTCGAACATCGCGGCCTGATACACCACCGGTGCCCGGCGTTCGACCGCCCGCATGGTCGCCTCGGCTGCCGCGGTCAACCCGTCGACGGTGTAGTCAGGCCTGCCGATGATCGCGATGTTCTCCTGGGACAGTTCGCGAAGCTCGTCGAGGTGGCGCTGTTCGTGCTCACCGCCGAGCTGGGCGGTGCGGGCCAGCAGTTCGTCTTCGACGGATACGGCGGGGCCGCGCCCGAGCTTGGCGTCGAATGCGCGCAGCATTGCGTACTCGCAGCGGGAGGCGGCTGCGAGGTCGGATGCGCTGTAGATGACGCGGGCTTGGCCCCCGTCGGAGGCGACGAACACGATGCCACTGTATGTGAGCTGTACGACATTTCACTGCCGGCGCGAACGTGGGTTACCCGCACACAAAATGTCGCCTCGGCGTGACACAAGCCCACACTCGTCGATCCACACCGGCTCGTTCATCCACACCGGCTCGTTCATCCACAGCCCGCGCGGTCGAAGAGGTGCGGCGGCCGTTCAGTGTGGGACCGGGCGCCGACGGTGGGCGCATGAATCAGGGATCCTTGCCGTTCATCGGTACTGAAGCGTTGACCGCCGGCACGGTGACGAGACGAACGTTGGTCAGCCGTAACCGGATGGTCTACCGCAATGTCTATCTGCCCAATGGGATTGAACTCACACCCCAGAGGCGGGCCGTTGCTGCATGGCTGTGGTCGCAGCGCAACGCGACCGTCGCCGGAGTATCCGCTGCAGCGCTGTACGGAACACGGTGGATTGACTCGGCGCTACCCGCGGAGCTGATCCGCAGCGACGCATGCGACGTCGACGGCATCGTGATTTATCGCGGACGACTCCGCGATGACGAGAGCTGCCTCGTGCGAGGGATACCGGTGACGACGCCCGCGCGGACGGCATTCGATCTCGGGCGGCGAGATCGACAGGAGACTGCGGTCATCGGTGTCGATGCGCTGGCGAACGCGACAGGCCTCAAGCCGGACGATGTCAAGTGTCTCGCCGGTAATCATCGCGGGGCTCGCGGCATCGTGCATCTGCGGCGCGTTGTGGAACTGATGGACGGCGGCGCCGAGTCACCACAAGAAACTCGGACGCGACTGTTGCTCATAGCCGCCGACTTCCCGAAACCGGAGACGCAGATCGTCGTCGTGGATGAGTACGGTTCCTTCTGCGGCCGCATTGACATGGGATGGCGGGAATGGAGGGTCGGCGTCGAATATGACGGTCCGCAACATTGGGACGACCCTGAACAGCATGCTCGTGACATCGACCGACTGGCCGACTTAGCTGCACAAGGCTGGTTGATAATTCGGGTCAGTCGAGACCTCCTGCGCTACCGGCCCCATGTCTTCCTCGCTCGAGTGCGGGATGCAATGCGGGAGGCGGGCTGGCCTCATTGGGACGACATTCGACTCGATGCGCGCATTTCGTGGCTCGATCACGCGACATATCGGTGGTGAGTGTGGGGTTGACGCACGTTTCGCGCGCAGAAGCGTCGCACAAGCCCACACTCGTGCCGAAGCGCTAGCGCGGCGTGTTGCCGATCAGCTCAACGCCGTTGCCGTTCCAGCGGAACTTCACGACACTGTCGAGCCCGGGAACTCCGTTGGAGTAACGCAGCGCGACGGTGTCGCCGGTGCTCACGGACTTGTCAATGCCGTTGAAGCCGTATGTATCCGGAACGCCGGTGGGGATGAACTTGCCGAGATGGAACATCACCGCGCGGGTGTTCGGGTTCTCCGCGTTGGTGTTGGCCTTGACGATCACCACGGACAGCTGAGCGCACTCGTTGTAGGTGCCTGCCAGCGGTTCGGGGTTCCAACCCTGGTTGCTTCTGGGGTCACGCGGCAACGCGGACACCGCCGTGACGATCTCGGGTGCGGCCAGGTTGACCTCGCACGGGTCGGCCTCGGCGGTGGGGGCTGTGACGGGACCCGACGGGACCACTGCAGGCGCGGGCGCGGCGGCCGCGGGCGTGGTCACGGACGGTCCGGGTGTTTTCGAGACGGTGGAGTCGCTCGAACCGCATCCGGCAACCGCCAGCGTCGTCACACAAATCACAACCGCCCACTTCACGTTGGGCACCGTACCGAAACCGGCCACGGCGATTGGGCAGGCCGTACGGCGGGTCGGCGACGTGACGGGCACTAGACTCAACGACTGATGACGTCCTCCGACCCGGATGCGAGCCGGGCAGATCGGACTGCCGATCTGACCTTCGACGACCTGCAGATACACCCTTCGGTGCTGCGGGCCGTCTCCGACGTCGGATACGAGTCGCCCTCGGCCATCCAGGCCGCCACCATCCCGCCGATGATGGCCGGCTCCGATGTCGTCGGCCTCGCCCAGACCGGAACGGGAAAAACAGCCGCCTTCGCCATCCCGATCCTGTCCAAGATCGACCCCGCCAAAAAGGCCACGCAGGCGTTGGTGCTGGCGCCGACGCGGGAACTCGCGCTGCAGGTCGCCGAGGCGTTCAGCCGCTACGGCGCGCATCTGCCCCAGATCAACGTGTTGCCGATCTACGGCGGCTCGTCCTACGGTCCGCAGCTGGCGGGGCTGCGGCGTGGCGCCCAGGTGGTGGTCGGCACGCCCGGTCGGGTGATCGACCACCTGGAGAAGGGCACCCTCGACCTCACCCACCTCGACTATCTGGTGCTCGACGAGGCCGACGAGATGCTCCAGATGGGTTTCGCCGAGGACGTCGAACGCATCCTCGCCGACACCCCCGAGTACAAGCAGGTGGCGTTGTTCTCCGCCACGATGCCGCCGGCCATCCGCAAGATCACCAAGAAGTACCTGCACGACGCGGTCGAGGTGTCGGTCAAGTCGAAAACCGCCACCGCAGAGAACATCACGCAGCGCTACATCCAGGTCTCCGGTCCCCGCAAGATGGACGCGCTCACGCGACTGCTCGAGGTCGAGGCGTTCGAGGCGATGATCGTCTTCGTTCGCACCAAGCAGGCCACCGAGGAGGTCGCCGAGAAACTGCGGGCGCGCGGCTTCTCCGCGGCGGCGATCAACGGCGATATCCCGCAGGCGCAGCGCGAGCGCACGATCGCCGCGCTGAAGGACGGAACCGTAGACATCCTGGTGGCCACCGATGTGGCCGCCCGCGGACTGGACGTCGAGCGCATCTCGCACGTGCTGAACTACGACATCCCTCACGACACCGAGTCCTACGTGCACCGGATCGGACGCACGGGCCGCGCGGGCCGGTCCGGACAGGCGCTGCTGTTCGTGTCGCCACGCGAGCGGCACATGCTCAAGTCCATCGAAAGGGCGACGCGCCAACAACTCACCGAAGCCGAACTGCCCACCATCGACCACGTCAACGCACAACGGGTGGAGAAGTTTCGGGACTCCATCACCGACGCGCTGGGTGCTCCGGGCTTCGAGTTGTTCCGGCGGATGATCGAGGACTACGAGCGCGAGAACGACGTCCCGATGGTGGACATCGCCGCCGCGCTGGCCGCGCAGTCTCGCGACGGCGAACAGTTCCTGATGTCGGAACCACCGCCGGAGAGGCGTCGCCGCGACGAGCGGCCCGAGCGGTCCGACCGCGGACCCAAACAGGCGCGCAGGCCGGGCCAGGGCTTCGCGACGTATCGCATCGCGGTCGGCAAGCGGCACAAGGTCAGTCCGGGTGCGATCGTCGGCGCCATTGCCAACGAGGGCGGACTGAACCGCAGCGATTTCGGGCACATCTCGATCCGGCCCGACCACTCGCTCGTGGAACTTCCCGCCAAGTTGTCCCACGAGACGGTGAAAGGCTTGGAGCGCACCCGCATTCAGGGCATCCTGATCAATCTGCAACCTGATCGTCCGCCGCGTAAAGGCGGGAAACCCAACCACAAATCCAAATGACCCTGTCGAGAAACGTCGACGCACAGGGCGGCCTCGAATCTGTCAGCAGGGCCGAGCGGGTTGCCTCGCTCACCGGAATTCGGGCGGTGGCGGCACTGCTCGTCATCCTCACCCACGCCGCGTACACCACAGGCAAGTACACGCACGGCTACGCCGGATTGGTGTACTCACGCGCGGAGATCGGCGTCGCGATCTTCTTCGTGCTCTCCGGTTTTCTGTTGTTCGGGCCGTGGGTGAAGGCGGCCGCATCGGGTGACGCGCCGCCGTCGGTGCGTCGGTACGCCTGGAACCGGGTGCGACGCATCATGCCCGCTTACGTCATCACCGTGCTGGCGGCCTATCTGCTGTACCACTTCCGCACGGCGGGGCCGAACCCCGGACACACCTGGGAAGGCCTGTTCCGCAACCTCACGCTGACCCAGATCTACACCGACAACTACCTGTATTCGTTCCTACACCAAGGACTTACGCAGATGTGGAGCCTGGCGGTCGAGGTCGGCTTCTACGTCGTGCTGCCGGCGCTGGCGTACCTGTTGCTCGTGGTCTTGTGCCGACGCCGGTGGCGGCCGCGCATGCTGTTGGCCGGGCTCGGCGGGTTGGCGTTCATCAGCCCGGCATGGCTGGTCCTCGTGCACACCACGGACTTCCTGCCCGACGGGGCACGGCTGTGGTGGCCGTCGTACCTGTTGTGGTTCATCGGCGGAATGATGCTCGCGGCGTTGCAGCCGCTGGGCGTTCGGGCGTATGCGCTGGCGTGCATTCCGCTCGCGGTGGCGTGCTTCTTCATCGTGTCCACGCCCATCGGGGGTGCACCCACCACGTCGCCGGCCGAACTGCGCGAGGCGCTGGTGAAGGTGGGCTTCTACGCGGTGATCGCCACGCTGATGGTGGCGCCGCTCGCGCTGGAGGATCGCGGCCTCTACGCGAGGTTTCTGTCGTCCCGGCCGATGGTCTTCCTCGGCGAGATCTCCTACGAGATATTCCTGATACATCTCCTGACGATGGAACTGGTGATGGTCGAGATCCTCCGGTTTCCGATCTACACCGGCTCGATGGGCATGCTGTTCATCGTCACGTTCGTGGTGACGGTCCCGCTGGCCTGGCTGTTGCACCGCTTCACCCGCGTCCGCCCCCGCTAGCGCGCTGAGACTGTCCCCGGCTTCGCGTGGGCCCAGACAGATCGTGCCTTCTCGCGGATTCGCGATCTCTACGCAGTGTGGATCCTGTGCTGGTCAATCGCCACGGAACACCTTGACCGTGACGGGTTGGCTGCGACGGTGATGGTGGCGGTCACGATGCGCCTTTCTTGTTGCGGGTCGAATGGCTCAGGCCGTCAACACAAGATCGCGTGTCGTGACGGGTGAGGTGGTGGTGGTGAATACCAGGTTCTCGTCATCGACAGGGCCGTCGCGCAAGATCTTTGCGTCGTACTTGTAGTTCATCGTCACCTGCCAGGGACCGTCGTCGCCGCGGCGGGGGAACTGGTCGATCGACCGCTGGACATAGCCGGAGCCGAGGCCGAGAAACGGGAGCGTGGCCATCTGCGGATCGCTGATCTGTGGGTAGCAGATGTTGTGGCCGTTGGCGTCCATGTGAGCGAGCAGCCGGCAGAAATGGTCACCCACCAGGCCGACTTTCAGAGTCCAGGACGAGTTCGTGTAGCCGAAGGTGAACGCGAAGTTGGGAACACCGTCGAGCATCAGGCCCTTGTATGCCACCCTGTCGGCCACCTTCACCTCTTCGCCGTCCACGGTCATCCTCACGCCACCGAACGCCTGAAGGTTGAGGCCGGTGGCGGTCACGATGATGTCGGCGTCGAGTTCGCGCCCGGATTCCAACTTGATGCCGCGTTCGGTGAAGGTGTCGATGCGATCGGTGACCACCGAGGCGTGCCCGGCATTGATGGCCTTGAACAGGTCGCCGTCGGGAACGATGCACAGCCGCTGGTCCCACGGGTTGTAGGCGGGCCTGAAATGCTCATCGACGGGATAGTCCTTGGGCAGCAGTCGGGCATTGAGGTAACGGATCACCCGCTTGGCGCTGCGCGGAAAGCGTTGGCACAACTGATAGATCGCGCGCTGCTGCAGCACGTTCTTGCGTCGGGTGATCGCGTAGGCCAGCTTGGCGCCGAGCAGCTCGCGCAACCCGTTGGCGATGGCGTCCTCCGACGGCAGCGGAACGACATAGGTCGGCGAACGCTGCAGCATCGTCACATGCGCCGCCGTTCCGGCCATCGCCGGGATCAACGTGACAGCGGTTGCGCCACTGCCGATCACGACCACTCGCTTGCCGGTGTAGTCGAGGTCCTCGGGCCAGTGCTGCGGGTGGACGATCTGACCGCCGAAGCGTTCGCGGCCCTCGAACTCGGGGGTGAAGCCTTGGTCGTAGCGGTAGTAGCCGCCGGCGCTGTAGAGCCAGCCGCAGCTCATCGTTCGCCGCTCGCCGGTGTCGGTGCGCTCCGTCTCGACGAGCCACCGGGCGTCCTCGGTTGACCAGGCGGCGCTGAGCACCTTGTGGTGCAGACGGATCTTGTCGTCGATGTTGTTTTCGGCGGCCGTCTCACGCAAATAGGCCAGGATCGCACCGGCGCCGGCGATCGCCTTGTCGTCTTCCCACGGCTTGAACTCATAGCTGAATGTGTGCAGATCGGAATCGGAGCGGATGCCCGGGTAGCGGAACAGGTCCCAGGTACCGCCCGTCGCGCCGCGGGCTTCCAGGATCGCGAAGGTCTTTTCGGGCTGCTCGGTCTGCAGGTAGTACGCCGCCCCGATACCCGAGATACCGGCGCCGACGATCAGCACGTCGACGTGTTCGATGCTCATTCCTGTGTCTCCTTGTCGGGGGTGTGTGACGTGGTTGTGGCTCAAGCATCGGGCAACCAGGTCGCGTTGAACAGGTCAAAATGCACCAATATCATCAGATACTGGTGCAATTCGCACCAGCCGACTAGCGTTGACGAATGGACTGGGAGCGTCCGTCCGACAGGATCCGCGAATACTTCAGAATCGGCGCTCAGACCGTCCTCAACAGTCACGCGGAGTGGCTGGAGGCGCTCCAGTCAGCGGAACTGGCGGCGGCGAACATGCAGGAACTCGCAGACGATCCCGTACTCAACGCCGCGCTGCGTCGGACCACCGAAGCCAACCTGCTGCACTGGGCCGCGGCCAATGTGCGGGATCCCGGCGCGCCGGTGGCGGCCAACCTCGGTCCTGAACCGCTCAGCATCGCCCGCGATCTGGTGCGCCGCGGCCTCAATGAATCGGCCCTGCAGGCCTACCGCGTCGGCCAGAACGTCGCTTGGCAGCGATGGATGGCGATCGCGTTCGGTCTCACCTCGGACCCGGACGAACTGCGCGAACTGCTCGACGTGTCGGCGCGATCGCTGTTCAGTTTCGTAGACGCGACACTCGCGGGCATCGCCGAGCGGATGCAGATCGAGCGTGATGAGCTCGTGCGTGGGACCCACGCGGAGCGACTTGAGGCCGTCGCACTGATCCTGGACGGCGCGCCGATCGGCAGGCAGCGGGCCGAAGCCCGCCTCGGGTACCGGCTCGAACAGGCCCACACCGCGGCGATTGTTTGGGGTGATGAGCCGGACTGCGATTCCAGCCGGCTGGACGCTGCCACGGAGGCGTTGTTACACGGCGCGGACGCACAGCGCCCGCTCAGCGTCATCGCGACTGCGGCCACCCGGTGGGTCTGGATACCCACGAAGGTCGCCCCGGATCTCGGGCGCCTCGAGGAGGCCATGAACGGGATACCCGGGGTTCGTGTGGCTGTGGGGTCGACCGCCCGCGGCATCGAGGGATTCCGCCGGAGCCATCTCGATGCGATCACCACCCAACGCATGCTGGTCCGATTGAACTCCACGCAACGCGTCGCGGGCTTCGAGGCCGTCGAGCTCGTCTGTTTGGTCAGCCAAGATCCCGATCGGGCCGATCAGTTCGTCAAACAAACGCTGGGTGAGTTGGCGACCGCCGACCCCGGTCTCCGCGCTGCGGTGCTCACCTTCGTCAATGAGCAATGCAACGCTTCGCGCGCAGCGGCGCGGCTCTACACCCACCGAAACACCTTGCTGCGACGCATTTCCCGTGCAGAGCAATTGCTCCCTCGCCCGCTCATTGACAACAGCGTGCACGTCGCCGTTGCGCTGGACATGGTTCGCTGGAGCGGCAGCCGCGACACCTGATGCCTGGCCTGCATGACCGGCCGATGAAGCTGTATTGGCGACGCCGTTAAAACTCGGCGATTACGAGGCGGGGCCGCATAGTCTGGCGGTCTCGGGCCCAAGCGATGTGGTCCGAGATTCGCCGAGAGGACAACCATGCCCAGCGCGTCAGCGAACAGCAACGGTCCGTCGGATGCGGAGTCAGACCCGGTCCGGCGCGACATTCTGCCGATTCCCGACCCACAGCACGTCGGGCTGACGACGTATGACGCGAAGGATCCGGACACTGCCTATCCGCCGATAACGATGCTGCGGCCGCCGGCGGGTGCGCCGAACGTGCTGATCGTGCTCATCGACGACGTGGGGTTTGGCGCCACCTCGGCATTCGGCGGTCCGTGCAACACGCCGATCGCTGAGCGACTGGCCGCCAACGGTCTCAAGCTCAACCGCTTCCACACGACCGCGCTGTGCTCGCCGACCCGGCAGGCGATGCTGACCGGGCGCAATCACCACTCGGTGGGGATGGGCGGGATCACCGAGATCGCGACGTCCGCTCCCGGGTACAGCAGTATCAGGCCGAAGGACAAGGCGCCGATCGCAGAGACGTTGCGGCTCAACGGTTATTCGACGAGCCAATTCGGCAAGTGCCATGAGGTGCCGGTGTGGGAGGTCTCCCCGGTCGGGCCGTTTCAGCAATGGCCGACCGGCTCGGGATTCGAGCACTTCTACGGCTTCATCGGTGGTGAGGCGAATCAGTACTACCCGGGGTTGTACGAGGGCACCACGCCGGTTGAGCCGGAGAAGACACCCGAGGAGGGCTACACACTGACCGAAGATCTGGCCGACCGCGCGATCACCTGGGTGCGCCAGCAGCAGGCGCTCACTCCCGACAAACCCTTCTTCATGTATTTCGCACCGGGTGCCACGCATGCACCGCACCACGTGCCGAAGGAATGGTCCGACAAGTACGCAGGCAAGTTCGACGACGGCTGGGATGTGTTGCGGGAACAGATGCTTCCCAAGCAGAAGGCACTGGGCGTCGTCCCCGAAGACGCCGAGCTGACCGCGCGCCACGCCGAGATTCCCGGCTGGGACGACATGCCCGCGGAGCTGAAGCCCGTATTGGCGCGCCAAATGGAGATCTACGCCGGCTTCCTTGAACAGACCGACCATGAGGTCGGCAGGCTGGTCGACGCGATCGACGATCTCGGCGCCCTCGACAACACGCTGATCTACTACATCATCGGCGACAACGGCGCTTCGGCCGAGGGCACCCCGACGGGCTGCTTCAACGAGATGACGACCCTCAACGGGCTTCCTGGCATCGAAAGCACAGAGTTCCTACTGTCCAAGATCGACGACTTCGGAACTCCGGCGGCGTACAACCACTACGCGGTGGGTTGGGCGCATGCACTCTGTGCGCCGTACCAGTGGACGAAGCAGATCGCCTCGCACTGGGGCGGCACCCGCAACGGGACGATCGTGCACTGGCCGGAAGGCATTGCGAGCAAAGGCGAAACGCGTGATCAGTTCCACCACGTCATCGACGTCGTCCCGACCATTCTCGAGGCCGCGAACATCCCCGCCCCAACGGTGGTGAACAGCATCCAGCAGGCCCCACTGGAGGGTGTCAGCATGCTCGGAACGCTGCGTGACGGAAACGCGGAGGAGACGCACACCGTCCAGTACTTCGAGATACTCGGTAACCGTGGCATCTACTACAAGGGGTGGACGGCGGTCACCAAGCACCGCACGCCCTGGCTGGTCGTGTGCTCCGCCGCTCGACGAGGATGTGTGGGAGCTGTACGGACCCGACGACTGGACGCAGGCCCACAACCTGGCCGCCGAGAACCCGGACAAGCTCGCTGAGCTGCAACGGCTTTGGTTGATCGAGGCCGTCAAGTACAACGTGGTTCCGCTGGACGACCGGTCCGTCGAGCGCTTCGACTCCGGCATCGCCGGTCGGCCAAGGCTGATCACGGGCACCACACAGACGCTCTTCTCGGGTATGCGGCTCCTGGAGAACTGCGTCCTCAACATCAAAAATAAATCCCACTCGGTGACCGCGAACATCACCGTGCCCGACGGTGGTGCTGAGGGCGTCGTCGTGAGCCAGGGCGGCGGGGTCGGGGGCTGGTGTATGTACGCCCACGACGGTCGGCTGAAGTACTGCTACAACTTCTTCGGCATCCACTATTACTTCGTCACAGCCGACGAGCCCATCCCTGCCGGGGATCACGAGGTCCGGATGGAGTTCGCATATGACGGCGGCGGTCTCGGCAAGGGCGGCACGGTCACCCTGTACTACGACGGAAAGGCCGTCGGCACAGGTCGAGTGGACCAGACCGAACCGATGGCGTTCTCGGCCGACGAGGCGACTGCGACGTCGGTTCCGACACCGGCTCGCCGACGTCAACCGACTACGGGCCCCACGGCAACAAGTTCACCGGCACGATCGACCGCGTGATCATCGACATCGGCGAGGACAGCCACGACCACCTCGTCACCGCTGAGGACAAACTCAACATCTCGATGTCGCGCCAGTAATTGCGGGCGCTATGCCGTTCGCTCGGGCTGGTTGGGCAGCACGATCGGGACGACGAACTCCTCGAGCATCGCCCGCTCGTCCTCGTCGTTGTGCCCGGGGAACAGGAACAGTGACGTCATCACCCGAACGAGCCAGCGGGCGCGGTGCGCGACCAACTCGGGTTCGTCGGGCCCCAGCGAGATGACGAACGCTTCGGTGAGTGCATTGATCACCTCGGACTGCTCGGCCATCTCGGCGCCGATCGGGCGCTGTGTGGTGGCGAACCACGATGCCAGCGCCGGGCTTTCGCGAACATTGCGCAACGATGCGAGCATGCCCTCGATCAGGCGTTCGCTCGGCTCCACCACAGAGTTGATCTGATCGGTCATCTCGCGGTACAGCCGGTAGGCTCTCGCGGTGCACATAGGCGGTGTACAGCGCGTCACGGTTCTCGAAGTACCGGTACAGCGTCGCGCGGGAACAGCCTGCGGCCGAGGCGATTTCGTGCATCCCGACGGCCGCCGCCTCCTTCTCGGCGAACAGCTCGCCTGCCGCGTCGAGAATCCGGTCGGCGGCCACCTCGGTCCGTCGGGCGGCCAGCCAGTCGCGGGGCATCAGGCGTTCACCGTGAACGGTACCGACAGCGGCCGGCGCACGTAACTGCCACCGGCCCAAACGATTCCGTCCTCGTCGACTTCGAAATCGGGAATGCGTGTCATCAGCTCGGTGAGCGCCACGCGTGACTGCATGCGGGCGGCCGCCGCGCCCAGGCAGTGGTGCGCGCCGTGGCTGAACGTCAGGATGTTGCGCGGCTTACGCGTCACATCCAGCTCGCCTGCGTCATCGCCGTACTGGCGCTCGTCGCGGTTGGCCGAGCCGTAGAGGAACATCACGCGGCGACCCTCGGGAATGGTGGTGTCGCCGACCGTGACGTCGCGAGTCACCGTGCGGCCGAGCATCTGTGCGGGCGTGGTGAGGCGCAGGAACTCGTCGACCGCATCGGGTATCAGATCGGTGTCGTCGGCCAGCAGCTTGCGCTGGTCGGGTCGCTGGTGCAGCAGTTGCACCGACCCGCCGAGCATGCCGGTGGTGGTGTCGTTGCCGCCGGTGACCATGGTGAAGGTGAACGCGAGAATCGACAGCACGCCGGCGATGTCGCCGTCCGCGCCGACGCCGGCCGCCACCAGATGGGAGACGGTGTCGTCCTCGGGTTCGACGCGACGCCGTTCGATCAGCGCGGTGAAGTAGCCCATCATCTCGCCGAGCGCATCGCCGAGCGTGCCCAGCGCTCCCGCCACGCCGCCCTCGGCGGTATTGGCCGCGACGATCGCCTCGGTCCAGCCGTCGAACTTGTTGCGGTCCGCTTCCGGCACACCGAGATAGTGCGCGACGACCATGGACGGCAACGGCTTGAACAACTCGGCGACGATGTCGCCGCCGCCGTTGGCGCGCAGCCGCTCGATGCGTTCGACGACGTACTCGCGCACCTTGGGCTCGACAGCCTCGACCTGCCGCGGTGTGAATCCACGCGACACCAGCTTGCGGAACTCGGTGTGCACCGGCGGGTCCTGCATCACCATCGGCGGGTTGTCGGCCAGACCGATCAAATCGAGTTCGCCGTAGTTGACCGTCAGGCCCTGCGCCGACGAGAAGGTCTCGTGGTCGCGCGCCGCCGTGAAGATGTCGGCGTGTCGGGACATCACGTAGTAGTCGTGGTCAGCGTTGTCCGCGGGGACGACGTGGTGCACCGGGTCGTGATCGCGCAGCGCCCTGTACATCTCCCACGGGCTGGCCCAGGTTTCGGCGGTGGCGAGCTGAAAGCGGGCGGGGGAGCTCTGAGACAGAGTTGCCGTCATGTCTCATTGGTACGACAAGGCCTATGAACGTGTCAATAGGCTTAGTCAAATCGTCACATTTGTCGACCCGCAGCGCGGACTCAGATCAGCGGCGAGAAGACGCGAAAGCCCCCAATTCGTCCCGAAATGGGGATTTTCGCGTCTGTTCGGCCTGCCGTCAGATCGCCGCGCCCGGATTGAGAATGTTGTCGGGATCCAGTGCGGCCTTGATGCGCCGGTTGAGTTCCATCGCCTCCGGCCCGATCTGGCCTTCGAGCCACGGCCGCTTCAGTCGGCCAACGCCGTGTTCGCCGGTGATCGTGCCGCCGAGCCCGACGGCCAGGTCCATGATCTCGCCGAACGCCTGCTGCGCCCGCGCGGTCATCTCGGTGTCGGCGGGGTCGTAGACGATGAGCGGGTGGGTGTTGCCGTCGCCTGCGTGCGCGATCACCGAGATCATCAGGTCGTGATTCGCGGCGATCTTGCCCACGCCGCTGACGAGGTCGGCCAGCGCGGGCAACGGGACGCCGACATCCTCGAGCATCAGTGACCCCTTCGCCTCCACAGCGGGGATGCAGAACCTACGGGCGGCGACGAAGGCCTCGCCCTCATCGGGGTCGGCTGTCGAAAACACTTCCTTCGCACCGTATTCGGCGAACACCCCGGCCATGAATTCGGCATCCTCGATACCTGAGGCTCCCCGGTCGTCGGTCGCCGCCACCATCATCGCGGCGGCATCTCGGTCGAGCCCCATCCGCAGCTTGTCCTCGACGGCGTTGATCGACGCCGAGTCCATGAACTCCAACATCGACGGGCGCATCTTGCCGGTGATGGCGACGACGGATTGCGCGGCCGCCTCCACCGAGTCGAACGTCGCGACGACGGTGCTGGCGACCTTTTGAGGGGGCAGCAGCCGCAGCGTCACTTCGGTGATCACGCCGAGTGTGCCCTCGCTGCCGACGAACAGCTTGGTCAGCGAGAGTCCGGCGACGTCCTTGAGCCGAGGGCCGCCGAGTCGTAACGCGGTACCGTCGGCCAGAACCACCTGCAGCCCGAGCACGTAGTCGGTGGTGACGCCGTATTTCACACAGCACAGCCCGCCCGCGTTGGTCGCGATGTTGCCGCCGATGCTGCAGATCTCGAACGACGACGGGTCCGGCGGGTACCACAGCCCGTGCTCGGCGACCGCCTTCTTGACCTCGGCGTTGAGCAGCCCAGGCTGCGCCACGGCCGTACGGGTCACCGGGTCGACGGTGATGTCGCGCATCTTCTCGGTGGTCATCACGAGTGCGCCGTCCAGAGCCGTTGCGCCGCCGGATAATCCGGTACCCATACCGCGGGGGACGACGGCGACCTTGTGGGCGGTGGCCCACCTCAGCACCGCCTGCACGTCCTCGGTGCACCGCGGCCGCACCACCGCCAACGGTGTCCCCGCATTCGGATCGAACGCGCGGTCCTGCCGGTAGGACGCCAGGATGTCGGGGTCGACGACGACGGCGCCCTCAGGCAATTCGGCGATCAGGCTTTCTAGAGGGCTCACAGCGTCGATGCTACGAGCACTCACTGCGGCACCATCCAGGAAAGCACAGGGGAGGCCTGCAGCGCCGACAGGATGCACATCAGCAACAGGAACAGCAGGCTCCACACCACGACTCGACGGAAGATGTCGCCTTCCTTGCCGTTCATGCCGACTGCCGCCGCTGCGATGGCGAGGTTCTGCGGCGAGATCATCTTGCCGAGCACGCCACCCGAACTGTTGGACGCCGCCATCAAGATGTCGGACAGCCCGGCCTGGTTCGCCGCTGTGACCTGCAGCGCGCCGAACAGCGAGTTGGCTGAGGTATCGGATCCGGTGACTGCGACGCCGAGCCAACCGAGGATGGGCGACAGCAGGGCGAACGCTCCTCCGGCCGCTGCCATCCAAGTGCCCAGCGTGATCGTCTGGCCGGACAGGTTCATCACGAACGCCAGCGCCAGCACCGTCATCACCGTGAGGATCGCCCAGCGCAGTTGATGCAGTGTCGTTCCGTACGCCTTCATCGCCCGGGGCGCCGACAACTTGAGCACGATCGCCGTGACGGCGCCCGCAACCAGCATCTGCGTTCCCGGCGTGGTGAGCAGGTTCAGGGTGAATTCGGTGAGAGTCACCGGCTTTCCCTTGGGGCTCACGATATCCAGACCTGGCCAGTGGAACTTGATGGTTGCTTTGTCGAGAAGCTTCTTCACTGCGGTGATCTGGCAGATGACGAACACCGCGATGATGATCGCGTAGGGTGCGTACGCCTTGACTACGTCGGCTCTGGAGTCGGAGCGCGAGTCGGGATGCGAGACGCGCTGGGCGAATTCGGGTGGCGGTGTATCCGCAGCGCCGCCCGCGATGACGGCGGGCTCGGTGTAAGTCTTGGCGGGACGCCAGACACGGATCAGCAGCACGACTGCGGCGGCCGACAGCAGCGAAGCGACGACGTCGGCCAGTGGGACCGAGATGAAGTTGGATGTGGCGTACTGGGCTACGGCGAAGACGATCCCGCACACGACGGCCGCGGGCCACGTCTCCCGGATACCTCGCCAGCCGTCGACGATCGCCACGAGGACTAGCGGAACGAACAGCGCCAGGATCGGTGTCTGGCGACCCACCATCGCGCCGAGTGTGTCGACCGGCAGCTCGGTCACTTTGCCCAGCGTGATGATCGGCGTCGCCATCGCCCCGAACGCCACCGGCGCGGTATTGGCGACGAGGGCTAGCGCGGCGGCCTTCAGCGGCCTGAAGCCCAGCGCCATCAACATCACTGAGGTCACCGCCACCGGTGTGCCGAAGCCAGCCAGCGCCTCGAGCAGCGCACCGAACGCGAACGCGATGAGGATGGCCTGGATCCTCTGGTCATCACTCACCTGACTGAACGACCGTCGCAACACGTCGAAATGCCCGGTCTCGACCGTCATCTGGTACACCCAGATGGCGTTGATGACGATCCAGAGGATCGGGAAGAAGCCGAATGCGGCACCCTCGGTGCCGGCCAGCAGGGTCTGCCCGACCGGCATGCCGTAGACCATCACGGCGATCACGATGCTGACGGCCAGCGAAATCAGCGACGCCACCCAGGCGGTCACCTTCAACACGCCGAGCATGACGAACAGGAGTACGAGCGGGAGCGCCGCGACCATGGCACTCCACGCGAGCGAGTCGGCGACCGGATCAAGAACTTGCTGGTACATGGGCTGACCT
>CAVRMG010000040.1:0-66716 GCA_963721495.1 uncultured Actinomycetota bacterium | reverse complement strand
CACCAGGGAGAATGCGGTTCTGGGCAGACTATTCTGAGCCGTTTGACGACGACTTTGACGACAACGGACTCGTCTTTGACGACAACTGGCTCGTCGTACGATCGCCAACATGTGCGAACAGGGAGCCCATCGAGTCAAGGACGGGCGCCTCGACGAAGCTGTCGGTGAGCAGCAGGTGGGGCCTGCCGCACCATAGAGAATTGGATGGGGTAGATGGAACGAGAAGCAGCTGCAGACACAGTCGTACTCATCCACGGCCTCTGGATGACGCCGCTGTCGTGGGAGCACTGGGTCACCCGCTACGAACAGCGAGGCCTGAGGGTCATCACGCCCGGCTATCCAGGGGTTGAGCCGGGTACGGCAGGTGTTGAGGCGCTCCGAAACGATCCCTCGCCCTTGGCGAACCTGGGCGTCCGTGAGATCTTCGATTACCTGGCCGAAGTGATCACCGCACTCGGCGCGAAGCCGATAATCATGGGGCATTCGTTTGGCGGAGCTTTCGTGCAGCTCCTGCTTGACGCGGACTTCGGCGCGGCCGGGGTATCGATCGACGGCGCGGCTGTGAAGGGGGTTTGGGCGCTTCCGTTCAGCGAGATCAAGGCGACGTTCCCGGTCCTGCATAACCCGGCCAACAGGAACCGTGCTGTGCCGATCACGGAGAAGGATTTCCACTACGCGTTCACGAACAACCTGAGCACCGAGGAGTCGAAGGCCGTCTACGACCGCTACGCCGTGCCCGTGTCGGGCCGAATCCTTTTCCAGGGGGGCTTCGCGAACTTCACCCCGCACGCAGCGACGGCGTACAACTTCGCCAACGACGATCGTGCACCACTGTTGTTCATTGCTGGCGGTAAAGACCACATCCTGCCTCCGGCTGTGCAGCGCGAGAATTTCGAGAAGAACGTCAAGCACTCCGAGGCGATCACGGCATACAAGCTGTTCCCCGGACGGAGCCACTACACCTGTGGCGAGGATGGCTGGGAAGAGGTCGCCGACTTTGCGCTCGACTGGGCACTTGCGCCCACGTCCGGAGATCTCGACCAACGCTGACCACCCCTGTGCAAGAGTCGGGGACTGTCAGCGGGCGGCCTGATCGCGAGAATGGGCAGATTTGATCGCCGCATCCAATCGGTCCGCTACGCCGTCCAAGTCCTCGTCGAACAGGTCGGCGCAGAGGTCGAGCGTCATCCTGGCTTTCGATGTGGCCCAAACATCCGTTGCACCGCCTTCACGTTCGCCCCCCGCCGAGACCGCCAGGGACGCGGCCGTGTGGCACCATCTTCACCGCACGCTCACGCTGCTCGACCGGGTAGCGCTTGGACATAATCAGCATCCTTCTGGCAGAAGGAAGCGGCATCAAACCCGAGACGGTTCAATTCCCCCCCGAGCACGCGACAGTGTTAGACCGCCAGCTGGCGAGCGTGCGTCGAAAGCCATGGTCATGCCGCTATCGAATTGTGATGGGTTCCTCAATGAGTCGTGCCGCGATCGTGCCGACCGCTGGCTTCACATGGGAGGCCTCGCGATCGGGGTTGCCGGGATCGGCCTTCCACGCGTTGCATACCTTGTCGATCCCGATGGGGTAGATCGTTATCCCGTCGCGCCTGACCTGGATGCGCAGGAAGTTCTTGAAGCCCTCGTACCGGAACGCCGAAAATGCCTCGGTGACATGCCGATTCAATACTGCAAGTGCGAAGACGAGGTAGGCGCCGAAGACGACCGATCCGATGACGCCACCGACGGCGAACACGAATAGGGCGGCGAGGATCATGAAGAGCACGCCGTGCACGCCTTTGAAGATCGACACGGCAGCAAGAGCGATCGCGCCCAAGACAAGGACATGTGCGGCAGCGTGCACCAACCCGACACCGAGGCGATACAGCCATGCGGGCGGTCCATGCAGGCGTTTGGGCACATCGAAGAACGCCGCGAGCATCGCCCACAGCACGAGAAACAGCACGAGGCTGGTGATTGCGGGCCTGCCGAGTAGCAGGTGGCTATACCCCCACGGGGCCTCGGACAGAGACTGTCCGCTGGACGGCAGGCTAAATATGTTCGACAGGAACAGCAGGGCGTAAAGCAGCGCCGGGAGGAAGAGAAACACCGGGTTGAACCGGCCGACTCCCAAGGCAAGCAACGTGAGCCAGCGAGAACGCCGCTGATCGGGGTAGCACGGTTGTTGAAGTTCGAAACGCTCCTTGTCGACGTTTTCCATCGAGGTCATTCTGTGGGAAAGTTGGCTGGGCCGAGGAACTTCCACGAACGGCGCGAGTTTGTGAGTCGCCGAGAGAAATGCGCCGCCGCCACCGGCGGTGAGTCGCACCCGCGCCGATTCAGTGGAATCGTAGCGGGCATAGTGGTGCTTGTCGCCGGAGAGCATCAGCACCGTCGTGACATCTTTGGGGACGAGTTCCCGTTCGACAAAGGCCAAGTTGCGGTAGGCGTCGGGTTCTTCGGTGACGTCGGCCCAGCTGGGCTTCGCGGTGCACAAGATCAGACGATCACCCTTGCACATCCGATGCTCGGCGATGGCGCGAAAGTACTCGATTTGGGCGGCGTCGACGTAGGCGTCGCTTTGAACGTCGATGGCCCATAACCAGTAGGGTCCGGGCAGTTCGAGTGCGAAATAGCTACGGGTCTGTACCACCTCGCGTCCGCCGATCCAGCCTGGCTGGGCAAACAGGCGCATGAACCCTGTCAGGCCGTCGTACCAGTCGTGATTGCCGGGGATAGCGAACATGCACGGGTTTGTCAGCTGAACGGCGTTGTCGGCTGCCTCGGCGGTGGCGGAGGTGCAAGGGTCCGCCAGATGAGCCTTCGAGGAACCGGGGTGGGTCCACGGCAGCGCCGACGTGTACGGGCCGCGGAAGCGGTCGTCGTACTGTGTGGCGGTGGCGTAGGGATATACCTGGTCGCCGCCCAGAATCAGTACGTGACCCCGCGGCAGATCCTCATCATGACCGGCGGGCCGAAGGTGGGGTTGCGACACGCACCAGGCAACCGAATAGGTCGGGTCGAAGCCGTCTCCGGTGTCAGCGACAAAGTCGATCCACACCGGAGATTGGTCGTCGCCGGCCACTACCACCCGAGCGGGGAGGGATTGCTGCAGTTCGCGCTTGTCCAGGTATTCGCCGAGCACGATGGACATGATCACCTTGGTGGCGGTCCGCGCCAGAATCGGCGGGCTGAACCATTGCGTTGGCTCACGCCGTGAGAAGCCCAGGTCTTCTTTGGTGATGGTCCGGGGTCGTGGTGGCGGATCGGGCATTTCTGCTCCTCGGTGCCGAACGTGCGTCGCGTGTGGGTTTAGACATATATGTAGCGGCGGCGGAAGAAAAGGGGAGCCGACTACTCGAGTAGTGCACTACTCATGCGCGCGTGGCGCCGAACTGCGAATATCAGGCTCTAGTACGTCGCCCGGCAGTAATAGGCGAAAGGGTCGATCAATGTCCAGCAGCCTCGCCTCGTCTCGAGCAGAAACAAAAGGCCGGCCGCTCCGGCGCCTCTCGTCCCCGATAAATGAGCTATCCGGTCACGCCGACATCGTGGTCATCGGCTCCGGCTACGGCGGCGCCATCACGGCCTCCCGACTGGCGCGAGCGGGACAACAGGTATGGGTCCTCGAGCGTGGCCGCGAGTTGCACCCAGGCGAATTTCCCGACACTCCACCGGAGGCGCTGACGAACGGTCAGGTTCGGATCGAGTGGGCTGACCTGGGCAACCGGACCGGGTTGTTCGACATTCGCACAGACGGCGACATCAACGTGCTGATGGGCTGCGGCCTGGGCGGAACGTCACTGATCAACGCCAACGTCGCGCTGCAAGCCGACCCGTGGGTGTTCACCCAGGAATGCTGGCCCAAGGAACTGCGGAAGAATCCCGACGAACCGCCGAAGAAACCCGCCGAACTGGACCCCTACTACCAAAAAGCCACGGCGATGCTGTCACCGCGACAGCTCCCCGACAACTTCCTCGACCTGCCCAAGCTCAAGGCCCTGGCGGCGTCGGCCGAGCGACTCAACACCAAAGTCAAACTGCTGCCCGTCAACGTCACGTTCGACACGGGCCCCAACGCTGCGGGAATTCATCAGAAGGGCTGCACGATGTGCGGCGACTGTATCTCCGGATGCAACGAGGGCTCCAAGAACAGCCTCCTGATGAACTACCTGCCCGACGCAGTAGGCAACGGCGCCAAGGTCTTTACCAAAGTTTCGGTGCACCACCTCAGCCGCCAAGACGGGCAATGGGTGCTGTACTGCGAACTGCTCGACACCGGTCAGGAGTTGTTCGACGCACCCTACGTCGAGATCACCGCCGGCATCGTCGTCCTGGCGGCGGGCTCACTGGGGTCCACCGAAATCCTCAAACGCAGTGAAGTTAAAGGACTTTCGCTCTCTGGCGCGTTGGGCGCCAAGTTCACCGGCAACGGCGATGTCCTCGGCTTCTCCTTCAACGGTGACCGTCCCATCGACGGGCTCGGCTGGGGCCCACGGCGCCCCGACCGCGGCGGCAAGCACGACCCGCCCCGCGTCGGCCCTTGCATCACTGCCGCAATCGATCTACGGCAAGGCAAGAAGGACCAGGGCATCATCATCGAGGACGGATCGCTGCCCGGCGCGTTGGCACCCGCGCTGCTGACGGCATTCGAAAGGGCAGATCAGTTGGGCGGCACCGACACCGAACCGGGACTGCTGAGCGAGTTCGGAGAGTCGGCCAGGAAGATCCAAAGCCTGGTCCGCGGACCCTATGCCGGAGCCATCCGCAACACCCTCACCTACTTGGTGATGTCCCACGACGGCGCCGACGGTCGGCTGGTGCTCGACGGCGACCACATCAGCGTGTCCTGGCCGAACGTCGACAAGAGGCCCATCTTCACCAAAATCGGCGCCGATCTGCAGGAGGCCGCCGCGGCGCAAAACGCCACCTACGTGGAGAATCCGCTGCGCAAGCTGATGGGCGACCGGCTCACCACCGTGCACCCACTCGGCGGGTGCCCGATGGGCGAAGACGCCACCTCCGGCGTGGTCAACCACAAAGGGCAGGTCTTCAAAGGCGCTGCGGGAATTGACGTCTACGAGTCGCTGTATGTGTCGGACGGCGCCGTCATCCCAACCTCGCTGGGCGTCAACCCCCTCGTGACGATCTCGGCCCTGGCCGAGCGCGCCGCCTACCACATGGCCGACGACCGTGGCTGGACCATCGACTACGAGAAGCCCACGCCGCCGCTCCCCGAGCAGCCGGAGCGACCCATCGGGATTCAATTCAGCGAGCGGATGATCGGTGAGCTGACGCTCAAGGCGGATGGTTCGACCACAAAGGCCACCGCGGTCCTCACCGTTGTCGCCGAGGACTTGCAAGCATTCGTCAAAAGCCGGCTCGCAACCGTGGTCGGCACCCTCGATGTGCCAGGACTTTCGCCCCGGCCGATGACCCTCAGCGGTGGGACATTCAACTTTCTCGTCACGGATCCGGACCGAGTCGACACGAAGCAAATGATCTACACTGCCACCTTGACCGACAGCGCTGACAGGAAACTATTTCTCCACGGCCACAAGGACATTCATGATGACAGAGGGTTCGACCTGTGGTCGGATACCACCACGCTCTTAACGAACATCTACGACGGGACCGACGACAACGGATCGCTACTGGCCAGCGGGGTACTGCGGATCTCGCCGGCCGACTTCGCCCGCGAGCTCCGCGCAACCCGGGTGACCGGAACGCACGACGTCACCGAGATCCTCAAGGCCCAGGCGCTTTACGGCCAGACGTTCGCCCAAGAAATGTTCTCGGTCTACGGCGGTGTCGGGGTATCCCGGCTGGTCAACCACAAGGCACCCGTCCGCCAGAAACGCACCCTACGGGCACCGCTGCCGACGGTGCATTCGTTCAATACCGCCGACGGAGTCACCCTGAGGCTGACCCGGTATCAGGGCGGCACCAAAGGCCCGGTGATGCTGACGCACGGGTTGGGTGTGAACAGTCAGATCTTCACCACCGACACCATCGAGACCAACCTTGTTGAGTACCTGTGCAAATTCGACTACGACGTCTGGGTGCTCGACTACCGGGTCAGCACCCTACTGCCGACCGCACGCGACCCCTACACCGCCGACGACGTTGCGATTCTCGACTATCCGGCCGCGGTCGACGAGGTGCGCCGGATCACCGGCGCACCGACGATTCAGGTCATCGCGCATTGCTACGGCGCGACGACCTTCACCATGGCGATCCTGGCCGGACTGCAGGGCGTGCGCGCGGCGGTGATCTCGCAGATTTCAACCCACATCGTGTCGCCCCTCTGGAACCGGCTGAAGGGCATATTCCACGTCCCTGACATCCTGAGCGCCGTCGGAATCGAAACGTTGTCCACCGACGCCCACCGAGACGAGTCGTTCTGGCTGAAGACGTTCGACCAGGCGCTCAAATTCTGGCCCTTGCCACCCGAGGAGAAATGCAAGAGTGCGGTGTGCCACCGGATCAGTTTTCTGTACGGACTGCTCTACGAACACGATCAGCTCAACACGGCCACTCATGACATGGCGCTTGGGGAAATGTTCGGCCAGGCCAGTGACGCGGCGTTCAAGCATCTCACCACGATGATCCGGGCCGGCACGGTGGTCGCTGCCGACGGTTCCGACCGCTACATGCCGCATCTGGACCGAATGGCGTTACCGCTGACCATCGTTCACGGCGCGGAGAACGCCTGCTTTCTGCCCGCGAGCACGCAGAAGACAATCGCCGCGGTCGCCGCCGCCAACGGCGCCAGCTGGTACAACCGGCACATCATCCCCAACTATGGGCACATCGACTGCATCTACGGTAAGAATGCGGCCCGCGACGTGTACGGCAAGATTGTCGGCGGTCTCGAACCGACCGCGAAGGTGCCATGACTACCACGTCGGCTGCCGCACCGGTCGACGCCGTGGTGATCGGATCGGGGTTCGGCGGCTCGATAGCGGCGTGTCGGCTGGCGCAGGGGGGCCACTCGGTCGTCGTACTCGAACGCGGACGCCGTTACCGCCCAGGCGATTTCCCCCGCGATATGACCGACGTCGACGCACTGCTGTGGCGCCGCTGCCGGCGAAAGCACTCCGCGGGCCTTTACGATCTGCGGTTTTTCTCCAGTCTCGGCTGCCTGGTGGCCGCCGGGGTGGGCGGCGGCTCATTGGTGTATGCCAACGTCCTCATCCGGCCCGATCCCTTCGTCTTTCAGGATGACCGGTGGCCCGCGGGCACAGACCGCGCCGCGCTGGAGTCCTACTACGATCGCGTCGCGGACATGCTGCAGCCCGCACCGGTACCGGTGGGGCTGCGGCTGGCCAAACGGGACGCCTTCCACGCCGCTGCGGCGCGGCTGGGCCGGCCGTCATTCGATCCCGACCTGGCGGTGCACTGGGACGGGGACACAGGCGGCTGTCAGCTCAAGGGCGAGTGCGAACTCGGTTGCCAGGTAGGCGCCAAACGCAGTGCCGATCTGACCTACTTGGCCGAAGCCGAGCGCCATGGCACGCTCGTCCGTCCCGGCCGACTGGTGGTCGGGGTGCGCCCCGGGCCCGGTGGCGGATACGAGGTCATCCACCGCGATGTCGACAGCGGCGCCGAGGAAATCACCATCGGTATGCGCGTGGTGGTGGCGGCAGGCACGCTGGGCACCAACGAACTCCTGTTGCGCAGCCGCGACACACTCGGGTGGTTACCCGACATCAGTCCAGCATTGGGACAGGGCTTCTCGGCCAACGGCGACTTCCTCGGCTCGATCCACAAGACCGATTCCGACCTCTTCCCCGATCGGGGACCTGACGTGACATCGGTGATGCAGTTCTTGACCGAGCCGCCCGAATTCACCATTGCGGCACCGACATTCAACGAGTCGGTGATGCGGGTTTTGGCCTCGATGGGACAACCATCGGGCCGGCTGCTGCGTCCCCTGGCACCGCTGCTGTGGCGGCTGCTACCTGTCGCGATGCCCTGGGCATTCGGCCGCGGATTGTTCTCCCAGCCGTCGCCGCTGCCCGCGACCAACCGCGGCCACTGGCAGCGATGCACGACCTTGATCGGCATCGGCCGCGACAACGCAAACGGTCGGATCGGACTATCCCGCAACGGGATCGATATCACGTGGGACTTCCGCGGAGAAAACGCAGCCTTGATCGACCGCATCACCACGGCCATGACCGACATCGCGGCGTGCTACGACGGTTCCTTCTCGCCCTTGGTGACGTGGAACATCTTCCGACGCATCATCACCGTCCATCCTCTTGGCGGCTGCCGCATGTCCGAAAGCCCGGCCAGCGGGGTGGTTTCACCGCTGGGGGAAGTGCACAACTACCCCGGGCTCTTCATTGCCGACGGATCGGTGCTACCGACATCGATCGGGTTCCACCCCGTGATGACCATATCCGCACTCGCCGAACGCACCGCGGAGGCTCTCGTCGCCCAATACCAACCCGGCGCGATTACTCGCCACCACTCAGCCTGAAGTCCTATTGTTAGCAAATCCGATGTGCGGGGATCGAATGGCGGGGTAACGGATGGCGATAGCCACGTCCTGCGGGGCGTGCGGTACGGAGTTACGTCCCAACGCCCGGTTCTGTGACACCTGCGGAACCGCGGTCCGCCATGAATCGGAGCACGCCGAGTACAAGCAGGTCACGGTGCTCTTCGCCGACGTGGTTCAGTCGATGCGCATCGCCGCGACACTGGGGCCGGAGCGGCTCCGAGAGGTCCTCACGGAGCTGGTCGACCGGTCGATGGTGGTGATCAACCGCTACGGCGGCACACTCGACAAGTTCACCGGCGATGGCATCATGGCGGTGTTCGGCGCGCCGATATCGCTCGAGGATCACGCACTACGCGCCTGCCTTGCGGCGCTGGAGATCCGCGACGAGACGCGGCGACTCGACGCCGAAATGCAACGCGTGGACGGCTTAAGCCTGCAACTGCGGATCGGGTTGAACTCAGGTGTGGTGATCGCCGGCGACGTCGGATCCGCCCACCTGGCCTACACCGCGGTCGGCGAACAGGTCGGTATGGCCCAACGCATGGAATCGGCCGCGCAACCCGGAGGGGTGCTGCTCAGCGAGTCCACCGCCAGACTCGTCGAACACGCGGCCACCCTTGGGCCGTCGGAACTGGTGTACATCAAGAATGCCGATCAACCGGTGCCTGTGCGTCGCCTGCTGGGCGTTTCAGATAGGCATGTCGTTGCGGGTCGGGTCGATTCTCGGATGGTGGGCCGGGCCTGGGAGATCGCCGCGTCCGAGGGAGTGCTCGACCGCTCGCTGGCCGGTCACGGCGGAGTGGTCGGTGTCGTCGGGCCCGCCGGCATCGGCAAGAGCAGACTGGCGCGAGAGGTCGTCGCCATGGCCGGCGCCCGCGGCGTCGATGTGCACTGCGCATTCTGCGAATCCCATGCAGGCGATGTTCCCTTCCACGTGATCACGCAGCTGATGCGCGAGGCGTTCGGAGTCAGCGAGCTCGACGACGACGACGCCCGGCTGCGACTGCGCGTTCAAGTTCCAGACGCCGATGAGCGTGATCTGGAACTGCTCGACGACGTCCTGGGCATCCGCGATGCGAGTATCAAGCTGCCGAAGATCGATCCGGATGCGCGTCGGCGACGGTTGACCGCGCTGGTGAACTCCGTGTCCCTGGCCCGGACCAGGCCGGTGGTCTACGTCATCGAGGACGTGCACTGGATCGACGAAGCGAGCGAGTCGCTGATCCTGGCCTTCGTGCGGGTCATCCCGCAGACCGCTTCCATGCTGTTGATCACCTACCGGCCCGAATACCGTGGGGCACTCGCCAATCTGACCGGAGCACACACGATTACGCTTGCGCCGCTACGGGATTCAGAGATGACAATCCTGGTTGCCGATCTCCTCGGCCCGGATCCGGCCCTGCGGAGTACGGCCGCCACCATCGTGGCGCGTGCCGCCGGAAACCCGTACTTCGCCAAGGAAATCGTGCGGGACCTCGCCGAACGCGGCGTCCTGCGCGGCAAGCGCGGGGCGTACACCCGCGGTGTCGATATCGCGGAGGTGACCGTCCCGCCAACCTTGCAGGCGACCATCGCGGCACGCATCGATCGTCTCCGACCCGAGGCCAAGCGCACCCTCAGCGCGGCCGCCGTAGTCGGGCTGCGGTTCACCACCGACCTGCTCGGCACCTTGGGAATCGATGTTGTCACCGACGATCTGGTCGCCGCGGAACTGATCGACCAGGTGCGATTCACCCCCAAAGCCGAATTCGCCTTCCGCCACCCCCTCATCAGGACGGTGGCCTACGAGTCAATGCTCCGGGCCGATCGCGCCGAGTTGCACCGCCGCCTGGCCGCGGCGGTAGAGAGCGGTGATCCCGAATCCGCGGACGCCAATTCGGCGTTGATCGCCGAGCACCTCGAGGCCGCCGGCGACCTGCCCAATGCCTACCTTTGGCATCTGCGGTCGGGCGCATGGACGATGAACCGCGACATTGCCGCGGCACGCCGGAGTTGGGAACGCGCCAAGCAGGTCGCCGACGCGCTACCCACCGAGGATCCGCTCCGGCTTGCCATGCGGCTCGCACCCCGCACCCTGCTGTGCGGCAGCGCCTGGCGCGTGCACGCCAGTGTGTCCGGGCCCAGTTTCGAGGAGACCCGGCTGTTGTGCGAACTGTCCGACAACAAGTCGTCGCTCGCCATTGCGACGGCCGGGTTGGTGATGGAGTACACCAATGCCGGCCGACTCCGGGAGTCCTCACAATTGGCCACCGAGTACATGGGTCTCGTCGAATCGGTGGGCGATCCGACGCTGACCATCGCACTGTCGTATGCGGCCATCCAGACCAAGGTCGAAACCGACGAGCTGTCCGACGTGCTGCGCTGGTCTGACGCGGTCATCGACCTCGCGGACGGAAATCCCACCATGGGCGACCTGATCCTCGGGTCCCCGTTGGCCGTCGCCTATGCGTCGCGCGCCTTGGGTCGGTGGGCAACGGGCCACCCGGGTTGGCAGCAGGACTTCGACAGCGCCGCCGAGATCGCCCGCCAGACCGATCCGATGTCACTGGCCATCGTCACGGGCTACAAGTACATCCCGGCCATCCCGACCGGCGCGCTGGTCGCCGATGACACCGCCCTGCGCGATATCAACGAGGCCGTCCACATCGTTGAACAGACCGGCGACGACTTCGGGTTGGCGATGTCACGGTTCGCGCTGGGCCTGGCACTCGTGCATCGACCCGAACCGGATCGCACGCGGGGACGCGAGGAGTTGGCGCGGCTACGCGAAATGTGCGAGCGGGGACAGTACGCCATGACCGAGCTACCGATGATCGATGTGTTCACGGCTCGCGAGCTGGCGCGCGACGGCGACTATGACACGGCGATATCGACGGTGCGCGCAGCGGTCGACCAGCTGTTCAGCGCGGGCCAGGTCGGGTGGTGCAATTCGGCCACCCGGGTGATGGTGGACGTTCTGTTGGCCCGCGGCCAGGAAAGCGACATCCGCGAAGCCGAGGTCGCGACCGAGCGGCTGGCCGCGGTCATCCGCCCAGACACCGGCCTGGCCATGCGTGAGGTCATACTGCTGCGCATGCGGGCGTTAATCGCCCGCGCCCGCGGCGACGAAGCCGGCTTCCACGACGGCTGGTCCAGGTACCGGGCCGCCGCACAGTCCCACGGATACCTCGGGCATATCGCCATGGCCGACGCGCACATCTGAGCTCACCCGTACAACCGGTTCGCGCACGCGATGACGGCGCGCATGGCCGACCGGGTGGCATCCGGCGACCAGGCCATGGCCCACACCGCGCGGGCACCGTTGCTCCCGCGGATGAAGGTCGCGGTGTACAGGCCGGAGCTCAGCCGGTGGAAGTTGAGCGTCTCGATGGCGATACCACGCGCATAGAGCATCGCGGTCAGCGCTGCGACGGGTCCCGAAGCGGCGACGGTCGACGTGGCGAGCCGGTCCCCCACCGCGAGGGTGGCCCGGTAGTTGCGCGCCTGCGGGCCGAGCCGGCTGGCGGGACGCTTCGCGTCGGTGCACTCCCAGTGGCCAACTCGCAACGGACCGCAAGCTGAACCAAGGATGAAATTGACTTCGCTCCAAGACATTTCGCCAGTCAACTCGCGCAGTCCGCGTGGAATCGTGCATTCGATGGACCGCGCCGCGGAGGTAGGGCCGGAACGGCTGCGAGAAATCATGACGGGCGTAATCGACCGCGCCGCAGAGGTCGTGGATACGCACACCCTCACGGCCGATTTGGTTACCGCCGGCGCGGGGCGCTCATTCTTGGAGGGTCCGCGCTCGACCCGTCCTCGGCGGATGGCCGACCCGCCGAACCCATGCGTTGACGCCGTCAACACCGCGTACGTATTCGCAGGTCGATTCGCGTGCCCTGACGTCTTTTCGCGTGCCACGATCTGCCGTTCATGCAGGTCAACGCGTTTCGGTTGAGGGGTTCGATTCCCTTAGCTCCACAAATTGGAACCTGCTCGGTCCGGAAGCGAGGATCAGTCACGGGCCAGCCTTCCGGTCAGCTCGGCGGCGAGCCAATCGTGAGCAGCGAAGCCTTGGGAGCGGTGACGTCGACGTAAAAGTCGTTGCCCTTGTCATCTACCACGATGAACGCCGGAAAATCGCGGACCTCGATCCGCCACACCGCTTCCATGCCGAGTTCCGGGTATTCAAGTATCTCAACCTTGGTAATGCAGTCCTGCGTCAGCTTGGCCGCGGCGCCTCCGATGGAGCCCAGGTAAAACCCGCCGTACGTCTGGCACGCCGCGGTAACACCAGCCGATCGGTTGCCCTTGGCGAGCATGACAAGCGACCCGCCCGCGGCCTGGAACCGATCCACATAGGTGTCCATCCGGCCTGCCGTGGTCGGCCCGAACGAGCCGGACGCGTAGCCCGCTGGAGTCTTCGCCGGTCCGGCGTAATACACAGCGTGATCACGCAGGTAGGCAGGCATCGGCTGACCGGCGTCAAGCAGTTCGGCAATCTTGGCGTGGGCTATATCGCGTGCCACCACCATCGGGCCTGACAGCGCAAGCCTCGTCTTGATCGGGTAACGGGACAGCTCGGCCCTGATCTCTGTCATCGGTCTGGACAGATCGATGGGGACGACGTCGTCGGCAAGCTCGTCCGCTGTCGTGTCCGGCAGATACTGCGCCGGGTCGGTTTCCAGTTGCTCGAGGAACACCCCGTTCCTGGTGATCTTCGCTGTGGCCTGGCGGTCCGCGGAGCAGGAGACAGCGATCGCGATAGGGCAGGACGCGCCGTGCCGCGGAAGTCTGATCACCCGCACGTCGTGGCAGAAGTACTTGCCGCCGAACTGAGCCCCGATGCCGGTCTTCCTCGTCAGCTCGAGCACCTGCTGTTCCAGCTCGCTATCACGGAAGCCGTGTCCCGTCGGGGAGCCTGCCGTGGGTAGCGTGTCGAGGTATTTCGCCGAGGCATACTTGGCGGTCTTCAGCGCGTACTCGGCGCTCGTACCGCCGACGACTATCGCCAGATGGTAAGGCGGGCAGGCAGCTGTCCCCAAAGAGCGAATCTTCTCTTCCAGGAACGCGGCCATCCTGTCCGGACTCAATACGGCCTTGGTCTGTTGGTAGAGGTAGGACTTGTTAGCCGAGCCACCGCCCTTGGCCATGAACAGGAACTTGTACTCCTCGCCGCCGGTCGCGTAGACCTCGATCTGGGCTGGCAAGTTGTTGCCGGTGTTGCATTCCTCCCACATCGTGATCGGAGCCAGCTGCGAGTACCGCAGGTTGAGCTTCGTGTAGGCGTCGAAGACGCCGCGGGCGATGTGCTCCTCATCGCGGCCATCGGTCAGCACCTGCTGGCCGCGCTTGCCCATGACGATCGCAGTGCCAGTGTCCTGGCACATCGGCAGCACACCGCCGGCCGCGATGCAGGCATTCTTGAGCAGATCGCCGGCGACGAACTTGTCGTTCCCGCTGGCCTCAGGATCGTCCAGGATTAACCGCAGCTGGCGCAGATGGGCGGCGCGGAGCAGGTGCGCGATGTCGTGCATGGCCGCTGCCGTGAGCTCGGTGAGGACCTCGGGCTCGACCTGCAGGAAATCCCGCCCAAGGGCCCGCTGCACGCTGATCCCGTCGTTGCTCAGCAACCTGTACTCAGTGCCGTCAGGGCCGGTGGGCAGCAGGTCGGTATAGCTGAAGTCAGCCATTCCTGGCACCTTCTCGGGCTGGTCTGCGGATGTTCTCATCATAGGTCGGGTGCCGCGCTGGGCAGACTTCCACCTGGCATCGGGTAGTAACGCCCACGACGCATGAACGCACCTGCACCTGTTGACGCCGTCAACACCTCTCGACGTATCCACAGGTCGTGCCACGTCTTCTCGCGTAGGTTCAGACATCACGCAAGCACGACTTTCTGCAGCTCACGAGGCTATTTCCGAGAGTGAGCGCGAGGGATTTCGAATCCCCTTAGCTCCACTCGTTTGACTAGGCATGCCTCTCGGTGTTAGCTGGCTATTCCATCGCAGAGCGGCCAGTCCGCAGCCGGTCCGCAGCAGGTCGGTATAGCTGAAGTCAGCCATTCCTGGCACCGCGTCAGCGCCGTCCAAATCCTCGCCAATAGGTGGGCGTAGACGTACAGCGTCATCGACGCCTTGGCGTGCCCGAGCATCCGCTGAACCGCCTTCACATTGGCCCCGGCGCTGACGGCCAGGCTCGCCGCCGACGTCGAGCAGTCCGGGCGTTGACAAAGTGCGATCTCGGGGTTCTACACGCTGGCTGGCACCCAATTGTCCGATAGCCCCGCAACTGGAAAGATCGTCGCCCGACGCTGGATAAACGGCGACAGCTAGAAATTATTCGGCGACCAACTGGTCGCTCTCGACGAAGACCAGACCGCCCGTGTCGAGCGCCACCGCCCATCTCCGCGCGGCGCCAACTATACGGTTCTCGCCGATATCGACTGCATGGCCCGCCAGGTCGCCGAAATCCTCGACGATAGTGCCGCCGACCTCGTCGTCCGTCCCCGGATACACACGCACCCGCACGTTCACCGCCACGGAGCTGTCGCCGGTATCGCCTGCCGTCCCGCTAGCGGTCTTCCGTCTTTTCATCCGTTGTCATCCCTTCGGCGCGACTCTAGGCAGCGTGCAGGGCGCGGGCCTCCACCTCCTTGATCCCCCGGCGCACCTGGTCGGCTAGATACCATTCCTCAGCGCTATGGGCGACGTGTAAGGCCCTGTCGACCGCGAGTTTGGCGTCCTTAAGATGTCCCTGGCGTTCCTCACCATCGGCAGCGATGGCATCCAGTACCGCATTCATGGCCTCCTGACAGGCCCCGGCGAAGCCGGTGAGATTCCGGACCGTCACGCTGATCTCCCTTCGTACTAGGTGCGGACACCAACGTGAATGGCAGCGAAGTCGGGGCCTAGCCCGACTCCACCTTCTGTTACACCTTTTCTGACATCGAAATGCCCAATCTGACGCCGCCGTAAACAAATCCGCCCGCATAGCTGCGGGTCGAGCGGGCCACGGAGTGGGCCGCCGACTGACTCTCGGGCTTGGCCAACGTCAGCCCGCCGGTGGGCATCACGAAGGCCTTCTCGAACCCGATGGCAACAGATTGGTGAATGGCGCATGATTTTGTGGCGTACCGCAATCCGGTAACCGCGACGAGGGTGTAGGGCTAGGGCTATCAGAGCCTGGGCAGAAGGGTTGTGGGTCATGGTCATTCGGATCGGCACGTGGAACCTGGAGAACTTGTTCAAGCCACCTAACCCGTTCGCGCCGAAGACCGAGGAGGAATACCAGGCCAAGCTCGGCGCACTGGCAAGCGCCATAACGCGCATGGACCCCCACGTGTTGGCGGTACAGGAGGTCGGCGACCCGGTGGCCTTAGACGAGCTTGCTGATCGTGTTGGCGGCACCTGGCACATCGAGACCGCAGCGCCGGAGACCGGCACTGCCCACACCATCCGCGTCGGAGTCCTGTCGCGGCTGCCGCTCACCACCTTCGACCCGGTGGCGGCGTTTCCTGACAAGCTGCGAGCGATCCAGCAAGGCGACAAGCCAACCGAGAACACGACCGCCATCGGATCGCCGCGTCGAGTTTGTCTGCCACGACGTCCAGATCGTCGCCGAACAGGTCGGCGTAGACATCAAGTGTCAGAGACGCTTTGGCGTGCCCGGGCATTCGCTCGACGGCCTTCACGTCGGCGCCGGCGCTGACCGCCAGGCTCGCTGCGGTGTACCGCAGATCGTGCGGTGTGATCGACGGATACGCTCGGTCGGCCTTCTGGCACTTCTCGACCGCCGGCTCAAACACGCGGGCGCGGTAGGCCGGCGTCGCTCCTACGCGGCAAGCGAGCGGAGCTCGCGCGGCAGCCAATCAACCCGCCAACCCCGCCACCAGGCCCCATCGCGATGAAAACCACATGCCGGCTGTGCCCACGGCCGGCGCTCCACGCGAACGGGTATTGCGCGCCTGCATCGAGGTCGACAACTACACCATCAGCCTGTGGGTAGCGACTGTCGCGGGACCGCCGATGCACACCACCGGTCTGCAGTAGCGGCCACAGCCAAGACAGCCCTTCGCACACACCACCAGTCCGCAGTAGCGGCCACCACCGAGGCAGCCGACACCTGATAAACCGCCTCGTCATCCGGGCCAGGGCCCTATGGTGGGAGAACCCTGGAGATGCTGGGGCCTGGGCTGCGGAGGGTCTGATGACCGCAGCGATCGAGTGCCGCACGTGTGGCGCCGAACCGCGGGAGGGCGCGCGGTTTTGTGACGCCTGCGGTTCGCCCATTGCACCGGCCACCGAGCACGCCGAGTTCAAGCAGGTGACGGTGTTGTTCGCCGATGTGGTGCGGTCGATGGACATCGCGGCCGTCCTCGATGTGGAGCGGTTCCGCGAGATCATGACCGAACTGGTGGTGCGCTCGGCGGCGGTGGTGCAGCGCTACGGCGGGAGTGTGGAGTACACCGGCGACGGGGTGATGGCGATCTTCGGCGTCCCAGCTGCGTTGGAGGATCACGCTTTTCGAGGGTGCCTGGCGGCGCTGGCCATCCAGGAGGAGACCAACCGCATGGCCGCCGAGGTGGCGCGCCGCGACGGGGTGGAGCTGCGGCTGCGGGTGGGGCTGAATTCGGGCCGGGTGATCGCCGGTGAGATCGGTTCGGGCGCCTTGGGTTACGCCGCGATCGGGGAGCAGGTCGGGTTTGCCCAGCGGATGGAATCGGTGGCCCCGCCAGGCGGGGTGATGCTTAGCGAGTCCACCGCCCGGCTGGTCGAGCACACCGTGATGCTGGCCGAGCCGGAGTGGGTGCGCATCAAGGGGGCCGACGACCCGGTGCCCGCGCGCCGGCTGCTGGCGATCGGCCCGCGCGATGGCCTGGTCGGGCGCGCCGAGGCGAGCCTGGTCGGTCGGCGCTGGGAGATGGCCGCCCTCGACGCCATGGTGGACCGCGCGATCGGTGGTCGCGGTGGTGTGGTGAACGTGGTCGGACCGCCGGGCATCGGCAAGTCCCGGATCGCCCGGGAGGTCGCGACAATGGCGGCCGGTCGCGGGGTCGAGGTGGTGTGGGCCTTCTGCGAATCCCACGCCAGCGACATTCCCTTCCAGGTGGTGACACGGCTGCTGCGGGCCGGCATGGGCGTGACAGACCTCGACGGCGAAGCCGCCCGCGCCCGGGTCCGCGAACAAGTCCGGGATGCCGACGCGCAGGATCTGCTGCTGCTGGACGATCTGTTGGGCATCGCCGATCCCGATCTTGCGCTGCCCAAGATCGACCCGGATGCACGGCGGCGCCGGTTGACCACGCTGGTGAACGCGACAACGCTGGCGCGCACCGAACCGGCGCTGTTCATCATCGAGGACGCGCATTGGGTCGACGCGGTCAGCGAGTCGATGCTTTCCGAGTTCCTCACCGTCATTCCGCGCACCCCGTCGATGGTGCTGATCACCTCCCGCCCCGAGTATCAGGGGGCGCTGATGCGGGTGCACGGCGCGCAGACGATAGCGCTTGCCCCACTGGATGATTCGGACACCGCAGCACTGCTGGGTGAGCTCGTGGGTTCGGACCCCTCGGTGGCCGAGCTGGCGGCGATCATCGCCGACCGGGCCGCCGGCAACCCGTTCTTCACCGAGGAGATGGTGCGCGAGTTGGCCCAGCGCGGCGTGCTGGCCGGTGAGCGCGGCGGCTATGTCTGTCGCGCCGATGTCGCCGAGGTCGAGCGTGCCGGCCACGGTGCAGGCGGCCATCGAGGCGCGCATCGACCGGCTGGACACCGCGGCCAAGCGCACGTTGAACGCGGCGTCGGTGATCGGCGCCCGCTTCGACGCCGAGCTGCTCGCCGCGCTGGGCATCGATGCGGTGTTCGACGAGCTGCTCGAGCGCCGAGCTGATCGATCAGGTGCGGTTCACCCCGAGCGCCGAGTACGCCTTCCGGCATCCGCTGATCCGCGCGGTGGCCTACGAATCGCAGCTGAAATCCGATCGCGCCCAGTGGCACCGGCGCCTGGCCGCCGCGATCCGAGAACGTGATCCAGGCTCGGCCGATGAGAACGCGGCGCTGATCGCCGAGCACCTGGAGGCCGCCGGCGAGCTGCACGCGGCGTATGGCTGGCACATGCGCGCCGGCGCGTGGTCAGCCAACCGCGACATCGACGCCGCCCGGCTCAGTTGGGAGCGGGCCCGCCGGATCGCCGACGCGCTGCCTGCCGACGACCCCGACCAGCTGTCGATGCGCATCGCGCCGCGCACCATGCTGTGTGTCACCGGCGGGTTGGCCCGAGCAGTCCAGGAAGGCCGGGGCCGCTTCGCGGAGTTGCGGGAGTTGTGCAGCGCGGCCGGGGACAAGGTGTCGCTGGCCATCGGCATGACCGGGCCGGCAGCCGAGCTGCTCTACGCTGGGCGTTCGCGTGAGGCGACACGGCTGGTATCCGAACAGATGGCGCTGCTCGAGTCGATCGGCGATCCCACCCTGACCATGGGGTTGGCGTTCGGAGCGTTCTGCGCCTGGTTCGATGGCGGTGAATTCGGCGAGATCTTGCGGTGGTCGCAGACCGTCGTCGACCTGGCCGCCGGCGACCCCGCCAAGGGCGCCGGCTTCGGTGTGGGATCACCGCTGGCGGTCGGGTTGGCATTCCGCGGCTCTGCTCGGTGGTGGCTGGGCCGTCCCGGATGGCGCCAAGACCTCCACGACGCCGTCGCGATGGCCCGACAGCAGCACCCCCGAAACCCTCGCCAGCGTCGTCGCCTGGACCTACGGTTTCGCGATGCAGTACGGGGTGCTTCGGGCCGATGACTCCGCGGTGCGCGCGATCGAGGAGGCGGTGCAGACCGCCGAGGGATCCAGCAATGTTGTCGCACTGAGCTTGGCCGAGTACACGCTGGGTATCGCGCTGCTGAGTCGAGACGCCGCGGCCGACCGTCACCGCGGGCTGGAACTGATGATGCAGGCCCGCGACATCTGGCTGCGCGAGCGTGCTGTCTTCATGGTCCCGGTCGCCGACTTGTGGGCCGCCCGGGAGAGGGCCAGGTGCGGCGACCGTGATGCTGCCATACCGGTGATGCGTAAAGCCGTGGACGAGCTGCACCAGGCAGGACGGCTCGGGTATGGCGTTTGGGGCACCGGCATTCTGGTGGAGACGCTGCTGGAGCGTGGCGCCGCGGCCGACCTGGCCGAAGCCCAGGAGGCGATCGACCGGTTGGCGAACCTGCCCGCAGAGAACGATTCGGCGACGCGCGAGATCACGCTGCTGCGGCTGCGCGCGCTGCTGGCCCGGGCCCGCGGCGACGAGGTGGCCTACCGGGACTTGGCGAGTCGCTATCGCGCGATGGCGGAATCGCTTGGCTTTGAAGGACATATCGCGATGGCCGAAGCGATGTGAGGGGGCTCGTTGTCGAATTGGATGAGCCGCGGATGTTTGGCCCGCGCATGGGTCGCGATGGGGTTGTCAGCAACCGTGAATGTTCGATGATCCGGCTGCGCACCCGTCGCCTTGCATCTACGCTGCGGGCGTCATCGTCTGAATACTGTCTTAGCAGAACGACTTCGATCGCAGGTGGCCCCGCTCAGGCCTCGGAACCGATGAGGCCTAGCTGCTCATAAATGTCCGGGAGAACGGCTCTGGTCTCGGGCAGAATCGTGTTGACCGCCCAGATATGTAGTTCACCGCTGCGCAGGATGAAGGTGAAGTCGGTGCCCGGCGTCGCCAACGCCTTGTCTTGGAGGACAAGCCCATCGGGCGCGAGGATCTCCATGTTGCCGAAGTAGAGCGCGGTCGGCGGAAGCCCAGCCAGTGACCCGAAGAGGGGACTGACCAGCGGATCGGTGAGATCGAGGTCCCCGGCCCAAAGTTGGGCATTCTTGCGCACATTCGCGAAGAAGAGACCTGAGAACACTGGGTCGTCGACGAATTGAATGGCCGGATTACTGAACGTGAGATCGAGCGCCGGTGAAATCAGCACCATGTGCGACGGCACCGGGTCACCGCGACGCACCAACTCCTGCACCGCGGCCAGCCCTATGGTGCCGCCTAGCGGAGTCGCCGTACACACTGACGTTCTCGGCCCCGTGCTGATCGATCTGCGACGAGATCAGGTCCGCCATGGCGGGAACGACCGTCCCGGCGGTGCCGCCCTGTGGCACCAGGGGGTAGATCGGCACGGTAACGGTGGCGCCGGTGTTGCGTGCCATGGCAGCGTAATTGAGCCAATGAAAGAGCGTCGGCGGGACAATGAACGCGCTCCCGGGAATGGCTACGACAGTCTTTTCCGACGTTGACCCGCGGGACTGCAAGGTCCACACCGGCATCCCCTCGAACTCGCTGCGCTGCACGTTCAGTCCCAGCGTGGTAAACCACGGCGGACTGTCGCTCGATAGCAGGTGTACTAGCGGGATCGCGAGATCCACACCCAAGAAGTCCCCGACCGCACCCACGACCCGATAAAACCCGGTGAAGACCCGGGACACGATCGATGGGTGACCGGTGAATGTGGCCGGCGCGGCGGTGGCGGTGAGCTGCGCGAGTGAAGTCAGGTCCGACACGCCCGCAAGTGGGGCACCCGTCCCGCCGGTGATTGCCGGGTCTATCGATTGGTCATCGAGCGTCGGGGTGTCGGTGACGAGCCCGTTGGTGATTTGACCGGCCAGCGGGTTGACGGTCGGCGACTCGTTGGAGACGGTCGGCTCGAATTCGCGGCGCACAAACGCCAGCAGTGTCCACATCGTTGGCGGCTCGACGGGCGCGACCGGAGCGCCGGCGGCGAACGGGTTCAAGACCGCGTTGACGAGACTCGCCACCATGCCCGACGCGACACCCACGGGATCCGGCCGCGCAGCCGCGGTCGGCGCGGCTTGCATGGTGACCACCGCGTTGTGTTCGGCATCCGTCCACGACGGTGCTGCGGCGAATGTGCTGAGCGCCCCCTCCGCTTCGGAAACCGGCTTGGCGCTGAGCTGCTGACCGGTGCGGCTGACGACCTCCGCGGCGTCGATCTTGCTGGGGCGTACCGCCTGTGGGGCGGGTGCCGACACCGAGGCCGAGGGGCGGGTGTCATTCCCGGATGCCTTGCCCGACCCGGCCGACCAGGAGGTGGGCTGCCGCGAGGTGACATCTGCCGCGCTGACTTTCTTACTCTTGACAGGTTGGGTCACGGCGGACGCGTCGGCCGCGGACGTTTCGGGTGCGCCAGGGGTGCTTGCCGTCGGTGTGGCCGGCTCCGAAGAGGAAGAGGCTGACTTCTTTTCGGGTGCCGCCCTATCGGCCTCCTCAGATGTCTTGGAGCCGGTGCGGGCGCCGCCGGTGCTCACCACCACACCCGGCTCGGCTGACCGTGTCGCGCGATGAGACGACCCCGATGGTGATGTGACCTGGCTGATCGGCGATCCTGTCGACCTCTCGGTCGATCCCGACGCCGTCGACAGCGACGAGTCCGACGAGCCCGGCACGGCCGCGGTTCCGGAGGTCGCCGCGCCCGTCGATGACGCACCAGACGACGACGCATGAGACGACGCGTGAGACGACGACGCATGAGACGACGAACTCGTGCCGGAATCGGCCGGCTCGGCCCACGCCACTGCCGGCGTAGTGGCGAGCGCAATCCCTATTCCCAGCGCCACCGCCAACGCCCCGACGCGACCGATGTATTTTGCGGTACCCATCATCGTTCCTCTATCAATGTCGCGGCGGAACCGATGGCCACCGTGTTCGTCGAGTTCCGAACGATTCGAATCGTCGCCCACCTTCGGCGCGACGAACTCAGTAGCGCCCTACTGCAATCTCGCTCATTTTCGGCGCGGTACTACTTAGTCGCCGCCCTCACGCCCAGGACATCCGCGAACGATCTCGTAGTTGGCGTCCTGTTCCTACAGGCGCAGCCGTTCTACGGGTTGGCCGGTAATCGACGCGATGAGGTCAAAGTCCTTGTCCAGCGCTAGAACCGTTAGGTTGGCGATCTCGGCGGTCGCGGCAACCAGCAGGTCCGGAATCGCCGGTGCACGATGTTGACCACGATCGGCGAGCAGCATCTGCACTTCGACGGCGCGGTCCTCGGCGGCCGGGGTGAGGTATTCCACCGGCATCATCGTCAGCGGTGGCGCCGCTGATTCGATGCGAGCTTGCTCGCCGGTGCGAAATGAGTATCCGATCTCCAGGCGAGTGACGGTGCTTATCCGAACGAGGCCGCGTTCAATGCGGTCCACCCATGCTTCGGCGTTCTTTGCCGCGGCCAGACGCGTGTAAGCCGACTTGTCGATCAGCCACACGCTCACCGCCATGCATCCTCCATGACACCGGAGTCGTCGAGGTCGACGGCTGCTGAGGCCGCGCGACGCAGATCTTCGACGGTAAGGCGAGGCCGATCGGTGCTTGCAACGGCACCTTCGGCTTCGAATCGCTGCCGTAAGTACTCTTGGCGAGACATACCGCGAGCAGTCGCATCGGCATCGATGCGAGCGATAGCGGCCTCGGACAACCCCCGAATGAGCATATCTCCCATGGCGCCGACCTCCTGATATCGATGATATCAGGTCCTGTGACCCTAAGACTGCGCTCTGGCCGCGACAAATGGGACTAGTGGGGCACTAAGCGGCTGATCTCTCCAGAATATGGACTCCGCACGCGGAACCCAGTCCGATGACGTGGGCGAGCCCAGCTTTTGCATTCTCGATCTGGCGGTCGCCCGCCTCGCCGCGCAGGTGGTGGCAGATCTCCCAGACGTTGGCGATGCCGGTGGCCGCGATGGGATGACCCTTCGACTCCAACCCGCCCGACACGTTCACCGGTGTCGAGCCGTCCCGCCATGTAGCACCGGAGTTGAAAAAGTCTGCGGCTCCGCCCTCTTCGCACAGCATGAGGTTGTCGTAGTGCACAAGTTCGGCCGTCGCAAAGCAGTCGTGCAACTCGACCAGATCGAGGTCGCTCGGTCCCACGCCGGACTGCTCGTAAGCGATGGCGGCGGCCTTTCGGGTCAGTGTGTTGACGTTCGGCAGAACCTGACAGCCCTCTTCGTAGGGGTCGGTGGTCAGCACCGACGCCGACACCTTCACCGCGCGGCGGCGCTGTTCCAGCGACAGCGACTTCAGGGTCTCGCCGTTGCACACGACCGCGGCAGCGGCGCCGTCGCAGTTGGCCGAACACATCGGGCGGGTGTTGGGGTACGCGATCATGACGTCGTTCATGATCTGGTCCAGCGTGAATCTCTTCTGGTAGGACGCAAGGGGATTCAGGGTCGAGTGCGCATGGTTCTTCTCGCTGATCTTGGCGAACAACTCGAAGCTGGTGCCCCCGTACTTGTGGCCGTACTCCATGCCGATCTGGGCGAACACGCCGGGCATGGTCTCGGTGCCGATCCGGCCGTCGATCGCAGCGACCGCGCCATAGCGGCCCGCCGGCGTCCACGTATCGGAGTCCTTCTTCTTCGAGCCGCCAGCGAGTAGGCCTGCGCCGGAAAGCTTCTCGACGCCGACGGCCAAGCCGTACTCGACCTCGCCCGCCTTGACCGCCATGATGGCGGTGCGCAGCGCAGTGGCTCCGGTCGCACACGCGTTGGCGACGTTATAGACGGGGATACCGGTCTGACCGATCTGCTTCTGAAGTTGTTGTCCGATACTGGCGTTCGCGTTCATTAGGTTGCCCGCCGCCAGTACGCCGATGTCTGCCATGGTGACGCCTGCGTCGGAGAGTGCAGCCGTCGCGGCCTGCGCCGCCAGGTCGACGCTGTCGAGGTCTGGGTGCTTGCCGAACTTGGTCATCTGAATGCCGAGGATCCAGACCTCGTCGCTCGCGCTCATCGTTGAAGCTCCTTCGTCAGATGGGTGGTGGTTCTGGCGGGTCCGCGTACGTCAGCCGACGGGCTCGAAGCCGAACCCGATCGCCTCGGTGCCCTCGGAGTCAGTGCCGATCGATTGGGTGGCGAGCCGCACCTTCATTCCGTCGCGAACGTGCTCGGCGTCGGGCTCGACGTTGACGAGGTTGGCTCGGACCTGGGTCCCGCCGCAATCCACGACCGCGGCGACGAACGGGGTGGGAATTCCCGGTGCTGCGAAGGCGACGATCGTGAACGCGCGCACCGTGCCCTCGGTCGCGATCGGCACCGTCCGGAAGTCGGTGGCGAAACAGTTGGCGCACGCGTTGCGTCGGTCGAAGAACCGGGCGCCGCACTTCGTGCACTCCTGTGCGACCAAATGTGGTTCGTCGCCGTCCAGCACCAGATAGTCGACCAAGGGTATTCGCCCGGCCATGCGCACCTCCATCGTCGATATCGACGTTAGTACTCGACGTTCATCCAGTTGAAGAGACATCCACCACGGAACACTGTTTGCGCCACCGTCCAACCGGGCATACGGACCGCACCTGTCGTGTAGAAGCACGCGACAAAGCAGGCGGGGGGCCTTGCCGTGGGGATGGAAAGACTCAGCGGATACGACGCGTTCTTTCTCGAGCTGGAGTCGAGCACCCAGCCTGTCAATGTGTGTTGTCTGCTCGAGGTCGACAGCGGCACGATGCCGGGCGGGTACACGTTTGACCGGTTCGCCGACGCACTGGCTGTCCGGATCGAGGCGGTCCCCGAATTCCGGATGAAGCTGGCCGACAGCCAGCTGAACCCCGCATACCCGGTGTGGGTCGAGGACGAGGACTTCCGACTCGACCGCCACCTCAACCGCGTCGGCCTTGCCCGCCCCGGCGGACGAACCGAACTCGCACAGATCTGTGGGCATATCGCCGCGTTGCCGTTGGACCGTGCCCACCCACTCTGGGAGATGTGGGTGATCGAGAGCCCGGATGACTCCGACGCGCTCGCGGTGATGCTGAAGTCGCATCACGCGGCGCTCGACGGGGTGGCCGGAGCCGACCTCATGTTCCAGTTGTGCAGTCTCGATGTCGATGCCCCAGCGCCCGCGCCGGTCGACGGCCCGGGTGCTGCAAATCGCATCGAGATCGCTGCCTCGGGGTTGGTCGATCTCTTGCGTCGCCCACAGCGGTTGGCGACGTTGATTCCCGACACGGCGATGACCGTCGTGCGCACCGTGCAGCGCGCAGTCAGTGGACGGGCCATGGCACCGCCGTTCGCGGCGCCGGCAACGGCCTTCAACGCACCGTTCACGTGTCGTCGAAACATCGCGTTCACTCAGGTCGACTTGGCGGACGTCAAGAAGGTCAAGGACCGGTTCGGCCTCACGGTCAACGACGTTGTGACGGCGATGTGCTCCGGAGCATTGCGGCAGTTCCTGCTCGACCGCGACGAACTGCCAGACGAGCCCTTGGTCGCCACCGTGCCGATGTCCGTGCGCGCCAAGTCCGACCGACCCGGCCGGAACCAGACGACATGGATGTTCTGCCGCTTGGCGACCGACGTCGAAGATCCCGGCGAGCGCCTCGGCGTGGTTGCCGAGAGCGCATCGCTCGCCAAGGAGCACGGGTCGGCGATGTCTCCGACGCTTCTGCAGGACTGGGCTGAGATGGCGGGACAGACAACGCTCAACGCGGTGGTGAGGCTGGCGCGCAACATTCCGCTGCCCGAACGTCCTGTGCACAACCTCGTGCTGTCCAACGTTGCCGGACCGCAGGAACGGCTGTATCTCCTTGGTTGCGAAATCAAGTCGCTGTACCCGTTCGGACCGATCGTGATCGGCGCAGGGCTGAACATCACGGTGATGTCCTTGGACGGCAAGCTCGGGATCGGTGTGATTTCGTGTCCCGATCTCGTTCCCGATGTGTGGGGTCTCGCCGACGCTTTTCCGGCCGTCCTCGATGAGCTACTCCAGCTCGAGCTCGCCGCCGCACCCTGACCAGTCGTCAGCCAACTCAGCCGGTAGGTGGCCGGTTACCGCGGAACTACAGGACGACGAACCAGACGGCGATGTAGTGACTCACGGCCGCGGCAGCGGTGAAGGCGTGAAAGAACTCGTGATAGCCGAACGTATGCGGCCACGGGTTCGGCCAGCGAAGGGCGTAGAGGATGGCGCCGACGTTGTAGAGGATCCCGCCCAGAACGAGCAGGCCGACGACGATCGGACCCCCGCCGTCGAGCAGGGTCCCTGCGAACCAGATCGCCACCCAGCCCAGTACGAGGTACAACGGCACGCCCACCCACCGCGGCGCCGACGGCCACCACATCTTGAGTGCGACACCGGCCGCAGCGCCGGTCCACACGATGGTCAGCACTTCGGCTCCGGTGCGCGGTGGCATCGCCAAGAGCGCGAACGGTGTGTAGCTGCCGGCGATGAAGATGAAGATCGCCGAGTGGTCGAGCCGCTTCATCCATTTCAGGGCGACCGGATTGTGCCAGTGCTTTCGGTGATAGATCGCGCTGACGCTGAACATCGCGACGATGGTGACGGTGTAGATCAGCGTTGCGAGGATCGCCCTCGGCGACGACGCGATGGCGGCCACCGACACGAGTGCCAATCCACCCACGGTGGCGGTGACCGCAGAGCACGCGTGGATCCAGCCGCGCGCGCGTGGCCTCCCGATGAGGTCGGCGACGGTATCGGCCAGGCCTTGGGGCAGGTCATCGACGACAGGGGCCGGCGGACCACTTATCTCGGAAGCTGCCGTCGGGTCCGGCCGACGGGTTGGCACGCGGTACTCGTCGCTGATAAGCGAGTTCAACGCGTCTCCCTGCTGCGGCGGGCCTATGGCGGGCCATCGCGGGGCCGCGACGACGCGGACTGAGCTTACAGGGGCGCCTTCCCTACGGCGATTCGCGCCGCGCGCGGGCCCGTCGCTTCCCTTCATGCATCGCCGCCACCCGGGCCACCGGAATTGTGCGGCCATGCTCGATCACATCGGTCGGCAACCGCTGTGGCCTCGGCATCGACTCCATCCACGCCGGCCGGCCGTCGAGCGCATCCAGAGCCGTGCGCACCGTGAAGTCAGTTGGCGTGATCGAGTCGAGCTCAGCCCACTCGAGCGGAAACGACACTGGCGTGCCGGGCCGCAGCCGCGGGCTGTACGCCGCCGCGACCGTTGCTCCACCTGCGCGCGTGGCGTCGACGAACACCTTTCCGCCGCGGTCCTCCACGATGAACGCCGTCGTCGCGATGTCCGGATCGAGAGCCTCTGCGCGGGCGGCCAGCGCCCGGGTCGCCGCGGCCACGTCGTCGACCGGTGCCGAGTCGTCGATCGGGACGAACACATGCACACCCTTGGCCCCGCTGGTCTTCACCACACCCACCAGCCCGCTGTCGGCCAGCGCCTGACGCACCAGGTGCGCGACGGCCACCACCTTCGCGAAGTCGTCGTCCGGCGGATCCAGGTCGAGCACGAGGTGCGTTGGGCGGTAGATGTCGCCGGCCAGCCCCAGCGTGGGGTGGTACTCGACAGCGCGCTGGTTGGCCAGCCACAGCAGCGTGCGCCGGTCATTGCACAGCGCGTAACGCACCTCGCGGTGGGACGCTTCGGCCCACATCGTCGACGTGCGCACCCAGTCCGGGGTGTACTTCGGCACGTTCTTCTGCATGAACGGCTCGCGACCACGAAGCACCCGCAGCACCGTCAGCGGTCGGTCGACGAGACCGGGCAGTATCCGATCGGCTACCGCGTCCAGATAGTCGACGAGGTCCCGCTTCGTGGCCCCGGCATCCGGAGTCAGCGGCTCGTCGAGGTTGGTGAGATCGACGCCGTCCCGCTGCTCTTTCGTGCCCACCGTCACCCGCTCGCGGTCGTGGCGAGGCCCCCATCGACGGGAATGACTGCTCCGGTGAGGTAGGAGCCCGCCCGGCTGGCCAGGAACACCGCGATGCCGGCCATGTCGTCGTCGCGTCCGATGCGGCGCAGCGGTGCCGCTGCCGCGATCTGGTCGCCGACCGCATCGAGCGTCGCGGCCATCATCTTCGACTGGAATGGTCCTGGCGCAACGGCATTCACGGTGATGTGCTGCGGTCCGAGTTCGCGGGCGAGCATCCGCGTCAGCTGGTGCAAAGCCGCCTTGCTGCTCCCATAGGAGTACACCGGCAGCTGACTGGGACGCAGGCCGTCGATGCTGCCGACGTTGATGATCCGTGAGGGATCCGCTGCGGTTGCGGTGCCGCGCAGTGCGGGCAGCAGGGCCTGCACCAGCCAGAAGGGCGACTTCAGGTTGAGATCGAGCACCTTGTCCCACGCCGAGTCTGGAAACGACTCCAGCGGCTCGCCCCATGTCGCGCCGGCGTTGTTGACCAGGATGTTGAGGTCCTGGCCGTCAGCGGTGACCTGTTCGGCGAGCCGCAGGCATTCGTCGTGCCGGGAGAGGTCGGCCGGGATGGCCTGCACGTCGCCGAAACGCGACAGCGTCGCCCGCGCTGCGTCGCACGCGTCGGCCTTGCGGGAGCTGATCACCACGCGGGCGCCGGCCTGCAGGAGTCCGCGGGCCATCATCAGTCCGATACCTCGGGTGCCGCCGGTGACCAGGGCGCGCTTACCGGTCAGATCGAATAGCTGGACATGAGTGCTGAACTGATCGTCGCTCACCCTCGAATAGTGCCCTATACGGTCGGGATGTGATGTGCCCATGGGCGAGCTGAAGCCGCACGTCGCTCCTTGCTCGTCGCGTCGGCGACGCCGTAGCCTCGTGACGTGTCCGGCCTGACTGTTGTCCGAGCCGACGAACTCGCTGAACTGGGGGTCTTCGCCGGCTGCCCGACCGAAGCCCTGGTCCCGCTCGCGGCGCAGCTGCGGCCGGTGACCGCGGTGCCCGGACAGGTGCTCATGCATCAGGGCGAGCTCGCAGTTTCGTTCCTGCTCATCGCATCCGGACACACGGAAGTCACGCATGCCGGCGTCGACGGTCATGACACCGTGGCCGAGCTGGAGCCCGGCCTCCTCGTCGGAGAGATCTCCCTGCTCCGCGACGCACCGCGGACCGCGACGGTGGTGGCGACCGACCGAGTGACGGGCTGGATGGGTGGCCGCGAAGCGTTCGCCACCATGCTCGAGATCCCGGGGATGCTGGAAAAGCTGGTGCGCACGGCACGACAGCGGCTCGCCGCGTTCATCACCCCGATCCCGGTGCGACTGCGCGACGGGTCCACCTACTATCTTCGGCCCGCGTTGCCAGGGGACAGCGAGCGCACCAGCCACGGTCCCGTCGAATTCTCGAGCGAGACGCTGTACCGCCGCTTCCAGTCGCCGCGGACACCGACGAAATCACTGATGAACTACCTCTTCGAGGTCGACTACATCCACCACTTCGTCTGGGTGATCACCGAGGGGCCCGAGGGCCCGGTGGTGGCCGACGCCAGGTTCGTACGCGACGAGACCGACCCGGCCGACGCCGAGGTGGCCTTCATCGTCGGCGACGACTACCAGGGCCGCGGCATTGGCACATTTCTGATGGGAGCGCTCATCGTCACAGCGGATTACGTTGGCGTCCAACGCTTCACGGCGCGGGTGCTCACCGACAACCACCCGATGCGGGCAATCCTGGACCGCTTCGACGCGGCCTGGCAACGCGACGATCTCGGCGTCGTCACCACCGTCGTCGATGTCCCGGACCCGCGTTCACTGCGCCTGCCGTCGAGCCTGGTCCAACAGATCCGCGGCGTGACGTCCCAGGTCATCAAGGCGGTCGGCTGATGCGGACGCCGTTGAGCAAGGACACCCAGCTGTGCATCTCGCTGTCCGGTCGGCCGAGCAACATCGGCACCCGGTTTCACAACTACCTGTACGACCTGTTGGGGCTCGACTTCATCTACAAGGCGTTCACGACGACGGACATCGTTGCCGCGATCGGCGGTGTGCGCGCGCTCGGCATCCGAGGCTGTTCGGTGTCGATGCCGTTCAAGCAGGACGTCATCGCGCTCGTCGACGAGGTGGAGCAGTCGGCGCAGTCCATCCATGCCGTCAACACGATCGTCAACGATGACGGCCGCCTCACCGCGTCGAACACCGACTACATCGCCGTCCAGCGCCTCATCGCCGAGCACGGCCTGCAGCCGTCGCAGTCGGTGCTGTTGCGCGGCAGCGGCGGCATGGCGAACGCCGTCGCTGCGGCCTTCCGGGACAACGGTTTTCACCGGGGCGCAGTGATCGCGCGCAATGCCGACACAGGACCTGCCCTTGCCGAGCGGCTCGGCTACGAGTACGCCGCCGAGATCGGCAGCCGGACCGCCGACGTGATCGTCAACATCACCCCGGTGGGGATGGCGGGCGGTCCCGAAGAGAACGACCTCGCCTTCGGCGCGGAGACGATCGTCAAGGCGCACACCGTTTTCGACGTCGTGGCGTTGCCGTCGGAGACCCCACTGATCACGGCCGCACGCGCTGCGGGCATCGCCGTCATCACCGGAGCCGAAGTGATCGCGCTGCAGGCGGCCGAGCAGTTCGAGCGCTACACCGGCGTGCGACCGAACGCAGAACAGATCGCGGCGGCGTCCGCGGTGTCGCGTGCCTAGCCGACCACCGGGCGAGGGCGCGGCTACTTCTTCCGCTGTGACTCGGCGTATTCCTCAGGATGGAGTGGGTGCGCGCTGGTCATCGATCCGTCACTGTTGTCGCCAGCTCAGGGCGTGATCTTGGTCTGCTCGTCGATGGCCGCGGTCGCGTCCATCAGGGCACCCAATTGATCTTCGAGGCCGTCGGCGTTGAGCTGCAGGACATACAGCCCGTCCGTGCCGGGGATGACGACGGTCTTCTGGGCGATGGCGCGCTTCGCGCCGTCCTTGGTGTAGGTGCCGCCGACCTGTGTGGCGTCGAAACCGCTGAGCTTGCTGGGGCTGCCTTCGGCGGCGCCGTCGTAGCCGGGCAGGTTCCTGATCTCACCGGACGCGAACTCGAGGATCTTGGCCGGGTCGACATTGCCCGTCAGCTTGGACAACAGCAAGATGATGGTGGGCGGATTCCCGGCGAAAGCGGGGTCCGTGGAAAGGATTGCGTCGTAGGCCCATTTCGGGGTGCGGCTTCCCGCCTCCGCCCATCCGGGTGGGACCGGCAGGTCGATGGTGGGTGAGCCGGGGTCCCCGCGCTTCACCGGTGTCTCGACGATGCCGTTGTCGCGGATGTAGTCGACGATCGTGTAGTTCTGCCCCGCCGGCTTCGCCGGCGTCGAGGGAGCGGCCCCGCTGGTCGACGTCGCCTCGCTGGAGGTGGTGGATTCCTTCCCGGATGGCTCTGTCTTCGTGTCGGATCCGCAGCCGGCAAGGCTGAGGCCGAGTGCGACGGCCGCGATCGCGATGACGCCGGCCCTCACTGACATGGTCATTGGGTCTCCCGTTCTTCGTGAATCTCGCCGTAGCCTACGGTCGGCTTCCCGATCTTGCCACGTCTGAGTGTTGCTCCGAAGTTGCCAAGGGTTTGGCCGCGTGGCGGCTAATTCTGGGGCAAGATGTATTTGTGCTGCGAACAGGCGGCACGCTTTGCCGGGAGGGGTTCGGACATGCGGGTGATCATGCGTTCGCTGGGTGCGACGTGTCTGGCTTTGTTGAGCGCCATCGCGCTGGTGTTGGCGTGGACCACGGCGACCGCCGTGCAGTTGGCGGCGACCGCACTCATCATGGGCGGTACCGATCATCCCCTCAGCTCGCCGGACGATGACCCGGTGAGCTTCATCAACCCGTACATGTCGAATGCGGTCACCGGATTCATCAACCCCGCGGCGGCAGCACCGACGGGCACGGGAGGCGACCCGATCGCATCGGTGGCCGCCCTTGACGACCGCTACGCCGTAATCACCCCCGAGAAGTTCTTCCCGATATTCGGTCTGATGACATTCGATGCCTCTGTGGCCGCCGGCCTCGCGAATCTGGAAGGATGCGTTCGCGGGTCGGCCGACTGCGACTACAACAGGGCTGTGCCCGCTGTCCCGGGCCCTCCGACGGATCCGCCCGCCGCGGGGGATGAGTTCGTTGTATTCGGCTACTCGCAGAGCGCGGTGATCGCCTCGCTGCTCAAGCAAAAGTTGATCGACAACCCCATCGAAGGCCCCGACGTCGCGCCGAGCCACCTCTTCTTCTTCCTGTTGTCCAACCCGATGCGCCCCAACGGCGGCTTCCTGTCGCGCGGTCCCAAGGGCCTGAGGATTCCGATACTGGGCGTGACCTTCTATGGCGCCACTCCGACAAACAGTTGTGAGACGGGCAGTTGCTACGAAACCGTCGATGTCGCAGCGCAATACGACGGCCTCGGCGGTGACGCGGCCGTCGGCCTCACGAACGTGCTCGCCGTGGTGAACGCCGTCATGGGATACGTGCTGCTGCACGGGAACATGCAGAACGCCAGTTTCGACGACGCCCTCTATCAGGGCTCGTATGGCGACACCGACTACTACCTCGTGCCCACGCCGCGACTGCCCATCCTGATGCCGTTCGAGGGCTTGATTCCTTCGCCGATCCTCACCGCGCTGGACGCGCCGTTGCGGGCCGCGATCGAGGGCGCCTACGCGCGCGACGTCAATCCCGGCATCGTCACCAAGGTCGGGCTGCTCCCGTTCAGACATCCGGTGCAGGCCATTCTCAACATCATCAAGGCGATCCCGACGGGCATCGACGACGCGATCGCCGAGGCCACCGGCGACCCGACAAACCGGCCGCTCGGAACCGACCCGGTGACCAGTCCGTTCGGTGTCGGCGGCCCCGAGCTGCCGGACCCGCCGTCGACCGAAGACGATGCCGCGCTGGTGATGTCGGCACGGATCGGCGACGACTCCGTCGAACCCACCGTCCTCGATGAGGACGAGACCGAACCGGGCGGGTCCGCCACCGAGGGCAACAAAGTACAAACACGACAACGGCACGCCACCGAGGAAGAGGCCACGGAACAGGACGTCACCGACAAAAACGCCACGGAAGAGGACGTCACCGAGGACGACGTCACCGAGGAGCCCGCGACCGGGGCGCACGCCACCGGCGACTCAGCGCCACGAGCCACGACCTGGGCGCACACGCCACCGGCGACTCAGCGCCACAAGCCCGCGGTGCGGGGTCCTATCGAGTTCGACTCACAGGACAAGCCCGAAACTCCGTCAGCCACACATTCCGGCGACGGCAAAACCACTGCCGGCAAAACGGATTCCAGCCCCGACGATGCGGGCGCGGAGGCGGCCGCCTGACGGTGGAATCAGACGTCGCAGTTCAGCGATACGCTGATCGACCGGCTCTTGACAACGGTGATGATCTCACGATCATCACCCCTGCCGACCGCAATCTGCTGTGTCACCACTTGCGGGTTACGCACGTTGGTGACGATGCACTGGCCGATCGGCGCGTTGCCGACGCGGTCGATGATGACGTCATATCCTTCGGCTTCCAATTGGCCGATCGTCTGATACGCGTTTCCCTGTCGCGCCGGCTCCGCTGTCGCCGCGCCCGCGGGGGTGAGGACGACGGCCGCCGCCGCGGCCGTTACTGCTAGACCCCAGCTTTTGCGCATAGGGGCCTCCAATCTTTGTTTGCCTGGTCTTCGTTTATCGGCTAGGGGACACCAGACGTTGCACGTCTTTCCTAAGCGTTCTCTGTGGTATCAACAGCGCGTGCGCGCGATGTGTGCAGCGGTGGCGCTTCTTGCTGCTGCCTGCGGCGCGTCTTCCGCCCCGGCGCCGGGTGGAACGTCGACGCAAACGGCTGCATCGGCGCAGGTCAACCCCGCCAGGATCGATCGTGTGCGCGGTGAGTTGCCGGACGGGTACGAGGTCGCCGATATCGCGGGTCCGGTCGCGCCGGCCGGACTGTGGGGGTTCGGCGCGCAGTGGACGGTCGACCCGCCACGTTGCGGCGCGCTGGCCGATCCCGCCGTGGACCCCGGCACGACGAGAGGCTGGTCGGGATCCGGGACAGGCGGCATCGTCTACGCCGTGGTGGCGTCCGCGAAAGGCGGTCTCGATCCCGCGGTGGCCACCGACTGCCGGCAATGGACGTTGTCGGCCGGACGAACGAGCGGCAGAGTCACCTTGACACCGGCGCCGACGATCGAGGGCGCCGAGACCGTCGCCACGGCCACCGCGACGACGACCGTCGTCGAGGGCGGTACCGAAACCCGCTCACACGCCGACACGGTCACCGCCTACCTCGACGACCACGTCGCGTTCATCACCGTCGTGACCGATCCCGGGTCGCCGAGTCGGCAACTGGGCGCCGATTTCGCCACCGCCTTGATGGTCAAAACGGTGACGGCGTTACGGGGTTGACGCCGCGTCGGCGGGTACCCTGTGCGGCGATGTCCAAGAGCGCGATGCTCGGTAGCCCGTTCGCCCTCGTATGTGCCGGCCTACTGGCCGCCTGCGCGACCGGACAGTCGGCCGACGTTTCGGATGCCGACATCGCCCGCGTCAAGGACCTGCGGTCGAGCTTCGGTCCGCAGTTCAAGGTGACCGATGTCGGGCCCACGGGTATCGACCCGCGACTGCTCGGACCGCAGAACCTGCCCGCGGGCATGAAGTTCGACCCGGCGGACTGCGGATCGTTCGCAACTCAGCAGGTGTTGCCCGCCGGGGTCAAGGGCAACATGGCGGCCACGACGGCAGAGGGCGACGGGAACCGGTTCATCGCGATCGCGGTGGAGACCTCCGAGGCGGTGCCGATCAACCGCCCTGCTGACAACTGTCAGAGGGTCGGTTTCGCCGGTGGTGGTGTGCGTGGTCTGGTCGAGGTCGTCGAGGCGCCGACCATCGACGACGCACAGACGATGGGGACTCACCGCGTGCTGCAGACCTTCGTCGACGGCAAGCCGAGTTCGGGGGAGATCTACAACTACATCGCGATCTTCGGAACGTTTCTGGTGATCGTCACGGCGAATCCATTGGTGCTGCCCGACAAGCCCGTCGCGCCCGTCGACACGCAGCGTGCGCGCGATCTTCTCAACGCGACCGTGGCAGCGGTGGAGGGCTAACGCACGTCGTGCGGCCGGAACTGGATGCTGATCCGTGGGCCGATCGGGCGCGTCGTTTTCGGTATCGCGTGCTCCCATGAGCGCTGGCACGAGCCGCCCATCACCAGAAGGTCGCCGTGCCGGTGCGCCAGGCGCAGGGTTCGATGTCGCCGGCCTTCCGGCTCCAGTGACTTCCCGCCGCCGCGCGGCCGCAACGCGAAAACCCTTGTGGCGCCGAGGCTGACGATGGCCACCATGGTGTCCTCGGTGCGGCTGCGTCCGATGGTGTCACCGTGCCAGGCCACGCTGTCGTCGCCGTCGCGGTACAGGCACAAGCCCGCTGTGGTGAACGGTTCGCCGAGTTCGCCGGCATAGGCGTCGTTGAGCCGTCGGCGGATCTGCTTCAGGCGCGGATGCGGTGGCGGCTCGTCGACCAGGTCGTAGAAGCTCACCAGCCGCGGCACGTCGAGCACGCGGTCGTACATCTGTCGTCGCTCGGCGCGCCATGGGATATCGGTGTGCAGGTCGAGGAACAGCGAGTCGGCGGCGTCGTCGTCCAACCATCCCGATCGATAGTCGATCCAGGCGCCGTTGCCGATGTAGCGCCGTTCGGCGTGCTCGAACAGCGAGCTCTGCAGAGCCAGCTCCATGGCCGCGAGTCTATCGCACAGGCGTTCGAAAGGTCAGAGCCGCGCAGCGCCGGGACCCTCCTTGGCGAGAACGTCGCCGGGGTTGGACAACGCGCAGGTCTTCAGGCTCAGGCAGCCGCAGCCGATGCAGCCGGTCAGGTTGTCGCGCAACCGTTGCAGGTGCAGGATCCGATCGTCGAGGTCCTGGCGCCAGCCGGCGGAGAGGCGGCCCCAGTCCTTGCTGGTCGGGACACGATCGTTGGGCAGCGTGGCCAGTGCTTCGCGGATGCGTGCCAGCGGAATGCCGAGCCGTTGGCTCATCCGGATGAACGCGACACGACGCAGGGTCTCGCGGGCGTAGCGCCGTTGGTTGCCGCCGGTGCGCTTGCTGGCGATGAGGCCCTCTCGTTCGTAAAAGTGCAGTGCCGAGACGGCGACGCCGCTGCGGACGGACATCTCGCCCGGTGTGAGTTCGTGGATCAACTCCATGACCTAAACCATAGTTGAGGTGGCCGCTGGCATTACGGTGCTAGATGTGACGTTGGGCTGCGATTCCGAGGTTGGCCGGCTGCGCGCCGTCATCCTGCACCGGCCCGGCGCCGAACTGCAGCGGCTGACGCCGCGCAACAACGACGCGCTGCTGTTCGACGGCCTGCCCTGGGTGGCCAAAGCGCAGCGCGAGCACGATGCGTTCGCCGCGCTGTTGCAAGACCGGGGCGTGGAGGTGCTGCTCCTCGCCGATCTGCTGACCGAGGCGCTGGCCCACAGCGGGGCCGCCCGCATGCACGGTATTTCTGCTGCGGTGGATTCGCGTCGGCTGGGACTACCGCTGGCGCAGGAGCTTTCGACGTACCTGCGCACGTTGGATGCGGCCACGCTGGCATCGGTGCTGATGGCGGGGATGACGTTCAACGAGTTGCCGTTCAGCGGTGGTGAACTGTCGCTGGTGCGGCGGATGCACCACGGCGGCGACTTCGTCATCGCCCCTCTGCCGAATCTGCTGTTCACCCGTGACTCGTCGTTCTGGATCGGCCCGCGGGTGGCGATCACGTCGCTGGCGTTGCCTGCGCGCGTCCGTGAGACTTCGCTGACCGACCTGATCTATGCGCACCACCCGCGATTCCTGGGCGTGCGGCGGGCGTACGAGTCACGGTCGGCGCCCGTGGAGGGGGGCGACGTGCTGCTGCTGGCGCCCGGTGTGGTCGCGGTGGGGGTGGGGGAACGGACCACACCCGCGGGCGCAGAGGCGTTGGCGCGCAGCCTGTTCGACGATGACCTCGCGCATACGGTGCTGGCGGTGCCGATCGCGCAGGAGCGTGCGCAGATGCACCTCGACACGGTCTGCACCATGGTCGACGTCGACGCGGTCGTGATGTATCCGAACATCGTCGACTCGTTGTCGGCGTTCACGATTCACCGCAGCGGCGATGGCGGAGTGACGATTGATGACGTCCAACCGTTCCTGGAGGCCGCCGCCGACGCGATGGGTATCGAGAAGCTGCGGGTCATCGCGACGGGCCTCGACCCCGTCACCGCGGAACGGGAGCAGTGGGACGACGGCAACAACACGCTGGCGGTGGCGCCGGGAGTCGTCGTCGCATACGAACGCAACGCCGAAACCAATGCGCGGCTCGCGGATTCGGGTATCGAGGTGTTGCCGATCGAGGCCTCGGAGCTCGGCACCGGCCGCGGCGGCCCGCGTTGCATGTCGTGCCCGGCGGCCCGCGACCCCCTCTAGCATCGCCCTCGCCAAATCCACGTTTCGCAGAGAAAGTACGAGTAGCGCCCTGCAAAACGTTGATTTCGACGCCGCTAGGACCGAATCAGCTCCACGAGGGCAGCCAGATCTGCATGTTCCAGGTGGCCTGCGAAATCGGTATGCCCGTCAGGATCGGGTACATCCACGCAAAGTTCGTAAGCACAAGCGCGACATAGCAACTCACCGCGACGAGCCCGAGCGTTCTTCGCTCCGGATTCTGGTTCGGTTTGTACAGTATGTCGCCCAGAATCATCGCGATGAGGAGCACGAGGAATGGCGCCATCGTCGCGGCGTAGAAGAAGTACATCTGCCGGTCGATGTCGGCGAACCACGGCAAAAAGCCCGCGCTGTAGCCCACCAGGATCGCCGCGCAGCGCCAATCGCGTTTGACGAACGCCCGCCACACCGCCCAGGCCAGCACCGGCACCGCGATGAACCACATCGCGGGCGTGCCGACCAGCAGCACGGCCTTCACGCACGACTGGTCGCCACACCCCGGCACGTTCTGGTTGTCGATCGCGTACAGCACGGGCCGCAGCGACATCGGCCACGTCCAGGGCTTGGACTCCCACGGGTGGTGGTTGCCGTCGGCGTTGGTCAGCCCGGCGTGGAACTTGTACGCCGCATACGTGTAGTGCCACAGCGAGCGCAGCGCATCGGGTATCGGCAGGATGCTGTCCTCCCCGATCGTCCTGCCGACCTCATGCCGGTTCACGCCGGTCTCCGACGCGAACCACGGTGTGTACGACGCCAGGTAGACGCCGGCCGGAATCAGCACGAGTGCATACAGCGACGGGCCGAGGTCGCGACGGACCGCCCCGAGCCACGGCCGTGGGACGCGGTACTGCCTGCGCGCGGCGATGTCGAACGCCAGCGTCATCACGCCGTAGAACGCCACGAAGTACAGACCGGACCACTTCGTCGCGCATGCCAATCCGAGCAGCACGCCTGCGCCGAACCGCCACCACCGCACGCCCAGCCTCGGCCCCCACGGCGTCTCGCCGATGCGACCCTCGAGCAGCGCGATGTGCATGCGTTCGCGCACCTGGTCGCGGTCGACCATCAGACAGCCGAACGCCGCCACGATGAACACCACCAGGAATCCGTCGAGCAGCGCGGTGCGTGACGCGACGAAGCTGACCCCGTCGGCGACGAGCAGCAGCCCGGCGATCCCGCCGACGACGGTCGACCGGCTGATCCGCCGCCCGATCCGCACCACCAGCAACACGGTGATGACCCCGCAGACGCCGCCTGCGAAGCGCCACCCCAGGCCGTTGTAGCCGAAGATCGCCTCGCCCATCGCGATCAGCTGCTTGCCGACCGGTGGATGCACCACCAGCCCGTATCCGGGGTTGTCCTCGAGGCCGTGATTGTGCAGCATCTGCCAGGCCTGCGGCGCGTAGTGCTTCTCGTCGAAGATCGGCGTGCCCGCGTCCGTCGGCGATCCCAGGTTGAGGAAGCGCGTCACCGCTGCCAGGGCGGTGACGACCGCGGTCATCGCCCAGCCCTGCAGGCGGTCGACCGGACCGAAGTCGGCGACCGGCACCAGCGGCGCGGGGCTGATGACCGGGACCGCGCGCTGCGGGACGAGCTCAGCCGTGCTTGCTTGGCTGGGGGCGGTCACGACAGCGATCGTAGGCTGTCCCGCATGAGTCACGGCCGACTGCTTATCGGCGCCACGCCGCTGGGCCAGCCGACAGACGCGTCTGCACGGCTGGTCAGCGCAATGGGCAGCGCCGACGTGATCGCCGCCGAGGACACCCGGCGGATCCGAACCCTGGCCCAGGCGCTGGACGTCAAGCCCGCAGGCAAGGTGGTCAGCCTGTACGACCAGAACGAGGCGACACGGGTGCCGGGGCTGGTCGCGGAGATCGCCGCAGGGGCGACGGTCCTGCTGGTCAGCGACGCGGGTACGCCGCTGATCAGCGATCCCGGCTATCGCTTGGTCTCCGCGTGCGTGGACAGCGGCCTGACGATCAGCTGCCTGCCCGGTCCGTCGGCGGTGACGACGGCGCTGGCGGTGTCCGGCCTGCCCGCGGAGAAGTTCTGCTTCGAGGGGTTCGCCCCGCGCAGGCACTCGGCGCGGATGTCGTGGCTCGCCACCCTGGCCTCCGAGTCGCGCACGTGCGTGTTCTTCGAGTCGCCGCGCCGGTTGGCCGACACGCTCGGGGACGCCGTCGAGGCGCTGGGTTCCGATCGCGAGGCCGTCGTCTGCCGGGAGTTGACGAAGACCCACGAGGAGATCGTCCGCGGGTCGCTGGGCGAGCTGGCCGAGTGGGCCGAGGACGGGGTGCTCGGCGAGATCACCGTCGTGCTGGCCGGGGCGACGCCGACAGCCGACGTGGCGACGCTGGTGGCCGAAGTGACCGCGCTCGTCGAGGAGGGCATGCGGGTCAAGGACGCCTGCGCCCAGGTGATCGCCCTACATCCGGGCGCGCCGTCGCGGCGCGAGCTTTACGATGCGGTTCTGCGCTCACGGCAATAAGGGGGGCCGCGATGGGATTGCCCGCGCTTGTGCTCGTGCATGGTGGCGGACTCGCTGCCAATTCTTGGGAGCTCACGATCGATGAACTTCGCCGGCAGGCACCAGAACTGACCGTGCTCGCTGTCGACCTGCCGGGTCGGCGCGGCAAGCACGGCGACCTCCTCAACCTCACCATCGCCGACTTCGTCGAATCCGTAGTCAGCGATATCGAGGACGCGGGACTCGGCGACATCGTGCTGGTAGGGCACTCGATGGGAGGGCTGACGGCCCCAGGCGTCGTTACCAAACTCGGACCGTCGAGGGTGCGGGAGTTGATCCTCGCCTGCGCCTTCGTTCCACCCGAAGGACGAGCACTCGCGGACACGATCACTGGACTGTTCGCGCGGATCGCCCGACGCCGTGCAGAGAAGAGGGTCATCGCGGTTACGCCCGCCTGGATGGTGAGGCTCGGATTCCTCAACGGAACGTCCCGCGCCCAGCGGAAATTCATGGCAGACAAGCTCTACCCGGAATCGCCACACATCCTCGCGGAGAATGTATCCCGCCGAGGCATGCCGGACGACGTACCACGCACCTGGATCCTGACCAAACGCGATCGCGCGCTATCGGTGAAATTTCAACGCAGAGCCATCGATGCGATCGGCGGTGTTCAAAACCTCGTAGAGATGGACACGTGCCATATGCTGATGGTCAGCGAGCCGAAACGGCTGGCGGAGATACTCGTTGAGCGCTGCCGGCTGATATCAATGAACGGCGCTGCCTTGTCCAGGCACTCGTCCCACTCGCGATCGGGATCGGAATCCGCGGTGATGCCGCCGCCGACGCCGAGCACCGCGTTGCCGCGAGCGTCGAACTCGACCGTCCGGATCGCCACGTTCAGTTCACACCCCGCGACGGGCGAGGCCAAACCGACTGTGCCACAGTAAACTCCGCGCCGGTGTGGCTCCCAGCCGGCCAGCAGCTGCCGCGCCCGTAGCTTGGGTGTGCCGGTGACCGATGCGGGCGGGAACGTCGCGTCGAGCACAGCAGCCATCGGCACGTCGACGTCGACACGCGCGAAGACCGTCGACACCAGGTGCCAGACCCCCGGCGCCGGACGTACCGCCAGCAATTCGGGCACCGTGACACTGCCGGTGATCGCGACGCGGCCCAGGTCGTTGCGGACGAGGTCGACGATCATGATGTTCTCCGCGACGTCCTTGACCGACGCCCGAAGCCGCGCCGGATCTGCATGCCGCGGCAGCGTGCCCTTGATCGGACTCGATGCCACCGCTTCACCGCACCGCCGCAGGAAAAGCTCCGGCGACAGCGACGCGACCGCGCCCCAGTCACCGGCGAGATAGGCGGCTCGCGCGGGAGAGGTGCGTCGCGCGGCGTCGACGAAGAAATCGATTGGCGCACCGTCGATCCGGCCGGCGAACTGTGTACACACACACGCCTGATAGACCTCACCCGCCGCGATGGCCTCCAGGCAGGCCAACACACCACGCCGGTGCGCCTCGCGATCGGCCGCACCCCATGCGATGGCGCTGCGACGCGGTGCCGCGGGGTCTCGAAGAGCTTCGGTAACCCACCCGGAAAGCGTTGCACCCGAAAGGCTTTCGTACCACCAATGCCCGTCGCGGTCCTGGCGCAGCACGCAGTCCGACCAGCCGCCCGCCGCCTCCGGAATCCGCGGCCCAATCCCGTCGGCTCCGGCGTCGGAATACGACAGGTAGCCGAACCATCCACCGCCGACCGCATCGCCGGACGCACCAGGGGACACGTCGAACACCTCGGAGGCGTCGACGGGCGTCACCGCCACCGACGGCGCGATGACGGCGCCCGAGCCGAACCACTCACCGATCAATGCGGCCGGCGGGGCCAGCCCGCGCCGGGCCGCGGCATCGGCGATCGTGCGCAGCACGGTAGGCGCACTGCCCAGATCGCAGAGTCGCTCGATCAGCACCAGGTAAGCGTGACAGAGAACTACCGGCTGATCTCCCGCGGGATGTCGACGCCGGCCAGTTTGTCCGGGTTGCGCATCGCGTAGAAGTGGCTGATCCGGCCGTCGGTGATCTCGACGGTGATGACGCCCTCGAAGCTGTCGCCGAGGTAGAGCTTCAGTGCGGGGGCGTTGTTGTACATGGCGGGCTCGATGCGGCCGCTCTCCCCTGCGACGCGGATCAGGCCGACGATCACTCTGGCGACCCGATCGGCGCCGGAGATGGGTCGGCGCGCCGCACTCCGCTTGCCGTCGCTGTCCGCGGTCCACACCACGTCCGGCGACAACATCTCCAACAGCGCGTCGACGTCGCCGGTTGACGCCGCGGCGAAGAAACGTGCCGTGATCTCCATGGAGAGTTTGGGGTCGACGGGCTCGAACCGTTTGCGTCGCGACTGCAACATGCTCGCGGGCACGGTGCGCCATCTGGCGGACCGCGGCCGCCGTTTTGCCGATGGTCGAGGCGATCTCGTCGTGGCTGAACCCGAACACCTCGTGCAGCACGAAGACCGCGCGCTCGTCCGGACTCAACGTCTCCAGCACGACGAGCATCGCCATCGAAACCGATTCGGCCAGAACGACATCGGCCGATGCATCCTTGGTATCCAGAAGCAGCGGTTCAGGCAGCCACGGGCCGACGTAGTCCTCGCGCCTTCGGCTCTGCGCCCGCAGCGCGTTGAGCGACTGCCGGGTGACGAGCTGGGCGAGGTAGGCCTTGGTGTCGTTCACTGTGGCCAGATCGACGTTGGCCCAGCGCAGGTAGCTCTCCTGTAGCACATCGTCGGATTCCGTTGCACTGCCCAGGATCTCGTAGGCAATCGTGAACAGCAGCGGCCGCAGGAGCGTGAACCGTTCGGTGTGTTCGTTGGTCACGGTCGCACCAGCTGAGGCGCTGAAGCCAACTGCTGCTGGCGATTACCGCCCTTGAGCCAGAAGTAGCTTCCCGGCTTGCGCGCCTCGCGCTGCAGGAAGGTGACGGTTCCCCTGCAGACCGCCTCCTTGATCTTGGCAGCGGTGCGGCCGCCCAGATACAGCGGCATCACGGTGTCGTCGAGATGCGCGAGCTGGACGAGGCCGCCGCCGCGGCCGAGGCTGATGCACTGACCCGTGAACGCCTGGTTCAGTCGCTTGGGTTCGGTGCCCGCAATGCGGCTGAGCACCGTGTTGGCGGCCTGAGCGCCCAGCGGGATCGCGGCCTGGCAACTCATGCGCAGCGGCAGGTTCGAGGGAGCGGCCGCATCGCCTGCGGCGAGGATGCGGGTGTCGTCAACGCTGGTGAGGGTTTCGTCGGTGAGAAGGCGACCGGCCGCGTCGGTGCTCAGATCGCTGCGGGCGGCCAGATCGGGCACCCCGAAACCGGCTGTCCAAATTGTGACCGCGCTGGCGATCGTGCGCCCGTCGGCCAAGATCACTGAGCCGGAGTGCACCTCGGTTGCGGTGGCGCCCGGGCCGTCGATGATGGCGACGCCGAGTCGGTTCAGCGTCCTGGTAGCCGCGCGGCGACCGCGGTCACTGAGATATGGCCCGAGAACGGGGCCGCAGACCAGGGTCACGGAGCGGCCCGCCTCGGCGAACTCCGCGGCCACCTCGAGCCCGGTCGGGCCTGCGCCGACAACACTGATCGGCGCATTTGGGCTCGCAGCTTCAAGTGCCGTCCGCAACCGCTGCGCATGCTCGAGTTCCGAGATCGGATAAGCGAATTCAGCGACTCCGGGGACGATCGGTGTGGCCCCGTGACTACCGATGGCATAGATCAGATAGTCGTAGCTCAACTCACCTTCGCGTGCGAGTTCGATGCGGCGCCGCGGTGCGTCGATGCGTGTCACCGAGTCAACGGTCAGGTGGATTCCGTCGCCCAACACCTCCGAGTAGTCCACCACCGCGTCATCGGAGCCGGTCACCAACTGGTGAAGCCTGATCCGCTCGACGAACTTTTCGCGAGGGTTGATCAGCGTGATGTCGACGTTCTCGTTGAGCCGCAGATGGTTGGCCGCCAGCACGCCGGCATATCCGCCGCCGATCACGATCACGCGGGTCTTCTGTTCGGTCATCTCAATCTCCTCGGGGTCATCCTCGCTCGTCGCCGGCCGCCGGGAGGTGGCGGTTCAGCTCAGAGCTGGTCTGTCCTCGAGACACCACCCACATCCGGAGTGTGACAGTTTCGCGCCCCGATGTGTCATACGTCACTACCGACTGATTGCCCGCGGGATCGTTATCCCCGTCAGTTTGTCCGGGTTGCGCATCGCGTAGAGGTTCGTGATCTTGTCGTCGGTCACCTCGAACAGGAAGACGCCCTCCAGGTGGTCGTCGGTGTAGACGACGACCGCCGGCGCGCTGTTGTAGACCGCTGTCTCGAACCGGATCTCCGGCTTCTCCTCGACCACCTGGAACAGGCGGCGCATGATCGCGGCCACCTTTCGTGCGCCGACGATCGGCCTGCGCGTTGCCGTGGCCTTGCCGCCGTGGTCGGCGGTCCACGTGGCGCCCGGCGCCAGAAGCGACATCAGGCCCTCCATGTCGCCGGTGGACGCCGCGGTCAGGAACTGCTCGGTGATCTGTGCCGTCCGCTCGGCATCCACCGGCCCGAACCGCTTGCGCCGCGCCTGGACGTGTTCGCGGGCGCGGTGCGCCATCTGACGCACCGTCCCCACCGACTTGCCGACCGCGCCGGCGATCTCGTCGTGGTCGAACCCGAACACCTCGCGAAGGACGAAGACCGCCCGCTCGTCGGGCGTGAGGGTCTCGAGCAGGACGAGCATCGCCATCGAAACAGACTCGGCGAGAACGACATCCGTTGACGCATCGCTTTGTTCGAGCAGCAGGGGCTCGGGCAGCCATGGGCCGATATAGTCCTCGCGACGTCGGGCTCTGGCCCGCAGCGCGTTGAGCGCTTGGCTCGTCACCAGCTGCGCCAGATACGACTTCGTATCGCGCACCGTGGTGAGATCCACGGCCGCCCAGCGCAGGTAGCTGTCCTGCAGCACGTCGTCGGATTCGGTTGTGGAACCGAGGATCTCGTAGGCGATGGTGAACAGCAGCGGCCGCAGATGGGTGAACCGCTCGGCGTGTTCTCCGCCGCCGGCTGAGGCGGCAACCGACCCCTCGATGGTCACGATTTCGCGACCACCTCGGGAGCGAATTCCGTTGGCCGACGGCCGCCCTTGAACCAGAAGGTCGATCCGGGCTTGCGGGCCTCACGGCGCAGACCCCAGAGCGTGCCCTTGCAGATCCCCTCCTTGATGGTGGCGGCGAGACGACCGCTGAAGTAGAAGTTCACCGACGTGTCGTCCTTACGGGCGAGCTGCAATATGCCGGCGCGACGGCCCAGGCTGATGCACGATCCGGCGAAGCCGACGTCGAAATTCGCCGGCGTGGTTCCGGCGATCCGGCTCAGCACGGTGTTGGCGGCCTGGGGACCGAGCTGCGAGGCCGACGCACAGCACATGCGCAGCGGCTGATTTGACGGAGCGGCGCAGTCGCCCGCGGCCACGATGCGCGGATCGTCGACACTGGTGAGCGTCTCGTCGGTGAGCAGGCGGCCGAGTGCGTCGGTGTGCAGCCCGCTGGTGACGGCCAACTCCGGAACGCCGAAGCCTGCCGTCCAGATCGTGATCGCGCTCGGACGCACCGCGCCGTCGGCGAAGACCACTGAGTCGGGCCGCACCTCAGTCACGACGTCGGTCTCGAGGACGGCGATCCCTAGCTTGGCCATTACCTTGGCGACCGAGCGACGGCCCGGCCCGGATAGCGACGGGCCCAATTGACCGCCGCACACCAGCGTCACCTTGCGACCCTGCTCGGCGAGCTCGGTGGCCGTCTCGATGCCGGTCAGCCCGCCGCCGACGACAGTTACCGGCGCGCCGTGGTGTAGCTCGCCGATGGCAGCCTGCAGCCGCTGCGCGTGCTCGAGTTCGGCGATTGGATAGGCGAATTCGACCGCGCCGGGCACCGACGCCGGCACCGTGCCGGTGCTACCGACCGCGTAGATGACGTAGTCGTAGTTCAGCGAGCGGCCGGATGCGAGCTGCACCGTGCGGTCGGCGATGTCGATGCGGGTGGCGCTGTCGACGACGAGCCGGATGCCCTCGCCGAGCAGCGTGCCGTAATCGACCGTCGCGTCGTAGTTACCCGCGACGAGCTGATGCAGCCGGATCCGCTCGACGAACTTGGGGCGGGGGTTGACCAACGTGATGTCGACATCGCCGCGCATCCGCAGATGGTTGGCCGCCAATATTCCGGAGTAGCCGCCGCCGATGACGACGACCTTCGTGGGTGCATGGTCCGTGGGTGCGTTGTATTCAGTCATGCCCTCAAGACACCGCGCACCCATCGTTCGTGACAAAAAGTGACATGGGTCACTCCCGTTTCATTCGCGAGAAGACGCAAATGTGCCCCGAAACGCCCGCAAAAAGGGACTTTTGCGTCTGTCCCCAGCTGCGCGGGGGCCCACGCGCAGGGTCCAGCTCGCGCAGGGAAGGTCAGTCCACGTGATAGCGCGGGAACACCCCGACCGGGGCGGGCAGCGCAGTGCCGGGCGCGATGCGTGTGCCGACCGCAGCGAACGTCCGCTGATCGTCGGTCTGGCCGAGTAGATCGAGCAGCTTGGCCATCGACTCGGGCATCACCGGCTGGCTCAGCAGCGCCGCGACCCGCACCGTCTCCAGCGTCGTGTACAGCACTGTGCGGAACTTGGCCTGATCTTCCGCCGAGTCGGACTTGCGCAGCACCCACGGCTCCTGGGCGGAGAAGTATTTGTTGGCCGCACCGAGCACCGACCAGATCGCTTCAAGCGCCAGATGCATGGCGGTGGCGTCAAAGTGCGCACGCACCCGCTCGAGCAAGCCGTCGGCGGCATCGAGCAGCGCGGTGTCGTCGGCGGTGAACTCGTCAGGCTCGGGAACGATCCCGTCGAGGTTCTTGGCGACCATCGACAGCGACCGTTGCGCCAGGTTGCCCAACTCGTTGGCGAGGTCGGCGTTGATGCGGCCGATGATCGCCTCCTCGCTGTAGCTGCCGTCCTGGCCGAACGGCACCTCGCGCAGGAAGAAAAAGCGCACCTGGTCGACACCGAAGGCGTCCACCAACGCGTTCGGGTCGACCACGTTTCCGACCGACTTGCTCATCTTCTCGCCGCGGTTGAGGACGAAGCCGTGCACAAAGACCTTGCGCGGCAACTCGATTCCCGCCGACATCAGAAACGCCGGCCAGTACACCGTGTGGAACCGGATGATGTCCTTGCCGATCATGTGCAGGTCGGCCGGCCAGAACCGGGTGAACAACTCCGATGACGTGTCGGGGAAACCCACCCCGGTCAGATAGTTCGTCAACGCGTCGACCCACACGTACATCACGTGGTCGGGGTGTTCGGGCACGGGCACGCCCCAGTCGAACGTCGTACGCGAGATGGAGAAGTCGCGCAGGCCGCCGGAGACGAAGCTGATCACCTCGTTGCGCCGGACATTGGGCTCGATGAACTCCGGATGCGCCTCGTAGTGCGCCATCAACTTGTCGGCGTAGTTCGACAGCCGGAAGAAGTACGTCTGCTCCTCGGTCCACGTCACCGGGGCGCCGGTCTCGGTGGCCACCCGGACCCCGTCGGCGTTGATGCTTGTCTCTGCCTCGGTGACGAAGCCTTCGTCGCGCACCGAATACCAGCCCGCGTAGACGTCGAGATAGATGTCGCCGGACTCGTTCATGCGCTTCCACAGTTCGATGGAAGCCTCGTAATGGTCGGCATCGGACGTCCGGATGAACCGGTCGAACGAGATGTTCAGCTTCTCCTGCATTCGCTGGAACACGTCGGAGTTGCGCTTCGCCAACTCCTCGGTCGGAATGCCGAGGGCGGCGGCCGTCTCGGCCATCTTCTGCCCGTGGACGTCGGTGCCGGTGAGGTAGCGGACGTCGAACCCGTCGAGCCGCTTGAACCGTGCGACCGCGTCCGTGGCGATGTATTCGTACGCATGCCCGATGTGCGGGTCGCCGTTGGGATAGGCGATGGCCGTCGTTATGTAGTAAGGCTCGCTCATTGCGCTCAGCTTATTGTGTGGCGGTGAGTCGCAACCGCCCAGGCAGACGGGAGAAGCCTCCGACCCCGGAGCCGCTGACACCGTTGATCGACGCGCACACCCACCTCGACGCCTGCGGCGCGACCGACGCCGAGAGCATCCGCGCGATCGTCGACCGGGCCGAGGCGGTCGGCGTGCAGGCCGTCGTCACCATCGCCGACGACCTCGCATCCGCTCGGTGGGTCACCGAAGCCGCCGACGCCGACCCGCGGGTGTACGCGGCCGTCGCGCTGCACCCCACCCGCGCCGACGCGCTCACCGACGAGGCCAAGGCCGTCATCGAGCGGCTGGCGCAGCATCCGCGCGTGGTGGCCGTCGGCGAGACGGGCATGGACATGTACTGGCCCGGCAAGCTCGAGGGGTGCGCCGACCCCGCCACCCAGCGCGAGGCGTTCGCCTGGCACATCGAGCTCGCCAAGCGCACCGGCAAGCCGCTGATGATCCACAACCGCGACGCCGACGCCGAGGTGCTGGACGTGCTGAGCGCCGAGGGCGCGCCCGACACTGTGATCTTTCACTGCTTTTCCTCGGACGCGGCGATGGCCAGGACGTGCGTGGCAAACGGTTGGCTGCTCAGCCTGTCCGGAACGGTGAGCTTCCGTAATGCGAGTGCGCTACGGGAAGCGGCGGCGCTGATTCCATCTCAGCAACTTCTCGTCGAGACCGACGCGCCGTTTCTGACGCCGCATCCATTTCGCGGCGCGCCGAACGAGCCGTATTGTCTGCCGTACACCGTGCGTGCGCTGGCGGAAGTGCTGAACAGGCCTGCTGAGGTCATTGCACGGGAAAGTACTACGACGGCTGTTGGCGCCTATGGGCTGCCAAGTTGCTGCCCTTAGGGGTTTTCGTTACCGTCTTGTGATCAAACACGGCGCGCTACCAGACTGCGCGCGCCGTCAGATAGTCGGGATTGACCACGTTTTGAATATTTTGACCAAGATTCATGAAGAGCGCTCGCCGATGTTGCGGCTGCTGGTTGGTGTCACGTTGCTCGTGCTGACCTTTGCAGGCGGGTTCGCGGTTGCTGCGCACAAGACCGTGACCCTGTCGGTCGACGGCGCGTCGATGACCGTCCCCACGATGAAGACGCGTGTGATCGACGTCGTCGAGGAGAACGGCTTCGATGTCGGCGATCGTGACGACCTTTACCCGGCTGCCGATGACCCGGTGCATCAGTCGGACACGATCGTGCTGCGCCGCAGCCGGCCGCTGCAGATATCCACCGACGGTCGCGACAGCCGTGAAGTGTGGACGACCGCGTCCACCGTCGCCGATGCACTCGCCGAGCTACAGATGACCGACAAGGCGCCCGCGGCGGCATCACGCGGAAGCCGCGTCCCGCTGGCGGGCATGTCACTGCCGGTGGTGAGCGCCAAGACCGTGCAGCTCGACGACGCAGGCGTCGTCCGCACCGTTCGTCTGGCCGCACCGAACGTCGCCGGACTGCTCGAGGCCGCGGGTGCGCCGCTGGAGCAGAGTGACGAGGTCGTACCCGCCGCATCGTCGCCCATTGTCGACGGCATGCAGATCCAGGTGAAGCGGATGCGGATCGAGAAGGTCACCGAACGCGTACCGCTACCGCCCAACAACACACGCATCGACGATCCGACGCTGAATATGAGCCGTCAAGTCGTCGAGGATCCCGGCACGCCCGGAACGCAGGACGTTACGTTTGCCGTCTCGAAGGTGAACGGTGTCGAGACCGGGAGAATGCCAGTAGCCAATGTCGTTGTCATCCCGGCTCGGGACGGCATTCTCCGGGTTGGTGTGAAGCCTGGTACAGAGGTTCCGGAGGTCGCCAACGGAGTTACCTGGGACGCCCTCGCTCGGTGCGAAGCTGGAGGTAATTGGGCCATCAACACCGGCAACGGATTTTACGGTGGCGTCCAATTTGATCAAAGCACCTGGGAGCGGAGCGGCGGTCTGAGGTATGCTGGGAGGGCTGATCTGGCATCAAGAGAAGAGCAAATCGCGATTGCTGAGGTCACTCGGGCGCGTCAAGGTTGGGGTGCGTGGCCGACGTGCAGCGGGAGGATTGGAGCGCGCTGACCATTCGACTACTCGGGCGGACCGAGATCCGACACCTGGCGAGAGAGATTGACTTCAGGCCGCGCAAATCCTTCGGCCAGAACTTCGTCCACGACGCCAACACCGTTCGCCGAATCGTTTCGGCGTCCGGCGTCAACCGGCATGACCACGTCCTCGAGGTCGGTCCTGGCCTTGGCTCCCTGACGCTCGCCCTGCTCGACCGCGGCGCGCGGGTGACCGCCGTCGAGATCGATCCGGTGTTGGCGCGGCAGCTTCCGATCACTCTCGCCGACCATTCGCACAGCGAGATCAACCGGCTGACGGTCCTCAACCGCGACATCCTCAACCTGAGCCGGTCAGAGCTCGCCGACGAGCCCACCGCGCTGGTCGCCAATCTGCCTTACAACGTCGCCGTTCCCGCTCTGCTGCACCTGCTCGCCGAGTTCCCGTCGATCCGCACCGTGATGGTGATGGTGCAGGCCGAGGTCGCCGAGCGGCTCGCGGCCGAACCGGGCGGCAAGGACTACGGCGTGCCCAGCGCGAAGGTCCGCTACTTCGGCAACGTGCGCCGCTACGGCATGGTTTCGCCGACGGTGTTCTGGCCGATCCCGCGGGTCTACTCGGGGCTGGTGCGCATCGACCGCTACGAGGCCTCGCCGTGGCCCGCCGAAGAAGGCTTCCGCGAGCAGGTGTTCCGGCTGATCGACATCGCGTTTGCTCAGCGGCGAAAGACGTCGCGGAATGCGTTCGCCGAATGGGCGGGCTCGGGCAACGAATCGGCCCGCCGGCTGCTGGCCGCGAGCATCGACCCGTCGCGTCGCGGTGAGACGCTGTCGGTCGCGGACTTCGTCCGACTGCTGCAGCGGTCGGACGACGTCGTCGAGCCCAAACCCGAGCCGAAGGTCGAGGCCGCAGTCCAGGACGAGCACGCCGGCCACGACGAGCACGAGCACCAGGACGAGCAGCAACGCGAGGGCTCCGTCCGCGTGATGTAGTGCCCGTCCGCTAGTGCAGTGCCCGGGTGACCAGCGAGACGAACTCACGACAGGATCCGTAGCGGTCCGCTGGTGCCTTCGCCAGGGCCTTGGCCGTTATCGAGTCGAATACTCTTGGCAGCCATTCGATTTCGCGTGACTTTCGTGGCGGCGGCCGGTGCAGATGCGCTTCGATGAGTCCGAACCTGGTGGGCGCCGTGAACGGCGGGGATCCGGTGATCAGTTCGACCGTGGTGCATGCCAGCGCATATTCGTCGGTCGCCTCGGTCGGGGCGTGGCCGGTGATCAACTCCGGCGCCGAATACGGCAGGGACGCCTCGACCTGCGTGGGGCGGTGGCCGATGTCGTCGGCAATCGCATGGGCGACGCCGAAGTCGATGAGCACGGCGCGGGCCGCGGTCGCCGTGCATCAGGATGTTGGTCGGCTTGACGTCGCAGTGCACGATCGCGCGGTTGTGCGTGTAATCCAGCGCGTCGGCGATCTGCTCCAGTGCGGCAAGGCGGTTGGCCATCGTCTCCAGGTTCGCGATCCCGCCGCCTGCAACCAGTTCCATCGACAGCCAACCCGCTCCGCGGGCGTACACCGTCACGATGTGGGGATGCTCCAGGCGACGGGCGAATTCGAACTCCCGTCTCAGCCGGCCGATCTCCGCCAGGTGGTGGTGACGGTCGTCGAGAACCTTGAGCGCCACCTCGCGATCCGCGTCGTGCGCGCGGTACACCGTCGCGTAGCCACCCTGGCCGAGCGCTTCGTCGACGACGTAGCCTTCAAACTCCTCGCCGGCCGAGAGCACGTACCCCAGACTAGGGGTTTCATCAGCGACATTGACCTGCTGAGACGGCTGCTGGCAGGCGGTCGACTCCGATAGTGTCGTCGGGTGTCCAACGGCAGTACGGCGTCCGACTGGGTTCCCACCGGATCGGTCACGGTCCGGGCGCCGGGCAAGGTCAACCTGTATCTCGAGGTCGGGGATCGCCGCGATGACGGCTACCACGAGCTGACCACTGTCTTTCACGCGGTTTCGCTGCTCGATGAGATCACCGTCCGCGACGCCGACGTGCTGTCGCTGGAGCTGACCGGCGAAGGAGCGGACACGCTGCCTGCCGATAAGCGCAACCTCGCGTGGCGCGCCGCGGAGTTGTTGGCCGACCATGTCGGACGGGCGCCGGACGTGGCGATCGTCGTGGAGAAGTCGATCCCGGTGGCAGGTGGGATGGCCGGCGGGAGCGCCGACGCTGCGGCGGTGCTGGTGGCGATGAACACGCTGTGGGAGCTCGGGGTGCCGCGGCGCGACCTGCACGTGCTGGCCGCACAGTTGGGTAGTGACGTCCCGTTCGCGCTGCACGGCGGCACTGCGCTGGGCACCGGCCGCGGCGAGGAGTTGGCAACGGTGCTCGCCCGCAACACGTTTCACTGGGTGCTGGCCTTCGCCGACGGCGGGCTGGCGACGCCTGCGGTGTTCGCCGAGATCGACCGGTTACGCGAGACGGCGGACCCGGACCGCGACGCGCCGCCGCAACTCGACGACGCCGAGCCGGTACTGGCGGCACTGGCATCCGGTGATCCGTCGCAGCTGGCGCCGCTGCTCGGGAACGACCTGCAGCCCGCAGCGCTGAGCCTCGACCCCGGACTGCGCCGGACCCTGCGAGCGGGCACCGAGGCCGGGGCACTGGCGGGCATCGTTTCGGGGTCGGGCCCGACGTGTGCCTTCCTGTGCGGATCGGCCACGTCGGCCGTCGAGGTCGCCACACAGCTGTCCGGCGACGGCGTCTGTCGGACGGTGCGGGTGGCCAGCGGACCCGTGCAGGGCGCACGGGTTGTGCCTGCTCCATCGGCATCGGTTTGACGGCGCGTTCACCACCGCACTCGGCGAGTTCTGCATGAGGGCTGTGCTCCCGCTGCCTCCACGACCCTGGTGCAGAAATCGGCGAGCGCAGGTGGAGCACCCGAGCGTCGGTATCGGTTTGATCACGAGCCGGTGTGACCCAGACCTCAATTCTCGCCAGAGTTTGGCGGCTACTTAAGAGTTGCTTAAGATGATCGACGGTGAAAACTAGCGGTCAGTCATCAGACGCAACTTTTTCGCCCGCCGGCAACCCCGGTGGGCGGTCCGTCATATATGGCCGCCAAGCAGGGACATCACCGTTTCGAAACTTAACTGGTCCCAACTTGTGTGCGTGCCTCCAAGAAAGCGCCAAGGTTCAGCCGGAGCATTACAGCCGGGCATTACCAGTCCGGATACCAAGGAGGTCGTCGTGAGCCGATTCACCGACAAGATGTACCGCAACGCCCGGACCGTCACGACGGGCATGGTCACCGGTGAACCGTACGAGCCGGTTCGCCACACCTGGGGTGAGGTTCACGAGCGGGCCCGCTGCATCGCGGGTGGTCTCGCGGAGGCCGGCATCGGTCTCGGGGATGCGGTCGGCGTGCTCGCCGGCTTCCCGGTCGAGATCGCCCCGACCGCCCAGGGCCTGTGGATGCGCGGCGCCAGCCTGACCATGCTCCACCAGCCCACACCTCGCACCGACCTCGTCGTCTGGGCCGAGGACACCATGAACGTCATCAGCATGATCGAGGCCAAGGCCGTCATCGTGTCCGAGCCGTTTCTGGTGGCGATCCCGGTGCTCGAGGAGAAGGGCATCAAGGTCCTCACCGTTACCGACCTGTTGGCGTCAGAGCCGACCGACCCCATCGACGTCGGCGAAGATGACCTCGCGCTGATGCAATTAACGAGCGGGTCTACTGGATCACCGAAGGCCGTGCAGATCACGCATCGCAACATCTACTCCAACGCCGAGGCGATGTTCATCGGCGCCGAGTACGACGTCACCAAGGACGTCATGGTGAGCTGGCTGCCCTGCTTCCACGACATGGGCATGGTCGGCTTCCTCACCATCCCCATGTACTTCGGCGCGGAGCTGGTCAAGGTCACGCCGATGGACTTCCTGCGCGACACGCTGCTGTGGGCCAAGCTCATCGACAAGTACAAGGGCACCATGACCGCGGCGCCGAACTTCGCGTACGCGCTGTTCGCCAAGCGGTTGCGCCGCCAGGCCAAGCCGGGCGAGTACGACCTGTCGACGTTGCGGTTCGCGCTGTCGGGCGCCGAGCCTGTCGAGCCCGCCGACGTCGAGGACCTGCTCGACGCGGGCAAGCCGTTCGGTTTAAGGCCCGACGCGATCCTGCCCGCCTACGGGATGGCCGAGACCACCCTGGCGGTGTCGTTCTCACCGTGCGGCGCCGGCCTGGTGGTCGACGAGGTCGACGCCGATCTGCTGGCCGCACTGCGCCGCGCCGTACCGGCCACCAAGGGCAACACGCGGCGACTGGCCTCACTGGGGCCGCTGCTGACGGACCTCCAGACCCGCGTCATCGACGAGCACGGCAACATCATGCCGCCGCGCGGTGTCGGCGTCATCGAACTGCGTGGTGAGTGCGTGACTCCCGGCTACCTCACCATGGGCGGCTTCATCCCCGCACAGGACGAGCACGGCTGGTACGACACCGGCGACCTCGGCTATGTGACCGAGGAAGGCAACGTCATCGTGTGCGGCCGCGTCAAGGACGTCATCATCATGGCCGGGCGCAACATCTACCCGACCGACATCGAGCGTGCCGCCGGCCGCGTCGAGGGTGTCCGTCCCGGTTGCGCCGTCGCGGTGCGACTGGATGCGGGTCATTCGCGCGAGACGTTCGCCGTGGCCGTGGAGTCCAACGCGTGGCAGGACCCGATCGAGGTGCGTCGCATCGAGCACCAGGTCGCCCACGAGGTCGTCACCGAGGTCGACGTGCGTCCGCGCAACGTCGTGGTGCTGGGGCCGGGCAGCATCCCGAAAACCCCGTCGGGCAAGCTGCGCCGCTCGAACTCGGTTTCGCTCGTCACCTAGGCCTCGCGAGCAGCACGCAAACGACCCCAACTTCACGGCGTGTCGGGGACTTTCACGTCTGCTCGCGCGGAAAAACCAGTAACGAGTTATCGGCAACTGCCGATACGGTCGACGTCATGTCTTCCTCCCCGGCGATCGAAGCGATCGATCTCGTCAAGAGATTCGGCGATACCGCCTTCGACAAACCAGCGGTCGACGGCGTCAGCTTCACCGTTCCGACGGGCACCGTGCTCGGTCTTCTCGGGCCCAACGGTGCGGGCAAGACCACGATCGTCCGGATGATGACGACGCTGTCGGTACCGACCAGCGGCACCGCGACGGTCGCCGGCTTCGACGTCGTGCGCGAGCCCGACATGGTGCGTCGCAACATGGGCCTGACCGGCCAGGTCGCCACCGTCGACGAGCTGCTGACCGGCCGCGAGAACATCCGGATGATCGGCGGCCTCTACGGCATCACGCGACGTGACCTGAACCGACTCAGCGACCAACTGCTGGAACAATTCTCGATCGCCGACGCCGCCGACCGGACGGTGCGGTCCTACTCCGGTGGCATGCGGCGCAGGCTTGACCTGGCGGTCAGTCTCATCGCCTCGCCGCCGGTGCTGTTCCTCGACGAGCCCACCACCGGGCTCGATCCGCGTAGCCGCAGCGATCTCTGGGACATGCTGCATGGACTCGTCGCGCAGGGCACCACCCTGCTGTTGACCACCCAGTACCTCGAAGAGGCCGACCAGCTCGCCGATGACATCGTCGTCATCGACCACGGACGGATCATCGCGCAGGGCACGCCGCTGCAGCTCAAGCAGCAGGCGGGCACCGCCAGCCTGGTGGTCACCGTCTCGCATGCCGCCGACCTGCCCGCCGCTCGCGAGCTGCTGGCGCGCACCGCGGCGGAGGTGCACGTCGACGTGGGTGCACGGCAACTCACCGCGGCGGCCAATGGCATCGCCGAGCTGACGCGGGTTGCGGACTGGCTGCAGGAGAGCGCGATCGAGGTCGACGACATCGGCCTGTCCCGGCCCAGCCTGGACGACGTATTCCTGTCGCTCACCGGCCGTCGTGCCGAGGGCGACGCATCCGAGGAGGTCGGCGCATGACCGTCACCGCGCAACAGGCGCACGCGACCTCGGACCGGCCCAGGACCCGGCCGACGAACATCGCGGAGCAGTCCTGGATCATGGTCAAGCGCAACATGATCCACACGAAGCGGATGCCGGAGATGCTGAGCGACGTGACGGTGCAACCGATCATGTTCGTGCTGCTGTTCGCCTTCGTGTTCGGCGCGTCGATCGCCACCACGGGCAGTGCGTCCTACCGCGAGTTCCTGTTGCCCGGAATCCAGGCGCAGACAATCGTTTTCACGGCCTTCGTGGTGTCCACCGGCATCACCGCCGATGTCGAGAAGGGCATTATCGACCGGTTCCGCTCGCTGCCGATTCGTCGGTCGGCGGTGCTCATCGGCCGAAGTGTGGCCAGCCTGCTCCATTCGACGATCGGTGTGGTGGTGATGGCGGTGACCGGCCTGTGCATCGGCTGGCGGATCCGCGGGAGCGTGGGCGAGGCGGTGCTGGCGTTCGCGCTGATCCTGGTGTTCGGTTTCGGGATGATCTGGTTCGGCATCCTGATCGGGTCGCTGATGCGGTCGGTCGAAGCCGTCAACGGGGTGATGTTCACCGTGTTATTCCCGATCACGTTCCTGGCCAATACCTTTGCGCCCACCGAGCCGATGCAACCGTGGCTGCGGGTGATCGCCGAATGGAACCCGGTGTCCTCGCTGGCGCAGGCGATGAGGGAGCTGTGGGGCAACGGTCCACCCGCGCCGCCGGAGGCGCAGCTGCCCCTGCACCATCCGGTGCTCGCGACGATCCTGTGGTCGCTGGTGCTGACGGCGGTCTTCGCACCGTTCGCGTTGCGCGCCTATGCGCGTCGCACGGGGGGCTAGGCGCGGATCGCCGCTACCGTCCATGCGGGCAGGATCGGCGCACGGGTGAGGAAGTGGTCGCCCTGGCCGTTGCTTCGTAGCAAGACCTGGGTGCGCAGAATGCAGCAGCCCATCCGCACCATCGCGAAAATCTCGTACCAGTCGAGGTTCTTCAGCTCCCGGCCGATCATGTTCTGGTAGCGGGCGATCACGGCGGCGCGGCTGTCGAAGCCCGGTAGCTCGGGGTCGGCATCGATACCGTGGACCTCCAGCATCTGCTTGCGGGTGGCCAACCACCAGGCGATGTCCGCCTCGGCCGGACAGATGCAGGCCTGCTCCCAGTCCAGCGCGCCGATGAGGTGTCCCGAGTCGTCGAAGATGGCGTTGGACATCCGCGCGTCGCCCCAGCAGACGGCCAAGGGTTCGGCGTCCTCGGGCTGTCGGCGTCGCAGCCAGTCGAACGCCTCGGTCATCAAGTCGGGGACCTGATTGTCCGACCCCCATCGCACGTAGTCCTGCCACCAGGCCAACTCGGCAGAGACGCCGACACCGGCGGGCCGCTGCAGCCACGACGCCTCGCTCACCGGAACGCGCTGTAACTTCGCGAGCGTCTCGAGGAACGCGTCATGGGCGCGTCGCTGAATCTCGGGTCCGGCGTCGTGCAGCCAGCCCCTGGTCGCATACGACGTGTCGGCGGGGGTGTGGCCGACGATCCGCGGCATCACAAGGAATTTGGAGCCGATCCAGCTGCGGTCGGGCTCGTAGAGGATGGGCGACGGCGTCGCGATTCCGTGTTCATGCAGCAGATCCTGGGTCAGCGTCTGCGCGCCGAGGTCGTAGTCGCGGAAGATTCCGCCGCCGGTGGGTGGAATCCGGATGACGTACTCGCTTGTGGCGCCGTCCACCTCGGCGGAGAACACCAGACTCTCGCTCGACCATCCGGCGGCGCGATTGGCAGCGCGTAATTCGGAGACCAGCACGTCGCCACCGAGTCGATGCGCGAACCACGCCTGCAGTTGAGCTCGGGTGGCGGCCACGTCGCGTTGCACGAGCGAGATGCCGACCATGCGGAACAGATTTACATAGACCGCTGCTGATGTAAAGGTACAGAACTTTACGTTCGATGTGCTCGATGTAATACCCTCATGCGGTGACCGAACCTCAGCCGCTCACGTTCGGAGACATCGGTGACACCACGGTGCCTCTGGCTGTCCTCGTCCACGGCTTCCCCGACACTCCCATCACCTGGCGTCACCTCGGCCCGGATCTGGTCGCGCGTGGATACCGCGTTGTCGCGCCGTGGCTACCGGGCTATGACGCGCCGACGAACGAGCCGATCAGTGTCGGCACATACGTCCGCTCCGTCCTCGATGTCCGCGGCACATACCGCGCGGACGATCGCGCCGTCCTGATCGGCCACGACTGGGGAGCGGTCGCCTCGTACGGAGTTGTTGCCACCGAACCCACGGCATTCCGTCGCCTTGTCACCCTGGCCGCTCCGCCTGCCGGTGCGCTGGCGGGGATGTTCAGCTACCGCCAACTCAAGCGGTCGTTCTACATCTGGCTCATCCAGCAGGTCGGGCTTCCGGAGTCGGTACTTCTGGAACCCGGTTTCTGGGAGTCGCTGTGGGCGGACTGGTCACCGGGGTATGACCCCCACGAAGACGTCGCTGAACTGCGTCGATACGTCACCGCGGACAACATCGCCAACGTCATCGCTCCCTATCGCGCGTCGTTCAACCCGGATTTCGCCGACCCGGATGCGACGGCCGAAGCGCTGGCGGCATTGCAGGATCCGCCGGTGCCAACGCTGTATCTCCATGGCGCCGACGACGGAGCACTCGGCGTCGACATATTCGGCCATCCGCCTGACCACCTGCCCGCAGCGGGTTCCAAATTCGAAATCGTGGACGGGGTAGGTCATTTCCTGCATCTGGAGCGACCCGATGTGATCTCGGCGAGAATCCTCGACTGGCTCGATTAGCCGGCAGCGGCCCGTGGCAGGCGCCGTCGGGACGAGTTCAGACCGGCGGCGTGGCGCAGTTCGGCCAGGAACTCCTCGGGACTGCCGACTCCGATCATGTAGTGGCAGACGGCGATTCGCACCACTGCAGCGGCCGCAATATCGCTGTCCGCGCCGGGAATGATGCGGGCGATTCGCTCGTGCATGATCGGCAGCGAGCGCCTCATCTGGTAGATGACGTGCTCGGGCTCGGTGTCCGCAAGCGACCCCAGCGAGTACGTGCTCTGGAATTCGACGATGAACTGCAATGCCGCGTCGAGGCGGTCGGGCCCGCTCAGGCCTGCGATCGCGGCGGCGATGCCGGCGTCGAAGTTGTCCTGTTCGTACAGGCCGAAGGCCTCGAGCAGGCCCTCCTTGGAGCCGAAGTGCCGGTACAGCGTCGGCCGAGACACCTTGGCCTCCGCAGCCACGTCGGACAGCTGCAACTTGCGGCGTCCGTCGCGGGCAAGGACGACGAAGGTCGCCGCGAGGATGCGCCGCCGTGTCGACTGGTCCGCGCCTGCGGGCGGGCGAGGGGTCACCGTCAGTCCTTTACATATAAGGGTCTAAATGTCACACTGGCGCTATTCTAGACCCCGGTGTCCGCATCGGCATGTGTGACACCGTCGATGGAACTGTCAAGTCCCGCGCTGGGGAGGTAGAACCGATGACGGACCTGGTGGTTCGTAAGATTGCCTGGGAATTCGATGACTCGGTGCCCTTCATGTGGCAGCCGAAGAATCCGAGCTTTGGCCTGTTCTGCAATGCGTTCACCTTCATCGCCGTGCCCTTCGAGCGCTACATCGTGAGCGCCGTGCGCAAAGCGCAGGACAAGCTCAGTGAAGATCCTGAGGTCGCATCGGAGGCCGACGCGTTTCTCCGGCAGGAGGCACAGCACGCCGCCGCGCATCGTAAGCACATGATCGTCTCGAGGCGACGTTCACGCCGCTGTTCAAAGTCATGCTGGACAACAGAGATGCACTGTTCGGCGGGGGCGACCGGCGGGTCGCGTCGTTGATGATGTGGCATTTCGTCGAGGAGATCGAACACCGCAGCTCGGGTCTGCTCTTGTCCAGACACATCAACCCAAATCCGTGGTATCGCGTTAAACACTTTCGGGCGACATCCCGTCACGTCGCCGCGCTGGCACAGGCTGTCGCGGAGACCTTCGACAGGGTCGTGCCGTTCGAGGACCGCGGAGCATCGACGCGGGAACTGATGTCGAAAGGCCTGATGACCCGGGAGCTCAAGTACCGGCTGCCGTGGAAGCGAGGTCGACGGGATGAGGGCCCGCCGAGCATTTTTCAGGACGTGCCGTCGAACCAACTGGCGAAGATGGTGTGGCGACTCTGGTTGTCGCAGACCCCGTATCACGACCCCGCCGACCAGCCGCTGCCGGAGTGGGCCGATACCTGGATGGCCGAATACGACCGTGGTACCGATATGACCAGGTTTTTCGGGTCCTTTGGACCTCCCGACACCGCAGAAAGGTAATCGCCTTGTTGACGACGAACTACGGCGGGCTGGTGCCGGAGGACGAACTTCTCGCCCACCAGATCGTCGACACCTTCGCCACGGTCAGCCAGTCGGATCCGTCGTGGACGGAGAAGATCTGGACGATCGCCCACGCCCGCGACAACTCCCTGCAGGTGGTGCTCGGGGTGGGCAAGTACACCAACCGCGGTGTCTTCGATGGTGCGGCAGGCGTATGCCGGGGGACCGAGCAGTGGACGGTGCGCGCCGGCCGCCGGCTGTCGTCGGACCCGGCAGGCACCCACGTCGGGCCCATCCACTACCGCGTGTTGGAGCCGCTGCGCGCCATCCAGGTCAGCCTCGACGCCACCGAGCACGCCCCGATCGCGTTCGACGTCGAACTGCGCGGGAGTTTCGACGCCGCATTGGAGGACCCGTGGCCTGACCGCAGCCCGGACGGCTACCGCGTCACCCACAACGTGCTGCGGTATCACCAGATCGGTGTCGCATCCGGCTGGGTGGAGGTCGAGGGCGAGCGCACCGAAATCGAAGCGGACAAGTGGATTTCGATCCGCGACCACTCGTGGGGCCTGCGGCCCGGCGTCGGCAAGCCGATCCCGGGGCTGCCTCGCGGCGGTCGGAAGATCAAGCAGATGTTCATGACCTGGATGCCGATGACGATGACCCGCCCCGACGGGTCGACGTATTCGCTGTTCGTGATGTACCAGGAGGAGCGCGGCGACGGCTACCTTGAGATCCGTTGTCAGGCCGAGCAGCAGAACGATGACGGCAGTTCGCACCGGTTCGTCACCGTCGAACAGGACATGCACTTCCACGACGAGAACCGCCGGTTCACCCACGGAACGGTCACGCTGATCGACACCGACGGCGCCAAACGGCCGCTGACCATCACGGCGGCCGGGCCTACGGGATTTCATCTCGGCACTGCGGGCTACTACGGCTGGAACGACTGGGTGTACGGCCAGTGGGTCGGTGACCTGAAGGTCGAGGGCAACCATGTGACGGATTGCGACTCGCGCGAGAACGCACGCGAACTCCACCAGCTGCGGGATCTGCTTGTGCGCGTGGAGGATCCGGTCGGCGGCGGCGTCGGGCTCGGCAATGCCGAGACCTTCGCGCTCGGCGCATTCCCCGAGCGCGGGCTGACGCTGGAGAACTCCTTCCTGTGACGGTCGCGGTCATCGGAGCAGGCCCCGGCGGCATCGCGATGGGCATTCAGTTGGCCGCCGGTGGCCATGACTTCACCATCTTCGACCGTGCCGACGGCTTCGGCGGCACCTGGCGCAACAACACCTACCCGGGCGCCGCCTGCGACGTGCCGTCGCACTTCTATTCGTACTCGTTCGCGCTGAACCCCCGGTGGAGCAAGACGTTCGCCAATCAACCCGAGATCCTGTCGTACTTGCAGAAAGTGGCCGCGGACCACGACCTCGCCGAACACCTCGTCCCGCGCACCCGCGTCACCGGTATCCGGTGGTCGGACGCCGACCTGCGGTGGACGTTGACGACCGACGCCGGCGGCACCCATGAGTTCGACGCCGTCGTCACCGCGGTCGGGATGCTCGACATGCCGCACATCCCCGAGATCCCGGGCGTGGAGAAGTTCAACGGCCGCAGGTTTCACTCGTCGGAGTGGGATCACTCGAAATCGACTGCGGGTGAGCGGGTCGCGTCGATCGGCACCGGAGCGAGTGCCATCCAGTACGTGCCCGAGATCGCCCGGGACACCGCGCACCTGACCGTGTTCCAGCGGACTCCCATCTGGGTGAGCCCGCGGTTCGACGAACCCTTCACACCCGAGCAGCAGGAACTCTTCGAACGCGACCCAGCCGAAGCGCTGAAAGTCCGCGATGCGGCGTTCGTGGCCTACGACTCGGCCGACTTCGGGGTCGATTCGGAGATGACCAGGGGCTTGACCGACATGGCACGCGAATACCTGAACCGCAAGGTCGCCGACCCCGACCTTCGCGCGAAGCTGACGCCGAACTATCCCGTCGGCTGCAAGCGGCCCCTGCAGTCGCGCACATGGTTTCCGACGTTCGCATTGCCCAACGTCACGCTGGAGTGCTCGCCCATCGTCGAGTTCACCGAACGCGGTCTCCGCACCGCCGACGGTGTCGAGCACGCGGTCGACACCGTCATCTACGGCACCGGCTTTCATGCCGCCGACTACCTGCGCAGCCTCGACGTGTCCGGCACCGACGGCCGCCGACTGTGCGAGGACTGGCGCGACGGGGCGGAAGCCTACCTGGGCACCGTCATACCGGGGTATCCGAATCTGTTCACCCTCTACGGCCCGAACACCAACGGGGTCACTTCGATCATCTACATCCTCGAGGCCCAGGCCGAGTTCATCCGCCGCCTCCTGGACGACATGAAGCGCGAACGGGTGCAGGCCGTTGACGTCAGGCGCGACATCCACGACGCGTACAACCGCGAGATTCAGCAGGCGATGGGCGACACGGTCTGGCTCGCCAACTGCAACAACTACTACACGCACCCCAACGGCAAGGTCATCACCCAGTTCCCATACAGCGGAACCATGTTCACCAAGATGCTCTCCCAGGTAGAACTGGATGCATTCGACCGGAAGGAATCCAGCGCGTGACCGCAGTGCACCACACGGCGATCGTGACCGCCGACGTCGAGCGCTCGGTCCGATTCTGGCGCGACGGCCTGGAACTCACCGAACTGTTCGACCACACCTTCACCGGCGACTGGCCGACTCTGTTCGGCGCCGCGACAGACCAACTGCGGTCGGTGTTCCTCGGCGACCCGAACACCCCCGACTCGGGCATCGTCGAACTGGTCGTGTTCGAGAACGCGCAATCACCGCCACCGCCGCCGGACGGTCCGACCTTCGGCTTCTTTCTGGTCTCGCTGCAGCGCGACGTCGAGCCCACCTTGGCCCGTCTGGCCGAACTCGGCTTCGACGAGGGTGTCCGGCGCATCGAGATGCCCGCACCGGGCGGCAAGACCGTCGCGATGGCGGTCATCACGGCGCCGGACGGTGTGCGGGTGGAACTGATCGGGCCGGCCCTATGACCGCCCGAAGGCTAGCGCGAGTGAGGATCGCAGCGAGGGACGAGCGAGGACCGGAGCGAGTGGGAGCCAATGCATGAGCACCGTCGTCACCGGTGGCGGTTCCGGCATCGGCCGCGCGGTCGTCGAACGGCTGCGCACGGCCGGGCAGACGGTGGTGGTGTGGGACATCACGGGCGGCGACATCCATTGCGATATAAGCGATCCGGATTCGGTGGGGGCGGCGCTGCAGCAGACGGTGGCCGCCCACGGGTCACCGGACCGACTCGTCGCCTGTGCGGGGGTCGGGGCGTCGGGGTTGCTGTTGGAGCAGACGCACGCGGACTGGCAGAAGGTGATCGACACCAACCTCACGGGGACGTGGCTGACGATGCGCGCGGTCGCAGGGTCGATGGTCGACGCTGGCGCAGGCGGTTCGATGGTCGCGGTGTCGAGCATCAGTGGGACGCTCGCCGATCGCGATATGGGTGCCTACTGCGTGTCGAAGGCGGGCATCGACATGCTGGTGCGTGTTGCGGCCGTCGAGTGGGGTGCGCACGGCATCCGAGTCAACGCCGTCGGGCCCGGTGTCACCCGCACACCGATGCTCGCCAAACCCGAGCAGCTTCCGGGGTGGGTCGAAGGCCTCACCGAACGCACGGCGCTCGGCCGCCTCGGCGGGGCCGACGACGTCGCCGAGGCGATCGTCGCGGTACTCGAAATGGCTTGGGTCACCGGACAAACCGTCTTCGCGGACGGTGGTCTGGCGTTGCACAGTCCTATCGACGCCTACGGTCAGCTCCGGCGTGTCATGTCGCGGCGTCGCGAAGATCGCGGCTAGGCGGCGGTCGCCGACACTGGGTCGCGGACGACTTCCCCTCCCGTGTCAGCGATTCCGATCAGCACGCTGGCCCGGTCAGACGCACGGATGAGGCGCTAGCCCCAGGCGTGCACGGTGTTCTGCGCCGGCTCCAGTCCGTGCTCGATGAGCAGTTCGGTGGCGTCGGCGGCCTGCTCACAGATCGTCGGCACCTCTTTCCACTCGGCGGAGGTGAAGGTGGCGAGCACGAACGCCGCGCCGTCCATCCGCCCGGGCGGACGACCGATTCCGATGCGGACCCGCTCAAAGTCGTTGGTGCCCAACGAGGAACCAACTGACCGGAGCCCGTTGTGACCGGCGACGCCGCCGCCGGACTTCAGCCGAATCCGCCCGAAGTCGATGTCGAGCTCGTCGTGGATGACGATGATGTCGGCCGGAGCCACCGAATAGAACTTGGCCAGCGGTGCCACCTGGCGCCCTGACTCGTTCATGTAGCAGCGCGGTTTGGCGAGCACCACGGAGCGGCCGGCGAGGCGACCCGTGACCACCTCGGCCCCCGACTTCTTGTGCACCTTGAACCCCGAGCCGATGCGGTCGGCCAGGATGTCGGCGACTGAAGAAGCCGAGGTTGTGCCGCGTCGTGGCGTACTGCGGTCCAGGATTGCCGAGGCCGACCACGAGTGCGGGCTCGGCCATGCCGCGCTACTCGGAGTCCGCGGCGGGTGCCTCTTCGGCGCCCTCGCCTTCGCCCTCGGGCTCGCCTTCGGCAGCTTCGCCCTCGGCTGCTTCCGCTGCGGCCTCGCCCTCGCCCTCGCCTGCGCCCTCCATCTCCTCGGCGGTCGGGGCGGCGACCACGTTGACGACGAGCGTCTCGGGGTCAGAGATGAGCGAAACTCCGGACGGCAACGTGATCGAGCCCGCCGTGAACTGCGTGCCGACATCGGCACCCTCGACGGAAACGGTCAGCTGGTCGGGGATCGACTGCACGTCGGCTTCGATCTGAATGGTGTTCGTGTCCTGGGTGACCAGCGTGCCGGGGATCGCCTCGCCCTCGACGATGACGTTCACCTCGACGGTGACCTTCTCGCCGCGGCGCACGACCAGCAGGTCGGCGTGCTCGATGCTGCGGCGGATCGGGTGCAGGGTCAGCGCCTTGGTCAGTGCGAGCTGCTCCTTGCCCTCGATGTCGAGGGTGAGCACCGCGTTGGTCCCGGTGTGGCGCAGAACGGCCGCGAAGTCACGGGCGCTGAGCTCGAGATGCTGCGGGTCGCTGCCGTGGCCGTAGAGGACCGCGGGCACCTTGCCGTTGCGCCGGGCACGACGCGACGCGCCCTTGCCTGTTTCCTCGCGGATGGCGGCGGTCAGATTGTTCGGCGCATTCTTGGCCATCGGGTTCAGCTCCTGTGTCGTGTATCGAGCACGGCCAGGGCGCGACCTCTGAAATCGGTTCGCGTCGATAACGGTAGCCATGCCACCCTCGCCGTGATTAGCAGCCAGGGTAGCCGCAGCCGCTGCTCATCCCCAAATCAGAGGCTGAATTTGGTGTCCGTGAGCTGCTCGGACAGCGCCCACAGGCCGGCGGCCTTCGTGGCGTCGCGGGCCAACGGGCTGCGCATCGGGGTGGGACCGGTCGGGCCCCGCATGGCGTACCGCGGCCCGATGAACGAGTCGCCGGGCAGGTCCTTCGCCACCGCGTACAGCGTCTGGCGGGCGCCGAAGTCGGCGTCGGTGGCGAGCTTCTTGGACGCATTCCAGAACCGGGTGCCGATCTGGTTGCCGGTGTGGCCCTGCAGGTTGGTCGCCGAGTACCCGGGGTGGGCCGAGTGGGCCCTCAGCGGCGATCCCGCCGCGTCGAGTCGTCGCTGCAACTCGCTGGTAAATAGCAGGTTGGCCAGCTTGGACTGCCCGTAGGCCAGCCATGCCGAGTAGGGCCGCGCCTTCCAGTTCAGATCCTTCAGACTGATGAAGCCGAGCAGATGCAACCCCGAGGACACGGTCACCACACGTTCGGTGATTTTCGGCAACAGCAGGTTCGTCAACGCGAAATGGCCGAGGTGGTTGGTGCCGATCTGGCTCTCGAACCCGTCGACGGTCTGCGCGTACGGGACCGCCATGATGCCGGCGTTGTTCACCAGCACGTCGACGCTGTCGACACCGTCGGCGAAGGCGCGTACCGACGCCAGGTCCTGCAGGTCGAGCGAGCGGACCTCGACATCGCCGGTCATGGACGCGGCGGCTTCGTCGCCCTTGGCCTCGTTGCGCACGGCGAGAATCGTCTTGGCCCCGACTCGTGCCAGCTCACGGGCGGTGACCAAGCCCAGTCCGCTGTTGGCTCCGGTCACGATGACGGTCCGTCCGGCGAAGGACG
>CAVRMG010000039.1:0-83386 GCA_963721495.1 uncultured Actinomycetota bacterium | reverse complement strand
ACGAACAGGACCTGTCCGTTGACGAAGTTCGACGCCGGTGAGGCCAGGAACACCAGAGCCCCGACGAGGTCTTCGACCTTGCCCCAGCGGCCGGCGGGGGTGCGGGTGGTCACCCACTGGGTGAACTGTTCGTCCTCGACGAGGGCCCGCGTGAGTTCGGTCTCGAAGTAGCCCGGGGACAAGGCGTTGGTCTGGATCCCGTGCGGACCAAGGTCGGCGCACAGCCCCTTGGTCAGCATGACGATCCCACCTTTGGTTGCGCTGTAGGGCGCGATGCCGGGCCGGGCCAGCTGGCTCTGCACCGATCCGATGTTGATGATCTTGCCGCTGCCCCGTTGGACCATGCCGCGGGCTACGCGCTGGCTGACCAGGAACGCACTGGTCAAATTGGTGGCAACGAGGTCATTCCAGTCCTGCAGCGTGAACTCGGTGAACGGGGCGCGGCGCTGGATGCCTGCGTTGTTGACCAGGATGTCCGGTGTTCCCCACTCCTGCTCGATGTCGGCGATTCCGCGGTCGACGGCGTCCTGATCGGTGACATCGAACGTGCTGACCTTGGTCTCACCTCCGGTCTCGTCGGCCAGCTCAAGCGCCGTTGTCTTGACCTGGTCGATGTTGCGGCCGTGGATGGTGACCCGGCTGCCAGCTTGGAGCAGGCCCTTGGCGAGGGCCAGCCCGATACCTCGGCTGGACCCACTGACCAGTGCCGTGGTGCCGGTCAGGTCGAAGGGGTTCATCGTGCGGCCACCCCTCCCGCCTTCAGCTCATCGAGGGCATCCTCAACGCGGATCAGGTCACGACCACGGGTTTCCGGCGTGATGAAGGTCGTCGCCAAGGTGATGGCCGCCAATACGAACGTATAGACGCCGAGCGGCACCCACGAGCCGTCGAACCATTTGATCAGCGCGGCGCCCAGCACACCGGCCAGACCACCTGCGATCACTGCGCTGAACTCACGCGAGACTGCGACCCCGAGGTAGCGGTGCTTGTTGCCGAACATCTCGGGCAGCAGGGCGCACTGTGGTCCGAGCATCGTGTTGACGCCGAAACCAATGGCCACGGCGATCACCACGATGACAAGCCAGGCCTGGCCCAACGAGATCAGATACCAGCCGGGAAAGGCGAGTACCAGCAGCACGGCGGCGCCGACGCGGTACACCGGGACCCGGCCGACCCGATCCGAGATGTGCCCGGCCAACGGCACCGAAACCATCCCGATCAGCGATCCGACCGCCACGGCGATCGGACCGATCGACCGATCGACCATCACCGTGCCCGTCGCGTACGCGACGGCCAGGGAGTTGAAGAGGTACGAGCCACCGTTCTCTGCCATCCGCAGCCCGATGCCGCGCAGCACGCTGGGCAGCGAGTGCCCGAAGATCTCACGCATCGGGTGCTCGGCAATCTGCTCGTGCTTCTCCAAGACGATGAACGTCGGACTCTCCCGCAGCCTCATCCGGATGAACAAGGCGACCAGGATCAGCAGGATCGACGCCAGGAACGGGATCCGCCACACCCAGCCCAGGAGAACGTCCTGAGGGATCGTGCCGAGATACACAAACACCATGGCGGCCAGCAGGGTACCGGCCTGGATGCCGATGAACGGCAACGCGGCGAAGTACCCGCGCCGCTCGACCGGGGCGTACTCGGCCATCAGCACCGTTGATCCGGCCTGCTCGGCGCCCGCTCCGAAGCCCTGGCACAGCCGCAGGAAGACCAACAGGATGGGCGCCCAGATGCCGATGGTGTGGAAGGTGGGCAGCGCGCCGACCAGGGTCGAGGAGCCGCCCATCAGCAAGATCGTGACGACGAGCACCCATTTGCGACCGAGCCTGTCGCCGATCGTGCCGAAGAACAGACCGCCGAGCGGGCGGGCCACAAACCCGACCCCGAATGTGGCAAAGCTGGCGACCAGAGCGGTGCCCGGGTCCAGGTTGCTGAAGAACAACTTCGAGAAGATCAGAGCCGAGGCCAGCCCGTAGAGCGCGAAGTCGTAGTACTCGAGGGCGCTGCCGACCGTACTGGCCAATGTCGCCCGACGAAGGTTGGCCGCGTATTCAGGATCGTCTGCCTCGCGGACCGGCGGTGTGTACGGAGCGTCAGGCACGTTGGTCTCCTTTGATTCAGACGCCCGGCTCCCCGCCTATGCCAGCTCAGCTACTACCGATTCAGACGGGCAACGGGCATGGCTAGACGCTATCGGCGTATCGCACGGAGAGTCCCCGGTTGGCTGAAAGATTCAGAAAGGCCGCACTTTGCCCGTCTAGGGTCGGTCTCTGAGTCCTGTTCCATCTGTTCACTTCGACCGCGAGAAAGTTTCGATCGGGTCGACCACTTGCGCGCTTGCTGGTGCGGGCTGATCCGCCTGTGCTGTAGACGGTCCATGCTGCAATACCTGGAGCTGAGCAGAGATCAACCCGCTGTACCGCGCTAGCCGATATACGCCGGCGAATCCAACGGTTACTCAGTAGAAGTCAACGGTGTCCACCACGTTCATGAGTTCGTCTCCATCAAGCAACCGGGTCGCGTTGGCAGCGAACAGTTCGGCGATAAGCCGGTCTTCGGCCGAGTTGAGCGCGGCGGTGTGGGGACTGACAAGAACATTAGGCTCGGCCCACAATGGACTGCTTTCGGGCAGAGGTTCGGTCGCGAACACGTCAAGAGCCGCGAACCCGATGCGACCGTCGCGTAGCGCCGGCAGCAGAGCGTCCTCGTCGACCACCGTGCCTCTGCCGACGTTGACCAGGATCGTCCCCGGCTTGACCGCCGCGAAGACGTCGGCCCCGATCAGCTTCTCCGTTGCCGCCGTGCCGGGCAGCGTCAGCACGATGGCGTCCACCTCGGGGACCGTCGACGCGATGTCGTCCACTTGGATCAGCCGGTCGACGTGATCAACCGGTGCGCCGTGACGGCTGGTGCCGATGACGGTCGCACCGAGCCCGGCCAGTTTCTTAACCACCTCTTGACCAATGCCGCCGAGGCCGACGACCAGGACGGTCATCTCCGAAACCTGGCCCATCTCCCAGCGGCCTGTCCAGCGCCGGTCGTGCTGCTGGGCGAGCAGCCGCCCGAGATCCTTTGCGCCAGCCAACAGGCCAAAGACGGCGAATTCGGCCAGCGGTCCGCCATGGACGCCGGCCGAGGTCGTGAAGACGATTCGGCTCAGCTGGTCCTCGCTCAGTCCGGCGTCCTTCACCTGGCCGCCGCCGCCGGCCGCCATCGTGTGAACCCAGCGGAGTCCGGGATTCGCATCCGCCGTCCGCCTCAGGGCATCGGGGTCGACATCGGGAATGCCGTAGAGCGCCTGGGCCGAGTCGACCATGTCCTCGAACTCCTGTTGCTGAGTCGGGGTTCGACGAAACGACGGATCCCCGGAGAAGTCAGCCGGATGACGCATCGGGGGATACAGCGACTGGTCACGGATCAAGTCGATGCGAGGCTCCAGCCGCTCGATCAACTCGCAGTGCTGCTCGGCCAGCGGCGTAGCGACGACCACGCGTAGACGCTCGGAACGGTGGGCCATTGACATTGCCTTTCATCGGCGGTTCCTCAGTTTAGGGTCGAACATATGTCGAACATCTCAGCCGACGAGAGCCTCCCCGTGGGAGTAATTGGTCTCGGCATGATGGGTCGCCCGATGGCGGTCAATATCCTCAACAGCGGCGCCGGACCCGTGCACATCACCGGACGAAGCCGGGACCGCTATTCCGATCTCGTCGCCGCGGGCGCTGAGTGGCATGACACTCCTCGGTCGCTCGCCAGCGCGGCCAGGGTCCTCCTCCTGATGCTGCCGGACCTCCCGCAAGTCGAGGAGGTCTTGGCCGGTCCCGACGGGATCCTCGCCAGCGAGCCCGACGACCTGCTGCTGATCATCGCTTCATCGTCGTCTCCGGTGGGGGTCAGCGAGCTGGGCATGCGGTTGGCCCGGACCACGGCCGACGCCGTGCGGGTTGTCGACGCACCGGTCTCCGGCGGCGTCGAAGGTGCCGAAGCCGGCACGCTGTCGATCATGGTCGGTGGTGAGGAACGGGATGTCACGGACGCGTGGGCGGTGCTCTCCGCGTGCGGCAACCCGGTTCATCTCGGTCCCCTCGGTTCGGGCCAGGTGGCGAAGGCCTGCAACCAGATGATCGTCGCGTCGACCATCCTGGCGCTCGGGGAGGCCGCCGTACTCGCCGAACGGAGCGGTCTCGATTTGACCGAACTGTTCCGCCTGCTCGGGGGTGGATACGCTGGGAGCCGCATCCTGGAAAGCCGTGGCGACCGCATCATTCAGGAGGACTACAGTCCCTCAGGCGTAGCGAAGTACATGGTCAAGGACCTCGACTTCGCTTCGGCCGTGGCGCTGGCGACCGGCACCCATCCGGTCTTGTTGCCCGCCGTGAAGGCCGCGTTCGAGGAACTCACGGCGCTAGGGCACGGCGACAGCGACATCGCGGTCACGAGACGCTACATCGAACAGCGCTGAGGATAACCCCAGTCGTTCTCAGCTGGCCGTTGACCTTCCGGCGGACATCCCGCCGACTCCACATCTGAAACGTCTTGTTGGACACGGGACGCCGACCGGGCAATAGCAGCGGTCCATCACTGCCTGTGTCCGGCGCGGAAGCGAGCGTTGCGAATGTTCCCAAAAGTGTTCCCAAAGCCATTGAAAACGGCCCCCGGAGTGATTTCCGGGGACCGTTTTCCTGGTAGCGGGGACAGGATTCGAACCTGCGACCTCTGGGTTATGAGCCAACCGGTGACAGTCTTACGTCCTGTACACGGTCTCTAACGTGCAGGTCAGAACCACCACGCCGTCTACGCCATCACGCTGCGTTCCACACGATCACGGTCGTTGCGCCCCGTTTCGTTCACAAATCCGTTCACAACGACAGCAACCATGGCACCAGTCTTCAGTCGCGCGGATAATGAGCTGCGGTGACCACTCGGCACCCTTGTCGTGCGACCTCTGCCGGAATGTGTTCGGCGCTGGGCCATTCAAAGGCGACACCGAAGTCACGTTGCAACGCCGTGGCGAACGTGTCGACCAGTTCTGCCCGCTTCGCGGGTTGGCTTCTGTTCCTGGGTCGCGCGTCATCGGTTGCGTGCTCGGCGATGGAAACCCTTCGGCCACATAGGTGAGCGAAGCTCTCCGGATCACCGCGGGCTATGTCATGGCCGGCATCCGCCAAGTTAGGTCGGCCCGCCACCGTGGGGATCTAGGGTGGCGGTCCGAACTGGTCTCGCGGTCTCGCGCGCTGCAAGCGTAGGACTCGGCCGAGTGGGTGGACGCCCTTCGCCATCTCGGCCAGCCGAGCATCCTCACCCTGCTCCTAAGGGTCGGGGTCGCGGTACTGAGCCCGCTGCGCGACGAGATCGGCCGCTGTACGCGCGACCATGCCGCGGGTTTCGGCTGCGGCGGTCGCCCGTTGGTTGCGACGCATCCACGCCCAGAGCAGGACCAACGGAACGAGCAGCCCGCCGATTCCGAACACGGCGAATCGGGCGAAGCCGGTGATGTTGTCGACCAGCCATGCAAAGTTCTGCCCGAAGAAACCGGTAATGAAGGTCAACGGCAGGAACACGGTTGCCAGGATTGTCAGCTGCTCCATTGTGGCGTTTTGGCGCACGCTGACCCGGGTCTGTTCCACGGAGATGACGGCCATGTTCGCTTGCAGGACGGTGGCGAGGAGGTCCTTCTGGGCAGCAACTTCCTCGCTGATGAGATGCAGGTGGTCGTGCACGTCGCGAAGGTACGGCCGGAGCTCCGCGTCATCGACATTGCGCTCGACGCCAGTGAGGACGGCGAGTAGCGGATGGACCGCGCGATAGAAGTTCGTGACCTCGCGGCGCAAATCATAGATCCGTTCGGTCGGTGCGACCGCGCCGGAGAACACGGTGCCTTCGACCTGTTCTATGTCGGATTCGAGGTCAGCCACGACGGGGGCGTAGCCCTTGATCACCTGGTCCAGGATCGCCCAGAGGACCGAGTTAGTGCCCAGTGCAAGTAGTTTGGGGTGTTGTTCGAGCCGCGTCCGTGCGCCGTGTAGCTCGCTCGCGACACCTTGTCGAACCGTAATGACGAAACTAGGTCCGACGAAGATGCTGATCTCGCCGAAATCGACCTCGTCCCGGTCATGGTTGTAGCGGGCGGTGCGCAGGATGACCAGCTGCACCCCGGTTTCGTATTCTTCGACCTTCGGGCGCAGGTGAAAGGTCTTGGCATCCTCGACGGCAAGCTCGTGCAGACCGAACGATTCCCTGACTTCGTCGAGCTCCTCACCGCTGGGCTCGAACATGCCCAACCATACGAACCCGCCCTGAAGACATTGCGTTGCAGCCTCATCCAACGAGATCGGCAAGTCGCTTTGACGGCTACCGTCGCGATAGTGAGCGCAGTCGACAATCATCGAAGACCTCCGGCAGGAACACAGCTTCTGGCTTCATTCAACCCCGGCTCGTCCTTGCCGCCCAGATTCACAGCGTTCTTGAAGGAATCGATGGGCGACCGCACAGTAATCCCATTTGCCACCGGCCGGGGTCCCCGACGGGATCGCGGCCGCGGCCGCGGGGTGCAGCACTCTCGCCCTGACGCGCTCAGTGATGCGCCGAGGACGAGAGCGAGGGCGGCGGGGGGCCGTACGCGGTGAGGAACCTGTCCCGGAAGGCATCCATCGGCCAGACCGGTGCGCCGGCGTCTGGCCGCAGCCCCTCCTGCCAGCCCCAGTCCGCCGCCCGATCCATGACCGCTGGGTCGGCGGCGATGATGCTCACCGGCACGTCGTGGCTCACCCCTTCACCGGAGACGATGCTCGCCGGTTGGTGGTCGCCCAGGACCACGAGCACCAGATCCTGGTCGTGGAGCTGCTGCACGAACGAGGTCACCGCGTCGAATGAGTAGGCGACGGACTCGGCGTAGGCGGCCTTGACCAGGTCGGGGTCCCGCCACACCTTCTCCGGCGACTCGCCCTGGGCCGGCATCGGGTCGAAGACCGAGCCGTCGCCGACCCGGCTCCAGTCGACGAGCCGGGGCAGCGGCGCCCACGGGGTGTGGCTGGAGACCAGGTCGATCTCGGCCATGACGGGGGCCCGGTTCGGCTGCTCGAGCTCCAGGCGCTGGAGCGCGGCCAGGGTGTACTGATCCGGCATCGAGGCGTAGCTGAACCGCGGGCCGGCATATCCCACGTTCCGGCGGTCGTAGACCTGGTCGTAGTGGTAGTACGTCGTCGCCACCGGCCAGTCCTCCTTGCTGGCTGGTGTGTCGGCGACGGTTCTCCAGCCCGCACGACCGAAACGCATCGGTGAGGGTGAGCCGGTCGAGGGTGACGAGGTGGTCGTACCGCCGCTGGTTGTCCACCCACAGACCAGACTGCAGGGTGATGTGAGCCAGCCAGCTGAGGCCGCCAAATGTCGGCGAGGTGAGGAAGCCGCTCCGCGAAGAGAACCCGGCCTTTTGCAGCCGCCGCTCCCCAGCATCGAGCGCAGACTCGATCACGGGGAGGTCGAGCGCCGTGCGTCCGTAGCTCTCGACGAAGACCAGGAGAACGTCCTTGCCGCGCAGGCCGGTCAAGAGGTCGTCGTCCGGCGTGTTGCGGAAGGGATCCTGCTCGAGCGCCCGCACGAACTCCCGCTGGCCGCGGAGGTCGTCACGGACCTGCGTGGCGTGGGTGTAGGCGAGCCGGGCCGACGCGGTGGAGGCGATTGGTCCTGCCGACCCCAGCTGGGCACCGGACAACGTGGTGACCATCGCGATCGCGGTCAGAAGGGTGAGCATCCGGATCGACGGCCGCCGGTGTGTTGCCACGAGCCGGGTCAGGCGCACCGCGGACAGCGGCAGCAAGGCGATCAGCGCGACGATGAGAAGCCCGGCTCCGATGGGGACGACGAGGGCGCCCGCGCGGCCGATCGAGTCGCCGAGCAGCCCGACCGCGGAGCCGGCGTACGCCGTGTCGTAGACGGGGTGGAACGGGCGGTCGAAGGCGAAGTGGAAGCCCATGTCGAGCAGCCGCAGAATCGTCAGCGCGCCGAGTCCGAGTCCGCCGAAGAGCGCGAGGATCCGTGCGACCCTAGGTGGCAGCACCAGGACGAGTGCGACGAAGAGCAGGCCCTCGACCGGGATCCGGAGGAAGGCGCTCGGCGCCAGGTCGTCGACCCGGTCCGGCACGAGGAGCGCAGCCCAGACCAGGAGCAGGGCCAGGGCCGAGGTCACGGTGGCGCGAGCGCCGGGGCGCTCCGGCAGGGTGTGCTCGAAAAGATGCCGGGAGCCCGCGGTGTCCGCGCCCAATCCGGCAAGGCGGAGGTGCAGCGATGCTGCGCCGAGCCGACAACGCCCTCCGTCGCGATGCGGCCGCGTCGGCGGATCTGAGAGACATGCCCTGGGACCCAGAGCCCCCAGACGCTACGGCCGAACGACTCGACCAGCAGGCCCAGCGCGACAAGGAGCATCGCGGTGGTCACGGCATCGGGCAGGATGTCGGCCGCCGCAACGGTCAGCACGACTCCCACGATCGCGGCGACCACCCTGGCCCACTGCCGGGGCGGCAGCGGACCGCGCAGCCACGGCAGCACCCAGCCGGCGACCACGAACGCATACCGGGCCAGACCCATCGCGAGCACCCACCAGCCCGACTCACGTGCGACGTACACGCTCAGGACCATGATCAGGAACGCGTCGACCTCCATGTCGAAGCGCGCCCCGAACGCCGAGGTGGTGTCGGTACGCCGAGCGACCCGGCCGTCGACACCGTCGAGCACCAGCGCCACCGTCGAGAGCGCCACGAGGATCGCCGCAGGCGCCTGGCCCCCGAACGAGTCCACCGTGAGCGCCGCGACCCCACAGGCGAGGACTGCGCGAGCCAGGGTCACGCTGTCCGCCGGCCCCAGTCCGACCTGGCTGTGACGCGTCAGCGCGCGAGCAAGCAGGGCGGCAAGGCCGGCTCCGCAAGCGACACCGGCCAACCAGCCGGACGCGTCGAGGCCGGTGGTCGCCGCGAGGACACCGAGGAGCGCGAGCAGGCAGACGAAGCCGGTGAGCGGGCCGGTCGGGACCCAGCTGCGCACTTGACCAACCCGACGCACCGTGCCTCCGTATCTCAGGGGTACGAACAGTCATACGGTAAAGGCGACGCTTCGATTCATCCGGGCGGGCAGAGGAGGGTGCGGGTGCCGACGGAAGCGCGCGCGTTCTGGATCCGCGAACCCGGCCGGGGCGAGATTCGCACGGTCCAGCTGCCGGAGCCTGGTCCGGGCGAGGTGCTGGTGCGCACGCTGCGGTCCGGGGTGAGCCGCGGCACCGAGGGACTGGTGTTCCGTGGCGGAGTCCCGCAGAGCGAGTACGACGTGATGCGGGCACCGTTTCAGGAGGGCGACTTCCCCGGCCCGGTGAAGTACGGCTACCTCAACGTCGGCGTCGTCGACCGCGGTCCCGACGAGCTCCGGGGGCGCACCGTCTTCTGTCTCTTCCCCCACCAGACGGCGTACGTCGTGCCGGCCGACGCCGTGGCAGTGGTCCCCGACGAGGTCCCGCCGGAGCGTGCCGTCCTCGCCGGCACGGTGGAGACCGCGGTCAACGCCCTGTGGGACGCCGGGCCGCTGGTCGGCGACCGGATCACGGTCGTCGGCGCCGGCATGGTCGGGTGCTGCGTCGCCCGGCTGGTCGGTGGCGTGCCGGGAACGCAGGTGACGCTCGTCGACGTGGACGACACGCGTGCGCACATCGCGGCCTCCCTCGGCGTCGACTTCGCGCTGCCCGAGGACGCCCTCGGCGGTCAGGACCTGGTGTTCCACGCCAGCGCGACGTCAGCCGGGCTGCAGCTCTCCCTGGCCCTGCTCGCCGCGGACGGCATGGTCGTCGACCTCAGCTGGTACGGCGACCAGCCGGTCCAGCTGTCCCTCGGTGGCGCCTTCCACTCCAGACGCCTCGGCATCCGGGCCAGCCGGGTCGGCGATGTCGCGGTGGCCCGGCGCGGACGGCGTACCACGGCTGAGCGGCGCGCGCTCGCGCTGGACCTGCTCCAGGATCCGGCCTTCGACGCGCTGCTCACCGGCGCATCGACGTTCGACGAGCTGCCCGACGTGATGGCCCGACTGTCCGACGGCCGGCTCCGCGCGCTCTGCCACACGCTGACCTACGACGAAGGGTAGGACCGATGTTCAGTGTCACCGTCCGCGACCACGTGATGATCGCGCACAGCCTCCGCGGCGAAGTGTTCGGTCCCGCGCAGCGCCTGCACGGAGCGACGTACGTCGTGGACGCGACCTTCTCCCGGGTCGAGCTCGACTCCGACGACATCGTGGTGGATATCGGCGGGGCCACCGAGGTGCTGCGTGGCGTCCTGGCGGACCTCAACTACCGCAACCTCGACGAGGTGCCGGAGCTCGCGGGGCGCAACACAACCACCGAGGTCCTCGCGAGGCTGATCGCGGACCGGCTCGCCGGCCGTGTCGAGGGCGGCGGGCTCGGGGACTCCGCGAGTGGGCTGGCCCGGATCGGGGTGACCCTGCGCGAGTCGCACATCGCGTGGGCGAGCTACGAAAGGTCGTTGTGAACGAGGTGCACGTCGTGGTCCCCGACGGGATCGACGACCCGCGGCGGCCGAGCGGCGGCAACGTGTACGACCGCCGGGCCTGTCGCGGGCTTGCCGCGCTTGGCTGGTCGGTCCACGAGCACACCGTGCCCGGCCGATGGCCCCGGCCCGACGCGCCGGCCCGGGCGGCCGTTGCTGCGGCGCTGGCCCGGGTGCCTTCTGGCTCACTGGTTCTCGTCGACGGCCTGGTCGCGTCGGTGGTGCCGGAGGTGCTGGAGCCGGAAGCCGGCCGGCTGCGCCTCGTCGTACTCTTGCACATGCCGCGGGACGAGCCGCGCGAGGTCGCGGCGCTGTCGGCGGCGTCCGCGATCGTGGCCACGAGCGAGTGGACCCGGCGGTGGCTGAGCGACCACTACGCGCTGCCCGGGAATCCCGTGTACGTCGTGCCGCCCGGCGTCGACGCAGCCGAAGTGGCGGCGGGTACCCCGTCTGGCGGGCGGCTGCTCTGCGTCGGAGGCGTCACCCCGCTCAAGGGCCATGACCTCCTGCTCGACGCATTGGCCACGGTCGACGACCCCGCCTGGCAATGCGTCTGCGTCGGCGCGCTGGACCTCGACCTGGAGTTCGTCGCACGCCTGCGACGGCTGGCCGAGGACAGGGGCCTCGGCGATCGGGTGTGCTTCACCGGCCCGCTCACGGCACGACGAGCTCGACCGCGCGTACGCAGAGGCGGACGCCCTGGTGCTGGCCTCGCGCGCGGAGACGTACGGCATGGTCGTCACCGAGGCGCTTGCCCGCGGGCTTCCGGTCATCGCCGGGGAGGTCGGTGGCGTACCTGAGGCCCTCGGCCACGCAGCCGACGGCAGCCGGCCCGGCCTGCTGGTCCCGCCCGGCGACCCGCAGACTCTCGGGCAGACGTTGAGTTGCTGGCTCGGTGACCCCCGGGAGCGCGAGCGGCTCCGCGCGGCGGCCCGGTCCCGGCGACAGAGACTCTCGGACTGGGCGCAGACCTCGCGCGAGCTGTCGGCCGTGCTGTCCGAAGTCGCCGGGTGACCGGATGAACCAGCAGCCAGGTGACCCCCGTATGACTGTCGAGGGATACAACGAGGAGATCGGAGGCACCGCCATCAGCCGAAGCATCTGGACCTGGGCGCGCCTGGCGGGCGGCGCCGCGATCCTCGCCGTCCTGGTCTGGCGGGTGGGCGCCGGCCCATTCGTGGACGGGCTCAGACTGACGACTGCCTGGGCGCTCGCCGCCGCGGTGGCGATCACGTCGCTGACCACGTTGTGCTGTGCGTGGCGGTGGAGCCTTGTCGCGGGCGGACTTGGCGTCGATGTACCTCTGCGGACGGCGGTGAGTGCCTACTACCGGTCCCAGTTCCTCAACTCCACGCTTCCTGGCGGGGTGCTGGGCGACGTGCACCGGGGCGTGCTCCACGGGCGTGCCGTCGGCGATCTGGGGCGGGGTCTGCGGTCGGTCGCGTGGGAGCGTGCGTCGGGGCAGGCCGTGCAGGCGTTGCTGACGGTGGCCGTCCTGCTCCTTCTGCCCCCGCCCGCAGGCTCTCTTCGTCTCGTGGTCGCCTGGGTGGTCGCGGCCGTCGCCGGCGTCGCGCTGGTCGTCGTACTCCTGCGCCTGAAGCCCAGGGCGCCTTCCGACCCGGATCGCGCGCGCCGTCACCAGCGACCTCCGCGGCTCGGTCCTCTCGAGGCGGGCCTGGCCGGGCATCGTGCTCGCCTCCACCGTCGCCGTGATGGGCCACGTCGCGGTGTTCGTGGTCGCGGTGCAGGTGACCGGGACGAAGCTGCCGGTGGGTCGGCTGCTCCCACTTGCACTGGTCGTGCTGCTGGCCTCGGCTGTACCGGCGAACATCGCCGGCTGGGGCCCGCGCGAGGGTGCGGCCGCGTGGGCGTTCGGCGCGGTCGGGCTGAGCGCTGCTGAGGGCGTCACCGTTGCGGTGGTGTACGGCGTGCTCGCGCTCGTCGCGACCCTGCCCGGTGCCGTCATGCTGGTGGCCGGGCGAGGGCGCCGTCGGGACGGCGCGTGCGAGCTGACTGGGGCGCAGGCGGAGCGAGTCGGGGGCGTCGTACATGCCTGAACGCCCGTACACACTGCTCAGCTGCGGCATGTCGATCGACGGCTACATCGACACCGCGACCGACGAACGTCTCGTGCTGTCCAACGATGCCGACCTCGACCGGGTCGACGCCGTGCGTGCGGACAGCGACGCGATCCTCGTGGGCGCCGCAACCCTCCGCAACGACAACCCCCGGCTGCTGGTGCGTGCGCCGTCGCGGCGCGCCGAGCGCATCGCCCGCGGCCTGCCGCCAACCCCGATCAAGGTGACCGTCACCAGTCGCGCTCAGCTGGACCCGTGCGCCGCCTTCTTCGTCACCGGTGACACCGAGAAGCTGGTCTACTGTCCCACCGACGCCGTGGCGGAGGCTCGGTGCCGGCTCGGGGCGGTCGCCACGGTCGTCGACGGCGGTCGCCCGATCGAAATGTGCCGGATCAGCGAGGACCTGCGCGCCCGCGGCGTCAGGCGGCTGATGATCGAGGGGGGCGGGAAGGTCCTCACCCAGTTCCTCACGGCCGGCCTTGCGGACGAGCTGCACCTGGTCGTGGCGCCTTTCTTCGTGGGCGACTCCCGGGCGCAGCGGTTCGTCGGCGATGGAAGCTTCCCGTGGAACCCAGACCGCCGTGCGGAGCTGGCGGAGGTGCACCAGTTCGGCGACGTCGTACTCCTGCGCTACGCGCTCTCGGACCGTTTCGACCAGGACTGAAAGAGAGCACGATGCATCTGCCCGCGGCGACGATCCGTACCCAGGTCATGCTGCCGCTGCGGTTCGCTGACGGATTCGGCACGACCGCGCGGGTCTACACCTTCGACGGGCTCGCCGACGGCCGGGAGCATCTCGCCTTCGGCCTGGCCGGCGGCGGTGGTGTCTGCGGATCCGGAGGTCCTGCCGCTGGTCCGGATCCACGGAGTCACCGTCGCGGAGCGGGTGCCGAGCGCGGTGCATCTCGACGCGACCAACGATCGCTACCTGGCCACGAAAGCCGGCAGAGGCACACACGCTGGACCTCCCGTGCGATGACGTGCTCGACGCCGAGGCGTAGGGCACGGACTGCCCGTCGACTTCTGAGCTGTCATCTCGGCCGCACCAGCAGATCCTGGTGGTGCACGGTGACAGACAGGTGGCCGGCGGCTGCCTCGGCCAGGCGTCGCCTTGCGTACGACGGAGCGTGGGCCCGCAGCTCGGGTCGCTGCTCGCATGCCGCGGCCAGCCAGCCGCTGAACCACGCGGCCACGAGATCGGCGTGACCGGGGCCGAGCCGCCACGGGCTCGGGCGGACCAGGACTTCGAGTCCCAGCCGGGTGAAGCCGTCGACCGCGGCGCCGACCGCGTCTGGACCGAGCAGCTTTCCGGCGCTTGTGGTGCGTCGCTGGTGGGCGTTGAACGCGTCTGTGACGCTTTGGTCGAACGGCTCGGCCGGCGTGATCTCGACACGGCCTGTGACGCTGAGGGCGATCAGCACCGGGCAGTCCGCCCCGGCACAGGTGGCGACGAGTCGTTCGAGCTCCTCGGCGGTCATCATGTCCAGCAGCGCCGAGGCGGTGATGAGAGCTGCGCCCGCCAGCTCCATCCGGGTGATGTCGCGCCGACGGGTCTCCATCGTGACCGGCGTGCCGTCGGAGGCCCTGTCGGGCGGGTCTGCGGCGGCGAGGGTGAGCAGCTCGTCGTCCCTGTCGTACATGACCCAGTGTTGGGGTCCGGGCAGCCGCACCGCGAGCCAGCGGGCCATCGACCCGGTGCCGCAACCGAGGTCGTGGATGGTCGCCCCGCCGTGGGTGGGCAGGTACGACCGGACCTTCTCGACGAGCTCGGACGCGCGGGCTGCCGCGTCGGCCGGCTCCCGCAACCTCAGCCACTCGGAGCTGGCCCGCACCGGTCCGGTCGTCATGCCGCCTCCGGCGCCTGACCCCTCACGAGCCGCTCACCTCGCCCTCCAGTGGACCGGACGCTAACAACGCACGTAGAACATCTGTACGTATGAAGGGCACGCTGATCGTCCAGTAGCCAACCTTGAGGTGGCGCGCGAGACCCGCCTCACGGCGACTGCCGCGTAGTTCGCGCAGGCGATCGCAAAGTCCCGCTTCGATATTCGTCGCCGATGTGGACGGGATCCGTTCCAGCAGCTCGTCATCCCACATCAAGGCCCACTCCGGTAGCGACGATGGCTCGGCGGGTACGGCCTGGCCGAGGACCGCAACACACTTGTCGACGCAGGCGTCGTAGATGCAGATGCCTGCCCGGCGATGAGCGTGGCAACCCCCACCTGGGGGAGAACACCGACTTCAGGAACGACCGCGTCGGACGCAGCCTCGCAATCAGCGACGCCATCGCCGAACTGATCATCGAACACGAACAGCATATGCGGGAACGCTTCCCGGAACAGCGCTGGCCGACCTTGCGCTAACGCCATGAGCCGGCATGTTGGCGCCGTGGTTCACGGAACCGGCGAGGTGGCGGCCGTCCCTGGCCGCCTTGACATGGCCCTCCGGCCCACGACGCAGCGTATGGCCAGGCAGTGAACCGTTGTCAGCCCCGCGTCGTGGATAACGTAAGCGGACCATGCCATGGCCGCGCGAGCGGAAGGACATCTCTACACCAAGAGCCAACACGCCCTCGCCCTGAAAGAGCGGACACTGCAATGAGATCAACGGTTATCGCGGTGGCGTTCCGGCTGGCCATCAGCGCCTCGCTCGCGGTCAGCGGCGTCATTCACGCCTACCTGTATGTCAACGGCTACCGCGACATCCCCACGATCGGCCCGGCGTTCTTGGGGCAGGCCATCGTCTTTTGTGTCCTGGCCCTGCTGATCCTCGCCGGCGGACCGGATTGGCTGCGGTGGGTCGCGGGCGTGCTTTCCGCCGGCGCACTGGTCGCGTTCGCGCTGTCGCGCACCGTCGGGCTCTTCGGATTCACCGAACTGGGATGGAACCCATCACCGCAGGCGGCGGTCAGCGTGATCGCCGAAGTGCTCACCGTGGTATTCGTTGCGGCCTCTGTGCTGAGCAGCCGCACCAATGCCGCATTACCCTAACAGCGGTCACACCAGGCCACGGGTGATGCTCCTATTGCTGTTCAAAGGTCAAGCAGCGGTGAGCCATTGGTGGTAGTTAGTGGCCAGGTCGTCGTTGCGTTGGTGTCCACGTTCGAGCCGCGAGACGGTGATCAGCGGGACGCCGAAGTGGTTGGCGACGACGGCGAGGGTGATGTTTAGCTTGCCGGGCCTGCCGATGGTCAGTGGAGTCGTCGATCGGACAGGCCGGCCCTCATGTTCCAGCGTCGAGCTCATCATTGACATCGCGCCTGGGAACCGCTCGCGCCGTCTACGTCGCCGCCTCATCGACGCGGTGTTCGACCTCGACATCATGTGCACACCTCGAACCATCTTGGCCGCCTTGCCCCTCGGTGACGTTGACCTACTCGACTGCGTGGCCCAACACTGCGCCAGCGTTCACACAAGGTCGGCTGGATGTAGCTGCCTGGTCGACGGACGTCTTCTGGGGGAATAGCGTTGCGGCGGCGTCAGATGCACACTGGCCGCGGCCGTACAAGGGCGGGCGCCGCACGAGCCAGACGATGCCATCCCACTGGGTCACGAAGCGGCGCTTCTTCGTTTCTCCACATCACAGACCTCTACGTCGCGAGCGGACTTCACGGCCCACCGGCAGCAGTATTACGAGCTGCGCGGGATCCTGCACCCATCGGCGATGCGGAACGCGAATGCAACACGACGCTGCTCCCGCCCGATCTCGCGTCGGCCTACGACGAATTCATAGCCGGGTAAGCAGCCCCACTGCCCCACGCTCACGCCGCCAGATGGCTCGCGCGCGGACACATCCCTGATCGGCGAAGACCGGAGTTCGGCGACAAAAAGGCTACTTATACGGACGGGCTTGTGTTCACAAATCCGTTCACAAGTGGCATGAAAATGGCCCCCGGAGGTCGCACCTCCGGGGCCATTTCCGCTGGTAGCGGGGACAGGATTCGAACCTGCGACCTCTGGGTTATGAGCCCAGCGAGCTACCGAGCTGCTCCACCCCGCGTCGGGTAAACGCAAGGTTACCGAAGGCGGTGTGCACCTCCAAATCGTGCGGTCACCAGCGGACGTGAATCCGCTCACGGCTGAAACCGACCAGCTGAGCGCGAGCGACGGGCTAGCCGGCCGACTGGTACTTCTTCACCGCATCGTCGAGGCGTTGCAGCGCCTCGCCGTACTGGCCGAAGTCGCCGCCCCGCTGGGCCTGCTGCAGCCCGTCGAGCGCGGTATTGATCTCCTGCAGCGCCGCGGCTTTGGCCGCCGACAACTGCACGGGTCCGCCCGGTGGCGTCGCCACGGGCACGGACACCTCCGGTGCCCTGCCTTCCTGGTTTCCAGGCGGTGGCGCGGCCGGCGGCTGCCCGTCGGTCGGCGACGGCGCGGCCTGCGGTTGACCCGCCACCGGCGCCGGTCCGGTGGCGGTCGCGTCAGCGCCCGGCCCGAACAGCTCGGTCAGCGCGTCACGCACCGTCGGGCCGTAGCCGACCTTGTCGTTGTACATCATCGCCACGCGGATGAGCCGCGGGTACGACGACGCGGCGTCGCTGGCGCCGGGCGAGGCGTAAACCGGTGCGACATAGAGCAATCCGCCCTGGGCCACCGGCAGCGTCAGCAGGTTGCCCCACCGGATGCGGTTCTGGTTGTCGCGCCCGATCACACCGAGGTCCTGGCTCACCGCGGTGTCGGTGCTGATCGCGTTGAACGCCAACTTCGGACCGTTCACCTGGCCGGGGATGGTCAGCACGGTGAGCTTGCCGTAGGTGTCCGGGTCGGAACTCGCACTGATATAGGCGGCCAGGAAGTCGCGGCGGAACCGGTTCATCGCGCTGGTCAGCTGGAACGATGCCGAACTGTCATTGGCGGCAAGGTCTTTGGCGACGATGTAGTACGGCGGCTGGTAGCTGCTGGCGGTCGGATTGGGATCCAGCGGCACGTCCCAGAAGTCCGAGGTGGAGAAGAACGTCACCGGGTCGTCGACGTGGTACTTGGCCAGCAGTGAGCGCTGCACCTTGAACAGGTCCTCGGGGTAGCGCAGATGCTGCTGGAGTTCGGGCGAGATGTCGCCCTTGGGCTTCACGGTGCCCGGGAACACCTTCATCCACGCCTGCAGCACCGGATCCTGCTCGTCCTGTGCGTACAGCGTCACGGTGCCGTCGTAGGCGTCGACGGTGGCCTTCACCGAGTTGCGGATGTAGGACACCTGCTTGTCGGGGGCCAACCGATTGAGGGCGACCTCGTTGGAGTCGGCCGTCGCGCTCGACAGCGTCGTCAACTGCGAGTACGGGTAGTTGTCCAGCGTGGTGTAGCCGTCGACGATCCACACCATCTTCTTGTTCACGATCGCCGGGTACACGCTGGTGTCCGTGGTCAGCCACGGCGCCACCGCCTCCACGCGCTCGGCCGGATCGCGGTTGAACAGGATCTTGCTGTTCTCCCCGATCACGTTGGAGAACAAGAAGTTCCGCTCGGCGAACTTGGCGGCGAACACCGAACGCGTCAGCCAGTTGCCGATCGGCACACCGCCGCGGCCGGTGTAGGTGTAGTTCTTCGTCTCCGTGTTGGTCTCGTAGTCGTACTCGCGGTCGACGTCGCCGTTCTTGCCGACGATCGCATAGTCGGCCGCTGCGGCGGCGATGACCGGACCGAAGTAGACGCGCGGCTGATCCAGCGGTGCGGGCCCCGGAGAGACGACACCGCCGTTGGCGCCGACGACGCTGGCCAGGAACTCCGGGTAGCCGCCGTTCTGGTTGGGATCGTTGGCGACACCGCGCACGGTGTTGGCCGGCGAGGCGATGAAACCGTTGCCGTGGGTGTAGACGCTGTGCCGGTTGATCCAGTCGCGCTGGTTGTCGATCAGGCGGTCGGGGTTGAGTTCGCGGGCGGCCACCACGAAGTCGCGCAGGTTGTCGTCGCGTCCGACGTAGCGGTCCATGGCCAGCTGATCGGGGAAGTAGTAGAAGTTCTTGCCCTGCTGGAACTGGGTGAACGCCGGGCTGACGATGGTCGGGTCGAGCAGGCGGATGTTCGACGTCGTCGCACGGTCCGACGCCACCTGCTGTGCCGTCGTTTGCGCGTCGCCGCTGTAGTTGCGATACGTGACCGTTTGGTCCGTCAACCCGTAGGCCTGCCTGGTGGCCCCGATACTTCGGCTGATGTATTCGCTTTCCTTCTGCGCCGCGTTCGGCTTGACGCTGAACTGCTCGACCACCAACGGCCAGCCGGCGCCGATCACCATCGACGACAGCAGCAACAGCACCACGCCGATGGCGGGAATCCGCAAGTCGCGCAGCACGATCGCGGAGAACACCGCCGCAGCGCAGATGACCGCGATGGCCATCAGGATCAGCTTCGCGGGCAGCACCGCATTGATGTCGGTGTAGCCGGCGCCGGTGAACGGCTTGCCGCTGCGGCTGTGGCTCAACAGCTCGTAGCGGTCCAGCCAGTAGGCGACGGCCTTGAGCAGCATCAGGATGCCGACCAACGTGATCAGCTGGATGCGTGCCGCGCGGCTCAGCGCCCCGCTACGGCCTGAGAGCCGGATGCCGCCGAACAAATAGTGGCCCACCAGGTTCGTGATGAACGCCAGGAACGTGGCGACGAACAGATAGTTCAGCACCAGCCGGTAGAACGGCAGATCGAACGCGTAGAAGCCGAGGTCCTTGCCGAACTGCGGATCGGCGATCCCGAAGCTGCCGCCGTGCAGGTACAGCTGGACGGTAGTCCCAATAGCTTTGCGCCACAATGCCGGCGAGCACGCCGACGACCGTCGGGACGAAGATGCCGATGAGAACGCAACCGTGTCATCACCGCGGTGCGGTAACGCGCAACCGGGTCGTTGGGCCCGTTGGTCGGGACGAACACCGGACGCGTGCGGTAGGCCAACGCCATTCCGGCGTAGACGACCGCACCGATCAGCACCGCCGCGACCAGGAACACCACGAGCCGGGTCACCAGCGGTGGTGGTGAACACCGAGCGGTAGCCGAGCTCGCCGAACCACAACCAGTCCACGTACGTGTCGATGAAGCGCGGCCCTATCAAGAGCAACAGCACGAAGACCGCGGCGACCGCGATGAGAATTCGGCTACGTCGTGTCAGCTTCGGCATTCGTGCCGCGGGCCGCATACCCACTCGTCAACTCCAGTTTCTAACCGATCCCAGACGTCTTCACCGACGTGCCCCAACTCTACGCATGAGCAGCGTCGGCGATGACTCAGCATCGGGGTCGTTCGCCACCGGCTGACAATGTCTTCAGTGCGGCCACGGCCTGATCGAGATTCTCCACCTTCACCAGTTCCAGGCGGTCGTCGTGGGCCGTCTTGGCTTCCTCGCAGTTGTCGGCGGGCACCAGGAAGACGGTGGCGCCGGCCTCCTGCGCCGCCAGCATCTTGTGCGTGATGCCGCCGATCGGACCGACCTTGCCGTCGCCGGTGATGGTGCCGGTGCCCGCCACGAACTTGCCGTCGTTGAGGTCGCCGGTGGTGAGCTTGTCGACGACCGCGAGGCTGAACATCAACCCGGCGGACGGGCCGCCGATGTTGGCGAGGTTGAAGTCGACGGTGAACGGCGCCCACGGCGCGTCGAGCACGCCGATGCCGAGGTAACCCTGATCGCGCTCGGGATGCTTACCCAGCGTGATGGTGGCCACGCCCAGGTCCCCGTTCTTGCGGCGGTAGTCGAGCGTCACGGTGTCGCCCGGCTTGGTGTCCTTGAGCAGGGCCTGGAACTCATCGAGCTTGGCTACCGGCTTTCCGTTGACCCCGTCGATCGCGTCGCCGTCCTGCAGCTTGCCCTGCGACGGACCGTCCTCGTTGACGGACTCCACGGTGACGGCCATCGGGTATTTCAGGTAGAGCAGGGCGGCGTATTCGGCGCTGTCCTCGGACTGGCGGAAGTCGGTGTTGTTGGCCTCGTCGACCTCGTCCCTCGACTTGTCCGGCGGGTAGACCAGATCCCGCGGCACCAGCTGCTCGCGGCCCGACAACCAGAACATCAGCGCCTGGCCGAGGGTCAGGCCGTCGTGCTGAGACACCGTCGTCATGTTCAGGTGTCCTGACGTCGGGTACACCTCGGTGCCCTCGATGTCGACGACCTCCTTGCCGTCGATCTCACCGAGCGTGTCGAACGTCGGCCCGGGCCCCAGCGACACGAACGGCACTGTCACGGCCACCGTCAGGAGACTGAACGCCACGATGGGGACGAGCGCGACGAGCAACGTCAGAATTCGCCTGTTCACGCCGCCCAATGTAAAGGTTGGGGCCGAAGTGGCCTCGATCACGACCTCTCACGGCGAGATCTGCGTGAGGGCTGTGAAGTCGACGGATGCACGACCATGACGCAGAAATCAGCACGATTGGGTGCCGGTTCACTCTCAGCGTGACCTGCCCGGCCACGCGACACTGCACCTGTGAGTACCGTTGAGGGCATGGCTGACCTGCCTTTCGGCTTCTCCCCCGGGGACGACCCCGAGCGAGACAAACGCAAGAAGGACCCCGATTCGGGCTCCGGTGGAACTGGCGACTCCGCCGCCGGTGATCCATTCGGCATGGGCGGGTCCGAATTCGACATGTCCCAGTTGGGTCAGGTCTTCACCCGGCTCGGGGAGATGTTCAGCGGCGCCGGCAACGTGATGGGGGGCGGCGCGGGATCGGGCCCGGTGAACTACGACCTGGCCCGGCAGCTCGCATCGAATTCGATCGGTTTCGTCGCGCCCGTCGGAGAGAAGACCAGCGCGGCGATCGCCGACGCCGTCCACCTCGCCGAGACGTGGCTCGACGGTGTCGACCGCCCTGCCCGCCGGCACCTCCAAGTCGGTGGCCTGGACGCCCAACGACTGGGTCGACAACACGCTGGAGACCTGGAAACGGTTGTGCGATCCGGTGGCCGAGCAGATCTCCACCGTGTGGGCCTCGTCGCTGCCGGAAGAGGCCAAGACGATGGCTGGGCCGCTGCTGGCGATGATGACGCAGATGGGCGGCATGGCGTTCGGCTCGCAGTTGGGTCAGGCGCTGGGCAAGCTCTCGGGAGAAGTGTTGACCTCCACCGACATTGGGCTGCCGTTGGGCCCCAAGGGCGTGGCGGCACTGATGCCTGACGCGGTCGAGTCGCTCGCCGAGGGGCTCGAGCAGCCGCGCAGTGAGATCCTCACGTTCCTCGCGGCGCGCGAGGCCGCGCACCACCGCCTGTTCAGTCACGTGCCGTGGCTGTCGAGTCAGCTGCTCAACGCCGTCGAGGCCTTCGCCAAGGGCATGAAGATCGACATGAGCGGCATCGAGGAGTTCGCACAGGGCTTCAACCCCGCGTCTCTGACCGATCCGTCGCAGATGGAACAACTGCTGAACCAGGGCATCTTCGAACCGAAGGCGACGCCGGAGCAGACCGCCGCGCTGGAGCGGTTGGAGACGCTGCTGGCGCTGATCGAGGGATGGGTGCAGACCGTCGTCACCGATGCGCTGGGCGACCGGATCCCCGGCACGTCGGCGCTGTCGGAGACGCTGCGCAGGCGCCGCGCCACGGGTGGCCCCGCCGAGCAGACCTTCGCCACCCTGGTCGGGCTGGAACTGCGGCCGCGCAAGATGCGCGAGGCCGCGGCGCTGTGGGAGCGGCTGACCGAGGCCGTCGGCGCCGACGCCCGCGACGGCGTGTGGCAGCACCCGGACCTGTTGCCCAGCGCCGAGGACCTCGACGAGCCTGCGGGCTTCATCGACCGCATGATCGGCGGCGACACCAGCGGTATCGACCAGGCGATCGCCGACCTCGAGAAGGACGAAAAGTCCGACACAGGCGATTCCGACAGCTGAGCCGCGCAGCCCTGTGGATAACTCGACGGGGTTCGTCGACTTTCGTGGCAGAGTCGTCGGCATGGGACAGTACGTCCTCAATCCTTCGACGCCGGTGCTGTTGCGGCCCGACGGCTGCGTGCAGGTGGGCTGGGACCCGCGACGCGCGGTATTGGTCCGCCCGCCTTCGGGATTGAGCGCCACGGCCCTCGCCGACCTGCTGCGCCGCCTTCAATCGGGCGCCACCCTCCCCGAGATCCAGGAACTCGCCGACGGCATGACCGCCGACGCCGTCGCCGATCTGCTCTGCTCGCTGGCCGACGCCGGTGTCGTGACGAACCGCGCGCGCTCGCATTCGCGCGCCGTATCCATCCGGATCCACGGCCGCGGGCCGCTGTCGGATCTGCTCGCCGGGGCGCTGCGCTGTTCAGGCGCCCGCATCACCCACAGCAGCCGCACTAATGCCGGCGCGCCGAACGAGCCGACCGACCTCGCGGTGCTGACGGATTTCCTGGTGTCCGACCCGCGGGTGGTGCGCGACCTGCACGCCGCCGGCGTGCCGCACCTTCCGGTGCGGGTGCGCGACGGCACCGGTCTGGTCGGGCCGCTAGTCGTTCCCGGGGTGACCAGCTGCCTGCGTAGTTACTAGCGGGGACTACCTGGCCGGGTTGCCTGTGGGTTGTGCGGGGCCGCGTCGGCGGTGTCTGCCGTGTCTGCCGTGTGCCTTGCGCCCGTTCATTGGAACGGACCATGATTAGGTGCGGCGTTGGAACACTTCCAACCCGTACTGGTACGACCGAGGCGCTCTGACACCTTGGCCTCGAAAGTTCGTTTCGAGCCAGGCGCAACTACAGAAGGCGCGACGATGGCGACCTTTCAAACCCCAGCACGACGACTGTTCCTTGCCGGTGGATTCGTGGTCGCGATCGCGGCCGCCCCGGTGGTCGCGTTCTTCGCCGTACCAACGACCAGCACGCCTGCGCCGGTAGCACAGTGCGCAAACGGTGAGGTGTTAGACCCCGCCACCAGGATGTGTATGCCCGCCCCGGCGCAGGGCAGCGTGCCGGAGATACAGGGTGTCCCCTGCACCGGTCGTAACACCGGTGAATGCATTGGGCTGGGCGAGGAGCAGCAGCCGCCGCAGCCCCCGCCCGCCTATCCGCCCGCCGGACCCTAGTTGGTCCGGGCATGCGCCCGACGGGTGACAAAGCCGAGCCGACTAACTGCCTGGGCTGTCACTAAGTGAGATACCTATGGTTACCCGTCAGGACTTCGATGAAGCTCTCTCAACGGCCGCGGATACGAGGATCTTCTGGATACTTGCGATCGACAGGCCAGACGCCTCGATCAGTTGAAGGATCGAATGGCCGTGAGCCCTCGCGTCCTCAATCTCCCGGCTGAGTTCCAGACGTACTTCTCCGACCACGGCAATCACTAGAAGTAACTACCGAGGCCCGGTGAAGGCACAGACCGCCCAGGTGAACTGTCGAAGAACGTTTTAAAGGGGTTAGGCGGCGCAGTTCAGCATCCAGCGTCGGCACAGATCGACTGGCCGCGTCGGTGATTTCGACACGCCCTTTGTCGGCTTTTAGAAAGTTCCAAGGTGTCGCTCGCAATGTTGACCTGATCAATGGTTCGTCTGTTTGGGAGGCAGGTGAGACACAGATGGCTCATCGCATGAAACGGCGCCTGACCGGTGCGATGACATCCCACGCACGCGGCTCGAGCGACCCTGTGTCGGTGGCCAAGCTAGGACTGTACGGCACGATCGGCACGGCGATTATCGGCGCGGTCACGACAATTTTCATTGGGGTGCTCAGTCACACCAAGGGTTCCGCCACCGTTGCTGAGGAACCGCCGCCGACGACCAACGTGGCCGTGAGCCAGAAGTCCGATCTCGTTTCGTTTAACAACGTGCAGTGGAACGGCGGTCGCGTCACCGTATCCGGCGTCGTCGAAAAGGACGTCAACGCACCGGCCGTGGTCGTTGCGGTAGGTCCAAAGCCATCGGGTGGATACTGGTTCGGCTACGGGAATGTCTTGAACCAGCATTGGCAAGCTGATGTCGCGACCGACGGATCGTCGGAGAAGTACGCGATATCGGCCGCGTACTACTACGGGCTTCCCGGCGGTGCGTCACCGGCGCCAGGAGCGCCGACACCGCCGGAGCCGAATGCGACGTCTGAGCCAGCCGTGCCGGCAGTGGCTCCGGCGGGGCGGCTGGTGTCGGAAACCACACGCCAGAGTGCTTTGAAGTTCGCTTTCCAGCCCGAACCGCCGACGCCGCCACCACCACTTCCGGACGAGTTAGTGAACTGTGTGGAGCAATTCGGCCCCAGGTGCTTCGACGGCCCGGGCTTCGGACCGCCGTCGGTCTACCAACCGAAGCAATGACTACTTTATTGGTCGAGGTTAATTGGTCGGACCACAGTGCGCGGCTCTCTATTCGATGATGCCTTAACCCGGTGTCATGGGGGCTCGGCTCAGCGTGCAACAGAAACGGGAACGCGCCTACGGCACGACGGTCGGCTAGCGACCCCACAAGGCATCTACTTGGCTGGGTCCTCGACCGCATGATCGGCGGCGACACCAGCGGTATCGACCAGGCGATCGCCGACCTCGAGAAGGACGAGAAAGGCCCAGACACAGGCGATTCCGACAGCTGAGCCGGGTCGCAGTCGGCGGCCTGTGGATAACTCGACGGGGTTCGTCGACTTTCATGGCAGAGTCGTCGGCATGGGACAGTACGTCCTCAATCCTTCGACGCCCGTGCTGTTGCGGCCCGACGGCTGCGTGCAGGTGGGCTGGGACCCGCGACGCGCGGTATTGGTCCGCCCGCCTTCGGGATTGAGCGCCACGGCCCTCGCCGACCTGCTGCGCCGCCTTCAATCGGGCGCCACCCTGCCCGAGATCCAGGAACTCGCCGACGGCATGACCGCCGACGCCGTCGCCGACCTGCTCTGCTCGCTGGTCGACGCCGGTGTCGTGACGAACCCCGCGCGCTCGCATTCGCGCGCCGTATCCATCCGGATCCACGGCCGCGGGCCGCTGTCGGATCTGCTCGCCGGGGCGCTGCGCTGTTCAGGCGCCCGCATCACCCACAGCAGCCGCACCAATGCCGGCGCGCCGAACGAGCCGACCGACCTGGCGGTGCTGACGGACTTCCTGGTGTCCGACCCGCGGGTGGTGCGCGACCTGCACGCCGCCGGCGTGCCGCACCTTCCGGTGCGGGTGCGCGACGGCACCGGTCTGGTCGGGCCGCTGGTCGTTCCCGGGGTGACCAGCTGCCTGGGCTGTGCGGATCTGCATCGCAGCGACCGCGATGCCGCATGGCCCGCGGTGGCGGCGCAACTGCGCGACACCGTGGGCAGCGCCGACCGGGCCACGGTGCTGGCAACCGCAGCGCTGGCGCTCAACCAGGTCGACCGCGTCATTCGTGCGGTCCGTTGCGGCCCCGGCGCGGGCGGCGCCGCCGAACCGCCCCCGACGCTGGACACCACGCTGGAGTTCGACGTCAACGTGGGATCGATCGTGGCGCGCCGCTGGTCCCGGCATCCGCGTTGCACCTGCTGACGGCGTTTGTAGGCAAGTCGTTGCGGGGTGTTCAGCGATGTCATGGATGATGGTCTGGTGAGTGAGATCAAGCGGGGCAGTGCCGCGCGCAACGCCAAGATCGCAGGCCTTGGAGCAGGCATGGCCGGCCGAGCCGCGCTGGGCTTCGGCAAACGGCTGACCGGCAAGTCCAAGGACGAGGTCAACGCCGAGTTGATGGACAAGGCCGCCCAGCAGTTGTTCACCGTCCTCGGCGAGCTCAAGGGCGGCGCGATGAAGGTCGGTCAGGCGCTGTCGGTCATGGAGGCCGCGATCCCCGAGCAGTACGGCAAGCCGTACCGCGAAGCGCTGACCAAACTGCAGCGAGAGGCCCCGCCGCTGCCTGCCGCCAAGGTGCACCGGGTGCTCGACGGACAGCTGGGTACCAAGTGGCGCGAACGGTTCGCGTCCTTCGACGACAAGGCGGTGGCGTCGGCCAGCATCGGCCAGGTGCACAAGGCGGTGTGGGCCGACGGCCGCGAAGTCGCCGTCAAGATCCAGTACCCCGGCGCCGACGAGGCGCTGCGCGCCGACCTCAAGACCATGCAGCGGATGATCAGCGTGCTGCGGCAGCTGTCCCCCGGCGCCGATGTGCAGGGCGTGGTCGACGAGCTGATCGAACGCACCGAAATGGAACTCGACTACCGGCTCGAGGCCGACAACCAGCGCGCGTTCGCCAAAGCCTATGAGGGACATCCACGTTTCGTGGTGCCGCACATCGTCGCCAGCGCACCCAAGGTGGTGATCCAGGAATGGATCGAGGGCATCCCGATGTCGGTGATCATCCGCGAGGGCACCACCGAGCAGCGGGACCTGATGGGCACCCGCCTGTTCGAGCTGACCTACGACGCGCCGCGCCGACTCGAGATGATGCACGGCGACGCGCATCCCGGGAACTTCATGCTGCTGCCCGACGACAAGATGGGTGTCATCGACTTCGGCGCGGTAGCGCCGATGCCCGGCGGCATCCCCATCGAAATCGGTATGGCCACGCGCTTCGCGCTCGACGATGACTACGACAATCTGCTGACGGCCATGCAGGCGATCGGGTTCGTCCAGAAGGGCGAGCAGGTGTCCAAGCGCGAGATGGACGAGATGATGAAGCAGTACGTGGAGCCACTCGAGGTCGAGGTGTTCCACTACACACGCAAGTGGCTGCAGCGCATCACCGCCATGAACATGAAGCCCGACCGTGCCGCAGGCCAGATCAAGGCCGCGCGGCAGATGGACATTCCGGCCAAGCTGGCGATCCCGATGCGGGTGATCGCGTCCAACGTCGCGATCTCCTGCCAGCTCGACGCGCACATTCCCGCCAAACGGCTTGCCACAGAGCTGATCCCGGGCTTCGCCGAAGAAGCGGCCTGACGGACGCCGATCGACGCGACACGGGAAAACCCGGCAGCGCTTACGCGGCTGCCGGGCTCTCCTCGGTGTTCTTGCGTGGCCGACCACGCGGACGCTTGCGTGCGATGACCGTGCCGCGGTCGAGAATCTCGCCGCCCCAAACGCCCCACGGCTCCCCGCGCTCCAGCGCGGCGGCCAGGCACTCGCGACGGATCGGGCAATCCGCGCACAGCGCCTTGGCGCGTTCGAGCTCGACGGGGTTCTCGGCGAACCACATATCGGGGTCCTCCAGGTGACACGGCACCGCCAGCTTCGTCTTTTCTCGGCATGTCTCCGATAGGGCGCTCTTCGCGCGAGCGCTCATCGCAGTTGACATGACTCGTACCTCTGCTTCCTGGTCGAAGGTTGTCGCATCTGTCTTCTGATGGATCTGTGACCAGGGATTCGGAGGTTCCGAATGGCTTCCCAAAAAAATTGGCCACGGATCCGGTGACTGCGGGTCCGTGGCCTTTCGGCGAAATCGTGGGCTTACCTAGGTGGTGCCCCGATCCACGGACGGTCCAGTCGCGGCGGCGGTGCGGCGCTTGCGCTGCGGGGAAATGGCAGCTGCGGCTCCCGCGGCGGCGTGCGCCATGTAAGCGGGATGCTCCGCGGCGGCGGCAGCGGGGACACGGAGGGTCCACGAAACGCCGGCAACGCCTACGCCGTTAAACGTATTGATGCTCAACATGATCTCGGAACCCTCCTTTCACACGACAAATCACACGGCTGGTGTGTGCGATCTTGAGGCTAAGCGTAACAGGCCAAACTGACAACTGATTTTCTGACCTGCGGTTTTGGCACGATTTTTACGAGGATTGGCGGCCTTTGACCAACGCGAGGACGTCGGCGCCGTACTGCTCGAGCTTGCGCGCCCCGATGCCGGGGATCGCGACGAGCGCGGCGTCGTCGGTCGGCAGCGTCTCGGCGATGGCGATCAGCGTGTTGTCGGTGAACACCACATAGGCCGGCACGCTCATCTCCTTGGATGTGCGCAGCCGCCAGTCCTTGAGTTCGGCGAGCAGGGCCTCGTCGATATCGGACGGGCACCCTTCGCACCGCCGCAACATGATCGCGGCCGGGGCGCTCAGCGTGGCGTTGCAGACGCGGCATCGCGGCGTGGCGCCCTTCGGGCGACGCGGCCGGTTCGGGCTGTTGTCGCCGGACGCCTGCGGCGCGACGCCGTTGAGGAAGCGCGACGGCTTACGACTCTGCCGCCCACCCGGGTGCCCGCGCAAGCGCCCAGCTGAGCGCCAAATGTATTCGCGCCCTGGTGATTCCGACATAGAGCAGGCGACGTTCCTCTTCGACCGGCTCGCTGTCCGGACCGTGCGTCAGGGCATGGGAGATGGGCAGTGTGCCGTCGGCGAGGCCGACCAGGAACACCGCATCCCATTCCAGGCCCTTCGCGGCGTGCAGGGACGCGAGCGTGACGCCCTGCACGACCGGTGGATGCCGCGCGTCGGCGCGCTGGCGCAGCTCGGTGAGCAGGGCACGCAGGTCCAGCGACGGACGTTGCGCGACTTCCTCGTCGACGAGATCGGCCAGCGCGGCCAACGCCTCCCACCGCTCGCGCGCCCGGGTACCCGTGGGCGGCTCGGCCGTCAGGCCCAGCGGCTCCAACACGGCGCGCACGACCTCCGGGACCGGTCCCTCGATATCGCGTTCGGCGGCACGCTGCATCGCCACCAGCGCCTGGCGGACCTCCTGGCGGCTGAAGAAGCCCTCACCGCCGCGGACCTGGAACGGAACGCCGGCCTCGGTGAGCGCCTCTTCGTAGACCTCCGACTGTGCGTTGATGCGGTACAGCACCGCGATCTCCGAGGGTGCGGTGCCCGCCTCGATGAGCCGCTTGATGTCCTTGGCCACCGAAACGGCCTCGGCGACCTCGTCGGGATGTTCGGCGAACGTGGGCGTCGGACCCGGGTCACGCTGGCCGACGAGGTGCAGCTTGCTTCCGGCCATCCGGCCTCGCGCGGCGGCGATGACACGGTTGGCCAGCGACACCACCTGCGGGGTGGACCGGTAGTCGCGCTCCAGGCGGACCACCGCAGCGTCGGGGAAGCGACGCGAGAAATCCAGAAGATACTGCGGTGTCGCGCCGGTGAACGAGTAGATGGTCTGGTTGGCGTCGCCGACGACGGTGACATCGTCGCGCTCGCCGAGCCACGCGTCGAGCACCCGTTGCTGCAGCGGGGTCACGTCCTGATATTCGTCGACGACGAAGCAGCGGTACCGGTCGCGAAACTCCTGCGCGACCGCCGCGTCGTTCTCGATGGCGGCGGCGGTGTGCAGCAGTAGATCGTCGAAGTCCAACAGCGCTGTCCCGTCGCGGCGGGCCTTGAGCGTCTCGTACCCCGCGTATACCGTCGCGATCTTCTGCGCGTCGAGTGGGATGTCGCGACCAACCGAGGCGACGGCGTCGGCGTACGCCTCCGGGCTGATCAAAGACGCCTTGGCCCACTCGATTTCGCCGGCGAGATCCCGCACGTCGTCAGTGCTGGTCTGAAGGCCGGCCCGGTTGGCGGACTGCGCGACGACCGCGAACTTGGTGTCGAGCAGCTCCCATCCGGTGTTGCCGACGACACGCGGCCAGAAGTACGACAGTTGGCGGCGGGCCGCAGCGTGGAACGTCATCGCCTGCACCGACGCGGTGCCCACATCCCCAGAAGCAGCGTCGAGCGCGCGCAACCGGGCACGCATCTCACCGGCGGCCCGCGACGTGAACGTCACCGCGAGCACCTGTCCCGGCGCGACATGCCCGGACGCCACAAGGTGGGCGATGCGGCGGGTGATGGTGCGGGTCTTACCGGTGCCCGCGCCGGCCAGCACGCACACCGGCCCGCGCGCGGCGAGGACGGCCTCGCGCTGTTCGTCGTCGAGGTCGTCGATGATGCGCGAGCACGCGACCTCCACCGGCATGCGGACCATCTTGTCAGGGTCGGCCGACAAAACCGGGACACGACGTCGGGCATGTTCGACCCATCGGCTACGTTGACTTCCTTATGAGCGCCGAGTTGACCATGTACAGCACCTCGTGGTGTGGCTTCTGCTTCCGCCTGAAGAAGGTTCTGAAGGCCGAAGGCATCGCGTTCGCCGAGGTCGACATCGAGACCGATCCCGCCTCGGCGGAGTTCGTGGCCTCGGTCAATGGCGGCAACCAGACGGTGCCGACGCTGAAATTCGCCGACGGCAGCACGCTGACCAACCCGAGCGCGGCCGAGGTCAAGGCGAAGCTCGCCGGCTAGTTCTTCATCGCGAGAGACGCAAAGTGCCGCGACACGCCGCATTTGGGGGAAGTTTGCGTCTGCTCGCCGAAAGAAGTTAGTCGAGCACGACCCAGGACTCGATGATTTCGCGGGCGATCGAGATCGACCCGGGTAGCAGAAGCCGCGACGGCGAGTCACTGCTCCAGTCACCGTCGGCCAATGCGGCGCGGATCTCGTCTCTGGTGAACCACGCCGCCTCGGCGATCTCGCCGTCGTTGAACGAGAACTCCTGCTCGGGGTCGCCGATCGCGTGGAACCCGACCATCAACGACCGCGGAAACGGCCACGGCTGGCTGCCCAGGTACTGAACGTCGGTCACCGTCAGCCCGATCTCCTCGGCGATCTCGCGAACAACGCACGACTCGAACGACTCTCCGGCCTCGACGAACCCGGCCAGCAGCGAGAACAACCGCTCCGGCCACGAAGTCTGCCTCGCGAGCACCGCGCGGTCGTGGCCGTCGTGGACCAGGCAGATCACCGCCGGGTCGATTCGCGGGAACTCCTCGTGGCCGTTGCTCGCGTTGACCCGTGACCAGCCGCCCTTGATCGGCCTCGTCGGCGCACCGTCGATTGCGCTGAAGCGCGCGCTGTCGTGCCAATTCAGCAGCGCTGTGGCGGTGGACACCAGCTGTGCGCTGACGTCGTCGAAGACCTCGCCTGCGCGACGAAGGTCGAGCACCTCGGTCTCGGTGTGCGGATCCTCGGGCCCCTCCAGCGCCGCGCGGATCCCCCACACGTGGGTGCCGTCGCTGAGCCGACCGAGGAACACGGCGTTCTCCGGAGGCTTGGCGGCCAGGTTGGCGGCCTTCCCGAGGACGACCCGGCCGTCGGCGATCAGCACCTGATTGCGACGGTCGACCCGCAACACCATGGCATCGGGCCAGCCGGCCACCGCCGCATCGACGTCGGTGCGAAGCGTGTCGGCGCGGTCGGCGCCGACACGGGACAGCAGCGGGATGTTGCGCAGCCGAAAGGACGTCATCGCTCGGCGTCCGCGCTGCGGATGTACAGCAGCCGGTCGCCGTTCTCGAGCGAATCGACCCGTTCGTCGTCGACGCGCACCAGCTTCCCGGCGCGGACGACACCGAGCACGATGTCGGTGTTGTGTCGCGGCGAGCCGCCGACCTCTTTAGGGCCGACCTCCCGTTCGGCGATCGCGAAACCGGCGTCGGGGGTGAGAAGGTCTTCCATCATCTCGACAACGCTGGGGGTCTGTACCGCTATGCCCAGCAGTCGGCCCGCGGTCTCGGCCGTCACCACCGTCGAGTCGGCTCCGGACTGCTGGAGCAGGTGCTGGTTCTCGCCCTCCCGCACCGCGGCGATGATCTTGGCCTTGGGCGCGAGCTCGCGGGCGGTCAGCGTGACGAGCACCGCGCTGTCGTCGCTGTTGGTCGCGACGATGATCGCCTTGGCGTGCTGTGCGCTGGCCAGCCGCAACACTTCGGAGTCGGTCGCGCTGCCGCGTACGGTGACCAGCCCGGCGCTTTTGGCGCGCTCGAGGACGACGGGATTCTCGTCGACGACGACGATGTCGGCCGGCGCCACCTCGTCACCCACCATCGCGGCGGCCGCGGTCCTGCCCTTCGTGCCGTAGCCCACGATGATGATGTGGTTGCGCACCTTGTTCCTCCATCGCTGGATTTGGTATACCTGCCGCGACTGCGTGGTGAGCGTTTCCACCGTCGTACCGATCAGCACGATCAGGAACGCGATCCGCAGGGGTGTGATGACCAGGACGTTGACCAGACGGGCCGACGGCGTGACGGGGGTGATGTCGCCGTAGCCGGTGGTCGACAGTGACACCGTCGCGTAGTAGAAGCAGTCCAGGAACGACAGAGGATCCTTGGCGTTCGGGGCGCTTTCGATGTCGCGGTAGCCGTGCCGGTCCATGTAGACGATCAGGACGGCGGCGAACAGCGCTCCCAGGGCGTAGACGACCCGGCGGATGATGCGCTGCGTGGGGCTGACCTGTTCGGTCGGGATCTGCACCGTGTCGGTCAGCGCGTGGATCGGCTGATCGGCCAGCGACTGATCGAATCGGCGGAGCCGACGTCGCAATCTTCCCTTAGCCATCAGAACCCGTCATCGCTGAAGAGTCGGCGCACGTCATTATGTAACCATGACCTCTCCCCCGCCCGAACTGCAGCAGATCGCCAACCCGAGCCGTGCCCTCCGAATGGGAGGGATGCTCGTCGGTATGGGCGTCCTGCACTTCGTGGCACCCAAGCCGTTCGACACGATCATCCCGGAAGAACTACCAGGCAGTGCGCGCTTCTACACCTACGCCTCCGGCGTGGGCGAGATGACCACCGGCGCGTTGTTGCTGGCACCCAAGACTCGTCGCCTGGGTGCGCTGGCCGCGGTGGCGTTGTTCGTGTCGGTGTTCCCGGCCAACGTCAACATGGTGCGGTTGTGGAAGGACAAGCCGCTGTTCATGCGACTGGGTGCGATCGCCCGTCTGCCCCTGCAGATCCCAATGATCACGCAGGCGCTCAAGATCTATCGCACGTCTTAAGCGGCGTCGTCGGTGAGCAGCGCTAGCAGGTCGTCACTGCCGAGCAGTGCGTCGGGAGCGACGGTCTGGCCGCTGCGCACGTAGTGGAACGCCGCGCGCACGGATTCGAGGGCGCAGTTCTGCATCGCGGCCCACGCGATGCGGTACACCGCCAGCTGAACGGCCGCGTGCTGCATGGCCTCCGGTGTGTCTGGCGGATCCCCTGTCTTCCAGTCCACCACGGTGGTGCCGCCGTCGTCGTCGACGAAGATCGCGTCGATGCGCCCGCGCACCACACGCCCACCGATGACCATGTCGAACGGCACCTCCACATCGATCGGGGTGCGCGCGGCCCACGGGGACACGGCGAACGCAGCCTGCAATTCGGCGAGATCGTCGGTGAGCGCGGTGTCGTGGTCCACCGCGCCGGGCAGGTCGTCGAGGTCGAAGAGCCGCTCGGCGTGATAGAAGCGCTGCACCCAATCGTGGAATGCGGTGCCCAGTAAGGCATGCGGATCGGGCCGGCTCGGCAGACGGCGTCGCAGCCGCTGCGCTGCCGCTTCGGGGTCGCGGCCGAGTTCGACCAGTGTGCTGACCGAAAGCTGCGCCGGCAGCGGCGGGACCGGGCGGTCGGCCGCGCGGTTGCGTTCGGCAAGAAGCGCGTCGACGTCGGACGCCCATCCCTCGTCCATGTCGACGAGGTCGTCGTCGGCCCCACCCGACATCGCGTGGGTGACCATCGCGGCGCCCCGGCCCACGTCGTCGCGGCGCGAGCCGGCGGGGTCGACGGGCCAGACCGCTTCGACCACGTTGTCGCGCAACGGGTTGGGTTCACCGGCCGCAGGGGGCGGCGCCCACTGCTCGATGACACCGCAGGGCGCACCCGCGGCCGCGGCCTGCTCGATGATGTCCTTGAGCTCATCGAGGAACGCCGACGGGCCGCGCGGCTTGGATTCGGACGCTCCCCAGTGGTGACCGGACAACAGTAGGGTGTCCTCGGCGCGGGTGATCGCCACGTACAGCAACCGTCGTTCCTCGTCGACGCGGCGCACCGCGAGCCTGTCCTTGTGGTCGGAGATCTTGTCCGACAGCTTCTTTCGATCGTTGACGTCGGACGTGTCGAGGACCGGGACCCCATGCTCGGACAGTGTGGCGCGATCGCCGCGCAGTAGCGGCGGCAGGTCACCGGCGTCGGTGAGCCATGTCCGGGTGGACGCGGTCGACGGGAACACCCGGCCGCTGAGGTGCGGCACCGCCACGACCTGCCACTCCAGCCCTTTGGCGGCGTGCACGGTGAGGATCTGCACCCGGTCGTGCGCGACGGATATTTCGGCGGGTGCCAGGCCGTTCTCCACCTGCTCGGCCGCATCGAGGTAGGCCAGCAGGCCGGCCATCGTGGCGGCGGGGCGACTCGCGAAGTCGGCCACCACATCGGCGAATGCGTCGAGGTGTTCGGTGCCCGACCAGCCCGCGGCAACGCGCCGGGCCGCGCGGACCTCGGTGTCCACCCCGAGCACCCGCCGCACCTCGGCGACCAGTTCGGGCAGCGGATGCGTGAGATGACCACGCAGCGCGGTCAGTTCACGTCCCAACGCCACGATGCGGGTGTATCCCGTCATGGAGTACGCCGCGGCCGGGCCCGGATCGCAGATGGCGTCCGCCAGGCAGGCGGTGTCAGCGTCGGGGGCGGCTTCCGCGACGATCCGGTCGGTCGCCGTGCCGTCCACCGACTGTGCGGAGTCGTCGAGTGCGACCGCGCGTCGCCACAGCGCCGCGACGTCGCGTCCGCCCAACCGCCAGCGCGGACCGGTGAGCACCCGCATGGCGGCGGCGCCCGCGGTGGGATCGGCCACCAACCGCAACGTCGCCACCACGTCGGCGACCTCTGCCACGCCGAGCAACCCGGCGAGGCCGACGACCTCGACCGGGACACCTCGTGCGGTCAGCGCGTCGGCCATCGGTGCGGCGTCGGCGTTGCGGCGCACAAGCACCGCAGTGGTGGGTGCGGCCGCGCCGTCACCGCGCGCATCGTGATAGATCTGCGCCAACTGGTCGGCCACCCAATCACGTTCGGCGACAACATTGTTCAGCAGTGCACATCGGATGGTGCCCGGGGACGCATCGGGCTTGGGCCGCAGCTCCCGGACCGCCACCGAGCGCCGTCGCGCCTCTGCGGACACCGCGTTGGCCAGGTGCAACGTGCCCGGCGGGTTCCGCCAGCTGGTGCGAAGCTCCAGGGTCGGCGCAGGGCTGCCGTCGGCAAGGGGGAAGTCGGTCGTGAACCGCGGCAGGTTGGTGGCCGACGCGCCGCGCCATCCGTAGATCGACTGAATGGGATCACCGACCGCGGTGAGGGCCAGTTCGTCGTCGACTCCGCCGCCGAACAGCGACGACAGCGCGACCCGTTGGGCGTGGCCGGTGTCCTGGTACTCGTCGAGAAGCACCACCCGGTAGCGGCTCCGGAGCTGTGCGCCGACCTGCGGGAACGCCGACGCCAACCGGGCCGCCGAGGCCATCTGCATACCGAAGTCCATGACCTTGTGCTCCCGCATGCGCCGATGCAGCGCATCGATCAGCGGGACGAGTTCGGTGCGTTCGGTCTGGGTGGCCAGCATGCGCAGCAGCCACTGGCTCGGTCCTCGATCGCGCTGGTACGGCCCGGCGGGCAGCGCGTGCACCAGTCGTTCGAGCTCGACATGGGTGTCGCGCAACTGCTCGGTGTCAACGAGGTGTTCGGCCAGCTGACCGGCGAGCCGCAGCACCATCGCTGTCACCGCGGCCGGGGTCTTCTCGGTGTCGAGGTGGTCGGGGTGCTCGCACACGACGCGAAAGGCCAGCTGCCACAGTTCGGTTTCGCTCAACAGGCGTGTGTCCGGTTCGACGGGCAGAAGCAGACCGTGTTCGCGCAACAGATTCCCGGCGAACGCGTGGTAGGTGCTGACGGTGGCCGGATCGTCGGCGAGGTCGGGCATCCCGGGCCCGGCGGGCACCAGGCCCGCGCCCGCGAGCCGGGCGAGCCGCGTGCGGACACGGCGCAGCAGCTGTGCGGCGGCCTTGCGGGTGAACGTCAGCCCGAGCACCTCGCCGGGCCGGGCGTATCCGTTGGCGACCAGCCACACCACCCGCGCGGCCATCGTCTCGGTCTTGCCCGCGCCCGCACCGGCGATGACGACCAGCGGGCCGGGCGGTGCGGCGATCACCGCGGCCTGCTCGTCGGTGGGTGTGAAAAGACCGAGGGCCGAGGCGAGTTCGTCGGGACTGAAGCACGGGTTCATCGCTGACCTCCTGCAATAGCCTGGGCCGGGCACATCGCCCGCACCGGGCAGTGCGCGCAGCCGTCGTTGATCCGTGCGACGAACTCCGGCCCCTGCGTCGCGGCCGCCGCGGTTCGCACCTTCCCCCGCCACTCCGCATGCCCTTCGGGTGTCAGGGCGTCCTGTTCGCGTTCGGTGGCGCCGCCCCCGCTGGTCTTGCCGAGATACACCAGCAGGCCGCCACCGGGCTGATCGCCGTGCGGCAGCAGCCCCTCCGCAATGGCCAACTGGTACATCGCCAGCTGGGCGTGGCGTTGCGCGTCGTCTTTGGTGACGGGGCTCTTGCCGGTCTTGACGTCGACGACCACCAACCGTCCCTCGCTGTCGCGTTCCAGCCGGTCCAGGCGACCGCGAACCCGCACCCCGGGACCGTCGCCATCCTGGCCGCCGACCTCGCCGGCGACGTCGATCTCGGTGCCCACCTCGGTGAGTTGGTGCCGGCTCTGCGCACGCCATTGCGCGAAGGACGACAACATCGTCCGGTGCCGCTCGAGCTCGTTGTCCGAGTGCCAGTCCGCGTCGAACGGCAGTTTCTCCCAGACTTTTTCGAGCTCATCGAGCATCTGGCCCTCGGTCTTGCCGGGATCGGCGACCAGGGCGTGCAGCAGGGAGCCGATCGCCGACCGGACGTCACGCGCGTCGCTACCGCCGTGACGTTCGAGCAGCCAACGGAGCGGACAGTCCGTCAGCATCTGCAACGTCGACGGCGAGAGCGTCACGATGTGGTCGTCACCGCACCACATCGGTTCGTCGGTGGACAGCGGTGTCATGGCGTGCCACTGTGCGGGGTCGGCGCCGGAGATGCCTGCCTGCGCCAACCGGGCCAGTTGCGTTGCCGCGCAAGCGCGCACGCCCTCCTCGACCTCATCCGGAGGAGCGCAGACGACCGCACGCAGGCGGCCGACCAAGGCCGTCGGGGCCAGCACCCGCGGCGCGTGAACAGGAACAGGCGGCTCGGGGTCGGGATCGGTGGCCAGCGACGTCAACTCGTAGCAGAACGACGATGGCAACATGGACTCGTCACCGCAATCGCTGTCGACCGCGGTCACCAGCAGTCGACTGCGGGCGCGGCCCATCGCGGCGATCAGCAGCCTGCGCTCCTCGGCCAGTAGCGGCGCCCGTGTCGACACTCCCCTGTCGTTCGGAGTGACAACACCGTCCAGCACGTCGACCAGCCGCTGGGTACCGAGCACACCTCCACGCGGAATCATATTGGGCCACAGACCTTCCTGCAGGCCGGCGATGACGACGAATTCCCATTCACCGCCGAGCGCCGCGTGCGCGCTCAGCACCCTCACCGCCTCCGAGGACGGACGGTCATCGCGGGAAGCCGAGGGCAGGCCGAGTGCGGTGACATGATCGAGGAGACCGCGCAGCGACGCAGCTGGGGTGCGGCTCACATACTGCTCGGCGACGTCGAACAGTGCGGTGACCGCGTCGAGGTCACGGTCGGCCTGGGCGCCCGCGGCGCCACCGCGTTCACTGGCCGCGAGCCAGCGCCGTTGCAGGCCGGACCGGTGCCACGCTTGCCACAGTGTGTAGCGCGGGTCGCCACCGTCGGCGGCGGTGCGCTTCGCGGCGGCCAGCACGGCGCGGACCCGCTTGAGCGGGCGAGCCTGCTCGGGGGCAAGCCCCCGTGGTTCCCGCCTCAGCGCGTCGATCAGCAGGTCGCCGAGCTCGCGGGGCGGCTGCCCGCCGTCAGCGCGTCGCAGTGCGCGCCGCAACTGCCGCAGCGACACCGGGTCGACCCGGCCGATCGGCCCGGTGAGCAACGAAAGTGCCTGTGTGCCGTCGAGTTCGTGTGCCGTGGCGGCGAGGACTGTCAAGAGGGTCTGAACCGCAGGCTGGTCGGCCAGCGGCGCGGTCGGCGTCGGCAGGTCCACCGGCACACCCGCGGTGGCCAGCGTGCGAGCGAGTGTGGCGCCCAGGCGGGGAACCGACCGCACGATGACCGCCATCTGGGACCACGGCACCCCGTCCACCAGATGCGCGCGGCGCAGCGCATCGGCGATCAGCGCGGACTCGGCGTGCGACGACGCGGCGATGCGCACTGCTACTGAGCCCGCCTGCCCGTCGACGCCGTCGATGCGGCGGGTGTCGTCGGCACCAGGGAGCCGTTGGGCGATGCCGCTGATGGCCCGCGCGACGGCGGGTGCGCAGCGACGAGACTCGGTCAGGATGACGGCGGGTTCCTCCCCGCGCAGCAGCGTGGGATCGGCTCCGCGGTAACCGAATACCGACTGGCTCGGATCACCGGCCAGCACGGTGAGTTCGGCACCCGCCGCCAACGCGCGGACGAGTCGCGCCGCCTGCGGGTCCAGATGCTGCGCGTCGTCGACCAGAAGCACCTTGATCCGCGCGCGCTCGGCCGCCAGCAGATCGTCGTCCGTCGCCAGGGCTTCCAGTGCCGCGCCGACCAGTTCGGCGGCGCCCAGTGCGGGCACGGTGGCCTGCGGGGCCGCCATTCCGACCGCGGAACGCAGCAGCATGATCTGCTCGTAGGCCTGGGCGAACTGGCCCGCGGCCAGCCACTCCGGCCGGTCGGCGCGCTGCCCGATGCGTTGCAGCTCAACAGGATCCACGCCGCGCTCGGTGCAGCGCGCCAGCAGATCGCGCAACTCGGTGGCGAATCCGACGGTACTCAGCGCGGGCCGCAGTTGCGCGGGCCACGCCACGGCGGACCTGTCACCGTCCTCGAGGTTCCCCGCCAGAAGTTCGCGGATGATGCCGTCCTGCTCGGCGCTGGTGATCAGTCGCGGCGGCGGGTCACCCTTGCGTTGCGCCGCCAGACGCAGGATCGCGAACGCATACGAATGCACAGTGCGGACCAACGGTTCGCGGACGACGGCGCGGTTGCCGGCTTCCAGTAAAGCGGAGGTGATGGCGGCCCGGGCCTGCGTGCCCAGGCGGGCCGAACCCGTCAGCAGGAGAACCGATTCCGGATCGGTGCCCGTGGCGATGTGCGCAGCGGCGGCCTGGATCAGCAAGGTGCTCTTGCCTGTGCCTGCGCCGCCGATCACCCGCACCGCGCCGCGCATCGCCGGGTCGGTGAGCGCTGCCGGTGTCAGATCGGTGTGCGGTGCGGACATGCCGAAATGACACCACGGGGGTCCGACAAGTGACGCGTAGCTGCTGCTGGCAGCATCACACCTGTGAACGATCTTCTGCACGTGTACCGCTACGGCCCTGCCGGCTCACCCGACGTCCTGGCCATCCACGGGCTGACCGGGCACGGCCAACGGTGGCAGACCTTGGCCACCCGACATCTGGCCGATGTCGCCGTCGCGGCGCCGGACCTGCTTGGCCACGGCCGTTCGTCGTGGGCGGCGCCGTGGACGATCGACGCCAACGTGGTGGCGCTGGCAGCACTAGTCGACGCACCCGCGGTGGTCGTCGGGCATTCGTTCGGCGGTGCGATCGCATTGAGCCTCGCGGCGGCCCGCCCGGATCTGGTGTCGGCACTGGTGTTGCTCGACCCGGCGGTTGGCCTGGACGGTGGCTGGATGAGCGACATCGCCGACGACATGTTGGCCTCGCCGGACTACACCGACCGCGCCGAGGCCCGGTCCGAGAAGGCCAACGGGTCATGGGGAGACGTCGACGCCGACGAGTTGGACCGCGAACTCGACGAGCATCTCGTCGATCTGCCCAGCGGCCGCGCCGGCTGGCGCATCAGCATCCCTGCAATGATGTCCTACTGGAGCGAGCTTGCCCGACCGATCACGTTGCCGCCCAAGACAATCCCCACCACGCTGGTCAGGGCCGCCCGAACCACCCCGCCATACGTAACCGATGACTTGCTCGCCGGGCTAGGTTCCGGGCCGGACTTCACGCTTGTGGAATTCGACTGCGATCACATGGTCGCCCAGTCGCTCCCCGCCGACACCGCGGCGCTGATCCGCAAGCATCTCGGGCGATAGCGATGGCGGCGATCACCGACGAACAGGTCGAAACCGTGCGCGCGCTCGTCGCCTCGATACCCGCCGGCCGGGTCTCGACGTATGGCGACATCGCTGAGGCGGCGGAGCTGTCCAGCCCGCGGATCGTCGCCTGGATCATGCGCACCGATTCGTCGGATCTGCCGTGGCACCGGGTCATTCGGGCGTCGGGCCGTCCAGCACCGCACTTGACCACGCGACAGCTCGAGCTGCTGCGCGCCGAAGGGGTGTTGGCGCAGGACGGCCGGGTGCAGCTGTCAGAAGTTCGGTTCGAGTTCTAGCCGCGATCTGCGCCCGCGCGAGCAGACGCGAAAGCACCCCATTTCGGGCGTGTCAGGGGACCTACGCGTTCCCCAGCTGCGCGTGGGCCCAGCTCGTGCAATTAGAGGATCAGGCGCACCAACGCGGCCGTCCGCGCCAGGCCTGGGAACGCCGCGGCCGTCGACCGTGGATGCAGCGCGTGGACGGCGAGACGGAACATCAACGCGCGCAACAACATCTGCGGCCACTCCGGCAGCGGGCTCCAGCGCTCGATGAGCCCGTCGTCGGCATCACCCCATGACAACGCGTCGACGACCACCACCCCCGCCGCCCACGATCCCGGCCGCCAGTACGGGGTGATGTCGGTGATGCCCGGTGCCGCTGTCCCCGCGAAAAGCACTGTGCCGTAGAGATCGCCGTGTACCAGCTGACTGGGACTCTTCGTCGGCCGACGCAGTGCAGCGAGCTGACCGATCAGCTCGATCGACCGCTGCCCGTCCGCCGAGCCCGGCGACACCCGCGCTCCTGCCGGCAGGGAGTGCAGCGGACGCTCCTCCCACGCGGCCCGGTCGGCGGCGATGAACACGTCGACATCGGCCCACGGCGCCACCGGCGGCTGCGTGAGGAACCGCGGGCGCTCGAGTTTCGCCGTCGCCTCGTGTAATCGCACCGCGGATGACACCACCTCGTCATGACGCGGTTCAGGGGTGCCGGCGACGAAGGTGTCGGCGCGCCAGCCTGCCACGACGTAGCGGCCGTCGGTCGATCGCACCGGCCGCGCCAGGCGCACACCGTCGACGAACAGCGTCTCTCGCACCTTCGCCGACCAGGCGGCGCGCGCGTGGTCGGCGACCATCGACAGCACGACCTCGCCGCAGCGCCAGCCGCCCTCCCAGCTCGAGCCGAGCGCCACCGGCTGCACCCCGGTCAATCCGAACCCCGTCAGCACATGGTCCGGCGGCCGTTCGACACTCACCACCTCAGCGTAAGCGCAGGTCCGGCAAACGGGGGGTTAGTACATCACCATGTCGGGTTCGAGTTGCTTACCCCAGGCGACGATTCCGCCCTGCACATGCATCGCGTCGGAGAAACCGGCCTTCTTCACGATGGCCAGGACCTCGGCCGACCGCACGCCGGTCTTGCAGTAGAACACCGGGGTGCGGTCGACCTGCAGTTTGGCCAGCGCCTCACCCGTTTCGAACGCGCCCTTGGGGATCAGCTCGGCCCCCGTGATGCGGTTGATGTCCCATTCGACCGGTTCGCGGACGTCGATCAGCGCCAGCGGCTTGCCGGAGTCGATCAGCTCGCGCAACTCGCGCGGGGTGATCGTGGAGCCGGCCGCCGCCTCGGCTGCGACGTCGGAAACCACACCGCAGAACTCCTCGTAGTCGATGAGTTCGGTGATCTTCGGCGTCGCCGGATCCTTGCGGATCTTGATCGTGCGGTAGGTCATGTCGAGTGCGTCGTAGACCATCAGCCTGCCCAGCAGCGGGTCGCCGATGCCGGTGATCAGCTTGATGGCCTCGGTGCCCATCACCGACGCGATGGACGCGCACAGGATGCCCAGCACGCCGCCCTCGGCGCACGACGGCACCATGCCCGGCGGCGGCGGCTCGGGATACAGGTCGCGGTAGTTCAGGCCCAGGCCGTCCGGTGCATCCTCCCAGAACACCGAGACCTGGCCCTCGAACCGGTAGATCGAGCCCCAGACGTACGGCTTGCCCGCCAGCACCGCGGCGTCGTTGACCAGGTAGCGGGTCGCGAAGTTGTCGGTGCCGTCCAGGATCAGGTCGTACTGCTCGAACAGCTCCACCGCGTTGTCCGGCTCCAGCCGGACCTCGTGCAGCCGCACCTCAACCAGCGGGTTGATCTCGCGGATGGAGTCGCGCGCGCTCTCGGCCTTGGACCGGCCGATGTCCGACTGACCGTGGATGATCTGGCGCTGCAGGTTCGACTCGTCCACCACGTCGAACTCGACGATCCCGATGGTCCCCACTCCGGCGGCGGCCAGGTACAGCAGAGTCGGTGAGCCCAGCCCGCCCGCCCCGATGACCAGCACGCGGGCGTTCTTGAGCCGTTTCTGCCCGTCAAGACCGAGGTCCGGGATGATGAGGTGGCGGCTGTAGCGCGCAACCTCCTCGCGCGTCAGCTCGGCGGCCGGTTCTACCAGCGGCGGCAACGGTGTCGACACCGTGTTTCTCCTTGATCGACGTCTATTGACCATCACATCAGTTGTGCATAGGTACTGCAATCAACAGCACCGGGACCCGGGTGCTTCCCGCGGGTTCAGGCGATCGGATAGGGCCAGGGATTGAACCGGCAGGCCTTGCCGTCGGGTTTGACCGTGTCCGGGTCGAAGCGGGCCGCGTCGTTGTTGTTGGTGGAGAACGTCTGCTGCATCATGATCGGCGCCAGCTCGCCGTTGACCGCGCACTGCTCGTGGCGCTGATAGCCGATCGCATGGCCGACCTCATGGTTGATCAGGTACTGCCGGTAGGAGCCGACGTCGCCCTGGAACGGCACCGCGCCGCGCACCCAGCGCGCCTCGTTGATGAACACGCGCGGCTGCCCGTCGGTGTAGACGGGGTTGTAGCACGACGCCTCGAGCGGAATGTCGTAGCCGCAGCCCTCCCGGACCGTCATCGGCGTGCTCAGCGAGATCCGAAAGTCGGGTTCGCCTGGAGCAGTCCCGTCGATGCGGGTGAACGCGAACTGCGGATTGTGTGTCCAGCTCTTCGGATTGGCCAGCGTCTCGCTGACCATCCGGGCGAACCCGTCGTCACCGCCGAACGTCGTGGTGTCGATGCCGTCCTCGATCTCGACGGTGTAGGTGAAGACCTTCGCGGAGCCCTCACCGACCTGGGGCGCGGCGCCCGGCACGATGTGCCACGTCTTGGCGCCGGCCTCGGTGAACGGACCGCCGTCGGGCAGGATCCCGGTCGGCAGGTTCGCGTCGAACTGGGTCAACCCCTTGGGCGGGGCACCGATGATCGCGGTGCTGGCCACTCCGATCGTCGGCGGGCCCTGCACCGGACCCTCCGGCTCGTCGGACTCGGGCTCGGTGGTGCCGTTGAACGTCACGTAGAGGGCGACGGCCGTCCAGACGACCAGCATGGGCAACGCGTAGGCCCGCCAACCGTAGGTGCGCACGAAGCGGCCGAGCTTGCTCTGCTTGCGGGCATTGCGATGCTCGTCACGATTGGACCTGGCCCGGCCGGAGTCCTCCGCCAGCGGGTCGCGCTGCGCGCGCAGCGGCTCGCGCCACTCGTTGCGCAGCGCAGGCACGCCTCCCCCGCGACGCTCCGAGTCGTAGGTCACCGACACAGGATGGCACAGGCCAGAGCGCTGATGCCTCCGGCGCGCCACCGCGTGCGGCGCAGCGCCTTACGTACACGGCTTTGCCAACGGTAGTAATCTCGTTGCGATACCAGCCAGATGAAGGAACCAATGAGCGATCTCGCCAACACCGCCGCGAGGCGGGGCGCGCAGCCGGGCAGCGGCGAAGGCGGGAGCCGACGCGGCAACCGGCTACCTCGCGATGAGCGGCGCGGACAGTTACTCGTCGCTGCCAGCGAGGTTTTCGTCGATCGCGGCTATCACGCCGCGGGTATGGACGAGATCGCCGATCGGGCCGGTGTGAGCAAACCCGTTCTCTATCAACACTTCTCGTCGAAGCTGGAGCTGTACCTGGCGGTGCTGCAACGCCACGTCGAGAACCTGGTGTCCGGTGTGCGTCAGGCGCTGCGCACCACCACCGACAACCGGCAGCGGCTGCGCGCCGCGGTCAGGCGTTCTTCGACTTCATCGAGCACGACGGCCAGGGCTACCGGCTGATCTTCGAGAACGACTATGTGACCGAGCCTCAGGTCGCCGCGTCGGTCAAGGTGGCCACCGAATCGTGCACCGACGCGGTGTTCGACCTGATCAGCCGCGATTCCGGGCTGGAGGCGCACCGCGCCAGGATGATCGCGGTCGGCCTGGTGGCCATCAGCGTCGACTCGGCGCGGTACTGGCTGAACAACGATCGGCCGATCTCCAAGGACGACGCCGTGGAAGGCACGGTGCTGTTCGCCTGGGGCGGCCTGTCACACGTGCCGCTTACGCGTTCTTGACGGCCTCCGCGCCGACCACACCGAAGCCGACGCGTCGCGTGTCCGCGGCGCCGATCTCGACATAGGTGATCTTCGACGTCTGGACCAGGAAGCGCCGGCCCTTCTCGTCGGTCAGGCTCAACACGCCCGAGTCCTTGCCCAGCGCGTCGGTGATCAGCTTCTCCACCTCGGTGGGTGTCTGCGCGCTGTTGAAGACGAGCTCGCGCGGGCTGTCCGTGACACCGATCTTGACCTCCACGCTGTGAACCCTTTCCGTATTGCCGACATCGCTCGAAGAACCTGAGGCAAGGCTAGTGGACGAGTCAGTGGGGCCGCCGCGGTGGTGAGTTCGCGGTCAGCGAAGCCCGCGTGCGAAACGCGACCGAACCGAGTCCGGACCGTGACCGAACACACCCGGCGCTAAACCTCATCCGTCACTTGCGCATCGATAGCATCGGCCGGGTACTGCCCAAAGACTATCGGGGAATCCCATATGAACAGGCCTTATACCGCACATTCGCCGTATTCTCTGACCCCGACCGAGCGTCATCGACACCTGCTCCGTCGACGACCTTGGCGAACTCGATTACGACGGGCTCCAGGAGTACCCGGAGGACGGCGAGTACGCCGAATACCCGGAGTACGACGAGGCGCGCATCGACCGCCGCTGGATGTGGATCGCCGGGATCGCCGGTGCGATCCTGTTCATCGCCATCGGCACGACGGGCATCATCCTCGGCGGCGGTGACAGCGGTTCGGTGTCGGCCACCGCGACGTCGGGGGCCCCGACCACGTCCGCGGGTCCGGTCGCGTCCTCGGCGCCCGTCGGCCGCCGCCACGCCCGCTCCCGTGGTCCCCGCGCTGCCGCCCGAAACAGTCACCACGGTGAGCCCGACCGCCGAGACGACGCCCGCACAGCCGAGGTTGCCGCCCCGCCGCCGCCTGCCCCCTCGCCGCGCACCATCACCTACCGCGTGACGGGCAACCGGCAGCTGATCGACCTGGTCACCGTCATCTACACCGATCAGCAGGGCGCGCTGCAGACCGACGTCAACGTCGCGCTGCCGTGGTCGAAGACGGTCGTGCTCGATCCGGGTGTCGAGCTCAAGTCGGTCACCGCGACCAGCGTGGGCGGTCAGCTCAACTGCAGCATCACCGACGCGACGGGCGCGCTCGTCGCCGCCCAGACCAACAACTCGATGATCGCGACCTGCACGCAGTAACCCGGCCGTCAGGCCAGGCCCAGCTCCTGCATGCGCGAGGCATGGGTGCGCTGCAGCCGGTCGAAGAACTCGGTCATCTGGGTCAGGCCCTCGCCGCTCGTCATGACCAGGTCGACGAGTTCGTCGTGATCGGCCATCACGTACTGCGCCTGCGTGATCGCCTCGCCGAGCAGCCGCCGCGACCACAGGGCCAGCCGGTGACGCTGTTTCTCGCTCGCCGTCACGGCGGCCTGCACCTCGGCGACGACGAACTGCGAATGACCGGTTTCCGAGAGCACCGCACGCACCACGTCGGCCACCTGCACCGGCAACGACGTGGCGATCTCGAGATAGAAGTCGGCGGCCAGCGCGTCGCCGACATATGTCTTGACGAGCGCTTCCAGCCACGTGCTCGGAGTGGTCAACCGGTGGTAGTTCTCCAGTGCCGACGCGTACTTGGTCATCGCGGGCACCACGTCGACTCCCCTGCGCTCCAACGCGTCCCGGAGCACCTCGTAGTGGTTCATCTCCGCCGCGGCCATGCTGGCCATGTTGATGCGGCCGCGCAGGTTGGGCGCCATCCGCGCCTCGTCGGTGAGCCGATAGAACGCCGCCACCTCGCCGTAGGCCAGCAGCGCGAACAGCTCGTTGACACCGGGATGGTCGGCCGACACGCCCGACGTCACCGAGTCGGTCATCTGCTCGGAAGGACCCGGCGGCGCCGAAGACTTGGGGGCAGTCATGGCCCAACTCTAATCGTCGACCGGCGCGACGACCTCTGGGCGAACCCGGCCAGCTATCATGGAGGTAGGCAGTGGCATCGAGACGGTCGAAATGACCAGCCACGACCTAAGAAATGTGCGTGCACGCAGTCGGCCCGCCTACCTCAGTGCAGGGCCCCGGCAAAGCTTCGTCGAACTCGTGCGCGCGTGGACGCCATGAGGATTGACAATTGAAAGGCTAAGCCTCCGCGTATGACGCATCTCAACCCAACATTTGCTGAACTCGGAGTTCGCGACGAAATCGTGCGGGCACTGTCCGAGGACGGCAAGGAACACCCGTTTGCTATCCAAGAACTGACCATGCCGCTGGCGCTGGCGGGCGACGATCTCATCGGCCAGGCCCGCACCGGTATGGGCAAGACCCTCGCGTTCGGTGTGCCGCTGCTGCAGCGGATCACCACCGACCCCGAACGGGAGCTGTCCGGCATCCCGCGCGCGCTCATCGTCGTCCCCACCCGCGAGCTGTGCCTGCAGGTGTACAGCGACCTCGCAACCGCGGCCAAGTACCTCACCGCAGGTCGAGCGCAAGCTGACCGTCACGTCCATCTACGGCGGCAGGCCCTACGAGCCGCAGATCGAGGCGCTGCAGAAGGGCGTCGACGTCGTCGTCGGCACCCCGGGCCGCCTGCTCGACCTGGCTCAGCAGGGTCACCTGCAGCTCGGCGGGCTGTCGATGCTGGTGCTCGACGAGGCCGACGAGATGCTCGACCTCGGCTTCCTGCCCGACATCGAGCGCATCCTGCGGCAGATCCCCACTGAGCGGCAGGCGATGCTGTTCTCGGCGACCATGCCGGACCCGATCATCACGCTGGCGCGCACGTTCATGAACCAGCCGACCCACATCCGGGCCGAGGCCCCGCATTCGGCGGCCACCCACGACACCACCGAGCAGTTCGCCTACCGCGCCCACGCGCTGGACAAGGTCGAGATGGTCGCCCGCATCCTGCAGGCCGACGGCCGCGGCGCGACGATGATCTTCACCCGCACCAAGCGCACCGCGCAGAAGGTCTCCGACGAACTCGCCGAGCGCGGGTTCAAGGTCGGCGCCGTGCACGGCGATCTCGGCCAGGCCGCCCGCGAGAAGTCGCTCAAGGCGTTCCGCACCGGCGAGGTCGACGTGCTCGTCGCCACCGACGTCGCCGCCCGCGGCATCGACATCGACGACATCACCCACGTCATCAACTACCAGATCCCCGAGGACGAGCAGGCCTACGTGCACCGCATCGGCCGCACCGGCCGCGCGGGCAAGACCGGCATCGCGGTCACGCTGGTCGACTGGGACGAGCTGCCCCGCTGGACGATGATCGACAAGGCGCTCGGCCTCAACACCCCCGATCCTGCCGAGACCTACTCCAGCTCGCCGCACCTCTACGAAGAGCTGAACATCCCCGCCGACGCCACGGGCACCATCGGCGAACCGCGCAAGACGCAGGCCAAGCGCCCGCCGGCGGAGAAGTCCGCCGATCGGCCCGCCCGGACGCGTAACCGGACGCGTCAGCGCACCCGCGCCGGCGAGCCGGCCACCGCACACTCCGCGGCGGCGTCGACCGATCAGGCCGCCGCCGACGCCGAGGACACCACCGACGGTGCACCGCGGCGTAGGCGTCGCCGCCGCCCGCGCAAGGCCGCGGCAAGCGCCGGCTAGCCGCCGCCGCGCCCGATGGTCAAACCCGAACGCCGCACGCGCGCCGATGTGGTGGCGGCAGTCGCGATCGCCGCGGTCGTCGTCGTCACGGCCGCGCTGGTCTGGTGGACCAGCGACGCGCGGGCCACGATCAGCCGGCCCGCTGCGACTCCGGTTCCGAGCCTGATCACCGCCAAGGCCGTGCCTTCGTCGCTGCGGCAGTTGTGGACCGCGGCCAGCCCGAAGACCACGGCGCCGCTGGTGGTCGCGGCCAGCGTGGTCACCGGTGACGGCCACAGCGTCGAGGGCCGTGACCCGGCCTCGGGCAGCGCCCTGTGGAGCTATTCGCGGGACCTCGACCTGTGCGGGGTCAGCTGGGTGTACCAGTACGCCGTCGCGGTCTACCCCGACACCCGCGGCTGCGGGCAGGTCAGCACGATCGACGCCAAGACGGGCCAGCGTGGCCCGGCCCGCACCGCCTACGCCGACCCCGAGGTGACGCTGTCGTCGGACGGCACCACCGTGCTGTCGGCCGGGGACAGCCGGCTCGAGCTGTGGCGGTCCGACATGGTCCGGATGCTCAGCTACGGCTCCCTCGACGCCAAGATCAAGCCCGGCACTCCCGCATCGCCGCTGTGCCGGCTGGTGTCGGCGGCCGCCAGCTCGGCCGCCGTCTCGGTGCTCGAGTCCTGCCCGAATCAGCCCGACCTGCGGCTGACGCTGTTGCGGCCGGCCGACGACGAGGACACCCCCGAACTGAAGTACGTGCCGCAGCCCGGCGTGAGCGGCGAGTCCGACGCCCAGGTGGTGGCCGTCTCCGACACCACGACCGCGGTCTACGTGCCGACGCCGAAGCCGACTGTGAACATCGTCGACGAAACCGGTGCGACGATCGCGAGCACCGCACTGGCCAAGCCGGCGTCCGCGGACGCGACGATGTCGCGCGCCGGGGACCTGATCACGTGGTGGACCGGCGACAGCGTAATGGTGTTCTCCGCCAACGGACTCCAGTACAAGTACACCGTCGCCCCGGCGGGCGCGAACATCCCGCTGGGACCCGCGACGGTGATGGCCGGACGGCTGCTCGTCCCGGTCACCGGCGGGTACGACGTGTTCGACGCGGCCAGCGGTAAGGGCGACCGCCACATCCCGGTGCAGCGACCGCCGAACTCGTCTCCGGTGGTGCCCGCGGTGGCCGGCTCGACGGTGCTCGAGCAGCGCGGCGACGAACTGGTCGCGCTCGGCGGTTGAGTCGCCAATCGCTCGCGGCTAGATCGCAGTCGGGCGTGTAGGTCGCCAGCGTCTTGCCGCTCTTCCAGTGCTTGAGCAACGCATTCGCCAGCTCGCGGTAGGCAGCCGCGCCCTTGTTCTTGCGACCGGCCAGCACCGACGCACCCGACGCGCGTGGCCTCGGCGAACCGCACGGTGCGCGGAATCGGCGGTGCCAGCACCGGCAGGTCGTAGCGGTCGGCGACGTCGAGCAGCACGTCGCGGCTGTGGGTGGTGCGCGAGTCGTACAGCGTCGGCAGTGCGCCGAGCAGCGTCAGGTCGCCGTTGGTGATCTGCTGGACGTCGTTGATGGTGCGCAGGAACTGGCCGACGCCGCGGTGCGCCAACGTCTCGCACTGCAGCGGCACGATCACGTCGTCGGCCGCCGTCAGGCCGTTGAGCGTGAGCACGCCGAGCGAGGGCGGGCAGTCGATGATCACGACGTCGAACCGGTCGCGGACCTTGGCCAGCGCGCGCTTGAGCGCGTATTCGCGGCCCGCCCGCATCAACAACATCGCCTCGGCCCCGGCCAGGTCGATGTTGGCGGGCAGCAGCGTCATGCCCTCCGCCGTGTCGACCAGCGCCGCATCCGGTTCGACCTCTCCGAGCAGAACCTCGTGGATCGACGTCGGCAGCTTGTCGGGGTCCTGGCCCAGCGAGAACGTCAAACACCCTTGCGGATCGAGGTCGACGAGCAGCACCCGCCGACCCTTCTCCACCATCGCCGCACCCAACGACGCCACCGTCGTCGTCTTGGCGACCCCACCCTTTTGATTGGCGACCGCAAGTACCCGCGTCACGCGTTCATCCTGGCACGTGCACGAACACCATGGCCGGACGTGGGGCAGAATCGCCAGAGTGAGTGTCGAGCAGCATCGGCTGCTACTGCTTCGCCATGGCGAGACGGAGTGGTCACGCTCGGGCCGGCATACCGGCCGCACCGAACTCGACCTCACCGAAACGGGTCGCGAACAGGCCAAGCTGGCCGCCGACGCGTTGGCGGTGCTGAGCCTCGACAATCCGTTGGTGGTCACCAGCCCCCGGCAGCGTGCGATGGTCACCGCCGAGCTTGCCGGACTGACGGTCGACGAGGTGTCTCCCCTTCTGGCCGAATGGGATTACGGCGACTACGAGGGCCTGACCACCCCGGAGATCCGACAGACCGTGCCCGACTGGCTGGTGTGGACACACGGATGCCCGGGCGGTGAATCCCCGCAGCAGGTCAGCGACCGGGCCGACCGCGCCATCGCGTACGCGCTGGAACACATGGACATCGCGCGACGTGCTGTTCGTCGGTCACGGCCACTTCTCCCGCGCGGTGCTGACCCGCTGGGTGGAACTCCAGATCTCCGAAGGCATCAGGTTCGCGATGGTGGCCGCGTCGATCGCGGTGTGCGGACACGAGCATGGCGTGCGCCAGATCAGCGCACTGGGACTGACGGGCCATCGCCACCCGTGCCTGCCGGCATGACCCGCGAACCGTCCTTCGTCCTCGCCTCGAGTGGCGGCGCCGTCGTCGCCGACGGTGTGCACACCGCATTTCCGAAAGTGGCCGACGCCAGGGCGGCACTGGCGTCGCACAGTGCGCCGATCATTCTGGGCGCCTTGCCGTTTGACATGTCCAAGCCCGCCGCGCTCATCCGGCCGCAGTCGGTTCAATTCCTCGACGCGTTGCCGCAGTGGCCGTTGCGCACGCTTCCGTCGGTGCAGATCGCGGAGACCCTGCCGGAGCCGGACGAACACCGCGCCCGCATCGCCACTGCGTTGGCCCGCCTGCGGGATCCGGTGAGCGGGCTGCACAAGGTGGTGCTCGCCCGCGCGCTGCGGCTGGTCGCGGACGGCCCGCTGGATGCACGCACCATCGTGGACCGCCTCGTCGCCCAGGACCCCGCGGCCAATGCGTTTCTCGCCGACCTGACCGCGGCCGGCGGCGGGTACTCGGGGACCGCGCTCGTCGGCGCCAGCCCGGAGCTGCTGGTGGCGCGCCAGGGCGACCGCGTGATCTGTGCGCCGTTCGCCGGCTCGGCCCCGCGACTGCCCGACTCCGCCGCCGACGAGGCCAGCGGCGCGGCGTTGGCGTCATCCGCGAAGAACCGACACGAACACCAGCTGGTCGTCGACGCGGTGCGAGCGGCGCTGGACCCGCTGTGCGCCGAGCTGGAGATCTCGGCCGAGCCGAAGCTGAACAAGACCGCCGCCGTGTGGCACCTCTACACCCCGATCAGTGGGCGCCTACGCGAAAAGTCCACTACCGCATTGGATTTGGCGGTGGCACTGCATCCGACCCCTGCGGTCGGCGGAGTGCCGACCGACGCCGCTTCCGACATGATCACCGAACTCGAGGGCGACCGCGGCTTCTACGCGGGCGCGGTGGGCTGGTGCGATCAGCGGGGCGACGGCCGCTGGGTGGTGTCCATCCGCTGCGCACAGTTGTCCGCCGATCGTCGTACCGCGTACGCCTACGCGGGCGGCGGCATCGTCGCGGAATCCGAACCGGACGACGAAGTCGACGAGACCACAACGAAATTCAAGACGATGTTCGCGGCCCTCGGCGTCGAGCCGTGACCGAGCTCATCCGCCTCGTCCGGCCCGGCGACGAGACCGAACTGACGGCGATGATCCACGAGCTCGCCGAGTTCGAGCATGCCGCCGACGAATGCACCGTCACCGAAATCCAGTTGCGCCAAGCGCTTTTCGGCGATCGACCGACGGTGCACGGTCACATCGCCGAGGTGGACGGCACGCCGGCCGCCGGCCGCGCTGTGGTTTCGCAACTTCTCCACCTGGGACGGCGTGGCGGGCATCTATCTGGAGGACCTGTTCGTGCGTCCGCAGTTCCGCAGGCGCGGGCTGGCCCGCAAGATGCTGGCGGCGCTGGCCCGCGAATGCGTCGCCGGCGGCTACACGAGGCTGTCGTGGGCGGTGCTCGACTGGAACGTCAACGCGATCTCGCTGTACGACGCCGTCGGCGGCAAGCCGCAGAACGAGTGGATCACCTACCGGGTGTCCGGGCCGGAGTTGTCGGCGCTGGCCGACGAGTCCTGAGCGCCCAGCCACTGCAGCGTCGACGGGCTGAACAGCAGAGCCAGGGCGGCCAACGCCACCAGCGCCACCGGGACGGCGTAGAGCCACTGGTGAGACCCGACGCCCATGTACCAGGCCACCGGCAAAAGCAGCAGTTGCGCGAAGACCGCGATGCCGCGGCCCCACCGCCTGCCGGTCCACAACGCCCAGCCCGCCGCGAGCACCCCGGCACCCATGATCGCGAACCACCCCGCCGTGCCGTACCCGCTGAGCCACGGCTGGTCCTCGACGCCGCCGAGGTGACGCACAACAATCGTCAGCGCGATCACGACCAGCGCGGCGCCCTCGAGTGCGACGACGACGGCGGCCTGGCGCACGGTGGTCGGTGCGGGAACGATCACGACCGGCCGCCTCGGGACACGTGCCGGACCGCCACAGCTTTCGGATTCGGCCCGTTGAGGAGTAGGAGGTGTCGATCGATGCTCACGGTCGTACGGTACCGAGGCGAGCGGGGCGCAGAGCGGCCAGCTGCACCGCCGCATTGTCGATGCGAGCTCGTTGGACTCCCCCGGCGCGATCGTCCCACCATCCCACCAGATGGTGATAGGATGGTCGTTGGATGGTCGGAGCAGCTATGGCGGAGATTGACAAGAGCGAGAAGATCACCATCAACGTGGGTCTGGTCGACCTCGGCCAGATCGATCTACTCGTCGACGAAGGCTTTTACGCGAACCGCACTGACTTCATCCGCACAGCGATCCGGCGTCAGCTCGAAAACCGGGCGGACGCGGTAAAGAATACGGTGGCGCGGCGAGCGCTGACACTGGGCACACAGCATCTCAGCCGCCGTGACCTCGAGAAACTCCGCGACGCGGGGCAGACCATTGAGCTACATGTCCTCGGGCTGGCGACTATCGCCAACGACGTGAGTGCCGATCTCGCGCTGGCGACGATCTCCTCGGTCGAGGTCCTCGGCGCCTTCCGGGCGCCGAAAACGGTGAAGGCCGCCCTCGCCGCCCGCACCACCACCTGAGCGCAAAGGCGCCGACCGACCGGTCGATGTCAACATCTCACCCTGAGGGGCTCCCATGGACGACGACCACCGCGGCACCGGTATGTCCGAAGCACTCAGACTCACCCGCGCAGGACAGCTGACTGAGGCGTTCGCCGTTCTGCAGCGCGGCGGCCACGTGATGTCGCCCGCCCAATGGCGCTACTCCGCGCCGTGCCGGCCGGCTGTTTGACACGCTGCGGCCAGCGCTGACCTCCAAACCGGGCGCGGCCGCGGCGGCCGCCGCGGCCGGCGGTGAGATCCGCCACTTGAACCACTCCGAACCAGCGGGGACCAGAAGCTATGACCTGTATATCCCCACCGGCTACACCGGTGCGCCCGTGCCCCTCATTGTCATGCTGCACGGCGGAAGGCAGGACGCCACCGATTTCGCTGCAGGCACCCGAATGAATGACCTCGCTGAGCAGCACACGTTCCTCGTCGCGTACCCGCAGCAGTCCGCAAGGGCCAACAGCGGCGGCTACTGGAACTGGTTCTCCCCCGCCGACCAGCGGGCAGGGGCCGGCGAGCCGGCGATCATCGCCGGCATCACGCGTCAGATCATCGCCGACCACGAGATCGACACCGCCCGAGTGTATGTCGCAGGACTTTCCGCCGGCGGCGCCATGGCGGCGGTGATGGCCGCGACCTACCCGGAGCTCTACGCGGGGGTCGGAGTGCATTCCGGAATCGCCTACCGCGCTGCGCGTGACGTCGCGGCGGCGTTCATTGCCATGCGAACCGGCGGCTCACCGCCACCGGGCGGCAATGTGCCGTTGATCGTGTTCCACGGCGACCGTGACGACATTGTCGCGCCGGTGAACGCCAGGAACCTCGTTGCCGCCCGGCTGGCCGCGGGCGACTCCTCGGTGTCGGACACGACCCATCTCGATAAGCGGATCACCGGCCGCGCCTGCACCCAGACCGTGCACACTGACGTCGACGGGGTCGTTCTCGCTGAGTCCTGGACTGTGCACGGCGGTGGGCATGCCTGGTACGGCGGAAGCCCCGCCGGGTCCTACACCGACGCGTCAGGCCCCGATGCGTCCGCCGAAATGGTCCGCTTCTTCTTCGCGCAGAGCCGCGAGGACGGCTGAGAGCTCAGCCGCCGACACTGTCGGGGTCGCCGCGCCGCCAGGTCACTACCAGTTCGCGTTTGGCGCCGAAACGCTCCAGGTGACGGCCCAGCACGTCTTCGACGTGAGCGAGCGACTCGACGTCCTCGGCGGCCGCTTCGAGCACAAGGCGGTTGTCCTCCGGCCGGACTGTCGCGGTGCCGTAGTCAAACACCAGCCGTCCGCCCTGCCGCTCGCCGGCGACCGTCTCGACGGTGTTCTTGCGGCCGAGGTGGGCAAGCAGTTGCTTCGCGTAGCGTTCGGGGGCGTCCGTCGCCACTATTGCGATCGACCTCATTCTCGAAGACTCGCCGCACGGTGATGGCTAGGCAATAGCCTGACGATTCGCTTCCGTTCAGCGGGATCGGAATTCGCGCGTTCGGTTTCCGTCGTCACCCTGTCAGAGACTGACAGGGTGACGATCTACGACGAACCCAAGATCGATTGTCACAACCACCTTCTTGACCCCGCACATTTCGGATATGCGCCCGACGCCTGGTATCACCCGGTAGCCAACGAGCAGGGCACAGCACACCAACTCGCCGGGTTGTTCGATGCCTACGGCTGCCGACATGCGTTGGTAGTCGGACCCAATTCGGGCTACGGCACCGACAACCGATGCCTACTGGACTTCCTGGCTCGGGGCAATGGCCGGTTCAAGGGTGTCGCTGTGGTCGACAACAACACCAGCCGCTCCGAACTGGAGCGGCTGAGGGATCGCGGCGTCGTGGGCATCACGATGCAGGCCGCACTGCTCGGCGTCGGTCACTTCGGTGACACCGCGGCGCTACTGCACGAGCTTGCAGCAGCTGGACATGTTCGCCGACGTTCAGGTGGACGGAGACCGACTCGTCGAGATGGCGCCGATGCTGGAGCCCTCCGGGGTGCGCGTCCTAATCGATCATTGCGGGCGACCCGATCCCACGGCCGGATTGAGTCAGCCGGGGTTTCGGCGCTTGCTCGACCTGGCATCGAGTGGCCGATACTTCGTCAAGATCTCCGGCTTGGTGAAATGTTCGGCGGAGACGTACCCATGGCGGGATTCCTGGCCGTTCGTGCAGGCGCTGCTCGACGCGTTCACTCCCGACCGGTGCATGTGGGGATCGGACTGGCCGTTTCTGCGCGCGCCCGAGCGGATCGACTACGGACTGGTGCTCGCCCTTGTCGAGCGCCTGATACCCGATCCCGGCGACCGTCGAAAAGTATTGTGGGACACCCCTATGCGGCTCTTCGGCTTCAGCTGACGATGTGGACGGGCCTGCCGGTGCGGGCCGACTCCACGACGGCATCGACCACCTGCATGGTCTTGAGACCGTCCCGGCCGCTACATATCGGCTCGGCCTCGCCGAGGATGACGTCGGCGAAATGCTTCACCTGGCGAGCCAGAGGATCGCTGCGCTCCACGCTCTCGGTTGATGTGGCGAACGGCGCCCACCATGACCGCTCACCCTCGAAGATCTTCAAGCGCATCGTCGGCACCGACAGCGAACCCTGCGTTCCGGCGATGTGATACGCGTCCTCGTCGTCATAGCTGGAGTAGCGGGTGTTCTCTTGGGAGGTCTGCTCCCAACTGCGTGCCGACCCCGCAGTGTCGGAGAGCAGGAAGGTGCCGAGCGCACCGTTGGCGAAGCGGAAGATCATCGCCGCGGTGTCCTCGACGGGAAAACCTCGAGTTGAATTGGACGTCAACGCCATCACGGTGTCGATGTCGCCGATCAACGACAGCAGGTTGTTCACCTCATGGGTCAGGTTCAGCAGGATCGGCCCGCCTCCGGGCTCGCGCCGCCATCCTCCGCCAACGTCGAAGTAGTCGTCCGGCTTGTAGAACAAGGCGGTGCCCGAGACGCCGACAAGCGTTCCCAGAACGCCACTTTCGACGATCTCACGCGCCTTGGTCATGATCGGGCTGTAGTTGCGGTGGTGGCCGGTCAGTACCGGAACCCCTGCCTCTTCGCCTGCCTCGACGAGACGGGTGGCAGAAGTGACGTTGTCCCCGATGGGTTTCTCGACGATCACGGGTACCCCCGCCGCGACGCACTCGAGACCACCGGCCACGTGCATCTGGTTCGGCGTGGCCAGGATGATGCCGTCCGGTTTGTCCTTTGCGAACAGCTCGGCGAGGGACGCGTACAGCGAAACACCGTACGTCCGGGCAAGTTCCGGGCCGGCCGGCCCGGGGTCCACGATGGACGCCAGCACGGCCGAGTCGCTGGCGTCGATTTCCTCGATGTGTCGCTTGCCGATCAGGCCGGCGCCGGCCACCGCGATCCGAACTTGGCTCATCGTGCGCCGCCCGGCCGGGCCCCTGTCGATTCCCGCACCACGAGTTGGGTCGGGATCACGATCGGGGTGTCCGCTCGACTCACGATGCGACCCCGGACCAGGTCGACCAGCGTTCGGCCTGCGTGCTCGACGTCGCTGTGGACAGTCGTCAACGACGGCTGGCAGAAATCGGCGCCGAAGATGTCGTCGTGGCCCACGACACTGATCGCGCCCGGCACGTCGACCTTTCTCCGCCGCAACCGCTCGAGGATTCCGATGGCGAGCAAGTCGTTGAACGCCACAAGCGCGGTGGCACCGCTGCCGAGTCCGACATCGGCGGCCGCGGAGCCCTGGTCGAGTGTTGGCATGAACGGGCCGAGACGGACGATCTCGAGGCCCAATCGCGCGGCGTTTTCGGACAGCGTGACCCACCGTTGCGTGTCGGTCCACAGGGCGGGTGGCCCGGACAGATACGCGATCGAACGGTGGCCGAGTGCGGCCAGATGCTCGACGATCTGCCGGCTACCGTCGCGCGAATCGGTGAGGACGCTGGCGAATCCGGGGACCTGCCGGTTGAACAGCACAACATCGGCCCGGTCAACGACCGCACTCAGTTCTTCCTCCGGGAGAAGGCTGGACGCGAGGACGATACCGTCGACGCCACGATCGTTCAGCCGCTCGATATGGGCGAGTTCGACCTCAGGTCCATCGGCGATGTCGCCGACGACCAGAGACGCGCCTGCCGCGCGCGCCTGAGACTCCACCCCGCGGATTAACGCGGCGTTGTACGGATTACCGATGCCGCTGACCATGAGTGCCAGCAGGGAGTCACGCACCGGTATCCGAGCTGATGGATATCCAAGGCGCCGGGCGACTTCCTGGATCCGCTCCCGCATGGCGCCGCTGACGCGGTCGGGATTCGACAGCGCACGCGACACCGTCGAAACGGCGACGTCGGCTTCCCTGGCGACATCCTGAAGCGTCACCGTCCGCGATTTGGCTGCGCCAGGATCGTTCACGTTGCCAAATTTTGCCAGATTTTGCCATCTGTGGCAAGCTATTGCCGTAGTTGCCGAATCTCGAGGAAAGCGAGCATCACCGTGAAACCGACCGCCTGGCTGATCTGGACGGTAGGCGTGGCCGCCTACATCCTGACGGTCATGCAGCGGACCACCCTCGCCGCTGCGGGCCTGGACGCCGCCGATCGGTTCGGGCTCAACCCGGGCACTCTGGCCGCCTTCGTGTTCATCCAGGTGGCGGTGTTCTCCCTGGCGCAGATCCCGGCTGGATTGATGGTGGACCGTTTCGGGCCACGAGCGATGCTCGTCGCCAACGCGGTCCTGCTCGCCAGCGGGCAGATCCTTCTGGCCCACGCGACATCCATGCCCGTCGCCGCTGCGGCACGAGTTCTGGTCGGGACCGGCGATGCGGTGGTCTTCGCGGCGACGTTGGCGCTCATCCCACGATGGTTTTCTCCACGACGGGTGCCGGTGATGACCCAGCTGACGACAATCGTCGGTCAACTGGGACAGATTCTGTCCGCAGTGCCGTTCGTCGCATTGCTCCGCCACAGCGGATGGTCGACCGCATTCACCAGCGTCGCCGCCGCCAGTGCGCTGATGGGAGTGCTGGCATTCGCGGTCGTGCGCAACGGTCCGCCCGGATCCTGGGTGCCGACTCCCATCGCGTCGGCCCGTGACGTCGGCATTGCCCTCAAAGAGGTGTGGGCGCGCCCAGGGACGCGCCTGGGGTTCTTCGGCCATATGGCCACACAGTTCCCGATGATGGTCTTCGCGCTGCTGTGGGGATTGCCCTATCTGATTTCCGCCCAACATCTTTCGGAATCGACAGCCAGCCTGCTCATCATGGCGTTTGTGCTGAGCTCGGTTGTCATCGGACCGGTGATCGGCGTGCTCACCGCACGCCACCCCCTGCACAGATCGTGGTTGATCCTCGGCGTTGTCGCGGCCGACATCGCGATATGGACGCTGATACTGGCGCTACCCGGGCCTGCTCCGCTGTGGCTGCTGATCGTGCTGGTCGTCATCTTGGCTGCAGGCGGCCCCGGCTCCGTGGTGGGTCTGGACATCGCGCGGACGTCGAATCCGCGTCTAAATATCGGTGTCGCGCAGTCCATCGCGAATCTCGGAGGGTTCCTGGCCACCCTGTTCGTGCTCGCGGCCATGGGCGCCGTGATGACAGCCGCCGGCGGCTTCACGCCCGAGGCGTTCAGGATGGCCTGGCTCGTCATGTATCCGGTGTGGGCGTTGGCGATCGTGGGCATCGTCGTCACCCGGCGCAAGGCTCGCCGACTCGACGCGGAAATGGGCATCGTGCCTCGGCCGCTGCGCCAGGTGCTGGCCCAAGCGGTCAGGTGAAGACGCGGCGCGGGCGCGCCGCCGGCGGCAACCTGGCGCCTGAAACATGTGAGTTACCGCGTGACCGCTGCGCCGGCATCCTTTGGCAGCCGCAGGGTTTCGACGATGGTGAGCATCATCAGCAGGCCCAGTGCGAGATAGGTCCACGAGTATGCCCGTCCCTCGGCGTGACTGCCCGGTGTGAACATGCCGAGCAGGAGGGCACCCACCGCGATCCCGAGTCCGGCGGCGAGTTCCTGCACCGCCGCGTTGAGGGTGTTGGCGTGTGTGAGGTCAGCATGGTCGACGTCGGAGAATGCCAGGGTGTTGTAGGCGGTGAACCCGACCGAACGCAATGCCCCACTGACAAACAGGACGCAGGCGATCAATGCCACGGGTACATCCGCGCTCAGGCAGGCCAGCAGCCCGAAGCAGAGCACCGACAAGACGCCGTTTACCAAAAGCACCCTGCGTATCCCCCACCGCCGCATCAACGGCGTCGTGGCAGGCTTGATCGCAATGTTGCCCATGAACAGCACTGCCACTAGCAGTCCGGCGGCCAGCGGTGTCCAGCCGAACGCCAGCTGGAACTGCAGCGGAAGCAGGAAGGGCACGGCGGTGATGACCAGTCGGTACAGCGATCCCGCGGACGCGGTGATTCGCAACGTATGCACCCGCAGCACCCGCAACTCAATTAACGGGTAGCGATACCGCAACAGATGCCACACCGCGGTGACCAGCAGCACGACCGCGACCCCACCACCGACTGCGACGTGCAGCCAGTTCGTGCCCTCCACCCGGATGCTTTCCAACGCGATCAGCGCTGCCGCGATGCCTGCTCCCATTACTGCCAGCCCGCGCCAGTCCAGCGGCGCCGGGCTGGAGACGCCTCCGCCGCGGATCAGCCTCAACGACAACAAGAATCCGATAATGCCGAGCGGGATGTTGACGATGAAGATCCACCGCCAGGAGGCCACGGTGGCAACGGCACCGCCAAGAATCGGGGCGACCACAGGAGCTGCGAGGGCCGGCCAGGTCAGCCACGCGATAGCCTTTACCAGGTCGCCCTTCTCACTTGACCGCAACACGAGGAGGCGACCCACGGGCACCATCAAGGCGCCGCCGATTCCTTGCACAACGCGCATCGCGACGAGCATCGGCAGCGACACGCTTGCCGCGCATCCGACTGATGCAAGGGTGAACACCGCGATCGCCGCGATGAAGACCCGGCGGGTCCCGAACCGGTCGGCCATCCACCCACTCACCGGAATGAGGACCGCGACGGTCACCAGATAAGCGGAGATTGCGATGTTGACATCGACAGCGTCCACCCCGAACGACGCAGAGATGAGCGGGATGGCCGGGGTGATGATGGTGGCGTCCAGGATCTCCATGAAGAACGCGCCCGCGACCAACAGGGCCACTCCGCGTGGGACCGACACGGTCGCGCCTCCTGACGATCATCGATATGTCATCGCGGTAGAGGTGATCTCCGACGAGTGGCCCGCGACGTGGACGTCGCCGCGCGGGCGACAGCGGACACAGCTCGCGTCCTTGCATCCATCTAATCTCAGGAGCCGACTGGCCCCGTCGATTCCCGCACCTCAAATTGGGTGGGAATCACGATCACTCGCCGAAGTGGCGAGCCGGCAACCACCTGGCGCAGGCGATCAGGTGAAGACGGCGGCGTGACTGCGACGGCCGCGGCGCGGCGGCCATGGGACATCCGGCCGCATCGGTGGCCTGGCTGGCGAATCAGCTGGGCGAGCGCGGTGCAGCCCTCAAAGCCGGGTGGATTATCGTGATCACCGCCGAGTTCGACGGACTGGGCACCATCGAGGTGTTCGCCGCGTAACGAATACCACTACCCCGCACGCTGCGACAACTTGTAGAGGCCGTTGATCGCCATCGAATAGCCCTGCACACCGAATCCGACGATGATTCCACGCGCGAGCGGTGAGACCACCGAGTGATGCCGAAACTCCTCCCTCGCATGAACATTCGAGATGTGCAGTTCCACCACGGGCAGCGTGGCAGCCTCGATCGCGTCGCGGATCGCGTACGAGTAGTGGGTGTGCGCACCAGGGTTATAGACCGCGCCGATCGAGCCGCCCGCCTTGACGGCCGCACCGGTCTCGTGGATCCAATCCACCAATTGGCCTTCATAGTTCGACTGTAGGAAGATCAAATCCAGGCCGAGCTTCTCGGCATCCCCTTGGCACATCCGCTCGACGTCGGCGAGTGTCGTGGACCCGTACACCTCTGGTTTACGGGTGCCGAGCAGATTCAGGTTGGGGCCGTTCATCACCGTGACGGACGTCATGACAACTTCCTGTCGGCATTACCGAGGACTGATACTGCGGCGACGCTTAGCTCGATGTAAGTGCCCTTGCCTCGGTCCGCATTCGCTCGTATTCCTCTTTCGGAACGGGTACGGCATCCTTTTTGCCTAGATCGTTCATGTGAATCCTGGATGTTTCGCGGGCGGTGTACGCCGCCAGTGCGGCGATTGCTGCCAACACGATCGTGAAGGTGCCGACGACCAGGATGACCCGGGTTTCGGCAGCGTCGGCCGCCGCCCGGCAGGTCTCGCCCGACGGCAGGATCGTGTCCGGCATGAACTTCTTGCTCTCCACGCACGCGCCCGGCGCCGGGCCGGCGAGCAGCGCGTAGATCGCGGGCAGGAACGCGGTGATCAAGGTGCCGATGTTCTGCGACACGGCGAACCCCGAGACCCGCGTCTTGGTCGGGAACAGTTCCGGGTAGAAGGACGGGAAGACCGCGTTGTAGCCCTGGTAGACGATCCCCCACATCAGGATGGCGATAATGAATGCCATCGTGAGATTCCCGTGGCTCACCGCATACAGATACGGGTATCCGAGGATTCCAGCCCCAAGACAGCCGACGATGATGACCGGACGCCGGCCGATCCGATCGGAGAGGTTGCCCACGAACGGGATGAGGATCACCGCGACGGTGTTCCCCGCCACCCCGATCCAAAGGTAGTCGGACGTCCGCAACCCGATTCCATAAGCAGCATTGGTCGCAAAGGTTGCTCCGAAGACGGTCACCGTGGTCGGAACGACGTTCATCAGCGCCATGCAGATCACCCGCAGCATGTCGCTGCCATTCTCCTTGACCGCCATCACGATCGGCGCCTTAGGCACCTCGCCGTGCACTTCCTCCTCCTGGAATGCCGGCGTCTCGTCCACCCTTCGACGAATGATGAACCCCGCAAGAACCACGACAGCGCTGAGCAGGAAGGGGATCCGCCAACCCCAGCTTTCGAAGGCGTCTTTTGGCAGCAAGATTGACAACGGCAGGAAGACCGCTGCGGCGAGGATCTGCCCGGCCTGAACGCCTTGCAGAGTGAAGCTGCTGAAATACCCACGCCGACCGAATGGTGAGTGCTCGAGGATCATCGACCCGGCCCCGGCGATTTCACCGCCGACCGCAAAGCCCTGGATCAATCGAAGGGTGACGAGCAGGGCGGGCGCCCAGACCCCGATTGCCGCATACGACGGAAGCAACCCGACACCGAACGTCGAGATTCCCATCATCAACATGCAGAGAACGAGGACGGTCTTTCTGCCGTGCTTATCGCCGAAATGCCCGAGAACGAACGCGCCAATAGGCCGCGCAAAGTAGCCAACACCAAACGTGGCGAACGACGCGAAGATACCGAGCTGCGGATTGTCCGAGGGGAAGAACAAGTTCGGAAATATCAGCGCCGCGGCCTGAGCATAGATGAAGAAGTCGTAGTACTCGAGCGCACTGCCGATCCAGCCACTCGCGGCGGCCTTCTTCGGCGTCTTGGCGTACTCCGTTGGTTCGTGCGAACCGGCCGGATCGACGATCTGATCTGCCATTACTGATCTCCTCGTGAAGAAATCCAGCGCTCCGTCGGCGGCTGTATTGGTAGTTGACCCGCGCAAACCCGTTGTGGTCAACGACACAGCCGAGCATTTCCGCTGAGCGGCACTATGGTTTCCCGCCGTTCGCATCGCCAATGCGTGCAGTCACCTCGATCATCAGCCGCGCGCCCTCCCCCGGCCTGCCGAACGCCGCCACCTCGACTGCAGATCGGGCGGGACGATGATCACCGAAGGCGCGCTTCCACACCTCGTTGAATGCCGGCCGGTCACGCTGTAGGTGCGTCGTGAAGATGCCGACCCGGACCACATCGGTGAGCTCGCCGCCCGCCGCGCGCAAGATGGCCTTCAAGTTCGTGAAGAGCTGCTCGGCTTCGGCCGCAGCGGTGTCAGGGAGTTGACCTGTCCTTGGATCCACCCCGAAAAGCGCGGACACGAAAACCCATCCATCCGCCTCGACTGCCTGGGGAACCGGGCCCTGGTGGGCAGGAGCATCGGGGGTTTCGATCGTTCGCATGTCTGACTTCCTCCCTAGCGGCCGAGTTCTTTCGGCATCGACCGTATGCAGCGAGACAAACACTCGCCGTCATCGTTCCGGCGAGTGGGAAGATATGGCGCGCGGCTTCTTCTGTGCCCTCCGATGAGCGACGCTGGTTTCGTTGTCTAGTGCCGACGGAGGACGCGAGTGATCTCTGGCAGGACGACGCTGATCGCCCATCTCGGTTACCCGACCGAGGCGTTCAAGGCGCCGATGATCTACAACCCCTTTTTCGAGAAGGCCGGCATCGACGCGGTGGTAATGCCGATGGGGATTCAGGGTCCCGACTATCCGACCTTCCTCCGAGAGTTGTTCAAAGTGACCAACATCCGTGGCGCGTTGGTGACGATGCCCCACAAGAAGACCACGGTCGAGCTCGCGGACGAGGTGAGCCCGACGGCGCGAATTGCCGGCGCGGCCAATGCCCTGTTGAAGCGGGAGGACGGAACGCTTCTCGCCGACATGTTCGACGGCGAGGGTTTCGTCCGCGGCGTTCGCAACAAGGGACGCGACCTGGTCGGCGCGAACGCACTGGTCATCGGCTGCGGCGGGGTCGGTTCGGCCATCGCGGCGTCGCTGGCGGCCGCAGGGCTGACTCGGATCGGGCTCGATGATGCCATGGACGGTGCGGCCGAATCGCTCGGCGGTCGACTGTCCGCCCATTATCCCGAACTAAATGTGAAGCACTGGTTCTGCCGATCCCACCGGCTACGACCTGGTGGTGAACGCGACGCCCCTCGGCATGAACGAGGGCGATCCCCTGCCGATCGACATGAGTCGGGTCGCTCCGACGACATTCGTCGGCGAGGTCGTGATGAAAACGGCCGTCACCCCGTTCCTGCGGGCGGCACAGGAACGCGGCTGCGAGACGCAGGTTGGTACCGATATGCTCTTCGAGCAGATCCCGGCGTATCTGGAGTTCTTCGGATTCGGTACGGCGACTCCCGACGAACTGCGCGATGTAGCGCAAATCCAGTATTAGCCGCGAGACGCGACGTCGGCCGTCGAGCATCGATCCGCGGAGTCTCAACTCCGTCGCGTTTCTGGCCGTTGCTTATGATCCGCGGCGGCGCCCCAACCAATCGAGATGATTCGTAGCCGGAATGTCACGTTGCTTCCCCGCGACCCCATCGGTGGCGCCTGCCGAGCCGTCCAATTTCAGTTTCGTCCTCGGTGCCCCTGCCCGACGCGCATGACCGCTCAGCCGGCGGCGAACCCGTCCATCGTCGTCATGTAGGCGGCTGGTTTCCGGGTGAAAACGGTCTTGCCGCTGTGCACGGAGCAAAGTACGTCCGCCTGGCACTGAACAGCTTCCTTGTCAGTTGAGCAGTCGAGAACGATGCAGTTGGCCGGTTTACCCTCCTCGATGCCGTAACGATCGGAGATGCCCAAATTCTTCGCACCATTACTGGTGATGAATTCGAGCGCCTGACTGAGATGCGGGTCCGACAGCATATGACCGACGTGTAGACCAACGTCGAGGATGCGCAACATATTGCCTTCACCCAGTGGATAAAAGGGATCGGCGATGGAGTCCTGGCCGAATGCGACATTCAGGCCGGATTCTACGAGTCGTTTGATCGGAGCGACGCCACGAGGCATCGGCACCATTCCCCAGCCCTGCAGCTGAAGATTCTCGTTGGGGCAAATCGCGAAGTTGAGTCCGGCGGCAATGAGTTTCGAGGTGAGCTTCGCCATGTAAGAGTTGTTGTAGTACGCCATCGCGACTGCATGACTGGCCGTCACGGGAACGCCGAGCTGGCGTTGCGATGCGAAAGCGGCCATCACTTCGACGAACCTGGACTGCTCGTCGTCGATCTCGTCGCAGTGCACATCGATGGGAACACCGTACTTTTCGGCGAGGTCGAAGATCATCCTCAGCGAGGCCACGCCGTCCTCGGACGTCGCCTCATTGTGTGGGATACCGCCAATAACGTCGGCGCCCATCTCGAGTGCCTGCTCGAGAAGCTGCGGCCCGTCGGGGAAGGACAGCACGGTGTTTTGTGGAAAGGCGACGACCTGGATCTCGATCCAATCCTTGACGTCGTTCCGGAGCTGAAAGATGGCTTTCAGCGCGGTCAGCTCTGGATCGGTGACGTCAACGTGTGACCGGATGAAGCCGGTGCCATTGGCTGCCTCGGATCGGGCCGCAGCCAAGGCGTTGCGGTAGATCTCGTCAAAGTCATTGAGGCCCTGCTGTTTGCGTTCTGCCCAAATCTCGATGGCCTCAAACAGCGTCCCGGACGCATTGGGCCTGGGCCGACCGACCGTGTTCGAGTAGTCGAGGTGCACATGCGCGTCGACGAAGGGTTCGACGACCAGTCGGCCGCCGGCGTCGAACAGATCGGCAGCCGAACTGCCATCGCGGTTGTCGGCGTCGGCCGGGCTTGCGACGATGGAACCGAAATTCGCGTCTTCGATGTGGACGTCCCAAGTTCCCTCTCGGCCCCTGAGAGCCGCATTAGTGATGATCACAGTGCTACCTCCTCGTCCCACGCCGCCCGCTTCCACGACGATCGCCGGCTCGCCACGCCAGTCGCGTCATCACCGACGACCACTGCATCATCCAGACACACTAAATTCAGACCCGGCACCGAGCCGAAGTTTCCCAGCGGCCGAGGCTTGATGCGTTTGGGCCGTAGTGGCTCATGCAGCAATGGGCTAGCCGACAGATACATCTGACCTACCGCCAGATAGTTCGTTGCGCGCCACCACGCGTCGACCGCGACGAGCTCATCGCGGTCCAACGGGCCCTCTGCGTTGCTTAAGACATACGGGTTGGGTGCCAGCGTCTCGCAGTGGCCGCCCGCCTCGTTGTCCGCTGAGGTGTCTCCGGCCATACTCACGACCTGCGCCACGGACTCGTCTTCCTCTTCGTCAAACGTGATGCGTTGTCGGGAAGCGACGACGGTGGCGACTGCCCCGTAAGTATTAGCGTCAAGCAGGTTGTCGCGGCGAAATCAGCCGTCGCGTGGCAGCCTTCGACCTTGAGGTCCACGGGTTTACCGTCCTCCGCTGCACCCAAGATGGCAACACGTCGACACCGCGGGCCACGACGGCAATCCGAAGCCGCCCTGTCTTCGAGCATTACTGGATTGTGGGGCCACCAGTTGAAGATCTCCCCGCCGTGCAATGGATCGCGCCCTCCTTCCGGATCGGCTGCCGAGGCACTTGCGCAAGAGCTAGACAGCCGCGCGGGCATCGTGTCGACACCGAAGAATGTCAAGCGGTGAACGCAGACCCACCAAACGTCGTCGTGTCTTATCTTGGCGCCCTTTGTAACTCAGTAATGGGTCAACGGGATCGCCGAGGCGCGTATAGCCAGCCTCCCAGCAGACGACGGCCATCACTTCGTCGTCGAAGTTTTCCGCGCCCCGTTTTCCGATCTAGTCGTGCCTGTGGTCGTCGAACCGTGGGTACCGATCTCGTCGATCGCCTGATCGAGCGTTATGGTGCGGTGCGCTCGATTCTTGGTGAACCAGAGCGAGCGGCCCCACGAGTACAGGGTGCCGAACCGATTGCCCCATCCGATCAAATACAACACGTGAATGAACGCCCACATCAAGTAGGCAATAATGCCGGTAAAACTCATTCCAGCAGAACGCGCGACGGCGTGCGTTCGACCGATCGTGGCCATGGTGCCCTTGTCAAAGTATTTGAACGGCGCGACACTCTTGCCGCCATCGAGTCGGGCCCGAATGACCTTGCCGACGTACTTTCCTTCTTGAAGCGCCGGCTGGGCGATGCCGGGCAGGCCGTTCAAGGACACCATGTCGCCGATCGCGAACACTTCGGGATGGCCGGGGAGCGTGCAGTCGGGTTGGACCATGATTCGGCCTGCGCGATCAGTCTCGGCACCCGTCGCCGAGGCGAGTATCTTCGCGAGCGGCGACGCCTGCACACCTGCGGCCCACACTTTGGTTCTGGCTTCAATGCGGTGCTCACCGTCGTCATCCCTGACGGTGATCCCATCCTCATCGATGGCGATGGCCGAAGTGGCACACCGTACTTCGACACCCATCCGTTCGAGGGTGCGCGTGGTGTACCGCTGAAGGCGCTCGTCGAAGGGACCAAGGACTGCCGGGCCGGCCTCGATGAGCACAATCCTTGCCTGGCGCGTGTCGATCTCATGGTAATCAGCGGGCAGGACGCGATGTGCCAGCTCGGCTATCTGGCCGACGACCTCGACGCCTGTCGGGCCGGCCCCCACGACGACAAAGGAGAGATACGCTTCGCGTTCCGCCGGGTCGGTTGCCAGCTCCGCCATTTCGAAGGCACCCAATATGTGGTTCCGCAGGTGCCGAGCATCCTCCAGCGTCTTCATGCCGGGCGCGAATTCCTCCCACTCGTCGTGCCCGAAATACGCATGTGTCGCACCCGCAGCCACCACCAAGGTGTCGTACGGCAGCGTTATTCGTGCTCCGTCCGGCGTGAGTGCCGCAACGGTTCGGGCTTGCAGGTCGAGGTCTACGACTTGGCCGAGCATTACTTTGGTGTTCTTTTGTTTATGCACAACCCGACGCAGTGCCGGCGCAATCAAGCCCTCGGGCAGGATGCCGGTCGCTACCTGATACAGCAACGGTTGGAACAGGTGATGGTTCGTCCGGTCGACTATCGTCAAGTCGATGTCAGATTTCGCCAGGACTTTGCTGACATTCACTCCGCCGAAACCGCCGCCAACCACCACGACTTTGGGGCGCGCGCGTGTCATCGGACTGTTGTCCAATTTTGGCACCTCCAATCTCAATCGGTCGCGCTGCAGCAGGATTTCCGAAGCTGGCCCCGAACTCCGAACGGGGGTTGCGGATTACTTCGGTCGCTCTTTGAATGCACCTCGTTCCGTTCTCGTTCAACTTTTGACGGCACAGTGGCACGTCGCGAACTGCGCGCGTCACCGGTGCTTTTGCGCAGACAACCGCTCGAGCGGAGTCTCGCATGTGTCCAGAAGGGACGATAGGGCTCAAGGGGGAAGTTCCATCCAGCAAGAAGCCCATAGCTCCGGCGTACTCGCGCGGCCAACATGGAGTTCGACCCAGAGGACGTGGAGGCTTGGGATGCACGTAAACGAGTCCAACGACAGCCAACCGGCCGACGCGGCCAGCGTCCGCGCCACGGCGATCGACGTGCACAACCATTCAATGCCCCTACCGTTGCTTGAATGGCTCGAGAGTGCCGGCCTGTCGGACCTGGCCAGAATCGGAGACGGCGTCGTCCTTCTTGATCCTGCGGTGAGCGGAGTGGCCAAGAACGCGCCGCTTCCCCTCGCCCGCTCCCAGTACGATCCACGCGCGCGGCTGGCCGAAATGGACGACGTCGGGGTTTGGGCCCATGCGGTGTCCATGCCGCCGTTCCTGTACTGCTCCAACTCCGAAGACAGACGGCTGGTAACCAATACGATCGCGCGCGGCAACGACGAACTCGCCGCTTATGTCGCCGAGGGCTCCGGCCGGTTGCTCGGTCTCGGATCTATCCCGCTCGGATTCCCGGACGCCGTAAATGAGGCTCGACGCTGCCTCGACGAACTTGGTTTTCCGGGTGTCGCCATCGGCACTCGCGGAGGCGGCAAAGAGCTCGATGATCCAGTGAACGACGACCTTTGGGCACTGCTGGCCGAGCGCAACGTGTTCGTCTTCGTCCACCCCAGTGGGGTCCCCGACGTCCACCGCCAGCGCGATTATTGGCTCCCCCAGCTCGTTGGCTACCCGATGGAGACCGCGTTAAGCATTGCCCGGATGATTTACGGCCGGGTCTTCGAACGTTTCGACTTGGCCATGTGCCTGGCCCACGGCGGGGGCTGCTTGCCATGGCTGCGCGGTCGGCTCGACCTCGGCTGGCAGCGCAAAGAAGTCGCCCACACCACGCAGCTCCCGCCGAGCGAATTTTGTAAGCGGCTCTACTACGACACGGCGGTGTTCGACACGTCGCTGCTCTCTCATCTGGTCTCAGATATGGGCGTCGACCGCATCGTCCTCGGCACCGACCACCCATTCGAACTGGGCGACACCAATCCTGTGGCGACCGTGCGCTCACTCGGTCTCGCCGAGGACGACACAGAGGCGATCCTTTGGCGCACGGCGGACTCTCTGCTCGGATCACCCTCGGCAGCGCGACCCGCGGCCCGTTCAGCCGAACATGGGCGGTGACGGCCACTGTCAGTCTCGACGAATCCACCGCCGACGTGATTCTGCGCTCGTCGACGAGATCATCGTGCTGAAGAATGGCAGCCTGGCGAAGCGGGGAAGCAACTGGCTGAGAGCACCGCGCTTCCGCAGTCCACCACATACCTCTTTGCGTCCGAACTGGTGGGTTGGGGTGGTCTCGAGAGAGTCGAAGGTGGCGGTTATCAGACGGGCTGCGGCTGTGGGAAGTCGGTGCGCCGGCTTACACGTGAGAACGTCCGCCTCGCCATCCTCGACGGAACAGTGGCGCTGTACATCGAGAAGATCACTGGCCGAGGTGCCGCGAAGGTGGCCTCCAGGCGGGGCGGCAGGCTGCCGCTGCTCGCGACGGGCGTCGGGAAGGTCCAGCTCGCATACGGCCCGGGAGACCTTTTCGCCGAGGTGATGGCAAACGGTCTCACGCGCTACACACCACACACGATGCCATGCCGGGACACCTTCGACGAGCCCTGACAAAGATCGCGGCGAAGGCGTCGCCCTCGCGAACGAGGAAATGTCGGGCACAGTGTCTGTCGCGTCGCCAATACTGTCGTCGCCTGCAGGCGCGGTCAGTCTGGGCCACCATCGTTTACATTCCCCTCAGTGCGGGTAGGCTCCTCGTAGCCGAAACTCATTGAGCGAGAGTGGTTCTTAGCCTGCACGCCCTTGCCTGCGAACCTCGTCTCTGAGAGATGAGGAGTGAGACATGGCCGGAAATTCGACCGATCCCGGACGGTCGGTGGCCAGCAAGGTAACGGCGATCTTGCTCGCGTTCGCTGATGGTGGTGTCCACACGTTGACCGAGATCGCCGCCATGGCAAACCTGCCCACATCGACCGCCCACCGGCTCGCCTCGGAACTGGTCGCCTGGCGTCTTCTCGAGCGCACCGAAGAGCGCAGCTATCGGATCGGTTTGCCTCTGCGAATGATCGGCAATGAGTACTCCGAGTCCGAAGTCTGCTCATACACACTGGCGGTGAGGCGAGCCCTTCCGGTTTTGAACGAACTGTCGAGAGCGACCGGGAACGGGGTGCGGATGGGCGTTCTGCGTGGTTCAGATGTCCTGACGTTGCAGCTACCGCCCAACCGGGTCACCGAAAGCGTGCATGCCGAAGCGCTCCTGCACGGTGTCATACCTGCGCATGCGGCAGCCTCGGGAAAGGTACTGCTAGCCTTCTCCCCGTCAAGCGTCGTCAACCACGTCATCGCGGCCGGGTTGCCCGCGTTCACACGGCACACCATCACCTCGCCCGACGACCTGCGCCGAAAACTTTCGGTCATCAGGGTGAGGCAGGTCGCTACTTCGCGGAACGAGTTCGAGTGCGGCAGAGCGGCGATCGCGATGCCGGTGTTCTACGGTAAGGGGCGTGTCGCTGCCGCCATTGAACTCACCGGTCGAGATTTCGGCAGCGAATTGAATCCGGCGGCCGGTGCACTGTCCGTCGCTTGTCGTAGTTTGTCGCGTCGAATCGCAACTGAGTTTCGCATCATAGGGAACCGAAACGGTTACACCGGACACGGCTCGGAATCCGCGTTGACCCCGCACGACCGATCCGCGTGAGCATCGCAGCGACTCGGGGTTCGCTGCTCTTGCCACTAACCACCTATTCGTTGCGGATGACCGGAACACGTTGCGGCGCAGATATCTTCGCAGCCACGATTAGGTTGGTATCTGTGGACCTCGTCGATATCACTGAACGGGGCGGCGCACGCCGCCGCGCAGCAACGAACCACGACGCTCCAGAAGGGGGGTGCCGAAACACTGAACAAGATTGTTCGACACGCTTTAAAACCAGCCCTTGCGCTTCGCCCACACCAGCAGCATCATCGAGATGGCAAGCATGGCGGTCAGCGTGACCGCCAGCGGTATCCACTGCGTTTTCTCATTGACAATCAGGTTCATGCCGAGAACCGAGGACAGCGCCGTGATCGGCAATGTAACGGCAGCGATCACCGCGAGTCGTTCGGCCGCGATGGTCATCTTCGTGTTGGTCCGCGCCTGGTAGAACTCGATCGTTCCCTGCAGGTATGCCTTCTGGCTATCCGCCATCACCGAAAGATGGTGGAACTGGCTGACAGCGTCCTGCAGCGATGCTTGCCCGGTGCCAGAGCCGAAAGCCGTGAGGGTGACCATGCGCGCGTACACCTCGCGGCTCAGGGCGGACATAGTGCTGACCGTCAGCAGGCCGTGCCGCGTCCGAAACATCTCGTCGAGAAACGATTCGGGATCGCCAAGATGATCGCCGGTGACGCGCTGTTCGAGCTTCCAGACATCCTTGGTCAGTTCCGCGGTGTAGACGCGCAGGCGCGCGGTAAGTGCGGTGAGCAGAGCATAAGAGAGTTCGAATGCCTTGGAGGGCTGTAGCTTTCCGCTCTTCAGTCGACCGAGCACGGCTTCTACCTCGACCATCGCCGCCGCAGGATCGACAGCCGGGTTAAGCGGACCGTGTACGGTCACCAGGTAGCGATCCCCGATGAACTGGTCGAGTTCGACGTAGTGCACGTGCCCACCGATGCCCGGCTGCGGCGCGTGCAACACCAGGAACAGATGATCGTCGTAGCGATGTACCTTCGGCACCTGGTTGCGATTCGCCGAATCGCGAATCGCGAGCGGATGGAACCCGAAGGTCGTCCTCAGGACCTGCTCGGCCTGGTCGTTCCACACTGGTACGTCGACCCAGACGAGGCCGTCGGTTCGAGCCAGCAGGGCGGGGAGCTGGGTGGCGTCCAACAACTCTATTCCCGCAGCAGAAACGAAGCGGACTTCCATCTCGGCCTCCCTGCTCGATAGCGGGTGGAGCAGCCTAGACGGTGGACGAAAGCTCGTCGTCATACATCACGACGCCCATCCCGTTGATCCATTCGTAGATCGGCTCGTAGGACAGGGTTGTGCCCGGGTGCCCATGCATGGCACCCGCCACCGCGACCCACGCCCGCACCTCACCGGTTCCGTTACCTGCGTGCATCAGTTCGTCATTGGGCATGTCGAGCAGATCGCCCAAGTCTTTGTGCTCGAGTTGCTTGACGAACCAGCGGTCGAATTCCTCATCGATGTCACCTACTCGCGGCTCGCCGACAAAATGGGACAACCCACCCGCGGCGCACAACGCCACCCGATTCAAACCTGGATAGCTGCGGATGGCCTCGCCGACAGCCGTTCCGAATTCATAGCACTGCCGCAGCGTCATCAATGGCGGAGTGGTGCAGTTCATCACGATCGGTACCATCGGCAACCGCATCAGCGGGTCGAGCTCGTAGTACACGGTCATGAAGCCATGGTCGGCCTTCATCTTGTAGGACAGCGCCGGCTGAAAACCGGCGGCGACCGTCTGATCCATGATGTGGCGCGCGAGCGCAGGCTCGCCCGGCACGATCACTTTGGGAATCTTCAGCCACTTCTCCAGTGGACCCTGATGTCCCTCGCCCAGTCCGATCGCGATCTGCGGCAGGTTGTCCAAGAAGAAGTTGGTGAAGTGCTCACCGGACAGCATCACGACCGCTTGGACCTCGGATGTCACGGCGCGCTCTCGAACGCGCTGCAGAGCGCCGAAAAACCGGTCGGCCTGCTCGCGCGGAGCGGACTCCCGGTCAGCCGCCATCATGGGTGCGTGGGAGGCTGAGTAGGCCATCACGATGTCTGCCATCGGGTCTTCCTGTTGGTCTCAGTGTTGACTGCTTCGAGCAGCGACCGGTAGTCGGCTCGCTTGTAGCCCATCGCCCGGCAGTACCCATTGATGATCACCGGGTGTGTGCCGGCCTTGTAGAAAGCGGCGACATCGCCGTTCACCAATGCCGCCCGCTCCTCTTCTGTCAGGTCGTAGCCCTCAACCGACAGTTCGGGTCGTGGCGCCCCCTCCGCAGCATTTTCCATCGACCGCAAGTAGTCGAAGAGGCACTGCTGCATCTGATAAAGGCTCACTCCAGTGACCTCCAACGGCGTTGACGGACAAAATCAGCTTGCCTCAACCAGCCTGTGGGGAAAAGGTTCTCCGCCGCGCTTCCCGCTCGATGAAACCACTTCGAGTTCCGGTAAGACCGATCTGCTCGATTGTCGCCTCGCACGTCGCGCATTCACAGCGTGACTTCGCCGCCCCGCCTAGCGAAGACGGATGCTCATGGCGGCAGTTGCCCGCTGGAGCTTCGCGGCCGGCACAGAGGCCAGCCCATCGCGCCAGCGGGTTTGCTGCCGACTGACATGGCGCAGCTCACAACGCCCTTCCGGGGTGATGGAAACAACGGCAATAAGATTGGGCACCTACCCGTTGGTGATGGTGAGATACGCGCGTAGTAACAGTATTTGCCAAATTTGGAAGGTCCCGAATGATAAGCAATGTAATCGCCGTTGTTGTGTCGATTGCTGTGGTGCTCAGCCTGTTCGGGGCGCTTTACGCATGGTTCGAGGCGTCGCTGCGCCGCTTCCACGGCGTCGTCGCGAAGGACGTGCTGGCCGGCTGGGACGCGCAGCTGGCACAACTGTCACCATACGACCGCGAAGAGCTCCGCATGCAACCACCGGTCGCGGTGCTCGAAGCGATCGTCGATTTGCCATCGCCGCGGTCGAGGCGGTTCCGGTTGAGCTATTCGCAGTGAGTGTGGGCTATTCCTCGTCGACGGCCTTGGTGCGTAGGCCCGGGGTCACCCCCCGATGGGCCGAGATGCGCATTGGCGCGTTTGCAGTGCCGTACGAGTCGTATCCGTCGATCCGTTGGCACAGCTCGAAGAAGAGGCGGTTGCCGATCATCGGCGTAAAGGCCTGTAGCAGCTTTCCCGACCCGATCTGGTCGTACAGGATGCCGAGGCGTTCCATTCGCTCGAGGGTCTCGGCGTCGAAGTCCGTGCGCGCCGCCAGGTCGACGTAGTAGTTGTGACCGATGCGCAGCAGCTCGCCGCCACGGGCCCACACCCGCTCGCACGCCTCGAAGATGTCGGGCACCTCGAATGCGACGGAGTTCTTGCGCGACTCGTCCTCGGTGACAGCACCCTCGTCGTCGAGCAGGGCGACGGTGGTGATGACCCGCACCGATCGATCGCGGTTGCTCACCGCGCGCGAACGGAACAATCCGTAGGTCGCGGGGATCTCGATGTCCTCGTGCGTCTGCAACCCCAGCGCGGACTTGAAGAACAGCGCCGCCTCCTCGAACTGGTCGAAGGGCTGGGCCAGGCTCACGTGGTCGATGTGCAGGTCGAGGTCGTCCTGCTCGCCGGACGCGCCCGACACCCGGTCGTAGTGAACGGCCCAGCGCTCGGGCTGTTCTGCCAACCGGCCGAAGAAGACCGCGGTGCCGTCCGGAGCCGCGATCGCAGTGTCGGGGGCGTCCAACGGGCCCCGGCCGGGCGCGGGCACCGTCGCATGCAGGTAGGCCCCACGCGCGAACGCCCCGGCCGGGTCGGGCGTCCCCACGCCGAGCGCCGCGATGCGCGCGCCGACTCGGCCACTGCGGCCTATCGGCGAGGTGTTGAGCAAAATCTTCGCGCTGCCCTGCTCCCACAGCTCGATCGGCTTGGCGCGGTTGGTCCCGGTATGCCGGAAGCCCAGTGCCGTAAGCGTGGCGGCGGTCAACGCATGCAGTTCGGACACGCCGAGCTCGACGAACTCCACACCGGTCACGCGTGGCGCCGCCGGCGCGCTGTCGAGTGAGCCGGGCGGCATACTGCCCCGATGCGCGACAGCGTCCTCGACGTACAGCAGGGACCGCATGGCGTCACGTGCGTTGCGGTCGGCATCGGCACGGCGGAAGACCGTGTTGAAGATCTCCAGTGACAGCGGGCCGGTGTACCCGGCGATGAGGCAGTTCTCCAGGAAACCGGCGACATCCCAGGAACCCTGACCCGGCCACACCCGGTAATGCCGGCTCCACTGGAGGATGTCCATCGCCATCTCAGGTGCGTCCGAGAGCTGGACGAAGAAGATCTTCTCGCCCGGGATGTCGCGAATGGCCCACGGGTCGAGCCGACGAGAAAGCACATGGAAGGTGTCCTGACAGGTCCCCAACGCCGGATGGTCGGCCATCCGCACGATCTTCCACCCGCGGCGGTAGTCCCAGACCTGGGTCGACCAGGCCAGGGCCTCGAACGCGATCCGCATGCCGCGCGCGTGCGCCAGCTCGGCGGCCCTGTGCAGCTGTTCTGCGGACAGCTCGTCGTCGTCGATGGCGTCGGCCTGGCAGCTCGCGCAGACCAGGATCAGGTCGGTACCCAGCTCGGCCATGATGTCGAGCTTGCCTTCGAAGCGCCGCATCGCCCGCGCGTGCTGCGCCTCGGTCATGCCTTCCAGATCGCGGAAGGGTTGCAACATCTCTATCTTGAGACCGAGTTCGTCGCAGCGCTCCTTGATCCGGCGTGGGGTCCACAGGCTGCAGAGCAGGTCCTGGTCGAAGATCTCGACCCCTTCGAATCCGGCGTTTGCTACGGCAGTGAGCTTCTCGTTGAGGGTGCCAGACAGGGAGACCGTGGCGATCGACCGACGCATTCCTGGACCGTAGCGACCGACATGCGCCGCGGGCGCCCTCTTGCCGACCAGTGGCAAGAACCCCGAATTTGACGCTGGTCTGACGATTTCAGCCAGCAGGATCGCGGTGAGGGCAAGCCGTGGGCGTCACACGATCCCACCTACGATCGAGCGCACACGCACGAACCATCAGACCGGGGGTGCGTTGCAACAAACAACCCCGGCTCGATGCGATTCACGCCTTGATCCGCAGCCATTCCCTGCACCGTCCGTGAGATCGCCGAAGCTCAGGTCGCCAAGGCGCTGCTGAAGTTTCACCGAAATCTGGCAATGGCCGAAACACTCGCGCATTTGGCCTACCTGCGTTGGCAGGGACTCATCGAACGACGAACGCGGGAAGACGGCGTCTACGACTGGTACTCGACCGATGACGCGTCCGAGTCCCCTGGTCCTGACAGGTGATCGACGAGACTCGGTCCGCCTTCCGAACTTCCGCACGACGCGCCTTGAACTGTCCCAGCACCGACCCACCCCCGGCCGGTGGGCGCCGATAGGCTCACCCCCGTGCGCGCCGTGCTGATCGTCAACCCCAATGCGACGTCGACCACAGCCGCCGGGCGCGATCTGCTGGCCCATGCCCTCGAGAGCCGGGCCAAGCTGACCGTCATACACACCGACCACCGCGGCCACGCCGTCGAGATCGGCCGCGACGCCACCCGCGACGGCGTCGACGTGCTGATCGTGCACGGCGGCGACGGCACCGTGAACGAAGTGGTCAACGGCATTCTCGAGGTGGGCGGACCCGGCGTCACCGCGCCCGCGGTCGGGGTGGTGCCCGGCGGCTCGGCCAATGTCTTCGCCCGCGCGCTGGGGATCAGCCCGGACCCGATCGAGGCGACCAACCAGCTTGTCGACCTGTTGTCCGACTACCGGCGCCGCAAGGCCTGGCGACGCATCGGGCTGATGGACTGCGGTGATCGGTGGGCGGTGTTCACCGCGGGAATGGGCGTCGATGGCGACGTGGTGGCCGCCGTCGAGGCCCAGCGCGCCAAGGGCCGCACGGTCACGGCATCGCGTTATATCCGCGTCGCGATCCGCGAAATGCTGGCCAGCGCCCGCAGGGAGCCCACGCTGACGCTGCATATGCCCGACCGCGACCCCACAGAAGGTGTCCATTTCGCGTTCGTGTCGAATTCGAGCCCCTGGACCTACGCCAACGCCAGGCCAGTGTGGACGAATCCCACGACGACCTTCGAGACCGGCCTCGGCGTTTTCGCCGTCACCAGCATGAATGTGTGGGCCAATTTGCGGCTGGTGCGCAAGATGCTGGCGCGTCGGCCCCGGATCGACGCCCGTCACCTGATCCGTGACGACAATCTGCCGTGGCTGCGGGTTACGAGTGACACACCGGTGGCCTGCCAGATCGACGGTGACTACCTCGGACTGCGCGACACGATGACGTTCACTGCTGTTCCGGATGCCCTGGGCGTGGTTGCACCACCTGCGAACAGCCCTGCCGACCTGCATTAACAGCAAAACCTCTGCCAATTAAAGGCGCAGGTGCAACGAGTGTAGTACAAACGATTACGGGGTTTGGTAACAGGCCCTGCCAGTGAGGTTGCCCACTTGTTAACTCACGAGTATTGACATCTGTTCAGCCTGTGAAAAACTCGGATGCAACAGTGCAGAAACATTTTGTGCGCACGCGTTAACAGCCGAAGAAAAGCTTGTGCGCTGCGCTGCGCACACGATAAGGAGTTAGAGCTATGGATTGGCGCCACAAGGCGGTCTGTCGCGACGAGGATCCGGAGCTGTTCTTCCCGGTGGGAAACAGCGGACCGGCACTCGCCCAGATCGCTGACGCGAAGATCGTCTGCAACCGCTGCCCGGTGACGACTGACTGCCTCACCTGGGCATTGGATTCCGGACAGGACGCCGGTGTGTGGGGCGGTATGAGCGAGGATGAGCGACGCGCCCTGAAGCGGCGCAACGCCAGGACCAAGACCCGCACCGGGGTCTGAGCCTCGAACACCCGCTGAAGAACGGCTTACGGCCCCGACCAAAGTCGGGGCCGTAACTTTGTGCAAATTCGATTACGCAAGTCGGCGTCGGTGACCGTCATTTGCATAAATGCGACAGAAGTCACCTACTGAGCGAGCCGCGCACGCCGGCCGATCGGCACCCGCAGCACCACGTCCGTGCCGCCGCCGGCCACCTCGTGTATGCCCAGCGAGCCGTCCAACTCCGCCGACACCAGCGTCCTCACGATCTGAAGACCGAGCCGATCGGACTTCTCGAGGCTGAATCCATCGGGCAGTCCGCGGCCGTCGTCGTGCACGACCACATCGAGCCAGCGTGCCGAGCGCTCGGCGCGAATCGTGACGCAACCCTGTTGCGCAGAGGTGTCGAACGCGTGCTCGATGGCGTTCTGCACCAGCTCGGTGATCACCATGATCAGCGCCGTCGCACGGTCGGCGTCGAGCACACCCAATTCGCCGACACGGTTGATGCGGATCGGGGCGTCCACTGTCGCAACATCATTCATGATCGGAAGGATGCGGTCGATGACCTCGTCGAGGTTGACTTCCTCGTCTACTGACATGGACAGCGCGTCGTGGACCAACGCGATCGACGACACCCGCCGCACCGATTCGATCAACGCCTCGCGGCCCTCGGCGTTGTTCGTGCGCCGCGCCTGTAGTCGCAGAAGGGCGGCCACCGTCTGCAAGTTGTTCTTCACCCGGTGGTGGATCTCGCGGATCGTCGCATCCTTGGACAGCAGCGCGCGGTCGCGGCGTTTCACTTCGGTGACGTCGCGGATCAGCACTGCCGCGCCGACGGCGTCGCCGTGCACGACCAGCGGCAGCGTGCGCAGCAGCACCGCAGCGCCGCCCGCATCGACCTCCATGCGCATGCTCGCACCGCCGGCCAGCGAATCGCGGACGTGGTTCGCCAGCTCCTGGGCCTCGAACGGATCCGAGATCAGCGGTCGGGTGACGCTGACCAGGTTTTGGCCCTCCAGCTCGGCTGCCAGGCCCATCCGGTGATACGCCGAGATGGCGTTGGGACTGGCGAAGGCGACGACACCGGTTCCGTCGAGTCGGATGAAACCGTCTCCGACGCGCGGACTGGATCGCGACATGGCGAGGTCACCCACATTGGGGAAGGTGCCTTCGGACAGCATGAGCAGAAGGTCGTCGGCGCAGTCTAGGTAGGCGCTTTCCAGCGGGCTTGCGTTGCGTCCGGCCAGCGCGGTCTGATGGGTCAGCACCGCAACCACGTTGTTCTTGTAGCGCACGGGAACAGCCTCCACGTTCAGACCGTGTGAATCCTGTTGTCCCGCTGGGGTTTGCCTGCCGATGGAGCCGGAGTTGAACGCGTCGGTCACCAACGGTATCTCGTGGCCCTGGTTCAGGGTGCCGACAGCGTCGGCCAGCAGTACCGTCGGCGCGGTGTTCGGCCGCACCTGGGCGACGCACACCACCGCGCCGTCGTCGCGACGCACCCACATCAGGAAATCGGCGAAGGACAGGTCGGCCAGCAGCTGCCACTCGCCGACCACCGCGTGCAGATGGTCGACCGCATTGCCTGGCAGGACGGTGTGCTCGGCGAGCAGGTCACCGAGGGTCGACATCGGGCCTCACTCCGGCGGGCGTCCGACTCGCGTCAGCTGATCACAGCGATGAGGTCGCCGGCCTGGATGACGTCGCCGACGGACACACTCACCTTGCTGATGGTGCCCGCCACCTCGGCGAGCACCGGAATCTCCATCTTCATCGACTCCAGCAGCACCAGGGTGTCGCCCTCGCCGATCTGATCGCCCTCGTGAACCACGACCTCGAGCACACTGGCCACGATCTCCGCGCGAACGTCCTCGGCCATCTTCACCCCTTCCGGCTGCTAACTGCGCTCCATCGAACCACACCACCGGCCCGTCAGCCGTGCCGCCGGGCCATGAGAGAATGGAGATCACGCGCCTGCTATTGCGGGCCCCACAATCCCCTGAACAGACGGAGGACGACCATGGCCAAGCGTGGCCGTAAGAAGCGCGACCGTAAGCACTCCAAGGCCAATCACGGAAAGCGGCCCAACTGCGGTTCGAAGTCGGTGCGCTGACGAGCTGGTTTTATCCGGGCCCTTCTCGAGGGACTTACTGCTCGACAAGACGGTGGGGCGACGTGTCTCAGCCGCGCCGGATGATCGTGGTGCGGCTGATCTCGATGCGCAGCCGGTCGACCAAACCCTCGGGGGCCCTCTCGCCACCGCACTTCTTCGCAATCAGGCCCTTCACCCGCTCCTCTACGCCGTAATGGCGTAGGCATGCGGGGCACTCTTCGAGGTGATGGCGCAGCTTGTCGCGGGTTTCAGCCGTGCATTCGCCGTCGAGCAACATCCACACCTCGGCGATCACGGCAGCACACTCGGGGTGGTCCGGGTCTACGGGACCGACGGGTGGGCTCCAGCGCTCGTCATCGCTCATGACGAGACCTCCTCAGGGGCGTCAACTTTCCCGGCCTGCTGGCCTCGAATGAATCCGCGGTCGCGGGCCACGTCGGCCAGCAGTTCACGCAGCTGACGTCTGCCCCGGTGCAACCGGGACATGACGGTGCCGATCGGCGTATCCATGATCTCGGCGATCTCCTTGTATGGGAAGCCTTCTACGTCGGCGTAGTACACCGCCATCCGGAACTCCTCGGGCAGTGCCTGAAGTGCGGCTTTGATCTCGCTGTCCGGAAGCGCTTCCAGTGCCTCGACCTCTGCCGACCGCAGACCGGTCGAGGTGTGCTCGGCGTTCGCCGCCAGCTGCCAGTCGGTGATCTCGTCGGTCGGGTACTCCGCGGGCTGACGCTGCTTCTTGCGGTAGCTGTTGATGTAGGTGTTGGTCAGGATTCGGTACAGCCACGCTTTGAGATTCGTGCCTTCCCGGAAGGAGCGGAAGCCTGCATAGGCCTTCACCATGGTTTCCTGCAGCAGGTCCTCGGCGTCGGCAGGATTGCGCGTCATGCGCAGCGCACCGCCGTAGAGCTGGTCAAGCAGCGGAATGGCGTCTCGCTCGAACCGGGCGGTGAGCTCGGCATCCGTCTCGTCCGATCTGGCGGGCGCCGACCCGTCGATGTCGGTCATTGCGGGGAACACCGTCCCTTCTGTATTGGCGCCACCAAACAGGCCCGGCAGATCCACCGGACGCTCCATGGCCAAGGTTGGCACCTAGCACCCCTTCCTTCGATCCTAGAGGTTGAGACCGACGTCCATCCCGACCCGCCGCTGATAGCGGGCGCAACTGCCGTCAACAACAGCGCAACCGGGTGGCCTTGTTCCCGGTCGCCCTGCCGAGGTGCCTCGGCGGGCGGTGCTCCCGGTGCGGGCGTGACAGCGATTGAACTGCACTCCCGCCGAAATCAGGTTCCGGTACGCATCGAGGGGGCTCGGCGTGCGATAAGTCGGATCTCGGGGGGTTCTGTGGCCGGGGAGGCCGTGGCTAGGGTGAGGCCATGTCGCTCTCAGGGAAGACCATGTTCATCTCCGGCGCCAGCCGCGGTATCGGGCTGGCGATCGCAACGCGCGGCCGCCGACGGCGCCAACATCGCACTGATCGCGAAGACCGCACAACCGCATCCCAAGCTCGAGGGCACCGTCTACACCGCGGCCAAGGAACTCGAGGAGGCCGGCGGGCAGGCGTTGCCGATCGTCGGCGACATCCGCGACGGCGACTCGGTGGCCTCCGCGGTGGCCGATGCCGCCACCGGCGGCATCTACATCCGGGGCTACAAGGCCGCCTCGGCGATCAACCTGGCGTTCGGTCACCGAGGTTCCGCTCAAGAAGCGCTTCGACCTGATGAACGGAATCCAGGTGCGCGGCACGTACGCGGTGTCGCAGGCGTGCATCCCGCACATGGTGGGCAGGCAGAACCCGCACATCCTGACGCTGTCGCCGCCGGTCCGGCTGGATCCGAATGGCTCAAACCGACCGCCTACATGATGGCCAAGTACGGGATGTCGTTGTGCGCCTTGGCATTGGCCGAGGAGCTGCGCGACGAGGGCATCGCCTCCAACACCTTGTGGCCGCGCACCCTGGTGGCCACCGCCGCTGTGCAGAACCTGCTCGGTGGCGACGAGGCGATGGGCCGCGCCCGCAAGCCCGCTGTCTACGCGGACGCCGCCTACGCGGACCTCAAGAGCCTGCCCCCGAATACACCGGCATGGCCTGCCGTGCCAAGACGTGCTGCTCGAATCGGGCGTCACCGACCTGTCGGTGTACAACGGCGTTCCCGGAGCCGAGCTCGGCGTCGACCCTGGCACCACACCCGCGAACCTGCTCGGGCACACAGGCCCTTAATCGAATTCGATGATGCCGCGGATGTTTCGGCCTTCGCGCAAGTCGGCGATGGCGTCGTCGAGCTGATCCAGCCGGTAACGACGGGTGATCAGTTCGTCGAGTTTGAGGTTGCCGGTGCGGTACATGTCCAGCAGCATCGGCGTACTCGCACGAGCATTCATGCCGCCGTAGATCAGGCCTTTGAAGGTTTTGCAGCTCTGCAGGAAGTCGACAAGTATCAGTGGCACGTTGGCGATTTCAAATTTCGGCACGCCGGTCATCAGGCAGGTGCCACCTTTGCGTGTCAGCATCAAGGCCGGGGCCAGCATGTCCGCGGTCACCACGCCGGGCGTCAGCACGCACTCGGTCCGCCATCACCCCGCTGGTCAGCCCCCCACCGAGGAAGGCCCGCTCGATCGATGAGCTGTTGGCAGCACGCCGAAGAACTTCGCCGTATCACGTTTGAAATCAAGGGGAATCCACGGCGATGATGTTCATGGCACCCGCGGCGCGGGCACCCTGTACCGCATTGATTCCCACCCCGCCGGTCCCCACGATGACCACGGTGTCGCCGGGTTCCGTCCCAACGCCGACGGTTCCTGAGCCCCACCCGGTCGTCACGCCACACGACA
>CAVRMG010000038.1:0-182817 GCA_963721495.1 uncultured Actinomycetota bacterium | reverse complement strand
GTTGTCGCTACAACACGACCTGCTACCGCAGAGCCTGCACTTCGAGAACCCGTCGCCGCACATCCCGTGGAACTCGCTGCCGGTGCGGGTCGTGGACAAGGCGATTCCGTGGCAGGCCAACGGCAGGCCGCGGCGCGCAGGCGTGAGTTCCTTCGGGTTCACCGGCACGAACGCGCACGTGCTGATCGAAGAGGCGCCACCGCATTCGGCTGCCGCCGACAATGAACCGGCAGGCTCGGACGGTGATGTCGCGGCGACCGCCGAGCCGGACACCCAGGAGCAGCCTGTCGAGGTGCTGGCGCTGTCCGCGCGGTCACCGGAAGCATTGTGGGCGCTCGCGCAGCGTTACGAGGCCTGGTTGAGCATTCGTCCAGATGTCGACCTCGCGGACGTATGCCTCACCGCTGGGACGGGCCGTTCGCATTTCGAACATCGCGTCGCGCTGGTGGTGAGTTCGGTCGAGGATGCGCGCGAGGGCCTTGCCGGATTAGCCGAAGGTCGCCCGCGACCGGGCGTCGTACGCGGTGAGCACACGCACCACCCGACGACCGCGTGGTTGTTCACCGGGCAGGGCAGTCAGTATCCAGGGATGGCGCATGAGTTGTTCGACGCTGAACCGGTTTTCGCCGAAACCGTCCCCCGTTGCGCCGATGCGGTCAATGACATTCTGCCGCGCCCATTGCTCGAGGTGCTGTTCGCCACCGATCGCGAAACCGGAGAATTGCTGCGGCACACCTCGTTTGCGCAGCCGGCGCTGTTCGCCGTGGAGATGGGCCTGGCCCGGCTGTGGCAGTCCCGCGGTATCGAGCCCGACGTGGTGCTCGGGCACAGCGTGGGCCAGTACGCGGCGGCATGTGTGGCCGGTGTCTTCAGTCTCACCGACGGCGCGCGGCTGATGGCCGAGCGCGGCAGGCTGTTCGGCAGCCTGCCCGAAGGTGGCCGGATGGCGGCGGTATTCACCGACGCCAAGCACGTCGAGGTCATTGCCGGCGAATTCCCGCGAGTGTCGGTCGCCGCCTACAACGGTCCCAACACCGTGCTCTCGGGCCCCGGCGAGGATCTGGAACAGATAGTCGCCAGATTCAGTGACGATGGGATCCGCTGCACCTGGCTGGAGACCAGCCACGCCTTCCACTCGGAATTGCTGGATCCGGTACTCGACGAATTCGAGTCGTACGCAGCGCAGTTGGAGTTCGCTGCCCCGACGTTGCCGCTGATCTGCAACCGCACTGGCGCCGTGCTCACTGCCCAAACACCGATCGACGCTCAATACTGGCGGCGGCATTCCCGGCAGCCGGTGCAGTTCGCCGAGAGTGTGCGCACCGCGGCGGCGCTGGGATGCTCGATATTGATGGAGATCGGTCCGCAACCGGTGTTGACCGGAGCTGCGGTGCAGGTCTGGCCCGAGCACTTGGCCGCGCCGCGAGCGATCGTCTCGATGCGGAAGGGCGTCGGCGACCGCCGCCAGATCGCCGACGCCTTGGCCGCGGCCTACGTTGGAGGCCACCGACCCGATTTCTCTGCGCTGCATCGTCAGTCGCCTCGCAGACTCGAATTGCCGACCTATCCGTTCCAGCGCCGCCGCTTCTGGCCCAACACGTCCGCCATCGCCGGTTCCGGTTTCCAGGGCCAGGTGGTATCCGGAATCCTGGGTAGTGCAAAAGATCTCGCCTCCGGCGACTTCGTCTACACCAGCAGGTTGTCCGTCAAATCGCAGCCATGGCTGTCCGACCACGTCATCTACGGCACCGTTGTGGTACCCGGAGCGACGTATGCAGCGATGGCGCTGGCCGCAGTCGGCCTACCGGGCGGGTGAAGGACGTCTTCTTCTACGAGCCGATCATCCTGCCCGAGAAGAGTTCTCGCGAGGTGCAGCTGACCTAGCACCCGTCCGGAGGACGAGCGGCGGCTGGAGTTTCCAGGTGCACAGCCGCCCATACGGTGTCGGTGACGCGGACTGGTCACTGAACGCCGACGGCATCGTCGTCAGCGGTGTCTCCGACTCACAGAGCCGGTGTCCGAAACGCAGATCCCAGTCGACGCGGTGACCGAACGGATGAACCGCATGCGTCCGCAGGACCTGTTCGAGACCTTCGCCGACATGGAGCTGGCATGGGGTCCGAACTGGTCCGGTTCCCTGAAGTCACTCTGGCTCGGCGACGGTGAGGCGATCGGCGACATCACCGTCGGCGAAGAGCTCGCCGAGCACCTCGGCACCGAGCCGATGCACCCAGTGCTGATGGATCTGTGCACCGGAGTCGGCCTTCCCGGCGTTCCCGGCCGTTCTCGCGGCCGAGCAAGGTGTGAACGATCTGTTCCTGCCGCTGCGGTACGGGCAGGTGATGCTGCGGGAGAAGATGCCGCGACGGTTTTATTGCCGCGCGACGGTGGCACGCGAGCGGCCTCGACAGCGAAACTCAGGTCTTCGATCTCGATTTCGTCGATCGGGATGGTCGCCAGCTCGGCGGTATTCGCGAGTTCACGGTGAAACGGCGCCCCGCGCGAGGCGTTGTTGCCGCGGGCTCGGCGGTGATGCCACCCGGCTGCTCGTACACCCTTGGTTGGCACGAGGTGCCGCCGGCGGCGTCGAGCAGTGATATCGAGGACGCCGGAAACACGAACGGCACCTGGCTGATCGCCGGATTCGACGAACCTGGCGGCGAAGGTGCCGGGCTGCATTCCGTTCGACCGCAACTACGGATCCCGAACTCCTGGGACAGCTGTTGTCACAGGCTCACGAGCGCGGTCTGCCGTTCGCCGGCGTCGTCTGGCGTAGCACCGCGCCGAGCGGAGCAGAGTCGAGCGCCGATATCGCCGCACGGACTCGAGGCCGAGATCGCCAACCTGCTCAGCGCTGTGCACACCGTGCAACGTGGCTCACAAGACGGCAGCCGTGAAACTTCCGAACGGCCTGTGGATCATCACCGAACGGGCCGTGGCCACCGAATCCGGCGAGCCGGTCGACCCGGTGCAGGCGGCGCTCGTGGGGGTTGGGGCGCACCACCATCAACGAGGAACCGGCGCTGCATTGCAGAGTGATCGACTGGGACGGCTCGCCGGAGGGGACAGCTGTGGCGAAATTGATCGCCAACCCGGACCCATCCCTCCAGGAACCGGAACTCGGCACTGCGCCAAGGGAAAATGCTGGCATCGCGGTTGTTGCCATTGGGCGCGCAGCGGTCATCTCACGGTGCCGCGCGGAGGCGACTACGTCCTGGCGCCCACCGAACGCGGCGCGATCGACAACCTGCGGCTGACCGAGACCGAGGTGCCGCCGCCGGACGAGGGCTACGTGCAGGTCCGGGTGGAGGCCGCCGGCCTCAACTTCCGCGATGTGCTCAACGTCCTCGGCCTCTACCCGGGCGACCCCGGCCCGATCGGCGGCGACTTCGCCGGCACCGTCACACAGTTGGGCAGCGGCGCAACAGGACTCGAGGTTGGCCAACGCGTCTACGGCTTCATGCAGGGCGCGTTCGCCAGCCGGTTCAATGTGCCTGCCCAGCTGCTGGCGCCGATTCCCGACGGGGTGGGCGCGGTGGATGCGGCCACCATTCCCGCTGCGGCATTGACGGCTCGGCTCGCGTTCGACTGGGCGCAGCTGCAGCCCGGCGACCGCGTTCTCATCCACGCCGCCAGCGGTGGTGTCGGGCTGGCCGCGATCCAGATGGCTCAGCAGCACGGCGCCGTCGTCTTCGCCACCGCCAGCACCTACAAACGCGCGACGCTGCGCAAGCTGGGTGTGAAATACGTCTACGACTCGCGCACTACGGATTTCGCCGACCAGATTCTGGCCGACACCGACGGTGCGGGCGTCGACGTGGTGCTCAACAGCCTGACCAATGAAGGGTTCCTGGAGGCGACCGTGCGGGCCACCGCCCAGAATGGCCGTTTCGCCGAGATCGCCAAACGCGACATCTGGACGCGGGAGCAGATGGCCGAGGCCCGTCCGGACATCGCCTACGAGATCGTTGCGCTGGACACGGTCACCATCCAGGAGCCCGAGCGCATTCGTGGCTTGCTGACCGAGGTGTCGCAGGGCTTGGCCAAGGGCCAGTGGACGCCATTGCCCGCCGAGATCTACCCGCTGACCGAGGCGCGAGCCGCGTTTCGGCGCATGCAGCAGGCGCGGCACATCGGGAAGATCGTGTTGCAGGTACCGAACCCGCTGCAGCCGCGCGGCGATCGGAGCTATCTGATCACCGGCGGACTCGGTGCGATCGGTCTGCACACGGCGTCGTATCTGGCCCAACTCGGTGCCGGTGACATCGTGTTGACGAGCCGGCGCGCGCCCGATGCGGATGCACAACGCGCAATCGAGGAGATCGCCGAGCGCTACAACTGCCGCGTCCACACCTTCGCGGCCGATGTCGGTGACGAGTCCGAGGTTGTGAAACTGCTGGAGCGAATCCGCGCGGAGCTGCCGCCTCTGGCCGGGGTCGCACATCTGGCCGGAGTCCTCGACGATGCATTGTTGTCGCAGCAGAGCCTGGAACGATTCCGGACGACGTTGGCGCCCAAGGCTTTCGGTGCCTGCCACCTGGACCGCCTGACCAAGGACGACAATCTGGACTTCTTCATCGTGTCCTCCTCGGTGTCCAGCTTGTTCGGTTCACCGGGTCAGTCCAACTACGCGACTGCCAATGCGTTGCTCGACGGCCTGGTCGCGCAGCGAAGGGCGCGAGGCTTGCCCGCCACTGGTGTCAACTTCGGTCCCTGGGCGCAAGGCGGCATGGCCTCCTCGGAGGCCGCGGTCGCCAATATCAGTGCGCAGGGCCTTGTTCCGCTGGATCCTTCGGCCGCACTGAGCGCACTCGCCGAGGTCGTCGCCAACGGAACCGGCCAGGCGACCGTCATCAAGGCCAACTGGCAGCGGGCAGCGAAGGTGCTGGGCAGTTCGCGTCCACCGATCCTCGACCTCGTGTTGCCCAGCGCCGTCGGAGAAGTGGTCGGCGACAGTGAGTTACTCCGGCAGTTGCAGGAAATACCAGTGCCGCAGCGTGCCGGCTTCGTCACCGAATTCCTTCAGCGCGAAGTGCAGAACTTCCTACGGCTCGCGCAACCACCCGCGGCGACCAGTCGGTTCCTGGACCTGGGTACGGATTCACTGATGGCGATCGAACTCCGCAACCGGTTGCACAGTCAGTTCGGCGGCGCGTTCACGATCAACGCGACCGCGGTATTCGACTATCCGACCATCGGAGGGCTCGCCGAGTATCTGGTGGGTCAGCTGCCCGATGCGGAATTGCCGCCGGGGGAGGCGCAACCCGTCGCGGAGTCCGAAACCGGGGATGACCGACTCGACACACTCGATGGGGATCTGCGTGCGACACAGGCGGAGTCCGTGGCAGCGCACCAGTCCCCAGACTGATCGCCGTCCACCTCGAGGTCAATCGGCCCAGCGCGTTGCTTCAACATCGGCGGGAAGCGGCACCCGTAGAGGCACGTCGAGTCCGTCGTAGATGCCCGGCTTCCGCGTCGACAGCCAGTCCAGGGCGCCGAGCAGGCGGTTGGCCGCAGTGGTGTTCCCACCGTCGGCGCGGGTTCCGCCCGGCACGTCGGCCCGGCTGACGATAGTCAGCTCTGGATCGCCGTGGACGATCACGCGATGGTCGCCGACGCCTTCGTCGGGATACGGCCAATCCGGCGCGCACGACGAGTGGATGCGAGTGATGTGGTCGATGACGATGCGCTCCCGTCCACCCGACTTCCCGATCACCTTCAGCCAGAACGCGCCCTGGGTGCCCTTTTGGAATGTGCCCATGACGGTGTCGACCGTCTCCTCGAGCGGTAGCCGCTCCACGTCCTCGGTGATCTCGTCGATCTCGATTCCGAGGCCGCGACCGATGAGGCGGATGTTGCCTCCCCACACCATCGTCGGGATGGACGGCAGGAGCATCATCGGCACCTCGTCCATCGACCCGCCGAATCCGCAGAGCACCTTCACCGCGTGCGGCTGGTCATACGTCGAGTAGTCGAAGATCTCCTGGCAGTGGATGGACCGGATCCGGGTGCACAACCCGGCGGCGATCACCGCCAGCGCGTCGTTACCCCAGCCGGGGTCGACGCCGCTGACAAGCAGCGTGGCGCCGCCCTCCTCGGCGGCCTGCGTCAGACGCTCGACCCATTCCGGCGGTGCGGAGCGCGGGTCGTAGAGCGAGTACAGCGACGGCGTCACCACGTGGGCGCCTGCGCGCAGGCAGCGCTCGATGTCGTTGATCGCCTCGTCGGGCCGGGTGTCCCCGGACGCCATGTAGGCCACCGCATCGCAGTCCGCCAGGGCCGCGTCAACGTCCGTCGTGGCGGTGACGCCGGTCGGCTCGTCCAGCCCGGCAAACGTCGCGGCATCCTTTCCGCCCTTGTCCTGTGAGGACGTGATGACGCCGGCGAGTTGCAGCCCGGGAAACGCGACCGCGCTCCGGATTGCCGTGGACCCCATATTCCCTGTTCCCCAGACCGCGACGCGAAGCACGCGAACACCCTATCGGTGGGCTCCGTGACGATTCTCACAGCGGCCTGGAAGGACCCTCCAGACACGTGTCAACTGCACATTTGGCACCCCGACCAACCACCGGGTTACTTAGGTTCTGGAAATTGCTCGCGTGCGCTTTGTGTTGAAGTTACTGAGCGGTATAGTTCGGGCCAGTTACTGGTGGGTAACTTAGTCAAAAGTACCCAACCGCAAGTGGCATTCTCGATGAGGAGGAACAGTGAGCCACTATAAGAGCAACGTCCGTGACCAGGAATTCAACCTGTTCGAGGTCTTCGGGCTCGACAAGGTTCTCGGTACCGGCGACTACACCGATATCGACGTCGACACCGCCCGCGAAATGCTCGGCGAGATGGCGCGACTGGCCGCTGGGCCGATCGCCGAATCGTTCGCCGACGCGGATCGCAATCCTCCGGTGTTCGATCCCAAGACGCACACCGTGACACTGCCCGAGTCGTTCAAGAAGTCGATGCGGGTCCTGTTCGACGGCGGCTGGGACAAAGTCGGCCTGCTCGAGGAACTCGGCGGCATGCCGATGCCCCGCTCGCTGCAGTGGGCCCTGATCGAGCACCTCCTGGGCGCGAACCCGGCGGCGTACATGTACGCGATGGGCTCGGGCATGGCCGAGATCTTCTACAAGAACGGCACCGACGAGCAGAAGAAGTGGGCCGTGCTGGCCGCCGAGCGCGGTTGGGGCGCCACCATGGTGCTGACCGAGCCCGACGCGGGCTCCGACGTCGGCGCCGGCCGCACCAAGGCCGTGCAGCAGGCCGACGGCACCTGGCACATCGACGGCGTCAAGCGCTTCATCACCTCGGGCGACTCCGACGACCTGTTCGAGAACATCATGCATCTGGTGCTGGCCCGCCCCGAGGGCGCTGGCCCGGGCACCAAGGGCCTGTCGCTGTTCTTCGTGCCGAAGTTCCACTTCGACCCCGAGACCGGCGAGCCCGGCGAGCGCAACGGCGTCTTCGTCACCAACGTCGAGCACAAGATGGGCCTCAAGGTCTCCGCGACCTGTGAGCTGTCCCTCGGACAGCACGACGTGCCCGCAGTGGGCTGGCTGGTCGGCGAGGTTCACGACGGCATCGCCCAGATGTTCGACGTCATCGAGCAGGCCCGAATGATGGTGGGCACCAAGGCGATCGCCACGCTGTCCACCGGTTACCTCAACGCACTGGATTATGCGAAGACCCGCGTGCAGGGCGCCGACCTGACCCAGATGACCGACAAGACCGCGCCGCGCGTGACCATCACCCATCACCCGGACGTGCGCCGGTCGCTGATGACCCAGAAGGCCTACGCCGAGGGTCTGCGCGCGCTGTACCTGTACACCGCGACGTTCCAGGACGCTGCTGTCGCCAAGGCACTGCACGACGTGGACTCCGACCTGGCTGTCAAGGTCAACGATCTGCTGCTGCCGATCGTGAAGGGTGTCGGCTCCGAGCAGGCATACGCCAAGCTCACCGAGAGCCTGCAGACCTTCGGTGGTTCCGGCTTCCTGCAGGACTACCCGATCGAGCAGTACATCCGTGACGCGAAGATCGACTCGCTCTACGAGGGCACCACGGCCATCCAGGCGCAGGACTTCTTCTTCCGCAAGATCGTCCGCGACAAGGGTGTGGCGCTGTCGTACGTGGCGGGCCAGGTCGAGCAGCTCGTCAAGAGCGAGTCCGGTAACGGCCGACTGAAGGCGGAGCGGGCGCTGCTGGCGACCGCGCTGGAAGACGTCCAGGCCATGGCCGCGTCGCTGACCGGCTATCTGATGGCGGCTCAGGAGAATCCGGCCGAGCTGTACAAGGTCGGCCTGGGTTCGGTGCGCTTCCTGATGAGCGTCGGCGATCTGATGATCGGCTGGCTGCTGCAGGAGCACGCCGCGGTGGCCATCGGCGCGCTGGACAAGGGCGCCAGCGGTGACGATCGCGCCTTCTACGAGGGCAAGGTCGCGGTGGCGTCGTTCTTCGCAAAGAACTTCCTGCCGCAGCTGACCAGCACCCGCGGAATCATCGAGAACCTCGACAACGAGGTGATGGAACTGGACGAGGCGGCCTTCTAAGTCGTTTTTGGAGGCCTTCTCGCCTACGTTGAACCAAAACGCCCCCGGACTCTTCCCGGGGGCGTTTTGCGTAACCCCCTGAAACCCGCGACGGTTTCAGGGCGTTTACGTCTGCTGCTCGGCGGGCGGTCAGGCGTTAGGCCTTGCGTTGGCGCATCGCACACCGCACGGAAGATGTTGTCGTTTATGCGCCGGCGAAGGCGCGCGTTTCCGACTTCGACGTTGCGCGGGCACATGATCGACCCAGACAAAAAGGGCGGGTTCGGGAGGACACTTGGTGCGTCTCATTTTCTCGCGCGTCCGGCTTTCAACCTTTTTGCCGGCACTTCGGACTGGTCACTCCCGAACCCGTCGTGCGATCGACTGTACGCCTGTGACCGTGGTCATACCAGAGGTGATTTTCGGCCTCAGGAACCTTTCGTCCGCAGCAGCGCCGCCTCCTCCTGTTCCGGGGTCGGCAACAGTCGGAACCGCGACATAGCCGCACCGTAAACCACCACCATCACCGACACCGCAGCCCTAGCGATTCCCGCTTAAGGAGATCCACATGACGACCGAACTCGCCCGGCTGCAACACTTCGGCCCGAACTGGTTCGCGTCGGTGATGGGCACCGGCATCGTCGCCACGGCCGGAGTCACGCTGCCGGTGCACGTACCGGGTCTGCATGTGTTCTCGCGGGTGGTGTGGGTGGTCGCCTCGGCGCTGCTGGTGATGCTCGTCCTCGCGGTGACGGTTCAGTGGGGCCGCCATCCCACGGTGGCCCGCGGCCACGTGCACAGCCCGCAGATGACCCACTTCTACGGCGCGGCACCGATGGCGCTGCTGACCATCGGGGCGGGTGCGCTGCTGACGGGCAAGGATCTGATCGGTGAGCGGATCGCCGTCGACCTGGCGTGGGTGTTGTGGACGACGGGCACGATCGGCGGGCTGTTCACCGCGGCGACCATCCCGTTCCTGATGTTCACACAACTCAACGTCGAACCGGATGCGGCGTTCGGCGGCTGGCTGATGCCGGTGGTGCCGCCGATGGTCTCTGCCGCATCGGGCGCCCTGCTGATCCCTCATATGGCTCCCGGCACGGGTCGCACCACGATGCTCTACGGCTGCTACGCGATGTTCGGCCTGTCGCTCGTCGCGGCGCTGATCATCACCTCGATGATTTGGAGCAGGCTCGCCCTTTACGGCACGTCGGGCACCACGCGGGTGCCCACGCTGTGGATCGTGCTCGGCCCGCTCGGCCAGGGCATCACAGCCGCGGGCCTGCTGGGCGCCAATGCGGCGATGGCCGTCCCGCCGGAACTGGCAAGCGGCATGAACGTCTTCGTGGTGCTGTTCGGCGTGCCGGTCTGGGGCTTCGCGATGTTGTGGATCGTGCTGGCCACCGAACTCACGGTCCGCACCCTGCGCCGCGGGATGCCGTTCGCGCTGACGTGGTGGAGCCTGACGTTCCCGGTGGGGACGTTCGTCACCGGCACCACGCAGCTCGCCAACCACACCGGGCTGCCCGCATTCAAGGTGGCCGCCGCGATGGCGTACCTCGCGCTGTTGGGTACGTGGGGGTTGGTCGCCGTGCAGACCGCGCGCGGCAGCGTCGGCGGGAGTCTGTTCACACCGCCTCCGGCCAGCGGGCCCATCAAGGCCAAGAAGGATCCGCCGCCGAGCGGGTAAGCACTCAGAATTAAGAGCCCCGTGCTGACGTCGGGTCGGGGGGTCAGGCGCCAACACGGAGCTATCCGGTGTATCGACCGACCCCGCGACGCCGTTACACGCCCGCCGAAATCTCTTCTCAGGCCTCGAGGATCGCCGCCACACCCTGCCCGCCCGCCGCGCAGATCGAGATCAGACCGCGCACGGGACCGCCGGTTTCCTTCTTTTTCTCGCTTAGTTGCTTGGCCAACTGCGCGACGATCCGCCCGCCGGTCGCGGCGAAAGGGTGGCCTGCGGCCAGCGACGAACCGTTGACGTTGAGCTTGGACCGGTCGATGCGGCCCAGTGCCTTATCCAGGCCGAGTCGCTCCTTGCAGTACTCCTCGGAATCCCATGCCGCCAGCGTGGCGAGGACGACCGACGCGAACGCCTCGTGGATCTCGTAGTAGTCGAAGTCCTGCAGGCTCAAGCCGTTTCGGGCCAGCAGTCGCGGTACCGCGTAGGTGGGCGCCATCAGCAGGCCGTCGTCGCCGTTGACGTAGTCCACGGCCGCGGTCTCGCCGTCGACGAAGTACGCCAGCGGCTCGATCGAATGGGCGCCCGCCCACTCGTCGGTCGCCAGCAGCGCCACGGACGCGCCGTCGGTCAGCGGCGTCGAGTTGCCCGCCGTCATCGTCGCGTCGCCGGCCTTCGCACCGAACACGGGTTTGAGGTTGGCCAGCTTCTCCGCCGACGAATCGGCCCGCAGGTTGTTGTCGCGGTAGAGGCCGAGAAATCCGGTGACGAGGTCGTCGAAGAACCCGCGGTCGTAGGCGGCAGCCATGTTCCGATGACTGGCCGCGGCAAGCTCGTCCTGATCGACGCGCTTTATGCCCATCTTCTTGGCGGTGATCGCGGCGTGCTCACCCATCGACAGGCCGGTGCGCGGCTCGCTGTTGACCGGGATCTCCACGCCCAACGACGCCGGCAGCTTGCCGACCAACTTGAGACGGTCGACGTTGGACTTCGAGCGCCGGAGCCCGAGCAGGACACGGCGCAGATCGTCGCCGAACGCGATGGGCGCATCGGAGGCGGTGTCGACCCCGCCCGCGGCGGCCACCTCATAGCGGCCGGCCCCGATTCCGTCTGCCGCGGCGATGGTGGCCTGCAGCCCCGTCCCGCAGGCCTGCTGAATGTCGAACGCGGGCGTATACGGCGACAGCGAGCTGCCCAGGACGCATTCGCGCATCAGGTTGAAGTCGCGGCTGTGCTTGAGGACCGCGCCGCCGATCACCGCGCCGAGCTTCTCGCCCGAGAGGTTGTACCGGTCGATCAGGCCACCGAGCGCGGCGGTGAACATGTCCTGGTTGGAGGCGTTCGCGTACGCACCATCGGACCGGGCGAAGGGAATTCGGTTGCCGCCGAGAATCGCGGCGCGCCGGCGGGTATCACTATCCATGAGACCCATAGTACCCAGCTTTCTTACTCTGGAGTAAGTTCGTCACCATGGCTACCGATCTGTACTCGCAAATCGTCCATTCGGCGCCCGGATCGTTCCTCGCCAAACAATTCGGCATCCCCGCGCCCGAGACCCTCCGCCGCTACCGCGCAGGTGAGCCGCCGCTCGCAGGCACGCTGCTGATCGGCGGGGACGGCCGCGTCGTGGAGCCTCTGCGTACCGCGCTCGCCGAGGACTACGACGTGGTGTCCAACAATCTCGGCGGCCGCTGGGCGGACTCGTTCGGCGGCCTGGTGTACGACGCCACCGGCATCACCGAACCCGCAGGACTGAAGGGGCTGTACAAGTTCTTCACGCCGCTGCTGCGCAACCTCGGGGCGTCGGGACGGATCGTCGTCATCGGCACCGTCCCGGACGAGACGGGCAGCGTCGGCGAACGGATCGCGCAGCGCGCGCTCGAGGGGTTCACGCGCTCGCTCGGTAAGGAGATGCGGCGCGGCGCCACCGTAAACCTGGTGTATCTGGCTGCCGATGCGAAGCCCGCGGCAACGGGGATCGAGTCGACGCTGCGGTTCCTGTTGTCGGGGAAGTCCGCGTACGTCGACGGGCAGGTGTTCCGGGTCGGCGCGGACGACTCGGCTCCGCCCGCCGACTGGGACCGGCCGCTCGACGGCAAGATCGCGTTGGTCACCGGCGCGGCGCGCGGCATCGGCGCGACCATCGCCGAGGTGTTCGCCCGTGACGGCGCGAGCGTGGTCGTCGTCGACGTCGAAGGCTCGAACGAGGCGCTCGGGAACACCGCCGCGAAAGTCGGTGCGACGGCGCTGACACTCGACGTCACGGCCGACGACGCCGTCGACCGGATCTCCGAGCACATGCGCGAGCACTATCACGGCTCCAGCCTCGACATCCTCGTCAACAACGCGGGCATCACACGCGACAAGCTGCTGGCCAACATGGACGAATCCCGCTGGGATGCTGTCGTCGCCGTCAATCTGCTTGCCCCGCTTCGCCTTACCGAAGGCCTGGTGAGCAATGGAACGATCGGCGAAGGCGGCCGGGTGGTCGGCCTGTCCTCGATGGCGGGCATCGCAGGCAACCGGGGGCAGACGAACTACGCGGCCACCAAGGCCGGCATGATCGGGCTGACCGACGCGCTTGCCGCCTCGTACACAGACAAGGGCATCACCGTCAACGCCGTCGCACCCGGCTTCATCGAAACCAAGATGACCGAGGCCATCCCGCTGGCGACGCGTGAGGTGGGCCGCAGGCTCAACTCGTTGTATCAGGGCGGCCAGCCGGTCGATGTGGCCGAGGCCATCGCCTATTTCGCCAGCCCCGCATCCAATGCCGTCACTGGCAACACCATCAGGGTGTGCGGCCAGGCAATGCTCGGTGCCTAGGGTTGAGCACGTGACACAGCCCAGTGGCCTGATGAACTTGGTGCGTGCGGCGGCGGGAGCGCTGCCCTTCGTGCCGCGCGGCGAGACCTTGCCGGATCGCGCGCTGACCGTCGACGAGCTGTCCATCGACAGCGCCAACGTCGCGGCCTACGCGGCCGTGACCGGATTGCGGTTCGGCAACGCAGTACCGCTGACCTACCCCTTCGCATTGACGTTCCCGACGGTGATGTCGTTGGTCACCGGCTTCGATTTCCCTTTTGCGGCAATGGGTTCGGTACACATCGAGAACCACATCACCCAGTACCGCCCCATACTGGTAACGGACACGGTCTCGGTGGGTGTGCATGCCGAGAACCTGCGTGAGCACCGGCGCGGGCTGCTCGTCGACATCGTCACCGATGTCAATGTCGGCAACGAGACGGCGTGGCATCAGGTGACGACATTTCTGCATCAGCAGAAGACCAGCCTGTCCGATGAACCGAAGGCGCCGCCGCAGAAGGCACCGAAGCTGGGGCCGCCGAACGCGGCACTGCGGATCACGCCCGGCCAGATCCGCCATTACGCATCAATCGGCGGGGACCACAACCCGATTCACACCAACGCGATCGCGGCCAAGCTGTTCGGATTCCCGACGGTGATCGCACACGGAATGTTCACCGCCGCAGCCGTTCTGGCCAATATCGAGGGCCAGCTTCCCGAGGCGGTCAAATACTCGGTCCGGTTCGCCAAGCCGGTGGTGCTGCCTGCCCGCGCCGCGCTGTACGTCGAGCGCAACTCCAACGGGTGGGAGCTCACGCTGCGCCACGCGACGAAGGGCGACCCGCACCTGATCGGTTCGGTGGCCGCGCTCTAAGTCGATTTTCACCATCAACGGCGGTTCTGGACGACCCCTGGGTCGGTTCGCTGTGGTGACGACCTTGTTGACCAACCAACGAATTGCGCCCCCGCCACCTCGACAACGCGATAAAGCCTGGCCCGCAACGACAACTCCTGCACCAGAATTAATGACTCACGTCACCAAGGTTCGCTAGTTGGCGGCCACGGCGGGCGCGTCCTGGTCGACCACCGGGTCGGTTCGCTCTCCCCCTGCCCTTCGGGGGGGCGGTTCCCCCAGCCCGCCGGTCTCGGACGGCTTGCCCTTCAAGCCTCGCCAGAACAGGTTGATCATCAGTTCGGCGGCCTCGTCCACGGCCGCGTCGCCGGTGCTCACCCTGGTCGCCACGGCCTCTCCCGCACCGACCAGTGCGACGGCAATCATGTCGAAATCGGTATCCGGGCCCGGGTTGCGGGTGCCGGACTGCAACAGTCGCCCGACGAGTTCGATGATCCGCTCGCGGCCCTCGCGGACGGTGTGAGCGAACGCCTGTGAACTGGTGGCCTGGTTGTACAGCACCATCCACGACGCACGGTTGGCGTCGATGTAGGTCAGGAACGCCAGAACAGCGTTGCGCAACAGGTCTTTCGGGCTCTGCTTGAAGTCGATCTTGCTGCGCACGTCCTCGACGAAGCGGGACAGCTCACGGTCCAGGCACGCACCGAACAGTTCCTCTTTGGAGCCGTAGTACAGATAGAGCATCGGTTTGGAGATCTTGGCTTCGGCCGCGATCGCGTCCATCGAAGTCTCGTGATAGCCGTTCACGGAGAAGATCTGCACGGCGGCATCAAGCATCTGCTGCTCGCGCACCGCGCGAGGCAACCGCTTCGTCCCACCTGCCATTTATCAAGAGTAAGCAATGAGTGGCCGAGAAGCGTCGGCAGCGTGACTCTGCTCAACCACCGCAGCGTGAATTGCGCCCCTTGACGGCGGCCATCCGCAGCACTGATGCGTCCACCTGAGGCATCGCCAACTCCCCGGCCGCCACCGCCTTCTCCAGCCGGTCCAGTACGGCGGGCACCTCGCCGGTGGTCACCCATAACGCGGTGTCGGCACCGGCCTGCAGTCCCCGCAGTGCCGCATCGGCCACGCCGAATCGATCCGAGATGGCCTGCATCGACGACAGGTCGTCGGTGAACACGGGGCCGTTGAACGGCGGGCCACCGTAGCTCCCCGAGCGCAGCAACGCGTAGGCGTTCGGGCTCAGGCTCGCCGGGTCGCTTCCGGTGAGGCCGGGAACCTGCATGTGGCCGACCATGACGCCGACCGGCGGTTGCGCGGCGAGCGTACGATACGGCACCAGATCGGATTTCTGCAGGTCGGCGATCTGCGGTGTGGTGACGGCGCCCGTATGCGAATCGCCCGAGCCGTGCCCGTGCCCCGGGAAGTGCTTGAGCACCGGCAGCAGGCCCGCCTCACGCAGCCCGCGCGCATAGGCGCCTGCATAGTCGGTGACCACGGCCGGGTCGGAGCCGAAGGACCGGTCACCGATCACGGTGTCATCCGGAGCGTCGGTGACATCGACCACCGGCGCGAAGTCCATCGTGAAGCCTCGACTGCGCATCGCCTGACCACGCTGCAAGGCGATCTCGTACACCTGCTGGGGCGTATCGGTCTGCGCCAGCACCCTCGCCGACGGCTGGGTGCCGATCACCGTGGACAGCCGTGACACCCGGCCACCCTCCTCGTCGACGCTCACGGCGAGGGGCAGCGGGCCCGCCGCATTGGCGATATCCGCCAGCGATCCGTCGGACACCATCGACAGGTCGGTCCAGCTGCCGACCATGATGCCGCCGACATGGTGAGTTTCGACGACGGCCCGGGCGTCGGCGGCGTCGGTGACACCGACCATCAGCAGCTGGGCGAGTTTGTCGCGGGTCGAGATGTTCGCGAGCAGCGCGGGCCCCTCACCGCATGCGGGCGGAGGGACCATCGCGGGCGCCTGCGTTGCCGCCGTGCCCGCTATCGCGGGCGATGCTGCCGGCTGATCCGCGGCGGACGAGCACGCGGAGACGAGTGCGGACAGCGCCACGACGGCACACAGGGTGCGCGACGCCGAACCTATTGAAGCCATGGCCCCCGACACTAGTAGGAAATGAACCCGCGTTCGATCCCGTGGTCGTCCAGCCAGCTCCGCTCGCCCCGGGCCATGATGTCCCCGGCTTGGGCACAGACGAGGTCGACCACGTCAGCACCCGGTTCTGCGCCCACCGCCTGTCGAACTGGTCCGACGCGACGGTGATCCGGTACTCGTAACCGTCGAGGTATTCGGTGTCCTGACCGTCGAACACCAGCTCACCGGCATCGCTGTAGCCGACCCACACGCTGGCCGTTCCGTGGCGCCAGAAGACGCGCTCGGCGGCGGGCACGTCGAATATTGTCTGCTACTTTGGCCGGATGGATCGGTTTCTCGTGCCCGCCGCGGCCAGCATCGTTGTCGGCCTGCTGCTGGGCGCGGCCGCCGTATTCGGGGTGACGTTGATGGTGCAGCAGGACAACAAGCCCCCGCTGCAGGCGGGCGATCCGGCGTCGTCAGTACTCAACAGGGTCGAGTACGGCGACCGGACCTGATCCAAGTCTCAGCTCCTGCCCGCCGAAGTTAACGCCACCGCGCCGGTCTCTCGGCGCTGGCTGTGGGTGGTCGCCGCGGCGGCGCTGCTCCTGACGTTCGCCCAGTCGCCCGGGCAGATCTCACCCGACACCAAGCTCGATCTGACCGCCAACCCTCTGCGGTTCCTCGCGCGCGCCTTCAGCCTGTGGAACAGCGAGTTGCCGTTCGGCCAGGCGCAGAACCAGGCCTACGGTTACCTATTTCCGCACGGCACCTTCTTTCTCGCCGGTGAGGTGCTCGGGCTTCCCGGCTGGGTGACCCAAAGGCTGTGGTGGGCGCTGCTGCTCGTAGTGGGGTTCTGGGGGCTGCTGCGGGTCGCCGAAGCCTTGAATGACGGTCGGGGCATCGGCAGTCCCACCTCACGCGTCATCGCCGCCGTCGCGTTCGCGCTGTCCCCGCGGGTGCTGACGACGCTCGGCGCGATCTCGTCGGAGACGCTCCCGATGATGCTGGCGCCCTGGGTGCTGTTGCCGGTCGTTCTGGTGTTGCGTGGGGACAGGCCGGTGCGGGTCCTTGCCGCACGGTCGGCTGTCGCGATCGCGTTGATGGGCGCCGTCAACGCCGTCGCGACGCTGACCGCCTGCCTCGCGGCGGTGATCTGGTTGGCGTGTCACCGGCCCAATCGATTGTGGTGGCGGTTCACCGGATGGTGGGCGGCCTGCATCGTGCTCGCGGTGCTGTGGTGGGTGGTCGCGCTCGTGCTACTCGGCCGGGTCAGCCCGCCGTTTTTGGACTTCATCGAATCCTCCGGCGTGACCACGCAGTGGATGTCATTGACCGAGATGCTGCGCGGGACGGACGTGTGGACACCGTTCGTGGCACCGAACGCCACCGCGGGCGCCTCACTGGTGACGGGATCGGTCGCCGTGCTCGCCACCACACTCGTGGCGGCCGCCGGCCTGGCGGGGCTGGCGATGCCGTCGATGCCTGCGCGCGGGCGGCTCGTCACCATCCTGCTCGCCGGTGTCGCCGTCCTGGCCGTCGGATATTCCGGACGCCTGGGATCACCTGTGGCCCTTGAGGTTCAAGCGTTCCTCGATGCGGCTGGCACGCCGTTGCGAAACATACACAAACTCGAACCGCTGCTGCGATTGCCGATCGCGTTGGGTCTGGCACATTTGTTGGGCCGCATCCCTTTGCCGGGGAGCGCACCGCGCGATGTGTGGATGAATGCGTTCGCCCATCCCGAACGTGACAAGCGGGTGGCGGTCGGCATCGTCGTGCTGGTGGCGCTGACCGCCGCCACCTCGCTGGCCTGGACGGGCCGGCTTACTCCGCCCGGCGCCTTCGACGCGATCCCGCAGTACTGGCACGACACCGCCGACTGGCTCGACGAACACAACGACGTTGGTCGCGTCCTGGTGGCGCCGGGCGCCCCGTTCGCCGCCCAGGTGTGGGGCGGCAGCCACGACGAACCGTTGCAGGTGCTCGGTGAGAGCGCCTGGGGTGTGCGGGACTCGATTCCGCTGACCCCGCCGGAGACCATCCGCGCCCTCGATTCCGTGCAGCGACTGTTCGCCGCCGGCCGCCCCTCCGCTGGCCTGGCTGATACCCTTGCCCGGCAAGGGATCTCGTACGTGGTGGTGCGCAACGACCTGGATCCGGAGACCTCGCGCTCGGCGCGACCGGTGCTGGTGCACCGCGCCATCGACGGTTCGCCGGGCCTGGAGAAGGTCGCGCAGTTCGGCGATCCGGTCGGCCCGGGCACGCTGGCGGGATTCATCACCGACAGCGGACTGCGGCCCCGCTACCCCGCCGTGGAGATCTACCGGGTCAACGCGCCCTCCTCCATCCCGGCGGCGCCCTACCTCGTCGACACCGATGCGATGGCGCGCGTCGACGGCGCACCCGAGGTGCTGCTGCGGCTCGACGAGAGACGACGTCTGCTCGGGCAGCCACCGCTGGGCCCGATGCTGCTCACCGCGGACGCGCAGGAGGCCGGGCTGCCCGTTCCCGTGGTCACCGTGACCGACACGCCGCTGGCCCGCGAAACCGACTACGGCCGCGTCGACGACCACTCGTCGGCGATCCGAACGCCCGACGACACGAGGCACACCTTCAATCGCGTGATGGACTATCCCACTCCCGGCGCCGACACCGTCTACGGACAGTGGTCCGGCGGACGTGTCTCGGTGTCGAGTTCGGCATCGGACTCGACCGCGCTACCCAACGTCGCACCCGCGACCGGCCCAGCCGCCGCCGTCGACGCCGACTCGTCGACGAGCTGGGTGTCCAGCGCATTGCAGTCGGCGATCGGCCAGTGGCTGCAGGTCGACTTCGACCACCCCGTCACCAACGCCACGATCACCGTCACCCCGAGCGCGACCGCCGTCGGCGCGCAGGTCCGCCGCATCGAGGTGTCGACCGTCAACGGAACCAGCACGCTGCGCTTCGACGAGCCGGGTAAGCCGCTCACCGCGGCGCTGCCGTACGGGGAATCGCCGTGGGTGCGGATCACCGCGGCGGCGACCGACGACGGATCCCCGGGTGTGCAGTTCGGCATCACCGACTTCGCCGTCACCCAGTACGACGCCAACGGCTACGCCCACCCCGTCAGCATCCGCCACACGGTGTCGGTCCCCGGGCCACCACCGGATTCCGCTGTTGCGCAATGGGACCTGGGCTCTGAACTGCTAGGCAGACCGGGCTGCGCGCAGAGCCCCGGCGGGATTCGGTGCGCGGCGGCGATGGCGTTGTCACCTGAGGAACCGGTGAACCTGAGCCGGACGCTGACCGTGCCGGAACCGACGGCGGTGACACCGACCGTGTGGGTGCGCGCGCGTCAGGGCCCCAATCTGGCAGACCTGGTCAGCGCGCCGGGCAGCGCGCGGGCGACCGGGGACGCGGACCCGATCGACGTTCTGGGTTCGGCGTACGCGGCCGCCGACGGCGACCCGGAGACGGCATGGACCGCGCCGCAGAGCGTCGTGCAGCACCGGGCGGCGCCCACCCTGACACTGAAGCTGCCCGCCCGCCGCGAAGTGGCCGCCGTTCGGGTGACGCCGAGTTCGTCGGAACTGCCCGCACATCCGACGCTCGTGGCCGTGGATCTCGGCGACGGACCACAGGTGCGTCGGTTGACCGGCGAGGGCGGGGCCCAGACCCTCGACCTCAAACCCCGCATCACGGACAAGGTGACGGTGTCCATCCTGGACTGGGACGACATCATCGACCGCACGGCGCTCGGGTTCGACCAACTGAAGCCGCCCGGCCTCGCCGAGGTGACGGCACTCGACGGACGAGGCGCCCCGATCGCGGCAGCCGATGCCGCGCGCAACCGCGCCCGCCGCATCGAACTGCCCTGTGGCCGTGGCCCGATCATCGGTGTCGCCGGCCAATTCGTACAGACCTCGATAAGCACGACGGTCGGCGCGTTGCTCGACGGTGACCCGGTGTTCGCCCGGCCGTGTCAGGACGGGCCGATCCTGCTGCCCGCCGGCCGGCAGGAGTTGCTGATCAGCCCCGGCGCCGCGTTCAGCGCCGACGGCGTTCAGCTGGCAGGCCCGCTGGCAGATCGAATACGGCCCGCGGCAACGGTTCCCGCGCAGACCGGCACCTGGAGCAATGATGCTCGCGAGGTCAGCGTGACCGCGTCGGAGACCTCGCGGGTGCTGGTCGTCCCCGAGAGCGTCAACCCCGGCTGGATCGCACACCGCGCAGACGGCGCGCGGCTGACACCGGTCACGGTCAACGGCTGGCAGCAGGGCTGGGTGCTGCCGCCAGGCACGGAAGGATCCGTCACCCTCGCCTTCGCGTCGAATGCGCTCTATCGCGCCGGGCTGATCGGCGGCCTCGCCCTGCTGCCACTGCTCGCGCTGCTGGCCTTCCTGCCGGCGCGCCGGCGCGTCGAGCCGGACACGCCCACACCCGTGTGGGCTCCTGGTCGCATCTCGGCAAGCGTCGCGGTGCTCGCGGTGGGTGCGGTCATCTCTGGAGTGGCGGGCGTCGTCGTGGTGGGGGCTGCGCTCGGGGTGCGGTATTTGCTGCGCCGACGCGAAAAGCTCTGCGACGCCGTCACGGTCGGCGCCTCCGCAGGCGGGCTGATCGTTGCCGGTGCCGTGCTCAGCCAGAACCCGTGGCGATCGGTCGACGGATACGTCGGGCACTCCGTGGGGGTGCAGTTACTCGCCCTCGTCTCGGTGGCGATGCTGGCGGCCTCCGTCGTGCCCGCGAATCGCGGTCGTTTCACGGCCGCGGGAGAGACCGAGCCCTAGCATCGGCTAGGTGCCGCAACTGAATACCGCTCGAGGCGGGATCGACACGAACGACCTGGGTGTCACGCTCATGCATGAACACGTTTTCATCATGACCACCGAGATCTTGCAGAACTACCCCGAGGCGTGGGGTGACGAGTCCCGACGCGTGGCCGATGCGATCGCCCGGTTGAACGAACTCAAATCCCGCGGCGTCGACACCATCGTGGACCTCACCGTGGTCGGGCTCGGTCGCTACATTCCGCGGATCGCGCGGATCGCCGCGGAGACCGACCTGAACATCGTCGTCGCGACGGGGCTGTACACCTACAACGACCTGCCGATGTACTTCCACTATCTCGGCCCCGGCGCACCGCTGGGCGGCCCCGAGATCATGGCGGACATGTTCGTTCGCGACATCGAGCAGGGCATCGCCGACACCGGGATCAAGGCCGCGATCCTGAAGTGTGCGACCGATGAACCGGGCGTGACCGCCGGTGTGGAGCGGGTGTTGCGTGCCGTCGCACAGGCACACCGCCGCACCGGGGTGCCGATCTCGACGCATACGCACGCAGGCACTCGGCGGGGGCTCGAGCAGCAGCGCATCTTCGCCGAGGAAGGCGTCGACCTGTCCCGCGTGGTGATCGGCCACTCGGGCGACACCACCGATCTGGCGTATCTGGAGGAACTGGTCGGCAACGGCTCCTACATCGGGATGGACCGGTTCGGTGTCGACGTGTACCTCCCGTTCGAGGACCGCGTCGACACCGTGGTCCGAATGTGCGAGCGCGGCCATGCCGACAGGATGGTGCTCTCCCATGACGCCTCCTGCTATTTCGACGCATTGCCGGAGGAGACACTGCCGGTCGTTCTTCCGAATTGGCACTATCTGCACATTCACAACGACGTCATCCCGGCGCTGAAGGCGCGCGGCGTCACCGACGACCAGCTCAAAACGATGCTCGTCGACAACCCGCGCAGGATCTTCGAGGCCGGGGGCGCGTACTGAGATGACTCACACCTCGCCGGTCCCGCCGATCCCCACGCAGTTCTCCCGCCTCGCCGACGCGGATCCCGATGCGCCTGCGGTCACGTGTGAGGGTCGGACGATGAGCCGGGGCGAGCTCGACGCGTCGACCAACCGACTCGCCCGCGCGTACGCCGAACTCGGTGTCGGGCAGGGAGATTACGTCACGATCGTCATGCCCAACTCGATCGGATGGGTGCAGGCGGTGTTGGCGGCCTGGAAGCTGGGCGCGGTCCCTCAGCCGCTGTCCGCCCGGCTTCCCGACGTCGAATTGGCGGCACTGCTGCAGCTGCGGCCGCCGGCGCTGCTGGTCGGTCGCGACGACCCGAACGGCGTAACACGCAGTGTGGCAGGCGATTTCACTCCCGAGCACGTGGTTTCCGACGCCGCGCTGCCCGAAGCGGTGTCGCCGGTGTGGAAGTCGATGGCATCGGGTGGCAGCACCGGTAGGCCCAAGCTGATCGAGGCCGGCGGCGACAGCCGGCTCCCTGCTGCGGCGGGCTATCCGCTGGGCGCACAGGAGGGCGACGTCAATCTGCTCTCGGTGCCACTCAGCCACAACACCGGGTTCACCACGTTCGCGATCGGCTTGATACAGGGACATCATCTGGTGCTGATGCCGCGCTTCGAACCCCACGAGTTTCTCCGACTCGTCACCGAGCACCGGGTTACGTTCCTGACGACGGTGCCGACGATCATGCAGCGCCTGCTCCCGGCGTACCGCGCCGGGCAGGACACCTACGACCTGTCCTCGGTCCGTCGGTTCTGGCACCTGGCCGCACCGTGCCCGCCTGCGATCAAACAGGCGTGGATCGACATCCTCGGCCCCGAGGTGGTCTGGGAACTGTACGGCGGCACCGAATTACAGGCGCTGACGTTCATCAACGGCGAACAGTGGCTGTCCCATCCCGGGTCGGTCGGTGTCGTGGTCGCCGGCGAGATGAAGGTGCTCGACGACGACGGGAACGAATGCCCGCCCGGTGTGAGCGGCGAGATTTACATGCGTCCGTCGCCGGGAAGCGCGCCGACGTACCGATACATCGGCGCCACCGCGAAGCAGCGTGACGGCTGGGACTCGCTGGGCGATCTGGGGTACTTCGACGAGGACGGCTTCCTCTATCTCAACGACCGCCGCGTGGACATGTTCACCGTCGGCGGCCGAAACGTCTATCCCGCCGAGATCGAGTCGGCACTGTCCGCGCACCCGGATGTGTTGTCCTGCTTGGTGGTCGGCGTACCCCATGAGGACCTGGGTCAGGTGCCGCACGCCATCGTGCAGGCCGACGGACTCGACGAGGCGGCGGTCATCGCGTTCCTGTCCGACCGCGTCGCCGGCTACAAGCTGCCCCGCACCGTTGAGTTCAGCGACGCCCCGCTGCGCGATGACGCCGGAAAGGCCCGCCGGTCGGCGGTCCGCGACGAGGTCATCGCGCGGCGGGCCGCGCAATCCAGCTAGCGCGCGGCGGGCCGCGCAATCCAGCTAGCGCGCGATTCGGCGGGCGGTCAGGTTCGTCAGTGACCGAACTATCCAGCGGCGCAGGATCGTTCCGTCTCTCCCAGCGCCGCAAGGCCCGTCGGCACGGCGACTCGACCAGCGCGTAGCTGACCGCAGCGATCGCGAACCCGAACACCACCGTGAGCACCAGCACGACCGGCATGTGCCCGTTGAACGCGAACTCACCGATGACCGGGAATACCATCGCCAGCGCCGCAAGGTGCCAGACGAACAAGCCGTAGGACCATCGCCCCAACGTCACCATCGTCGTGCTGCCCAACAGGCGATGCGGGGTGTCGGGCCGGTCCAGTACGAGCGGCGCGATCAGTGCCCCGGCGACCACCGCCCCCATCGCGGTCTTCACGACGAACTGGCTGACCGTCCCGGGGGTCAGTCCCTCCGGACCTGCCAATGGCGATGCAGCGATCAGGAACGCCACGATCGCGATGCCCGCCATCAGTACGCGCCTGCGAGCCAATCGGTGCGGCCACCCGATCGGCGTCATCGTCAACTCGGCCAGCAGCATCCCGGCGGCGAACCACGAGAAGAAGGCAGGCGGCCAGTTCAGCGGGTTGACGCCGAAGGGGGCGTCGAACGGGATCAGCACCCAGGCGAAGCTGGCCACCGCCGTCGCCGTAATGACCGGCATTCGGGCGCGCACCGGCACGCGTCGCGCGAGCAGCGCCAGCAGCGGCAGCGCCAGGTAGAAGGCCACTTCCACCGACAGGCTCCACATCTGGGTGAGGCCCGCGGTCAGCGTGAGCGGCACGTAGATCTGGGTGAGCGACAGGTTGGCCAGCCACACGGTCAGATCGGCCTTCGCCTCGGGCAGCAGCGACAGGATGACCACGACGGCGACCAGGTAGCCGGGCATGATGCGGACGATCCGCGACCGCAGGTAGTGCCCCGTCGGCGGGACGGGCCGCAGACCCCGCGCGGCGGCGGCGTGGCCGCGCCACAGCAGGAAGCCCGACAGTGCGAAGAACACCGCGACCGCGAGGTCGAACCTGCCGAACAGTCGGCCGGTGATCGCGCCGGTATGGCCGGTCTGGAACGCGACGTGGGTCACAACGACGCCGACCGCCGCACAGGCCCGCATCCCCTCGACGGCGGGCAGGAAACCACGCCTCCCGCCGACATCTGAGGTTTCCGTCACGATGACAAGTGTGCCGGGCGGAGCGAAAGCCGCTGAATACGGGTACTCACGCGGCCACGACTGGATGCACTCGGAGTAAACAACGAGCTTAACTTGTGCTGTTAGGGTCGAACGGGTTTGCGGGGCTCCCGCAGGTGAAGGAGGCACGGTTTGAACCGCGCAGTGGCGCTGCGTATTGCGGCGTGCGGGATCATGGGGCTGGGCGCTGCGCTGCTGATTGCGGCACTGCTGCTGTCCACCTATACCCACGGCAAGATCGCGAAGGTTCCGCTCAACCTGGACGCCACACTGATCAGTGAGGGCACCGGAACGGCCTTCGATCCCGCCTCCCTCAACGGTGAGAAGTTCGTCATCGACCGCGATGTGCCGCTGGCTCTGCAGGAGCAGATCACCGTGGAGTCGCCGTCCAACGCGGACGTCGTGACGCTTCAGGTCGGCAGCACGCTGCGCCGTACCGACAAGCAACAGGACGAGGGTCTGTTGCTCGCGCTGGTCGACACCGTCACCGTCAACCGCGAGACGGCGGCCGCGGTGTCCAGCGAGAGCAATCCCGGCGGCGCCGTGCAGAAGCCGCGGGGCATCGACGACGACGTGCCGCCGACCAACATCGCGCTACCGCACGACGGACTGACGTACCGCTTCCCGTTCGACACCGAGAAGAAGACGTATCCCGTCTTCGACCCGATCGCCCAGAAGGCGTTCGACGCCAACTACGACGGCGAGGAAGACGTCAACGGGTTGACTGCTTACCGGTTCAGCCAGAACGTCGGCTACGACTCGGACGGCAAGCTCGTCGAACCGGTCAAGTACTCGTCACTGCTCGACGACGACGCCGACGCCGAGGTCACCGCGCGGGCCGCGTTGTGGGGAGTCCCCGGCGAGCCCGACGAGCCGATCACGATGACCCGCTATTACGCCGCACAGCGCACGTTCTGGGTAGATCCGGTGTCGGGCACCATCGTCAAGAAAGAGGAGCACGGCTACCACTACTACGCGCGTGAGCCGCTCAAGCCCGAGGTGACCTTCGTCGACTACAAGGTCACCTCCAACGAGGAGACGGTCGAAAGCCAGGTCGCGAGCGCCAGGGATGAGCGGGACCGGGTGGCGTTGTGGGGGCGCATCCTGCCGATCACCTTCACCGCGATAGGGCTCGTCACTCTCGTCGGCGGCGCGCTGCTGGGATCGTTCAGCCTGCGCGCCGAGTCCGCGCTCATCGACCCGGGACTCGACGAAGCCGATCACAGCTTCTTCGACACCCAGGGGATACAAGTGCCGGGCGCCGAGGCCAAGACCGAGAAGCTGCCCGCGTCCAGACCGACCGATCTGCCTCCGGACAGACCGGTCTGACCGCCCGTATCACCGCTTCCGCCAGGGCGCGATCCCTGGTGGCGCCGGCGTACGCATTGGTGCTGTCCCTTGCGGTGACCGCGCCGCTGTTCGCGCCGGGCTATCTGCTGCTTCGCGACGCGGTGTCGACGCCGCGCTCATTTCTGTCCGACGCGGCGCTCGGGCTGTCGGAGGCCGCGCCGCGGGCGCTGCCCCAGGATTTCGCGGTGGCTCTGGCCTCGACGGTGATCGACGGCGGAGTCGTGGTCAAGGTGCTGTTGACGGCCGGGCTGTTGCTCGCGGGGTGGGGCGCAGCGCACCTGGCGACGGCGGTTCTGCCCGAGGCCGGGCTGGCCGGGCAGTACGTGGCGGTGACGATCGCGATCTGGAATCCGTACGTCGCCGAGCGCCTGCTGCAGGGGCACTGGAGCCTTCTCGTCGGCTACGGCTGCCTGCCGTGGGTGGCCGCGGCGATGGTGCGGCTGCGCGAGACCGAACCCGGTTGGACTTCGGCGGCGACGTTGGTGTTCTGGATCGCGCTGGCCGGCTTGACGCCGACCGGGCTGATGTTTGCCGCGACCATCGCGGTGGCATGTGTGCTCGCACCTGGCGCGGGATGGCCACGGTGGCGGTGCGCTGCGGTTGCCATGGGCGCCGCATTGGTGGCGGCGCTGCCATGGCTGTCGGCCGCGGTCGTGGCGAGGTCGTTGGCATCCTCACAGGCCGAAGGGGTGGAGGCGTTCGCGGCGCGGGCTGAGCCCGGCCTGGGAACGCTCGGGAGCCTGGCAGGTCTCGGTGGGATCTGGAACGCTGACGCCGTACCGAGCTCTCGGACAACGCTTTTCGCGGTCGTTGCGACGGTGGTACTGCTCGCCATCGTGGTTCTCGGGCTGCCCGTGGCGATTCGCCGTCCGGCGGCCGTGCCGCTGCTGTGTCTTGCTGCGGTCGCGGTGGTGGTGCCCGCGGCGATGGCGACGGGTCCCGGTTTGGCGGCGCTGGAGGCGACGATTCGCGCGCTGCCCGGCCTCGGCGTGCTGCGCGATGGCCAGAAATGGGTGGCGCTGGCGGTTCCCGGCTACACGCTCGCAGGCGCTGCCGCCGTCGTCGCACTGCGGCAACGACTTCCGGCGGTCGCGACGGCGTTGATCTGCTGCGCGGCGTTGGTCGCCACGCTTCCCGATCTGGCGTGGGGAGTGGGCGGCAAGGTGTCCGCGGTGGAATATCCGCCGGGATGGTCGACGGCCACGGCGATGATCAACGCCGACCCACGCCCGGTCGCCGTCCTTCCCGTGGACAGCATGCGGAGCTTCGAGTGGGCGGGCGATGCACCGGTACTCGACCCTCTGCCGCGGTGGGTCAGGGCCGATGTGCTGTCGACCGGCGACCTGACGAGCGGCGGTCGAACGGTCCCCGGCGAGGGTCAACGCGCCCGCGCCGTCCAGCAGATGTTGTTGAGCGGCGCCGATCGCGACCAGTTGGCGGCTGCGGGGGTCGGCTGGGTGGTCGTCGAATCCGGTGATGCCGCAGATGCTTTGGCGCTGCCAATCGCATACCACGACGACGACATCACCCTCTACCGGGCGGGCGGCGACCATCCGCAGGCGCCGGGGCGGGGCATCGTGTTGGCAGCACACCTCGCCTGGTTGGCCATGTTGGTCGGTGGCTTGGCAGGGCTACTCGCAGGGCTTCGCAGGCGCGTGAGCGACTGACTCGCCGAGATTCGGGTTGTGTCACGGTTTCCGGCCTGACACGTGCATCAATCCGAATCTCGAGGGACCGCGAGCCTCGTTTAGACGACGCCGCTGACGTGCGTCCCGGTGTGCACGGCGTCAAGCACCGTGCGCATCGCGTCGGTGCTCTGCCGCCAAGAGAATTCGCCCGCGCGGACCGCGGCCTTGGCGCCGAGTTGGTCGCGCAGCACAGCATCGGTCAGCAGGCGCTCGAGCCCGTCGACCAGACCGTCGCGATCGTCGACCAGCAGGCCGGTGACCCCGTCGACGATCGAATCGGTCAGCCCACCCGAGGACCGGTAGCCGATGGTGGGCACGCAGTGCTGGCCGGCCTCGATCACGGCCAACGCCCAGCCCTCTTTCCGCGAGGGGAGCACATGGACCCAACTACGCTGCAGGACTTCATGTTTGGTGTAGTCATCGACGTGTCCGTGGAATGTCACCGCGTCGGAGATGCCGAGTAACTCGGCGTGCTCGACCAGGCGCCGTTCCCACCAGCCGCCGCCCAGGACGTCCAGGTGCACACCCGGCACGCGGGCACGCAGTTCGGCGATCGCTTCCAGTGCGTCCTCGATCTGCTTGTGCGGCACCAGTCGCGACAGCACCGCCACCCTCGGCGTTGCCGACCGCGGTGTGGCCAGCGTGGCCACGGGAGCCTGGTCGACGCCGTTGCGCACGATGGCGATCCGGCCGGAATCCACGCCAAGGGATGTCAGGTCCCGCGCCGACGGCAGCGACACCGTGACGTATTGATTGCGGCGGTGCAGCCACGGCGACAGCCGGGACTCCACGAACCAGCCGAAGCGACCCATCGCCGGACCGGCGACCGGCCACTGCTCGCGATGGCAGTGGTGCACGAGCACGGCGACGCGGCGACCGTAGGCCAGTCGCGCCAGGAACGGGATGCCGTTCTGCGAGTCGATCACCACGTCGGGCCGGACCCTGCGCAGCGGGCCGAGTCCGATGCGGGCGAGCACCATCGCCAGACCCGCCCAGATGTAGATGGAGTAGGAGCCACCGGCGCGGCTCACTCTGACCCCGTCGACGATCTCGCGGCGTGCAGACCCTGGATAGCGCGCTGTCCGCAGCGTCACCTCGACACCCGACGCGGCCAACTGTGTACCGATGCGCTGCAAGTACGTTTCGCTGCCGCCGCCCTGAGGGTGGCCGGTGTCGCGCCAGCACAGCAGAAGCACGGAGCGCACACCTCGGTCGGACATCCCGTCCACCCTAGCCGCTGGCTACTGTTCGTTCCGATGGCTGTCACCGACCTGTTCGCCCGCCGGGCAACGCTGTCCCGGTCGTTGCGGCTGCTGCGCGAGTTCCGCTTCGAGCAGTCCGACCCGGCCCGGTTCTACGGTGCGCTCGCCGAGGACACCGCGGCGTTGGTCACCGACCTGTGGCGTGCGGCGCACGACGCTCCGCCTACCGGGCGCACACTTCTCGACGTCGGCGGTGGACCGGGCTACTTCGCCACGGCCTTCGCGGACGCCGGGCTCACCTATATCGGTGTGGAGCCCGACCCGGCCGAGATGCACACCGGGCCCGGGCACAACGACGGCACGGCCACGTATGTGCGGGCGTCGGGAACTGCCCTGCCGTTCGACGATGCCAGCGTCGACATCTGCCTGTCGTCCAACGTCGCCGAGCATGTGGCCGAGCCGTGGCGGCTGGGCAACGAGATGCTGCGCGTCACCAAACCGGGCGGGCTGGTGATCTTCTCGTACACGGTGTGGTTGGGTCCGTTCGGCGGCCACGAAACCGGGTTGTGGCACTACTTCGGCGGTCAACGGGCCGCCAGGCGCTACACCCGCAGGCACGGCCATCCACCGAAGAACAACTACGGCTCGTCATTGTTCGCGGTGTCGGCCGCCGATGGCCTGCAATGGGCCGCCGCCACCGGCGCGCTGCTCACCGCATTTCCCCGCTACCACCCACGATGGGCCTGGTGGCTGACACATGTGCCGGTACTCAGAGAGTTCCTGGTGAGCAATGTGGTGCTGGTCTTGCGACCACCGCCGGATGATGACTGAAACAGGTTCTCGTTTTGTCGTTCGATGGGTAGGGTGGCGCCATGACACAGACCGTGGCCAGCAAGACACCCGCCGGCGAGCCGGCGTATCGAACCGAGTGGGACAAGCTGTTTATCGGCGGCAAGTGGGCCGAGCCGGCCTCCTCCGAGGTCATCGAGGTGCACTCACCCGCAACCGGCGAGTTGGTGGGCAAGGTGCCGCTGGCGGTGGAGGCCGACGTGAACGCCGCGTGCGCGGCCGCGCGGAAGGCCTTCGACGAGGGCCCGTGGCCGCATATGTCACCGCAGGAGCGCGCCGCGATCCTCGCCGCAGCCATCAAGGGCATGGAGGCGCGCGCCGACGAGCTCAAGTACCTGCTCGCCGCCGAGACGGGGCAGCCGCAGACGATAGTCGACATGATGCAGTACGGCGCCGCGATGTCGGCGTTCGAGTACTACGCAGGGGCGGCCGACAAGTTCCACTGGAAAGAGATCCGCGACGGCGTCTACGGTCAGACGCTCGTCGTGCGCGAGCCGATCGGTGTCGTCGGCGCCGTCACCGCGTGGAACGTGCCGTTCTTCCTCGCGGCCAACAAGCTGGGCCCAGCCTTCCTGGCCGGCTGCACGGTGGTGCTCAAGCCCGCCGCCGAGACGCCGCTGTCGGTGTTCGCGATGGCGGAGATCTTCGCCGAGGCGGGCCTGCCGGAGGGCGTGCTGTCGATCGTGCCCGGCGGTCCCGATACCGGGCGCGCGCTGACGTCCAACCCGGAGCTGGACAAGTTCACGTTCACCGGCAGCTCCGCGGTCGGCAAGGAGATCGCCAAGATCGCCGCCGAGAAGCTCAAGCCGTGCACGCTCGAGCTCGGCGGCAAGTCCGCCGCGATCATCCTCGAGGACGCCGACCTGGACTCCACGCTTCCGATGCTGGGCTTCTCCGGCGTGATGAACAGCGGACAGGCCTGCGTCGCCCAGACCCGCATCCTGGCGCCGCGATCTCGCTACGAGGAGGTCGTTGAGAAGCTGTCGAACTTCATCTCCGCTATGCCGGTCGGGCTGCCCGACGACCCGAACGCCGCGATCGGCCCGCTGATCTCCGAGAAGCAGCGCGAGCGGGTGGAGGGCTACATCAAGAAGGGCGTTGACGAAGGCGCCCGAGTGGTCACCGGCGGTGGACGCCCCGAGGGTCTGGACAGTGGCTGGTTCGTGCAGCCGACGGTGTTCGCCGACGTGGACAACTCGATGACCATCGCGCAGGAGGAGATCTTCGGTCCGGTGCTCGTGGTGATCCCCTACGACACCGAAGAAGACGCCGTGCGCATCGCCAACGATTCGGTGTACGGACTCGCGGGCAGCGTGTGGACGACCGACAACAAGAAGGCGATGGAGATCGCGTCGAAAATCCGCACCGGCACCTACGCGGTCAACATGTACGCGTTCGATCCCTGTGCCCCGTTCGGCGGCTACAAGAACTCCGGTGTCGGCCGTGAGAACGGTCCCGAGGGCATCGAGGCGTACGTCGAGCCGAAGAGCGTGCTGCTGCCCTTCGGGTACACGCCTGAGGACTGACGCGAGCAGACGGCGTTCAGAGCGCGTCCTCGCGCAGGTCCATCACCGCGAGGTCGACGCCCTCGATGATCGCGCTCTCGGCGGACAGGCGGGGCAGCACGTTGGTGGCGAAAAACTTTGCCGCCGCGACCTTTCCGTTATAGAAAGCACGATCGTGGTCTTCGCCGTCGTTGTCTAGCGCCTCCAGCGCGATCTCCGCCTGGGTCAGTAGCAGCCAGCCGATCAACAGGTCGCCGAACGCCAGCAGGAAGGGCACCGACGACAGGCCGATCCGGTACAGCTCGCGCGGTTCGCTGCCGGATTTGGCGAAGTAACCCGTGAGTGTCGCCACCATTGCCCGGACGTCGGCCAGTGCCCTCGCAAGCAGCACGCGGGCGCCCGCGAGTTCCGGTCGCGCCTGCGGGGCCGCGATGAAGTTCTCGATCTGCGCCGCGAGATGGCCGAGCGCTTCGCCGCGGTCGCGAATGATCTTGCGGAAGAAGAAGTCCTGCGCCTGAATCGCCGTGGTGCCCTCGTAGAGTGAGTCGATCTTCGCGTCGCGGATGTACTGCTCGAAGGGCCGGTCCTGCAGATACCCCGCCCCACCGAGGATCTGCAGGGACTCGCTGAGGTACTGGTAGGACCGTTCAGAGCCCACGCCCTTGACGATCGGCAGCAGCAGATCGTTGATCCGGCGAGCCATCGTCGGGTCTGCGCCCGACACCACGGCCGCGGCAGCGTCGTCCTGGTGGGCGGCGGTGTAGAGGTAGAGCGCCCGCATCCCCTCCACATACGCCTTCTGCGTCATCAGAGACCGCCGGACGTCGGCGTCGCCGAGTCCGCCCTCTTGTGCCTTCGCGTAGCTCAATGCGTTCAGGTATCCCGTGGACAGGGTGGCAATCGCCTTGGACCCCACCGCCATTCGGGCATACTCCATGATCTTGAACATCTGGACGATGCCGTTGTGCACGTCGCCGACCAGCCAGCCGACGGCGGGCTGGTCGTGCTGACCGAACGTCAGCTCGCACGTCGCCGATGCGGTCAGGCCCATCTTGTGCTCGAGGCCGGTGGCGAACACCCCGTTCCTCGGGCCCGGTGCCCCGGTCTCGGGATCTGGGAGGTACTTGGGCACCAGGAACAGGCTCAGCCCCTTGGTGCCCGGTGCCGCGCCGATGGGACGGGCGAGGACCAGGTGCGCGATGTTCTCGAATAGGTCGTCGCAGTCACCGGAGGTGATGAATCGCTTCACGCCGTCGATGTGCCAGGTGCCGTCCGGCTGCTCGATGGCCTTGGTGCGTCCTGCGCCGACGTCCGACCCCGCGTCGGGCTCGGTGAGCACCATGGTGGCGCCCCAACGGCGTTCGATGCCCCGCGCCGCCCAGTGTCGTTGCTGTTCATTCCCTTCCGCGTAGAGAACCTCCAACATCGGCGGACCGGAGAGGTAGAAGAACGCGGCGGGCTGGCCGCCGACGAGAAACTCGTTGACGGCCCATCTGACGGTCGCCGGGGCGGGAATCCCGCCCAAGCCCTCGGACATGGCAAGGCGCAGCCACGGGGCGCAGTGCCACGACCGTACAGAGTCCTTGAACGACTTCGGCAGCGTCACGGAGTGGGTGGCCGGGTCGAACGTCGGCGGGTGACGGTCTCCGTCGGCAAAGGAGTCCGCCAACGGTCCCTCCGCCTGCTCGGCCGCCTGTCGGATCATGTCGCGCACGGTGTCCGAGGTCAGATCACCGAATTGCCCACTACCCAAAGCATTCTCGATGTCGAGGACCTCGAACAGGTTGAACTCGAGGTCACGCACGTTGCTCTTATAGTGGCCCATCTTCTCAAAAAGCTTCCTCATGCAGATCCATGATCGAGACGTCTACGCCCTCGACGATCTTCCGTTCGGCGGCCAGCCGGGGCAGGACGTTCTTCGCGAAGAACTTTGCCGCAGCGATCTTTCCAGTGTAGAACGCCCGGTCGGCATCGGTGGGGTCCGCGTCGAGTGCCGCGGCGGCTATCTCAGCCTGGTGCAGAAGCAGCCATCCGATCAACAGGTCTCCCACGGCGAGCAGGAACGGCACCGATTGCAGGCCGAGTCGGTACAGCTCGCGGGCATTCTCCTGAGCCGCGATCAGGTAGCCGGTCATCGCAGCGGTCATGGCCTGCAAGTCGGCCAGCGCGGCGGCCAGAAGCGTGCGTGCTTCCGCCAACTCCGGACGGGCGTCGGCGGTGGAAATGAATTCCTGAATCTGTCCGACCACGTGGGTCAGCGCGGCGCCCTGGTCGCGGGCGATTTTGCGGAAGAAGAAGTCCTGCGCCTGAATCGCGGTGGTGCCTTCGTAGAGCGAGTCGATCTTTGCGTCACGGATGTACTGCTCGATCGGGTAGTCCTGCAGAAACCCGGACCCACCGAAGGTCTGCAGTGATTCGGTCAGGCACTGATAGGCGCGCTCCGAGCCGACGCCCTTCACGATCGGAAGCAGCAGATCGTTGACCCGCCCGGCCATTTCGGCGTCGGCGCCGGACACCACACCGGCGACCGCGACATCCTGATGGGCGGCCGTGTAGAGGTACAGCGCCCGAAGGCCCTCGGTGTATGACTTCTGCACCAGCAGCGCCCTGCGTACGTCGGGGTGGTGGACGATGGTGACGCGCGGCGCATTCTTGTCGGTCATCCGAGTCATGTCGGCGCCCTGGATACGGGTCTTCGCGTAGTCCAACGCGTTGAGGTATCCAGTTGATAAGGTGGCGATTGCTTTGGTGCCCACCATCATTCGCGCATACTCGATCACCTTGAACATCTGGGCAATGCCGTTGTGGGTGTCGTTGACGAGCCACCCGACCGCCGGCGTTCCGTGCTGACCGAAGGTGAGTTCGCATGTCGCGGAAACCTTCAGACCCATCTTGTGTTCCAGTCCGGTGACGAACACCCCGTTGCGCTCACCGAGTTCGCCTGTCTGGGGGTCGAAGTGGTACTTCGGCACCATGAAGAGGCTCAGCCCCTTGGTGCCCGGCCCAGCACCCTCGGGGCGGGCGAGCACCACGTGCATGATGTTCTCCGACAGGTCGCTGTCGCCGTTGGTGATGAACCGCTTGACGCCGTCGAGGTGCCACGTGCCGTCGGGTTGCGGGATCGCTTTGGTGCGACCGGCGCCGACATCGGATCCGGCGTCGGGTTCGGTGAGCACCATCGTGGCGGACCAGTCGCGCTCCATCATCAACGACGCCCAGTGCTGTTGCTGCTCATTGCCGATGCTGTAGAGGATGTCGGCCATCTTCGGACCCGCCGAGTACATGAATGCGGCGGGCTGGGCGCCGAGGACGAACTCGTTGATCGCCCACTCGACCATTGCCGGCGCAGGCACTCCGCCGATGTCCTCGGCCATGCCGACGCGAAACCACTCGCCCTTGTGCCAGGCGCGGAATGACTTCTTGAACGGCTCGGGCAGAGTCACGGCGTGCGTGGCCGGGTCGAAGGTCGGTGGATGCCGGTCGGATTCGGCGAACGCCTCCGCGGTCGGCCCCTCCGCAAGGCGACACGCCTCGTCGAGCATCTGGTGAACCGACTCGCCGTCGAGGTCGCCGAACTCTCCGCCGGCCAACACCTTCTCGAGCTCGAGCACTTCGAAGAGGTTGAACTCAAGATCACGCACATTGCTCTTGTAATGGCCCACGACCAGCGCCCTCCACCGTCCGAATGCGCCCGAGCGTAGCCGCCTCAGTGGCCCTGGAACCGCGCTTCGCGGCGCTCGATGAAGGATTGCACCCCCTCGGCGGCGTCGGCGCTGGCAAACAGCCTCGTCATCTCCGGGCGCAGTCGCTCGATTGCGGCGGCGTCCCCCTCGGACGCCGTCAGGTGCGCCGACGCCAGAGTGGCCCTGACCCCCAGCGGGGCGGCGCGGTCGGCGATGGTGTGCGCGATCTCGAGCGCGCGCTCGTGTGCGGCGGACGCGTCGGAGGTGACTTCCTGAACGAGGCCGATGCGGTGCGCCTCGTCGGCGCCGAACTCGTCGCCCGTCAATATCCACCGCATCGCATTGCCCCAACCGGTCTGCTTCGGAAAGCGGATGGTGGCGCCGCCGAACGGATAGATGCCCCGCAACACCTCGATCTGGGCGAACCGGGTCGTGGCGGCGGCGACCCTGATGTCCGCGGCGAGCAGCAACTCGATGCCCAGGGTGAGACACCGACCGTGCGCGGCGGCCACGACGGGCTTGGTCCACTCACCGTCAAGCCGCCACGGGTCCCGGCCGTCCTCGGGAAAGGGCACCACTCCGTTGACGATGTTCGGTCCGACGTCGACCAGGTCCAGGCCGGCCGTGAAATGGTCGCCATGTGCGAGAAGCACCCCGGCGCGCAACGAGTCGTCGTTCTCGAGCAGGGCGTACGCGCGTGACAGATCGGCCAACATGGCGAGGTTGAAGGCATTGCGTTTGTCGGGCCTGTTCAGTCCCATGATCAGTACGTGTCCGTCGCGTTCCAGCGACACGGTTTCCAAGGGGAGCGGCTGCGCTGCGGTCATGGCATCGAGTCAACGCCTGAGTGCCTGATTATGCAAACAATCATAATTAGCGATACTGCCATTGACCAGCGGCACTAGCGAATCGAGGTCGTTCACCAGCTGTTTATCCTTAAATCTACTGTGACGCGGAATACTTTTATTGCGCACGTGTGTTATCGCTTTTATGATGATCGTCATAGACAGGGAGGCACCCGATGTGGATCGTTGAGGTCAACTTCGCTGGCCGCCGATTTGTTCACGAGGTGCACGCCCGGCGGCCGATGTTCCGCTTGGGCTCGCGCAGTTTCGGCTGGCGTCCATCGCAGCTGCAGCAGACCCGCGTGGCCTGACCACACCCGTTGGAGGTTGTTCTGTCTTCCCCCGTCACCAAGCCCCGCGCCAAGCGCGGTTCGACGCGCGCCAACATGTTGATAAGTGCCGCCGAGGTGCTGCGTGAACGTGGCGCGGCCGGCGTGACGATCGACGAGGTGCTGACCCGCAGCGGCGCACCCCGGGGTTCGGTGTACCACCACTTCCCCGAAGGCAGGAACCAGATTCTCACCGAGGCGCTGCAGTTCGCCGGTGAGGCCATCACTGAGGTCATCGACGAAGCCGCCACCAACGGCGGGATGTATCTGGTGAGGAAGTTCGTCGTGTTCTGGGAGGAGATGCTCGTCGAGAGCGACTTCGCCGCCGGCTGCCCGGTGGTCGCCGCGGCCATCGGCTCGGCCGACGAAGATCCACAGTTGACCACCGTCGCGGGCGGCATCTTCGGCCACTGGCGTGACGCGCTCACGCGGGCATTCGTCGCCGACGGTTTCGACGACGCCGACGGCGCCTCCCTGGCCATCACATGCATCGCTTCGCTGGAAGGTGCCGTGGTGTTGTGCCGGTCGACCCGCAGTGTCGACCCTCTGCGCGACGTCGCCGCCCAGCTCGAGTTCCTGATCAAGTCAAGGGAATTCGTCCAACGCTACGGCCTGCCCCACGTCGAGCGCGCGGAACACTAAACGCTGAACGCTAGGCCTTTCGCCACCGCGCGCCGACGAGGTCGCCGTTCACCCCGGACTCCACCAGCGCCCATTCGGAGCGGCTCGGCAGCACCCTCGTTCCGCCGCCCAGTGAGCACGAGTGTGTAAGACACGATCATCTCGTCAATGCGGCGCCGCAGCGCGGCCGGTGACTCACCGGTCAGTCGGCGCACCTCGCGCGAGAAGTGGAACTCCGACGCGAAACTGCTGCGCGCCGTCTCGGGTACGTCGGTGTTGTCGGCGTCGACGACCGCGTCGAGCAGTTCCCGAAGTCGGTCGCGGTGTGATCGCTCGCTCACGGTGATCGAGTATGGTCGGCCGCCCGCGGAGAGGACATGACGATTCCTGCTGCGGTGACAGGTCACTAGGGTCATGTGCAGTGACCGAATTCGATGCGCTGTGCGCCAACGACCCGGAGCTGGCCCGAATACGATCGGCCATCCGGGAGTTTCTCGCCGCCGATCGCGATGAGTTCGGCTGGGAGCCCGCCGTCGACTCCTGGTTGGCCAGATGGGACACCGGCTTCTCCTCCCGACTCGCAGACGCGGGGTTCGTCGGGATGACCATCCCCACCGAGTACGGCGGACGGGGGCTGGGGCATCTGCACCGCTACGTTGTGACTGAAGAACTGCTGGCACACGGTGCGCCCGTCGCCGCGCACTGGTTCTCCGATCGTCAGTTCGGGCCTTCGCTGCTTTCGTACGGAAGCGACGAGCAGCGGCGTACGTTACTTCCGGTCATCGCCGCCGGCCGGATGTATGCGGCGATCGGGATGAGTGAGCACGGTGCGGGGTCCGACCTGGCGGCGGTCAAGACGCGCGCGAACCGGGTCGACGGCGGCTGGGCCCTCAGCGGCACCAAGGTATGGACGAGCGGTGCTCACCTGGCGCATCGGGTCGTGGTGCTCGCCCGCACAAGTCCGCTCGATCCGGAGCACCGGCACGCGGGCTTCAGTCAATTCATCGTGCAGCTGGATTCACCGGGCATCACCATCGACCCCATCGTGCAGATGGGAGGCGAACACCATTTCAATGAGGTGACTTTCGACGAGGTCTTCGTTCCGGATACCGACGTGCTGGGCACCATCGGCGACGGCTGGCGGCAGGTGACCTCCGAGCTGGGCTTCGAGCGCAGCGGACCCGAACGCATCCTCTCCACCGTCACGTTGATCCTGGAGACTGTCCGCGCCCTGCCCGACGAAGTCGACGACGGGACGACCGCAGCGGTGGGTGACCTTTTCGCCCGCATGATTTCGCTACGGCAGCTGTCGATCTCGGTGGCGCGTGCGCTGGCAGGCGGCGAGGACGCGGCCTCGCAGGCGGCGCTTGTCAAGGATCTCGGCACACGCTTCGAACAGGATTCCGTCGAGCTGGTCGCCGATCTCTTGGACCGCGTCGACCATCGGTCCCCCAGGGCGGGACGGCTGCACGAACTGTTGGCGGCCGCCCGACTGCACTCACCTCTGTTCACCCTGCGCGGCGGCACCAACGAGGTGCTGCGTGGTGTCGTGGCCCGAGGGATGGGCGTGCGATGAGCGATTTGGAGCAGCTCGTCGACGAATTGGGTCGGCGGTCCTTCGAAGCCAGGCTCGGTCGGCGCGGCTTCCCTGACACCTTCGACGCAGAACTATGGCGCAACCTCGAGGAGACCGGGCTGAGTCGATTGACGTCTGCCGAAGATGCCGGACCCAGAGAGGCCGCGATCGTGCTATCCGGTCTGGCCGGTCACGCCGCGGCGGTGCCGATCGCCGAAACCGACCTGCTCGCAACGTGGCTCGCTGACAAGGCCGGCGCCACGGTGCCTACAGACGGCCCCCTTACCGCAGTGCTCGCGGACGCCGATCTGTGCGATGGCCGTATCACGGGAACTGCTCGCGATGTGCCGTGGCCGCGTGCGGCCGTCGTGCTAGCGGCGATGACAGCCGACGCTCTTCATGTCGGGGTGCTCATCGACCCGTCGGTAGAGGAATCCCACAACCTCGCGGGCGAACCTCGCGGCACGATCGCGTTCGACCTCGCGGCGCGTGACATGCCTTCGCTCGACAGCGGGGTCGCCGACGAACTGTCCGTCCGCGGTGCGTGGGCGCGTTGCGTTCAGATCATCGGCGCACTTGACGCCGCACGCGACCTGACCGTGGCCCACACCAGCGAGCGGGTACAGTTCGGCCGCCCGCTCAACAAGTTCCAGGCGGTGCAGCATTCGCTGGCGGAGATGGCCGGCGAAATAGAACGTGGCCGCGCCGCCACCGAACTGGCCGTCGCCGCTGCCGCCGACTACGGCTTTGACAGTGCCGCAACAGATTACGCGGTGACGATGGCGAAGGTCGCGGTGGGCCGCGCCGTCGGTCCGGTGACCACGATCGCGCACCAGTTGCACGGGGCCATCGGCGTGACCGTCGAGCACCGGCTGTGGCTGTTCACGATGCGGGCACGCAGCTGGGCCGACGAGTTCGGCACTTCCGCGCACTACGCGCGGAAGCTGGGCCGGTTGGCCCTTACCGCCGACGACCCATGGCAGGTCGTCGTCAGCTGTCCAGAACCTCGCTGACGCGCGCCTCGACGTCGACGCCGTCTAGGAGATCGGCCAGCTCACGGCTTGAAGGGTCTGTCGACTCCCGGAGCGTTCGCCGGGTCGCCGGGTGACGGCTCGGCGCCGTGCGTCAGTTCCCTGAGACGAGCGTGCAGGACCTCCAGCACCGGGATCCGGTTGCCGTGTTCGGTTTCGTGCTCGAACAACGCGCGCAACTGGCTTTCTTCGAGTCCCCGGATGCGGTGCCGCACCTCGGTGAGCGGCAATTGGTCATAGTCCGACAGCGGCAGTTCCATGCCCTAAGGTTTGCCCACCTCGGCGCGACCGAAAACCGTCAGCTGCCGGTCCACTTGGGCGGGCGCTTCTCGGCAAACGCGATCGCGCCCTCTTTGGCGTCGTTCGACATGAAGACCGGCGCCAGGATCTCGGTCTGCTTGTCCCACATCTCCTCGTCCGACCAGCCGCGTGACTCTACGATGATGCGCTTGGTCGCGGCCACGGCGAGCGGACCGTTCGCGGTGATCTTCTCGGCCAGGGCGATCGCGGCCTCCAGCACCTGGCCGGGTTCGGCGAGGACGCTGACCAGGCCGAGCTCGTAGGCCCGTTGCGCAGAGAGGCGGTCACCGGTCAGCGCGAGTTCCATGGCGATCGCGTACGGGATCCGCTGCGGCAGCCGCAGCAACCCGCCGCCGCCCGCGACCAGACCGCGTTTGGTCTCGGGGATGCCGAACGCCCCGTCCTTCGACGCGACGATCAAATCGCAGGCCAGGGCGAGCTCCATCCCGCCGGCGAGGCCATAGCCCTCGACGGCCGCGATCAGTGGCTTCACGGGTGGGCGCTGGGTGAACCCCATGCCACGGCCCTCGACAACCACGTTCTCGCCGCGCGCGAAGGCCTTGAGGTCCATGCCCGCACAGAACGAACCGCCCGCGCCGGTCAGGATGCCGACCGACAGCCCGGCGTCGCCGTCGAGTCGGTCCACCGCGTCCGCCATCCCCTGGCTCACTGCGGCATTCACCGCGTTCTTGGCCTCGGGGCGATTGATGGTGATGATCAGGATCCGGTCGCGCTGCTCGACCAGTACCGGTTCTTTGTTCTCGCTCGTTTCACTCACGCGGCTGATCGTAACGACCACCCCGCTTGTGCGGTGCGGCGATATCAGTGCTTCTTGTTTCCGTTGCCTCGGCCGTTGCCCCTGCCGCCCGGTGGTTTCTTGTCGGCGCCTTGTTGTTCCTCGACGACCGGAACGGGGCTGGGTGACGGTGGCGCTGAACTGAGCGGAGGCGGGGGCACCGCCGTGCTGCTGCTGACCGGCTGCGGAGGCTGGGTGGTCGACGACGGGTCGAGCGCCAACGCGAAAGTGGCCACGATGAGCACGATGAACGCCGCCGCGGCGAAAAGCAGTTTCCGCCCTCGGGTCATGGGCTTTCGGCGAGCAGGCGGGGCCACGAAATAGTTGGCCGACGGGGCCAACGGTTGCGCGAGCACCTTTGTCGCCGGCCGAGGACGCGCCGGTGGAAGAGCCGGCGTCGAGGCCGGCTGTTCCGCGAGGGCGGCGCGCATCTGCGAGGCGCTTGCGAACCGGTTTCCCATGCCGTCGCGGGCCATCGCAGCGTTGATCACCGCGGCCAAGTGGGCATCGACATCGGGTCGCACCGTTTCGATCGGGGGCGGCGGACCGTCCAAAATGGCCCGAATCAGCGACGCGGGATTCTCCTGCGGATATGGTCGCCGCCCGCAGAGCGCCTCATAGGCGACGATGCCCACCGCGTACAGATCATCAGCGACCGATGCCGGGGCGCCGGCCACGCGATCAGGACTCATGTACGCCATCGTCCCGACGATCTGCCCAGCCGTCGTATGGGCGCCGCCGGGGGTCTTGGCGATACCGAAGTCACCCACCTTCATCGCACTGCCGTCCTGGGTGAGCAGGACATTTCCGGGTTTGACGTCACGATGGAGGATTCCGGCCGCATGTGCGGTGGCCAATGCGCCGAGCACGTCGTCGAGCGTCTCCCTTACCCGCCGCGGCGGCATGGGGCCCACAGCGATCTCGTCGGCCAGGGTCCGGCCCGGCAGCCGTTCCATCACGATGAACGGTGCGCCTCCGTGCTCACCGCAGTCATGCACCGCCACGATGTTGGGATGGTTGAGAGCGGCGGCGGCCCGCGCCTCGTCCTCGAATCGACGGCGCGCATCGGCGTCCGCACTGAACGCCGAATAGAGCAGCTTGATCGCCACCGCCCTGTTCAGGCGCGTATCCCAACCGTCATGGACCTCGGCCATCCCGCCGCGGCCGAGCAGGCCCCGCAACTCGTATCGGCCTGCAAGTGGTTCGCGGCCGTCCATGGCCGATAACGTAGCCCGACAGGCCCCGCGCCAAACCCGCAAGGGCTGCCCGGGACGCGGTGGGCACGACAGGTAAACTAGAACATGTTTCAATTTTAATGCTAGGGGACAGCCCGTGACCGATACCGAACCGTCGGAGCTCACCAAGTGGGATCCGGGCCTGACCGAGCGCGTCATGGGAATCATGCGGCCCTTCCTCAAACGCTACTTCCGGTCCGAGGTGCGCGGACTGGACAACGTGCCGGCCGGCGGCGCGCTTCTGGTCTGCAACCACTCCGGCGGCATGTTGCCGATGGACGTCCCGATCCTCGCCGCCGATTTCTACGAAGAGCACGGCTACGACCGCCCGCTCTACACGCTGAGCCACGACATGCTTTCGGTCGGGCCGACGGGAGACTTCTTCAAGAAGATCGGCTACATCAGCGCCAATCACGCGAACGCCGACGAGGCGCTGCGCTCCGGCGGTCTGGTTGTGGTGTTCCCGGGCGGCGACTACGACGTGTACCGGCCGACGTTCACCGAGAACGTGATCGACTTCGGCGGTCGCACCGGCTACGTGAAGGCCGCCGTGAACGCCGGCGTGCCGATCGTGCCTGCGGTCGGCATCGGTGGCCAGGAGACGCAGATCTTCCTGACGCGGGGCACCTGGCTGGCCAAGCGCCTCGGGCCGATCGCACGACTGGCACGCACGAAGATCGTGCCGATCTCCTTCGGCTTCCCGTTCGGCCTCAGCCTGGTGGTTCCGCCCAACATCCCGTTGCCCGCGAAGATCGTCATGCAGGTGCTGCCTGCCATCGACATCGTCGGCGAGTTCGGTGAGGATCCCGATATCGACGAGATCGACGCGCACGTGCGGCACGTAATGCAACGGGCACTGGACGCACTGGCCGGCGAACGCCGACTGCCGGTGCTGGGCTGATCTGGTTTTGAATGGCGACGCTGCGGCTATCACGGTCCTCCATGAGTAAGCGTCGGTATCCGCTGCTGCGCGCGATCGCAGAATTGGTCAACGCCGCCAACGGTGTGCAGCCCATCGCCCGCGAGGGGTACATCACCATTCCGGTCTTCGCGTTCGGCTGGCCGACGTCCGAGATGTCGCCGCTGTATCATGGCCGGCTCGATGCTCGACGCGCTACGCCGTGGGCTGCGTGGCGATTTTCGCGGAACGCGCGGGCGAATCGCGCTGCTGGTCACCGCGATCGCATGGGGACTGCTGTGGCTGATCCATCGCCGCAACGTCTCGTCGCAGCCGCATTTCGAGGAGCCGCTGCGCGAAGCCCTGGGTGATGACTACGAGCAGATCGCCAACCGGTCGCAACCGGCGAGGCGCCGTCGCACCAGGATCGGTGTGTTTCCCAACGAGTTGATCCGTCGGCGTTATGTCGAAAAGACCAGCACCGTGCAGTACGGCCCGCACCCTCGGGTGAACTTCGCCGACATCTGGCGACGCGCCGACCTGCCCCGTGACGGCAAGGCACCGGTGCTCCTCCAAGTGCCCGGCGGCGCCTGGGCCATCGGCATGCGGAAGCCGCAGGGATATCCGCTGCTGAGCCACATGGCCGACCGCGGCTGGGTTTGCGTGTCGATCGACTATCGCGTGAGCCCGCGGCACACCTGGCCGGACCACATCGTCGACGTCAAGCGGGCGCTGGCGTGGATCAAGGAGCACATCGCCGAGTACGGCGGTGACCCGGATTTCGTTGCGATCACCGGAGGTTCGGCGGGCGGTCACCTGTCCTCCCTCGCCGCGCTGACACCGAACGACCCGCAATGGCAGCCGGGATTCGAGGACGTCGACACCTCGGTCGTGGCCGCGGTCCCGATCTACGGCCGCTACGACTGGCTGTCCGCACAGGGTTCAGGGCGCAAGGAGTTCATCGCGTTCCTGCAGAAGTTCGTCGTCAAGAAGCCGTTCGCCGAGAACAGGCAGACCTACGTCGACGCGTCGTCGATCAAGCGGTTAAGCCCCCATGCGCCACCGTTTTTCATTCTTCACGGCGAGGACGATTCGATCATTCCGGTGCGAGAAGGCCGCGATTTCGCCGAAGCCCTGCGTGCCGTGTCGACGTCCACCGTCGCCTACGCCGAGATCCCGCACGCACAGCACGCCTTCGACTTCTACTACGGCTCACCGCGCGCGCACTACACCGCGCAGGCGGTCGAGGAGTTCCTGTCCTGGGTGCACGCCAAGCGTGGCGTCAATGCGCCATCGGCCGAGTCCGCGGTCAATCCATAGCGTTCTCGACGACCGTCAGTTCCTCGGAAAGACCTGCGGCACGCCGGATTTCGATGAACGCCTCGATCATGGCATCGGTCAGTTCGTGCGCGTCCAGCAACGTGGCGCCGTCGGAGAGCACCGAAACATTGAGTTGGTCGACGTAGCTCCACACCGTGATGTTCAGACCACTGCCCGTCGTCAGCGGGCCGACCGAGTAGATCTCCGTGACGAGCGCACCGCCGACCCGGCCGGGTTCCCGTGGTCCGGGGACGTTCGAGATCGGGATGTTGAGCACCTTGTTCTGGCCGTCTTTGTCGGCCAGCCAGTGGAACAGCCGCTCGGCGGGCGCGGGCGGAAAGTACGCCGCCCAACGACTGACCAGTTCGGGGCCCATGAGGTTGTGGGCTTCTTTCGCATCCACCGCGGCGTCGTGTACGGCCTGCACCCGCTCCAACGGATCGTCGAGTTGAATCGGTACCACCATCATCACGCCGCTGAAGCGGTTGCCTGAAATGCGGTCCGGTGAGAAGTCGAAACTGACTGGGACGGAGGCCAACAGCGGGTGGTCGGCGTGTCCGTCGTACTTGAGCGACAGCTTACGCAGCGCCCCCGAAGAGATCGCGAGCACCATGTCGTTGATGGTGACGCCCAGGTGCTTGGCGGTCGCCTTCACATCGGCGAGGGAAAGAGACGCAGTGGCGAACTTGCGCTGCGCGTCGACGCGGTGGTTCATGAACGACGGCGGCGGGGTGAACGGGCGGGTCAACTCGGGCGACAACTTCTTCGAACTCTTGCGTACTCGCTGCACGCCCTGCGCCGTGTAGCGCATCACACCCGGCAGCCGCCCGATCTGTCGCATGTGGTCGGCCACTGCCGACCGCACGAGTTCGCCCTTGGTCGGTGGGGGTTCGCAGGCATAGGAATCGCGGTCGGATGAGCCGGTCCGCGGGTCCATCCCCCGGGCCAACAGATTGGCCGAAGCGACACCGTCGGCGAGCGCGTGGTGGATCTTGCCCAGCACCGCGATCCGACCATTGGCCAGGCCCTCGATGAAGTACATCTCCCACAGCGGCTTGCTGCGATCCAGCGCCGTGCTGGCGATCCTGCCGACCACCTCGTCGAGTTGGCGTCGACCGCCCGGGCTGTCGACGCGGCACGACCGGACGTGGTAGTCGAGATCGACCTCGCAGTTCTCCCGCCACATCGGGTGGTGCATCTTGAACGGGATGTCGACAAGCTGATAGCAGAACGGGTCGAGTTTGTGGAGCCGGCCACTGATGACTTCGCGGAACTCATCGATGCCGAATTGACGGCCCTTCAGCTCGGACACGTCGATCACGGCCAGCTTGAGGGTGTGCATGTGGACCGTCGGCGTCTCGCTGTACAGCAGCACAGCGTCCCACCCGCTCAGCCTCTTCAAAAGAGCTACCTCCTACCCGGAGGTGCCTATATAACCTTCTTCGCGCCGATCAGCGACCGGTTTCGGTGAATCTGCTTGAGGAACAAGCCGATTGCAGTTGCCGCCGAGCCGGTGCGGGCGCCGTCGATCATGTCGAAGGCGTGGCCGGCACCTGGCAGTTCAAGGTAGCTCACCACCGAACCAGAGGTCGCGCGCAGGCGCTCCACGAAACTACGGGCCTGCGCTACGGGAATGACGCTGTCGCCGGAGCCGTGGACGACCAGGAACGGCGGCGCATCGGCGTGCACGCGATGAATCGGCGACGCGTTGCGGAAGATGTCGGGATGCTTGGCGATCCTGCGCTTGACCACGACTCGCTCGAGGAAGTCGACGAACCGCGCGCGCTCCACCGTCGAGCGATCTTCGAAGTCATACCGGCCGTAGATGCCGATGACGGCGTCGACCGACGTGTCGGACCCCTCCGGCAGCTCACCCTGCATCTCCGGGTCGTTGGCGGTCAGGCCGGCGAGCGCGGCCAGGTGGCCGCCTGCGGAGGTTCCGCCGATCACGACGAAGTTGCGGTCGCCGCCGAACTTGTCGACGTTGGCGCGCGCCCATGCGATCGCCGTCTTGACGTCGGTGATGTGTGACGGCCAGGGGTGGTGTGGCGCGACCCGGTAGTCGATGGACAGGCATACCCAGCCGAGTTCGGCCAGGTGCGACATGAGTGCGTAGCCCTGCAGCAGACGGCTGCCATGCACCCAGGCGCCGCCGGGGACGAAGATGAAGACGGGCGCGGGTTCGGCGGGCAGATCCTCGCGGCGCCACACGTCGAGCAACTGGGAGGGGCGCGGGCCGTACTGCACGGATGTGCGGTAGACGCTGCGGCGGTGCTCACGCAGTTTCCACAGCGGGGGCATCTTCTCAGGCGCGGGCCACTCGATCTCGAGGTCCTTCGCGTTCACCACACCGCGCAGTGCAGCCTCGGTGACGGCGTGCGTGCTGTCGCGCTCGGTGCGCCTTTGCTCGGCATTGCCCGGGCTAAACCAGGACTTCGCCGTCGCGCCCACGAAGTCGGGCAGGTGCCGGTATCCCCAGACGCTCATCGCGGTGGCAGCGCCAAGAGGCTCAAGGTGTTTACCGATGACCGGCAGGGACGCCGACGCCACGCTCATCGCGAGCATGTAGTCGGAGGGGCTGGCTTTCAGCAACCACCGGGCGCGTGTCCACATCGTCGGTCCCGGGTACCGGGTGTCCGGTCGTTCGGCCATTGCGCGACTGTACCCCCGCATATGAATTCCAAACGACAACATCCGGAAGATGTCTACTGATGGATTTTCAACCGTAATTGTGAGCTGGATCATGTAGACGCTGAGCTGGGCAAAAGGGATAGCGTGACTTGACTGGCGTCAAACGCACATCTACGTGAATGAGGACTTCCACCGTGAGTAAGTCAGCCCTTGCCATCACCGAAGAACACACCGACCTGGCCGACTCGGTGTTTGGCCAGCTCAGCCGGGTGAACAGTCGGGCCGCGGCCCGCGCGACCCTCGACGAGGGATCCCCTCATCCGGCCGAGATCTGGTCGGCGGCCGCCGACCTGGGGTGGACGGGTCTGGCCGTCGCCGAGGAGCACGGCGGCTCGGGCTTCGGCCTCTCCGAACTGGCGGTGGTGCTGGAGGCCCAGGGTCACGAACTGTGCCCGGGCCCATTCCTGCCGAGTGTCGCCGCGGCGGTGGTCATCGACCGCTGTGCGTCGGATTCCCTTCGCGCCCAATTGCTTCCGGGGTTGGCCGACGGCTCGACTGTCGGAGCTCTGGCCGTGTCGGGCAACGTGACGATCGGCTCCGATCTGGTGGTCACCGGTGAGAGTCCCGCCGTCCTGGGTGCTCCGGACGCCGACCTGCTGGTCGTCGCCGCCGGTGCGGACGTGGTGGTTCTCGACGTCAGCCAGAAAGACTCAGCGGACGGGGTCACGGTCACGGAGCTGAAGTCACTGGACACCACCCGCAGCATCGGATCCGTCGCGCTTCGCGGTGTGACGGTGGACGAGGACCGAGTGCTGCGCGGCGCCGCCCTCAAGGCGCGCACCGTGTTCCGGATCCTGGCGTCCGCCGAAGCCGTCGGGGTCAGTTGGGCCAGCCTCGAGATGGCCGTCGAGTACGCCAAGGTACGAGAGCAGTTCGGCCGCACGATCGGTACCTTCCAGGCGGTCAAGCACCACGCCGCGAACATGCTCGTCAACGCCGAGGAGACCACCGCAGCGACCTGGGACGCGGCACGTGCCGATGATCTGGAAAGTGCGTGGTTCGCCGCCGCGGTTGCCGCGTCGCACGCCATCCGGACGCAGGTATTCAACTCGCAGAACAACATTCAGCTGCACGGCGGTATCGGCTTCACCTGGGAGCATGACGCTCATCTGTACCTGCGCCGGGCCCGCACGCTCTCCGCGTTGATGCAGGAAGCCGCCGATCCGCTACTCGACGTCGTCGAGGGTCAGCGCAGCGGCCAGGCGCACGGCGCCTCGTTCACGCTTCCCGAGGAGGCAGAGAAGTACCGCGACCAGGCGCGCGAAGCCGTCGCGAGCGTTGCGCGGCCTGCCCGCTGACAAGCAGCGCGACTTCCTGGTCGACTCCGGCTACCTGGTCCCGCACTGGCCGAAGCCGTGGGGCCGCGGCGCCGACGTGCTCGAGCAGCTGGTCATCGAAGAGGAGTTCAGCGGCGTCGACCGGCCGGACATGGGCATCACCGGCTGGGTGACACTGACCATCTCCCAGGCGGGCACCGACGACCAGCGTGAGCGTTGGGTCGAACCCGTCCTGCGCGGAGAGGTGATGTGGTGCCAGCTCTTCTCCGAGCCGGGTGCGGGCTCGGACGCCGCGGCCGTGCGCACCGCCGCGAAGAAGGTCGACGGCGGGTGGCGGGTCACCGGCCAGAAGGTGTGGACCAGCCTCGCCCACATGTGCCAGTGGGGTCTGGCGACCGTCCGCACCGATCCCGACGCCCCGAAACACGCCGGCGTGACGATGATGGCCATCGACATGAAAGCCCCTGGCGTGACGGTCAATCCGCTGAAGGGTCTGACCGGGCACGCGCACTTCAACGAGGTGTTCTTCGACGACGTCTTCGTTCCCGACGAGGATGTGGTGGGCGACGTGAACAAGGGTTGGCTGGTGGCACGCGCGACCCTCGGCAACGAGCGCGTCTCGATCGGCGGCGGTTCGGGCGGCGCGAGCGCGTTCACCGCCGACGACCTCATCAAGCTGCTCGACAACGCCCCCGCCGAAACGGTCGCCTACTACCTGCGGCGCGCGGGTGAGGTGATCGCCGAGTCGCACACGCTGCGGCTGCTCAATCTGCGGCGCGTGACCCGCGCGATCGCGGGCTCCGAGCCGGGGCCCGAGGGCAACGTCACCAAGCTGCTGGTTGCCGAGGCCGGACAGCGCATGACCGAGCTGGGCCTGGAGCTTGCCGGGTCGGCGGCAATCGTCGGTCAGACGCCGACGCTGACCCAGGCCTACCTCGGCAACCGGGCGATGACCATCGCGGGCGGCACGTCGGAGATCACCCGCAACACCATCGCCGAACGCATCCTCGGGCTGCCCCGCGATCCCCTGCTGAAGTAGGCGAGAACGTCAGGTGCCTCGGCCCATGAGCCGCCCGAGTTCCGCGCGGGTACGGATGCCGAGCTTCCGGTAGACCTGAGTGAGGTTGGCCTCGACCGTTTTCGCGCTGACGAAGAGGGTCGCCGCGATGTCCCGGTTGGTCATGCCCGACGCCGCCAACTCGGCCACGCGTTTCTCGGACGGCGTCAACTCGTTCGCCCGACCCGGCGTCACGTTGGTTCGCGCCATTTCGGCCCGGGCGCGCTCGGCCCACAGTGGCGAGCCCAGCTTCTCGAACGCTGCCAGCGCCTCGCCGAGAGTTGTTGCGGCGGCTTGCTTCTGGCGTTTCCGGCGCTGCAGCTGGCCCAGCAGCAGCTGGGTACGGGCGCGCTCGAACGGCATCGAAAGGCGGTCGTGTTCGACCATGGCCTGCCTCGCCGACCGTTCGGCGGCCTCGACGTCACCGGACGAGGCGAACACCATGGCGCGGCATCTTGCGCCGATCGCGAGCATCCAGGGCCGGTCGAGTCGCCTGCCGTTGTGCTCAAGTGCCTCGATCATCGGCTCGGCCTCGGCGCTGCGGCCCACCCCGATCAGGGCCTCGGCTGCGTCGGGGACGAAACCGGCCTTGATGATCTCCGTGCAGTGCAGCTTGTCGAACGACGACACCAGGGGTTGGAGATCCGCCAGCGCCTTCTCGTAGTCGCCTACTGACACGTCCACGAAGCCGAGCGTCATGATCGGCCACTCCGCGAGATTCGGCGCCCCGAAGCGTTCCGCGGCTTCGATGGCCGCCTGCGCGTCGGCGCGCGCCGCCTCTACGCGTCCAGTGTAGGCGGCCACCAGACCCCGCACCGTGAGCGCGATGACCAGGCCGTGGTCGCCGCCCATCTGTTCGGCTCGCTCCATGGCGTCGTCGGCGGTTTCCGCACCTTCGGCGAAATTGCCACGCCAGACGTTGATCAGCGCGCTCCACACCGCGACGAACAACATGTCGCTGTCCGCGCCGCGGTCGAGACACCGGCGCTGTAACACCTGCATGTGCTCATGCGCCTCGTCGAGCCGCCCCGCCCACGAAAGCACCTGCGCGGCAGCGGAATGACCTCGGAACGGAATCGGCACGTCGACATCGGGATCTTCGAGATCGATTGCGCGCTGCAGGCTGGCTTCGTCGAAGCCGTGACCGCACAGAGCGCTGAGTATCACCCAGTCGGCCAGCGCCTGACTGGTCAGCACCGGCACACCGAGTTCCTCGGCATACTTGACCGCAGCCTCCGAATTGCTCAGCGCCTCTTCATAATCACCCGAGTTGGCTCGGGCGAACGACAGCGTCATCAGGGTCTGCGCCAGCACCCCGATGTTCTCTTCGGCGTCGCGCACCGCGTCCTCGAGTGCCGCAGTGGCTTCCTCGAAGCTCCTGCGGTAGATCCAGATTCCCGCGAGAAGGTTGAGCGCCAGTGCGCGAAGCGTGCCCGGTCGCAGGTTCGCGATCAGGGGTTCGACCAGACCGTAGGCTTGGTCGACGTCTCCGGCACGGAAGTGGTGGCCGGCCGACCGCAGCCGGCGCGACGGCGTATCACCACCGAGTTTGATTGCCAGATCCACCAATTCGGCGGCCGCCGCCGGCGCACCTCGGGCCCGTGCCGCGTTGGCCGCATCGTCGAGAGCCTTCAAAATCTCCGGGTCGTTGCGAGAGGTGGCCAGGGCAAGATGTCGGGCCTTCAACTCGGGCTGGTCGACGACGTCGGCCACTGCACGATGCATCCGTCTGCGGCGCGCCGCGCTCGCATCGACGTAGACCCCGCGGGCCAGCAGCGGATGTGCGTAACACACCCGGTTGCCGGTGATTTCGAGGATTCCGCGGCTCTCCACCTCTTCGAGAAGTGTCGCCATGCGCTCGGCGGTCGTGCCGGTGGCCCTGGCGAGCATGTCCACCGTCGGCTCGGCCACGCAGGCGGCGGCCAGTAGCGCGTCCTGCGTGTCGTGGTCCAGCCCGGTGATCCGGAGCCGCACCAGATCGGACAGCGACCGGGGCAGGTCGGGTTCGGTGTCGATTGTCCGGGCCATTTCCAGCGCGTAGAAAGGATTGCCGCCGGACACCTCGGCGATCCGCACCATCGCCGGCCTGGGGAACGAGCGGCCCAATCTGGTGCTCAGCAGTTCGTGCAGGCCGCCCAGGCTCAGCGAGCGCACCCGCATCCGGGCGATGGCATCGGGTCTGGCGAGCTGCAGCCAGGACATCACGCTGCCGCGGTCCGGATCGGCGCGCTCGGTGCCGATCAGCCCTACCCTGCCCCGCAGCCGGCGCGCGACGAACGCGACCACCGCCTTGCTGGACGGGTCGAGCCACTGCAGGTCGTCGATGCCCACGACGACCGGTGCATCGGTGGCCAGCGCCTCGATGGCCGACAACAGCGCTGCGGCCACGACATGCTGATCGGTTTCCGGCCCGCCGCTGGCCTCTCGCAGCAACACCCTGTCCACCGCGATGCGCTGCACTTCGGGGAGCTTCTCCAGCGTCGAGGCGTCGATGTCGTTCAGCAGGTCGGCGACGGTGCCGTAGGCGAGCACGGACTCGGCCTCCCAGGCCCTTGCCGACAGCACGTGAAATCCCTGCGAGCGGGCCCGCTGCAAGGCTGCCAGCCACAATGTGGTCTTACCGATACCGGCCTCGCCCTCGAGTAGCAGGCCCGAGGGCTGCTGACCGATCGTCGAGAAGAGGTGGGTTATCGAGCGCAGCTCGACCGACCGGCTGACCACACCGATAGACACGTGGCAATCATGACAGCCAGCAAACCTCGGTGTGGTCGAACGGTGGTAGTGGCACCGGCTACACGCCGATCACTCGACAGCGACGGACAGCCCATCGAGATGGTTCGTGCGCTGTACGGCGGTAACCGGATGGCATTCGAGACCAGGCTGACGTAATCCATACTGGTTAGGTGCCGAGGGCCGCCGACTTCCATCCCGATCTCCGCAAAATCGCGGCGCTCACACCCAAGCAGACAGTGACGCCCGTGACGTTGCCGATCCTTCGGTTGGCCACACGGCGGATGTGGCGACGCGTACCCAAGGACGTCGAGGCGCTCACCCTGCCGTCGGGCGTCGGAGTGCGGTTGTACCGGCCGACCGGCGCGACGGGTACGGGACCTGCGCTGTTGTGGATCCACGGTGGCGGCTATGTCATCGGCCATCCGGGCCAGGACGACGTGCTGTGCCGCCGGTACGCGCAGCGCCTCGGTGTCACTGTTGCGTCGGTCGACTACCGGCTGGCACCCGAACACCCCTACCCCGTTCCGGTCGAGGACTGCTACTCGGCGCTGACCTGGTTGGCGGCCCTGCCTTCGGTGGACCCCGGCCGCGTCGCGATCGGTGGTGCCAGTGCGGGTGGCGGCCTCGCGGCCGCACTGGCGTTCTTCGCCCGCGACCGCGGCGAGTTGGCGCCTGCTGCCCAGCTGCTGGTGTATCCGATGATCGACGATCGCACCGTGGACCGCGCCGGGCTTGACAAGCCCGGCCTGCGCCTGTGGAACCAGTCGAACAACAAGTTCGCGTGGTCGGCCTATCTCGGCGACGCCGACCCCGATGTCGCGGTGCCCGCCCGCCGGACGGATCTCAGCGGGCTTCCGCCCGCGTGGATGGGCGTCGGCACATTTGACCTGTTCCACGACGAGGACCTGGCGTACGCGGAACGGCTGAAGGCAGCGGGCGTGCCGTGCGATGTCGAGGTGGTCGAAGGCGCTTTTCACGGCTTCGACGGCATCGTCCCGAAAGCCGAAGTGTCGCAGTCGTTCTTCAACAGCCAGTGCGCCATGCTGCGGCGCGCCCTGGCCCCCCCTGCGGCCTAGCGCCGCGGCCGTTTTTACGCCCACCACGAAGTCTCGGGCCACATCGCTGAGGGTTTTTCCGTCAATCCCTAGGGAATCACCCGATTCCTCGCGCCTCGGTTACGGCGACCCTTGATGGACAACGCGCCTAGAAAGTTCCAAGCCCTGGCCGTGAGGGTTCAGTTCGCCCATAGAGGCTTGCCGAGGGGAGGTGATTCAGATGATTCGTCGCATCAAGCGCCGGCTGACCCGGATGCCGTTCAAGCGCGCCTGACCCGGATGCCGTGACCACCATCGAAAGGAGGTGATTGAGGTGATTCGTCGGATGAAGCGTCGGCTGACCCGGATGCCGTTCAAGCGGAGTTAACGGGGGCGGGACCGCGTGCCCGGGCCGTTCCATATGCAGGCCCGGGCACGCTTCCCACTTGTCAAGGAGAAGAACGGAACCCATGGAATTCAACACAGATGTGACATGGCGCGCGAGCCAGCGCGGTCTGGTGGTGTGCGCGCCCGGCGGCGAGACGCTGCTGGTCGAACACGCCAGGGCGGCTGCGCTGCCCGACCTGATCGATGAGGCGCGCAGCATCGACGAGCTCGCCGCCGCCCTCGGTGCGTCAGAGAAGGACCGACGGCTCGCGCTCGACCTCGTCGCCGAACACATACTGGTCGACCCCGACGCGCCACCCCGAGAGCCGTCGACAGAACCTGCCCGGCGCGTGGTGTTCACCCGCTCCGGAGTCGAGTTCACCGGCATCGCACCCGTCGCGCGCGCGGTACACAGAGTCGTCATGCCCATCGTGTTGTCGTGGGCAGGCAGGATCGCGATCGGATTACTGATCGTCGCTGGGGCGGTCGCCCTGATCGCCGGCCGTCCCGCGGGTCCGCAGGTCACCGAGCATCCGTGGGTGGACGCTACGGTCGGGTTGGCATTGGGCCTTGCGATGGCTGCCCTGCATGAACTGGCCCACGCCGTCGCCTTGGTCCACTACGGCAGGACACCTCGCCGGGCGGGATGCGGATTCTATTGGGGCGCTTTGTGTTTCTACGTCGACTCCACCGACGGAACGACGCTGCCGCGCCGGGCCAGAATCGTCAACGCGATGGCGGGCTTGGCCGTGGACCTGGTCACGACGGCGGTGCTGTTGCTGATCGCGCAGGGCTTCGCCGCGACAGTGCTGATCACCGGTGTGTGTTGGCGCATCGCCATCCTGCAGTTGATCGGCATCGTGGAGAACACCTTGCCGATCCTGGAGGTCGATGGACACGTCGCGTTCTCCGACTACCTGGACGAACCCGACCTCTCACCGCGGTCGAAGGACGCCCTCGCCCGCAAACTGCGTCGGATCAAACAGGACGACAAGCCGTCCTGGCTCGCGGCATATGGCGCTTTCAGCATCGTCGGCGGGATCGTCCTGCTCGCCACCAGCACGTGGGTGTGGTGGCTTGCGGCCGGTGAACTCATTACCTCGCTGTTCGCCGGAAACCCCGCTGAGATCCTGCTCGGTCTCTACGTGGTCCTGCCAGTCGGTATCGCCGTCGTGCTGTCGACCGTGGGACTGTTGCTCGAGGTGCTCGCCAAACCCGAGGTATTCCAGGAGGATTCGACGTCAGTCGCGTAATACACGCCGCACGCGCTCCGTCCGATTCGGAATGCCGGTCAGCTCTTGCGCGTACTGACCGACTACGTTTCCAATCGCGGGCAACGTGATGTCGAGGGCGCCGCGGTTGACGTTTTGCAGCGTGTCGTCAGGGGTGTGGTAGTTCGGGTCGAACGGCTCGTCGGCCCGCCCACCCCAGAGTTTCGCCTGCTCCGAAGTCATGGCCGCCTCCGAACCGGTGAACAGTTGCCCGGCGGGGATGCCCGCACGAACGAACGCGTTGTAGTCGCCACGACCGTCGACCGTCAGGTCCTGCGTCGGGATTCCGGCGTCGCCGAGAAATTCGGAGAATGCCTCCTCGATCCCCGCAGAACCCTCGGGTAGCTGCGCGAATTCCGGGTCGGTCGGGCCCGACAGGTTGCCGTCCAGGGTGAAGTAGCCCGGGTTGGGTGAACCGACCATATCGAAGTTCAGGTACAGCGCAACGTCTTTCAATGCTTCCACATCGAGCGACTTCACGTAGTCGTCGGATCCGATCAACCATTCTTCCTCACCGCCGAAGAACGCGAACCGCACGGCGTTGCGAACCGGAGGATCGCTACCCATCGCCAGTGCGGTCTCCAGCACGGCCGCGACTCCTGAACCGTTGTCGTTGATACCGGGCCCCAGCCGGACACTGTCGAGGTGCGCACCCACCAGCACGACATCCTGCGCCGAGCCGGTGGTGGTCTGGGCGACCACGTTCTTGGCGCGCACACGCTCGGTGCGGGCGTCGACAACGAGAGTCGCATTGCCCGTTCGGGTTCGAAGCTGCGCACCGTCGGCCTTGCTGACACTGGCCACCGGAATCCTTACGTGGTCGTCCTCCAGCAGCGCCGCGCTGAACGCCTTCTCCTCGACGTCGTTGGCGATGATCAATCCGGTCGCGCCGCGTCCGGACGCAGCGGCAGCCTTGTCGGACAGGTAGCAACCGCCGCGGTCGACCAGGACGACCGCGCCGGCGATCGGCAGACCGTCGTAGTCGGCAGGTTCACAGCCAGGTGAGTCGTTCTCCGGGACCACAACGAGCGGACCGGTGACCCCCTGCGCCGAGGTGGCGCCGCTGTACTCCACTGCCCGCGCGGCCACCGGGGCCCCGCCGATGGTCAGTGATTCGGCGTTGACGTGAAAGATGCCCAGCTCGAACTCAGGGGTCTGCACATCAAAGCCTTTGTCTTCCAGTGCTTTCACCACATAGTCGACGCTGGCGGAGTATCCCGGGGTCCCGGTTTGGCGAGTGCCGCCGTTGCGGTTGGCGATGTCCTGGAGCTCGCGCAGGTGCGCCATGACCGCATCGGTCGAGACGGCCGACTGAAGCCGGTCCGCGTAGGCCGCACCGTCGTGCGTCGCCGCGCTGTCACAACCGACTGATCCGGCGACCACGATGGCGAGTACGGCCGCCGCAACCGACCCCCGGAACTTCACACGTCCAAGTTAGCCGCCGTGGACCACATTCCCGGCCACGATCGTCGTCGTGACCATGCTCGAGTCGAGTTCGCTCAGCACCTCGGCGGGCGCCCCCGCGAGGATGCACAGGTCACCGGGCTGCCCCGGCTCGATGCTGCGCTGCGCGACCGGTGCATCCGCGGCACCGAAGAACATGGTCAACGCGTCGCGTGGCGACACGCATTCGTCGACGCCGAGGATGGTGCCCCTTCCTGTGGTGCGACGTACGGCGGCGCGCATCGCCTTCCACGGGTCGTCATCGCCGAAGGGCATGTCGGTGGACAGCGCGACGGGCACCCCGGCGCGCAACAGGGAGGTCACTCGCCACAGTTCGTGATGTTCGGCGGCGGGCACGTCGTCGAGGTACTGCTCACCACGCTCGGCCACGAAGTTGGGTTGTGTCACCACGGTGACACCGACGCCGGCGATCTCCGCGACGCTGTCGTCGGGTACCACGGCGGCGTGCTCGATGCGGTCCTGTGGGTGGGTGCCCGCCGACCGCAGCGCAGACAGTGTGACGACCAGTTGCGCGGCCGTCACACAGTGCACCGCAGTGGGGACTCCGTCGGCGTGGCGCTGCGCGATCCACTCGACGAGGTCGGCCAGGTCGAGATCGGTGTCGTGCAGAATCCGTTTACCGGGGGCAAGGCAGTGCACGCGCTGGTGCAGTTCGCCGTGGCGATGGGCCTCCATCAGTTTCACCACGTCGGCGACCTCCATGTCCGGTGTCGCGTCGGTGACGCCCGTGACGCCGTATGCACTCAGCCGCCTACTGACCTCGGTCATCTTGGTGTCGTTGCGCTGCAGAGCATCCGACCAGGTACGGTCCGCGCTGCGCAGTCGGCCGTCGGGATGATCGGCCAGTCCGATTTGCGCCAGCCCGGCCGAGTTCAGTGTCCACAGGACACCACTGCGGTGTTGGATACGAACAGGAAGGGGCGGCGACAGGTCGTCCAGCACCGCACGGTCCAGCGGCCCGGCGACGGCCTCGTGATACCCCACCGCTCTGATCCAGCCGTCGCTGCCGACGTCCGCGGCCGCCAGTGCACGAGCCAGGTCGGCACGGGTGCGCACGTCGGACGGACCCACCCGCGTCGACGTCAACGCCGCCGCCGCGGCGTGGAGGTGGACATGATGATCGTGCAGACCGGGGATGACGGTGCCGCCCGCGGCGTCGTAGACCTGCTCGCCGCGATGCGGCGTCAACCCAGGTGCGACCTCGCTGATCCGTTCCTCAACACGGATGTCGACGGCACCCCCGTCGAGCAGAGCCGCACGCTGAATCAGCATGAAGCGAGGCGTGTGTCGGCGATCAGCTGCTCGACGATCGCGTTGTCGGCGCCCAGCCCCGATGCCGGCGCGGGCGGTTGCGGAGTCGCGTTGCAGGCGGTTTCGTCGGTGCGCGGCAGTTCGGCGTAGGTGGCGGCGACGGCCGACAGCGACATCTCGATCAGCTCACCGCCACCGCTGCGCAACGATTGCGCGACTGCCACCGCCGCCTGAAGCCCCGTCAAGGGGTCGGCGATGGCGTCACCGCAGAACCCCGGGGCGTCGTCGCCGCCGCAGACCAGCCCACCGGACACCGCGGCATCGTCACCGAACGCCACCCAGTCGGCGCGCTCCCCCTCGGTGCCGTGACCGGTGATCCGTAGCCAGACCCTGCCGTCGCGTGGAGCAACGGTCGTCGGTCCGAGACCGCGCCGGGTCAGCGCCGCCGGGCGCGAGGACTCGATCACGACATCGGCGGCGGCGAGCAACGCTTGTACACCCGACGGCTCGTCGAAATCGGCCAGATACGAGAGCTTCCCGCCGTTCATCCAGTCGAAGAACTCCGGTGCCCCCGCCCGCGCACCGTCGGGACGGGCTGCGGTTTCGACCTTGACGACGATGGCGCCGGCCTTCGCCAACAACTGCCCGCACAGCGGGCCCGCCCACATCGCCGAAAGGTCGGCGACCAGCAGTCCGGAAGGGCTGCGCGGCATCGTGGCCGCCCAGAAGGGGTTGACGCGCGGTGGTTCGGCAGGCGTCTCGCCGAACGCGGCTACTGGAAGGCCGAGCAACCGCGCGCGTTCGGTCACATCGGCGGAGGCGTGTGCGGCGACCCAGTCCTGCACCGCAGGCCAGGGATCGTCGCCGACGGCATCCGCCTCGATGAGCGCCGGAACGGCGTCGATGTCGTCAGGGCGTGACAGCGTGAGCGCGCACCAACCGTCTCCGCTTTTCATGAGGCGCGTAGCCCCGCCCGCAGACACCCTGCCGTGAGGTGAGTGACCGAGCAGTCCCGCCCGTCCGGCGAGAACCACTTCGGCGTCGACGGCGACGCCGGTGAGTGCGCGAAATCCCTCTGCTAACCACCGGACCCGTGACAGCACGGCGGCGGGGACGACCAATGACGTCACACGATCATTCTGCTCAGAACTGCAGCGCAGTAAACCGCCAGTCCAGTACCTGCTGGTCAGGCTCCCCGACTGCGTAGACCAGAGACCGCAGCTTCAGGACACCGCCGCGGCCGTCGGGCAGCGGCACCGCGCCCTCGACGTGCAGCTCGCTGTAGAGGGTGTCGCCCTCGTGCACGGGACCGACATGGTCACAGGACTGCCACCCCAACACCGTCACGAGGTTGGGCAGTAGCCGGGTGGCTTGTGCCAGCGCCAAGCCGATGGTGTGCCCGCCGTAGACCAGCCGCTTCCCGCCGCTACGCCAATCATGGTGTGTGGCCGCGATGTTCAGCGTCAACCGGGCCAGTTCGGGGGCGCTACTCACCACGTCCGCCGTACTGTGCAGCACTGCGCCAGCGATTCCTGCATCGAAATGGGCGCCGGGGACCCTCGCGCGATATGCGTCGGCGTTCCAGTCGGCGGTCGGGTCCGGGACCGGAACCTGTTCCGTGCCAATGGCCGACAGGTCATCGGAGTGACCGGTGTCGGACGCGTTGTCGCCCATCGGCAGCATCGCGCAGCGGTAGAAGTCGAGCACCAGTCGACCGACGTCGTCGACGGTGGTCATCCGCAGCGCCGCAAGGCCTGTCGGTGCCCGGCCCGGCTTGGCTGAGTTCTGTTTGAGTCCAACCACTTCGGTGCGGGTGAACAAGGTGTCGCCGATCACCGGGAAGCGGTGGAACATCAGCCCGCGGTAGAACAGGTTGGCTTTCACCCGCTGCGTCGCCAGCGTCGACTGGCCGATCGCCACGTCGCACACCAGGGCTGGGTGTGCCAACTGTCCCTGGGCGCCTGTCACTGCGGCCGCCAGTTCAGCGTCCAGAGCGAGACGTAACCGATCGCCGACGATCGACTGATGGACGGCCGCGGTACCGGCTGTCAGCGTCATCGACGGCGCGGCATCGAAGACCTGTCCGACCTCGAGGTCGTCGAAATATGGCCCACTCACGGGTGCCCATGTTGGCATTAGGCCGCACAAAGTGCAAATATGGCCGTACATATGAACGACGAAGAGATCATGCTGGTCGAGACGGTGCGGGCGTTCGTGGACCGCGACGTCAAGCCCGCGGTGCGCGAGACCGAGCACGCCAACGCCTATCCGGAGGCGTGGATCGAGCAGATGAAGCGCATCGGCATCTACGGTCTGGCGATACCCGAGTCCTACGGCGGCTCCCCCGTGTCGATGCCGTGCTACGTCGAGGTGACCCAGGAGCTCTCCCGCGGCTGGATGAGCCTGGCCGGTGCGATGGGCGGGCACACCGTGGTGGCCAAGCTCCTGACGCTGTTCGGCACCGAGGAGCAGAAACAGAGGTACCTGCCGCCGATGGCGACCGGTGAGATGCGGGCGACGATGGCGCTGACCGAGCCCGGCGGAGGCTCGGATCTGCAGAACATGACGACCGCCGCAGCGGTCGACGGAACCGATCTGGTGATCAACGGGAGCAAAACGTGGATCAGCAACGCGCGCCGGTCCGGCCTGATCGCACTGCTGTGCAAGACCGATCCGTCGGCGACGCCCAAGCACAAGGGCATCTCGGTGGTGCTCGCCGAGCACGGACCGGGGCTGACGGTGTCGCGGGATCTGCCCAAGCTGGGCTACAAGGGGGTCGAGTCCTGCGAGCTGACCTTCGCTGACTATCGCGTGCCTACGACGGCCATCCTCGGCGGCGAGCCGGGCAGGGGTTTCGGGCAGATGATGAAAGGCCTTGAAACGGGCCGTATTCAGGTGGCCTCGCGTGCACTCGGTGTGGCGACCGCGGCGTTCGAGGACGCGCTGAAGTACGCGCAGGAGCGCGAGAGCTTCGGCCAGCCGATCTGGAAGCACCAGTCCATTGGCAACTATCTGGCCGATATGGCGACCAAGCTGACCGCCGCGCGCCAGCTCACCCGCTACGCCGCCGAGCGGTACGACAGCGGCGAACGGTGCGACATGGAAGCCGGGATGGCGAAGCTGTTCGCATCCGAGATCGCGATGGAGATCGCGCTGAACGCCGTGCGGATCCACGGCGGCTACGGCTATTCGACCGAGTTCGATGTCGAGCGCTACTTCCGCGATGCGCCGTTGATGATCGTCGGTGAGGGCACGAACGAGATTCAGCGCAACGTGATCGCGGCGCAGCTGGTTGCCCGCGGCGGGGTCTAGGTGCGGACCGCGCCGGCGTATCAGACTCTGCGCGAGCAGCTTCGCGACGAAATCGCGGCGGGCCGGTACAGCGACGGCGCACGGCTGCCCACCGAGTCCGAACTTGTGCAGCGGCACAGGCTTTCGCGGCAGACAGTCAGGCGCGCGTTTCAGGACCTGGTGGCCGAAGGCGTGGTGTACCGGGTGCCGGGGCGTGGCACCTACGCCAGCGACGCGGGGCGGCGGTACCTGCGTCAGCTCGGCTCGATCGAGGACCTGATGAGCCTGTCCGACGACACCACGATGGAGGTGCTCACCGGTCTGCGCAGGCGGGTGGATCTCGATGCCGCCAGCCGGCTCCGGCTCGACGACGACATCGTCTACTCGGTGGGGTTCCGGCGGCTTCATGACGGTGTGCCGTTCGTGATGACCACCGTGCACCTGGTGCCCGCGGTCGCCCATACGGTGCTGTCGTCACGCGAGCTGATGGACGGCGCGGTGGGCACGCAAACGGTCATCGGAATGCTCGAGCCACATCTGGTCGAGCCGATCGCCGCAGCGGCACAGTCGATTACGGTGGCAGCGGCCGACGATGCGGTTGCAGATGCGGTGGGATGCGAGCCCGGTCACCCGATGCTGCGGGTGGACCGACTGTACTCCGATGTCAGCGACCGCCCCGTCGAATTGTCGGTCAGCCACTTCCTGCCCGAGCAGTACACGTACCGGGTCACGTTGCGCCGCTCGGGCTAGCGATTTCACGTCAGCTCGTCGATCAGCCCCCATCGGAGGGCCGTCGGCGGGTCGATGGTCTGACCGGACAGCACGAGATACGCTGTGCGCCAACGGCCGATCCGCCGGGTGATGCTCACCGTTCCGCCGGCGCCAGGAATGAGGCCGAGGCCCAGTTCCGGCAGGCCGAAGACGGAGTCCGACCGCGACTGCACCCACCCGCAGAAGGCGGCCATCTCGAGCCCGCTGCCCAGCACCTGACCGTGAACCTCCGCGCGGCAACGCCGACCCAATCGCGCCCTCAACTCGTCGAGCACGAGTGCAGGGCTGTGGCGGGTACGGGCGAGGTGGGCGCTTGCCGGGTCGGCGAACGTGCCGAACTCGGCGAGATCGCCGCCGCTGCAGAACGACGGGCCGTTGCCCGACAACACGACCTCCGTCACGGACGGGTCGAGGCGGCCCACCTCGAGCGCTTCGAGCAGTGCGGCGCGGGCGTCCGTCGAAAATGCGTTGTGCCGCTGCGGCCTGTTGAACCGGACATAGAGGGTGTCGTCGACGCGCTCGGCCTGCACCGGATCTGGGATGTCGACCGGCCGCGCCGGTCCGCGCTCGGCGAGCCAGCGTGCGAACTCCGGTCCGGCTTGCAGGGTCGAGTAGGCGAGCGACTCGGTGATGACACCGCCGAATGCGGGACCCTCGACATCGACAGCGCGCAGGACGTCGGCGCACACGGCCGCCGACTGCGGCCACCGATGACAACGCTGTCGAAGCGCGTCGAGCGTCTCGGAGACGGATGCGACCGTGACTGTCCGCTGGTCGTCGCTGTCCTCTTCGCACAGCGTGAAAGCTGCATCTTCCGAGGGTGATCCGACCGCGATCACCACGCCGGAGCAGAGTTCGACTACATGCTGGCTAGTCACGAGTACTTCTTGATCAGCTCCTGCTTGTACAGCTTGCCGGTATCGGTGCGCGGCAACTGCGCCTCGAACGAGACAGACCGCGGACACTTGTAGTGCGCCAACTGCTCTCGCAGCCAGCCGACGAGTTCTTCGCCGAATTCGTCGGTGGCGTCCGCCGGATCGACGGTCTGCACGACACCCTTGACGCTCTGGCCCATCTCGTCGTCCGGAATGCCGAACACCGCGGCGTCGAGCACCCTGGGGTGGGTGATCAGCATGTTCTCGGCTTCCTGCGGATAGATGTTCACGCCACCGGAAATGATCATGTGATGCTTGCGGTCGGTCAGGAACAGGAAGCCGTCGTCGTCGAGGTAGCCCACGTCGCCGACCGTCACCCAGCCGTGCCTGTCGCGCGACTCGGCGGTCTTCTCGGGATCCTTGTGATAGACGAACTGCACCACGCCCAGGTCGAAATAGATCTGGCCCGCCTGACCGGGCGGCACGTCATTGCCGTCCTCGTCGAGGATGTGGGCGACCCCGAGTAGCGGCTTACCCACGGAGCCAGGGCGTTTCAGCCACTCGTCGGCCGAGATGAACGTGATGCCCGCGCCTTCGGACGACGAGTAGTACTCGTCGACGACCGGACCCCACCAGTCGATCATCTGCTTCTTGATGTCGACCGGGCAGGGTGCGGCGGCATGAACCACTCGGTGCAGGCTGGAGATGTCATACGAATTACGCACGTCCTCAGGCAGTTTCAGCATCCGGACGAACATCGCCGGGACGAACTGTCCGCTGGTCACCCGGTACCGCTGGATCGCGTCGAGCGCGGATTCGGGGTCGAACTTGGACATCACGACGGTCGTCACGCCCATCGCCTGTGCGCTCATCGACCAGAGGCACGGCGCGGTGTGGTACAGCGGTGCCGGGCTCAGATAGACGGAGTCCGGGCTCATCTGGATGGCCATCAGTAGCGCCGACACCAGGTTCGGGGCCTGGGCAGGCGCGACATGGGCGAGCTCGCGGCGAATCCCCTTGGGGCGGCCAGTGGTTCCCGATGAGTACTGCAGCAGATCGCCCTCGATCTCGTCGTCGATCGGTGTGCTCGGTTGGTCTGCCACGCACTCGGGGTAGCGCTGCCAGCCCTCCAGATCGTCGTCGGCGATCAGCAACAGATCGGGCAACCCGTTCGGCAGATGCTCTGCCAGTCCCTCGCAGATCTTGCGCATCGCCTGTGATCCGATGACGGCCTTGGCGCCGCTGTTGTCGACGATGTAGCCCACCTCGGGCGGGGTGAGGTGGGTGCTGACCACCGTGTAGTACAGGCCACTGCGCCGCGCCGCCCACATCACCGTCGGCAGATGCTCGTTGTTCTCCATGAGCACCGCGACGGTGTCGCCTTCGACCAGCCCTGCTTGGCGGAAGTGGTGGGCCAACCGGTTGGCGCGCGCCTCAAGTTCCTTGAACGTCACAACGGTTCCGGCCGGATGGATGATGACGGCCGGCTTGTCGGGGGTGGCGTCGGCATGCTCGCGAATCTGCATGCGCCGACTCTACGACGCCAGAACTTGACGGGTGTCAAGAGGGTAAAAAAGCCTGGTCGCGCGCCGCCGCAGACCTACGATTGGTTCTCCGAACACTCGAGGGGCCGAGGTGCGCGAATGAACACCACCGCGCCGTCGGGTGTCGTCACCTTTCTGTTCACCGATATCGAGGGGTCGACGCGGCGGTGGGAAGCCGACGCAGACGGCGATGCGGTCGGCCCTTGCCGCGCACGACGACGTCCTGCGCGCCGCCGTCGAGACACATACTGGCTGGCTGTTCAAGCACACCGGTGACGGTATTTGTGCGGTGTTTGCGTTCGCCCGTCACGGCGTCGATGCCGCCATCACCGCGCAGCGCACCTCGAACTTCCCGTACGGATGGGCTTGGCCACCGGTGAGGCCGAACTTCGCGAAGGCGACTACTTCGGCGCCGTGCTGAATCGTGCCGCACGGGTGATGGCGGCGGGCCACGGCGGCCAGATCCTGCTCGACGGAGTCACCGCCGGGCTACTCACTGGCGTGGACCTCATCAATCTGGGCCCCAGACTGTTGCGCGATATCGCCAAGGCTGTCGAGATTTTTCAGATTCGCTCCGCCGGTCTGCCCACTGAATTCCCGCCGTTGAAAACACTCGACGCGACGCCGGGGAACCTTCGGCCGCCGGCCACCAGCTTCGTCGGACGTGAAGAAGAGCTCGCCGAGCTGCAGACCGTGCTCAAGGGCCACCGATTGGTGACGCTCATCGGTGTAGGCGGTGTGGGCAAGACACGGCTGGCCCTCGAGCTCGCCTCGTTGTCGCCGGACGACTTTCCCGACGGAGTGTGGGTGATCGAACTGGCTGCGGTCGCCGACCCCGCCGCGGTGCCCGACGCAGTTGCCGCCGTGCTCGGCATCGTGCAACAGCCCGGCTCGAGTCTGGCTGCCAGCGTTGCGGCGGCACTAGAGGGCCGCACCCGCCTGTTGGTGTTCGACAACTGCGAACACGTTCTCGACGCCGCCGCGGACATCATCGAGGCGATCCTTGCCGCGTCCTCGACCGTGAAGGTCATCGCCACCAGTCGGGAGGGCCTGCGGGCGACCGAGGAACAACTCTGGCCCGTACACTCCCTCGACTTCCGGTCCAGCGCCACAACGTTGTTCGTTGAACGTGCATCCGCCGTCGCGCCGGAGGTGTCACTCGAGGATGCCGATGCGATCACCGAGATCTGCCGCCGCCTCGATGGCATACCGTTGGCGATTGAGTTGGCCGCATCGCGCATGCAGTCGATGTCGGCGACCGAGGTACGTGATCGCCTCGATGACCGGTTCCGGTTGTTGGTCGGCTCGCGGCGTGGGCTCGAACGACATCAGACGCTGCGCCACGCGGTGCAATGGTCCTACGACCTGCTCGACGAGCACGAGAAGGCGCTACTGAATCGCTGTGCCGCGTTCAACGGGGGGTTCGACCTAGCAGGCGCGTGTGCAGTCGTCGGCTCGGACGATGACATGGCCACGCTCGATGTGCTCGATGCACTGGTCCGTAAGTCGCTCCTGACGGCCGACTCGTCGTCCGGCCGCACCCGGTACTCGATGCTGGAGACCATCCGTCAGTTCGCCGAAGACCAGCTCACACAGGAGGGGTCGGCCAACGACGCGCGGACTGCACACGCCCGTTACTTCGCTGCACGCGAGGACGACGTGCTCGCTCTTTGGGACAGTCCACGCCAACGTGAGGCCTACACGTGGTTCGGCCTGGAGCTGGCGAATCTGCGCGCTGCGTTCAACTGGGCCACCGACAGCGGCGACCTCGAATCTGCCGCAGTGCTGGCCACATACGGGGCGTTTCTGGGTGTCATCACCGAGGTCCGCGAGCCACTCGCATGGGTCGAAGCCATCATCCCCTCTGCGAAGAAGATCGACCACCCTCGGCTGGCACAACTGTATGTATACGCATCCTGGTGCTACACGGCAGGGCGACTCGAGGACGCGGAAGCCTATGCGCGAGCAGCTCGATCAGCGCTCGACTGCGGGCGCTACCAGCCCGTCCCCTTCGACTTCGAGTGCGCGCTCGGCGGTTTCTACGCGTCGATCGGCAAGCCTGAAGTCTGGGCCGAGATGTGTCTCATCGTCATCGCGCGTGACCCAGGTGCGCACGTATACGCGAGAAGCGCGCTGGTCGCCGCGCTTGCGATCTCGGACCGCATGGACGAAGCCGAGAAAGAATCCGAGGGCTTGCCCGCTGTCGCCGAGACCGAACGGAATCCGCAACGGACCAGCTTCGCGCTTTTCGCATACGCGGTAGCGCGACGGTACAGCGATCCGGCAGCCGCCTATGCCGCACAGAGCCGCGCGCTGAAGATCGCGCAGGACAGTGGAAGTCGGCAGAACGAGTCGTTCACGGCACTCAATCTTGCGTGGCTCGCTGTGCGTCAGGGACAGCCGATCGACGCGTTGGACAAGTTGGCGCTCGCGACCCAGATCCGCTATGACTCGGGCAGTTTCTCACTCATGGACAGTCCGCTGGCGGTTCTGACGATCCTCCTTGACCAACTTGATATGTTCGAGCCCGCCGCACAGGTCACCGGAAAAGCGGTGACCCCAATGTCCGATCACGCGTATCCGGAGCTTCAAACAACCATCGATCATCTACGTTCGGTCCTGGGTGACGCGGCCTACGAAGAGTCGGCGCGAAAGGGCGCGGCAATGAGCAATGCCGCCATGGCTCAGTTCGCGCTCGAGCAGATCGCGCTGGCGCGTGCGCACGTCGTGAATTCCGGTGGTGCGCAGTGACCGAGCAATTCGCGCCGTCCGGGGTCGTCACCTTCCTGTTCACCGACATCGAGGGGTCGACTAGTCGGTGGGAATCGGACCCGGAGGCGATGCGCGCTGCACTGGACACTCACGATACGCAGTTGCGCGATGCGATCCATGCGCACGACGGCTGGTTGTTCAAGCACACCGGTGACGGTGTCTGCGCGGTGTTTGCGTCGCCGAAAGCCGCCGTCGACGCGGCGGTGGGCGCCCAGCGAGCCCTCGAATTGCCGGTGCGGATGGGCATCGCGACCGGTGAAGCAGAACTGCGCGGCGACGACTACTTCGGTGCCGTGCTCAATCGCGCTGCCAGAGTGATGGCGGCCGGCCACGGCGGCCAGATCCTGGTAGACGGTGCAACGGCGGAACTCGTCAGCGCAGTCGACCTCATCGAACTCGGACAGCGGCGGCTGCGGGATATCACGAAAGCCGTTGAGATATCGCAGGTTCGAGCTGATGGCCTGCGCGCCGATTTCCCCCCGCTGAGAACGCTCGACGCAACACCGGGCAACCTCCGGCCGCCCACGACGAGCTTCGTCGGCCGAGAACCCGAAGTCGCCGAACTGGAGACGCTCCTCAAGGGCCATCGCTTAGTGACGTTGACCGGCGTCGGCGGGGTCGGCAAGACCCGACTGGCACTGGAAGTCGCGGCGCGCTTGGTACCGGACTTTCCCGACGGCGTGTGGGTGATCGAACTGGCTCCGGTCGCAGACCCGGCCGCTGTGCCCGAAGCGGTCGCCGCTGTGCTCGGCATAAACCAGCAACCCGGGCTGAGTATCGCGCGCAGTGTCGCCGCAGCGTTGGAAAGCCGGATCCGGTTGCTGGTGTTCGACAACTGCGAGCATGTTCTCGATGCGGTCGCCGACATGATCGACCTTATCCTTTCCCACTCGGAACACTTGAAAATAGTCGCGACAAGCCGCGAAGGACTTCAGGTTCGCGACGAAAGACTCTGGCCCGTTTCGTCTCTCGATGTGCACTCGAGCGCCGCGGAGTTGTTTGTTGACCGCGCTTCTGCGGTGCTACCCGCGCTGAATGTTCAAGCGGATGCCGACACCGTCATCGAAATCTGTCGCCGCCTCGATGGCATTCCACTGGCTATCGAGTTGGCCGCCTCGCGGCTGCTCTCTATGACCGTGACCGAGCTACGCGACCACCTCGACGACCGATTCCGTCTCCTCGTGGGCTCGCGGCGAGGGCTCGAGCGCCATCAGACGCTGCGTGCCGCCGTGCAATGGTCCTTCGACCTGCTCGGTGCCGATGAGCAGGTTCTGCTAACCCAAAGCTCCGTTTTTGCAGGCGGATTCGATGTCGATGGTGCCCAGGCGGTGGCGAACACGGGTGACAAGTTCGTCACCTTGGATCTACTCGAGGCGCTGGTACGCAAGTCCTTGTTGGTCGCTGACCAGACATCGGGCCGGACACGATTTTCGATGCTGGAGACCATCCGCCAATTCGCCGAAGAGCAATTGGTGGCGTCAGGCCGTGCCGACGAGACGCGTGCCGCGCACGCGCGGTACTTCGCGGGCCGCGAGGTTGATGTCCTCGCGATGTGGGACGGCCCCCGTCAACGCCAGGCGCACGATTGGCTCATCACCGAACTACCCAATCTGCGCAACGGATTCCGATGGGCCGCCGACCGCGGCGAGATTGACACCGCCGTAACTATCGCTTTTCTCGCGACCTTCCTCGGCTACTGGGTGGCAAAGCACGAGCCGATTGCTTGGGTCGAGGAGATCATCGAGCCCGCCCGAGCAGTCGAACACCCGCGGCTGGCTGTGCTTTACGTGCTGGCCTCGCAGTGTGGTGTCGCCGGACGAATCGATGATTTTCGTCGCTATTGCCAGGCGGCGCTGTCCGCCATCGAAAGCGGTCGGTACGAGGACGTGCCTGACGCGATGGACGCCACGCTTCACGGTGTATACATGATGTCTGATCCCGTGTGGTGCGCCGAGCGGTGCCGCACTCTCATCGCCCGAGAGCCCGAGTCTCGGCCTTTCACCCGGCAATCCCTGGTCTTCGCTTTGACGATCGCAGGCCTGACCGATGAGGCGCTTGCTGCTGCCGACGAGTTGCTCCCTGCCGCTGAGGCGACCGACAATCCCCACCTACGCTCTGGGGGCCTGCTCGCCTACGGGTTTGCCTACCGTGACGCGGACCCTGCCACCGCGTACGACGTCCATCGCCGGGGACTGGCCATCGCGCATGAAAGCGGAAACCAACAGGTCGAGACAGTCCACGCGCTCAGCCTGGCCAGGATCGCCGCGACCCACCGAGATCCGGTTGAAGCGTTCGCTTACCTGACACAGTCGATTCGCAACTATTACGACTCCGGCAACTTTTACAACATGTCGGCTCCTCTTGTGATTCTGGCAGTCCTTCTCGGTCGGCTCGGACACCACGAATCTGCAGCGACCATCGCCGGCTTCGTGGTCGACTCCGATGCCAGCGCGGTTTATCCAGAGATCACGAGCACGATCGCCGATCTGCGCGACGTACTCGGCGATGACCGCTACAAGTCGTGCGCCCGCACAGGCCAGGCGATGACCAACGCAGGCATGGCGACCTACGCCTTCGAGCAGATCGACCATGCGCGCGCACAACTGAGTCCCCGCAGCGGGTCGCCATGAAGGCCGGTGCGCCGACAGGGGTCGTCACGTTCCTGTTCACCGACATAGAGGGATCGACCCGGCGATGGGAGGCCGATCCGGATGCGATGCGGTCTGCACTCGCGGCTCACGACGCAGCCCTGCGGGATGCGATCGCCGCCCATGACGGCTGGCTTTTCAAGCACACCGGTGACGGCGTCTGCGCGGTGTTCGGTTCGCCCAGTGCTGCAGTCGCTGCCGCCATCGCCGCGCAGCGCGCGCTGCAACTCCCGGTACGCACGGGCCTTGCCACCGGTGAGGCCGAACTTCGCGACGGCGACTACTTCGGCGCGGTACTCAACCGCGCGGCGCGGGTGATGGCGGCCGGGCACGGCGGGCAGATCCTGCTCGACGGCACAACAGCGGATCTGCTGGCCGGATTCGACGTCATCGCGTTGGGTCCACGTCGACTCCGCGACATCGTGAAACCCGTCCACATCTGGCAGGTTCGCGCTGGCGGCCTGCTTGCCGATTTCCCACCGCTGCGAACGCTGGACGCAACGCCCGGAAACCTTCGTCGACCACCAACGAGCTTTGTCGGCCGCGATATGGAGCTGGCCGAATTGGAGACCGTGCTGAAAGAGCATCGGCTGGTGACCCTCACCGGAGTCGGCGGTGTCGGAAAGACACGGCTGGCACTTGAACTCGCCGCTCGGTCTGCGAATGCCTTTCCGGATGGGGTTTGGGTTATCGAGCTCGCTGCGATCGGCGACCCCGCCGTCGTACCGGAGGCGGTCGCAGCGGTACTCGGCATCACCCAACAACCGGAGATGAGCCTCGCCGACAGCATCGCTGCCGCCCTGGAGGGCCGTGTGCGACTGCTCGTCTTCGACAACTGCGAACACGTCCTGGACGCGGCGGCAGACATGATCGAAGCCATCCTCGCCCGGTCGAAGACCGTCAAGGTCCTCGCCACCAGCCGCGAGGGTCTACGCATGCCCGATGAACAGCTCTGGCCGGTACCGTCCTTGGACGTCCAGTCCAGCGCCTCGACGTTGTTCGTCGAGCGCGCGTCTGCAGTGGCGCCGTCCACCTCGTTGGTCGAGTACTCCGACGTGGTCGCCGAGATCTGCCGTCGCCTCGACGGCATTCCGCTTGCCATCGAGCTTGCCGCCTCGCGATTGCTGTCGATGACTGTGGTTGAGATTCGTGATCACATCGACGACCGATTTCGTCTTTTGGTGGGCTCGCGGCGCGGACTGGAGCGCCACCAGACGCTGCGCCATGCGGTGCAGTGGTCATATGAGCTCCTGGAAGCCGAGGAAAGGACGATGCTGAACAGGTGCTCGGTGTTCGCGGGAGGATTCGACGCCGAGGGCGCCCAAGCCGTCGCGAAAACCCGAGACAAGTTCGCCACCCTGGATCTGCTCGATGCGCTGGTCCGCAAATCGCTCGTGACCACCGGTCAATCTTTCGGCCGGACAAGGTTTTCGATGTTGGAGACCATTCGTCAATTCGCCGAAGAACAACTTGTGGCCGACGGCGAAGCCGAGGAGTCGCGCACCGCCCACGCGCGATTCTTCGCCGGCAAGGAAACCGCTGTCATGGCACTCTGGAACAGTCCCCGCCAACGCGAGGCGTACACGTGGCTGACGAGTGAGCTATCGAATCTGCGCACCGCGTTTCGGTGGGCTTCCGATCGCGATGATCTCGATGCCGCAGCCGCTATCGCTATTTATGCTACGCCCCTTGGTAACTGGATCGAGCAGCACGAACCGAATACGTGGGCCGGCGAACTCATCCAACGCGCCGAAGCGGTCGACCACCGGCGACTGCCTGAGCTGTACGTTATGGCCGCCCAGTGCTGCCTGAACGGTCGCATCGAGGAGGCCATCGGCTATGCCGAGCCCGGGCGCCTCGCCATCGAAAGTGGCCGGTTCGAAGCGGTGTCGTTCGGGTACGAGGCCTTTCTCATGAACGGCTACTTGTTGGCCGGTCAGCCCGAGCGCTGTGTCGATTGGTGCCGCGACGTCCTCGCGCGAGATCCCCGGGCCGATCCCCCGTATGCCAGGTTGCTTCTCGCCCAGCTTTTGTCAATCGTCAATCCCGATGAAGCTAAAGCGACCTCCGACGACCTGCTGCGAATCGCCGATGCATCCAAGAATCCCCATGTGGCGTGCATGGCTCTGTTCGGATACGGCTTCGTACACACCAACGAGAGGCCGGATGCGGCGTATCGCACCCTGCGCAGAGGCCTGAAGATCTCACAGGACAGCGGGAACCGGCAATACGAGGCGCACTTCGCACTCGGCTTGTCGAGACTTGCGGTGACACAGGGTGACCCCATAGATGGCCTGGACTTCTTGACGGTGGCGATCCGCAATCATCACGACTCCGGCAGCTTCGCGTTCCTTCTGCTGCCGCTCGCGTCTCTTGGGGCCTTGTTCGAACGTCTCGGACTGACCGAGCCGGCCGCGACCGTATTCGGTTTTGCCGCAACGCCCTTCGCGCTCGCATCGCTGCCCGAAATCGGCGACGCGGTCAATCGCGTCCGCGATGCACTTGGTGGCGAGGCCTACGGTTCCTTGGCTCACGTGGGCGAAGCGATGTCTCACTCCGAAGCCGTCGCGTACGCCTTCGAGCAGATCGACCTCGCCCGGGCCGAACTCCTGCAGGCGGACACTTCCCAATGAGTCAACTGGCGCACTCGGGAGTGATGACCTTCCTCTTCACCGACATCGAGGGTTCGACCCGGCGATGGGAAGCCGACGCGGAAGGAATGCGTTCGGCACTCGCGGCCCACGATGCGCAGTTGCGGGATGCGATGGAAACGCACGCCGGACGGTTGTTCAAACACACCGGCGACGGCGTCTGCGCGGCATTCGGTTCGCCCAGTGCTGCAGTCGCTGCCGCCATCGCCGCGCAACGCGCGCTCGAACTTCCGGTTCGGATGGGCCTTGCCACCGGAGAGGCCGAACTTCGCGAAGGTGACTACTTCGGCGCGGTACTCAACCGCGCGGCGCGGGTGATGTCGGCGGGTCACGGCGGTCAGATCCTGCTCGACGGAGCAACGGCCGGGCTGATCAGCGGTGTCGACCTGATCGGACTAGGAGCAAGACGATTACGTGATATTGCCAATCCGGTTGATTTGTTCCAGGTACGAGCGCCGGACCTGCGCAACGATTTTCCGCCGTTGAAGACGGAAACCGCTCCGGGAAATCTGCGCACGCCCACCACCAGCCTCATAGGTCGAGAGGCGGAATTGGCCGACCTGGAAACAGCGCTCAAGGCACATCGGTTGGTGACGCTGATCGGTGTGGGCGGCGTCGGCAAAACTCGACTGGCACTGGAGGTTGCGACGCGGTTGGCCGACAGCTTCCCAGATGGAGTATGGGTCGTCGAACTGGCCGCCTTGGGCGATCCCGCCGCAGTGCCCGAGGCTGTGGCCGCAGTCCTCGGCATTGCGCAGCAAGCCGGATTGAGCGTGGCCGAAAGCGTGGCCGCGGCATTGGAGGGTCGTAAACGCCTACTGGTCTTTGACAACTGCGAGCACGTCCTCGATGCGGCCGCTGACATGATCGGGTCGATCCTGCAGCACTCGGCCACCGTCACAATCGTGGCCACCAGTCGGGAGGGGCTGCGGCTTGCTGATGAGCAACTCTGGCCGGTGCCGTCGCTGGAGGTGCGCAACAGCGCCGATTCGGCTGCCCCGGTGTTGTTCGTCGAGCGCGCCGGTGCTGTTGCACCGGGCATTTCATTGGCAGGCGCGGGCACCCAGGAGTTGGTCGTGGAAATCTGTCGCCGCCTGGATGGCATCCCGCTGGGGATTGAGTTGGCCGCGTCGCGCATGCAGTCCATGACGGCCACCGAACTACGGGATCGGCTCGATGACCGGTTCCGGTTGCTGGTGGGGGCACGCCGCGGGCTGGAGCGCCACCAAACTCTGCGCCACGCCGTGCAGTGGTCCTATGACCTACTCGATGACGCCGAAAAGGCGTTGCTTGCAATATGTTCGGTGTTTGCGGGCGGGTTCGACCTGACAGGCGCCTGCGTAGTGACTGACTCCGACGACGACCTCGCCACGCTGGATCTGCTCGATTCCCTGGTTCGTAAGTCGCTTTTGGTCGCCGACCGGTCATCCGGACGCACCCGATTCTCGATGCTCGAGACGATCCGCCAGTTCGGTGAGGAACAACTCGTAGCGACCGACGAGGCGGAAAACGCCCGTGCCGCGCACGCGCGCTACTTCGCCGGACGAGAATCCGATGTACTTGCGCTGTGGGACAGTCCGCGCCAACGCGACTCCTACGATTGGTTTGACATTGAGTTGCCGAACCTGCGGGCCGCATTCCGTTGGGCCGTCGACCACGACGACATCGACACTGCCGCGACTATCGCGACATACGGGGCATTTGTCGGGACGTTGGTCGAACAGTACGAGCCGCTGGCGTGGGCCGAGGAGATCATCGAACCTGCGCGGGCCCTTCAACACCGCCGCCTGCTGGCGCTATATGTCACAGTGACCCAGATCTACCTGCTCGGACGAATCGATGACGCCATCGAGTACGGCGAGCGCGCCCAGAACCTCACTGGTAATGACCATTTCGACAGCTTTCCGTTCGACTACGGGGCATATCATGGCAGCCCGTACATAGCCGTCGGGCGTCCGGAACGCTGGGCCGATGCGTGCCGCGTCCAACTCCAACACGATGACGACAGCCACGGCTACTCCCGGGCATCCTTGGCCATGGCGCTCGCTCTTGGTGGCGACGTGATCGAGGCGAAGGCCGCATTGCGCGGTGTCGTCGCTTTCGCCGAAACCACCGAAAATCCGCATTCGCTCTCGATAGCCCTCCTCGCCGAAGGCTTGGTCCACCGATACATCGAACCGGCCACCGCACTGGCGGCCCTCCGACGGTCACTGAGTATCGCTCAGGAGAGTGGCAACCGGTTCAGCGAATCACACACCGCCGTCACGTTGTCGGAGCTGGAGGTGCATTACGGCGCACAACAGTCCGCGTTCGACCACCTCACGTTGGCGATCCGCAACTATCAGGATTCGGGCAACATCGCGACGCAGCGTAGTCCGCTGGGCATCCTCGCCGGCCTGTTGCACCGGCTCGGCCACCTCGAACCCGCGGCCATCATCGCCGAGTTCGCTGACAGTCCGTTGACTCGAATGGCATTTCCGGAGATCACCACCACCATCGCGCACCTGCGGGAAACTCTCGGCGATGACGTCTACGAATCATTCGGTCGCAGAGGCGAGTCCATGACCAACGCCGCAATGACTGCCTATGCGTTCGAGCAGATCGACCGTGCGCGGGCGGCGCTCCCATGAACGCGCCGTCGGGCGTTGTCACTTTCCTGTTCACCGACATCGAGGGCTCGACGCGCCGTTGGGAAATCGACGCCGACGCGATGCGGCTGACTCTCGCTGCGCACGACGAGGTATTGCGCAGAATTATCGATGGCCACAATGGCTTGTTGTTCAAGCACACCGGCGACGGGGTGTGCGCGGTGTTCACCTCACCGCGCGCTGCAGTCGAGGGGGCGATCGCCGCACAGCGGCTATTGCGGTTGCCGGTTCGGATGGGTATCGCCACCGGCGTGAGGTGCTCAGCGATCAGCGCTACGAATCCTTCGCCCGCAAAGGCGAACACATGACTACCGCTGAAAGGGTTGCGTACGCGTTCGAACAGATCGACCGAGCGCGCACCGTGCTTTAGTCGGCTTCGGCGAGGCGGTCCACCGCCGACTGGTAATCGGGTTACGACGGCCACAATTCGAGGTGGAGTCTTAGTGCCTCGTCGAGTTGGGCAAGTTCAACGGGAGAGATGCGGCCAAGTCGTTGCAGAAGCCGCTCGGCTGCAACAGATCTGATCTGTTCGGCCTGCGCCTTCGAATCGACCGCGAGACCAGGGGCGGCGGCCGACAACAAGACCTGAAACGGATAGACCTTCACAATGTTGCTCGTCACCGGCACAACGGTGACGACGCCGCGCCCGAGACGTGTGGCGGTGGCATTAGCTCGGTCATTACTGACGACCACAGCCGGCCGCTGCTTGTCGGCTTCACTACCGCGCACGGGATCGAGATCCACCTGCCAGATCTCACCGCGGAGCATTGCCGAGCCCGTCGCCTACGGTCTCCTCCCAGACTGCCGCCTCGCCGGCTGTCGCCCATTCCGACCATGCGTCGTCGTAGTCGTCTTCGAGCGTGGGATAGCGCAGCATGCGAATCGCGCGCTGAAGGCCCGCGGAACGCGACGGCAGTCCGGCCTGTTCTACGTATGTGTCCAGCACGGCAACATCTTCGGCGGAGAGACTGACGCTCAGCTTCACGTACTTGATGCTACTCGGGTAGCATCGCGGTAGCATCCTGGCAGATCTGTCTAGAATCTGGCAGCGTGTATATAATCTCGACATGGCGTTGAGCATCAAGCACCCCGAGGCAGACCGGCTTGCTAGAGAACTCGCGGCGCGCACCGGCGAGACCCTGACCGACGTAGTCGTGGTCGCGCTGCGCGAGCGACTCGCTCGCGAGACCGGGCGGTCCCATGCCAACCTATTGCGCGAAGAACTCGCCACGATTCGGCGTCGGTGCGCAGCTTTGCCGGTGATCGACGACCGACCCGCTGAGAAGATTCTTGGCTACGACGAGCGTGGGTTGCCTGCCTGATGGTCATCGACACGTCCGCGCTGGTTGCGATGCTCACCGACGAGCCGGAGGCCGAGCGGTTCGAGGCAGCGGTCGAAGCCGACCACGTCCGGTTGATGTCGACGGCGTCATATCTTGAGACCGCGATCGTGATAGAAACCCGTTTCGGTGAACCCGGCGGGCGCGAGTTGGATCTGTGGCTCCATCGCGCGGCGGTCGACCTAGTTGCCGTACACGCCGATCAGGCGGATGCCGCACGCGCCGCATACCGCAAGTTCGGCAAGGGACGGCATCGCGCGGGACTGAACTACGGCGACTGCTTCTCGTACGGCCTCGCCAAGATCAGCGGGCAGCCTCTCCTCTTCAAAGGCGATGACTTCCAACGCACCGATATCGCCACCGTCGCGTTCTCCTAATCGCCGTACACCACCCCCACGAAGAGACGCAAAAGTGCCCTAATCCAGTGGGCACTTTTGCGTCTTCTCGCCAGAGAGCGGTTACTCGGCTTCGGCGAGGCGGTGCTTAAGGGCGTCGAACTCGTCCTTGATGCCGGTCGGCAGCTTCTCGCCGACGAACTCGAACCACTCCTCGATGAGCGGGATTTCCTCACGCCACTCGGCAGCGTTGACCGCCAGTGCCTCGTCGACGTCCGCCGCATCGACGTCGAGCCCGTCGAGGTCCAGGTCGTCGGCCGTCGGCACGATGCCGATCGGCGTCGTCTTCCCGTCGGCCTTGCTGCTCGATGCGGTCGATGATCCACTTCATCACGCGGCTGTTCTCGCCGAAGCCCGGCCACAGGAAGCGGCCGTCGTCGCCGCGACGGAACCAGTTGACGAAGAAGATCTTCGGCATCTTCGACTCGTCGGCGTTCTTGCCGAGGTCGATCCAGTGCGCGAAGTAGTCGCCGACGTTGTAGCCGAGGAACGGCAGCATGGCCATCGGGTCACGACGGACGGTGCCGACCTTGCCTTCGGCGGCCGCGGTCTGCTCGGAACCCAGCGTGGCGCCGATGAACACACCGTGCTGCCAGTCACGGGCCTGGGTAACGAGCGGGACCGTCGTCTTGCGGCGGCCACCGAACAGGATCGCCGAGATCGGCACACCTTGCGGGTCGTCCCACTCCGGGGCAAGAGTCGGGCACTGCGACATCGGCGTGCAGTAGCGGGAGTTCGGATGGGCGGCTTTGCTTTCCGTCTCGCGCAGGATGTAGTCGTTGCCCTTCCAGTCGATGAGGTGGTCGGGCTCGCCTTCCAGACCCTCCCACCACACGTCGTTGTCGTCGGTGAGCGCGACGTTGGTGAAGACGGTGTTGCCTGCCTCGATGGTCTTCATCGCATTCGGGTTGGACTTCCAATTGGTTCCCGGCGCGACACCGAAGAAGCCGAACTCGGGGTTGACCGCGTACAGCCGGCCGTCCTTGCCGAACCGCATCCAGGCGATGTCGTCACCGACCGTCTCGGCGCGCCAACCCGGGATGGTCGGCTGCAGCATCGCGAGGTTGGTCTTGCCGCACGCCGACGGGAACGCCGCGACGACGTAGTACGACTTGTCCTCGGGCGAGATCAGCTTGAGGATCAGCATGTGCTCGGCGAGCCAGCCCTCGTCATGGGCCATCGCCGACGCGATGCGCAGCGAGTAGCACTTCTTACCCAGCAGCGCGTTGCCGCCGTAGCCCGATCCGTAGCTCCAGATCTCGCGGGTCTCGGGGAAGTGGCTGATGTACTTGGTGTCATTGCACGGCCAGGGCACATCCTTCTCACCCGGCTCGAGCGGCGCACCGATCGAGTGCAGGGCCTTGACGAAGAAGCCGTCGGTGCCCATCTTGTCGAGCGCGGCCTTGCCCATCCGGGTCATCGTCCGCATCGACACGACGACGTACTCCGAGTCGGTGATCTCGACACCCAGCTTGGGATCCTCGGCACCCAGCGGTCCCATGCAGAACGGCACCACATACATGGTGCGTCCGCGCATACACCCGCGGTACAGGTCGGACATGATGCCGCGCATCTCGGCCGGATCCATCCAGTTGTTGGTGGGACCGGCGTCGATTTCGCGCTCTGAACAGATATAGGTGCGCGATTCGACCCGCGCCACGTCGGACGGGTCCGACAGAGCCAGGTAGGAGTTCGGCTTCTTCTTGTCGTCGAGCTTCCTGAAGGTGCCTGCCGCAACTAGCTGCTCACACAGCCGCGCGGCCTCTTCGTCGGACCCGTCGGCAAACACGACCCGGTCCGGCTGCGTGAGTTCGGCGACCTCCTGGACCCAGTCGAGCAGCCCCTTGTGCTTCGTCGGTGCGGTGTCCAGACCTGGAACGGTCGCTGCGGTCATCAAAATCTCCTGTATACGTTTTCTGCCAGGACCCAGGCATCCGAAGCGCGGCCGTCAGAGAGGCAGCGCATCCGGTCGTCCCTGTACTAGAGAGGTTAACGTGGGTGACATACCCGCGGTAAATCGGGAGTATGTCCGATCACTCACAGGAACGATTCAGAAAGCCGTTCCTGGGCGGTTTATCGATTCAGCTAAGCGGCTTGTCGTCAGGATCGATTCGCAGGCCCGGATTTGTCGCTGTGCAAAACAGAATTATCCGAACAATTTCTCTCGCCGGCGGGCTGCGGCCCGTACAGCTCCGTCCGGACGGCTGCCAACGCTCGCTGCAGCGGCGGTAGCCGACGGTCCCGGACCGCCGCCGCTCTGGCCGTCTCCACCGCATGCTCGCGCAGTTCGGCGTCGATTTCCGCGACCCGGTCCGCCGCAGTGGTGCTCTCGACCTCGTCGCGGTGAGCAAGCTCGGAGGTCAGCGCCGTCTCTGCGACGAGGACCCGGGTGGCAACCCGTTCCTCCACGGCCGACCGCACCACATTGGTGACGTCGGTGATCCAGCGGTCGAGCACGGCCCGGTCGTGGAGCAGCCCGCGAATTCCCACCACCCACACCGTCAACGCCAGCCCCACCACCCCACCCGCCACCAGACCCGCGACGGTGAGGCCGGGCGCGACCCCGACGAACAACCGCGTCACGACGAGCGCCATGCCGAGCCCGAAGCCGGCACCGAGGATCATCATCAGCTGCGTTTCCAGCCGCCGTGACTTCAGTGGCGGCGCGGGAAGCTGCGGCGTCGGCGGTGGCGCGGCCGCCGGGGGTGGCGCCAGTTCCAACTCGGTCGCCACATCGCCCAGGTGTTGGGTGATGCCTTCGTCAACCTCGTCGACGACCTCGCCGATCCGGGCCTGCACGTACGACTCGAAGGCGCCGATCTTGCGGCGGCCCATCTGGGAAGCGTCCTCGGCCAGTTCGCCTCGCACCGACGTAGAGCGGTTGCGGGCGAAATGCCCGAGTTGCACACGCGCCTGCTGGATCTGGCTGCGCAACGCAATGGCGCGGTCCGTTTTCGACAGCCGCCGACCGCGCAGGATGTCGTCGCGCTTGTCGAGCAGGGCGCTCACCCGGGCTCTGCGATCGGAACCGTCACCGTCGCCAACATGGCGGCTGATGGTGCGCTCAAGATGACTTTCCCACGCGCGCAACCGATTTCGATGCTCGACATCGGGATCCGACAATCGCTGCCGCAGCAGATTGACAAGCTCGTCCAACCGAGGCTCACCCAGATCCGGCGCGGCCGCCGCGCCGACCCATTGCACATGCCCGTACCTCGGTGCGCGTTCGGCCAACAGCGCCCGATCGGCGGCCAACACCTCGCGCCAGTTGCGGTGCGCGTCGATCTTCGACACCACCCCGACGACGAGATCGGTGTAGTCGGTCGCCAAATCGATGAGTGCACAGTCGGATTCGGTCAACGGGGCGATTGCCGACACGGCGAACACCACCGCGGCCGGAGCGTCCGACGCGCCCAGTTCGTCGGCCTCGACGTACGTGTGCTGGGGCAACCGCTCCCTCAGCGCGTCGATCATGCTGGTGGTCCCCGCCAGCCACGGACCGGCCACCAGCACGACGTCGCGGCTGTCCACGCCCGGAGAGCTCAGGCCGGGGTCGATCGCCGTCACCACGGCGTCGGCCTCAGCGATCGGATCCGTGCTCTCGCCACTCCTTGCCTGCGTGCTCTCCGCGGTCACCGGCACCGTCCGAGCAGGCGTAGTGAACCGCGGCAGATGTCCGCAGAACAGCTTCGGTGAAGAGCATTGACCGGCCCCTTGCCGTACCGCCGCCAATACACCGCGCGGAGGCGGTGGGCGGCCGGATCGTCGCCCCGGTCGACGTGCATGCCCTCGGCTTCGACCACGTCGACCGCTGCGGCCATGACTGCGAGTGCCGTATCGTCGGCCGCCAGGAATTCGGTGAGTTGACGATTGCCGGATTGCGCTGCGAGCGCGCGTAATTCGGCGACCGCCGTCCGCACCCGCCGGTACCGCACGGGCGCGCCGGCGGCGTCGAGATGCGCGGTGACCCTGTCGACAAGGCTGAGTTGACGAAGCTGTGTCCGCACCGCGGCGGCATCGGCGCCGTCACCGATAGCCAACACCGCCGAGGCGATGCCGAAGCGATCCAATGTGTCGAGCATCCGCCGTCGCACCTCGCGCGGCAGTGGATGCTCGGACGCCACGAACGCATCGGTCGACGTCAGATCGGCGGGCGCACGGACCAGTATTCGCAGTGCGCCGATCAGTTCGTCGTCCAGATCGGCGATCGCGAGCAGGCCGACCATCGCCACGGTCGGCGTTCCCGTCGCCGCGAGGATGTCCGCGGCCCGACGATGCGCCACCGCCAACGGTCCGCCCGCACCGAACCCGGTCAGATCGGCCTTGTTCAGGATGACGACCGTCGGCCTGTCCGATTGCCTGACGACCAACCGGTCTTCGGGCTTGAGCGTTTCCGCGATCACGACGGCGGAGACGTCGGCGGCCGAGGCGTCCGTCGTCACCGCGACACCGGCACCGGACAGCGCCGCGGACACCGTCGCGCATCCGACGCCGCTCCGACCCCGCACGGCAACGCGCAGTGGTGCACCGGCACGCCGGATGATCGGCGTCAACCGCGGATTGCGGTTCTGCTCAGCGAATTGCGTCAACACTTCGACGAAGATCTGGCAGCCTTCCCTGTTCCTTCAGCGAGTGCCACATCGAATCGGCACCGTCCCCCACCCACGATGGTGGCACCTCCCGGGGCATGTCGCGAGCGGTTGTTGCGGCCGTTGGGGATAGAGACGGCGCGCGGTCGCCTCATACCAGCCGAAGGCAACTGTTGGGTATCAATCTGTACCACGGTGCGGGTACTAGACCCGTGATGAGCGACCATGGACGGATGCATTCGGGAAGCTGGGATGTCGGGGCACCCCCGGCGTCGCATCTCCATCCCCGGGTCACCAGCTTTCGAACTCGCCGCACCACGCTGTCCGGCGCGCAGCAGGCTACGTGGGAACGGCTGTGGCCCGAGATCGGCATGCATGCCCGCGACGGCGGCGGACCCGCCCCGCTGCTGGACACCGAGGCGTGGTTCGGGCGTTCGGCTCCGGTAGTGCTCGAAATCGGCTGTGGAGCGGGCACGTCGACGCTGGCGATGGGCCAGGCCGAGCCCGATATCGACGTGGTCGCGGTGGAGGTCTACCGCCGCGGGCTCGCTCAGCTGCTCTCCGGGATCGACCGCGAAGGTGTCCGCAATATCCGCCTGGTCCGGGGCGACGGCGTCGACGTCCTCGAGTACATGTTCACCCCCGACTCCCTGACCGGGGTGCGGGTGTTTTTCCCCGATCCGTGGCCCAAGGCCCGCCACCACAAGCGTCGGCTGCTGCAGCCGGCCACCATGGCGCTGATCGCCGACCGGCTGCGGCCCGGCGGAGTGCTTCACGCCGCGACCGACCACTCGGGATACGCCGAACACATTGCCGAGGTGGGCGACGCCGAGCCGCGGTTGCGCCGCGTCACCGCCGGCGACAGCCTGCCTATGTCCGTCGAGCGACCCGTCACGAAGTACGAGGGCAAAGCCCAGCACGCGGGCAGCCCGGTCGCCGAACTGCTCTGGGAGAGATTGCGATGAGCGCTTGCGCGAAGAGCCGAGGGATCTGACCATGAGCCTCACCGAAGATATCCGGCACTTAGGGGAGGTATCGCCTCCCCGAGAAGACGCGGTGGCCCCGGCCGATGCGACCGGGCGCGTGCTGCTGGTCTGGGACGCTCCCAACCTGGACATGGGCCTGGGCTCGATCCTCGGCGGCCGTCCCACCGCCGCCCACCGCCCACGTTTCGATGCGCTCGGCCGTTGGCTGCTGTCGCGCACGGCCGAGCTGTCGGCAGCGCACCCCGACCTGGCGCTGGAGCCGGAAGCCACCGTCTTCACCAATATCGCCCCTGGCAGCGCCGACGTCGTTCGACCGTGGGTGGAGGCATTGCGTAACGTTGGCTTCGCGGTTTTCGCAAAGCCGAAGATCGATGAAGACAGCGATGTCGACATCGACATGCTCAACCACATCGCGCTCCGCCGGAGCGAGGGACTGGCCGGTGTGTTGGTGGCGTCCGCCGACGGGCAGGCGTTCAAACAGCCGCTGGAGGAAATCGCCCGCGACGGTGTATCGGTCCAAGTGCTCGGATTTCGCGAACATGCGAGCTGGGCGCTAGCGTCGGATACCTTGGAGTTCGTCGACCTGGAGGACATACCTGGTGTTTTCCGGGAGCCACTGCCGCGAATCGGCCTTGATTCGCTGCCTGAACAAGGGGCTTGGCTGCAGCCGTTCCGGCCGCTGTCGTCGCTACTGACTTCGCGCGTGAACAACTGACCTGCGCAGGTCGCTACAGACTTAGTTAGGAGCTTAGGTGTTCGCCTGGTGGGGTCGAACCGTGTACCGATTCCGGTACATCGTCATCGGCGTCATGGTCGCGCTCTGCCTCGGTGGCGGCGTGTACGGAATCGGCCTCGGTGAGCACGTAACCCAGAGTGGTTTCTACGACGAGGGCAGCCAATCGGTGGCCGCGTCGATCGCAGCCGACAAGGCCTACGGACGCGACCGGACGAGCCACGTCGTCGCAATCCTGACGCCGCCGGACGGCAAGAAGGTCGACGACCCCGAGTGGATGAAGAAGACCACCGACGAGCTCGACCAACTCGTGGCCGACAACGAGGACAGAATGGTCGGCTGGGTCGGCTGGCTTCGCGCGCCCACCAGCACGGATCCGACCGTCCAGCAGATGAAGACCTCGGACATGTCGACGACGTTCGTCAGCGTCCCGCTCAAGGGCGACGACGACGACACCATTCTGAAGAACTACCAGGCCATCGAGCCCGACCTGCAGAAGATCAACGGCGGCAATATCCAGCTAGCCGGCCTCAATCCGCTCGCCAGCGAGCTCACCGGCACTATCGGCGAGGACCAGAAGCGCGCCGAAGTGGCTGCTATCCCGCTGGTGTGCGTCGTGCTGTTCTTCGTTTTCGGTGGCGTCATCGCAGCGGCACTGCCGGGCATCATCGGCGGCCTGACCATCGCCGGCGCGCTGGGCATCATGCGCCTCTTCGCCGAGTTCATGCCGGTGCACTTCTTCGCCCAGCCCGTCGTCACGCTGATGGGCCTGGGTATCGCCGTCGACTACGGACTGTTTATGGTGAGCCGCTTCCGCGAGGAGATCGCCGAGGGCTACAGCACCGAGGCCGCCGTGCGCCGCGCCGTGATGACGTCGGGTCGCACGATCATGTTCTCCGCGGTGATCCTGGTGGCGTCATCGGTTCCGCTGCTGCTGTTCCCGCAGGGCTTCCTGAAGTCGATCACCTATGCGATCATCGCGTCGGTCATGCTCGCGGCGATCCTGTCGATCACCGTACTACCCGCGGCGTTGGGCATTCTCGGTTCCAGAGTCGACGCGCTCGGTGTGCGCTGGCTGCTGAACTTCGCCGAGCCCCAGCCAATCGCGTCGGACCCGAACAACCCGCGGACGAACACGTTCGCGCGGGCCTCGATCCCGACGGGGCTGCTACTCCCGCCGGTGGGTATCGCGCTGGGGCACCTCGCACGCAAACGCATCAAGCAGACCGGCGAGCAGGGTGCGCAGTTCGCGCTCATCGGTTTGACGCTCGGCTACATCACGCTGCTCGGTGGTCTCACCTACGGCGTGGTCGCGATGAAGGACGCCGACATCATCGGCACCGCGCTGTACTGGGTTCTGCTCGGCATCGTCATCTTCGTGACCGTGGTCGTCGCCGGTGTGGCGCTCGCGCGGTACGTCCCGCTCGCCCGCACGCCGATCGTGTGGTGGCTGAACTGGCTCGCAGAGAAGACGCAGAAGACCAAGACGCGCCGCGAGGTGGAGAGGGGTTTCTGGGGCAAGCTCGTCAACGTCGTGATGAAGCGGCCCGTCGCCTTCGCCGCACCTATCGCGATCGCCATGATCGTTCTGGTTATCCCGCTCGGACAGTTGGCCCTCGGTGGCATCAGCGAGAAGTACCTGCCGCCGGACAATCCGGTCCGAGTCGCGCAGGAGAACTTCGACAAGACCTTTCCTGTGTTCCGCACCGAACCCCTGACGTTGGTCATCCAGAACACGGACGGCCAGCCGGTGACCGACCAGCAGGTCGCGGAGATCCGCAGCAAGGCCCTGACCATCTCCGGTTTCATCGAGCCGGACGGCGACCCCGCGAAGATGTGGCAATCGCGTGGCGGCGACTCGACCGACGCGTCGGTCCGCGTCATCCAAAACGGCCTCGTCGACCGCAACGAGGCTGCGAATAAGGTTGCCGAGCTGCGCTCGATCACGCCGCCGCGCGGACTGACGATCTCGGTCGGTGGCACACCGGCTTTGGAGCAGGACAGTATCCACAGCCTGTTCGACAGGCTGCCGATGATGGTGCTCCTGCTGATCACCACCACAACCATCCTGATGTTCCTGGCGTTCGGCTCGGTGGTGTTGCCGATCAAGGCCGCGGTGATGAGCGCGCTCACGCTCGGTTCGACGATGGGCGTTCTGACATGGATGTTCGTCGACGGGCACGGGTCCGGCCTGATGAATTACACCCCGCAGCCGCTGATGGCGCCGATGATCGGGCTGATCATCGCGGTGATCTGGGGTCTATCGACCGACTACGAAGTGTTCCTGGTCTCCCGGATGGTGGAGGCCCGCGAACGCGGGATGTCCACCGCCGAGGCCATCCGCATCGGCACCGCGACGACCGGCCGGTTGATCACCGGTGCCGCCTTGGTGCTCGCTGTCGTCGCGGGCGCCTTCGTCTTCTCCGACCTCGTGATGATGAAGTATCTGGCGTTCGGCCTGCTCATCGCGCTGCTGTTGGATGCGACCATCGTCCGAATGTTCCTGGTGCCGGCGATCATGAAACTGCTCGGTGACGACTGCTGGTGGGCGCCGAGATGGATGAAGCGCCTCCAGGAGCGTTTGGGTCTGGGCGAGACCGAACTGCCCGACGAACGCAGACGGCCCGCCGTGCGGGAACCGGAAGAGGCGTTGGTCGGTGCGGGTGCGCCGGTGGCGCCGCGGCCGCGCGCGCCGCACGATCCGACCCATCCGGCCGCCGAGGGTGCGTCGCGCCCTGGTGCGTCGACGCGGGCTGCGACACCGCCGCGGACGAATGCACCCTCGGCCACGGGGACGACTCGTATCCCCACCGCACGCCCATCTGCCGACGAGCCACAGACGAATCGGCTCTCGACGGCCAAGAACGCGGTCCGCAACGCGGTGAACACCGCCGCCGCCGCAACGCGTGCAGCCGCCGGGCCCCCGCCCCCACGGCCCCAGCCGCCGCGCGAGGATCGCGAAATCGAGTCGTGGCTGGGCGAATTGCGCGGCACCGGCGCACCTGCGGTTCAGCCGCCGCCGCCGCCGGCGATGGGGACCCCGCCCGAGGGCAGGGGACGGCCGTCCGCCGAATCCACCCGCGCGATGCCTGAGCAACGACCGCGGCAACCGCGTCCGGGCCCCGGAGACGAACCGACGACCGCAATTCCGGCGCAACGTCCACACTCGGAGGACGCCGATCCCACGACGGCGATTCCCGCGCAGGATCCCGATGCCACCGGCAAGCTCGACACCCGCGAAGAAGACGAGAAGCCGAAACGTCGCGGCGGCGGGATGAGCGCCCAGGATCTGCTGCGCCGCGAGGGCCGACTGTAGTTCCGGCTAGTGCCGGTTAGTAACGGGGTGGCGGGGTTCGGCCGATTCCTCGCCATGCTGTCACAACCGGCGAGCGCTAATCCTTCACGACATCGTCGGATTCGGCTTTGACGAGCGGTCCGTCGTCGGATTCCTGGGCTGCCTCTTCGGCCGCGGGATCGTTGGCCAGCAACACCCGCACCGCGCTGTTGAAGAACGCCACCGCGGGCACCGCGAGCAAGGCCCCGACGATGCCTGCCGTCACGCCACCTGCCGCGATCGCCAGCACGACGGCCAGCGGATGGATCGATACCGCACGCCCCATCACCAGCGGCTGCAGCACATGGCCCTCGACCTGCTGAACGAGGATGATCAGGCCGAGGGTGATCAGTGCGAAGACCCAGCCCTTGGCGATCAGGGCGACCACGACCGCCAGGAATCCGGCGATCACCGCGCCGACGAGCGGGATGAACGCGCCGAGGAAGACCAACGACGCCAACGGAAGCGCCAGCGGAATGCCCATGATGGCCAGGCCGCTGCCGATACCCACCGCGTCGACGAGCGCCACCAGGAACGTCGCGCGCACGTAGCCGATCAGCGAGCGGAATCCGGCCCTGCCGGCGTCGCGGACGCGCTCCTGCACGTCCGCGGGGAAGATCTTGGTGACGAACCCGAAGATGTTCCGCCCACCGTGCAGCAAAAAGATCAGCGTGAAGAGCATCAGCAGGGCGCCGGTGACGATCTCGGTGACGGTGCCGGCCGTCGACAGTGCTCCGCTGGTCACCTTCTCCTGGTTGTTCCGCAGCGCCTCCAGGGCCCCCTCGCGGACCTGTTTGATCTGATCCCCGCCGACCCGAAGTGGGCTGTTGGCCAACCAGTTTCCCAGGCCTTCGATGCTGTGGCCGACCTGCTCGGCCAGCGCCGGTACACCCTCGACGAACTGACTGATCACGAACGTCAGGATCCCGCCCACCACCGCGATGCCGGAGAGCAACATCAGCGCCACCGCGAGACCGCGCGGTGCACCGCGCCGATCGAGGAAATCCACGGCGGGCAGCAGCAAGGCGGCCACCATCGTCGCCAGGGCCACCGGAACGAGGATCACTTCGAGGCGTACGACCACCCAGAGCACCGCGCCGACGGCAGCGAAAATCGCGAGCAGCCGCCACGACCACGCCGCGGCCTTACGCACAAACGGAGTCACCGCCTGGTCGGCATCAGTCAGACCTGCGGCCATCCCGATAGCGTAACGGCCCGCCCCGCAAACGCCCTGGATCTCGGGATTCGACTGGCAGACGATCTACCCTGTAGTTCGTGTCCCACGACGCGCCGGCGCGCGATGCCCGCAGTCAGGACCGGGCCGCGCGCAGCAAGTACTGGTGGCTGCGATGGGTGATCCTGGTCGTCGCCGTCGTCGTGCTCGCCGTCGAGCTGACACTGGTGCGGGACCAACTCGCCAAGGCCTGGCACAGTCTGTACTCCGCCAACTGGTGGTGGGTGCTCGCGGCGATGGGTTCGGCGATGGCATCGATGCACTTCTTCGGTGACATCCAGCGCAAGCTGCTGCGCTCGGCGGGCGTGCCTGTTCGCCAGTGGCCGTCTCAGGCGGCGTTCTACGCTGGCAACTCGCTGAGCACCACACTGCCTGGCGGCCCGGTGCTGTCCGCGACGTTCATCTACCGGCAACAGCGCAAATGGGGCGCCACTCCGGTCATCGCGTCGTGGCAGCTGGTCATGTCGGGTGCTCTTCAAGTCATCAGCCTCACGCTGCTCGGGCTGGGCAGCGCCTTTTTTCTCGGCGCGAAGCACAATCCGTTCTCGCTGATCTTCACCCTCGCCGGGTTCATCATGCTGATCGTGCTCGCCCAGGCGGTGGCATCACGTCCGGATCTGCTCGACGGCGTCGGGGTACGCATGCTGTCGTGGGTCAACTATCTGCGCGCCAAACCACCGGACAACGGTCTGGCGAAGTGGCGCGAAACGCTCGCGCAACTCGAGTCGGTGAAGTTGACCCGACGCCAGTTGGGCGTCGCGTTCGTGTGGTCGATGATGACGCTCGTCACGGGTGTGGCGACCCTGTTGTTCGCCTGCTACGGCGCGGGTGGACGACCGTCTCTACTCGGCGTGGTCGTCGCCTATGTCGCTGCGCGTGCCGTCGGCTCGATCCCGTTGATGCCCGGCGGGCTATTGGTGGTCGAGGCGGTACTGGTGCCCGGCCTGGTGTCCAGCGGAATGACCTTGGCCTCAGCGATTTCCGCGATGCTCATATACCGATTGATAAGCTGGATCTACATCGCCGCGATCGGCTGGGTGGTCTTCTTCTTCATGTTCCGCACCGAGGATGACATCGATCCCGACGCCACGACAAGCGCTGCGCCCCCATGCGAACCCGAACAGCCATAGCGATTCTCGGCGCAGTCACCGTCATCGCCGCCTGTTCACCGGCAACGCAGTCGCCGGCCACCGAATCGTCGTCCAGTTCGACGCCGTCGCCGACGGCCGCCCCGGGTGGACCCCTGCGCGAACCTGAACCCTCGGTGGCCACCCCGATAGTGGCCAGCGTCATCGCCGCACCGATACCGGTGCCCACCACTGACGGCAAGACCCACCTCGCCTACGAGCTGGAACTCACCAACGTGCTGGCCCAGGACGTCACCCTGACATCCCTGACGGTCCTCGACCGTGACGTCGCCCTGCTGAACCTCGATGGGAACCGGCTCAGCTTCTGGACGCGTGTCCTCGGAAGCCACACGCCCACAGCGAAAATCGGCTCGGGGCAAACTGCGACGGTGTGGCTCGACGTCGCCCTGGACAAGGATGTCGGTGTACCCACGGCGCTGACGCACAACGTCGGAGTTTCCCTGGCGCAGCCGATACCACCCCTGTTTCCCGGCGCCATGACGGTGGACGTCGCGCCCGTCACCGTACAGACGCGCACAGCCCGCGGTGATCTCGCCGCCGTTGACAGGACCGAAATGGTTGGACGGCAACAGCTGTTGCGACATGACCGCGCACCGGATGGCACTGAATCCGATCAACGGTCAGCTGTGGGCTGCTGAACGGTTCGCGATCGATTACGTGCAACTCGACGCCGGCGGCCGCGTCTTCACCGGCGACAAGGCCAACGTAAAGAGCTACCCGTACTTCGGCGCCGACATCCTCGCGGTCAGCGACGGACCGGTGGTCGCGGCCATCGACGGTATGCCCGAACAGGTTCCCGGCCAGACCCCGACAGGGCTGAAACTCGACGAGTACGCGGGCAATCACATCGTGCAGGACCTCGGCAACGGGAACTACGCCCTGTACGCCCACATCGAGACCGGCACCGTCAAGGTCAAGCCCGGTGACCGACTGACCACCGGGCAGGTAATCGGTTCGGTCGGCAACACCGGCAACTCCGATGCGCCGCACCTGCACTTCCATGTGATGAGTACGCCGGACCCACTGCGGTCTGACGGGCTACCGTTCGTGTTCTCCGCGTTCGCGCTCGACTCGCGGGTCGTCGGCGAGGACGCGCTGGACCCACTGCTCGACGGCGAGCCCGCGCCCTTACAGCCCGGTTTTGCCGCACGCGACGAAAAGGATGTCAGCCCACTGGTTCTCGATGTGATGACCTATGCCCGTCGATAGCACGGAGCGCACGCGGCCCGCATTGACCGCACTGGCGACCGATGTGCTCTGTGTGATCGTGTTCTGCACGATAGGGCGGCGGAGCCACGCCGAAGGACTGACCGTTTCCGGTATCGCCGAGACCGCCTGGCCGTTCCTGGTCGGCACCGCCGCAGGCTGGCTGCTGTCCCGAGGCTGGCAGCGTCCGGCCGCACTCGTTCCCACCGGCGTGACGGTGTGGTTGTGCACGATCGTGATCGGAATGCTGCTTCGCAGGCTCACCTCGGCCGGCACCGCGCCGAGTTTCATTGTGGTGGCGTCGCTTTCGACTGCCCTACTCGTACTCGGCTGGCGCGCCGGGGTCAGACTTCTCAACCGCGGCTGATACCGTCAGCGTCGCGCGCAACCCCCCCAGTGGGCCGTCGGACAGTGTGATGCTGCCCCGGTGCAGTGCTGCCTGCTGAGCCACCAACGCGAGGCCGAGTCCCGAACCACCCTGTGCAGCAGTGCTTCCGCGCGAGAACCGGCCGAGAACCGCGTGGTGCTCCTCGACGGGAAGCCCGCGGCCGTTGTCGTCCACGACGATGGTGATCGCGCAGTCCGAACGGCGCGCCTCCAGCACGATTCGGGTCGCCTGCCCGTGGGTGATCGCATTGCGGACGAGGTTGTCGACGGCGAGCCGCAGGCCGCCCGGCCAACCCCAGATGGTGCCGAGATCGTCCCCCGCCTCCACCACGATGTCGACTGTGTCGCCCAGACGCATGTTCTCCCGGGCGACCCGGTCCAGCATGTCGGTGATGTCGATGAGTTCGCGGTCCTTGGCCTGCGCGAGTTGGCCTGACGCCAGTTGACCGAGCGCGGTGATGATCGCCTCCACGCGGCGCTGCGCTCGCGAAAGGTCCAGCACGACCTCGTCGCGCTCCTCGGCGGGCAGCTCGTGGATCCGCAGCGTGTCCAGATCGGCGCGCATCGCAGTCAGGGGCGTGCGCAACTCATGGGCGGCGTTGGCGGCGAAGTCCTGGGCGGCCTGTAGCGAGTTGGTGGTGGCCTTCTGCGCGGCGGCCAGCCGGCTCAGCATCGCCGACATCGCCTCCGAGAGGTCCTCGGCCTCACGCACGCCACGCACAGTCGGCATCTGCTCACTGCCCCTGCGTAATTGGTTGGTGTGCTCGGTCAGCCGTCGCAGCGGCCGTATCGCGGGGCCCGCCAGTATCCACCCCAGGAGGGCGGCGATCAGCACGGTGAGCAGACCGGCAGCCGCATACAGCGGGATCCTCGAGCGGCTCAGCAGGATGCTGTCGGCGCGGATACCGATCGACATCACCACGCCGCCTTCCTGGTCGACGGGGATGGTGCGCACCCGGTACTCCACGCCGTTGACTTCCACCGTGCCGGTGCCCGGTGGCAGCGCCGGCAACTGGAAGCCACGCTGGAACACCACCTGGCCGGTCGACCGGGAGCGCCCCGTCGTCAGCACACCACGGCGCGGATCCTGCAGTTGCTCGGGAAACATGCTCGCGTCGACGATCGAGTCGAGACGTCGATCCAGTTGCGCCGCATCGTTGTTCGCCAGTACCACCGATGTTGCGATCGTGAACCCGGCGACCACGGCCGCCGCGGCGGCCGCCGACGCCACAGCCACCCTGGTGCGAAGCGACGCGGATCGCAGAAACCGCGGGAGTCTCACTCCGCTGTGCTCAATCGTTCGGCTCGCAAGCTCGCCTCTGTGCTCAATCGTTCGGCTCGCAAGCTCGCCTCTGTGCCCATGTTCGGCTCGCAAGCTCGCCTCTGTGCCCATGCGTTCGGCTCGCAAGCTCGCCTCTGTGCCCATGCGTTCGGCTCGCAAGCTCGCCTCTGTGCCCATGCGTTCGGCTCGCAAGCTCGCCTCACGGCTCGTCTCGCAACACGTACCCGATCCCGCGAACCGTGTGGATGACCCGCGGCAGGTCATCGCGTTCGAGCTTGCGCCGCAGGTAGGAGATGAAGACGTCGGCGACGTTGGTATCGACGTCGAAGTCGTAACCCCACACCAGCTCGAGCAGCCGTTGGCGACTCAGCACCACACCGGCGTTCTCGGCCAGCACGGCGAGGAGGTCGAATTCGCGTTTGGTCAGATCGACGCGCTCACCGCCGACGAAAACCAGCCGTCGGGCAGTGTCAATGGTCAACGATCCGACCGTCATGGTGTCGGACTGCTGATCGGAATGTCCGGCGCGACGCAGCAATGCGTGCAGCCGCGCCACCAATTCGCCCAAATCGAAGGGCTTGGTCAGATAGTCGTCGGCGCCGGCCTCCAGCCCCGCGATGCGGTCATTGACCGTATCCCGGGCAGACAGAACACAAATCGGGATGTCGTTTCCCAGTGCGCGCAGCGCGGTGACGACGGCGACACCGTCGAGTTCCGGCATTTGGACATCCAGAACCAACGCGTCGTGCGATTCGTTCGATAAAAGCCGCAGCGCCTCTTTACCGGTCGCAGCGACCCGAACGTCGAATCCCGAATGGCGCAATCCGCGCGCAACGGAAGTCCTGACGTCCGGGTCGTCGTCGACCATCAGAACGGTGCGACCCGCGCCCTCCGCCGCGGACGGCTCTACTGCCACCCGGACGCAGGCTTAGCTGTCTGGGATGCCGTCGCCGTTGGCGTCGTTGCAGTGGTTCTTCAGATCGACCAACGGTTGGCGGATGCCGGTCAGGTCGGCCTTCGCCAGAGGATTCTGATTCAGGTAGTCCTGCACCCTGACACGGACTTCGTCGCGCGGCAGACCTTCGAGACTGGTGTAGAACCAGTTCACATCCGGGTGTGCGAACAGGTACGCAGACGTCGCCGTGGAAACGCCGCCCGCGACGCTGGCCAGATCGGCGGCGGTGCAGTTCGCCGGGGCAGGCGGGGCAGGCGGGGCAGGTTGCGCCGCTGCCGAGGACATCGCACCGAACAGCATCGCACCGGCAATCGTGCCAGTGCCGACCGCGCCAGCTACTGCACGTCGAGCAGTACGGGCCGAGAGCAACATGGACAAGCTCCTTCATCGAAAGTGGAGAGGCCGCAACCGTGGGCGGTTACCGGCATCAAAAGCTAAGCAGAATGCGCACTGACTTTCTTGCCTTGCGGCCAACCGGTCCTAAGAAAGATGGAAACTGCAGCTCAACAGCCCCACCAGCGAAGGCGTCGCATCGCCCGAGGCTACGGCAAGCCCGCGATCGCAGGGCCGGGGAGCGCTCCGGTGCCCTGCGAAACCGGCGACGCCGCCGGTGACTGCGCCGGCGACACGGCCCCCGGCGTGCCTACCGTCTGCGCGGCGGGCAGGCCGGCTGGCAAACCTGCAGGCAGACCCCCACCCTGCTGCGCCGTCTGCATCAGGCCCATCAACTGAGGAAGCGTCAGCGGCAGCTTGCACCGGCCCGACAGGGTCGCCAGCGGCTGCTGCAGTTGCTGCATGTCCTTACCCGCCTGTGGGTTCGCGTCGAAGTACGTCTTCAGCGCGGCGAGCGACTGCGGGCCGGCCTGCTGTCGCGAGATCGTCGTCAGCGCCTGATTGGTCTGCGGGTGCGAGTCCAGATAATTCCCCGTCGACGTCGCAACCGAGCCGATGGTCCTGGCGACCTCACTGGCCGCGCAGGGATCCGTTGCGGCGGTTGCCGACGACATGACGGGCGACGGCGACACCGTCATCGCCACCACCGCGACGCCTCCGACTGCGGAGGCGGCGAACATGGCAAAGAGGCCGCGACGCAACACAGCAGTGATCGATCTCATAAACGCGCTCCTTAAAGTTTGCGAACGTTTGGGTGCTCCGCAAACGCGCGCGAATCGGTGGCGACAGGCCCCGTCCGACAAAAAGCGAGACGAAATCGGCCGAAACGGCCGCCGCACATATTGCCATCAGCACCACGCGGCTTGCCAATTCAGCGAGCAAATACACACGTCAACGGCAGCAGCCCAACAGCCGTGAGCCAGGTTTGCGCGATATCAAAAAAGTGCATTAGAGCTGCTTAAGGCTTTGCTGGCAGGATTCTCGCGCGTCCCATCTTCACCCCTGCTTTATCACACGCTGTTGTACGCTCACGCTAGCAACGCCGGGGAGAAAGCGGGGAGTTCACCATCCAGCAGTTCATGATGCGCTTGAGTGGCACCCTGCGCAGATATCGCTGGGCGGTGTTCGCTGTGTGGCTGCTGCTCCTGGTGCCGTCGATCTACCTCGCACTCAACCAATCCAGTCACCTCACCGGCGGCGGTTTCGAGGTCGAGGGGTCCCAGTCGCTGCACGTCCAGCGAGAGCTCGAGCAGAACTTCCCCGACCAAGGCGCATCGCCGCTGGCGTTGGTCGCCGCACCGCGCGCCGATGCATCGTATGACGACATGAACGTCGCGGTCGCGTTCCTGGAACGCGCCGCGAAGGAGGTGCCCAGCGTCAAGCTGGTGCCCAATCCGCAACAGCCGGCGCCGCAGCCCGACCGCCCCTATGTCGTCACCCTGCAACTGGACTTCAACAACACCGGCGCGGTGGACGTCGCCAAGCAGCTCCGTCAGAAGGTCGGGATCAACGGCGAAGATCCCGGCGAGATCGAAAACGGCCGGGTCAAGCTCTACGTCATCGGCCAGGGCGCGCTTGGGGCCGCCGCCTCACAGGCCACCAAGCACGACATCGCCCAGGCCGAGCAGTGGAACCTTCCGATCGTCCTGATTGTTTTGCTGGCGGTGTTCGGGTCGCTGGCGGCCGCCGCGATGCCACTGGTGCTCGGCATCTGCACGGTCGTCGTGACGATGGGCCTGGTCTATCTGTTGTCGATGTACACGACGATGTCGGTGTTCGTCACGTCGACGGTGTCGATGTTCGGCATCGCCCTGGCCATCGACTACTCACTGTTCATCCTCATGCGCTTCCGCGAGGAACTGCGCGCGGGCCGCGATGCCGAACAGGCGGCCGACGCCGCGATGGCCACCTCCGGTCTTGCCGTGGTGCTCTCCGGCGTCACGGTGATCGCCTCGGTGACAGGTATCTACCTCATCCAGACGCCGGTGCTGGTGTCGATGGCCACCGGCGCAATCCTGGCCGTCGCGCTGGCGGTGCTGACGTCGACGACGCTGACGCCGGCCGTCCTCGCGACGTTCGGCAGGGCGGCGGCCAAACGGTCGTCGTATCTGCACTGGTCGCGGCGCCCGGAGACCACTCAGTCGCGGTTCTGGACGCGCTGGACCGGTTGGGTGATGCGACGCCCATGGGTGGCGGCCCTTGGCGCGTCCGTGCTGCTGCTCGTCCTGGCGGTGCCCTCGTTCTCGATGGTGCTCGGGAACAGCATGCAGCGTCAGTTCGAACCGACCCATGAGATCCGCGGCGGCGTGAACGCGGCGGCCGAGGCGCTGGGCCCCGGTGCGCTCGGCCCGGTGCGCGTGTTGGTGAGCTTCCCCGACGGGAATGCGGCGTCGGCCCCCGCCAAGGAACCGTTGCTGGACTCGTTACGCCAGCGAATGGCGCAGGGGCCCAATGTGGTCTCGGTGGGGCCGCCGGTGTTCGGTCAGGACTACCGCCACGCCCTGCTGTCCGCCGTGCTGTCGGTGGACCCCGAAGACATGGGCGCCCGCGACACCGTCGACTGGATGCGCACGCAACTGCCGTCGACACCGGGATTGGCGGGGGCCCACATCGACGTCGGCGGACCGACCGCGCTCATCAAGGACTTTGACGATCAGGTGTCGAAGACCCAGCCGCTGGTGTTCGCGTTCGTCGCCTTGATCGCGTTCGTGATGCTGCTGATCGCGATCCGGTCGGTGTTCCTGGCGTTCAAGGGCGTGCTGATGACCGTGCTGTCTGTCGCGGCCGCCTACGGCAGCCTGGTGGCCGTCTTCCAGTGGGGCTGGCTGGAGGCGCTGGGTTTCAAACAGATCGAGTCGCTGGACAGCACGATTCCGCCGTTGGTACTGGCGATGACGTTCGGCCTGTCGATGGACTACGAGATCTTCTTGCTGACCCGCATCCGAGAGCGGTTCCTGCAGACGAACAACACCCGGGACGCGGTGGCGTACGGGGTGAGCACCAGCGCCCGCACGATCACCAGCGCCGCGCTGATCATGATCGCGGTGTTCATCGGGTTCGCCTTTGCGGGCATGCCCCTGGTCGCCCAGCTCGGCGTGGCCTGTGCGGTGGCCATCGCGGTCGACGCCACGGTGGTACGTCTGGTGCTGGTGCCCGCCCTGATGGCGATGTTCGACGAATGGAACTGGTGGCTCCCGCGCTGGCTGGACCGCATCCTGCCGTCTGTCGACTTCGAGAAGCCCCTGCCCAAGATCGACATGCCCGACCTGATCATCATCCCCGACGACCTCTCGTCCCTCGGGCCGACGGGGTCGGACCTGCGGATGGTCGTGAAGTCGGCGGCCAGGCTGAAAAACCTTGCGCCCCATGCTGTCACCGTCGCCGACCCCCTGGCGTTCAGCGGTTGTCTGCCCGCCAAGCAGCTGCGCAGCGTGGACATGTTGAACGGCGCACGCCGCAACGCCACCAACGGCAAGTCCAACGGCAAGGCACTCCTGGCCGAACTGCCGGTGCATCCGGTGACGATGTGGCGGGGCCGACTGTCGGTAGCACTGGAGGCGCTGCAGGAGGCGTCCAACTTCGACCGGGCGCCGATGGAACGCAGCAGCCCGGTCGAGACCACCAACGTCCAACTGCCGACCGGTGACCGCCTTCAGATCCCGACGGGCGCCGAAACCCTGCGACTGAAGAGCTACCTCATCATGTGCCGAAACAGCACCCGGGATTACGCCGAGTTTGCCGATTTGGTCGAGTCGATGGAGACTCGAACCGCCGCATTGGTGCTGGCGGGAATGGACCGGTACTACTGTGGACAACATTCTAGGAAGCAATGGGTGGCCACGCAGTTGGTGCGCCGACTGGCCGACCCTCAGCCGTCAGACGAGCACGACACACGCACGTCGGGCCCGCAGGCGGAGGCCGATTGGGCCAAGGTGAGGGAACGCTGCCTGTCGGTGGCGGTGGCGATGCTGGAGGAGGCGAGGTGACGGCGACTCCCGACGTTCGGGACACCCGGCGCCGCGAGCCTGCCTCCGCCCCCCAGCGTCCTGCCCCACCGCGTCGGCCCGTGTCCGACGACCGGCCCGTCGAGTTCTGGCCCACGGCCGCGATTCGCGCCGCGCTGGAGACCGACGACCTCACGATTTGGCAACGCATCGTCGCGGCAATCAAGCGTGATCCGTTCGGCCGGACAGCCCGCCAGGTCGAGGAAGTCCTGCAGACCGCCCCTCCGTACGGTGTGTCGAAGGCGCTCGCCGAGGTGCTCAACCGCACCCGCGAACACCTGGAAGCCAACGAACGCGCCGAAGTCGCCCGCCATATCCACGCCCTGCTCGACAAGTCCGGTCTGGGTCAGCAGGAGTTTGCATCGCGTATCGGCGTGCCGAACAACGACTTCGCGGCATACCTGAGCGGCGAGACCAGTCCTTCCGCTGCGCTGATGGTGCGAATGCGCAACCTAGCCGAACGGTTCTCGAAGATGCGGTCCACGCGACGCGACGACAAAGAGTGACCTGACTCTTGCCGACCACCTTTGCGCTGATCCCCGGAGCGGGTGGCAGCGCTTGGTTCTGGCACCGCGTCACACCGCTTTTGACGGCCACCGGCGCGACGGTGATTCCGGTCGGCTTGCCAGCCGACGATGACGCCGCCGATCTGACCACGTACGCCGACGTCGTGACCGACGCGGTCGCCGAGGTGTCGGGGCCGCTCGTGCTGGTCGGCCAGTCGATGGGCGCGTTCACGGCACCGATGGTGGCGACCCGTGTGCCGACCGCGCACATCGTGTTGGTGAACCCTATGGTTCCGACAACCGGTGAATCGGGCGGCCAATGGTGGGAGAACACCGGGCAACGTGCTGCGCGGATCGCGTACTTCCAAGAAATCGGCTTGTCCCGCACCGACTTTGATCCCGTGGAGGATTTTTTCCACGACGTGCCCCAGGCGGTACGCGACGAGGCGTTCAGCCAACCCGAGCCACGACAGTCCGACACCCCGTTCGACCGGCCGTGGCCGCTGGCTGCCTGGCCGGATGTTCCCACCCGCGTGATCGCGGGTAGCGAGGACCGGTTGTTCCCGCTGGAATTTCAGCGCAGAGTCGTGCGTGAACGGCTCGGGTTGGAGGTCGAGGTGATGCCTGGAGGACACCTGCTGGCGTTGAGCCGGCCGCAGGAACTGGTCGACCTGCTGGTCGATTCCGCAACTTCTAGGAGGACGACATGAACAGCAGCAACAAGGCCGCGATCAGCCTCACCACGGGGCTCGAAGACGCCGAGAAGGTCACCGTGGCGTTTCTCGTCGCGGTCGGCGCCGCCGAAAGCGGCAGGCCGACGACGATGTTCCTGACCAAGGAGGCCGTCCGGCTGGCCGTCCCCGGCGTTGCCGTGGGCACCGCGTGCGACGGCTGCCCACCGCTGACGGAGTTGATGAACCGCTACGAGAAGGCGGGGGGCCGATACCTCGTCTGCCCGATCTGCATCAAATCCAAGCAACTCGATGCGGACAATTTCATCGCCGGGGCCGAACCCGGTGGGACCGTACAGCTTTGGGAATGGATCGGCGACGGCGCCACCACGTTCAGCTACTGAACCGCCGATGGACATCAAGAGCATTCTGCGGGAAACCCGAAGCGTGGCGATCGTCGGCGTTTCGGCCGATCCGCTACGGCCCAGCCACGGCGTCTGGCAGTACCTGAAGTCGGCCAGCGACTACTCGCTGTATCTGGTCAACCCGACGATCGGCGATATCGACGGCACCCCGGTCTATCCCTCACTGGCGGCTCTGCCCGTGGTGCCCGATCTGGTCGACGTGTTCCGCCGTCGTGAACATCTGCTCTCCGTCCTCAGCGACACGATCGAGGTCGGCGCGAAAACGCTGTGGTTACAACAGGGTCTGTGGCATGAGCAGGTTGCGAGCGACGGTGCCGCAGCCGGCCTGCAGGTGGTGATGGATCGCTGCTTGAAGGTGGACCACGCCCGCCTGCTCGGCTAACGGGAGTGGATCGGCGACACATCGTCGACCAACCAGCGACCGTCCTGCTTGGACAGTTGGACCCGCAGCGCCAGCACCGCGGTGTCCGGCGGTTTGCCGGGCGAGTTCTGTGTCCCTCGCAGGATCACCGCGACGCTGGCGGCGGTCGGACCGATCGCCTCGACGCCCGCAGATACGGTGCTGGCCTGAGCCGAGATGTTTCGCGCCGCTAAATCCTTTGCCACGGAAGCGAATTCCTTTTTGAACGCCTCTGCACTCTGCGGTGACATCATCGCCGTGGCCCGGTCGATCGACACGGTGGGGCTTCGCGGGGTGAACGTCGCCGAATCCTCTGAGATGCTGCTGGCGATACCGACTACTTCGGCGGTGTCGTCGCGTAGGTCGCGGTCGGGCACGGACCAATTCAGGTATCCGACCACCACAGCCGCCGCGAGCGCCGTCGTGGCGACCGCGGCCACGACCAGCCGAGGTCCCGGCGCGTCGTCGTCGGTGCCGACGGTGACTGAATCGCGGCGCGCCAGCACGACGTTGACCACCACGGCCTCGACGATCAGCAGGCACAGCACCGAACAGACCGACACCCACCACAGCGGCCACGCCAGGGTGATACCGATGTACACCAGCGCAGCGATCGCGGCCAGCGGCGGTGCCACGTCGAACGCCAGAATGCGCCACGCATATTTCATCGGACCGGCTCCAGCCCGGCGATCATCAGCTTGCCGCCGATGTCGGCCACTTCAAGCCTCAGCGTCCAGCGCACCGTCTGCGGCTTGCCGCTGCCGGCGTTCTCGCTGACGGAGGTCGCCACCACCACGACGGTGTCGGTGCGTGTGGCGAACACGGACAGCTCGGGTTGAGATGGGGGCCGACCGTCGGCGCCCGGTTGCTGATGGTGGACGAACTCCACCGCCACCGAGTCGACCTGCCCCTCGGTGCGCGACTGCAACTTCTGGACCAGATCGCGGTACGGCCTCAACGCGGCATCGAAGTCAGCGTTGAGCTGGCCGACGGTGCCGTCGTGCAGCTTCGCCAGGCTGCTGTCGACGGTGTCCTTGTTCATGTTGATCAGGACGCTGGTCCAGTCGGCGGCGGCCTGCATGGCGCGAGCGCGGTATCGAAGTTCGTCGGCGTCGTCGTGGTGCTGCGTCCACATCAGGGCGGCGAGCGCGATCGCGGCTATCGCGATCACCCCGAGGACAGCGGAGCCGATGCCGTAGCCGGTGATGGCGGGGCCGTCGTCGCTGAAGTCCGGCTTTGGCTCGTCGTCGGGCATGCGCGTGAGGGTACCCGGCGGTTTCAGCGGACCGGAGATCATGGCGTCGATGCTGCGCCGTTGCTCGGACGGCCTGATCTCCTGCTGCATATCAGCCATCTGGCACCCTGGTGGGGTGACGGTAGAAGCCATCCGCTCGGGTATCGACCTGAGCCACCTCGACTCCGATGCCCGCCCCCAGGACGACCTGTTCGGCCATGTCAACGGCCGCTGGTTGACCGAGTATGAGATGCCCGCCGACCGCGCCACCGACGGCGCGTTCCGGTCGCTGTACGACCGCGCCGAGGAGCATGTCCGCGACCTGATCACCGGAGCCGCTACGGCGGCGACATCGGACGGCGGGGCCGCACCTTCCACAGGCACCGACGAGCAGCGCATCGGCGATCTGTACGCCAGCTTCATGGACGAGCAGACGGTGGCCGAGCGCGGTGTACAGCCACTGCTGGACGAGCTGGCCACCATCGACGGTGCGGACACCCCCGCGGCGCTGGCCGCGGTACTGGGCGCCCTGCAGCGCAGTGGCGTCGGCGGCGGAGCGGGGATCTACGTCGACACCGATTCGAAGAATTCCAGCCGGTACCTGGTGCACCTGAACCAGTCCGGGCTGGGGCTGCCCGACGAGTCCTACTACCGCGACGAGCAGCACGGCGAGATCCTGGCCGCCTATCCCGAGCACATCGCGGCGATGTTCGCCCTCGTCTACGGTCCGGGCGACCACGCCGCGACGGCGGCGCGCATCGTGGCGCTGGAGACCAAATTGGCCGCCGCGCACTGGGATGTCGTGAAGCGCCGTGACGCCGACCTAACCTACAACCTGCGCAGGTTCGCCGACTTGCCCGACGAAGCGCCCGGATTCGACTGGGCCGGCTGGGTCGCCGCGCTCGGCGCCGCACCGGACAGCATCGCGGAACTGGTTGTGCGGCAACCTGATTACCTGACGGCGTTCGCGTCGGCGTGGTCGGCAGAGGAATTCGAGGACTGGAAGTCCTGGCTCCGCTGGCGGCTGATCCACGCCCGCGCCTTTCTGCTGACCGACGACCTGGTGGCCGAGGACTTCGCGTTCTACGGCCGTCGACTCTCGGGCACCGAGCAGATCCGCGACCGCTGGAAGCGTGCGGTGTCGATCGTCGAGGCCCTGATGGGCGATGCCGTCGGAAAGCTCTACGTCGAGCGGCATTTCCCGCCGCTGGCCAAGGCGCGGATGGACGAACTCGTGGCCAACCTGCGCGAGGCCTACCGGATCAGCATCAACTCGCTCGAGTGGATGACGCCGCAGACGCGGGAGCGGGCGCTGGCCAAGCTCGACAAGTTCACGCCTAAGATCGGCTATCCGAAGAAGTGGCGCGACTATTCGGCGCTGGTGGTCGAACGCGACGATCTGTACGGCAACTATCTGCGCGGATCCGTCGTCGAATCAGACCGCGAACTGGCCAAGTTGGGTGGCCCGGTGGACCGCGACGAGTGGTTCATGACGCCGCAGACCGTCAATGCGTACTACAACCCCGGCATGAACGAGATCGTCTTTCCCGCAGCGATTCTGCAGCCACCGTTCTTCGATGCCGAGGCCGACGATGCGGCCAACTACGGCGGCATCGGAGCGGTCATCGGTCATGAGATCGGGCACGGGTTCGACGACCAGGGTGCCAAGTACGACGGAGACGGCAACCTGGTGGACTGGTGGACCGACGAGGACCGTGCTGAATTCGGCGCGCGGACAAAGGCTTTGATCGAACAGTACGACGATTTCGTGCCCCGGGAATTGAGCGGACACCACGACACACATGTCAATGGCGCGTTCACCGTCGGCGAGAACATCGGCGATCTCGGCGGTTTGTCGATCGCGCTGCTGGCCTACCAGTTGTCGCGCAACGGCGCGCAGGCGCCGGTGATCGACGGGCTCACTGGGGAGCAGCGGGTGTTCTTCGGCTGGGCGCAGGTGTGGCGCACGAAATCCCGTGAAGCCGAGGCTATCCGGCGCCTTGCGATCGACCCGCACTCACCGCCGGAATTCCGGTGCAACGGCGTCATCCGCAACATGGACGCGTTCTACGACGCGTTCGAGGTCACCGAAGACGACGCGCTGTATCTGCAACCCGAACGGCGCGTGCGGATCTGGAGCTAGAACATCTGCCAGTCTGACGCACCGTCAGGCTGGTTGTAGATGCCCTTCGAGTTCTTGATGACGACCGGATCGCCGCTGCCGAAGTTGTCGTAGAACCACTTCGCGTTGTCCGGACTGATGTTGATGCAGCCGTGGCTCACGTTGCGCTTGCCCTGATCACCCGTCGACCACGGCGCGCTGTGCACGAAGTTCCCGCTGTTATCGATTCGGACAGCGAGCTGCACATTCACCTTGTAGCCATTGGCCGAGTTGGTAGGCACACCGTACGTCGAGGAGTCCATGACGACCGTGGGGAACTTCTCCAGCACGTAATACGTGCCATTGGGGGTCGTATGTCCGCCGGCCGCCATACCCATCGACACCGGGATGGTCTTCTCCACCTTGCCATTACGCGAGACCGTCATCTGGTGCGTCGCGTCGTCGATGGTGGCCACCAACTGTTCGGGAACGGTGAAGCTCGACTTGGCGCCACCGGCATCGATGTTGACGACAGTGCCCGCCGGCCAGAAGTCCTGCGGGCGCCAACGCACCTGGGTAGCGCTGGTCCAGTAGAACCGGCCGGGCACCGGCGGGACCGAAGAGATGTGGATCGCCTGCTCGGCCATCGCCCTGTCGGCGATTGGGCGCTGGAAGTTGATGTAGATCGGCTTGGCGGCGCCGACCTTGGAACCGTTCGTTGGATTGAATGTCGGCGGCGCGAAGACCGGCTCACCCACGTACGGCGTCGGGTTCTGCCCGGCAGGCGTGCCCTCGGGGATCGCCATCGGCGCGGCCGGGAACCCCGGAGGGCCTGCGAAGGGCGGCGGGGGCGGCGCCAACGGATCTCCCGGTGGAGGCGGGGGCGCCGGGAACGCGAACGGATCTGCCGGCGGCGGCGGGGGTGCCGGAAGCGCGAACGGATCTGCCGGCGGCGGCGGTGCCATCGGGTCGGCAGGCGGCGGAGCCGGAGCCATCGGATCCACTGGCGCCGGCGCGAGCGCGACGGCCGGATCGACCGGCGCAGGCGGCGGCGGAACGTCGGGTTGACCCAGAGCGGACGGGCTGCTCAGCATCATCCCACCGACAAGCCCAGCCGCCATCAACGCGGTGAGCAGGCGCCTCCTGATCGGCTGCCGCATACCTGACCTCCCAGTCGCATAACTTCGTCCAGTGTGGCACAGCGCGCCGAGCAGCTTTGGCCGTCAAAATGTCGCGAAACCCCTGACCACCGCGCTACTGAGGGCGCTGACCTGGTGTGTTTATCGCCACGAGCGGCCGAACGTTACGTCACTGACGATTGCGTCGAAAAGGCCCGCGAGCGGCCCGATGGGGATGGGAATCGCGCGGAGGCGGGTTATCACCTCGTAGTCGAACCCCACATCAGCCGCAGAAAGGACTGTGATGGTCGCCACACCGGAGGGATACGAGTCGCTGCTGGAGCGGCCGTTGTACGGCCACCTCGCCACCGTCAGACCGGACGGAAACCCGCAGGTGACCCCGATGTGGTTCGCCTGGGACGGCGAGTTGCTGCGCTTCACTCACACCAGCAAGCGCCAGAAGTACCGCAACGTCACCGCGAACCCGAACGTGGCGATGTCGATCTGCGATCCGGAGAACCCGTATCGCTACCTGGAGGTGCGTGGTGTGGTCGAGGAGATCGTGCCCGACCCGACGGGAGCCTTCTATCTGCATCTCAACGACCGCTACAGCGGCCCGCTCACCGAGCCGCCGCCGGACAAGGCCGACCGGGTGATCCTCGTCGTGCGTCCGACGGGCTTCAGCAAGCAGTAACCCGGACGTCCCCCGGTGCGCGAACATTAGTCGTGTGATTGTTGCTTTCAGTGTGAGTCCGTTGGGCGGCGATGACAGCGTCGGTGACGCGGTGGCCGAAGCGATTCGGGTTGTTCGCGCATCGGGACTGCCTAACGAAACCAATGCGATGTTCACCAACATCGAAGGTGAGTGGGACGAGGTGATGGGGGTGGTGAAACGGGCCGTCGATGCCGTGGCCGCCGTCGCGCCGCGCGTCAGCCTGGTACTCAAGGCCGACCTTCGCCCCGGCCACACCGGCCAGCTCGAGGCGAAGGTTCGGCGCATCGACGAGACGTTGGGCGACGGGCCCTAGCCGTCGACGAACGTCACCGTCTCGTCAAGCGGTGCCCGGCCCCGGTCCTGATGTAGAGCACGGTCTCCGTGAGTGACTAGGAGCGCACCAGTCGGGCGATTGCCGCCGACGCCTCGGCCAGCTTGGCGTCGGCCTCGTCCCCGCCCTCGGCGACGGCATGGGTGACGCAGTGCCCGAGGTGCTCGTCGAGCAGACCCAGTGCCACCGACTGCAAAGCGCTGTTGACGGCGCTGATCTGGGTGAGCACGTCGATGCAGTACTTGTCCTCTTCGATCATCTTCGCAATGCCGCGGACCTGACCCTCGATCCTGCGTAGCCGCTTCGCGTAGTTCTCCTTCTGCGGCGAATAGCCATGCGCGGCAATCTCGTCAGCCATTCTGGCCACCTCCCAGCATCTGTTTCATCTGGCCGATCTCGCCCTGCTGTGTGTCGACCATGGTCTGCGCCATGCTCTTGACGTCGACGTTCTGGCCGTTGGCAACCTCGGCCTTGGCCATCTCGATCGCCCCCTGATGGTGGCTGATCATCGACTCCAACCACAGGGTGTCGAACTCCTCGCCCTTCAGCGTCTTAAGTCTGGCCATCGTGGCGTCGTCGACCATGCCCTGCATCGGTGTGTGGTCCCCCCCTCCGCTGTGCGTGTCGTCCTGCGGGTTCTCGTTCCACTGCACGAGGAACACCCTCATGGCGTTGATCTCGGGCTGCTGAGCGACCGATATCTGCTCGGCCATGCCAACGACTTCGGGGTTGGTCGAGCGCTCCGGCACCATGGCCGACAGGTCGATCGCCTGCTGGTGGTGCGGAATCATGTTCTTGACGAATACAAGGTCGTCGGCGTTGAAGCCGGCGGGCTGACCTGTGATGACGGGCTCGTCGGCCTTTGTGGCGTCGTGGTGGCTCTCGGAACTGCTGCACGAGGACAGAACCAGCGCGGCGACGAGGGCGGTAAGGACGGCGACGACGCGAGCGATGCGGGACGGCATGACCCCACGGTACCGCATACCCCACCGGGGTATTGATAAGGGTTTGGCCGGGTGAAACGCCAGAGGCATACTGAGCCTCATGCCCTCACAGCCCTCGACACCGGACGCTGAAGCCCACCGTCGGGCGGAGCCTGACACTGAAGCCCACCGTCGGGCGGACCGACACTGACCCGTCGGGCGGAGCCCGACACTGAAGCCCACCGTCGGGCGGAGCCCGACATCAAGCCACGAAGTCGCGACGTCACCGACGGTCTGGAGAAGGCCGCCGCCCGCGGGATGCTGCGAGCGGTGGGCATGGAGGACGCCGACTTCGCCAAGCCGCAGATCGGCGTCGGGTCGTCGTGGAACGAGATCACGCCGTGCAACCTGTCGCTGGACCGGCTGGCCAAAGCCGTCAAGGACGGCGTGCACGCCGCGGGCGGCTTCCCGATGGAGTTCGGCACCATCTCGGTGTCCGACGGCATCTCGATGGGCCACGAGGGAATGCACTTCTCTCTCGTCTCACGCGAGGTCATCGCCGACAGTGTGGAGACGGTCATGATGGCCGAGCGGTTGGACGGCTCGGTGCTGCTGGCAGGGTGCGACAAGTCCCTGCCCGGCATGCTGATGGCCGCCGCCCGCCTGGACCTCGCCAGCGTCTTCCTCTATGCCGGTTCGATCCTGCCCGGCAGGGCCAAGCTGTCCGACGGCACCGAGATGGACGTGACGATCATCGACGCCTTCGAGGCCGTCGGCGCGTGTGCGCGCGGGCTGATGTCCCGCGAGGACGTCGACGCCATCGAGCGCGCCATCTGCCCCGGCGAGGGCGCCTGCGGCGGCATGTACACCGCCAACACCATGGCCAGCGCGGCCGAGGCGATGGGTATGTCGCTGCCGGGCAGCGCGGCACCGCCGGCCACCGACCGCCGCCGCGACGGGTACGCCCGCCGAAGCGGCCAAGCCGTCGTCGACCTGTTGCGCCGCGGGATCACCGCACGCGACATCATGACCAAGGAGGCGTTCGAGAACGCGATCGCGGTGGTGATGGCGTTCGGCGGGTCCACCAACGCGGTGCTGCACCTGCTGGCCATCGCCTACGAGGCCAACGTGAAGCTGACCCTGGAGGACTTCACCCGGGTCGGGCAGAAGGTGCCGCACTTGGCGAACGTGAAACCGTTCGGCAAGCATGTGATGTTCGACGTCGATCGCATCGGTGGGGTTCCCGTGGTCATGAAGGCCTTGCTGGATGCCGGTCTGCTGCACGGTGATTGCCTAACCGTGACGGGTCAGACCATGGCCGAGAACCTGGCCCACATCAACCCGCCCGATCCCGACGGCAAGGTGCTTCGCGCCTTGAGTGACCCGATCCACCCGACGGGCGGCATCACCATTCTTCACGGCTCGCTGGCGCCGGAGGGCGCGGTGGTGAAGTCAGCCGGTTTCGACTCCGACGTGTTCGAAGGCACCGCAAGGGTTTTCGAACGCGAGCGCGCTGCCCTGGACGCCTTGGAGGACGGCACCATCACGCAGGGCGATGTCGTCGTCATTCGCTACGAGGGCCCCAAGGGCGGCCCCGGCATGCGCGAGATGCTGGCGATCACCGGGGCGATCAAGGGAGCGGGCCTTGGCAAGGACGTGCTGCTGATGACCGACGGCCGGTTCTCCGGCGGCACGACGGGGCTGTGCGTCGGGCACGTCGCGCCGGAGGCCGTCGACGGCGGTCCCATCGCGTTCCTGCGCGACGGTGACCGCATCCGCCTCGACGTCGGCAAGGGCACGCTGGATGTGCTGGTCGATCCGGCCGAATTCGACTCGCGCAAAGCGGGTTTCGAGCCGTTGCCGCCGGTCTACACCACCGGCGTGCTGGCCAAGTACACCAAGCTGGTCGGCTCCGCGGCCGGCGGCGCGGTCTGCAGCTAGCCGACCATCGCGTCGATGCGCCGCAGGGCGACGGCCAGGACGGGCAGATAGGCGGGCGCCCACACCGGGGCGCTCATCCAGAGTCGACAGCCGTCGCCGTCGGGCTCGACGCCGTGTTTGGTCGCCGCCACCCCGGCCACCCGCCACGCCCAGCGTCGCAGCGGGACGAACTCGGTGATCTCGAACGGCAGCGGTGCTCCGATCGGCGTCCACAACGTTCCGCGGGCCCCGAGGCCGAGCGCGTCGGCGCCGGTCAACTCGGCACGGGCCACCGTCAGCCCCCATTGAGGCCAGGCGTCGAGGTCGATGAGGCGCTGCCATACCGACTCGGGTGCGGCATCGACACGCCGGTCCACTGTCCACATACCGGCTGTGTACCCGCCGACGCACAGTCGAACGAGAAGATGATCGTCGAGGGCGCAACGCACATGCCGTCGTCGGGAGACAATTGACCGGTGGGATGGAAATCGTCGTCGGCGCGCTGCCTGACGTCGCTCGTGATCGCCGGGAGCGCCTTCGCGTTCATCGGTGCGACCGCGACGGCGGATCCCCAATACGGCAACGGGTCGGCCGAGTCGGTCATCGATCAATTGGAAGCCGAAGGCTACAACGTCGCCATCAATTGGTTGAACGGTTACAACGTCAGGCCGCTGTCGGTGTGCTGGGTGGAGAACATAAACAACCCGGGCGACGGGCAGTCTTGGCCGGAGGAGTTCACCACCGTCTACGTTGATGTCAGGTGCCCGAACGACGACTACTACTGACGGCAGGTTGTTCTACTCTTTGACGAGCGCGACCGCGAAGCCGTCCCACCCCTTGGTTCCGACCGTCTGGATCGCCGCGGCATCGAGGCGCGGGTGTTCGCCCATCATCTCCAACATGTCGCGCACGGCGCGGGCCTGATGGTCGTCGGCTGCCGGTTCGAGCACCCGCCCGAACCGGGCGATGTTGTCCACCACGATGATTGAGCCTGCGCGGCCGAGTTTGATCGCCCACTCGACGTAGGCGACATTGTTCTCCTTGTCGGCGTCGATGAAGACCAGGTCGAACGTCTCGCCGCGTTCGGCGAGGCGCGGCAGGGTGTCCAACGCGGCGCCGACGATCACCTCGACGCGGTCCCCGACGCCGGCGCGTTTCAGGTTCGCCCGTGCCACGTCCGCATGGTCGGGTTCGTACTCGAGTGTGACGACGCGGCCGCCGGGTCCGACGGCCCGCGCGAGGTTGATGGTGCTGTACCCGGCGAGGGTGCCGATCTCCAGCACGCGGGTGGCACGCATAGCCGTAGCGAGCAGATACAGCAGCTTGCCGTGCTGCGCCGACACCTCGATGGCGGGCATCCCGGCGGCATCGGCCGCCTCCCGCGCTGCCGTCAGCGCATCGTCCTCGGTGTTCAGGACGTGGTTGAACATTTCGTCGAGCGCCTTCGGGTCCGGCTCTGCCACACGGGACACGTTATCTCACACCTTCTTTCGCGTACACCACTCGAAGCACATGTGCGACCTCAGGCCCCATCACGACGCCTGTGAGGTCGCAGAACGTGGCGACGAACTCGGGGCCGTGCGGCGGTTCGGCGTCGCAGAGGTGGTGGGCGATCTCGTGCAGCACCACCAGTTCGCGCAGTGCCCAGCGGGTTCGGCCGTCGGGGACGGCGACACCCGCGCCGTCGTCGGTGCGTTCGTAGTGCGCCGCGGTGACCCCACGCCGGGCGCGCACGGCCAACGGTCCCCGACCGGGCCATCGTTCGCGACTGCCGCCATGTCGAGCACGTCGTCGACATAGCGCTGCACGGTCTCCGTCGAGGCGAATCGGCCCTCCGGTGGCAGCGTCAACTGGGCACCGAAGAACTCGACGACCCGGTTGCCGTGTTCACCGGCGCGGTCGAACAGCGTCCGGACGAACTCCTCTGCGGCGTAGACCTTCGACCGCTGGGTGTCTCTGACGGTCACTTCTCCAAGGCCGAGCGGGCGCCGGCCAGCTCTGCGCCGCCACCCAGCCGGGCCCTTCTGCCCGCGCGATCGCCCGCGCGTCGCGCCGACGACGAGTACCCCGCCGTCGCGCTGGTCGCCCGCCAGGTACCCCGCGCCTGGGAGGTCTGCCGGTAGAAGTCCTTGAGCTCGATGTCCTTGTTCCGCAGGGCGATAGCGGTGCCCGGCCGGCGTTCGCGGCCTCGGGTGGCCTCTCGCTGGGCGTCTTCGCGGGCCTCGGACAGACGTCGGCCGACGCGTGCGCCGAAGGCGAGCTGGAAGTTGATGCGCGCGGTGATCGTCGGGGTCGGCCGGTGTGAGCCCGACGAGATGTAGGCCTCCGAGGCCCTCACCATCTGCATCACCAGGCTGGCGTAGAGCGCATGGCTGGTGTCGATGTCCTCGGCGAACCCGTAGGCGTAGACGAACGTCGAGTTCGACGCGACGTCACACTTCACGTCGTTGGCGAGTGCGATCACCGTGAACAGCTGGACATAGGTGCGCAGTCCGCGCGTGCCCGCGTTCCCGATGGTGATGGTGCGCTGCACCGGCGTCTGGGCCTTGGTGCGGTGGTCCGAATGGGAGCGCGCGACCGCAAGGTCGATCGACGTCGCCGTGGCCAGTCGCTGGGCTGCGGCCATGAAGGCGTCGGCCTCGTGCGAGTTGTCGGTGCCCTCGGCCTGGCGCAGCAGAGCGGCGATGCGCGCCAACATCCTGTCGTCAGTCATGGCGCCAGATTAGGACTACTTGCCGACAAACGCGTCGAGCGCAGTGACGAGTTGTGGAGAAAGTGGATCCTGCTTCGAGTAGTTGGCGACGTTGTCGCTGGGGTCCTCACGCAGGACGTGGTTGACCCCCTTGAGTTCGACGACCGTCAGCGCGGTGTGCTCGAGCGCTCCGATGAGCGGTTTGACGGTGTCGCACTTGGCCTGGCCGTCGGAGTCCGAACACGTCAGCAGCACCGGGGTGCCCGCAGGGATCCTGGCTGCCAGGGCCAGCGGGTCGATCTTGTCGGCTTCGATGACCGCATTGACGTTGCCGGAGTTCAGCATCGCGCCGAGCCCCTCGGGCAGTTTCTCGGGCACGGTGCCCTTGGCGCGGACCTGGTCGACCGCCGCGAGCCAGGTCGTGAGCGCGGCGGGGTCGCCGTTCGCCCGCACGCGATTGGTGATGATGTCCAGGTATCGGCCCGGAAGCGGCTGAAAGAGGCCCAGCGAGTGGATCTTTGGGGCGCCGACATCGGTATTCGCGGCCAGCGACATCGCGTGAATCGCGCCTTCGCCGACGGCGTACACCGAGATGCGTGCCTTGTCGGTCGCGGGCTGCTGGGCGAGAAAGCCCACCGCGGCCTTCGCGCCTGAGGTGTAGACGGAGCTGACGACCTCGGTCGGCCGCTTCTCGAACGGACCGAGGCCCGTCTTCCCGGTGCCGATCTTGTCGTAGCGCAGGCTCGAGACACCTTTCCCATCTGGCTGGTCCGACAACAGCTCGGCCAGCTGGCGCATATTGCCCACCGGGCCGGCCACCGCGTTGTCGCCGTTGCGGTCGGTGTTGCCGCTCTCGGAGATCAGCAGCGCCGCCGGTCCCGCGTCCGCGTCGCGTTCGTGGCGGTAGGTGCCGTGAATGGTGAGGCCGTCGGCGGTGAAACTGACGTCCTCTTCGACCCAGCGGGGACCCCCATCCGATCCGCACGCCGTCAGAGTCAGCACCAGCGAAAGAAGGATGCCTGCAACGGCTTTCAAAGCTTGGCCTCGATCCACGAGGTGACGTCGTCGAGCACCAGCGCGCGTTCGGGCTCGTTGAACACCTCGTGGTACAGCTCGGGATAGACCTTGAGGTGAGCGTCGGTCGACGCCACACACTCCATCAGGTGGCGGCTGCCGTCGACGGGGATCAGCTTGTCCTGCTCGCCGTGCACGACCAGCAGCGGTGCGGTCAGCGCCGCGGCGCGCCGAGGCATGGTTTCGCCGACGTTGAGAAGCGCCTTGGCGATGCCCGCGGGCAGCTTGCCGTGGTGCACCATCGGATCCGCCATGTACGCCGCCACCACCTCGGGGTCACGGGACACCGCCTCGGTCGGGAGATTCTCGACGGGCAGGCCGGGAAGGATGCTGCCGACGACCTTGGCGACGGTGATCATGACCGACGAGACGGCGTCCTGCGCGTAGACGGCCGGGCCGGACAGCACCATCGCGGTGTAGTCGTCGGGGTGCTCGACGCCGTAGGCGAAGACGACGCCGCCACCCATGCTGTGGCCGAGCACGATGCGCGGCAGTTCGGGGTGTTCGGCGGTGGCGATGCCGACCAGGGTGTGGAAGTCGCCGGTGTATTCGGAGATATCGCGGAGGTAGACCCGTTTGCCGCCGGACCGACCGTGGCCGCGGAGGTCCAGGGCGTAGGTGATGAGCCCGGCCTCGCCGAACCGCTGCGCGACGTGGTCGTATCGGCGCGCGTGCTCGGCGTATCCGTGGCAGAGCACCACGACCCCGCGCGGTGATTGCTCAGGGGTCCACACGTCGTAGACGATGCGCACGCCGCCGACGCCGTCGAAGCTTCGTTCGCTGCGGGTAGTGGCCACCCAGGGAGACTATCGGGCAGCCCGAAAATCGTAGGTGCCGGTTGTCACCCGCACTGATTAAGCTCGGCGGCGTGACGGTCCTGGCCCACAATCTCGACGACAACAGCGCCGAGGATGCCTTCCTCGCGGATGCGCAGCGCTATCGCCGCGAACTGCTCGCACACTGCTACCGGATGACCGGGTCGCTGCACGACGCCGAGGATCTGGTGCAGGAAACGTATCTGCGCGCGTGGAAGTCGTACAAAGGGTTTCAGGGCAAATCCTCGGTGCGCACCTGGCTGTACCGGATCGCCACCAACACATGCCTGACGGCCTTGGACAGTCGCAAGCGGCGCCCACTGCCGACGGGCCTGGGCGCTCCGAGCTCGGATCCCGTCGACGACATCGTCGCGCGCGACGAGGTGCCCTGGTTGGAGCCGCTGCCCGACGATTCGACAGACCCGTCCACCATCGTCGGGTCCCGCGAGTCGGTGCGGCTGGCGTTCGTCGCGGCCCTGCAACACCTCTCCGCCCGGCAACGCGCGGTGCTCGTGTTGCGTGAGGTGCTCCAGTGGAAGGCCGCTGAGGTGGCCGACGCGATCGGTTCGTCAACGGCGGCGGTCAACAGCCTGCTGCAGCGGGCGCGGGCGCAGCTCGACGCCATCGGCCCCAGCGAGGACGACGAACTGCGGGCCCCGGAGTCGCCGGAGGCCCAGGATCTGCTGACCCGCTACATCACCGCATTCGAGAGCTACGACATGGACAAGCTCGTCGAGTTGTTCACGGCCGAGGCCGTCTGGGAGATGCCGCCGTTCGACGGTTGGTACCAGGGTCCGGAGAACATCGTCCTGCTGTCGAAGACGCACTGCCCCGCCGAGAATCCGGGGGATATGCGGTTGATCCGCACCACCGCCAACGGTCAGCCGGCCGGGGCGATGTACATGCTCAACCGCGAGACCGGTGTGCACGAGCCCTTCCAGATGCATGTCCTTGCCGTCACCCCCGACGGCATCTCCCACGTCGTGGCGTTTCACATGGAGTCGTTCGAGGCATACGGCCTGCCGGCCACTCTCTAGTTCGCCGAGATCAGACTTATGCCACGCGATCGAGCCAAATTTGTGTATCAATTCGGATCTGGTCGCAGAGCGGCCAACCGGCCGTCAGCATCGCGTCCCGCACACGAGCGAGGAAGACGCCGCTCCGGTAGCGCAGGATGTCGCGGGTGATGCGAATGATGATCCAGCCGTGAGCTTCTAGATCTGCGATCCGCTCGATGGTGCGAGCGTGGTCAGCAGGAGTCGCCCAGTGTTGAGGGCCGTCGTATTCCACGCCGACTTTCCACTCGGCCCAGCCCATGTCCACGCGTCCGATGAAGTAGCCGAACTCGTCACAGACCACGATCTGGGTCTGCGGGCGAGGGAAGCCTGCGGCCATCAGCAGCAGTCGCGTCCGAGTCTCCTGCGGTGACTCCGCTCCGCCGTCCATCAGTTCGACCGCACGCCGCAACTGCACGATGCCGCGCGCACCAGCGTGGCGATCGAGCAGCATTTCGACGTCGTGACGCTCCAAATTCGTCGAATTCGCCAAGGCGTCCAGCCGGATGACAGCGCGCTCGAGGCTGTCTCGACGCCCGAGATCGAAGGCCGTCCTGGCGGGTGTTGTGGTCGGCATTCCGTCGACGACGCAGGTTTCCCCGGCGGCTAGCTTGTCGCGGTGGATGTTGATGCCCTCAACGGCATCCCCTAGCCGGAACAGGTCCGCGGGTTCCTTCGCGTCGATCCATTTAGACCCGTGCATTGCCGCGGCGGAGAGTCCTCCCAACGTGGCCTGGCGGCCTGCCCAGAGCCAGGCGGCCTTGGCGCGGGAGACGGGGGTCAGCAGTTGGTTCTTCGGCATGTACGCGTTTCGGTACACCGGCCGGAATCCGCTCTTCAGCCCCCGCCTGGTGACAAGTCCATCGGCCAGTGCCTCCGTGCCGAGAAACGGCCCGTCTATCCCGCCCACGATCAGACCGTGGCAGAGCGCACCGACACCATCGGTCGAGATACGGATTGTTGTACACATATGGGCCGGTATGCGTACCGGAACCTTATTTCGGCGGAATCGAGGCCGACACTCGAAGGGATGTAGTGTCCCGTAACTCCAGCTAGAACCCTTAATTGACACATGTTCTGTAACGTGTTCTAGAATTGCCGGTCATGAAGACCAAGGGCGCTCTGCTGTGGGAGCTGAACTCGCCGTTCCGCATCGATGAGATCGAAATCGGCGACCCCGTCGACGACGAGGTGCAGATCCGCGTGCACGCCGCCGGCATGTGCCACTCGGACTATCACCTGACCACCGGCGCCACCCCGATCGCCCTGCCTGCCCTCGGTGGGCATGAGGGCGCGGGCGTCGTCACCAAGGTCGGCCGCAACGTCAAAGGCATCGAAGAGGGCGACCACGTCATCCTCGCGTTCATCCCCGCCTGCGGCGAGTGCCCGCCGTGCCTCAAGGGCTACCGGTCGCTGTGCGACCGCGGTGCGCTGCTGCTCGGCGGCAAGGCGATCGCCGACGGCACCTCGCGGGTGCACGCGGGCGGCCACGAGGTGTCGCCGATGAACCTGCTCGGCACGTTCGCCCCGTACATGACCGTGCACAAGGACTCCGTCGTCAAGATCGACAGCGACATTCCGTTCGAGACCGCCGCGATCATGGGTTGCGCGGTGCCCACGGGCTTCGGTTCGGCCACCAACGTCGCCGAGGTCCAGCCTGGCGAGACCGTGGTGATCGTCGGCGTCGGCGGCATCGGCATGAGCGCCCTCCAAGGCGCTGTCATCTCCGGCGCCAAGAACGTCATCGCGATCGACCCCAACGACTGGAAGCGCGATCAGGCGATCAAGTTCGGCGCCACGCACGTGTACCCGTCAATGGCCGAGGCGATCGCTCCGATGATCGACGTCACCCATGGCCTGATGGCCGACAAGACCATCATCGCGGTCGGCGACATGCGCGGCGAGTACATCGAAGAGGCGATGATCTTGACAGCCAAGACCGGCACCTGCGTAGTGACCGGCATGGGTTCGATGATGGACACGGACGTCAAGCTCAACCTGTTCCTGTTCACGATGTTGCAGAAGACGTTGAAGGGCAACATCTTCGGCGGCGGCAGCTCACACGTCGAGACGCCGAAGCTGGTCGGCCTCTACAAGGCCGGGCTGCTCAACATCGACGATATGGTGACGAAAACCTACCGGCTCGAGGACATCAACCAGGGCTACCAGGACATGCTCGACGGCAACAACATCCGCGGCGTCATCACGTTCGACGAGGCGGACTGGTAGCGAGCCGGTCGGCGACCGTCGCAGCCACCGTGCCGAACGCCCGTAGTTGCGCGGCGGACATGCCCTCGAACATCGCGCTGCGTACCAGCTCCACGTGCCCGGGTGCGGCCAGTTCCAGTGCGGCATGACCGCTGTCGGTGAGTTCGACGGTCGCTCCGCGCCTGTCGTCATCGCTGCCGTTGCGCACGAGCAGGCCGCGCCCGCGCATTCGCCGCAGCTGGTGTGACAACCGGCTCTGTTCCCAAGCCAGGGCCTCGCCGAGTTCGTTGATCCGCAGCGGCCCGCGCTCGGACAGCGCGACCAGCACGTCGTACTCCGACAGCGACAACTCGCAGTCCTGCTGGAGCTGGCGGTGCATCGCCGTCTGCAGCCTGCCTGTCATCGCCAGATAGCTGCGCCAGATCTGCTGTTGCTCGTCGGTCAACCACATGGAATACATGACACATCATCCATGTTGTCCTGTCCAGTGCCCCCACCTAGGCTGGGCCCGAGCGAGAGGATCGTCCATGACCGCCCCGACAGTAGACATCCGGCGCGCAGGGGACCGCGCGAAGACGAGCATCGACTGGCTGGACTCCAAGCACTCGTTCTCGTTCGGAAGTCACTACGAGCCGGACAACACCCACCATGGCCTGTTACTGGTGAACAACGACGACATCGTCAAGCCGGGCACTGGCTTTGACACCCATCCGCACCGCGACATGGAGATCGTCACATGGGTGCTGCAGGGATCGCTGGTACACCAGGACTCCACCGGTCATTCCGGCGTGATCTATCCCGGTCTGGCCCAACGCATGTCCGCGGGCCACGGCATCCTGCACTCGGAGAAGAACGACTCCTGGACGCTGACAGGCGAGCAATCACATAGTGAGCCCGTCCATTTCGTCCAGATGTGGGTGGTGCCCGACGAATCAGGTATCACCCCCGGGTACCAACAGCTCGAGATCGACCACGAGTTGCTGCGCGGCGGCCTGGTGACCATCGCCTCCGGCATGCCCGACCACAGCGACCAGACCGCGATCACCATCCGCAACAAGTACGCTGCCTTGCACGGTGCCCGCATGCAGGCCGGCGACAGCGTCGAACTGCCCTCGGCGCCGTACCTGCACCTGTTCGTCCCCCGCGGTGAAGTGACACTCGAGGGTGCGGGCCCATTGGCGCAAGGAGATTCCGTGCGGTTCACCGCATCCGGCGGTCAGCGCGTCACCGCGACCGAAGCCGCCGAGATTCTGGTCTGGGAGATGCATGCGGGTTTGGCTGCAGCGTAACCGAATTGGATTCTGCATCGCCGGGGTGGCGTTGCTTACAGCATGCTCGACGGCTCCCGCACCCGACCCCGAGCCCTCGTCGCCAGCGACGACCACGGCTCCCCAGCCCGCCGCCAGCACCAAATTGGTCGCGGTCCCCGTCGAGGTGGGTGCCGACCTGGCACAGGCCCCGTTCGATCAACCGCGCCAGGCGCTCGTGCCCGCGGGTTGGTCGATCACGGTGTGGGCCCGTGTTCCGAAGGCGAGGCTCGCCGTCTGGACACCTGACAATCGCCTGCTGGTGTCGGTACCCGGTGCCGGACAGGTGCTGGCTATCGCACCGACGGCCGGCGTACCCCGCCAGTCGACGCTGCTCGACGGGCTCGACCAGCCGCACGGGTTGGCGCTCATGGGCAAGACGCTGTATGTCGCCGAAAGCGATCAGATCGACGCCTACGACTATGCCGATGGGCACGCGACCAATCGACGCACCGTCGCCGGCGGGCTACCCGACGCCAAAAGCCCTGATCTGCTTGGCGCATACTCTCACGCACTCAAGAGCGTCGCGGTCGGCTCAGATCGCTCCGTGTACTTCTCGATCGGATCGACGGGCAACGTCACCGCCGAGGACCGCGACGCCACCCCGCCGCGAGCGACAATCATGCGAGTGCCCCCTGGCGGTGGCCCCGCGCAACCGTTCGCGACGGGAGTGCGCAACGGCACCGGACTGGCGATCGCGCCGGACGGATCCGTGTGGACGGCGGTCAACAACCGGGACAACGTGGCGGACCCCGCGACCGGCCAGGTCGACCAGCAGTATGTCAACGACCATCCGCCCGAATCGGTGGCGCGGTTGACGCCGGGACGCGAATTGGGTTGGCCCTACTGCAATCCCGACGGCGGACCGGCCAACCTCCCGTTGATTCGGGATGTCCAGACCAACGCCGACGGCGCCAAGATGGATTGCGCGTCCCTGCCCCCGATAGAACAGAGTCTCGGCGCCCACGCCGCCCCGCTGGGCATGAGCTTCACCTCGGGTGAACTGCGCGCGCCGTACGCCAACGGGGCGTTGGTCGGCGTGCACGGTTCGTGGAACCGCAAGCCTCCGCAGGCGCCGGAGGTGGCGTTCTTTCCTTGGCAGGACGGACATCTCGGCAACAAGCAGACACTCGTCGGCGGGTTTCAGGCCGAGGACGGCTCGCGGTGGGGGCGCCCGGTGGCGGCGGTGACGGGACCGGACGGCGCGGTCTACATCACCGACGACTACGCCGGTGCCGTATACCGCCTGGTCCCCCCCGCCGGTTAGCGGACCGGGGTGCTCTTGCGGCCGGTGATGCCGACATAGATCGCGATCAACACGATCGCGACGATGATGCCGACCAGGAACGGGATGACCTCCCAGCCGCCGTTGGAGTTCGAATACCCGAGCTGGTAGGTCAGCCACGTTCCGACGAACGACCCGATGGCGCCGAGGACGATCGTCATGATCACCCCGATCGTCTGCTTGCCCGGCATGATGAGCCGAGCAAGCGCGCCGACGATCAGACCGACGACGAGTGCGCTGAGGATGGTCCCGATCATTTCTTCTCCTTCGTCAACAGCCCGTTGAGGGTGGTTGTCATCTGCTTCTCGGTGTCGTCCGCGAGCTTCTCGAACACCACCTTCATGACCGGGTTGAGAAGCTTTGCCGGTCCGTTCATCTCGAGGTCGGCGCGATAGGTCAACACCGACCCGGTGCCGGCGGCGTCGACCGTAATGGTGTCGGTCGATGTCGACGATTTGTTCTTGCCGACGAACACCAACGTGCGGTCGCTGAGTTCGTCCAGGGTGTACGTCAGTTCGGCCGTGACGCCGAAGATCTTCGAGACGTTGTGCCACGACGCGCCCTGGTCGATCGCGCCGCTGTCGATGCGGGTGCACCGCTGGGTGCCGGGGTCCCATTCCTCGGCGTTGGCGAAATCCTTGAGGTAGTCGACGACTCGGGCTGGGGGTGGTCTGACGGAGAAAGTTCGCGACACAGTGGGCATGGGGTGCGGTTACCCCGCTTCATCGCGAACTAACGCGTGCACCCGCCGCACGTAGCCCACACCGTGAGTGCGAGGCGAAACTCGATCGTGATGCACTTGTTACGGAAGTTGACAGTGTTGCTGGTGAGATTAATGTTGTCTTGTTCTCACTGTCTCCGAAGGGGCAACTGTGTCGACTCCGGTCACGATCGTTCGGCGGTTCGTGGCATCTGCCGCGGCGCTGGTGGTGTGCGGTGCGCCGTCGACGACAGCCGGAGTCCCCGATGCGCACGCCGCCAGCGGCCGCGACCTTCTCGCGGGCGCCATCGCGAACACCAAGGGGTCGTACCTCGTCTACAACTTCGGCGGAGGACACCCCGCGCCGATGCTCAACGCCGGCGGCGGCTGGTACGAGATGGACAGCGGCGGGCACTTGATGATCATCAAGTCGGCATCGCAACGACTCGCGCCGCGGCTACTCGTCGACTCGCACAACGGATATCAGGCTCGCTGCGAACGTGACCCGCGGGCGCGCACCGGCGAGGGCCTCTGGCAGGCGTCCGAGATCTTCTCGCCGCTGCAGGCGTGGCAGGCGCTGGGCCAGCCGACCATTGCGATCAACGCCAACTTCTTCGATATCCGCGGGCAGAGGGGCGGCTCGTGGAAGTCCACCGGCTGCAGCTCGCCCCTGGGCGCCTACGTCGATAACACCCGCGGACAAGGCCGGACCAACGCCGCGGTCACCGGAACCCTCGCCTACGCGGGCAAGCAGGGCCTGTCGGGGGGCAACGAACACTGGAAAGCGTTGTCCACCATGATCCTTCCGATCGGCGGGGCTCCCTACGTGGTGCCGCCGAAGAGCGAGGACGACTACGACGCCGCGTCGCCGGCGATCCAGGGACTGCTCGACAAGGGCGCCCGATTCGTCGCGGTCGCAGGCATCGGGCTGCTGGCGCCGGGTGACAGCGCACAGCTCAATGACGGCGGGCCGAGCGCGGCTCGCACCGCCCTCGCATATGCGAAAGCCAAGGACGAGATGTACGTCTTCCAGGGCGGCAGCTATACCCCGGATCAGATCCAGGATCTGTTCCGCGGACTCGGCAGCGACACGGCGGTGCTGCTCGACGGTGGCGGCTCGTCGGCGATCGTGTTGCGCCGCGACACCGGGGGCATGTGGTCGGGCGCCGGCGTACCCGACGGGAACTGCGATACCCGACAGGTGTTGTGCGAGTCCCGTGAACGCGCGCTACCGAGCTGGCTGGCCTTTAACTAGGGGCATCGCTGGTGGCTCCGCAGTCAGCCGAGAGCCTCGATCGCGCTCCGGGCCGCGACGGCAGTCTGGTTCGCGTACCCGCTGCCGAACAGGGCGACGTGCGCGAGCAGTGGAAACAGCTGGTGCAGTCCGACACGCTCCCGCCAACCCTGCCGCAGCGTCCGGTGAGTCTGGTAGCCGTCGATCACCGCCTCGAAATACGGGCAGCCGAACAAGGCCAGCATCGCCAAGTCGGTCTCGCGGTGGCCGCCGTGCGCCGCGGGGTCGATCAGCACGACGCCGTCGGGCGTCCACATCACGTTGCCGATCCACAGATCACCGTGAAGGCGGGCCGGCGGATCCTCATCGTCGAAGTGCGCCGCTTCACACTGCGCGATCACCAGATCGACGAGGTCGTGGGCCGCCGCGCTCAACCTGTCCGAGGCGCGCGCCGCCATCGGCGCCAACCGTTCACGGGCGTAGAACGCACCCCATCGGTCGTATCCCGTCAACGACATCGGGAGCGGATGGAGCAAGTGGACCGAAGAAGCCATCCCCGGTCCAACCGGCGGGGGCTGCGCCGAACGCGTCCGCGCCCGCGTCGTGGGTCCGAGCCAGCCGGCGGCCGAACTCGTGCGCGGCGGCGCGTTCGGGCCCGATGGTGTCCAGTCGATCCAGTGTGAGGCTGGTGTCGTCGTACCCGAGCACCCGCGGGCACGGCACTCCATCGTCAGCGGCCGAAAGCCATTGCAGCCCTGCGGCTTCGCACGCGAAGAAACCTGCGGGTGCACCGCGGTTACGCTTGACGAACGTCGGCATCCTACGGCTGGCGGGACATCCGCCGCAGCGCAAAGTCGCGGACCTTCGTCGGAAGGGCCGCCATCACGACCACCATTGCCTTCGGGCCGATCCCAACGACGTAGCGGGCACGCGGTCGACGGGCGGTGAGCGCCTCCTCGACGACGGCGGACACTTTCTGTGCGGGTACGGCGATCTTCTGCGACACCGGGATCGTCTTTTTGAAGCCTGCGATGTGCTTGGCGTAGAGGGTCCGGTGCTCCGGGGTGAGCCCGGCCTCCAACTCCGCGACCATGTCATCCGCTGTCCGCCACATATCGGTATCCGTCTGTGCCGGCTCAACCACGACGACGCGGATCTGCCAGGGCCTCAACTCCATTCGCAGCGCATCGGCGGCCGCCTCCAGTGCGAACTTGCTCGCCGAGTACGCACCGACCAGCGGCATGGAGAGTCGGCCGTTGACGCTGGAGATGAACACGATGCGGCCGCGGGCGCGCCGCAGGCGTGGCAGCACCGCCTTGGTGACCGCCAGCTGACCGATCACGTTGATTTCCAGCTGCTTTCGCCACTCGTCAGGGCCCAGCGTCTCCATCGCACCGCCGACGGCGATTCCCGCGTTGTTGACGACCGCATCCAGCTGATCCGGCAGCGCGGCGTCCAGACCGGCGATGTCGTCGGCGGAGGTGACGTCGAGCAGCACCGAAGAGACGCGTTGCGGATTCAGTTTGGTGAGCGTGTCGGCGTCCTGTTGACTGCGAACCCCGGCGATGACGTCCCAGTCGCGCGCGGCCAGGTGCTCGACGATCGCCTTACCGATACCGCGCGAAGCGCCTGTTACGAGAACTGATGGCATAAGGCGAGACTAGTCCTGCGCCGGTCGCTCACCGAACCAGAAGACGGCCGCACTGGTCGCCACCACCGCGGCGGCGAGCCCGATCACCGGGGCGACGGTGAACCGCGTCATCGTCGCGCCGACGGCCGCCCCCGCGCACATCGTGAACACCACGCTGTAGCGCAGCTTCTCGCGGTCACCGCTGCCGCCTGCCAGACGGCTGTCGAAACCGATGCCCGAGATGGTCGTGGTCAACACGGTGGTGGACAGTTCCTGGATGCCGAACTGCCGTGCCGTGGAGTTCTGGATGCCGAACGTGACCGCCAGACCCGCGATCAGGAAGAGCTTCGTGTTGTCCTGGTAGTCGAGCACCCCGGCGCCGGCGAGGATCGACAGCGTCACGAGCATCACGACCTCCAGTGAGAGCGTGATGGTGAGCCAGCGACGAACCTCGCGATCGAGGTGTCGGGCCAATCGGCCGCCGAGGACCGCGCCCGTCACGAAGCAGACGAACGCAACGAGCGCGGCAGTCACGTCCACGACGGTGTGCGGGGCTAGCCAGAAGCCCAGGAAGATGACGTTGCCCGTCATGTTCGCGACGAACACGTGCCCGAGTTCCAGCACGCTGACAGCGTCGACGAGTCCGGTCGCGAACGTCAGCATCAGCAACGCGACGAACGTCAATCGTTGGGAGACCGGTGATTCGACGGCCACGGTCGGCGGCGATCCGTCCTACAGCTGAGGTGTGAGGTCGAACGATGTGATGGTCGACATGCGGGTGATCAACCACTTCGCATCGTGACGCTGCATCGTCAACCGGTACGACAGGTAGCGCAGCGACGGGATGTTCTTCGTCACCGGACTGGTGGCCACCGAGTTGGTGTACACGATAGCGGTGGCCTCGGCGGGAGTCAGCGACTCCACCGCCGCACCCATCACCTGCGTGGTGTTGGTGACCTGGGCCTGCTTGTTGGGCGCGACGATCGCGTCGATGTACTTGCGGTACTCGTCGGCGAAGTCACCGCCCAGGAAACCGGCGGCGCGGTCCGGCAGAGCCTCCATGTTGTCGGGTGTGTAGGTCCACAGCGTGGAGATCGCGCTGGCCGCCGTACGGGCGACATCGAGTTTCGTGTCGACGGCCGCGCGGTTGGCCAGGTAGGGCTGCAGGGTTGCACCCGCGAAGGCGGCGCCGGCGACGAAGAGGACCGCGGCGGCAGTCGCGGCAATGAGCACCCGCTTACCCGCGGGGCGGTGCGGAACCAGAATCACGTCGTCCGCAGGCTCGTCGGGCCCCTGGGCCAGTTCCTCGGGTGTGGTTTCGGCGGTTTCGGCTTCCTCGGCGATGTTCTCGGTGGGCGCTTCGGCCTGCTCCGCGAGGGGCTCTGGTTCCTTGACGGTGCGGCGCGCCTTGCCGACAGGTCTGCGCGCCGCCGGTTCCGGCTCATCGGGCAGTGAGGTCTCGTCGGGCTCGGAAATCGATTCAGGTTCAGCGGTTTTCGGGCGGCGGCGCAGCGAGAACCACCGGCGTCGCGGTACCGGCGTCGGCTCGACGGTTTCCTCCGTGACATTCGTACCGACGTCGGTGGCTTGCGATGCCGCATCGACCGCCGTGTCGTCACTGCCATCGGTATCCAGGGCACCGCGAAGCGGCATACGATGCCTGCGCCGCGACACCTTCGCCTCAGTCGTGTCGGACTCTCCGGAAACCTCGGTGGCGTCGCGGATCCGAACCGGCAGTTCAGCGTCGGTGGTCAGATCACCTGGATCAGCTGGCTGATCTTCCACTGCTGTCCTTCCTTGATTGCCGTTGCAACCCAACGGTTTCCGCTCTCGATCGTCGATTTGCCGTCGGGCGACTTGGAGGAGATCTTCGTCGCGACCAAGACGTCGGCGCTACCGTCGTCCCGCCACCGCTGCACACCCGCCGCGACCACGGCGCCCGTGGTCGGCTCGGCCTGGGCGACCTGGATCATGATCTCGTTCTGCTTCTCCTTGAACATGCTCTCGAAATCGCCGGTGCCCTGAGCCATGATCCGGTCGGCGTATGCATTGGCGTTGAACGGGTCCAGAGTCGTGTACGTGGTCATGAACGCCTGCACGTAGTCCAGCACCTGGGCATCCCGGGCTCTGGACCTGTTGTCGCCTGTGTGGCTGACCAGTATCAGCGTTCCCGCCGTGATTGCCGCCGCCATCAACACCGACGCCACCGCCGCGAGGACCGGCAGGCCCCAGCGTCGCGGTGGGGTCGGCTTCACCTCGAAGAAGTCGGGCTCGTCGGCCTCGATCTTGCGCCGCGGACTCAATGGCCCGGCACATTCATCAGCGGCCGCTTCAGCACTATGAGGTTGGCGACCTTCCACTGTCCGTCACCGGACTTCTCGAAGTCCACGCGCAGTGTGGCGGTGATGAACTTCAGGTCCTTGGGATCGGTGCCGCGTTGGCCCTGCATCGCCACCAACATCGCCGCCTGGTTCGCCGAGGCCGACAGCACCGCGCTGCTCACCGCGAAGTACTCGTTGGAGGTCGCCCCAGCCTGTTGGACGACCTGCTGTTGCGCGATCAGCTGATCGCGGTAGCCGTCGGTGGTCAGCGACTGGGCGTGTGAAAAGTCCTGTTGCAGTGACTCTTTGTCGTAGCTGAGCAGTTGTTCGACGATCTTTGGGCCTTGGTCGGCGATCTGCTGGCGAGCAGTGTCGACCGCGCGCTCCGGCCGATACACCATCAGATAGCTCAGTCCGACGGCCAGTGCACACAGCAGCGTCGCCACCACCAGGACGATCGCCGTCAGCCGGCGAACGTCGCGCTGCGGCCGCTCGACATCGTGCACCTCGGTGCGAAGCAGCAGATCGGCGAACGTGCGGTGGCGGCGATCCCACAGCGGCCACAGCCAACCGATGAACAGTGCCGCGGTGTCCAGCCAGATGTGCCAGGTCCCGGCCCGCCAGGCGTAGTACTCCGACCGGTGCACCGTCCCGCGTTCGCACGGCGATGCCGAACAGCGCACGGCCCAGGCTCCAACCCGTGATGGTCGGGAGCAGCAGACGGTTCACCGCCATCCCCACGATCGTGAGTGCCGCTGTGCTGACGAACACCCACCACAGCCAGCCGAGCCACGGTGTGGTCCATGCCGACACCGCCAGTGTCGCGATCACCGCCATGCCCACGAGAACGTCGACGGCGAACGCACCCGCCCGTGTCGGCCAGGCCGCCACGGGATGTTCGGGCGCCGCCTCGGTGGCAGGCGCGTCCGCGGTGTCGAGTACGGCCGTCACGACGTGACCTGATCCAGCTTGGCGATTTTGTACACGCCCGCATCGGGCGCCATCTGCACGCGCAGCCGGTAACCCTGTTCCTGGTCGGCGGACTCGGAATTGGTCACCTTCACCTGCACCGCGACCAGGATCTCGAACGATCCGTCGGCATTGTGCCGTTCGACCGCGGCGCGCATGTCGGATACCTGCACCGTGACGTTCGCGGCTTGGTACGCGTCGACCAGCACGCCGCTGTAAAGGCTCGCCTGCGCGCCGAAATCACCCGTCGAGCATTCGATGATCTTCGACTGCGCCGCGGTCATCGCCGCGGTGTCGGGCGCATGCGTGGCGGCCACACAGTCCCTGGCGGCCTGCAGCGCGGCGGCCTCGGCCCGCGAGCTGTCCTCGCTCTGCTGGTTCGACTTCAGTGCCAGATAGCCACCGACGGCGCCGGCGCCGGCCAGGACCAGCAGCGCGGCGCAGATGGCGGCAACCCAGCCGCGTCCGAGCCTCGACGGACGGCGAGTGTCGGTTGGCCCAGGTTCTGGATCTGCCTCCGGAAAATCCTCGGAGGTGGCTTCTTGGGTCTGTGGGTCTGAGGGGTCTTGGGATACTGCTAACGACTCGTCGGGCGTCTCATCAGCATCGGTGGGGTTCAGCCGGCGGGAGCCAGCATCTCCTTCCATCCGTCGTCTCCTGGGTTACTCGAGTTGCGGACGTTGTACCTGACGCCGTCAGGTCCGACTACCTGACCGCTGGACGGGTTGTAGACCGCCGTGGAGCCGGGTGGCCCTGGTGCCGGAGTGTAGATGCATGGGTTGGGTTGTTGTCCACTGCAGCTGACAGAGCCCTGGCCGGGGGGGCTCAGCGGGTCACTGACCGGTGCCGTCGACTGCGGAGGAGGCAGCTGGTCGGCCGGTGCCGGGTTCACACCGTTGTTGACCGTCGGGGCCGGTACGACGCCGCGTCCCGGGTTGACACCCTGATCGCAGCGGGCACCGGGTGCCGGGCAGGACAGGATCTGGTTCGGGTCGCCGTACCACGGGTTGGTACCGAGCGGAACGTACGGTTCCGGGCTGCGGCATTCCATCGGGGTGGCGGCGCGCTTACCCGGAACGTCGACGCACGGGTAGTTGCGGGCGCCTCGAACGACGTTGCCCTGGTAATCCTTCGGGATCTTGCAGTAGGTGCCCTTGGGCAGCGGCGCCATGCTCGTGTCGGCAGGCGAGCGCCACTCGGAAGCGGGTAGGAAGCCCGTCAGGCATGGTGGCGGCTGGTTGATCGACAGCGCCAACGGCAGCTGGCCGAGGTCCTCGAACAGCGTTCCCGCCTGGCTCGCCGCCGCACCCTGCGGCAGGATCACCAGGGTCTGTTCGAGACCCTTGTTGTAGCGCTTGAGCATGTCGATGACGATCGCCAGATTGGCCAGCGTCTGAGGCAGCGCATCGCGCACACCGCTGAACACCGTGTTGAGCTGGTCCAGCGTCGGAGCGGCCTGCTCCAGCCCACTGCGCAACGCGGGGTCCTGCTCGGCGGTCTGCGAAGCGATGATGTCCAGATTGCGCGACCACCGCTCGATGTTGTCGCCGGACTGAACCTGACTGTCCAGGATCGGCGCCGAATTGGCGAGGATGTCGTTGACCTGCGGCAGGTTGTCCTTGAAGCCCTGCGCGACGTTTGACGTCGAGTCGACCAACCGTTGCAGCGCCGGCCCCAAACCACCTACGGCTTGCGAGGTTTCGGTGAGCAGCGAGTCGATCTTCTCCTTGGGCAGCACAGCCAGACCGTTGTTCGCGGCGTCCAGCGCGGGCCCGACTTCACTGGGGACGGAGCTTTTCGTGATCGTCGAACCAGGGCTGAGGTACTGACCGGGATTTCCCGTCGACACCAGGTCCAGGTACTGCTCACCGATCGCCGACACCGAGTGCACATTCGCCGATGCATCTGCGGGGATCTTGTAGCGGTTGTCGATGCTCATCGTCGCGCTCGCACCGTTCTCGGTGGGCTTGACTTCGGTGACCTTGCCGATCTGGGTGCCGCGATAGGTGACGTTGGCGGTCGCATACAGGCCACCGGAGCGCGGCAGGTTGGCATGCAACTCGTATTGTCCGATGCCCGCGAGGCTGGGAATCCGCAGGTAGTACCAGCCCAACACCGTGATGGCAATGATCGTCAGGATGGTGAACAGCACCAGCTGGATCTTGATGAACCTGGTCAGCACCGCTCACTCACCCCTTTCAACCAGCGGTCCGCCCGGTGCGTTGTGCGGGTTCGGCGTGAAGCGCACATCCGGGATCATCGTCGCCGGGTCGCGGCCCCAGGCCTGCTCGAGTGCGCGCAGCATGCCCGAGACACCGGTGCCCGACAGGATCGTGTTGTCGAGTGCCGACAGCGTCAGGTCGACCATCAGCGAGGCGTTGAGGTAGTCGCCGCGAACCACCTTCGGCACATTCTCGATCGAGAACGGCAGGGTGAGCAGCAGCTTGAGTGCGCCGATGACGTACGGCGACGCCAGGCCCAACTGCTTCAGCGGCCGCTGCAGGTTCTGCAGGTTGGTGTGCAGGTTGTCGCTCGCGGGCGCCAACGCGTTGTCGGCGGCGACGCTGACACGGCCCAACGCCTGCACCGCATCGGCGAAAAGATCGCGCGTCTCCGCGAAATGCTTGATCAGCGGCGGGAATTCGGTCAGCACCTGATCCAACGTGTCGTTGCGCTGCGCCACGATCGAAAGCAACCGATTGGTGGAATCGATGGCGCGGGTGATGTCCTGGGTCTGCTGGTTCAGTTCGTCGGTGAACGTGTCCAGCTTGTTCAGGAACTCGCGGATCTGGTCGCCCCGCCCGTTCAGCACGTTGAAGATCTCGGTCTGGATCGTCTCGAGGTTCTGCACCCCGCCGCCGCGCAGGATCGTGGCGATGCTCGCCAGCACCCGCTCCGTGCTCGGGAACGCCGAACTGTTCTTCAGCGGGATCGTGTCGCCACTGCGCAGCTGCCCCGACGGATCCGGCGGCGGCTCCAGTTCCACGTGCTGGCTACCCAGAAGGCTGGTCTGTCCGATCCGGGCCAACGCGTTGGAAGGTAGGCCCAGGTTGGGTTCCATGTCGAGCGTCAGCGTCGCGACCCAGTTCTTCAACTCGATCGCGCGGACCCGGCCGACGAACACATCGGCCACCCGGACACGGCTGTTGACGTTGAGCGCCAACGTATCCGGCATCTGTACATAGATCGTCATCCGCTCCGAGCCGGTGCCGGGACCACCCGGCAGCTCGACGTTGGAGATGCCACGCCACGGCCACATACCGCACGAGCTCAGCATCAATGCGACCGCCGAAAGTGCGACGGCACGCAGCGCGAACCGACTCCATCTGCGCCTCGTCGTCACGGCTGCCCCCACTTCGCGCAAGCGTCTCATCACCCACCTGCCTCAGCTGGTAGCGGCGGTCCGACCGGTGCCGGTGGCGCCGCCGCGGCGGGACCGGGACCAGGACCGGGTACGGGTAGCGGACCTGTGAGCGCTGCGCTACCCGGGTCACCCGGGATCACGCCGGGTGCGGGACCCGGCACCGGGCCCGGCTGCGGGTACCACGGCGGCGGCAGCGGGGTGTTCTCGCTGTATGCGTTCGGCGGGCCGGCCTGATGCGGGCCGCCGAAGGTCGGCGGCGCACCCGGATAAGCGCAGTCGGGCCCACCCATCAATTCGGCGAGGCACTCCGGGAACATCATGTTCTGGGTGAACGGCTGCACCTCGACGCCCTGCATGCCGGGGGCGGTGACCCAGCCCTGCTCATGGTTGCCGTGGGAGAACAAGGTGTCACGCGACCAGATACCCGGCACGGTCGTGTCCTTGTAGCCGGCCGGCGGCTGCAGCCTCGGCTCCGAGTAGGCGATCTGCTTGGGCAGCGTCATCGCCGACGAGAACTGGTTGACGCCGAACGGCGGGAAGTTGAACTTGATCGCGTCGAGGATCGGCGCCAGGTACTGCGCGCACATCTCGGCCGACTCCTGGTATCCAAGGCGGCTGCCCGCCTGAATCGCACTGCACACGAACTGGATCGGGTTCGCGAAGTTGTTGATCACCGGGGTGCCCATGACGCCACCGGTGACCGGGGAGATGATGTTCACCAGGTTGGCGCCGAGCGTGGGGAACACGTGAAGGGCGGTTTCCAGACCGTTGCGCGGATCGGGTTGAAGGATCGCGTTGGTGGTGTCGGCCAGGTTGTTGACGTCGTGAGTCAGCACCTCGGCGTTCTTGTCGAGGAACGAACGGGTGGTCGACAACAGTTTATTGAGATCCTGCAGCGCGTTGGCCACTTCGCGGTCGGTGTCGGCGAATGCGTTGGTGAATTTCGCGAGGTCGTCGTTGAGCGCGACGAACTGCTGATCGCTCTTGTACAGCGCGTTGACGAACAGCGCCAGACTCTTGACCACGCTGAAGAAGTCGCCGCGGCCCTCGTTGAGGGTGTACAGCGCTTCGGACAATCCGTTCAGGGTCCGGTTGAGCTGTTCGCCCTTACCCGCGAAGCCGTCGGCGGCCGACTCGATGATGTCGCCGAAGGGGCCTTTGGGCTGTTCGGGTGTCGGGCCGAGATCGGTCAGGATCCGGTTGAGCGAGTCACGCAACTGGTCGTACTCCACCGGAACCTGCGTGCGGTCGATCGGGATGACCGCGCCGTCCTCCATCACCGGGCCGCCCGTGTACGCCGGAGACAGCTGGATGGTGCGCGATGCCACCAGGCTGGGGTTGAGGATCGACGCGGTGGCGTTGGCAGGCACCTTGAACTTGTTCTCGTAGTCGAAGGTGACCTTCATCTTGTCGCCGGCGGGCTCGATCGAATCGATCGTGCCGACCTGCACGCCCATGATCTGGATCTTGTCGCCGGCATAGAGCGCCAGCGTGTCCGGGAAGTACGCGACGACGGTGTTGGTGGTCAGCTTCTTGTACACGTTCCACCCGACGAAGGCCGCCACCAGGGCGAGGACCACGGCCAGAGCGCCGATGATGACGGCAGCGCGGGATACGTGCGGCAGCTTCAGGTTTCGAATGTTGAAGATCGTTGTCATCGGTTACCCCTGTCCCTGCGAAAGTGGGGGCAGGAACGGTGGGTTCCCTGGCAATGGCGGCGTGCCGGCCGGTCCCGCATCCGGTCCCGGTCCCGCCGGAGGCGGAGGTCCGGTCAAGGCCGGGGGCAGCGGCGCGATGCCGGGCGTGAAGTCCGGCGGCTGAGGTGGCAGCGGGCCGACGGGCACGGTGCGTGCACCCGGCGGAGCCGGCGGGAGAGGCGCGGGCACGCCGGGCATATCCGGCGGCAGCTGCCCCGGGATCGCCGCGGCCGGCACACCCGGCGTGAAACCGGGACCGTGCGCGTTCGGGTCCGACGTCACGATGTCGGGCCGACCGTAGTTGGGGCCGTACGGGTTATCGCCGAACGGTCCCATCGTCAGGTCGGCGCACGGCAGCGGGTCGCCGGGCCGCGGCAGAACGTCCGGCGGTGGCGTGTACGAGCAGGGCGACCCCTTGAGTATTCCGGGACCGGGATGCTCGGGGGTGCCTTCCAGGATCGCGGGCCCAGGCGCCGGAGCGCCGTTGGGGAAGCGTGCCCCGTTCGGATCGGGGAACCGCCCTGCGGGCAGACCCGCGTCGCCCCAGAACTTCTCGGGGTCGATACCACGCTTCTTGAACGCCGCGTCGATGAACGGCTGCAGGATCTGGCCCGGCAGCAGGTTGACCAACATCACCTTGAAGTAGGGACCCGAAGCCACCGCCTCACCGAGGGACGCCACGAAGTTGGCGACCGTGGTGAGCGTGTCCATCAGGTCGTACCGGCGGTCGGTCAGCACGTCGCTGACGATCCGCAGCTGCTCGAGCACATGGTTGAGGTTCGGGTTGTCGTCGATGAGGCCCTTGAGCTGTTCGGAGAAGGAACTGACACGTTCCAGCAGCATGCTGACCGCGTACTGGCGTTCGTTGATGGCGCCCAGCAGCGACTGGGCGTTGACCAGAAGCTTGTTGATCTGCTCGCTGCGGCTGCCGAGGATGCCGGCGATCTGGTTGGCGTTGGCCAGCAGTTGTTTGATCTGGTCGTCGCGCTTGCCGACGGTCTCGGAGAACCGCGCCACACCGTCGAGCGCGGCGCTCAGGTGCGGATAGGTCTGGTCGATGGTCTCCGACAGCACGTTCAGCGACCGCTTCACGGTCTCGGTGTCCCAGCGCGACGATGCCTCGGTCACGTCGAAGAACGCATCATAGATCTGGTACGGCGTGGTGGTCTGGCCCAGCGGCAAGACGCCGTTGGCCTTCAGCGCCGTCGAGCCGCGAGGCTCGATCTCGACGTTGCGACGGCCGAGGATGGTGTCGGTGCGGATGGCGGCCCGGCTCTCGGTCCCGATCTGGGTGCCGTCGAGCGAGTAGCCGATCACGACCTTGTCGCCGTCGATCTCCATGCTTCGGACGTGGCCGACGTCCATGCCGGCGATTCGCACCTTGTCACCGGTGTTGAGGCCACCGGTATCCGAGAACTGCGCGTAGTAGGTGGGCGTGGCGAACAGCATCGGCACGCTGGCGAAGCTCTGCCCTACACCGATCACGATGAGCAGGATGATGATGCCCATCACCCCGTTGCGGACGCGGTTCGATCCCTCCAGAGTTCTCATTGCGGCGTGCACCTACCCGACGGCTGGCTGAAGAGTTTGACCGTGCGGACCGGCCCGCCGGGCTGCAGCCCGTTCATCCGGATCGAGATGTCGCAGGAGTAGAAGTTGAAGAAGTCGCCGTAGATGCCGCCTGCTCGACCGATGATCTTGAAGGCGGTCGGCAGTCTGGTGAGGATGTCGTTGAGCTTGTCCTTCTGATCCACCAACGGCTGCTGGATGGCCTCCAGATGGCCGACCGTGCTCTGCAGTAGCGGCCGGTTGTCGGCCAGCAAATCGGCGATGGTCCCGGCGGCGTCACTGATACCCGCGACCGACGTCGCTATCGGGTCGGCCCGGTTGTTGAGTCCGGTGATCAGCTGCTCGAAGTCCTGCACGGTCTTGTCGAACTGCTGCTGGTGTTTGACCGTCGTATCGAGCACGGTGTTGAGGTTGCGAATCACCTCACCGATCGCCTGGTCGCGGTCAGCGAGCGCCGACGTCAGTGACGCCGTCTGGTCGAGGATGTCGTTGATGGTGCCGCCCTGGCCCTGGAAGACCGTGATGATCGACTGGGCGATGGTGTTGACCTTGTCCGGATCAAGGGACCGAAACACCGGACGGAATCCGCCGATCAACGCATCGAGGTCCAGCGCGGGCTCGGTGTGTTCGACCGGGATGGTGCCGCCGCCGGGCAACCGCCTGTCGTTGTCGCCCCGCTTGAGCTCCATGTAGCGGTCGCCGATCAGGTTCAGGTAGCGGACCGAGGCGGTGGTGCCCTCGAACAGCGGCAACGAGCGGTCCACGTCGAAATCGACCTTGACCTGCGACCCGTTATTGACCAGTTGGACCTTGGAGACCTTGCCGATCTCGACACCGGACGCGCGGACGAACTGCCCGGCCCGTAGACCGCTGGCATTGGAGAACACCGCCGAGTACCCGGTGGTGCGGTCGAAACGCATCTGACCGAACACCACGATGATGATCGCGGTGAACAGCAGCAGCACCAGCGAGAAGGCGCCGAGCTTGATGGCGGTACCGGTGATTTTCATGGGTTGATCGTGTTCTCCCCAACCTGGCGTCCCCAGACGTACTCGATCAGGATCGGCTGGCCCAACTCGAAGTGGTTGTACGGCGCGATCGACGCGCCGGTGTCCATCACGAGATACGGCGCAGGCCACAGGTCATGCGTGATCGGCTGCCAGCAGCCGGGCTTGCCCTCGGGGCCGCCGCGGGCGTTCACGCGCGGCAGGTTGTCGGGGTACACGTACGGGTTGCCCGCGCCCATGAGGCCCGACAGCGTTCGCAGTGAGTAGCCGTTGCCGCCCAGCGACGCCGACACCTTGGGTTCGACATCGTGGTAGTTGCGGATCGTGCAGAACAGCGCCGGGCTGTACTCATCCAGGATTTCGGACGGGCGGATGAGGTCTTGCGCCCCGCGAACCAGATACGGACCCCCGCGCTCAAAGATGTCGCCGCCGGTGTTGCCGAACCCGACGGAGGCCATCAGCGCCTGGTCGATGTTGCCCTGCTGCTCGTTGAGCGTGCGCGCGGTGGTGACGGCGTTGCGCAGGCCGTCGAACAGATTCGGAGCCGCATCGGCGTACACCTCGCCGAGGTCGGCCAACAACTGGTTGTCCCTACGGATCTGGGGCATCTGCGGATTGAGGTCGTCCAGGATCGCGTTGCCGTTCTCGACCGATTCACCGAAGCGGTCGCCCAATCCGTCCAGTGCCTCGGCGGTGGCGGCCAGCGTCTGGTTCAGCTTGATCGGGTCCACCTGTGACGAGATGTCCACGACGGTCTCGAACAAGGTGTTGAACTCGGTGGTCACCTTTGTCACGTCGATCACGTCGGATGTGGTGATCCGTTGCGGTGACGGGTCTTTCGGCGAGGTGAACGAGATGTACTTGTTACCGAACACCGTCGTCGCGCTGATGTCGGCGTTGACGTTCTTCGGAATAAGGTCGATGTACTGGGGGTCGACGTCGAGGATGATCTTGGCCTGCGGCTCGCCGCCGACGTCGACCGCGCTGACGGTGGCGACCCGGCCGATCTCCACACCGTTGTAGGTGACTTTGGCGCCGGGGTCCATCGACAGACCCGCGCGCGCCGACATCATGGTCAGCTGTTCGCGCTTGAGGAAGTCACCGCGGAACTGGAAGTACACCAGCACCACGGCGACGATCGTCGATCAGAGTCAGCACGAGGCCGGCCAGCTTGTAGGGCGGGGTGCGGGGTTCATTGAGCGGTGCGGTCATGGCGCTACACCGTCAGGTTGAAGTTCGGGTCGACGCCGTAGAGCGCCAACGATGCGAACAGGACCACACAGACGATCGCGACGAGCGAGGCGCGCATCGACCGGCCCACGGCCTCACCGACTCCGACCGGACCACCGCTCGCGAAATAGCCGTAGTAGCAATGGTTGAGCATCACGATGACCGAGATGACGACCGCCTGCACGAAGGACCACATCACATCGTCGGCGCGCAGGAAGGTGCGGAAGTAGTGCTCGTAGGTGCCGATCGACTGCCCGTAGAACAGGGTGGTGGTGACCTGAGCCGACAGGAAGCTCATGATGATCGCCATCGCGTAGAGCGGGATGATGACGACGAAGCCGGCCATGATGCGGGTGGACACCAGGTATGAGATGGACTTGATGCCCATCACCTCGAGGGCGTCGATCTCCTCGCTGATCCGCATCGCGCCGAGCTCGGCGGTGGCTCCCGCGCCCACCGTGGCGGCCAGCGCCTGGCCCGCGACGACAGGGGCGGCGATGCGCACATTGATCAACGCGGCGAAGAAGCCGGTGAAGGCCTCGACCCCGATATTGCCCAGCGACGCGAAGCCCTGGATGGCCACGAGCGAGGATCCGGACAGCGTCACGAAGCCGACGATCGCGACGGTGCCGCCGATGACGGCCATCGCGCCGGTGCCCATGCCGATCTCGGCGATCAGCCGCAGCGTCTCCTTGCGGTAGTAGCGCAGCGCGTGGCCGATCGAGCCCATCGCGGTGACGACGAACCAGGCGACGTGCCCGACGCTGTCGAGGAACCGGGTGGGAGCGGTGGCGACGGCCGACCCGCGGGAGAACGCCCGCGGGAACCGAGAACGCAGGACCTCGGTCGTCGACACGTCAGCTCCCCGTTCCGAATCGCACACCGATTGTGGTCAGCACCACGTTGACCGCGAACAGGGCGATCACGCACAACACCAGGGTCTCGTTGACCGCGGTCCCCACGCCCTTGGCGCCGCCGGCGACGGTCAGGCCGCGGTAGCAGCCGACGAGTCCGGCGATCAGGCCGAAGGTCATGGCCTTGACGACCGAGATCAACACCTCGGGCAGCCCGGTGACGAGCGTGAGAGTGGTGACGTAGGCGCCTGCGGAGACGTTCTGTAGATACACACCGAAGATGAAGCCACCGACCAGGCCGATGGTGATCACCGCACCGTTGAGTAGGAGTGCCACGAACGTCGAGGCGACGACGCGCGGGACCACCAGGCGCTGGATCGGATCGATGCCGAGCACCTCGAGCGCATCGATCTCCTCGCGGATGGTGCGGGCACCGAGGTCGGCACAGATGGCCGTCGACCCGGCGCCGGCGACCACGAGCACAGTGACCAGAGGACCCAACTGGGTGACGGCGGCCAGCGCCGCGCCCGCCCCGGAAATGTCAGCGGCGCCGAACTCCGTCAACAGGATGTTCAGCGTGAAGGTAAGTAACACGGTCAGCGGGATCGACACCGCAACCGTGGGCAGGAACGCCACCCGCATCAGGAACCAGCTCTGAAGAATGAACTCGCGCCATTGGAACGGCGGCGTGAAGAGACCCTTTGCGGTCAGGACGCACATGCGCACGAAACCGCCTACGGCGGTCAACCCCGGCCTGATCTGGTCCCGGACGTAACCGACGATGTCGGTCGACGCCGTCACCGGCACGCTCCCACCACGAAGCCGAAACGGTCGTGGCGCAACGGCAGCCCCTGTCGCACGCCCCCTCCTTGCCCCAACCCGGTGTCTGTGACCAGCGTCTCCCTACTCGCCGGTAGTAAGACGGACCACAGGACTGTACCCGATGCAATCGCCGCGGTGCACCGCATCGGCAGGATTGAGCACGTAACCGTTAGCAAACTCGCCCCCTTGTGTTAAATGCCTTGTACCCCAGCAGAAACCGTTGGCGGAGTGGAACTTTCGCCGGCGTCAATCTGCTTTGCCGCGCCAAATTGCTCCCGCAGTTCCGTTTTAAGTACTTTGCCGGCGGGGTTGCGCGGGAGCGCGTCGACGATTTCCAGAGCCTTCGGATGCTTGTACCTCGCGAGCCGTTCGGACAGGAATTTCTCAAGATCGGCGAGCGCGAGGTCGGCCTGGGTGACCGCGCCCAGAGCCACCCGGGTACTCACGATGGCCACCGGCACCTCGCCCCACTTCTCGTCCGCGCGGCCGATCACCGCCACCTCGGCGATCGCGGGATGTCCGGCAAGGACGTTCTCCACCTCCGCGCAGTAGATGTTCTCGCCGCCGGAGATGATCATGTCCTTCTTGCGGTCCACGACCCAGATGTAGCCCTCCGCGTCCTGTCGCACGAGGTCACCCGAATGGAACCAGCCGCCGGCGAAGGCTTCGGCGGTGGCCTTCGGGTTGTTCCAGTAGCCGGCCATCAGGGTGGGTGCGCGATAGACGATTTCACCGACCTGGCCGATCTCGACGTCATTCATGTCCTCGTCGACGACGCGCGCGGACACCGTCGGAATCACCTTGCCGACCGAGCCCAGTTTTCGGATCGCGTCGTCGCCCAGGAGCATGCACGTCACCGGCGACATCTCGGTCTGGCCGAAGGCGGCGAGGATCTGCGTACCCGGGAATGCCTCGGACATGCTGCGCAGCAACGTATCCGAGGCCGGTGCCGCGCCCCACGACAGCACCCGCAGTTTCAGGTTTCGTGGGGCCGCGCGCTGCGCTGCGACGACCGCCTGCCACTGCGCGGGGACCAGGAAGATGCCCGTCACCTCTTCGGACTCGAGGACATCGAGCAGTGCACCCGGGTCGAAGGCGCCCAACGGGTAGACCACCGTGGGCCTGCCGAGCAGCAGACCGACGATCATGTTGCCGATGCCTGCGATGTGGAACAGCGGGACGCCGATGAACCCGACGTCATTGTTGAGATCGGCGCCGTTGGTGAACAGGAAGGTCATCGCCTGTCCGGCGAGGTTGTTGTGCGTCAGCACCGCGCCCTTGGGTCTGCCCGTCGTGCCCGAGGTGTACATGATCAGCGCAGGCGAATCGTCGGGGATGTCCACCGGCTGGGGTTCGGCTCCGTCCTCGGCAAGCAGGTCGGCGTAGTCGAGCGACCCATCGTTCGCGCCGCCCGCGACGATCACTGTGGTCAGCGTCGCGTCGATGTCCCGGACCGCGGTAGCGACGTTGGCTAGCACCGATTCGGTGATGACGACCTCGGCCTTGCAGTCGCTCACCAGGAATGCGATCTCCGGCGGGGTCATCCGGAAGTTGACGGGCACAGCGATGGCGCCGAGCTTGTTGACCGCAAGAAAGGACTCGATGAACTCGGTGCGGTTGAGCATCAGGATCAGCACCCGGTCGCCGAAGCCGACACCTCGCCGTCTCAGCGCGCCCGCCAGGGTGGCCACGCGGCGGTCGAGTTCACGCCAGGTCGTGGTGTGGCCGAGGAAGCGCAGCGCCGTCTCGTCGGGCTGCATGAGCGCGTGCCGTGTCAGCTGGTTGGTCCAGTTCTGCCGGCGCGCCAGATACGGCTGCTGCACGGTCGGGTTCGGCATGGAAGGGGATGTCAACTGCGAAAGCTCCTCCCCTCGCAGGCTGGGGGCCCACTGCCTGGGTTGCGCGGTGTTGATATGTGATTAAGGATATTTGATCAGATGCAGTGCTGCCTCGGTCACACTATGGCCTCGGCGGCTCGGGTACAACCCCACGCCAAACGCACCGGAGAGCCCAGTGAACGCACTCGCGAAACCCCGGACACGGCACCGTCGTGCCGTGCGACGCGAACAGCTTTCCGATGAGGTCGCGTCGCGTCTGCGGACCGGCATCATGACGGGCACACTGCGGCCCGGCACCTTCATCCGGCTCGATGAGACCGCCGCCGAGCTGGGAGTCAGCATCACCCCGGTGCGGGAGGCGCTGCGCACCCTGCGCGGCGAGGGCATGGTGCAGCTCGAACCGCATCGCGGTCATGTCGTCGTGCCGCTGAGCCGCGGCGACGTTGCGGACATCTTCTGGTTGCAGGCCACGATCGCCGAGGAGTTGGCGTCCACGGTCGCCGAGCGGATCACCGAAGCCGAGATCGACGAACTGGAGAGTCTCAACGAGGCGCTGGCCGCGTCGGTCGATCGCCATGAGGTCGACGAGATCGCCTCCGCGGAGTTCGCGTTCCACCGGGCGTTCAACAGGACCACCGGCCGTATCAAGTTGGCGTGGTTCCTCTTACATGTCGCGCGCTACCTGCCGAGCGAGATCTACGCGGGTGATCCGCAGTGGGGTGTTTCCGCGGTGGCCACCCACCGGGAGTTGATCGCGGCGCTTCGGCGGCGCGATCGGGACACGGTGGTGCGGCTGACCGGTGGCGAGTTCGCCGACGGCGCGCAGCGGCTGATCGCGCGTCTCGACGAGACGGGGTTGTGGGACTGAGCGCCCGGCACTTCCACACGTCGATTCGGCTGCCACCAGCATCTTCGGCCATCTTCGGCTACGTCGGATACCGGCGGTTCACCATCGCCGGTTACGCGCCGAAGGTGGTGTCCGACGCGCTGCGGTGGGAGCTGCGACGGGGCCGTGTTCGTCGGATCCGCCGCGGTCTCTACGGTCCGGGCGTCATGCCACGTTCCACTGAGCAATTCATTCACCGGCGGATGCTGGCGCTGCGTGCCGAAGCGGACGTCATCGCCGGCTGCGATGACGATGCGTTCTGGAATTCACTGCCCGCGTGAGTCAACCCGCGGACAGTTCCTCGGCGCGCGTCTTCAGGTTGTCGGCCAGGTAATCGAGCGTGTCGCCGATCGCCTTCTTCACCATGGACGCCGGGATCGGCAGTTTGGTCTCGACGTCCAGGTCGACCGTCAGCAGCGACGTCCCCCCGATCGGTACAACCGAGAACTTCTGCTCCTGCTTGTCGAAGTGGTCACCCTGCTGCAGCACGGTATGGATCTGGTTCTCGCCGGGGTAGTACACCGCGGTGATGAACGTGCCCGACTGGCCCGCGACCACCACGTCGAGACGCAACTGGCTGGGCCGGCCGTCCTCGTAGCGCGCCAACACCCAGCACCCCTTGATCTCCTGGTTCCACAGCGGATAGCGACTCGAAGTCGGCGACGATCCCCATGATCGCCTCGGCAGGGGCCGCGACCTCGACGGTCTTGCTCACAAGCGGCATCGACCGAGCATATCGACTAGCCGACGCGCGCCGTCGCGAGCAGGGAGCGGATCGCCTCCGGTATCGGGACAGGCCTGCGGGCGGCCCGGTCGACGTATACGTGCACCCAGTGGCCGACGGCCGCTACGGGCCTGTCCTCCTGCCAGACCCCCAACCGGTAGGTGACGCTGCTGTTGCCCAGCCGAGTGACCGCCACACCGACGAAAAGTGGTTCCGGGAAACGCAGTTCGGCGAAGTACCGGCAGCCCGACTCGGCCACGACGCCCAGCCACGGCACGGTCAGCGGGTCGATCGCACAGTTGGTGTTGATCCACCCGTTGATCGCCGTGTCGAACAGTGCGTAGTACACCGCGTTGTTGAGGTGACCGAACATGTCGTTGTCCGTCCACCGCGTCGACACCGGCCAGTGCACGGGAAAGTCGCCGCTGGTGAGCGATTGCTCGCTACTGGTCATGGCAGCAGTCTCGCAGTCACGGCAGTCTGGAGCCATGAGGATCCGTGGCGCCGTACTCGAACAGATCGGTCTCCCGAGGCCGTATGCCGAATCCAGGCCGCTGGCGGTGCACGATCTCGACCTGGCGCCCCCCGGCGCCGGCGAACTTCTCGTGCGCATCGAGGCCGCGAGCGTGTGCCATTCCGATCTGTCGGTCGTCGACGGCAGCCGGGTCAGGCCGGTGCCGATGCTGCTCGGCCACGAAGCGGCCGGGGTGGTCGAGGAGGTTGGCCCCGGCGTCGCCGACGCACCGGTCGGACAGCGGCTGGTGATGACGTTTCTGCCCAGGTGCGGCGAGTGTGACGCATGTGCGACGAACGGGCTCACCCCCTGCGAGCCCGGCAGTGCGGCCAACGCGGCGGGCACGCTGATGACCGGTGGGCGACGCCTCACGCGTGACGGCGATCCGGTCCACCACCACCTCGGTGTCTCGGGCTTTGCCACCCACGCGGTCGTCGACCGGCGGTCGGTGGTGCCCGTGCCCGCCGACGTGCCACCGGACGTCGCCTCGCTTCTCGGCTGTGCGGTGTTGACCGGCGGCGGCGCGGTGATCAATGCGGGTCGTCCGCAGCCGGGCCAGACCGTGGTCGTGGTCGGCCTCGGCGGCGTCGGCATGGCGGCGGTGCTCACCGCGCTGTCGCACGACGACGTCCGCGTAGTCGGTGTCGACCAACTACCCGCGAAGCTCGACCTCGCGCGTTCCATGGGTGCGCACGACGCGTACACGCCGGACGAGGCGCGCGAGGCCGGGCTCAAGGCCGCCGTGGTGATCGAGGCGGTCGGTCATCCGCAGGCGGTGGAGACGGCAGTCGAGCTGACGGCCCCCGGCGGCCGGACCGTCTGCGTCGGGCTGCCCCGCCCGGACGCTCGAATCAACTTGTCGCCGTTGGGTTTTGTCGCCGAAGGACGGTCGCTGATCGGTAGCTACCTCGGCTCGGCCGTCCCCTCGCGCGAGATTCCACACTTCGTCAGCCTGTGGCGAGCGGGTCGGCTGCCCGTCGAGTCGCTGGTGTCCTCGACGATCGGACTCGACGACATCAACCACGGGATGGACCAACTCGCCGACGGGAAGGCGGTGCGGCAGATCATCCGGTTCGAGTAGACGCGGCCTCGGCGTCCGCGACGCCGGCACGCCGCAACGACTTCACGATGAGCGCACGCAGTCGGCGGCCGACCTCGAACTGCTTGCCGGGCAACGTTCGCGCGACCATCCGCAGGTTGACGGTGTCGCGCTCGATGCTCTCGACGCCCATCACCTGTGGCTCGTCGAGCAGCAGATCCGGCAGCCCGTCGTCCTCCATGGCGACGGCCGACACTTCACGCAAGGCCTCGTTGACGAGGTTGAGGTCCGCTGACGTGGGCACGGGGACGTCGACGACCGCGCGGGCCCAATCCTTGGACAGGTTCAGCGATTTGACGATCTGACCATTGGGCACCGTGTACACCTCGCCGTCGCTGGTGCGCAGTTTGGTGACACGCAATGTGACGTCCTCGACGGTGCCGCGGGCTTCGCCGCCGGCCGTCACTGTCAGTGCGACCAGGTCGCCGAACCCGTACTGCTTCTCGGTGATGAGGAAGAACCCGCTGAGCAGATCCTGCACGATCCGCTGGGCGCCGAAACCGAGCGCGGCACCCAGCACGGCCGCCGGCGCCACCAGTGACCCGATCGGCAGGCCCAGCTGGTTGGCGATGTCGATGGCCACCACGATGTAGAGGACGGCGATGGCCACCGACGAGATCACCGATGCGACGGCCCGCCGGTGCTTGACGCTTTCCGGGCGCAGCACGGCGTCGTGCTCGTCACCGCGGTCGAGGCGCTTGCTGATGCGGCCCGCGATCCACCCGAGGAGTCGCGTCGCGATGATTGCGAAACAGCAAGACCAGCGCGATGTGCAGGCCTTTTGTCAGGAACCACTGGCTGAGGGAGTCAAGTGTTGTGGACATACTCGCGTCCGGCTTCCCGTTCACCCGTGGCAATCAAACAGGGTTGTGATCCACCCGACAACTTGGATGATTTCTGCTGGCGCTCAGAACCAGCCGTCGCGCATTTCCAGCGTCGTGCGGTCCAGGGTCGCCAGCAGATCGAGTTGCGGCCCGGTCTTGGGCAGTTCGCTGCGGAAGAAATAGCGCGCGGCCTGACGTTTGCCGTCGTAGAAGTCGCCCGGCCGGCCGTTGGCGGCGATTAGTTGTTCCAGCCAGATCCAGGCGACCACGATGTGGCCGAAAGCCTCCAGGTACACCACGCTGTTGGCCAGGGCGGCGTCGATGTCCCCGGATTCGAACATTGCGGCGGTCACGTCGAGGAGACGTTGCCACGTCGCGCCGAGTTGGCCGGCGAACTCCGCGGTCTCGCCGCCCGCGGAAGACGCGGCGGCCACGGTCTGACCGATGGCCACCCCCAATGCGGCAAGGCTCGCACCGCCACGTTGGGTGACCTTGCGGCCCAACAGGTCCAGGCTCTGGATACCGTGGGTGCCTTCGTGGATGGGGTTGAGCCGATTGTCGCGGTAATGCTGTTCGACGTCGTACTCGCGGGTGTAACCGTAGCCGCCGTGTACCTGGATCGCCAGGCTGTTGGCCTCCAGACACCACTGCGAGGGCCAGCTCTTACCGACTGGCGTCAGAATGTCGAGAAGCAGCGTCGTCGCATCGCGCTCGTCATCGGTCTCCGCGCTGTGCTGCAGGTCGACGAGCTTCGCGCAGTACAGCAGCAGCGCCATCCCGCCCTCGACATAGGCCTTCTGCGCCAACAACATTCGCTTGACGTCGGCATGCTCGATGATGGGGATCTGCGGCGCCTCCGGATCCTTGGCCGTCACCGGCCTGCCCTGCGGACGCTCGCGGGCGTACTGCAATGACTTGAGGTATCCGGTGTAGCCGAGTGACACCGCACCCATGCCCACGCCGAGGCGTGCCTCGTTCATCATGTGGAACATGTAGGTGAGCCCGCGGTGCGGCTCGCCCACCAGATAGCCGACCGCGCCGGGCTGACCGCCTGGCGTGACTCTGCCCTCACCGAAGTTCAGCACCGTATTGGTGATGCCCCGCTGGCCCATCTTGTGGTTCAGCCCCGCAAGCACCACGTCGTTGCGCTCGCCCACCGAGCCGTCTTCGCCGACAAGGTATTTGGGCACGATGAACAGCGAGATGCCTTTGGTGCCGGGTGGGCCGCCGGGAATCTTGGCCAGTACGAGGTTGACGATGTTGTCGGTGAGCTCGTGTTCCGCGCCCGAGATCCACATCTTGGAACCGAAGAGGCGATACGTGCCGTCGTCCTGCGGTTCGGCGCGGGTGAGGATGTCGGCGAGAGAGGACCCGGCCTGCGTCTCGGACAGCGCCATCGTCCCCGAGAACCGGCCCGCCAGCATCGGCCGCAGGAACGCGTCGATCTGCTCGGGGGTACCGAACTTCGCGAGCAGGTTGGCGTTGGCGATGGTGAGCATCAGATATCCGGTGGTACTGATGTTGGCGGCCGAGAACCAGGCGAAGCCGGCCTCCGCGACGGTCATCGGCAGCTGCGCCCCACCGAACTCGCCGTCCATCGACATGCCGACCAGGTCCGCCTGGGTGAACGCGTCCAGCGCTTCCTTGACTTCACCGATGACGGTGACCTTCTCGCCGTCGAAGCGGGGCTCCTCTGCGTCGCTCTTTTTGTTGTGCGGCGCGAAGTACCGCGTGGCCAACTGCTCGCACAGGTCCAGCACGGCGTCGAACGTCTCCCGCGAATGCTCGGCGAAGCGGTCCCGCTTCGTCAGCTCATCGATCTGGAGCCATTCGTAGAGCAGGAAGTCGAGATCTCGTCGCGACAGCAGCGTGGACTTCACCCTGACCGTGTCTTCTCCACGTCGAGACCCAGCGGTTCGGACTCGCGCACCGTCTCGTCGCGGATCAGCCCGCGCAACAACGCGGTGCTGAACTCGACGGCGATCTCCTGCGCGGTGCGCCGACCGTGGGGCCTCAGCCAGCGGTAAGAGCCGAGGGTCATCCCGATGTAGCCCAGAGCGAGAACGTGCGAGTCGCAGTCGTAGAACTCCCCGCTGGCGATGCCGCGGTCGATCACGTCGCGCACGTGCTCGTAGACCTGCGTCTCCTTCTCCCGGATGTAGACGACCTGCTCCTCGGTGAACCACTCGGTGATGTACGGACCCTCCTGGAAATACACCGCCGCCCGCTCGATGTCGCCGGCGATGCCGACCAGGAGCCGCCGGGTGAAGTGGTAGATGGTCTCGCGGGCAGACGCCGTCGGATCGTCGTGCAGCGCATCCACCGTGGAGTCGGCGGCCCCCTTATAGATGTCGTAGAGGATCAGCGACTTACTGGCGTAGTAGTGATACACCGTGGCCTTGTTCAGACCGACGGCGTCGGCGACGTCGTCCATCCGGGTGCCGTGATAACCCCGCGCGGCGAACAGCTTGGTGGCGACGGCCAGCAATTCCTCACGACGGGTCATCCCGTTGCCGGCCGATGTGGGGGCACTCCCCTCGCGAGCTGGGGGCCCACCCGCTTGCGGGGGACCGCTTGCGCGAAGAGCATCGGGTGTGGCTTCCGGTGACGAGGCGGACATGGCGACTCACTATATGCAGGCCCGGAGCGGGTCCGGGGTATCAATCAACTGGTTGGCTAGTTTAAGTGTTCGGGGTGTTGCCGCTGTTGCGGCGGGTCTAGACTGCAGCCAGAACAGCCGCGTACGCGAGAGGTGATGACGTGGATCCGAACCCGGACTATGACGCGAGCGACGAGCTGGAATACGGCGTCAACTGGTGGGCCTGGATTCTGCGCGGCGTCTATCCGCCGCCCGCCTATCCCCCGGTTTAATCTTTCGACGTCAAGCGCCTGACCGCGAGTTGATCCGGTGCGTTTGACATGGCCGTTGATCGGCCGCAGTAAAGAACTGCGGTTGATCGACGCTGCGCTGACCGACCGTCACTCGTCGGGGATCGTGGTCTACGGACCCGCGGGCGTAGGCAAGACCCGTGTCGTCCGGGAGGCGCTGTCCGCCGCGGAGGCGGGCGGTTATGCGGTGCGGCGGATCGTCGGGAGCGCATCGGCGCGGGCGATACCGCTGGGCGCCCTCGCGACGTGGGCGAACCAGGACAGCAGTCCCGGCCTCAGCCTCGTGCGCGGCGTGATCGAGTCGTTGACCGCCACAGCCCGCGGCCGTCCCGTCGTGTTGAGCGTCGATGATGCTCCGATGCTCGATGATCTGACGACGTTCGTGCTGCACCAGATCATTCAGCAGGGCGTCGCGAAAGTGGTGCTGACCGTCCGTGACAGCGAACCGATTCCCTATGCGACGCAAGAGCTCTGGCGCACGGGTCAGTTCGATCGGCTGGACCTGGAGTCGCTGTCACGCGACGACACCACCGCGATGGTGTCGGCCGCGGTGGGCGGGCCCGTGGATCCGTATGCGACTCAGCGACTTTGGGAAGTGACCCGCGGAAATCCGCTCTATGTGCGGAACATTGTCGAGCACGAGGCCGCCCGCGAGCGCCTGGTGTTGCGCAAGGGCATGTGGGGATGGGCCGACGAGAGCTTCGTCGTCCCGCCGAGCCTGATCGAGAGCGTCGAAGCCAGGATCGGGGACCTTTCGGGCCCGGTCGCGGACGTCGTCGATGCGCTCGCCGTCAGTGAGCCGCTCGACCTCGCGTCTCTGACCAACATCACCGGCGCGGCTGCGGTCGAGGAAGCCGACGTGCGCGGCCTGATCACGCTGGACCCCGTCGACGGCGGGATGGAAGTGCGTATGGCGCATCCTGTCTACGGTGAGGTCAGAAGGAACCGCGCCGCCTCGACAAGGCTGCGTCGACTCCGCGGTGTGGTCGCGGCCGAGCTCGCCTCTCGGGAGACCGACGACGATCCCCGTGTCGTCATGCGCAGGGCCTCTTTGACGCTGGAGTCCGACCTCACACCCGATCCCCAGTTGCTGGTGCGCGGGGCGGAACGTGCGGTGTCGTCAGGCGACCTGATGCTGGCGGAACGACTGAGCACCGCCGCGGATCGGCTGGACGGCAGCCCAGAGGCCAAGGACGTTCTGGCACATACATTCTCGTTGAGCGGCCGCGCCGAGGAAGCCGACCGACTCATCGCCGACATGGACACCCGCACGTGGTCCGACGCCGAACGCGCGGCCCGCGACTTCAAGCGGGCGGGCCTGCGCCTGTTCGCGTTGAATGATCCGGTCGGCGCCAAGAAGCTGATCGACGAGGCTTCCGACCCGACACCGTCGGGCACAGCGGCGAAAATCATCGCCGCGTTCCACGCCTATTACGCCGCGGCGATGGGTGAGGCATCCACGTACCAAGAGCTGATGGCCTCGTTCACGTTGGACGATCTGCCTGACATCGTCGTCGGTCACTCCGCGCATCTGGGGTCGACGATTCTCGGCACCGCCGGCAGAACGGCAGACGCCATCGCCCTGGCGCAGGCCGGGCGCCTGCGGGTGGCGAAGTCGTTGGATTCCGCCATCGCCCGGTACGGCATCGGCGATGGACAACTGCGGGCCTTGATTCTGGCCGGCCGGATTTCGGAGGCCTCCGAGCTGACGGAGCGGCTGCGCATCGATGCCCTGGAAGTTCCCCGCATCAGCGATCTGCTGGCCGACGCGTTGAGCATCCGCGCGACGCTCGCCGTCGGTCATGTCCAGGCGGTGTGCGCGATGGCCCAGCCGGTGGTGACCATTGTCTCCTTCGCCGGTGACGAGGTCGGAATGGCTTACCACTTCCTGCTCATGCAGACGACCGCACAAGCGATGAGCGGCTCGACCGGAAAGGCGGTCGCGAGTCTTTCGGCCCTCGATCAGTTCCGACATCCCGCCTGGCGCTGCCTGGACTTCGAGTACGCCGTGGCGAAGGCGTGGGTGGCGGCATGCCAGGGCGCTGCCAGTGAAGCCGTCGCGACGGTGTTGGACGCGGCCGCCGAGGCGGGCGCCAGAGGACAATTCGCCGCCGAGGTGTTCTGTCTGCAGACGGCCGCGCAGTTCGGGGACCATTCGCGTGTCACTCGACTGCACGAGCTGGACAAGCTCGTCGAAGGGCCGCGGGTAGGCGTGGTCCGGCGCTTCGCCGACGCATTGCGGGCCGAAGACGGGGCTGAACTTGCCTCCGTGTCAAGGGATTTCGAGGACCTGGGCGATCTTGTCGCGGCCGCTGACGCCTCGGCGTATGCGGCCATCATGTATCGCCGTGTCGGCCAACGCGGTTCGGCGCTGGGTGCCGTCGCCCGGTCGGACTCGCTCACGCACCGGTGCGGCATCGACACCCCGGCGTTGCGTCAAGCCGCCGAACCGATTCCGCTGACGGACCGGGAACGCGAGATTGCGCGGTTGATCGGCCAGGGCTTCTCCAGCCGCGATGTGGCCGAAAAACTCACGTTGTCGGTCCGGACCGTCGAAGGCCACATCTACCGCGCGATGACGAAGACCGGCACGACCACCCGCGCCGAACTCGCGACGCTGCTGACCGACCGCCCGCGGGACGAGGGTTAGAGCGCCTTCAACTCCTCGATGACCGCGCTGACGGACTTCTTGGCGTCTCCGAAGAGCATCGAGGTGCCGTCGCCGAAGAACAGCGGGTTCTCGATACCGGCGTAGCCCGAGTTCATCGAGCGTTTGAGCACGATCACCGACCGCGCCTCGTCGACGTTGAGGATCGGCATGCCGTAGATCGGTGAACTGGCGTCGTTTCGGGCCGCCGGGTTGGTGACGTCGTTCGCGCCGATGACGATGGCGACGTCGGTACGGCCGAACTCGCCGTTGATGTCGTCCATCTCCTTCATCGCGTCGTACTCGACATCGGCCTCGGCCAACAGCACGTTCATATGCCCGGGCATGCGGCCGGCGACCGGGTGGATCGCGTACTTCACCTCGACGCCCTTGCCCTCGAGCAGGTCGGCCATCTCCTTGACGGTGTGCTGGGCCTGCGCGACGGCCAGGCCGTAGCCGGGCACCACGATGACCTGGTTGGCATACGCCATCTGGATCGCGGCGTCGGCGGCCGAGGTGGCCTTCACCGTGCCCTGTTCGCCACCCGGCCCGGCTACGGCATCCCCGCCGCCGCCGAAGGAGCCGAACACGATCGCCGGGATGGACCGGTTCATCGCGACGGCCATCAGGTTGGTCAGGATCGAACCCGATGCGCCCACGATCATGCCCGCGACGATCATCGCGGTGTTGTTCAACGCCAAACCCGCTGCGGCAGCGGACAAACCCGTCAACGCGTTGAGTAGCGAGATGACCACCGGCATGTCGGCGCCCCCGATCGGGAAGACCAGGAACAGGCCCATCACACCGGCCATGCCCAGCACGGCGATGATCAACCAACTCGGGCTTCCCACACCGGCATTGAGTCCGATGTAGACCGCCGCGGCGATCGCGCCGAGCAGCAGCACCACGTTGGCGGCCTGAAAGAACTTGGCGGAGGAGACGAGACGCTTCTCGACGTTCTTCGGGATCGATTCCTGCAGTTTGAGGAACGCCACCAGCGAGCCCCAGAACGACACCGAACCGATGATCGCGGCGAACAACGACCCGACGACCAACGCCACCGACGGCGTCTCCTCGATATGGGCGAAGCCGTCGGTCTCGATGAACTCGGTCCACGCGATCAGCGCGACCGTGCCGCCGCCCACGCCGTTGAACAGCGCGACCAACTGCGGCATCGCCGTCATCTTGGTCTTCTTGGCCGGCGGCACACCGAGGATCACGCCCAGCGCCAGGCCCGTGACGATGAGGATCCAGTTGATCGACGCGGTGTTGCGAACCGAGATCAGTGTCGCCACCACAGCGATGCCCATACCCGTGGCCGCGATCCAGTTGCCGCGCACCGCGGTCCTCGGCCCGGTCAGCCCGGACAGGCCGAGGATGAAAAGGCCGAAGGCGACGATGTAGAGAACGGTGACGAGGTAGTTCACTTGCTCGCCTCGATTTCAGCTTTGGGGGCCTCCCGTACGGCCTTGCGGCCCTTGAACATGCCGAGCATGCGGTCGGTCACCAGGAAGCCGCCGATGACGTTGAGCGTGCCGAAGACCAGCGCGACGAACGCGATGACCCGCACCCCCCAATGAGCGTCGGCGGGCAGGTTGCCCAGCACGATCAGCGCGCCGAGCACCACGATGCCGTGGATGGCGTTGGTGCCCGACATCAGCGGCGTGTGCAGCGTATTGGGCACCTTGGAGATGACGGCGAACCCGACGAATCCCGAAAGCACCAGGATCGCCAGGTTGGCCAGAAGTTGGTCATACATCAGGAGGCGTCCTTACTAGAGCGGGTGACGCAGGCGCCCGCGACGACCTCGTCGTCGAAGTCCGGCGCGAGCTTTCCGTCGGTGATCAGCAGATCCAGCAGCGCGGTGATGTTCTTGGAGTACAACTCGCTGGCGTGTTCGGGCATGGTGGCGGGCAGGTTCAGCGGCGATGCGATCGTCACACCGTGTTTGACGACGGTCTGCCCCGGCTCGGTCAGCTCGCAGTTGCCGCCGGTCTCACCCGCCAGATCGACCACGACGCTGCCGGGCCGCATGCCCTCCACAGCGGTGGCGGTCACCAGCCTCGGCGCGGGCCTACCCGGCACCAGCGCGGTGGTGATCACCACGTCGAACCCGGTGATCGCCTCTTCGAGCTTCTTCTGCTGTTCGGCGCGTTCCTCTTCGGACAGCTCGCGTGCGTAGCCGCCCTCGCCCGCCGCCTCGATGCCCAGGTCCAGCCACTGTGCGCCGACCGAGCGCACCTGATCGGCGACCTCCGGACGCACGTCGTAGCCGGTGGCGCGGCCACCGAGTCGCTTGGCCGTCGCCAGCGCCTGCAGGCCCGCGACCCCGACGCCGAGAACCAGCACGGTGGCCGGTTTGACCGTTCCCGCCGCGGTGGTGAGCATCGGGAAGAATCGGGTCGACTCCGTGGCCGCGAGGATCACCGCCTTGTAACCGGCGACGTTTGCCTGCGACGAGAGGGCGTCCATCACCTGCGCGCGAGAGATCCGCGGGATCGCCTCCAACGCGAACGCCTGCACGCCCGCGCTCTTGAGAGCCTCGATCTGGTTGTCGGCGTTGCGCGGCGCCAAAAAGCCGATCAGCGTCTGACCGGTTCGCAGCTTGCCGACCTCCGCCGTCGACGGCGGCGCCACCTTCACGACCACGTCGGCCGCCCACGCGTCACCGATCGTCGCGCCTGCCTCGGTGTAGAGGTCATCCGGCAGCAGCGCCGCCTCCCCCGCACCCGACTCCACCACGACCGCCAGTCCGCTGTTGACCAACGACGCCACTGCCTTGGGCACCAGCCCCACGCGTCGCTCATCAGAACCCGACTCGGCGACCACCCCGACCGTCGGAGCCGCTCCGGCGGCGACATCCGGCCCCGTCTGCTCTGCCATGAGGTAGCACCTTAACCGCAACCGCCGGTCACAGCTAAATCGAAACGGGTCGTTGCGGATTACAGTGCACACCATGGCGGTCGACCGGCTGGTGCCATCGCAAGAGGCAGAGGACCTCATCGCGCTCACTCGGGACATCGCCGACAAGGTGCTCGACCCGGTCGTGGACGCACACGAGAAGGCCGAGACGTACCCCGAAGGCGTGTTTCCCGCGCTCGGGGCGGCCGGGCTGTTGAGCCTGCCGCAACCCGAGGAGTGGGGCGGCGGCGGCCAGCCCTACGAGGTGTATCTGCAGGTGCTCGAGGAGATCGCGGCGCGGTGGGCGGCGGTCGCTGTTGCGGTCAGCGTGCACAGCCTGTCGTCGCATCCGTTGTTGATGTTCGGCGACGACGAACAGAAGAAGCGGTGGCTTCCGGAGATGCTCTCCGGTGACCAGATCGGCGCGTACAGCCTGTCCGAACCGCAGGCCGGTTCCGACGCCGCGGCGCTACGCTGCGCCGCCACACCCGATGGCGACAGTTACGTGCTCAACGGTTCGAAGTCGTGGATCACCCACGGCGGGGTCGCCGACTTCTACACGCTGTTCGCCCGCACGGGCGAAGGGGCGAAGGGCATCAGTTGCTTCCTGGTGCCCGGCGATCTGCCCGGGCTCACTTTTGGCAAGCCCGAGGAGAAGATGGGGTTGCACGCCGTCCCGACCACCTCGGCGTTCTACGACAACGCGCACATCGACGGGGACCGGCTCATCGGCGACGAGGGCCAGGGCCTGCAGATCGCGTTCTCAGCACTGGACTCAGGGCGGCTGGGTATCGCCGCGGTGGCCACCGGGCTGGCGCAGGCCGCGCTGGACGAGGCGACCCGGTATGCAAACGAACGAACGACGTTCGGCCGCAAGATCATCGACCACCAGGGGCTCGGGTTCCTGTTGGCGGACATGAGCGCCGCGGTCGTCAGCGCGCGGGCGACCTACCTTGACGCCGCGCGCAGACGCGACCTCGGTCTTCCGTACTCGGCACAGGCCAGCGTCGCCAAACTCATTGCCACCGACGCCGCGATGAAGGTGACGACCGACGCGGTGCAGGTGTTCGGCGGCGCCGGGTACACCCGCGACTACCGTGTCGAGCGGTACATGCGCGAGGCCAAGATCACACAGATCTTCGAGGGCACCAACCAGATTCAGCGCCTGGTCATTGCGCGAGGCCTCACTGGATGAACTCCGTGATGGCGTTGACGAATTCGCCCGGAGCTTCGACCATCGGGCTGTGCCCCGACCCGGGGATGATCGTCGGCGTCAGCCCCGCCTTGCGGTAGCGCTCGACGTTGGCCGCGGTGGGCGTCAGAACATCCCGTTCACCCCAGACGACGAGCACCGGCTTCCCGAGTCCGGCAAGGCGGTCCGCCGCCGCGCGCTCATCGTTCTGATCGCCGGAGTGACACACGCCCGCATGCGTCAGCTGCTCCAGCGACCGGTGCGCGAGCGGTGGCACCTCATAGTCGGCGGCGAAGCCCGTCTGCAGTGAACTGTCGGTGATGGCGTCGACGGAGCGTAGTCGGTCGACGGCAGGCCCGATGAGCGGCGTACAGGCCAACCCGGCGAGCACTGGCTTCTCCACCAGGTCGACGTCGGCGGGGCTGTCGGAGATCACTACTCGCTCAACACGTTCCGGGTCCTGTTCGGCGACGGCGATCGCCACGAGGCCGCCCATCGAGTGGCCCACCAGGACAGCGTGCCGCACGCCGAGGGAGCCCAGTGCGTTTCGCACCGCTTCGGCCTGCCCGTCGATGCCGTACGCCGCGGTGTCACGCGGGGCCTCGGACCCACCGTGCCCGACGAGATCGATGGCGATCACCCGCTGGCCGAGTAGCGCCGGGGCGACGCGGTCCCACCACTCCACCGACGCCGAGTACCCGTGGAGCAGCACCACCGCACGATCACCGGAAGGGCCCGACTCCTTGATGTTGAGGTCCGGGCCGTCGAGTTCGAGCACCCGTCCACCGTCGAATGCTTCCGCCGGACGTGTGGTCCTCGATACGAGGAGTGCGTTCACCGCAAGCGCTGCGACCACGACGACAATCGCGATCGCGATGACCCGCCATTTCATGGGCCGGACGCTACCGGTGACGCCGCGCAGCGCGCCAACGGTTTTCCGCGTCCGCCGCCGGATAACCCGCGATGCGGTCGAAACAACTCGCCACGCTAATCCAGCAGCTTGCGGCGCATCGCCTCGGCGACCGCGGCGGCCCGGTCGTTGACGCCCAGTTTCTCGTAGAGCCGCTGCACATGGGTTTTGACGGTCGACGGCGCGAGGAACAGTTCCTTGGCCATCGCGGGAATGCTGCTTCCGGCGGCGATCAGTTTGAGCACCTCCCGCTCGCGCGGGCTCAGCACCGGTCCTTCGGGCTCGGCACGTCGGCGGATCTCGCCGGCGAGCCCGGCAGCCAGACTCGGCGCCACCACATCGCGGCCCTTGGCGCAGTCCAGCACCGCGTTCACCAGTTCGGACCTGCTCGATTCCTTCGGCAGAAATCCTGCGGCGCCCTCCTGCAGCGCCTTGAAGACGATCGCCGACTCGTCGTGCGCCGAGACCAACAGCACGCGCGTGGGCAGTTGGTCGCGCAGTACGGCGGCGGCGACCTCGGCGCCGTCCATCCCGGGCATGCGGTAATCCAGCAGCGCGACCTGGGGCAGGTGCGTGCGGATCGCCTCGAGCGCCGACAGGCCGTCGTCGGCCTCGGCGACCACCTCGATCGAGCCGCTGGACACGAGTGCGCGCACGACGCCGTCGCGGAACATCGGGTGGTCGTCGCCGACCACCACGCGCACCTTTTCGCTGGTCAGCCCTGTCGTCACGCCTGCCAGCTTGGCACAGCGTCCGGTTCTATTCCTCCGATTGGGGGACACGCGAATCCCCCGCTGCACCCGCCGATCACCCGACAGACGGCGCCCCAGGACCGGGAGATAGTTGTTTCAACGCCGGAGAGCCGGCCAGGACAACCGAAAACCTCACTCAGACTGGAGAATTCGAAATGACCACGACCCGCCGCTTCGCCCGCTGCATCGCGCTCCCCATCGTCTCCGCCGGCATCCTCGGCGGTGCGGCCCTCGGCCTGGCGGGCATGGCCAACGCAGGCACCTACTCGTACCAGCCGGCGCCGCGGCCGGGCATCGTCGCCACGCCGAACACGATCGCCAGGCCGCCGGTCTACATCCCCCGCCACCGCTCGCACGGGTTCGTCATCGACATCCCGTCAGCCGAATAACCAAGACCCGCCTCCACAGAGGCCCTTCCCGGGAGGCGTATCCCGGGGAGGGCCTCGCCCATTGGCTCCCATTGGCGCCCGTCGGCGGCTTCACCACAGCGGGATCTCGTTTCCATACTCCGACTCCGGCCGCGGACCGAAGTACCGTCGTTGCGACTCGTCGATCTTCACGTCGTTGATGCTCGCCTCCCTGCGTGACATCAGGCCCTCCGGCGTGAACTCCCACAACTCATTTCCGTAACTGCGGTACCACTGCCCATCGGCATCGCGGCATTCGTACTGGAACCGCACGGCCATCCGGTTGTTGCGGAAACCCCACAGGCTCTTGCGAAGCACATAGTCGAGTTCGCGCTGCCACTTCTCGGTCAGAAAGGTGACGATCTCGGCGCGGCCGACGATGTGCACGTCGCGGTTGCGCCACTGCGAGTCGACGGTGTACGCCATGCTGACGTGCTCGGGGTCGCGCGTGTTCCACGCGTTTTCGGCGGCTTGGACCTTCTGCACCGCGGTCTCGTGTGTGAACGGCGGAAAGGGAGGTCGACTCTCGGTCATGCTCAGTTTCTACGCCTGAAGCGCAGCCGTGATTCCCTCATTCGACGGGTGTCATATCGTGGCGGGCATGGACTTCGCGATGTCGGCCAAGGGGCAGGACTACCACGAGCGACTCACCGCCTTCATGACGGAAGTTCGTCTTCCCCGCGGAGAAGGACTACGACGAGTACCGCGAGGCGGTGGGGCGCGATGACCACACCGTCCCGCCGATCATCGAGGACCTCAAGAAACTGGCCAAAGACCGCGGCCTGTGGAACCTTTTCCTCCCATCCGAATCGGGCCTGACGAACCTGGAGTACGCGCCACTGGCCGAGCTCACCGGTTGGAGCATGGAAATCGCCCCCGAGGTGACCAACTGCGCCGCCCCCGACACCGGCAACATGGAGACCCTGCACCTGTTCGCCAACGAGGCGCAGCGCAAACAGTGGCTCGAACCGCTGCTCAACGGCGAGATCCGCAGCGCGTTCGCGATGACCGAACCCGCGGTGGCATCCAGCGATGCGCGCAACATTCAGACCACGATGCTGCGCGACGGCGGCGATTACGTCATCAACGGGCGCAAGTGGTGGATCTCCGGTGCGGCTGACCCCCGCTGCGCGCTCCTCATCGTGATGGGCCGCACCAACCCCGACGCCGCCAGCCATCAGCAGCAGTCGATGATCCTGGTCCCCGTCGACACGCCCGGTGTGTCGATCGAGCGGTCGCTGCCGGTGTTCGGCTGGCAGGACCAGCACGGGCACTGCGAGGTCAACTTCGACAACGTGCGCGTGCCCGTCGCCAATCTGCTCGACGAGGAAGGCAGCGGGTTCGCGATCGCCCAGGCGCGGCTGGGGCCGGGCCGCATCCACCACTGCATGCGTGCCATCGGGGTGGCCGAGCGGGCCATGGCGTTGATGATCGACCGGGTGCAGAATCGCATCGCGTTCGGCAAGCCGCTGGCCGAGCAGGGCGTGGTGCAGCAGCAGATTGCGCTGTCCCGCAACGAGATCGACCAGAGCCGTCTGTTGTGTCATAAGGCCGCGTGGACGATCGACCAGCACGGCAACCAGAGCCGGGAAGCACGCCAGTTGGTGTCGATGATCAAGGCGGTGGCCCCGCAGATGGCCTGCAACGTCATCGACCGCGCGATCCAGGTGCACGGCGCGGCGGGCATCAGCGACGACACCGTGCTCGCCCGCCTCTACGGCTGGCACCGCGCGATGCGCCTGTTCGACGGTCCCGACGAGGTGCACATGCGGACCATCGCCCGAGCCGAACTCGGCCGGGAGAAGTCGGCTTTCGCGGCGGCGGTGACTTCTGGATCTTCTCGGTGATCCCGAACCCTGACGCCCTGTCAGGGGCGTGGAACTTCCGTGACATCGCCGAGGAGACCGGTATCAGACCGGGCCGGTTCTTTCGCTCCAGTGAGTTGAGCGGGCTCGACGACTCCGGCCGGGCAGCCCTGCTCGGCTTCGGCATCACCGACGTCGCCGACCTGCGCTCGGAGCGCGAGGTCGAGCGTCGGGGAGCGGGCCAGGTACCCGACGGCATCGTGATTCACCGGCTGCCGTTCCACGAACTCGCCAAACCGGGTGCGGAGGCACCACATGACCAGAGCTTCCAGCGGATGATGACCGAGAAGTCCGACGACGAGGACGTCGCCGTCGCCGCCGGCCGGTTCATGACCGAGGAGTACCAGAACTTCCCGACGCTGCCCGGTGCGCATCTCGCTGTGCAGCAGGTCATTTCGATCTTGGCCGAGGGCCGCCCGGTCATCACGCATTGCTTCGCGGGCAAGGACCGGACCGGCTTCACGGTGGCGACAGTGCTCGAGGCCGTCGGCGTCGACCGCGGCGCGATCATGGCCGACTTCCTGCGCAGCAATGAAGCGGTTCCTCGGCTGCGCGACAGCATCCTCGAGTCGATTCGCAATCGGTCCGAAGACTCCACCGACGAAATCGTGACGTTCGCGGAGGCGCGGCTCACCGAAGAGGTGCTCGGCGTCCGCGAGGTGTATCTGGACACGGCGCGCGCCGTCGTCGACGACAAGTACGGATCGCTGGCCAACTACCTGGAAACCCTTGGCGTCACTGCCGAGCAACTGGATCGGTTACGCAGTTCGCTGCTGGGCTAGCCGCTAACGCTCGGCTTCGAGTGTGGGGTTGTGACACGGTCATGCCGCGTTTGGCGTGACACAACCCCACACTCGAGATGGCTAGCCGCCGACGCTCGCGTTCCCGGCGGTCACTGAGTGACGTACACGCCGGCGACCCACGCCACGGTGGCAAGCAACGCCCCCGCCAGCTCGACTCCCATCGACAACGCGACGCCCTTGACGGCGTGCTTCGTCGACGTCCACGCCAGCCGCTGGTCGTGGCGGTTCGCCAATTCGGTCAGGTACACACCCAGCACGAAGCCGATCACCAGGCCGAGGACCGGGATCACGAAGAAGCCGATGATGCCGAGCACCGCGCCCGCCACCAGACTCAGCGTGCGCACGTCGGCGGCCCGCATCCGGCGCATCGGCCACAGATATTTGATCAGTGTGGACGCTCCCAGCAGGACGACCACCACACCGAGCGTCACCCAGCCGGCGACGTTGTTCTCGATTAGGGCCCACACCGCGATAGCGCCGAACACCAGCAGCGTGCCCGGCAGCAGCGGCACGACGATGCCGACGATGCCGACGGCGATGGCCAGCGCTACGAGGATGATGCCGCCGGTGCCCACGAGACGAATCTAGTGCCTGATTCGCGGCTCGGCCGCTAGTGGCGTCACGGCCGTCGCGCGCGCACCCACTGGAAGGTGCCGACGCTCTTCGTCCGCACGCCGGCGAGGCCGAGGCCCTCGAGGATGTCGCCGATTTCGTCCTCACCGAAGAAGGTGGCACCGCCGTCGGGGAGCAGGCGGAACAGCGGTCCGACGGCGCCCGCAGTCGGAACCATGACGGCCATCCGACCACCGGGCCGCAGCACCCTCGCGATCTCGGCGAGGGTCGCAGCCGGGTTCGGTATCAGCTGCAGCACGGCGAGAGAGACGGCCGCGTCGACCGTCTCGTCGCGCAGGGGAAGCTGCTGGGCGTCCGCCCGCAGGAAGCCGACGTTGGGGCCCGCCTGGGCCTCGACCGCGCGGGCCAGCATCGGCTCGGAGATGTCGATGCCGAGCGCAAGCCCGTCCGGGCCCGCCGCGCTCGCCAGTTGTGCGGTCACGTTGCCCGGACCGCTGCCGACGTCCAAGGCGACGCCGCCGGCCGGGATGTCCAGCCAGTCGACGGGCAGCCGCCACAGGCTGGCCAATCTGCGTGCCAACGACTGAGCGTTGTCATACAGCATCGACCCGATTCGAGACGCCCAGACCGCCTGGATGGCCCCGGTGTTCCTGGGCGGCGCCACGTCGGTGACGACGTCGTCGGTCAACAGGTCGAGGTAGCCCTTGCTGACGTCGGGATCGGCAGGCGGGTCGGTGAGAAGCTCCAACGCCCGATGCAGTGCCGGTGGCAGTTCCGTGTGCAAATGGTCGGTCACGCTTCCACGTTACGCCGCCTGCTCACACACCGAGTTGGTCGGCGAGGTCCGGAAAATCCGTTGCCATGACGTCGAATTCACCGTCTTCGATCCTGTGAGCCCGCTGATTGGGGCCGTACTCCAGCGGGCGGTCGACATAGGCGGTCATCAGCCCCGCGTCCCGTGCGGCTCGCAGGTCGCCGGGGTGGGCGGCGACGAGCATCAGCTCACCCGACGGCACATCCAGCAGGTCGGCACACCCCAGGTACGCCTCCCGGTCGGGCTTGTAGTGGTGGAACAACTCCGCCGAGATCACGCAGTCCCACGGCAGTCCGGCCCGCTTGGCCATGTTCGTCAACAGCGAGACATTCCCGTTCGACAGCGTGGTGATGACGAACCGCTCCTTCAGGCGCGCCAAGCCGGTGACGCTGTCCGGCCACGGATCGAGGCGGTGCCACGCGCGGTTGAGATGGTCGACGTCCGCGTCGCTGACCGACGTGATCCCCGCGTCGCGCAGCAGATCATCGAGGATCATGCGGTGCAGGTCGTCGATTCTGGTCCAGGCAAGCTCGCCGCGACGCACCCGGTCCATCGCCGGCAGATAGCCCTTGCGCCAGTTGTCGGCGAAGGTCGACCAATCCTGTGCAACGCCATGGCTTTTGCCGAACGCCTCGAGTTCACCGATGATGCTCGAGCGCCAGTCGACAACGGTGCCGAACACGTCGAAGGCCAATGCCCGCGGCATCCTCATCGCCCGATGTTCTTCGCGCAAGCGCTCATCAGCGTCGTCTGTTCTTCGCGCAAGCGCTCATCAGCGTCGTCTGTTCTTCGCGCAAGCGCTCATCAGCGTCGTCTGTTCTTCGCGCAAGCGCTCATCAGCGTCGTCTGTTCTTCGCGCAAGCGCTCATCACGGCTCCAGCACGACCTTGCCGAGCACCCCGCCGTCGGCCAGGCTCTGCAGGGCATCGGCGCCCTTCGACAGTGGAAACCGCACCGGGGGCGGCGGCCTCAGGCCTGCCTCGACGAGTTTCGCGACACCGGACCCGAACAGGGACTGGGCGCCCGGTGTGCGGTTCACGAACTCGCCGTAGCCCACGCCGACCACGCTCACGTTGCGCAGCAGCAGTCGATTCACCTTGACCGTGGGGATGCCGCCTGCCGCGAATCCGATGACCAGCAGTCGCCCCTCGGTCGCCAGCGCCCGGATCGCGTCGTCGAACGCCTCGCCGCCGATCGGGTCCACCACTAGATCGACGCCACGGCCGCCGGTGTGATCCTTGACCGCCTGCAGCCAGCCGTCGGTCAGCGGCAGCACCACATCGGCGCCGAGTGACTCGACGAACTGCGTGGCCTCCGGGCGGTGCACCATCGCGATTACCCTCGCGCCCAACGCCTTTGCGATCTGCACAGACGCAGTGCCGATGCCGCCGCCGGAGCCGAGCACCAGCACCGTCTCCCCGGGCCGCAGGGCACCGCGGCGGGCCAGCGCGAAATACATCGTGTAGTAGTTGCCCAGTAGAGCCACTGCCTGCGCGTCGTCGATGTCATCGGGTGTGGGCAGCACGCTGTCCGGTGCCACGACGACGCGCTCGGCGTACCCGCCCATCATCGTGAACGCCGAAACCCGCTGTCCTGGCTTGATGGTCGACTCATACGGCGCCGACCGCACGACGCCCGCAACCTCCATGCCGGGAACGAACGGCGGCTCCAGGCGCAGCTGATACTCGCCGCGCAGCAGCAGCAGATCGGGAAAGTTGACTCCGGCGGCACCGACGTCGACGACGACAGCTTCCTCGCCGCCGACATCGGCTGGATCTTCTACGTCGGTGTACGCCAATCCCGACGGTCCACAAAGCTCCTGCGCAACAAGCGCTTTCACTCGATATCAGCCGACCGAAAACGAGGCGCGCTGTGCCGCGGACAGATCGGTGATCTCGCCCCACTTGGCTGCAACGTCATCCACCGACGGCACTTCGGTGAATGTCACGCCCTCGTTCTGGAACAGCGCCGTCCGTTGCACCTTGCCGCCACCGACGATGAACACCGATGCGGTCTCGGAGAGTTCCTCGGTGCACAGGTAGGCAACCACCGGAGCTACATACTCGGGGGTGAGCTTCTCGAAGACCTCCGGAGGCAGGATGTCCTGCGTCATCCGGGTGGCCGCGACGGGTGCGAGGGCATTGGCCTTGATGTTGTACTTCGCGCCCTCCTGGGCGAGCGTATTGATAAGGCCGACCAGTCCGAGCTTGGCGGCGCCATAGTTGGCCTGACCGAAGTTGCCGAACAGCCCACTGGTGGACGTGGCCACCACGACGCGGCCGAAGTTGTTCTCGCGGAAGTGCGGCCACGCCGCGCGGATCACGTTGTAGCCGCCGTAGAGGTGGACCTTGAGCACGGCGTCCCAGTTCGCGAACTCCATCTTGTGGAAGGTGCCGTCGCGAAGGATGCCCGCGTTGCTCACGACGCCGTCGACCTTGCCGAACTCGTCGAGCGCCGTCTTGATGATGTTCTCGGCGCCATCTTGCTCGGCGACGGAGTCATAGTTCGCGACGGCACGGCCGCCGGCGTCCTTGATCTCCTTGACCACCTCGTCGGCCATCGCCGAACCCGCGCCGGTGCCGTCCCGGGCACCGCCGAGATCGTTGACGACGACGCTGGCGCCCTCCTTGGCGAGGGTCAGCGCGTACTGGCGCCCGAGTCCGCCTCCGGCGCCGGTGACGACGATGACGCGATCCTGCACTCCTGGCATGGGGTTCCTTTCTAGAACAGCCTTCTCGCGAGCTTCCAAGCCTTCTCTGTATACGGGGGATAGATGAAAGCGCCCACATCGGGTCTGGTTGTCTTCGTCATCACCGACTTCTTGTGGCTGAACTGCTCGAAGCCGAATTTTCCGTGGTACGCGCCCATACCCGACGGCCCGACACCGCCGAACGGCAGCTTGTTGGTGGAAAATTGGAACAGGAGATGGTTGATCACCATGCCGCCTGCCGAGACCTCCTTGATCACCCTTTCGCGAATGCTCTTGGTCTTCGTGAACAGATAAACGGCCAACGGCTTCGGTCTGGAGTTCACGAAACCGATTGCGTCGTCTAGGGATTGCATGGTCATGATCGGCAGGATCGGACCGAAGATCTCGTCGGTCATCAACGGTTCGGCGGGGTCGGGGTCGACGACGACGGTGGGCTGAATGCTTATCGTCGATGCGTCAGAGGCGCCGCCGATAACGACGTTGCCCTTTGTCGCCGCCAGCGAGGTCGTCAACCGGTCGAAGTGGCGCTCGTTGACGATCCGCTTCCCGCCGGGGTTTTCGGACTCGAAGGTCGTGACCGCGGCCTTGATCTTGTCGACGAGCTCGTCGCGGATCTTCGCGTCGGCCAGCACGTAGTCCGGCGCGATGCAGATCTGGCCGGAGTTGATCAGCTTGGTCCAGGCGATGCGCTTGGCGGCGACGTCGATGTCGGCGTCGGCCGAAACGATGACGGGGCTCTTGCCGCCGAGTTCGAGGGTGACCGGCGTCAGATGCGACGCGGCGCCCTCGTAGACCTTGCGCCCGATCTCGGTGCCGCCCGTGAAACAAATGTGGTCGAAACCCTGCGCGATGAGTTCCTGGCTGACGGCGCCGTCACCCTCGATCACGGCGATCGCGTCGTTGTCGAGGTACTTCGGCACCAGTTCTGCCATCAAAGCCGACGAGGCCGGACACACCTCCGAGGGCTTGAGGACGACGGTGTTGCCCGCGGCGATGGCGCCGACGGCGGGCCCGAGCGTCAACACGAACGGGAAATTCCACGCGCCGATGACCAGCACCGTGCCGTAGGGCTCGTGCTCGACCCATCCCCGACCGGGCAGCTGTGACATCTCCAGTAAGCGGTATTTGCGGCGCATCCACTTGCGAACGTTCTTGGCGGCGTCCTTGGCCTCGCCCGCGGTGCTGGCGATGTCGGCCAGCCACGCCTCGAACGGCTTGCGGCCGAGGTCCTTCTCCAACGCCGCTGCGACGGCCGCCTCGTTGTCGAGCATCATCTTCTCCAGAGCCTGGAGCTGCTGCTTACGCCATTCCAGGCTGCGGGTCCGGCCGGAGGCGAAGGTGTCCCGCAACCTCCGAACGGTGCCGGGGATGTCTGGGGTGCTTGCCGCGACGGATTCGGGCGCGACGGATTCTGTGGTCATGGTGGGTGTCCTTCCTGACCCGAGGAACACCCGATCCTAACCAACCGGTTGGGCCGTTAGAAGGCCCGCAGTCAGGACTTCTCTGCGGTGACGAACGACGACGAGAACGCGTCCTGGTCGGACTCCTCGGGCGGCAGGACCCAGCGGCCGAGGCGGCGCATCTCGTCTGCAGAGGTGACGGCGCTGGAGCGCCAGCCGTGTTCGTTGAGCCACTGCGCGACCTCGGCCCGGTCGGGGTCGTTGTACATCAGCTCGGCGACGTCGAGGGTGTTCTCCATCCCGAACCGCGCGGCGATGCGGTCGAACTTCTCTCGGGTCTCTGCGCGCCTCTCATCCGATTGCACACCGATGGTCTCGGCCGCGACGCGGCTGCCGGGCGCGCTCAGCGCGGTGATCGCTTCGAAGAGCCGGTCCTGGGCATCGGCGGGGAGATACATCAGCAGACCTTCGGCCAGCCACGCAGTCGGCGCGTCGGCGTCGAAACCGGCTTCGCGCAGCGCGTTCGGCCAGTCCAGCCGAAGATCGATGGCCACGGCGTGACGCTTGGCCGACGGCGACGTCCCGTTCTCGGCCATCGTTGCGGCCTTGTAGTCGAGCACCTTGGGCTGGTCGATCTCGTAGACGACCGTGTCGGCGGGCCAGTCCAGCCGGTATGCGCGCGAGTCGAGACCCGACGCGAGAATCACGACCTGGCGGATGCCCGCCGCGGCGGCGTCGGCGAAGAATGCGTCGAAGAAATGGGTGCGCACGGCCTGGTAGTTGCCCATGTGCTCGAAGATCGCGGCGACCTCGGCGTCGGCTTCGGCGACCTTGGCGGCGAACTCCTCGCTGCGAACGAAGTCCCACACACCGGTGCCGACGCCGGCGACCAGCACCTCCGCGTACGGGTCACGGATCAGGGGGTCGGCCTTGGCGGTCTCGCCCGCGCGGGCGGCGGCCACCATGACGGCCGTCGAACCGACGCTGGTCTCGATGTCCCAGGTGTCGTCGTGCGTGCGCAACGAACTCATCGCCGAGCTCCCTCAGTCAAGCGGATCAGGTCGTTCGCAATGCTATCTAAAAACTTAGCCAACCTATACGAAATGTGGGCGATCTCACCGGACGACTGGAGCGTCCGTGCGAAGGCTTACTGGTTCAGTTGCCAGAGCTTGTTGGCCATCAGCAACTGGAACTGCTGCACCACCGCGGCGAGATCATCGTGATTGCCCACGAATCCGGCGTAGAGGCCCATCCCCCACATCACGGCGACCAGCATCTCGACGAGGTAGGTGACGTCCGTGTCGGTGGTGAGCTCGCCGTTCTGGATCGCCTCGTTGACCGCCCAGGCGATGAACTCGCGCGAGGTCCGCAGCGAGTCGTGCTCGTCGCCGCTGAGTTCGGGATGGCGCTGGGACTCCAATACCGAGGTTACGAGAAAGGCTGCCGCGGAACGGTCTTCGGAATCGGCCTGCATCGCCACGGTGAGAAACGCGGACAACCGATTCAGCAGGGTCGTCTCACCCTGCGCGCGCGCACGCCCAGCGCTAACTACCGATGCGTCGGTTTGCTCGACAACCTCGCGCCACAACACCCGCTTGCTTGCGAAGTAATGGTTGATAGCAGGGCGCGTCAAATCGGCACGGATCGCGATCGCCTGGAAGGTGGCGGCGTCGTATCCGAGTTCGCTGAAGACCTCACGGGCGGCTTGTATGATGCGCTCCCGCGTTTCGGCGGCCTTCGCTGCGGGCGGACGGCCAGGGCCCCTACTCGCGGTATGTTGCGGCACGGTCAAATTGTGCCACAGCCAACCCGCCGGTCTGCCGTGTATTGGCCGTCAGGTGACTCGGCATGCCCGTCAGCAAATATTCGGGCCACACTGTGCCGAACTTCGCCGTAGAGATTCGATGGGGTTAGCCACTAGGGTGCCGTCCCATGGCCAGCGTGGTTTCTCGGGAGTCCTACTTCGAGACCGGCCTCGATGTGCTCTCCGACCTCGGCTACGGCGGCTTGAAACTGGCGGAGGTGTGTCACCGCCTCGGGGTGACGACCGGTTCCTTCTATCACTACTTCACCAGCTGGCCGGCCTACACCAAGGAACTGGTCACGCACTGGATGCAGCAGCGGACTGTCTTGGTGATCCGGGCGCTGCGCGGCGAGACGGACCCGCGCCGCCGCATCGACAAGATGATCCAGGTCGGGCTGGGGCTTCCCCACGGGGCGGAGGCGGCGATCCGGGTGTGGAGCTCCCTGGATCCGCATGTGCACTCGGTTCAGGCCGCAGTGGACCGGCAACGCTACGACATCACGTATGAGTCGGCGTTCGAGATTCTCAAGAACGAGCGGCAGGCGCAGGTGTTCGCGGCGTGGGCGGTGTACCTGCTCGTCGGCTATGAGCAGGCCGCGCTGCCCCCTGACCCCGGCGCGTTGGCGTGGATCGCCGACCAGCTGCGCGTTGCCCTCGACTCGGACGGGTTCGCCTCGGTGCCCGACGGTGAGTGACCCGGCGCGCGCAACCGACGAATCTCCGGTCGAGGTCGACCATGTGGTCGCCCTGCTTCGTGAGCGCCTGTACGGGGCGATCTCGTGTCTCGCGACGCTTGCCGTGCTCAATGCCGTCGGCCTGCTCGTCGTCGGCATCAAGACCATTGCGCACTGAGGTGGCGAGCCTGTGGCGTCGCGCAGCTGACCGAATTCGGCAGCGCGACCCCGAGTTCGACGCGCTACGACGCGCCGCGCGGGCGGCCATCGTGGTTCCTGTCGCGGCAGGCGTCGGGTTCGCCGTCGGAGGTGATTTGCAGACGCCGCTGTTCACCATCTTCGGTTCGGTGGCTCTGCTGATCCTTGTCGACTTTCCCGGCAATCGCCCTGCGCGTGCCCTCGCCTACGCTGGTCTGGGATTCAACGGCCTGGTTCTGATCACCCTCGGCACGCTGGTGGCGCCCCATCCGTGGGTGAGCGTCGCCGTGATGTTCGTGCTTGGCGTGGTCGTGACGTTCGCCGGTGTGCTCAGCGAGATCGTCGCCGCCGGCCAGCGCGCCACCCTGTTGACCTTCGTGCTGCCGGCCTGCACCCCGGTCGGCCCCATCGCGGATCGCCTGCTCGGCTGGCTCATCGCTTTGGCGGTCTGCGTACCCGCGGCGTTGTTCGTCTTCCCGCCGCGCCACCACGACGACCTTCGTCGGCATGCCGCCCGGGTGTGCAACCGACTGGCCGATGCCTTGGAGGGCGTCGCACCGGCCAAGGAGACCACGCGTGCGATGAATGCTTTGTGGGAGAGCTTCCTCGGCGCTGACTTCCGCCCGGTCGCGCTCACCGCGGGCAGTCGAGCGTTGGTCAGGGTGGTGGACGACCTCGGGTTCTTGGCCGACCGGATCACCGACGACACCGGTCGACTGCTGGGCGACATGAAGCCACCACTGGTCCGCGTGCTGCGCGATTGTGCTGCCGTGCTGCGCGTTCCCAACCCCGCCGCACGTGCCGCCCGCGGCGCAGACCTCAACTCCGCCCTGGCCGAACTGCGGTCCGTCGCACGGGGCCGGTACGCCGAGGACATCGTCGCGATACTCGGCGAGCCCGATGACGCGGCTGCGTTGGCCGTCGGCCGAAAGCTGCTGGGCCGCCGCACCTTCTCGGCGACCGTGGGAGTGACCGGACGCATCATCCGCAATGCCGCGGCCGCCGACGCCCGTCCGGTATGGGCGCGCGTTCTCGGCCGCCGCCTGCCGCAGACCGGCACCGCGGACTGGGTGATGCCGGAGACCACGGCGGTCGCGGCGATCACCAAGGGGTTCCTCGCCACCAGAGCCGTCGTGTTGCGTAACAGTCTGCGCACCGGTCTCGGCCTGGCCGTGGCCGTCGCCGTCACACACCTCTTCCCGCTGGACAACGATTTCTGGGTGGTGCTGGGCGCGATGTCCGTCTTGCGCAGCAGCGCGCTGACGACCGGCACCCGGGTCCTGCGTGCGGTGGCCGGCACCGCGATCGGATTCGTGTTGGGTGCCATCGTCATCGAACTGGTGGGCATCGATCCGGTCGTCATGTGGACCCTGCTGCCGGTGGTGGCGTTCGGCTCCGCATTCGTGCCGGAGGTCGCATCGTTCATCGCCGGCCAGGCGGCGTTCACGATGATGGTGCTGATCATCTTCAATTTGATCGCCCCGACCGGATGGAGCGTCGGCCTGATCCGCATCGAGGATGTCATCATCGGCGCCCTGGTGGGGATCGTGGTGTCGGTCCTGCTGTGGCCACGCGGAGCACGCACGCGGGTGTCGAAGGCGATCGACGAGTCCTTCGCCGTCGGCGCGAAGTTTCTGGCAGCGGCCGTCTTGCGCGTCACACGCGGAGCCTCGGAGGAGGCTACCGATCGGGTGATCGCACTGAGCCACGACGCGCTCGAGGCTTCCCGTACGGTCGACGACGCTGTGCGGCAGTACCTCTCGGAGAGCAGTGGGTCGACCGACGTGCGAGCGCCTGTGGTGCGGTCCGCGAACCGCGCGATCCGGCTGCGCGCCGCCGCCGAATTGATCGCCGACGTCGTACCGCCGCCCCATGGTGTGTACGCACGTACCCGCAAGGTGCTGGAGACCCACACGGACGCGATCACCCGTCAGGTCACAGGCGACACCGCCGCGCCTGCGCTCGCACCCATCAGCGATGACTTCGTGATCGCGCTGCGCGCCGAGTCCGCCGACGACGACCTCGCCGTTGCCGCTGCGCTGCCGCTGGTGACCGTCGCAGCGCATCTCGGCGAGCTGGAGCTGCTGTATCCGCGGGGCGATACGACCCACCCGGATGAACGCGCCATCAAACGCGGTGTGGCATAAGCGCATTCGGCGGGATGGTGCCGAACTTGCCTGCGTTGTAGTCCTCGAGCGCTTGAACGAGCTCCATCTTGGTGTTCATCACGAAGGGGCCGTACTGGACCACGGGCTCGCGGATGGGCCTACCGCCCAGGATGAGGACTTCGAGTGCATGCCGGTGCGCATCTTGACTGGGATCGGCTGCAATGCTGATCCGGTCACCGGGGCCGAGCACGGCCAGCTGTCCCTCGTGGATCGGGTGACCCACGGGGCCGACCGCCCCGCGGCCCGACAACACGTAGACGAGTGCGTTGAAGTCGCGGTTCCACGGGATGTTCAGCCGCCCCCCAGGCTCGATCGTGGTGTGAGCCATCGTTATCGGCGTGTGGGTAACACCCGGGCCCTGGTGTCCGGCGATGTCGCCCGCGATCACACGCACCAGCGCTCCGCCGTCGTCGGAGGACAACAGTTGCACCTGGCCGCCCTCGATGGACTGATACCTCGGCGTCGCGAACTTATCCTTACGCGGCAGGTTCACCCACAGCTGGATACCGTGAAACACCCCGCCACTTTCGACCAGTTCGGCGGGCGGAGTCTCGATGTGCAGGATTCCTGACCCTGCGGTCATCCACTGCGTGGCGCCGTCGGTGATCAGGCCACCGCCACCATAGGAGTCCTGATGGGCGAATCGTCCGTCGAGCATGTACGTCACGGTTTCGAACCCGCGGTGGGGATGCCAGTCGGTGCCTTTCGGCTCCCCGGGCTCGTACTCGACCTCGCCCATCTGATCCATGTGTACGAACGGATCGAGGTCGGCGGCGCTGACCCCGGCGAAGGCACGCACGACGGGAAAGCCCTCGCCCTCATAGCCCCGCGGGCCGGTGGTGATCGAGCGGACGGGCCGCTCGGTGTCCGACGGATTCGGCGCGGCGATCCGCGGCAGAGTCAGAGTGTCAGCGGTGATAGCAGGCATGCCAGCAGTAACCGGACCGCAGTCCGATTTATTTCCGGCCCCCGTTTCCCCCGCGCGCTGACGCAAAAGAGCCTGACACGCCCCGGGGCCTAAGGGCGACTTTGCGTCTCGCGCGCAGGCTCAGCCGAGGATTCAGCCGAGGACGGCCAGCGCTGCCGCCCGCGCATCCGCTGCGCTGACGGTGGCCAGCACGGCGTCGGCCGCGTCGCGGCACTGCTGCAGCGTGACCTGAGCGAGTTTCGCGCCGACGCCCTGGACCGCGGCCGCGGCCGCCGACAACGACGTCACACCGATGCCGGTGAGCACACAGGCCAGCAGTGGATCCGCGGCCGCCTCCCCGCAGACGCCGACGGGCTTGTCCGCCGCGGCGCCGGCCCGTACCGCCATGGCCACCAGCATCAGCACGGCGGGTTGCCAGGGGTCCGTCAGCGTGGCGAGTTCGGCCGACATGCGGTCGGCGGCCATCGTGTACTGCGCGAGGTCGTTGGTGCCGATCGACAGGAAGTCGACGTGTTCGAGGATCCGGTCGGCCAGCAGTGCCGCCGCAGGCACCTCGATCATGACGCCGGGTACGAGCCCGCGTGAACGGACCTGTGCCGCAAAGTGTTTGGCCTCCTCGGCGGTAGCGATCATCGGCGCCATCACCCACGGGGCGTTACCGGTGCGCTGGCCCGCGGCGGCGACGGCCTCGAGCTGCCGGTCCAACAGGCCGGGATTACCGTTGGCGATGCGAATGCCCCGGACGCCGAGGGCCGGGTTGGCCTCGTCGGGATGCCCGGCGAACTTCAGGGGTTTGTCAGAACCCGCGTCCAGTGTCCTGATGACCACCTTGTGCCCCGAGAACGCGTCGAGCACCTCGGCGTAGATGCCGGCCTGCTCGTCGACGCTTGGCTCGGTGTCGCGGTTCAGGAAACACAGCTCGGTGCGGAACAGGCCGACACCCTCGGCCGGTGTGTCGCGGGCGGCCCGCGCCGCGGCGCCGTCCTGCACGTTGGCCAGCACCGCCACCGCGTGTCCGTCGGCGGTGGCGCCGGGCCCGGTCCAGCGTGCGGCACGCTCGGCGTCGTGCTGTGCGCGGACCACAGCTTCTTCGGCGGCCGTGGCGTCGGGCGCGACGGTGACCGTTCCCAGCGTGCCGTCCACGAGCACCATCGTGTCGGCGCCGACTGCGTCGAGCCCCTCGACGGCGACGACGCAGGGGATGCCGAGCTGGCGCGCGATGATCGCCGTGTGGCTGGTGGGCCCGCCCAACGTCGTGGCCAGCGCGACGACAAGCGCCGGGTCCAGGCCCGCGGTGTCGGCCGGCGCGAGGTCCTCGGCGCACAGGATCGACGGCGCAGCGGGCACCGGCACGCCGGGCTCGGGCAGGCCCTTGAGTTCTGCGATCACGCGGTCGCGGATATCCCGCAGGTCGGTCACGCGTTCGGCCATCAGGCCGCCGAGCTGGGTGAACATGTCGACGAACTGGTCGACAGCTCCGATCACCGCGCGGACTGCGGGCTCGCCCGTATTGATGCGTTTCTCGGCGGCGCCCAGCCATGCCCGATCCTGCGCCAGCGTCGCGGTCGCGGCCAGCACCTCCGACGCGGCACCCGACGCGTGGGCCGCGCGGTCACGCAGCCGCGATGCGACTGCGGACGCGGCGGCCGTGAAGCGGGCGGACTCGGCGGACCGGTCGGATTCGGCCACGTCGCCGGCCACCTCGCTGTCGAGCGAGGGCAGCCGACCGGGCCGGATCACCGGTGCGTACTGAACGCCGGGGACGACCGGCACGCCACGCAGAACCGTGCCCGCGGGGAGCTCTGCGGACGCACTGCCCGACGGAAGTGATGTGGGCGGAGATGAAGCAGTCATGTGAACCAGGTTACAAGAATTGATTGACAAGTCAACACAAACAGGAGTAAAACCAATTAAATCAACACCTACTCGGGGCCATACCCACATATACGGAGCCACATGTATGCCGAAGAACGTCAGCAAGCGATCGCCTCGTTGGTGATCGCCAACGGCCGCGCCTCGGTCACCGAGTTGGCGCAGGCCCACGACGTCACCACCGAGACGGTCCGGCGCGACCTCGCCGCCCTGGACAAGGCCGGGGTGCTCCGGCGAGTCCACGGTGGCGCAGTTCCGGTGCGTGCGCTCCACCTCGTCGAGGCCGGTGTGGGTGAACGCGAAACCACCCGGGCCGAGCACAAGGACGCCATCGCGGCGGCGGCCGCCGACCTCCTGCCCCACGGCGGCGCCACCATCCTGTTGGACGCCGGCACCACCACCGCACGCGTCGCCGCGCACCTGCCCACCGACCGCGAGCTGGTCGTGGTGACCAACTCGGTGTCGGTCGCGGCCCGCCTGGCTGCGGTGCCGTCGGTCTCCCTTCAACTGCTCGGCGGCCGGGTCCGCGGCATCACGCATGCGGCGGTCGGCGAGCAGACGTTGCGCGTGCTCGACTCGCTGCGCGTGGACATCGCGTTCATCGGTACCAACGGCATCAGTGTCCGCCACGGCCTGTCCACTCCGGACAGCGACGAGGCGGCGGTCAAGCGGGCCATGGTGAACTCGGCGAATTATGTTGTAGTGGTTGCGGACTCCTCCAAGGTCGGCCGGGAAGACTTCGTCAGCTTCGCTCCGCTCTCCAGCGTCGACACGTTGATCACAGACTCGGAAATCAGCGACGTCGATCGCGCGCAACTCACCGAGCACGGCGTTGAGGTGGTGGTCGCGTGATCATCACCGTCACCCCGAACCCGAGCATCGACCGGACCGTCACACTGGCCACGCCGCTGACTCGCGGCACGGTGCACCGGGTCACCTCCGTGACCACCGAGGCCGGCGGTAAGGGCGTCAATGTCGCGCGGGCGCTGACGCTGGCCGGCGTGGACGCCGTCGCACTGCTGCCCGCACCCGACACAGACCCGTTGCTCACCGCCCTTCACGCCGGCGCGGTGCCGTTTCGGTGCGTGCCCACCGTCGACGCGGTGCGGACCAACCTCACGATCACCGAAAATGACGGAACCACAACAAAACTCAACGAACCTGGCGCCGCCCTCGATGCAGCCGCCGTCGACGCGCTCACCCGCTCGGTGGTCGCCGCCGCACAGTCCGCTTCCTGGGTTGTGTTGTCGGGTTCGCTCCCGCCGGGGATGCCCGACAGCTGGTACGCGGACATCGTGGCGACACTCGCCCCCTTCCCCTGCCGGGTCGCGGTTGACACGTCCGAAGGCCCGCTGACTGCGCTGGTCAACTCGTTCGACCGGGCCGCCCCCGACCTGATCAAACCGAACGCCGAAGAACTCGCCGGGGTGCTCGGGTTCTCCCCTCAGGCACTGGAAGCCGCGGTCGCCCAAGGTGACCCGGAACCCGTGGTCTCCGCGGCCCGCCGCTTGATTGATCGAGGGGTCGGCGCTGTGCTCGCCACACTCGGTGCCGCCGGGGCCGTGCTGGTCGATGACAACGGCAGCTGGCTGGCTACCCCGCCGCCCATCGTGCCGCGGAGCACGGTCGGTGCCGGCGACGCCGCCCTGGCCGGATACGTCCGGGCCGACGTCGGCGGCGCCGACCCGCCGCAACGGCTGCGGATGGCCGTCGCCTACGGAAGCGCCGCGGCCGCGCTTCCCGGATCTGCGCTGCCGTGGCCCACCGACCTCGACCTCGACGCCGTGCGCGTACTCCCCGTCGCCCCTTTCACCCCCGCCACCAACACGAAAGTAATGCCATGACCAGTTCCACCACCTCGATCATCACCACCGATCTGGTCCTGCTCGACGTCGACGCAGGCGAAGACAAGCAGGCGGTGATCGGCAGGCTCGTGCAGAGCCTCACCGATGCCGGGCGGGCGACGGACGCCGACGGACTGCGGGCCGCAGCGATGGCGCGTGAGGAGCAGTCGGCGACCGGACTGCCGGGCGGGATTGCGATTCCGCACTGCCGCTCACCGCACGTCGACACCGCCTCCATCGGTTTCGCGCGGCTGAACCCGCCCGTCGACTTCGGTGCACCGGATGGACCCGCCGATCTGGCCTTCCTGATCGCCGCCCCGGAAGCCGGCGGCGCAGAGCACCTGAAGCTGCTGTCCAGCCTCGCGCGCGCCCTGGTGCGCAAGGACTTCGTGGAGTCCCTGCGACAAGCGTCCACGCCCGACGACGTGGTGGCACTCGTCGACGGTGTGCTGAATCCCGACAAGCCCACTCCCGTGAAGGAACCCGCTCCAGAACGGACCAGGACGCTGGTCGCGGTCACCGCATGCCCGACCGGTATCGCCCACACCTATATGGCGGCCGACTCGCTGGTCGCCGCGGCCAAGAAGACCGGCGCCACGCTGCACGTCGAAACGCAGGGCTCCTCGGGCAGCACACCTCTCGCGCCGTCGACGATCGCAGCGGCCGACGCCGTCATCTTCGCCACCGATGTCGGTGTGAAGGACAAACACCGCTTCGCCGGCAAGCCCGTCGTCGCATCCGGTGTGAAACGGGCGATCAACGAACCCGACAAGATGGTCGCCGAAGCGCTTGCCGCCGCGGACAACCCGAACGCGGCCCGCGTCGAGGGCGGCACCGGTCCGTCTGCCCCGAGCGCGGCACCGGCAGGTGGTGTCGGCTGGGGCACCCGCACGCGTCAGATTCTGCTCACCGGCGTGAGCTACATGATCCCGTTCGTCGCCGCCGGCGGCCTGCTGATCGCGCTTGGATTCCTGTTCGGGGGCTACGCGATCGCCAACAAACCGGACGGCGGAACTGAGTCGTTCGCGCACATGTATGCGCTCAACAACTCGCTGTGGAATCTGCCGCCCGGTGGATTTGCGCAATACCTCGGTGCAGTTCTGTTCAGCCTGGGTGGTCTTGCCTTCGGATTCCTCGTGCCTGCCCTCGCCGGCTACATCGCGTTCGCAATCGCCGACCGGCCCGGAATCGCACCCGGGTTTACCGCCGGGGCGGTGGCCGTGTTCGTCGGCGCCGGATTCATCGGCGGCATCGTCGGCGGCCTCATCGCCGGCTTCGCCGCACTCTGGATAAGTAAAAGCAATGTGCCGAAATGGTTCCGAGGTCTGATGCCGGTGGTCATCATCCCGCTGTTCGCCTCCTTCATCGTCGGCATCTTGATGTTCATGCTGCTCGGTCGGCCGCTGGCCGCGCTTACTTCCGGCCTGACCAACTGGCTCGGCGGAATGTCAGGAACCTCGGCAGTCTTGCTCGGCGTCATCCTCGGCCTGATGATGTGCTTCGACCTCGGGGGCCCTGTCAACAAGGCGGCCTACGCGTTCGCCACTGCCGGGCTCACCGCCGCCACTACAGCGTCGTTCGAGATCATGGGCACGGTGATGGCCGCCGGCATGGTGCCGCCGCTGGCGATGGCGGTGGCGACGTTCGTTCGGCCCCGACTTTTCAGTGAGCCGGAGCGGGAGAACGGCAGGGCGGCTGTGCTTCTCGGCGCCTGCTTCATCTCGGAAGGCGCGATTCCGTTTGCCGCGGCCGACCCGTTCCGCGTCATCCCCTCGATGATGTTCGGCGGCGCGATCACCGGTGCGCTGTGCATGGCGGCGGGCGTGACCTCGCGGGCACCCCACGGCGGAATCTTCGTGTTCTTCGCCATCGGCCACCTGCTCTGGTTCATCGTCGCCATCCTCGTCGGGACCGTCGCCGGTGCGCTCGCCGTCATCGCAGCCAAGCAATTCGTCAAGCCCAGCGTCGAGCCCGCCGACGACGCGCCCGCACTGGCCACCGTCTGAGCTCGTCCACCACCACCGAAGGAGAACCACCCATGCCCGCTAAGACCGTCATCGTCGGCTCGGCCATCGGACTGCACGCCAGGCCCGCGGCCATCATCGCCGAGGCCGTGGTGAACGCCGGCGTACCCGTCACCCTCTCGCTGGACGGCGGTGAACCAGTCGACGCCGGTTCTGCGCTGATGATCATGACCCTCGGTGCGGGCAACGGTGCTCAAGTGACCGTCGCCTCCGACGACGAGGACGTACTCAGGACCGTCGTCGAGTTGGTGCAGCAGGACCTCGACGCTTAAAGCCTGTCGAACAGCTCCCGTCAGTTGGTCGACATCGCCTTTGTCGGGCTGGTCAGGTACCCGGTAATGGGAGAGTGGAACACACACTCAAGGTCGGCCCCACCTGCGACAAGTCGTCCGCCCGACGACCGGCTGTCCCCACTCGGACAAGATTGCGGACCTGCCCCCCTCAGCGGCCCTCTAAGATTGGCTGCGTGCATACAGCCAATTGGCTTGACGTGAAGATTTGTGCTGTCCGGGGGGCGGCCGAGGGTTTGCTGCGGGTTGGCCAGCACACTGCCAGCTGGTCCCGCATCAGGGGAGGTGCGTAACGGGTGCACCGCCTTGGTGTGCTGCTGGCAGCGCTGTTGTTGGCGTTGGTCAGTGCTCCTCCCGTAGCGGCGATCGAGCCGCCCACGATCGATCCGGCGGCCGTGCCGCCGGACGAGACCGGGCCCGATCAGCCGACTGAACAGCGCCGGGTCTGCTCGGCCCCGACGGTCTTTCCGAACGCGAATTTCGCGGACAAGCCCTGGGCAAACGACTACCTGCGGATCAGCGAGGCGCAAAAGTTCGCAACGGGCGCGGGGATAACTGTCGCCGTAATCGACACCGGGGTCACCGGCTCGCCGCGGGTGCCCGCGGGACCCGGCGGGGATTTCGTCGACCAGGCCGGCGACGGCATGTCCGATTGCGATTCCCACGGAACACTCACCGCGTCGATCATCGCGGGGCGCCCCGCCCCGACCGACGGATTCATCGGTGTGGCGCCCGAAGCTCGCCTCCTGTCGCTGCGGCAGACCTCAGAAGCCTTCCAGCCGGTCGGCGCACGCAGCGACCCCAACGACCCGAACACCACACAGACCGCCGGCTCGCTGCGCAGCCTGGCGCGCGCGGTCGTGCACGCGGCCAACCTCGGCGCGCAGGTCATCAACATCAGCGAATCGGCCTGCTACAAGGTGACGAGGCCGATCAACGAATCCGGCCTGGGCGCGGCGATCAACTACGCGGTCAACGTCAAGGGCGCCGTCATCATCGTCGCCGCGGGCAACACCGGCCAGGACTGCAGCCAGAATCCGCCGCCCGACCCGGCGATACCCGCCGACCCCCGGGGTTGGGAGCAGGTGCAGACGATCGTCAGCCCGGCGTGGTACTCCCCGCTCGTGCTGACCGTCGGCGGCGTCGCGCAGAACGGGCAGCCGAGCACCTTCTCCATGTCCGGGCCGTGGGTGGGTGCGGCGGCACCGGCGGAGAACCTCGTCACGCTCGGCTATGACGGCAATCCGGTCAACGCGCTACAGGGCCAGGACGGTCCGGTCCCGATCAGCGGCACGTCGTTCGCCGCCGCTTACGTGTCCGGGCTCGCCGCACTGCTCAAACAACGCTTCCCCGTTCTGACGCCCGCTCAGATCATCAACAGGATCACCGCGACCTCGCGGCATCCGGGCGGCGGCGTCGACAACTACGTTGGTGCCGGCGTCATCGATCCGGTGGCCGCGCTGACATGGGACGTACCCGCGGGGCCTGAGCGGGTGCCCTACAAGGTCAAGGAGATTCCGCCGCCGGTATTCATTCCGCCGCCGGACCGGGGACCGATAACCGCCGTGGTCGTCACCGGAGTCGCCCTGGCCCTGGCCCTCGGACTCGGCGCCCTGGCACGACGCGCTCTGAGGCGCCGATGAGCAAGATCTCGTCCCTGTTCGGGCTGCGCTTCACGACGGGCCACGCCATCTGGGCGGCGGCACTCGATCCCTGCGTGCATCCTGCTGTTCATTCAGCTTGATCTGCTCTGGTTGGGCATCACGCTGGCGGTGATCATCGCTCTTGCTGCGGTGTTGACCGTTCGCGGCCGGCGGGCCACCGGCTGGGTTGCGGCGGTCTTCGCATGGCGCCGACGTCACCGCAACGTCCCCGAGCGGCCGTCCGAACCAGCGGTCGGAGCCACTGTCATGCCCGGCGATCACGTGGCCGTCCGCTGGCAGGATGATTACCTCGTCGCGGCCATTGAGCTTGTCCCCCGGCCGTTCACGCCGACAGTCATCGTCAACGGCGAGGCCTTCACCGACGACGTGGTCGACACCAGACTCGTTGAGCGACTGGTGGAGGCGCACTGCCCGGACCTCGAGGCCGACGTGGTGTCCTCGGGCTTCAGGGTGGGCAAGACGGCGCCTGCGAATCTGGTCGGGCTCTACGAACAGGTTGTCGGTCCCTACCCGGCGCCGGCCAATCGGCGCACCTGGATCGTGTTGCGAGCCGACCCGGAACACACACGCAAGTCCTCGCAGCGGCGGGAGTCTGGGGTCGCCGGGCTTGCCCGGTATCTAGTTTCGTCGACGACGCGGATCGCAGATCAGTTGGCCAGCAACGGCATTGACGCTCGCCCGGTTCGCAGCTTCGACGATTTCGACAGGGCGACAGAGATCAGCTTTGAGCGGGAAACCTGGTCGTCCATCAAGGGCCGCAGCACGTTCACCGCTGCCTACAGTGCACACGGCGGCCCGAACGTCTGGTGGTCAGCGCGCGCCGATCACACAATCACGCGGGTCCGCATTCGGCCCGGCGCGGCGCCGACCGCCACGGTGCTGTTGACGACACTCGCGAATCCGGCTACACCGCGTGGGTTTTCGTGCCTGTTCGGTGGACAGCGCGCGGCGTTGTACGGCATCAGCCCCGTCAACGACCGCCACTACGAGCTGCCCATCGGGTCGGCCGGCGTGCTCGTCGGCGAGACGGCGGACCGCTACCCCGTGTACATGCCGTTCGACGACGTCGACGTCAGCATCAACCTGGGTGACGCGCGGTTGTTCACCCAGTTCGTGGTGCGTTCGGCGGCCGCGGGCGCGGTGGTCACCCTGCTACCGCAGTTCGCCGAGTTCGCCGGGTTCGTCAACGGACACATCGGGCAGGAGGCCAAGGTGGCCTGGCCGAACGCAACGACATACCTGGAGCCGCATCCCGGTATCGGGCGAGTCGTGTTGCGCGACAACTTCATCGAAACGCCGCGGCATCGACAGCTGCCCATCCGATTGATCAATCCGCGCGAGGAAAGCCGCTACCAGATGGTTCTGGAGGGCTGACAGTTGACGCGACCGGCTGGGCGGACGGAGGCATAGCCATGGCGGGCGATGTACAACGGGTGGAGCCCACTGCCCTCACCAGCCAGGCCACGGAGATGAAGGGACAGAACTGGCACAACCCCGCCGAAGAAGCGGTGGCGCCGCCGGATGCGCTTCCCTCCACGAACGACGCGGTCGCCAACCTCAACGACAACGCGCGGTCGCTGAACGAGTTCGAGGGTTGGGCCGAGGTCGAGAACCGACGTATCGCCGAGATGCTCGAGAACGCGGCGGCGGCCTACCAGAAGGTCGACGAGGCTTATGGCAAGGCGATTGAGGATCCCGAACGCCAGTCGGCGGTCGAAGCCATCACGATTCCCGATCCGCAGACACCGCCGCCGGAGATCCCGAGTCCGTCGGGAACTCCGCGACTGTTGAATGCGAGTGGTTACAGCAACGTGCCCCAGACCCAGGCCGATCTGACCGCGGGCGACAACGGCACGTCACTGAAAACCGCGATGCTGCAATGGGGAATCGCGTCCAAGCGCGTCGAGAACAACAAGCCGAAATCCCCGCCGGGCGACTGGGAAGGTGAGGCCGCTGATGCCGCCTATGCCCGGATGACCACGTTCGGCAGTTGGCTGACACAGCTTTCCGAGGCGTGGTACGACCTGGCCGAAGCGGCATCGAAAGTCGTTCAGGCGCATGACAAGGCGAAGACCGCGCACGACCCGATCCACAAGGAGTACACCGAGCTGGAAGCGCGGATGAAGGATCTTGCCGACCAAATAGGAGTTGGCAGCGGCGTCGCCGGTCAGATGGAAATGGAGAAAATCCGGAAGCGGATGGAGGAGCTTCAGACCGAGTCTGACGAGGTGCGCCAGGACTATGCGAGCAACGCGACGTTCTCACCGGTTCGCCCCGCCGATCCACCGTTCAAAGGGGCTGCCGGCCCGACGACCACCAGCGGCAGCCCTGGCGGCGACGGCGGAGGAGGTAGCGCCGGTGGCCAACCCGCCGGCGATCCGGCGGCGATGGCCCAGAAGATGGGTGAGTCGCTGGGAGGCCCACAGTCGGCGCCGGGCTCCCCACAGGGCGGTGGCGCACCCTCCGGTGGCGGCTCGCCGTCGGGTGGTGGAGCGCCGTCGGGCGGGGGTGCTCCGAGCGGCAGCCCGGGCGGCATGCCCGGCGGTGGGCCCCCGACGAGTACACCGAAGCTGCCCACCGATCCGAGCCTGCGGCCCGCGGCGGCGTCCGGTAGGGGCGGGTCCGGCGGTGGCGGCGCGGGCGGCGGCATGGGATCATCGCCGCTGTCCCCGGCAGTGACGGCCGAAACCGTCGCGCCGGGTCCGGCTGTCCCGGTCGCGGGGGCCACACCCGGAGCAGCCGCGACCGGTGGCATGGCAGGCGGGATGGGCGGCGGCATGGCGCCCATGCACGGCGCCGGGCAGGGGCAGGGAGGCAAGGAGAAGCGGCGCGATCCGCGCCTGGCACCCGACGAGGACCTGTACACCGAGGACCGTCCGTGGACAGAGGCGGTCGTCGGCAATCGCCGGCGCAAGGATGTGCAGGACGGCAAGGAAGCCAAGTGACCGAGGAGATGCACCCGGAAGTGGCTGCCGTGCTGCAGCAGGCGCAGCGGCTCCAGTCGCTTATGGACGAGCAGTTGCACAAGATGAACAGCCAGACGTTCACGGCCACCGACGAAGCCGAGACTGTCGAGGTGACCCTCAACGGACACCATCACCTCACCGGGACGTTCATCGAAGACGGTCTGCTCCGACTGGGGGCGGAAACGGTCGGGCAGCGACTCAACGAGGCGTTGCAGAAGGCCACAGCCGCGGCGACGGAGTCGATCGAAACCGACCGGGAACGCATCGACGCAGCGGTCATGGAAATCACCGCGGACTTGCCGGACGATGAGCCGACGTGACGAACGCGGTTATTCGGCCGCGCCCAATTCGCGATTCTTCAAAATGGTTGCTGAGCACGGGTGTGTTCTCGGTTTGGCCGGCGAACGCACCGCTCGGGATCGGTGCCATTCGGTGACTCTTCCAACGTGTGCTCACGGAGGTCCCGTGCCTGGTAGATGGCCGTGCCGCAGGCACATTTCATCGGCTCGAAGCCAGTCGGATTGGTGCGGAAGGCGGTGTTGCTGTTCGGGTAGCATTTTCGTGGTGACGTCTGAGGGGGATTGCCATTCGATCAGCGCGGAGTTGATCGCTGTGCGGAGTGACAATGACTGAAGACTTGCGCGTCGATACCGGCCTTGTCCGTGAGTCCGGGGGCAGATTGCAGACCATCGCGGGCTTGATCCCCGAACCGCCGGCCACTTTCAGGCCGCCCGGCGGCGATGCCCTGTCGACGGCGATCGCCGGCAAGGTCGCCGAAGTGGTCGACCCGGTGGTGGCTCAGATGCCGATCACCAAGGATGCGCTGACGCGGTATGCACAAAACGTGTTGAACGCCGCGGACAAGTACGACATCACCGACCGGCAGATCGCCGAGGAGATCCTCCAGCGCTTGGGCCTGTTCGACGATGCCGCGGGTGTCGGCAGTGGTGGATCGGCAGGCGGCGGTGCCGGGACGGCGGGCGAAGCCTCGTCGGCGGCTGGGTCTGCGGGCTCGGCTGGACAGCAGGCGGCGAGTGCGGGGCAGCAGGCCGGCCAGATGGGCCAGATGATGCAGATGCCGATGCAGTTGGCTCAACAGGCCGCTCAGATTCCGATGCAATTGGCGGGAATGGCCGCAGCGATTCCACAGGCGATTATGCAAGGCGTTCAGAGCGCCGTGCAGCAGGCCGGTCAAATGTCGGAGATGGCCGGTGAAAATGAGGAGAAGCCTGAAGGCGAAGATCCGCAGGCGCCGGAACAGACGGAGGGTGAGTCCCCCGACGAGTCGGCGCAAAAGCCGGAGTCTCAGTCCGATCAGGCGGCACCCGGCGACGGAGCCGGCGAGCGGGCACCTGAGCAACAGCGGCCGGACGCCCCAACCCGGACACCTGAGGAGTCGAGGCCTGCGCCGACGCGTCCGGCTGAGTCCTCGCCGGAGATCGCGCTGTGAGCTTTCAGCCGCCCGACGGTCCGCCGTATCCACCGACTCCGCCTGATGGTCCGCCTCCGCCTCCGCCGGGGAATCCCATTCCGCCGCAAGGCTATCCGGGTCCCCAGCAGCCGTGGCAGCCGCAGCAGCCATGGGCCGCCGGCCCGCCACCGAAGAAGCGTGGCAACGGTTGGAAGTGGGGGCTCGGAGCGTTGCACTGCTGGTCGTTATCGGAGTGACTGCGGCAGTGACGATTTCGGTCACTCGGAGACGGCGGCGGCGACGGGGGTCCCACGCCGACTGGCGACACCTTCGGCTTGGCTAGCGCCGAAGACAAGGGCCCTGCGAACATCATCACCGAAGACCCCAGCTGCGCGGCGTGGATTCCGATCAACAACACACTGGTGCAGATTGAGAAGAAGGGCTGGGAGAAACGCGATTTGTCGATCCCAGAATCGGAGTGGACGCCAGAACTACGAGCGCAATACGACGAGGTCAGCAAGGCCATGCGCAGCGCGGCCGATCAGACCGTCCCGTTGGTCAAGGTGACACCGCATCGGGTGGTTCGCGAACTGTACGAACAATTCATCGCATACGCTCGCGCCTACGTGGATGCACTTCCGACGTACACAAACCCGGACAACCACCTGGTGGGCACTGTCGCCGCCTCATCGATAACGCTTGTGAATATTTGCAGTTCCATTACCTATGGCTCAGCAGCAGCACGAGGGCCGCTCGTTTCCGCGCCACCACCGCCGTCGGACGTCGCACCGCTGACTGATCCCGATAACCCCCAGCGTTATCTCACTTCCGAGGACCCGACCTGCGCGGAATGGGACCGCCTCCTAAAACAGTTCGCCGACGACACGAGGCCGTGGCAGGCGCTGGATCCAGGTGTTCGGGCGAGCGACTGGAACGCGGAACAGCGTTCGATCGTCGATGCGGTGATTCCCCAAATGGAGACCTTCGCCGACGACGTCGAGGCTTTGGGCGCGAAAAGTTCCAATCCGACATTGCGCGACTTTGCGACTCTCGCTGCGCAATACCGCCGCGCCTATGCCGCCGCGCTCCCGAGCTACACGGCCGGCGATTCATATCTATCAAATGTTTCGGCAAGGGCAGGCTCCACGATTTACGAAGCCTGCAAGGCCGTCGGGGGTTAGTAGATGGCAATGGCCGTTCCGAGGCCGCCGGACCCACACGGCTTGACCTCTCCGTCTGCGTGGCCGGATGTCGATGAAACAGTTCTCGATACATGCGCACGGAACTTCAAGACGGCGTCGGAAACCGTCGAGAATCATTGGGATTCAGCCAAAGGCGAGCGTTCCACGCTGTTCGAGGGAGCCGCCCCCTGGTCGGGCATAGGAGCATCGGCCGCCTGGCGAGCGCTGGACAAGCGCATCAACGATCTTGAGTCGGTGAAGAACAAACTCAAGGCCTCTGCACGGGTGTTTTCAGACAGTCACCAAGCGGTCACGAGGGCGAAGGACGCCATCACTGACATCGTTACCACTGCGAACGGTGACATTCAAGACGTCCTCAACAGCACCGACATCCCAGAAGACAAGAAGACGGACCGAATAAAGGAGATCATCGACAAGGCTCGACGGGATTGCGCGGATGTCGTTGAGCGCGAGGGACTTTCGATCTCCGGAAAGCCGCCTCCGTCCGAAACGACGACAATGCTGGACAACGAAACAGAAGGGTCCGGTCCGGGCGATCAGCAGGAGACGACGTTGGTACAGCTCGTCAGTAACATCATGGATCCCGGTATGACCGGGATCGGCGAGAACCATCCGAAGCTTTGCCTGGCGGCCCACCATTGCTTGAGCCCCTCGATCCTCGACTATCGGGCGCCTGGAGGCGAAGGCGATGCCCCGTCCGAATCCCGCGCCAACTCCGACCGATCCAGCCCCGTTCTTGACCCAGTCGAAACCGGTGCGAGCGACGAAATCGCAGCCGCCTGCGCCGCAAGTGCCAGTCCAAGTTCCACCTGCCGCTGGTCCCGCGGGACCAGCGGGCCCCGGAATCCCTGGAATGCCAGGCGTTCCCGGGGCTCCCGCTGCTCCCTCAGCGCCGCGTGTCGGGACTCCCAGTCCAGTATCCAGCGGAATCACGCCCCCGACATCGCCGACTGCACCAAGTACGGCCAGTTCGATACCCGTAACACCACAGCAGCAGTTGACCGACTTCCAACAGGCGATGGCGGACGCCGCATCGAAGGCCGCCTCGCAACCTCCGATTCAGCCGACACAGCCATCGACTCCGATGGGTTCGGCACCCCTTACCCACCCCACGCCACCACCGATGCCGGATACCCCGGCTCCGCCACCGGCAACACAGGCACCCGCAACGTCCGGCCCGACCGGTGCTGGCACCGCAACGCCGGTGGCACCGGCACCTGGCACCGGAGCTCCGGCACCCGGTCCAGCGATGCCGTTGGGCCCCCCTCCGACACCACCTCCTGCGGCGCCTGTCGCATCTGGCGGTCTCGTCGGACCTAGCGTCGCACCTGCTGCGGCAGCCGGTGCTGGCACCGTGGGAGCCCCTGCGCCGGTACCGGTTTCGGCCGCGCGCGCGCAGCGGGAGGCAGCCGCTGCCGCGGCGACTGCCGGTGCCCTGCGCCGCCGTTCGACCGGCAGCGATCCCGCGATGCTGGCTCAGCGCATTGGGGCCGCCCTGAACGCCGGCATCACCGACGTCGGGTTCTTCTGGATCACCGGTCTGGCGAAAGACGGAACGATCGTCGTCGCCAACAACTACGGCCTGGGCTACATACCCGCAGGCGTGAACCTGCCCGAACAGGTCAAGATGGTCACCGCCGACGAGAGTGTCCCTGCGACTGTCCGCGGCACCTGGGCGACGTATCCAGTACTCGCCCTTCATGGTTGGGCCCAACACCACAACACCGATCTGCGCGCAGTCATCGCCACCGAACACCAGTTCAAGGGATTCGACCCCGGCGCGCCCAAGATCGTCCTGCGCCCCGACGACATCCCCGAGGACGGGACCATGGAGGGCAGGCACCGCCTGCAGGTGATCGCCCCCGACGCCGCCATCAAGTTGGCCGCGGTGAGCGGTTCGGGTCTGTCCGACCTGTTGCCTCCGCCTCCGACCGACGCCAATCCGCCCGGGGATCAGCGGTCGCAGTTGTGGTTCGAGGTGTTCCGTCCGCTCTTGAGCAACGTGCCGGACCGTGCAGCCGTGCAGCTGGCGGCGTTCGTGAGTTACGCCGACCACGCGCAGGAGCTGGCGCTGCACCGCGCGCACACTGCCGTCGATCCCGCCGATCAGCGCGCGGCGATCGCCGACTGGATTTACTGGCAGCACCTGAGTGTGCTGATGTCCGACGCCGTTGCCACTGAAGCGACGGTCTGACCGTGACCGTCATCAACGCGTTCTTGTCGACGTGGTCGCACACACGGCGGACATTCGGGGATGGCACTCCGGTAAGCGGCGGGCACTACAACCACAGCGGCGACCTACACCAGTTGGAAGCCAGCCTCGAATCTGCTGTACCGGGCTCACAGTGGTCCGGTTCCGCGGCCACCAATTACGATGCGGCCAATACCGAGCACCGGCGGCTCATTGGACAACTTGCCGAGCTCGACCAGCGCCTCGCCTCAGAAGTCGATCGATCCGCGCAGTTAGTCGACGCCGGCGCGTCGCGATCTCGACGACGTGCGGAAGCGGGTTGTCGACGCCGCCGCCCGCGTGCCCGAGGGCCAGGCAGGTGAACGAATGCGGATAGCGATCGCGCAGAGAGGCCTCGAGCAACTTCGGGAGATCGTCCAACGATCCAACGCCGAATCCCACGATATCGGCGAGAGGATCCGCGGCCTCGGCGAGGAATACCAAGCGTTGGACAGTCAGCGATCCGGCCAGACGGCCAGCCCCGAGGACCTCCTCACCGTCCGCGGCGTCGAATTCAACTCCGACATTCCCGAGGAACCCCCGCCTCTCGTTCCAGGGCAGCCAATTGACCCCACGAATCCGTTCATCGGCGATCAACGGTTCGGTCATTGGGCAACTGTCATCGCCCCTCCCTACACCGGAGCAACACCACCTCCGTTGAATCGTCAGTATCACCAGTTCCCGGAAGGGACTCCGTTAAAGACAGGCGGGACGACGGGTTGGTATACACCAGGCAGAAACTGGGCCGCTGACCCACCGTATGCGCAATACCAAGAGCAGTACCGGTTTCGGATGGCAGGCAGGGAAGCAACGACGTACACGCGGATGGTTCTCGAGAATGGGCGCTGGCAGCAGGAGCGCTGGGTTCAGAACGTCTACGAGTACCAACGGAATACTCAGACGAGCTTCAGCGGTGACGTTTCCATGAGGGGCAAGCAAGGCGACTTGGCAGGACTACCGTCGCCCCCGCACATCGATTACGACTGGAAACCCATCGGCCTGAACGAGATAGCGTCGTTGTCGGCAAGGAATATGGCTACGACCTATTACCTTCCTGATGGCTGCGGAGGGCAGTTTACGTATCAAGGCGGTGTTCCGGTTGGTGGCTTGAGCGGTCTCCCCTCGACACCGCCGATCATGACCAGACCGCGGTGACGCGCCGCAAGTTGCTCATCGAGGGCGGACTGGTAGTGGCTGTCGTCGTCACCGTCTGCATTGTGCTCGTCATCTCGAAACGCCCTTCTGATTGCGACTCCGTGCGATCCATGATTGCCCAGAACAACCAGTTCCACGAGCATGTTAAATCTGCGACCTCCACTGGTGCAGAACCGGATATCAGCGAGTATCGGTATTGGGCATCGCAATTGGGCCATGTAGCCGGACAAGTCCAAGACCCAGCACTTGGCGAGCGAGCCAGTACGCTGGCGAAGCTTGCCGAAGAGGCAGTGGGAGTCGTTGAAACGTTCCTCGTTGATGCCGGGTCGGCCCCGAACGAAGCTTCAGCCGCCCCGCAACATGTTCAGGACTACTCGCGGATCGGCCAGCAGTTCATCACAAATCTGGCAACCCTTGACGAGAGCTGTCCCGCCTAACGCGGCGTGGTCAGCGCTGGACCGGTGGCGATTCGTCAAG